>NZ_FOUE01000004.1 GCF_900114775.1 Marinobacter zhejiangensis
CCCTTCCAAGATGAGATCTCCCTAAGGCCTCGAGCCTTCTTAAGAGCCGTTCAAGACCAGGACGTTGATAGGCTGGGTGTGTAAGCGCTGTGAGGCGTTGAGCTAACCAGTACTAATTGCTCGTGCGGCTTGACTATATAACACCCAAGACAATTGCGGATAACGCGAAATCGCTAAGCTCTTTCTCATCCTTACCCAGTGATCATCAGTTTTGCCTGACGACCATAGCGGTCTGGAACCACCTGATCCCATCCCGAACTCAGAAGTGAAACAGTCCTGCGCCGATGGTAGTGTGGCGTTGCCCATGTGAGAGTAGGTCATCGTCAGGCTCCTAATACCGAAACCCCAGTACAGCAATGTGCTGGGGTTTTTTATTTTGGATCGAGGTCCAACTGTCCACTACCTCGGCCCCCATGTGACCAGCCTGCCAACGGCAGGCGCAGGACGTCGGAGCCTAGCGACACTACGGAGTGCAACCCTTCAGGGCTCCTTCTCTATAAGCTCGACCATGCCAGCAACAATTCGATGTAGCAGGCTCATTTGTTCATCAACCTGGTCTTCTAACTGGGACACATGGTCTTCAAGCTGGGATAGATGGCGCGACTGCCAGACCACCAGCGAGAGCAGCAGTACAACGCTTGCGAAAGAGGCGAAGCTGATCATGCGGAGTTTGGCTCGTTGACTGTGAAGCTCTTCATGAAACTGCTTTTGAAGGGCAGACACGGAGTGTCGCAAGCTGGTCAGTTCCTCGTCATTTTCCTCAAAGGCAACTTCAAGGGTGGACATCCGTCCAAACAGGCTGTTGGCACTTTGTTGGGACACGTCAGCCAACCAAGGGGCAGGGGATGTTGCTGAAAGCTCGGCGGCTGGCTCGGTGAGCGCGGCGGAATCCAGGATGCCGTCCAGAGTACGAAGAAGCTGAGCCCTATCAATCTGTTTGCCGACAACTCCTGCCGCACCCAGTGTTTTGGCTTCCCGCCGATAGCGTTCAGCATTCTGAGAGGTATACATGAATACCGGGATGCCTTTCGTCTCCGGCTGCCCCTTCAGCTTTTTCAGCGCCTCGAAGCCGTTCATGCCGGGAAGGAGGTGGTCCAGAAAGATGATGTCGAACGAGTTCTTTGCCAGCAGAGGGAAGGCCTCTTCCGCTGATGCCACACTGCTCGTGGTGAGATCTGCCCGTTCAAGAAGCCGGGACAGCATAATTCGGGCCGTGGATGAGTCGTCAACAATCAGAGCGTGACCGCGTGACACTATTCATTTCCTCCACCAAATCACGGCAACACCGGAACATCCGTGTTTTGTACTGTAGTTGATAGCACGGGTATCAGCACCAAGGGTGCTGTTTCCTGGGGGGCAGACTAACACCCCCGACCCTGACTTTACACTTGATGGCTCCACCGGTCCCGGGCAAACGCGGGAATGTGTGAGGGAGTTCCTTTTGGCGCTATGAGCGTTCTCCCCTTAGGGTAGCCATATCTCAAAGATGCCGCCCCCAAGCTCGCCACCGTTACGTACGCGGATGAATCCACTTCTATCTCCGTCGCGGTGAAGGCTGGCGACGGAAGATGCGAAGAACAGACCCAGGCTGGTACTGCCGCTGGCGAAGTTGAGTGACCTGAAGCTCACGGGGCCATCTTTCTGCATGTGTTCAGGATACCCCTCCCCATCGTCCTCAATCCCAATGACCAGATACCCATCCTGTTCCCGTGCCGTCAGTCGAACCCGGGTACGGGTATAGCGAATGGCGTTGTTCACTGTGTTATTGAGTACCCCAATCAATAAATCATCATCGAAGTAGCCATTGATATCGTCGGCAACGATGTCATACGCGATATCGTGGCCTGTGAGGAGAGGGCGGTGGCGTGCCAGTTGGCTGGCGAGAAAGTCGGGGACAAAGTGCTCTTCGATGTGCGCTGAGAGGGTTTGTTCGCCGAGTCGATAGATTCCCAACAGCTGAACCAGGTCACTGTGAACTCGTTCTGCCTCATATTGAAGAGTGTTGAAGCTACGGCTGTCCGAAAGGCTTTCCGAGTGCTCGTGACGGAGTTCGTCCAGCGAATTAAGCAGCATACCCAGGGAGTTTTTCATGTCGTGAACGGCTGAAGCGATAACCATGGAAAAGTCGATGGCTTGCTCTTTCGCTTCGGCTCGTCTGTTGTTTGAAACGTTGTCGGTCATGGCTGTAGAGACTCCAGCTTTTTCACCAGCGCCTTGTAGCGAGGGTATTGGCGGTGTTGCTCGGGGAGGTTGGCTACCCTGGCAAGACAAGTCTGGCACTCGGTGAGGCAAGCCTGACGATCGCCCCCGCTGTGGTACTGCTTCATAAGCACCTGAACCAGGTTAAGGTTCAGGGCCGTGTGAGAAGGGACAATGCTTAACGCCCTTCGAAATGCGTCGGCAGCGCCGTCAAGGCTACCTTCTTCAAAGGCCTGGATGCCGGACTTGTTTAGGTTCCGGGCCTCCATTTTCTGGCGGAACCCGACTGGCTCGTCAAAGAGGGCTTCAATTTGCTGAAGAACCTGATTGTCATGCTCAAAGCGTTGGGCCAGTCTGCCCAGAATCGATCTCGCCTTGTCGGCGTGGTTTATTCGGAATAGGGTCCGGGCGTAGTCGAGGCTTACATCGGCCGACAGTTCGTCCAGGTCGGCCAGCTCATTGGCGATTGACGACAGCGCTTGCTCTGCCTCCGTGATCTGTCCTTGGCCAGCGGACAGTCGCGCATCAATCAACTGGCTCCTCACGGAAGCTTCCGGTACATCAGGGAATCGTTGTTGCATCCTGGCGAGCGCGGATCGGGCTTCGTTGGCCTGTGCCTGGCCGGTGTCACTGGTGTCGCCATCACTCAGCTCGCACAGTACCGAACCGAGTGACAGGTAATGGCTGGCCTGGTCATGGATGGAATGAGCACCGAGCTGGACGGTCTTGCGCCAGGCCTGGGATGCCGTCGTCATATCGTGATTGGCTTGGGCTACCGTCGCCAACTGTTTTTGCCGAAGCAGTGCATGGGGAGAGAGTTCCGTGGCCTTTTGCAGGGTCTTCTGGGCGGGAGCCAAACGCCCCTGCTGGGTCTGCGCTTCAGCCAGCAGATCATACCCTTCCATATAGTCGGGATGATCCTCCACCAGCGCTTTCAGTACCTCTATTGCGTCATCAAAGCGTTGATCTGCGAGCAGGACTTTGCCTTTTCCGAGGCGCGCCCAAGACAGGTCCCGTTGTGCCAGAACGTCGGCATAGATCTTTCCCGCATGGCTAAGATCGCCCACCCGTTGATACAGGTCGGCCAGGGTTTTCAGCAGCCAGGTCTTATAGCGGGGAAATCTGGGTATCGATTGCAGGCACAGGGTAATGGCTTCCGGGTAGTTCTCCAGGTCAATGGCCCGGTTGATCGGAAGCAGGGCGCGGCGTTGTTCCACCAGACTGACAAGTCGCTTTTCCAGCATGGCCCGGTTGATTGGCTTGGTGAGGTAGGCGTCCGGCTGGTATTCCCGTGCGCCCATCACCATTTCCTTTGAGGTTTCCGCGGTAACCATCAGGAAAAGAGACGCTCGTTTCAGCAACTTCTTATGCCTCAGCTCCTCAAGAATGTGTTGACCATTCTTGCCTTCGCCGAGGTTGTAGTCACACAGGACAACGTCAAAATGCTCATAGGTGCAGCGCTGTATGGCGGCGGCGGCATTGTTGGCGACGTTAATGTGTTCGGCGCCAAAAGAACGGAGCATCTGGCGCATCGACAGCCGGAAACTTTCGAAGTCATCAATGATGAGGTATCGAAGTTTCTTGAATGGGTTGTCGTGTATGTAGCTTGACGATCCGGTCATGGTCTTCGCTGTTTCAGTAACTTGTTGACCAGCGCTCTTAGAGCCGCTGGTTTAACCGGTTTATATAGAACCTGATAGCCACGGACAAGTGCATCCTCCTTAACCTCTGCCCCCAGGTAACCGGTAATGAGAATGCCTGGCAAGTCTGGCTTCAGGGTGGAGCGGATGGCATCCATGGCATCGAGGCCATTCTTGTCATTGTCCAGCTGGTAGTCCGCCAGGATGATGTCGGGGGCTGTGTTGCCCAGCTTGGATTGGGCGTCTTCAAGGCTTTCTGCGGCCGTCACGCGGCATTCCCAGTTTGTCAGCAACGCCTGCATGCCTTGAAGTATCTTGGCATCGTTATCAATGCAAAGTACGTGCAAGCCCCTGAGCGTAGAGACGCCTCGTGGAGGGGCCTTCTGGCTAGGTTCGGCGGGTTTCTGGACATCGCAGGGCGCGATAGGGACGGTAATGCTGAAAACGCTTCCTTTGCCCTGTATCGAATGCACATTCACCGGATGATCCAGCATTCCGCTGATACGGTCGACAATGGCCAGCCCCAACCCCAAGCCTTTGCTGTCCTGGCCATGCTGCAGTCGCTTGAACTCTTCAAAAATGTGGGCCAGCTGGTCTTCGGGAATGCCGGGGCCGGTATCCCAGACTTCAATTCGCAGGAAGCCCTTCAATCGCCGGCAGCCCAGCAGAATTTTTCCTGTGGGTGTGTAACGAATGGCATTGGACAGTAGGTTCTGGATTACCCGCCTGAGTAATTTGGCGTCTGAACGGACCCAGGCGCTGCTGGTGACGACGTTCAGTTGTAGACCCCGGTCGGCAGCAATGGCTGAGAAGTCCGTGGTCAGATTTCGCAGCATATCGCTGATTGGAAAGCGGCTGATCATCGGTTCCAGGGCGCCGGCATCCAGCTTGGATATATCAAGCAGGGTACTGATGATTTCTTCGGCAGCGCTCAGTGAACTGTCGATATGCTCTACCAATTCCGCTGTTTCCGGGTTATGGGTTTTTCCCGACAACGCTGAGGTAAACAGGCGAGCGGCGTTGAGTGGCTGAAGCAGGTCATGGCTGGCCGATGCAAGAAACCGGGTTTTACTCTGGTTGGCCTGTTCAGCCACCGATTTCGCTTTGAGCATCTGTTCATTAATGACCTGCAGTTCCTGAGTACGCTCCTTGACCCGTTGCTCCAGGTAAATGTTGGTTTCTTTCAGGGCCAACTCGGTACGACGCATGGCGGTAATATCCTGAAATGTGGTCACGTAGCCTCCCCCTGGAATCGGGCTGCCTTCGACCTTGATGACCGTTCCGTCGGGCCTTTCCCGCTCGTAAGAAACCCGCTCGCCGTTGCGCATGCTTTCACTGCGGTTCTCGATAATCTCGTCGATCTTGCGCGCAGGCAGGTTTGAGCTGGTGAGGTTGTAGCGCATCAGCTCCTCAATCGGGCGCCCGACCCGGACAAACCCTCTTGGATAGGAGAATAGTTGCAGGTAACGCTGGTTCCAGACCACCACCTGTTGCTGATGATTGATCACCGCGACGCCCAGGCTGATGTTTTCAATCGCGGACTGTAGCAGTTCCCGGCTGAACGTCATGGCCTGAGAGGCTTCGTCAACAATGCTGACGACGTCCTCGATCTGCATGTCCCGGCCGGTGAGGGTGGACTCCAACACTACCCGGGCGGTGGACGCGCCAATAACTGAGGCCAGTTGCCGCTCAATGTATTTCATGAGATGGGTGGAGGCCGGCCGTTGTGGTGACAACCGAATGGCGTTGCGGCGCTCATAGTTACGAAATAGCGCGTCGGCCTTTTCTTCACCCATGAAACGGTCGGCCAGGGCTTGCAGGTCTGAGGTCAGGATCTCGCCTTCCCAGGCCTGGTGCTGTGGGGTTTCGGCCCGTGGCTGTGGGTCGTGGAAGAACGAAGCAATCTGGATTTTTTCCCGGACCCGCTGCCGGGTGACCAGGGAGAGGAAAACATAGATCGCCGTATTCAGCCCAAGGCTCCAGATAATCCCGTGGCTGATCCGGTCCATCTCCAGTCCCATCAGCGCGGTGGGGCGGGTCCACTCCAGGCCCAGGATGCCGTTCTCAATCAGGTTGACGTTGAGCCAGCCTGTGGACTCAAGCGCAGGAATCAACATGGTGTAAAACCACATCAGGAAGCCAATCAGCAGTCCCCAGAAAGCACCAGTGTGATTTCCGTTACGCCAGAGTGTCCCGCCGACGAGTGCCGGGCCAAACTGCGCTGCAGCGGCGAACGAAAGCAGCCCGAAGGCTGTCAGGCTGTAGTCTGCGCTTGCTAGCCGGTAGAACCCGTAGGCTGTCAACAAGACCCCGACAATGGCGATGCGGCGAATGCTCAACAGCAGGCGGCTGAGGTCGTCGCGCTGATTCATGCGTGGCCTGAAGAATTTCAACAAGGCCGGCATCACAATTTCGTTGCTCACCATGGTTGCGGTCGCAATGGAGCAGACGATAACCATGGCTGCAGCGGCTGAAACCCCGCCAAGGAACGCCAGGATGGCAAGCCAGTGCTCACCAGCAACCACGGGGAGGGTCAGAATCAGTGTGTCCGGGTTACTGCTTTCGGCGCCAGGGGAGAGCAGGCCTGCTGCAGCGATGGGAATGACAAAGGCGCTGGCAATCAGAAGGTAGGCGGGCATGGCCCAGCGCGCCACATTGAAGTCCCGGTGGTCGGTATTCTCAACCACCATGACATGAAACTGTCGGGGCAGGCAGAGAATGGCAAGACTGGCTACCAGGGTTTGGGTGAGGAAAGCGGTGGAGTCAAAGGTGCCTGTCGTGAGCTGGCTGGTGAACCCTGCCAGGGATACCTGGTGAAAAAGGTCACCAAAACCGTCGTAGAGACTGAAGCCGACAAAGAGCCCGACGGCGACAAAGGCGAGGAGTTTGATGAACGACTCAAAGGCGATAGCCTGGATCATGCCCCGGTGGTGCTCGGTGGACTCCAGGTGCCGTGTTCCGAACAGGATCGTGAAGGCGCCCAGAACCAGAGTGACATACCAGGCAGAGTCGGCCCA
The DNA here is from genome assembly GCF_900114775.1 of Marinobacter zhejiangensis. Lineage (GTDB taxonomy): Bacteria > Pseudomonadota > Gammaproteobacteria > Pseudomonadales > Oleiphilaceae > Marinobacter > Marinobacter zhejiangensis. Next base: position 6,857 of record NZ_FOUE01000004.1, read on the forward strand.
GGGCAATTGGCGCAATGTATTGTCGGAGAGGTCTGGGCTTGAGAGGACATTGAAGCCCATCGATATGGCTTTCAGCTGGAGTGATATGTAGGGCACGCTGCCAATCAACGCCACCAGGGCAATCAGCGCTGCCAGGGATTGGGATTTTCCGTAGCGAGAGGCAATGAAGTCAGCGATGGAGGTGCTGTTGTTGCGTTTGCTGATATAGATGATGCGCCGGATCAGTGGGGCGCCGAACAGGAATACAAGCAACGGCCCAAGATAAATCGGCAGAAAACCAATGCCTTCCTGCGTGGCCCGTCCCACGGCGCCGTAGAAGGTCCAGGAAGTGAAGTAGACGGCCAGGGACAGGGCGTAGATATTGGTTCGGGCAAAACGCTTACGGTAAAGCCCCGGGTGGCGGTCGCCCGCCCAGGCGATGGCAAACAACAGCGAAATGTACGTGATGGAAATGAGGACTAACAGCCAGCCGCTGAGCATAGTGGAGCGATCTCGTTACCCTGTCAGAAAATACGGAAGCCGGCCAGGGCCGGCAGGTTGTCAGAAGCAGGCTGCGATAAATAGCCGGTCGTCATCGGCAAGCTTTCGAAGCTGCTCTACCTGGGGGTTGCCTTCGTTGTCCAAAGGAATCAGTTCCTGGGTTGCGCAGTTCAGCAAGTGAACCTGCTTGCTTACCGCATCAGTATAGGACTGTTCGAAACGGTACAGGTAAAACATGTGAACATCACGATCGTTCGGTGATGTTTCGATGCTGTTGGTATCGATCACGGTAAATCCGGTCACTTGGGGGACCACGTAGGTCCAGGGGCGTAGGGGATTCTTCAACTGCTCCTGCCCGACGACCAGTGCTTCCGGGGGAAGCTGGGATGTCTTGTGCTCAAACCAGGTGTACTCCCCATGAACCAGGTAACCCAGCATGCCGAGCCCGGCAAACACCGGGATAAGCCACTTTGGGGCTCGTTTGCCTGTGATTGAGCGGATACCAAGTGCAATACCGGCAGCACCCAGGCCGGCAAACACCGTTGCCACAAATGTCCAAAACATAGTGATAACTTCCTTAAAAAAAACGGGCCTCCTCACTGAGGAAGCCCGTTTGGGGTCAGCAACTTATAGAGTGAACTCTAATGGATGCTGCATTATTGCTTAGTGATCGACTGCAGTGCCAGCCCCGCGGGGGTAGCGAACACTTTCGACCAGATCCTGAATTTCCTTAGGCGGTTCCTTGGTCATTGCGGAGACGCCGAAGGCGATCGCAAAGTTGACGACGGCACCGACTGCACCAATAGACAGCGGGGAAATGCCCAGGATCCAGTTGTCCGGGGTATCTGCCAGGTTGTTGGTGCCAGGAATAAAGAGCCAGCCTTTGTACATGAAGATGTACACCAGTGTGAAGATCAGACCGGACAGCATACCGGCTGTTGCTCCCACGTTGTTCACCCGCTTGGAGAAGATACCCATCATCAGGGCAGGGAACAGCGACGCTGCGGCAATACCGAAGGCCAGGGCAACCACCTGAGCCGCAAAGCCCGGCGGATTGGCACCCAGGTAAGTCGCAACCACGATGGCTACACCCATGGATATACGGGCAGCCAGAAGTTCGCCCTTATCCGAAATGCTCGGGTTGAAGCGTCCCTTGATCAAATCGTGACTTACCGCGGACGATATCGCCAGCAACAGGCCTGCTGCGGTGGAGAGCGCGGCGGCGAGACCACCGGCGGCAATCAGGCCGATGACCCAACCTGGCAGGTTGGCAATTTCAGGGTTGGCCAGTACCAGGATGTCCCGGTTCACAGTCAACTCATTGCCATTCCAGCCACGTGCCTGGGCTTCTGTTTCGAAAGCAGGGGTATCGTTGTAGAGCTGGATACGACCGTCTGCGTTTTTATCTTCAAACTTGATCAGCCCCGTGACTTCCCATTCTTTGACCCAGTTTGGACGGTCATCGTACTGGATCGGTTCGGCGCTCGTTCCGTCTGGGTAGATGGTGGTCATCAGGTTCAGACGTGCCATGGAAGCAACAGCCGGCGCAGTCAGGTACAGCAGGGCGATGAAAACCAGGGCCCAGCCGCCAGACCAGCGAGCGTCAGCTACTTTAGGGACGGTGAAGAAACGGATGATGACGTGGGGAAGACCGGCAGTACCGATCATCAGAGACAGCGTGAACAGGACCATGTTCAGTTTGTTATCGACGTCAGCGGTATATTCGTTGAAGCCGAGGTCTGTAATCACCTGGTTGAGTTTGGCCAGAAGCGGAATGCCGGACTCGGTGTGGGTGGAGAACATGCCCAATCCCGGAATCGGGTTACCGGTCAGTTGCAGGGAAATGAACACGGCAGGGATGGTGTACGCCACGATCAGTACGCAGTACTGGGCAACCTGAGTATAGGTGATGCCTTTCATGCCACCCAACACGGCGTACATGAAGACGACGACAGCGGCGATGATCAGGCCCATGGTTGAATCCACTTCCAGGAAGCGGGAGAACGCAACACCGGCTCCAGCCATCTGACCGATAACGTAGGTCACGGACGCTACGATCAGACAGATCACCGCAACCAGGCGGGCATTACTGCTGTAGTAGCGGTCACCGATAAACTCGGGAACCGTGAACTTGCCGAACTTACGCAGGTAGGGAGCCAGCAGCATGGCGAGCAGTACGTATCCCCCGGTCCATCCCATCAGGAAGGTTGAGTTTGCGTACCCACCGGCAGCAATCAGACCGGCCATGGAGATAAAGGATGCGGCTGACATCCAGTCTGCACCGATGGCCATTCCGTTAGTGACGGGGTGAACACCGCCACCGGCCACGTAGAAGTCCTTGGTGCTTCCGGCCTTCGCCCAGATCGCGATGCCGATGTAGAGGAGGAACGAGCCTCCAACGAACATGAGGTTAATGGCAAATTGACTCATTCGTACTTACTCCTCATGCACGCCGAATTTTTCGTCGATCTTGTTCATACGCCAGGCGTAATGGAAGATCAGTACGATAAAGGCCAGGATGGATCCCTGTTGCGCGAACCAGAAACCCAGGTCGGTTCCACCGACATGAATCCCTGCAAGCATGGGGCGAAGGAGAATGGCAAATCCATAGGATACGAGTGCCCAGACAACCAAGCTGCCTATTATTAGGCGAAGATTGGCTTTCCAGTACTGCTCGGAATCGTAGCTATGACCAGACATAACAGTAGTCCTCTCTTGTTGTTGTTAATACCGTTTTTATAGAGTTGTGCTACAGCGGCTAGCGGTTTTTATCTATTGATTATTTTCCACCGTTGACAGTTTCAGACTTTACCGGTCAACCGCCAGATCGGTATTGGCAAAAGGTCTAAACGCCGTAGCAGCGCCGGTTTGCGGGCGTTGACTAGTACTGCTTCATGCGGGAAAGCTTGCGCCAGTGACGCAGTTTTTCGTCAAGTTGGGAGAGTGTGAAGATGCCGTCTTTTAGCGCCTTATTGAGGACGATAAGCGTCAGTTCGGCGGTAACCATCGCATCGGCAGCGGCATGGTGACGGGTACTGGCCTGCAGTCCGAAGTGCTCCGACCAGTGATCGAGACCGCGGCCGCCGGTTTCTGCCTTGGGAAAAAAAGCGGGCAACAACTCGGCGACATCCAGCCAGGCGTGTCCCATGCTATAGCCCAGCTGCTGGCGAAGGGTCTTTTCCAGGAATTTTTTATCAAAGGCCGAGTGGTAGGCCAGTACCGGGTCGCCATCCAGCCATTCAATAAGATGGAGCAAGGCATCTTCGGTTTCGTGGCCTTTGGTGAGCGCCTCAGGGCCAATGCCGTGGATCAGCACGGTTTCCGTGATATCGAGTTCCGGGCGGCGCAGGATCAGGTCGAACTGGTCTCGGAGGTCGATGGCATTGCCGCGAATGGCGACCGCGCCAATAGCAATGACCTGGTCTTTGGCCGGGTTAAGCCCCGTAGTCTCAAGATCCAGAACCACCAGACGAGCCTGTTCCAGCGGTTGCTGCTGCAGTGCCTTCGGCTTAGGCATTTCGCCATGTTCAGGGTGAGACTGACGATAGCGGCTCAGCCAGGTCTTTACAGAATTCAGCATCGGGGCGTCCTACAGTTGGTATGTGACTTCCAGCTTTTGCTGGAGCCGCTGTGCCTGGCGGAAGGACTCCCGCAGAATCCGACGGTCCAATGGGTTCAGGTGGTCGGGGTTGATGTAGTTTGAAAGTGGCTGTTGTTTATCAAGCAAATCCTGGTGAGCTCGCATCCTGATGGCCTGAATCAGGCTGTATGCTTCTTTCCAGGCGTTTGCATCTTTGGTATCGAAAACGCCTTTCTTTGCCAGCTGATCGATCCTCTCAAGTGTATTTGCTGCGCCAACGCCGTGAGCCAGGGCGAACACCCGCACAGACTCCACGAAGGGCGAGAGCCCCTGGCGCTTGAGGTCTAGGGTGTGAGGCTCGCCGTCTGGTGCATAACGGAAGCTCCGGAACATGGTAAGTGGCGGCCGTCGGTTGAGGGCGTTCTCAGCCAGCATCTTTTGGAACAAGGCATTTTTCTGGATGCGGGTGAGCACTTTATCCAGCAACTCCGTCAAGGGCCCCATGGGCCCGTAAACCGCCCGCATATCCAGGAATATGGATGAATACACCAGGTTCTGAGGGGTGGATGCGTCGATGAAGCGGATAAACCAATCGTCCCATTCACGCCCGCTCAGGCATAGCTTGGGGTTGCTGGCCATGATGTTGCCTTTGCAGAGCGTAAAGCCGCATTCGGCCAGGTCCTTGTTAACGGACTCGGCGAAGGGCAGCAGTCTTTCGCGAACCTGATCCTCGGTCATTCCATCCGGCACGGAGAACAGAATGCCATTGTCCTGGTCGGTCAGCAGCGTCTGCTCCTGTCGACCCTCACTGCCGAAGGTCAGCCAGGTAAAGGATATTTCCGGGTCATGGCGCTGGCGGTTCAGCTCCAGCACCCGTCGCACCGTCACATCGTTCAGCGTAGTGATGATCTTGACCACCTGACCCGAATCCGCGCCATGGGCGAGCATGGTGTCCACCAGTCTGGACACATCGCTGCGCAGGCTTACCAGGGTCCGCAGGTGAGTTGCTGTGCCGATGGTGCGCGCCAGGTGAACCAGGTCGACTCGTTGCAATGAAAACAGGTCGCGTTCTGAGACCACGCCAATTAGCCGGTTCTCGCTGTCCTTGATGCAGACGTGTGCAAAATGATGCTCGGCCATCTTCATGGCGGCCTCGAACGCATCGGCGTGGGCAGGAAGGCAGGTGGGCTTGGCAGTCATGACCTGGCTAATGGGGGCTTCCAGCGGGGCGCTGGCCTCTGCCACAAGGGTTCTCAGGTCTCTCAACGTGAAAATGCCGATGGGCTTACGCTCGTCGTCGGTGATGATGATGCTGCCCACGCTGTTTTCATGCATCAACGCCACGGCTTTCCGGATTGGCGTGTCCGGGGAGCAGACAATGGGGTTACGCAAGGCAAAGCGGTCCAGTGGGGCATCCAGGGAGTGGCTGGTGCCGATCGACTCCATGGCTCCGCTGCGAATGTGTTGGTTAACCCGGTCTAGCAGGCTGCTGACGCCGCGCAGGCAGAAGTCCCTGAACGGGTCGCTTTCAGAAAACAGGGTGACAAAACTGTCATGATCCAGGCTTAGACAGAACGTGTCCCCGCTGGCACGGTGTAGGGTCCGGGTGGGGCGTTCACCGATCAGCGCGGCCAGCGGAAAACATTCACCCAGGCTGATTTCGAACGTGGTTTCGGCCTGGCCGTTTTTGGGGTTCGTACGCTCGCCCCTGATCCGGCCCTGCTTGACGATGTAAAAGTCGGTGACGGTGCCATCGTCCGGTGACAGGACTACATCGTTGTCGGCGTAAAAGCGCAGCGCGGCGTGTTCGGCAAAGTGAGCGAGGTGGGCCTCGTCCATGAATGAGAAGGGGGCATGCTCGCGCAGGAATCCCATGATCGCCCGGGTATTCTGCGGATGTTGATTGTCTGGAGAGTGAGTCATGGCCGGATCCATTGTTTTTATGATTGGGGTCCTCGAGCCCCAGTTTAGACCAAGGTCGGCCTGCACTGTCTTGGCCTTTGGTCGTATCGGGGGGCAGTCACCCCTGTTTCTTTATAGCCCCGTTACCCGGTGGTAAAGTGCAGGGGACACAGTATTCTGACCGGTTATTGTCATGACAACGAAAGAAGAGCGAATGACCTTCCTCCAAGAAATGGAAGGTGTACGGAAAATTCGCAAAACAAATCGTGCGGATGTCCGAAAGACCACGGAATTGACGCCCGGCCATTTGGAACGCCAGCGATCAGCGCAGGCTCAACCCCTGGTTGACCGTAACCCATTGACCGCTGATGTGGTGGAGCAACTGACCAGCCATGACGTATTGAGCTGGCAACGACCGGGTGTCCAGCACGGTGTATTTCGCAAGCTGCGATTAGGCCAGTATCCAATTGAGGCCAGATTGGACCTCCACCGCATGACCGTTGAAGATGCCCGGCGAGAGGTGTACCGGTTCATCCGGGACTGTGTGTATTATGGCGTCCGGTCTGCGCTGATCCTTCATGGGAAAGGGGAGCGCAATCCAGACGGTATTGCGCAGCTGAAAAGCTATCTTGCCAAGTGGTTGCCAGAGCTGGATGAGGTGTTGGCATTTCACTCCGCCCAGCGACACCACGGTGGTACCGGTGCGGTTTATGTAATGGTTAGAAAAAGCGAACGGCAGAAGAGCGAAAGCCGTGAGCGTAATACGGGGCGCTGACTGACGGCGGCTTGTGCCTGAGTATGAAAGATTGACCAGAAGATGGAGAAACGTGTGAGAAAAATTCTGATCGTTACCGTAGCGATGCTGGCCCTGGCTGGTTGTAAGGATCGCGTGCTTTGGAATAGTAACGGAGCCTATGACAACGCTGGCAACCAGGAGGTCTGGCAGACCAACGGGCAGGTGAACAATGGCGATAACCGGGTTATCTGGCGGCGTACCAATGGTGAGGATGTGATCAAGTAATTCAGGTCTGCAACGCCGGGTCGTGCATTCGGTGCATAAAAATACCAAGAACAAGCTGAGGGAGAAAATCCATGGCCATAAGCCTGATGGTAAACGGGCAGTCTCGTTCGTTTGAGATCGAGGCAGACACCCCGCTGTTGTGGGTTATCCGCGACGAACTGGGTCTCAAAGGTACGAAGTTTGGGTGCGGGGCAGCCTTATGTGGTGCCTGCACGGTGCATTTGAACGGTACCCCCATACGGTCGTGCTCCACCCCCGTCAGTGCTGTGGAAGGCCAGGAGATAACCACCATTGAGGGCATCAGTGGTTCCACCACGTTGCACAAGTTGCAGCAGGCCTGGGTTGATCATGGTGTGCCCCAGTGTGGTTACTGCCAGTCAGGTCAGTTGATGACCGCCGCTCACCTGTTGTCTTACAACGCGGCCCCGACCGAAGATGAAATCGCTGCGGCCATGAGCGGCAATATTTGCCGTTGTGGCACCTACAGCAACATGGTCGCTGCCATCCAGTCCGTTGCTGGCTCGCAGGGAGAGGCATGACATGACCATGAACCGACGTGATTTCCTGAAAGTTGCAACGGCCAGCTCTGGTGGCCTGTTGGTGTCCCTGAACCTTGCCGCCTGTGCCGGAACACCCACGGGATTCAGCGAAGACAGTGGCAGCTGGCAGCCAGACGCCTGGCTTGAGCTGAGCCAGGACAACCAGGTGTACTTCACGCTCGCCCGCGTCGAAATGGGGCAAGGCGCTTACACCGGGCTGACTACGCTGATTGCCGAGGAGCTGGGGGTTGCTCCTGAGCACATTCAGGTGCGCTTCTCACCCGTAGGTAAGGACTACATCAACCCGGCTATCGGATTACAGATGACCGGTGGCAGTACCAGTCTCGCCACCAGTTGGCAGCCCTTGCGGGTAGCCGGTGCCAGCGCCAGGGAGATGCTGGTGAGTGCCGCCGCCCGGGTCTGGAAGGTTGCTCCTGGCGATTGTTCGGTCAGCAATGGGCAGGTGCTGCACCCCAATGGTAGTGATGCCCTGAAGTTTGGTCAGCTGGTTGAGCTGGCGGCCAAAGAAACGGTTCCCGACGAGCCAGCACTCAAGCCGGCAGAAGAGTGGCAATACATTGGCAAGAGTCGCGGCCGCCTGGATGCAATGGCCAAATCAACCGGCACCGCCCAGTATGGTATTGATGTTGAGTTGCCTGGCATGGTTTACGCCGTGGTGACGAGGCCGCCCCGTTACGGTGCCAAGTTGGCATCGTTTGACGCGACACAGGCACTGGCTATGCCTGGGGTGCTGGATGTGTTTGCCATCGACCGTGGTGTTGCCCTGGTCGCTGACAAGTATTGGCGTGCCCGCAAAGCACAGCAAACGCTGAAGATCGAATGGAACAATGAGGAGGCGCTGGCTGTATCCAATGCCTCGGTTATGGAGTTTTATCGCAAGGCTGCTGAGGAAGACCCCGGCGTTAACGAGCGTGAGGAGGGGGATCCTGAAGGGGCTATCGAATCGGCTACTCGGGTTGTGGAAGTTGCCTACGAACAACCATACCTGGCCCATGCTGCCATGGAGCCGATGAATGCAACGGCGGTGTACCATGGCGACCGGATGGAGGTGTGGGCCCCGACCCAGGCGCCTGACCTGGGGCGTATCGCCGTTGCCCGGGTAACCGACCTGTCTCCTGGCGATGTGGATATTCATACAACATTCATGGGTGGCGGTTTTGGCCGACGGCTGACCCAGGACTTCATCGAAGAAGCTGCGGCGGTGGCCTATCAGGTCCGGAAGCCCGTTAAGCTGATCTGGTCCCGGGAAGAAGACACCCGTCACGGGCTCTATCGCCCGGCAATGCTGCATCGTATGAAAGCGAGCATCTCCGGTGACCAGTTAACAGGCTGGCACCACCAGATTGTTGGTCCCCAGATTCTGGATTGGTATGTGCGCAATGCGGCACCAGCCCAGTACCCCTGGGCCCCCAAGTTCCTCTACGACACCTTGGGTAAAGTTGGCCTTATGGCGGAAGGCATGGCCACGCCCAAGGACGTGTCGGCCATTGAAGGTGCGGTCGATTACCCCTATCAGGTTCCCAACATTGAGGTTCGGCATACCCATGTTGACCCCGGTGTGCCGATCACCTGGTGGCGCTCGGTTGGCTATTCTCACAATGGTTTCGCAGTAGAGACCTTCATGGATGAACTGGCCCATGAGTTGGGTCAGGATCCTTATCAGTTCCGTCGTGGGCTCCTTCAAAATGAGCCTCGCCACCTTGCGGTACTCGAGCGGGCTGCCGAGCTGGGCAACTGGTCAGCGCCAGTGCCGGAAGGGCGTGCCCGAGGCATTGCCGTGCACCGGAGCTTTGGGACCTATGTCGCCCAGGTGGTTGAAGCAAGTATTGAAGGCGGCAACATACGGGTTCACCGGGTTGCCTGTGCCGTTGACTGTGGTGAGGTCGTCAACCCCGATATCGTCAAGGACCAGATCGAAAGCGGCGTGATCTTTGGTATTACGGCCGCGCTCTATGGCAACGTGACGTTCGAGAATGGCGCGGTCAAGGAAAGCAACTTCCATGACTACCAGGTGTTAAGGAATCACCAGCGTCCTGAGGTCGAAGTGGCCATCATCGAGAGTCGCGAAATGCCGACAGGCGTTGGTGAGCCCGGTGTACCGCCGGTTATCCCGGCTCTGGGCAACGCGCTTTTCGCATTGACGGGGCAACGTCAGCGTGCGCTGCCGTTGAAGGCGTAATCGGGTGGTTGGATGCCCGCATCAGGCGGTGCTGTCGTCCATTCAGCAGTGGCTTGATGACGGCCAGCGGGTCTGGCTCAGTACCATTGTCCAGACCTGGGGCTCGTCACCCAGGCCCGCAGGGTCATGGTTGGCGGTGAATGAGTCAGGCCATTGGAGTGGCTCCGTCTCTGGCGGATGCCTGGAAGAGGATCTTCTGGCTCGCTGTGTTGAGCAGCGGCCAGAGGCGCCCGCGCTGCTGGATTATGGGGTGACCGATAACGACAGGGCGGCGTTTCAGCTGCCCTGCGGCGGTCGCATCCGCCTTTACGTTGAACCCCTGTTTCCAGGCCGCCACCAGGCCCATATCCGGGAGCTGCTGGCGGCGATGGAGGCGCGTAAGCCGGTATACCGGAGGATTGAGCTGGCCACCGGCGATGTGAGTTTGGGGGGAAGTGACACCAGGGAAACTGGCGAAACCCTGGGCCGTGGTGACCGCAGCCGGATTGTCGAGGACGAAGGGCATCTGCTCCACGCCTTGACGCCCGCCTGTAAACTCCTGCTGGTGGGCGCCGGGGAGGTTGCCCGTTATGTGTCATCCTTCGCTTTGGCGGCCGGGTTTGATGTGACCCTGTGTGAACCGCGGGAGGCCTTTTCACGGGGCTGGCAGGGTGAAGTTCCTCTGGTGAGGGCTTTGCCTGACGATCTGGTCAATGAACGCTTCAGTGACACCTGGAGTGGTGTGCTGGCACTGGCCCATGATCCCCGGGTTGATGATATGGCCCTGCTGGCCGCACTTAATAGTGATGCCTTTTATGTAGGGGCCATGGGGTCGGTACAAACGTCCCGAGCGCGGCGCGAACGGCTGGCTTCGCTGGGGCTTGGCGAATCCCAGTTGGCGCGTCTTCATGCCCCTATTGGTGTGAAAATTCCCAGTAAGACGCCGGCAGAAATTGCGATCGCCATTGTTGCCGATCTGATTCAGGCCCGGTGGGATATGCTGGCGTCGAAGCCCGCTTTATAATGGTCGGACTTATTCCGAATCATTCAGGGGACTCCCTTTGCCTGACTCCATGCCGTTTGATGTCACCCGCTACGCCAAGGCCGCTCAGTCCATAGTGGACGCAGGGCGTTTCCTGTACGCGCAGGGCTGGTCGCCAGCCACCAGCAGCAACTATTCCGAACGTATCGACTCACAGCACGTTGCCATTACCGTATCAGGGCGCCATAAAGGCCAGCTGGGAGCCGGCGATGTGATGGTGGTTGACCTTGCGGGGCGGCCAGTGCAGAGCCGGTGCCGCTCATCCGCTGAGACCCTGTTGCACACGGTCGTTTACGACCTGTTGCCGGACGTCGGCGCGGTATTGCACACCCATTCGGTCAAGGCGACAGTGCTGAGCCGTCTGTTACCTGGGTCTGAACCGTTGGTGTTGTCCGGTTATGAGCTGCAAAAGGCGTTTCCCGGGTTTGAAACCCATGAGTCCGAGCTGACTGTCCCGGTTTTCGAGAATACCCAGGATATGGATGAGCTGTCCGCCAAGGTGCGGCAGTGGCTGGAGGCAAACCCGGCGCAACCGGGCTATCTGATTCGGGGGCACGGTCTGTATACCTGGGGGGCGACCATGGCAGACTGCCTGCGCCATGTGGAAGCCTTCGAGTTTCTTTTTGAATGTGAACTGGAAACCATGAGAATTCGCTGATGACTACCCTGAGTATTTTTAACCAGAATGAGCCCCAAACTGCCCTGAGTGTGACCAATGACGCCGGAGAAATTCAGCGTCTGCTGGCGGAACAGGGGATTCGCTTTGAGCAGTGGTCGACGCGGGACCTGCCTGCGGATGCTTCCCAGGATGAGATTCTGGAGGCCTATGCCAACGAAGTGAGCCGATTGAAGTCGGAATGTGGTTTCCAGACAGCGGATGTGGTTAGCCTGAACCCGGATCACCCGGATAAGGATGCATTCCGTAAGAAGTTCCTCGACGAACATACCCACAGCGAAGACGAGGTTCGTTTCTTTGTGCGTGGGCAGGGGCTGTTCTACCTGCACCTGGGGGAGTTGGTCTATGCTGTGCTGTGTCAGCGAAATGACCTGATCAGCGTGCCGGATGGTACTCGTCACTGGTTCGACATGGGGCCGGAACCAGAGTTCACCTGCATTCGCCTGTTTTCCAACCCGGACGGTTGGGTGGCGGAGTTCACCGGAGAGGCCATTGCCAGTGAGTTGCCTCAATACGAGTCACTGGCGGGAGTTGCCTGATGATTCGGGTCATTCTTACCGATATTGAAGGAACCACCAGTTCCATTCGTTTTGTCCACGAAGTGCTGTTCCCGTACTCTGCAGAGCATATGGCGGAATTTGTCCGGGAGTACCATGACGATGACGTTGAGGTACGTGAGCAGTTGAAAGCCATCTCCGATAGCACGGGCGTGGCTATGGATGATGTAGATGGCTTGGTTGAAGTGCTCCAGCAATGGATCAAGGATGACCGCAAGGAAACGCCTCTCAAGGCGTTGCAGGGTATGTTATGGGAGCAGGGTTACCAGCATGGGCATTTCCACGGCCATGTGTACCCGGATGCCGCACACTACCTGAAGGTTTGGAGTGAGCGGGGGCTGCGTCTCTACGTCTACTCCTCCGGGTCAGTGAAAGCTCAAAAGCTGATTTTCGGATTCAGTGAGGAAGGGGATCTGACGCCTTGCTTCAGTGGTTATTTCGATACGCGGGTTGGCGCCAAGCGTGAGCCGGAAGCCTATCAGGCCATTATCGAAGAACTGGGTGTTGACCCAAAGACGGTGTTGTTCCTTTCTGACGTGGAAGCCGAGCTGGAAGCAGCCGAAGCGGTCGGTATTCGTACCGCATGGCTGGTCCGGGAAGGGGAAGCCCCAGAGGGTGGCCGCCCTGCCATGAGCAACTTTGACGACGTTGATACCTTGCTCCGGGAGTGTTTTCCTCTGTAAGGAAAGGTGATGGAGGTTGTCATGCTGACTATGCTGCGAACCCTGACGTCCGTCCTGGTCGCGGTCAGCATGGTTCTGCTCAGCGGCTGTAATCCGTTTTCCGAGGCTCAGCCGATGATGGATGAATACGTCGAGCGGGTGGCCCGGGTTCTGGAGCTGAACTATGAGCTGGATCCCGTCACCATCGGGCAGCAGATCCCGCGCCGACGTTACCGTCGCCTGGACCTGCCCGAGCAGGACATCAACATGCTGGATTTCCTGTCACTCTACGGCTGCGATCTGCAGTATGTCGTGGGTGAAAGAAATTCGGTAATGGGGAAAGTCATGCAGCCCCTCAACCGCTTGCGTTACGAGCAGCGGTTCATCGTCGCCGCGCGAGCGTGTTTACCTGAGATTGAGGCGGAAGATCTTCAGGTGGCGGTGCAGGCGGCCATCGATAGCAAAATTGCCAACCTACCACTGGCGTACTGGAATGCCAGTTGGGGCACTGAGGGAATGGAGTCCCTGGTGACGTTTGCCAAGGGGCCTTTGCCGGTTGACGCCGAACCCGATGCCATGGCCCAACTCGTCAGTGACCTGAACCTGGTGGCTGAGCGCCTGGAAACTATCCAGGATGGCGATTACCTCCAGCCTCTGGATGATTTGGGCGAGGTGCACCAGCGCTGGCAGAACACCCACTCGGTAGGCCAGCTCATTGTCAGTGCCTACCTCCTGATCCACCGCCTTGATGATGCGAGTCAGCTGATTGATCAGCGGGTTGACGGACAGCCGTTGTGCTTTCAGGGCAAAGCCGGAAGTCAGGCGAAGCTGGCGCAAGGGGTGCTGTTCAATGTCTATGGCAAGGAAGTTCAGCCCTACCTGGCCCGGGTACAGCGCTTTCGGGATGCGGTGATACCGGCGATGGCGAGGTTGGCGGACATGCAGTCACCGGTGATGCCTCAGGAAGTTCGCAACTGGTACCAGCGGTATCTGATCGTTGATCAGCCGGGCAGCCTCTGGGGAGACCTGGACGCGGCCATGGCGCGTCATACCAGAAGCTGGCAGACCCTGATGCAGCAGTGCGGTTTGATGCCGGCTAGCGCTGACTTTCAGGGGTAACCCTCAGGATTTCCTCAATGGTGGTCTGGCCTGATGCGACCTTCTGGGCGCCGCTCAGGCGCAGGGATTTCATGCCTTCCCGGTACGCTTTCACCCGGATCTGCTCCAGCTCACAGTGTTCGGTAATCTGGCTGGCCAGTTTGTTGTTCAGTGGCAGAATCTCGTACACCCCAATGCGCCCCATATAGCCAGTATTGCGGCACTCAAGGCAGCCCACCGGGTGGTAGATCTGCTTGGGTGCTGGTGCCTTCCATGGGCGGGTCAGGCTGTTCCATGCCTGCTCGTCCACTGGCCCTGGCTGCTTGCAGTGGGGGCAGAGGTTGCGAACCAGGCGCTGGGCCATGATGCCAAGTACGGTTGCACGGATGAGATAGGGCGGTATGCCCAACTCCAGCAAACGGGTAATCGCGCTGGGTGCGTCGTTGGTATGCAGAGACGAGACTACCAGGTGACCCGTCAAGGCTGCCTGGACGGCCATTTCCGCCGTCTCCAGGTCACGGATCTCCCCGATCATGATGATGTCCGGGTCTTGGCGGAGGAGGGCGCGAACACCGGACGCGAAGGAAAGCTCAATGTTGTGTTGCACCTGCATCTGGTTGAACATCGGCTCAACCATCTCGATCGGGTCTTCGATGGTGCAGATATTGACTTCCGGTGATGCCAGCTGCTTCAACGTTGAATACAGCGTTGTGGTCTTACCGGAGCCGGTTGGGCCCGTCACCAGGACAATGCCGTGGGGGTGGCTGGTGATCGTTTGCCAGCGCTCCTGATCGTCTTTTGAAAACCCCAGCTGCTCGAATGACTGCAGTAGAACATCGGGATCAAAGATGCGGAGCACCATCTTCTCGCCAAAGGCCGTTGGCATGGTGGCCAGACGCAGCTCGATTTCGCTGTTATCGGGTTTGCGGGTCTTGATCCGGCCGTCCTGTGGGCGACGCTTCTCGGCGACGTTGAGCCGGCCGAGGATTTTGAGGCGGCTGGTGACGGCAACGCCTACCTGGTCAGGAAATTCATACACATTGTGAAGTACCCCGTCGATCCGGAAGCGAACCTGGGTAATGGCCCGGCGCGGTTCGATATGAATGTCGCTGGCACGCTGGTCAAACGCATACTGCAGCAGCCAGTCAACGATACGAACCACATGCTGGTCGTTGGCGTCCGGGTTTTCGTTGCCCCCCAGATCCAGCAGCTGCTCAAAATTCTGGGCACCGTTGGTCGCGCCCTGGCCACTACTGGCTTTACTGACAGAACTTGCAAGCTGGTAGAACTCCACCGTATACCGGCGCAGGTCTTCCGGGTTGGCAACGACCCGCGTGATGTCCTTTTGCAGGACATGGCGGAGGTTGCTTTCCCAGTCACCCTTGAACGGCTCCGCGCTGGCGATCAGCACTTCGGCCGGGTGGATTTCCAGGGCAAGGATCTTGTGCCTTTGGGCGAACGCGTAGGACATCACCCGGGCAATAGCCGGAGTGTCAATTTTCAACGGATCAATGTGGTAATAAGGCTGGCCTGACCAGTCGGCCAGCCACTGGGTCAGTGACTCCAGCGTCAATGCCTTGCCCGATACCAGGCTTTTCAGGCCAGCCTTGGCGACCAGTTCCAGCGGGTGGTGGGCAGAGAGGTCTGCCCCCAGATTGGCCGTCAGCACCTGCTCGGCATCGTCCTGGTTGATTTCGCGGCTGCTCACCAAAGCGGAGCAGACATCGCGAAGGCTGAGTTCAGAGCGATGGGGGGCGGGAGGAAAGCTGTCGGCCATGGCAGGGTCCTGTTATCCGGTGCAGGCGTTTATTCAGTGGACGGTGCGGGTGCGCGGTTCACCTTGAGGTGCCACATTGCGAAGGTGAACAGCAGGAACGATTCAATCGTCAGCAGAACCTGGAGCCAGTCCCCTTCGGTCAACCAGCTGCTGACGACAAAGCGGGTAAAGTAGAACAGTACGACAAACCCGAGCCAGATGTAGCCGCGGTTATTGCCGCTCAGAACCGGCAGGGCGAGCAGCAGCAGCGGAATCAGTTTGACGCTGAGAATCAGGGCGATGGATACCCCTTCCACCGGGGCAGGGTAGAACGTGGTGATCACCAGGGTGACAACCAGTGCCAGGTAGCTGGCGATGGTCAGTAGGGCCGTGGTGCGGGCTTTTGGCGTGTTCAGTGCTTGCAGCATGTTAAACCTGTTTAACGAAGTTTCAGGGCCAACCCGGCGAGCCGGTGGCCAAAGGTCTGGCAGATCGTTCTTTCCTGGTCCGACAGCGGTTGTAGTTCCTCGCTGCCAGCCCAATGGGATGGGCCGTAAGGAGTTCCCCCGGATCTGGTGGTGTTCAGTGCGCTCTCGGAATAGGGCACGCCGCACAGCACCATGCCATGGTGGAGCAAAGGCACCATCATGGTCAGCAGGGTGGCTTCCTGTCCGCCATGAAGGCTTCCGGTGGAGGTGAACGCGCCTGCCGGCTTGCCGCTCAAGGCACCGCTCAGCCAGAGGTCGCCGGTACCGTCCAGGAAATGTTTCAGTGGCGCCGCCATGTTGCCAAAGCGGGTCGGACTGCCAAGCGCCAGGCCGGCACAATTCTTCAGGTCGTCCCGGGTGGCGTAGGGCGCGCCCTGATCTGGCACAGCCGGTAATGAGGCGTCGGTATCCGGTGAAACTGGCGGAACCGTGCGTACGCGGGCTTCAATGCCAGCCTGGCGGGCAATACCGCGAGCGATCTGGTTCGCCATTGCGGCGGTCTGGCCGCCACGGCTGTAGTAGAGCACGAGGACGTAGGGTGAGGCTTCAGGCATGGTGTGGTCTATCCGTCAGAGGATCTCAAGAACGTTTTCCGGCGGACGGCCCAGGACTGCTTTGCCGCCGTGAATCACGATGGGACGCTCGATCAACTTCGGGTTCTCGGCCATGGCCTGAATCAGTTCTTCCCGGCTGAGTTCCGGGTTAGCAAGGTTCAGTTCAGCGTACAGGTCTTCCTTAGTCCGCATCAGTTGCCGCGGCTCAACGCCCAGGAGGTCAAGAATGGTGTTCAGTTCCGCTTCGGTCGGAGGTGTTTCCAGGTAACGTATAATCTCCGGCTGAAGTCCTTTTTCTTCCAGTAGTGCGAGAGTTTGCCTGGATTTTGAGCAGCGTGGGTTGTGGAAAATTCGGGTCGGTTCTGTCATGGTTCCCTGTCTTTTCTAAGCTGTTTAGCACCCGTTTCAGGCAGAGGATGTTTGCGTCATCGCAATAGGATGCGCGGGTTCCTGTCCTGCGGGATGGTATACCGGGCAGGTAGTCTAACAGGAGGTCCCGTTGTGAAATACCCCGAAGCCAAACAAGTAAACCACCGGTCGGTTCGAGGGCTGCTGGTTGCTGGGGCACTGTTACTGGGCGGCTGTGGCAATTCACAGTTGCCAGTAGCCGAAGGCGGTAGTGTGGATTGGGATGATTTGCGGGGGCAGTGGGTCCTGGTCAATTACTGGGCGGAATGGTGTAAGCCGTGCCGTGAGGAAATTCCTGAGCTTAATGCGTTGGACGCCGACGCTGGTGTCACCGTGCTGGCGGTCAATTTTGATGACATTCAGGGCCAGGCACTGATTGACCTTGGCCAGGACATGGGTATTACCTACACCATGCTGACCCAAGACCCGGGCCCTGACTTTGGCTGGGACCTGCCGGTTGGACTGCCCGCCACCTTTATCGTGGATCCTCAGGGTGCGTTGGTCCAGGCCCGTTTTGGCCCCCAGACCGAAGAGCAACTCAGGGCGCTTATTTCCCAGTAAACCGGTAGAATGCCGCCACCACCCGACAAGCAGGAACACCCCGACGTTATGGCTCAGACTTTTGTACATCTCCGCGTTCATTCCGAATACTCAATGGTGGACGGACTGATTCGGGTAAAGCCGCTGATTGGCCGGGTGGCCGAGTTGGGGATGCCGGCGGTTGGCCTGACTGAGCAGTCCAACATGTGTTCCCTGGTACGTTTTTATAAAGCGGCGGTTGGTGCGGGAGTCAAGCCAATCATTGGTGCTGACCTGTGGCTGGACAACCCGGACGAACCGGAGAATCCGTTCCGGATCACGTTGCTCGCGCGCAACCAGGATGGCTACCTCCACCTGACGGAAATCATTTCCCGAGGCTTTACCGAGGGGCAGCGTTTTGGCAAGCCCATTGTTCAAAAGGAATGGCTGGAGGAAAAATCTGCGGGTCTGATTGCGCTCTCCGGCGCCAAGCTTGGGGACGTCGGTAAGGCGCTGCTGGCAGGTAAGGTTGAGCTGGCGCGTGAACGTGCCAGCTATTGGATGGCGCTGTATCCGGATTCGTATTATCTGGAACTTCAGCGTACCGGGCGGGCAGGGGATGAAGACTGCCTGCACCAGAGTGTGGCGCTGGCCCAGGATCTGGGCTGTCCGGTGGTTGCCACCAACGACGTCCACTTCCTCAATGCCGATGATTTTGAAGCCCACGAAGCCCGGGTCTGTATCGGTGAGAGCCGGACGCTGGATGACCCCCGGCGTGATCGACGCTTCAGTGAACAGCAGTACCTTCGTAGTACGGAGGACATGATCGAGCTGTTTTCAGATATTCCGGAAGCGGTCGAAAATACCGTTGAGATTGCCCGCCGCTGCTCGGTCAAGGTTCGCATGGGCGAGTACTTCCTGCCCAACTACCCCATCCCAGGCGGAATGGACATTAATGACTACTTCCGCCAGGTGTCTGAAGAAGGCCTGGAAGCGCGCCTCGAAACCATTCTCAACAAGGATGACCCCGAGTACGACAGCAAGCGCCAGGCGTACTTCGACCGCCTGAAATTCGAACTCGACATCATTATCCAGATGGGGTTCCCAGGTTACTTCCTCATCGTTATGGACTTTATCCAGTGGGCCAAAAACAACGGCGTGCCGGTGGGGCCCGGACGGGGTTCCGGTGCCGGCTCGCTGGTGGCCTATGTGCTGCTGATCACCGACCTTGATCCGCTTGAATACGACCTGCTGTTCGAGCGCTTCCTGAACCCGGAACGGGTATCCATGCCTGACTTTGACGTCGACTTCTGTATGGAAGGGCGGGACCGGGTCATTGCCTACACGGCCGAAAAATATGGCAGGGAAGCGGTTTCCCAGATCATTACCTTCGGAACCATGGCGGCCAAAGCGGTTGTGCGGGACGTTGCCCGGGTGCAGGGCAAGTCCTATGGTCTGGCAGATAAGCTGTCCAAACTGATTCCATTTGAAGTGGGCATGACGCTCAACAAGGCTATCGAACAGGAACCTCAGCTCAAGGACTTCCTGGAACAGGATGAGGAGGCCCAGGAAATCTGGGAGATGGCCCTCAAGCTCGAAGGTGTTTGCCGTAACGCGGGTAAGCACGCCGGGGGTGTGGTCATTGCCCCCACCAAGATCACGGACTTCTCGCCGCTGTACTGTGACGATGAGGGCGGCAGCCTGGTGACCCAGTTTGACAAGGGGGACGTGGAAGAAGCCGGACTGGTGAAGTTCGACTTCCTCGGTCTGCGGACCCTGACGATCATCAAATGGGCGCTGAGCATGATCAATCCACGGCGGGAGAAGCTGGGCAAGCCGCCGCTGGATATTGCCACCATTCCGCTGGACGATGCGGCGTCGTTCGAAATGCTCAAGCGGGCTGAGACCACCGCGGTATTCCAGCTTGAATCACGGGGAATGAAAGACCTGATCCGGCGGCTTCAGCCGGACTGCCTGGAAGATATGATCGCACTGGTGGCGTTGTTCCGTCCGGGTCCGCTGCAATCGGGCATGGTGGATGACTTCATCGACCGGAAGCATGGGCGAGCGCCGTTGTCCTATCCCCACCCGGATTATCAGTACGATGGTCTGCAGCCGGTTTTGGAGCCCACCTACGGGGTTATCCTCTACCAGGAGCAGGTCATGCAGATTGCCCAGGTGATGGCGGGATATACCCTGGGTGGCGCGGACATGCTGCGTCGGGCCATGGGTAAGAAAAAGCCCGAGGAAATGGCCAAGCAAAAAGCTGGTTTCATTGAAGGTTGTGTGCAAAACAATATCGCCGAGTCATTGGCGGAAAATATCTTCGATCTGGTAGAGAAGTTCGCCGGTTACGGTTTCAACAAATCCCACTCCGCGGCCTACGCCCTGGTGTCCTACCAGACTCTTTGGCTCAAGGCTCACTACCCGGCTGAGTTTATGGCGGCGGTATTGACCGCCGATATGCAGAACACCGACAAGGTGGTGACGCTGGTCGAAGAGTGCCGCAACATGAAGCTGGATCTGGTGCTGCCGGATGTCAGTACTTCGGAATATACCTTCACGGTTAATGATGAAGGCCAGATTGTTTACGGCCTCGGCGCCATCAAGGGGCTGGGTGAAGGGCCGATCCAGAGTGTGGTGGAGAGCCGGGGGGATGACGGTCCCTATAAAGATCTGTTTGATTTCTGTCGCCGGGTGGATCTGAAGAAGGTCAACAAGCGGGCGCTGGAAGCGATGATCCGTGCCGGGGCGATGGACAAACTGGGGCCTGGGCGTGCCCACCTGTTTGCAAGCATTGATAAGGCGTTGCAGCAGGCGAACCAGCAGTCCCGCAACGAATCGGCCGGTATGATCGATATGTTCGGTGAGATGCTGACCGGCGGCGACGGTGAAGATCTGTATGCCGATGTGGCGAATGTCCGGGAGTGGCCTGAAAAGGAGAGGCTGAAAGGCGAGAAGGATACCTTGGGCCTCTATCTGACCGGGCATCCGTTCGACGAGTACGAGAGGGAGGTGCGACGTTTCGTTCGCTGCTCCATCGCTGACCTCAAGCCAAACAAATCACCGCAGCGGGTTGCCGGATTGGTGGTAGCACAGCGCACCATGAAGACCAAGAGTGGATCGACCATGTGCTTTATCACCCTGGACGATCGAAGCGGCCGAATCGAGGCCACTCTGTTCTCAGAGGCGTTCTATGAAAATCGAGAGCTGCTCGGGTCCGACCAGGTGATCGTGGTGGAAGGGCAGGTCAGCCATGATGATTATTCCGGTCAGATGAAGATGCGGGTCAGTACGGTGATGGACGTCGCCACCGCCCGCCAGAAATTCAGCAAGGGGCTGAAATTGGCGCTGGTTTCAAGTCAGCTTCAGAATGGCATGCTGGACAAACTGGATGGTATCCTGCGCCCCTATCGCTGTGATGGCAGCCCGGTATGGATAGAATATCGAAGCGATCAGGCGCAAACGCGCATCGAACTGGGCGAATCATGGCGCATTCAGCCAAATGATGAGCTGTTACTGGAGCTAAAATACCTGGTGGGCGACCGGGCGGTCGAACTGGTCTATGATTGAGGGCGAGTTTCATTACGTTTTCATTAAGAAAAGCGTGAAACAGGCCGACTTATACCAATGTCCGCTTTAGGGGTGTCGAAGGCGCTGCTATCGTTAACGTAATTCTGGATTGAGGCGCATTCCCTCAGCAACATATTGATGGAACATCATGAATCCTAACTACCTGGACTTTGAACAGCCGATTGCCGATCTCGAAGCCAAAATTGAAGAGCTTCGCATGGTCGGTAATGACACCGACATCAACATCAGCGATGAAATCAACCGGCTTAAGAGCAAAAGCGTCAGCCTGACCGAGAGTATTTTTTCGGACCTGAAGCCCTGGGACGTTGCCCGTCTGGCGCGTCATCCGCGCAGGCCCTATACGTTGGACTACATCGACCTGATGTTCGAAGACTTCGACGAGCTGCATGGTGACCGCAAGTACGCTGACGATCTTTCGATTGTTGGCGGTACTGCCCGCCTGGATGGCAAGCCGGTGATGGTGATTGGCCACCAGAAAGGACGGGAAGTGCGTGACAAGGTCAAGCGTAACTTCGGCATGCCTCGTCCGGAAGGCTATCGCAAGGCCTTACGCCTGATGGAAATGGCTGAGCGTTTCAAGATGCCGATCCTGACCTTTATTGATACACCGGGCGCCTATCCGGGTATCGGTGCGGAAGAGCGCGGGCAGAGTGAGGCCATTGCCTTTAACCTGGCGGTCATGTCCCGGCTGAAAACCCCCGTCATTTCCACCGTAATCGGTGAGGGTGGTTCTGGTGGCGCTCTGGCAATCGGTGTCTGTGACCACCTGTACATGCTGCAGTATTCAACCTACGCGGTTATTTCGCCGGAAGGTTGTGCCTCTATTCTGTGGAAGAGTGCCGAGTATGCGGCCCAAGCGGCTGAGGCGATGGGGGTGACGGCTGACCGTCTCAAGGACCTGGGCTTGGCCGACCGAATTGTGTCTGAGCCCTTGGGTGGCGCGCATCGCAATCCTGAGGAAATGGCTCGCTCTCTGAAGGTGTCCCTGGCTGCTGGCCTGGATGAACTGCAACGGTTGCCCCTGGATGAGCTGGTAGCCCGCCGTTACGAGCGCCTGACCCGCTATGACACAGGGCGGTAAACGCCGTCCTGACGATCTCTCCTGGCCCGAAGCGCTGACCGAACCGGTTCAAGCGCTCCGGGCCGAACCTTCTCTTCTGGTTGCCCTCAGTGGTGGCCTCGATTCAATCGTGTTGCTTCATACCGTCCTGCATTGCCTGTCGGGTACGCAGGTTCGGCTCCGGGCTGTGCATATCAACCACCAACTCCAGGCCAATGCCGGTGATACCGAGGCATTCTGCCGTCAACTCTGCCAGCAGCTGGGTGTTGAGCTGGTAGTGGAGCGGGTAGCCGTGAGCGCGACTGACGGCCCCGCTGCTGGACTGGAAGCGGGGGCCAGGGCGGCCCGCTACGAGGTCTTTGAGCGTTTGCTTGCCAGCGGCGGCACCTTGTTGATGGCTCATCATCAGGACGATCAGGCGGAAACGGTCCTGTTTCGTCTTGTCCGGGGGAGCGGTTTTGGTGGCCTTGCCGGGATTCCTGCACGACGGCGTTTGGGTAAGGGGTGGCTGGTGCGGCCATTTCTGGCGGTGCCTCGTTGCGAGCTTAAACAATGGGCCGAAACGAGCGGGCTGGCCTGGGTGGATGATCCCAGCAATCAGGACCAGCGATTTGACCGAAACTTTCTTCGTCACGCTGTGATGCCGTTGCTGAAAGGGCGGTGGCCGAACCTTCTGGTACGCATCGGGCGGACCTCGGAAGGCTGCCGGGAAGGGGCTGAGCTGGCTCAGACTCTGGCGCAACTGCGCTTTGATCAGCTGTCGGGTGATGCTGGGGAGCTGAGCCTTGACGGCTTTAAGTCGCTTTCCCTGGCGGAGCAGAAAAACCTGCTACGCTGGTGGATAGCGCAATCTGGCTTTGCCGTTCCAGAGCGTGGAGACTGGGCGCAGGTGGTTTCGGAACTGGTGAATGCTGGCGCCGATCGAGAGCCGGAGCTGGCTGGCGCCGGTTTTGCCATTCGCCGCTTTCAATCAGCCCTGTATCTGGTCGACGAACGTACCCCGCCGCGAGGCGGTATCAGCACCTTGGTGCCGGAGCAGCCGCTGCGGTGGGGCGGGTATCGCATCACGCTTGTTCGGTGTGCTGGTGCGGATACGCAAATACCGAGAATTCAGGTTGGGGCCCGACAGGGCGGAGAGAGGCTCAGAGCACACCCAGAGGGGGTGTCGAAGCCCCTCAAGAAATGGCTTCAGGAGAAGGCCGTTCCGCCTTGGGAGCGGGCGCGGTTGCCACTTATGTCCCTTGACGGAGAGTTGATTGGCGTGGGCTTGATCTGGCTGTCCCCCCGGTTCCAGGGGGCGCTACCGGAGAGTGGCTGGCGGATCTTAGTGGAGCGGGAATTTGATTGAGAACGCAGCGCGGTTCTGGTAGTCTGGCGTCCCATCTTGAGATGACAATCTCCCTCCTTCACCGAACCAGATAAATCACACGGAATCTGCATGACGCGTTATATTTTCGTCACCGGCGGTGTTGTGTCCTCCTTGGGGAAAGGTATCGCTTCTGCCTCCCTGGCAGCGATCCTGGAGGCACGCGGCCTAAAGGTCACTATCCTCAAGCTGGACCCATACATTAACGTCGATCCCGGTACCATGAGTCCGTTCCAGCACGGTGAGGTTTTTGTCACCGAAGACGGAGCGGAAACGGACCTGGATCTGGGGCACTACGAGCGTTTCATTCGTACCCCGATGACCCGTCGCAACAATTTCACCAGCGGTCGTGTTTACGAAGAAGTCATCCGTAAGGAACGCCGTGGCGACTATCTGGGCGGTACAGTTCAGGTGATTCCCCATATTACCGACGAAATCAAACGCCGGGTGGTGGAAGGTGCGGCTGGTGCTGATGTGGCGCTGGTCGAGATCGGCGGAACCGTCGGGGATATTGAATCTCTGCCGTTCCTGGAAGCTACCCGCCAGCTCAAGGTCGAGGTGGGTTCCCAGCGGGCGCTGTTCATGCACCTGACTTTGGTTCCTTACATTGCGACAGCGGGCGAAATCAAGACCAAGCCGACCCAGCACTCCGTGAAGGAAATGCGCTCTATTGGCTTGCAGCCGGATATCCTGTTGTGTCGCTCCGAGCATGAAGTGGATGCCAGCTCCCGTCGCAAGATCGCGTTGTTCACCAACGTTGAAGAGCGGGCGGTGATTCCTCTCCAGGACGCCAAAACGATTTACGAAATTCCGCGCATGCTCCATGAGTTTGGTCTCGACCAGCTCATTATTGAACGCTTCAACCTGGAAGCCGGCGAAGCCGATCTGAGCGAGTGGGATGCTGTGGTTGACTCCCAGCTCAATCCGGAGCACGAAGTGACCATCGCCATGGTTGGTAAGTACATGGAGTTGCTGGACGCGTACAAGTCGTTGATTGAGTCGCTGCTTCACGCCGGTATCAAGACCCGGACCAAGGTCAAGATCAATTACATCGACTCCGAGGATATCGAACGCGACGGCGTTGGCGTCCTCGAATCCGCAGACGCCATACTGGTTCCGGGCGGCTTCGGTGAGCGTGGTGTTGAGGGCAAGATCCGCACGGTTCAGTATGCCCGTGAGAACAAAGTACCTTACCTGGGTATCTGCCTCGGTATGCAGGTGGCGGTGATTGAATACGCCCGTCATGTGGCTGGTCTTGCTGACGCCCACAGTACTGAATTCCGTGAGCACACCCCAAGCCCTGTGGTTGGCCTGATTACTGAGTGGCTTGACGCCAGTGGCGAGAAGGAAGAACGTACCAGCGAATCCGACCTGGGTGGCACCATGCGCCTGGGAGCCCAGGACTGTGTGCTGGCTGAGGACTCCACCATCGCCAAGTGTTACGGCAAGAAGGTGATTCGCGAGCGTCACCGTCACCGTTATGAAGTCAACAACCGCTTCCTGCCTCAGCTGGAAGAGGCGGGGCTGCGCATCTCCGGTCGTTCGACGGACGGCGCCCTGGTGGAAGTCGTGGAGGTTGCGGATCATCCATGGTTCGTGGCTTGCCAGTTCCACCCCGAGTTCACCTCTACACCCCGCGATGGCCATCCGCTGTTCCAGGGGTTTGTGGAAGCCGCCCTGGCTCGACGCAAGGGCTGACTTTCTGATAACGCCGGCACGGGAAACCGTGCCGGCGTTTTGATTGACCGGCAGGTGGCCGGAATCAGACAGGAAAACCGATAGTCATGGCTCAGAACCAAATTACCGTCGCCGATCTCACCATCGCCAACGACAAGCCGTTCGTTCTGTTTGGTGGTATGAACGTGCTTGAGTCCCGGGATCTTGCCTTTGAAGTTGCTGAGGCCTACGTCGAGGTCACTCGTAAGCTTGGCATTCCTTACGTCTTCAAGGCGTCATTCGATAAAGCAAACCGCTCATCCGTTACCTCGTTTCGTGGTCCCGGCCTCGATGAAGGCATGAAAATCCTTGCCGACATCAAGAGCCACTTTGGCGTGCCGATCATTACGGATGTTCATGAGCCGGACCAGGCCGCTGCTGCTGCTGAGGTTTGTGACATCATCCAGCTGCCTGCATTCCTGAGTCGCCAGACAGACCTGGTGGTGGCCATGGCGAAAACCGGTGCCGTGATCAATATCAAAAAGGCTCAGTTCCTGGCCCCTCAGGAAATGAAGCACATCATCCGCAAGTGCGAGGAAGCCGGGAATGACCGGATTATCCTCTGTGAGCGCGGAACCAGCTTCGGCTACAACAACCTGGTGGTGGACATGCTGGGCTTCGGCATCATGAAACAGATGAATGTGCCGGTGTTCTTTGATGTTACCCACGCCCTGCAGATGCCAGGCGGCCGTGCTGACTCTGCCGGTGGACGCCGTGCCCAGGTCACTGATCTGGCCAAGGCCGGGATGTCTCAAGGGTTGGCAGGATTGTTCCTGGAGGCCCATCCGGATCCCGAGCATGCGAAATGTGATGGCCCATGCGCCTTGCGGCTGAGCCAGCTTGAACCGTTCCTCAGTCAGGTCAAGGCCATTGACGACCTGGTGAAAAGTTTCCCGGCGATTGACACCGCCTGACCGGCAGTCACTATCCCCGGTTGCGAATATTATTGATTTGAATTGACAGCGTTGGAGAGTAAAAAGCATGACGACAATTGCCAACATCAAAGCCCGTGAAGTTCTGGATTCCCGTGGGAACCCGACGGTTGAGGCGGATGTGATCCTGCAAGACGGTACCGTTGGTCGGGCCTGTGCGCCGTCCGGAGCCTCTACCGGTTCCCGTGAGGCCCTCGAACTGCGTGACCAGGATGCCAGTCGTTACCTGGGCAAAGGTGTTACCAAGGCGGTAGCCGCCGTCAACGGGCCTATTCGCGAAGCCCTGCTGGGCAAAGATGCTGCTGAACAGCGCGTCCTGGATAACATCATGCTCGAGCTGGATGGCACTGAGAACAAGGCAAACCTGGGCGCGAACGCCATCCTGGCGGTGTCCCTGGCGGCAGCCAAGGCGGCTGCGATTTCACTTGGCAAGCCTCTGTATGCCCACATTGCCGACATCAATGGCACATCCGGTAAGTTCAGCATGCCGGTACCGATGATGAATATCCTGAATGGTGGTGAGCACGCTGACAACAACGTGGACATCCAGGAATTCATGGTTCAGCCGGTTGCTGCGAAGTCGTTTGCTGAAGCACTGCAGATTGGTGCTGAGATCTTCCACAGCCTGAAAAAAGTGCTGCAAGCCCAGGGCCTGAACACCGCTGTGGGTGATGAGGGTGGCTTTGCGCCAAACCTTCCGTCCAACGAAGCGGCTCTGGCTGCAATCAAGGAAGCGGTAGAAAAGGCCGGCTATGAGCTGGGTAAAGATGTGACCCTGGCTCTCGACTGTGCATCTTCCGAGTTTTATAAAGACGGTCAGTACCAGCTGTCCGGCGAAGGCAAGTCCTTCGATTCTACCGGTTTTGCTGACTACCTGGCGGGTCTGTGTGAGCGCTATCCGATCGTTTCCATCGAAGACGGTATGGACGAAAGCGACTGGGACGGCTGGAAAGTGCTGACCGATAAACTGGGAGACAAGGTCCAGCTGGTTGGTGACGACTTGTTCGTAACCAACACCAAAATCCTCAAGCAGGGCATTGATAAAGGGATTGGTAACTCTATCCTGATCAAGTTCAACCAGATTGGTAGCCTCAGCGAAACGCTGGACGCCATCAAAATGGCCCAAGATGCTGGTTACACCGCTGTGATCTCTCACCGCTCTGGTGAAACCGAGGACACCACGATTGCTGACCTGGCTGTCGCAACCTGTGCAGGGCAGATCAAGACTGGCTCCCTCTGCCGTTCCGACCGTGTGGCGAAGTACAACCAGCTGCTGCGTATTGAAGGCGAGCTGGAAGGCGCAGCTCCATATCGTGGCCTGAGCGAGATTAAAGGCCAGGGTTAAGCTAAGCATCGCCAAACGTCTAAGTCTACGCTAGACTCTTAGGGCTGCTGATTTCCCCGCAGGGATATGCCGGGAAATCAGTGGCCTTTTTGCTATTTCTGCTGGTGGGATAAACAGGGAACGCCAGCAACAGGGAAGTCAGTATAAAACGCACGAAGAGAAACGGGATGAAAGTTCTTTGGTCAGTGATGGTGGTGTTTATCCTCCTCCTGCAGGCACGCCTGTGGGTTGGTGAGGGTAGCTATGCCCAGGTATGGGGGCTACAGGAGACCATCGCTGAGCAGCGCGCTGAAAATGCGACGCTGGCCGTGCGCAATGAGCGCCTTTATGCAGAAGTGCGAAACCTCCGCAATGAGCAGGGAGCTATCGAGGAGCGCGCACGCATGAATCTCGGCCTGATCCGAGAAGACGAAACATTTTACTTGGTGGTGGAGCACTGACGCTCCAATCCCGCTCCCGGTTGAAACCAAAACCTGACTGATCTCTATGAATGACCCCCGTTTCTGGCTGGTGGTGCCTGCCGCCGGCATTGGTCAGCGTATGAATGCTGGCTGTCCCAAGCAGTACCTCCGTATCCGTGGCCGATTCCTTCTCGATATAACCCTTTCCCGATTGCTTGAGCACGACCTGTTCATTGACTGCGTGGTGCCTTTGCATTCAGCGGATACGTGGTGGTCAGACACTGAAGCTAGTCACAATGCCCGGGTAATAACCTGCAGAGGTGGCGGCGAAAGGATTGACTCGGTGTTGTCGGCACTTGTGACGATCGAAGACCGCGCCCAGGCTGGGGATTGGATTCTGGTCCATGATGTCGCGCGTCCGTGTGTAAGCCATGACGATTTGACCCGGCTAGTAACTGAGCTGGTTGAACACCCGGTTGGAGGGCTATTGGCAGCGCCGGTCACCGATACCCTGAAGGTTGCCGAAATGGGAGATCAGGGCGTCGACGTCTGTGGCACCCAGGATCGAAGCAGGCTTTGGCGGGCGCTGACGCCTCAGATGTTTCGCTATGGTGACCTGAAGCAGGCCCTGGAACAGGCGGTGGAAAACCAGTGCGTGGTCACGGATGAAGCCTCTGCGATCGAAATGGCCGGGGCCACCCCCCGGATTGTGGAAGGCCGGCCCGATAACATCAAAGTAACGCTACCGGCGGATCTTGCGATGGCTGAGTTTATTCTTGGTCAGCTTGAAGCCTGTCCGCAGGCGGCGACAGAGGAAAGGGGATAACACATGCGGATAGGGCAAGGGTTTGATGTCCATGCGTTCTGCGACGGAAATGAAGTGATCCTGGGTGGGGTCCACATTCCTCACTCCCATGCGCTTAAGGCCCACTCCGATGGTGATGTACTGCTCCATGCGCTGGCGGACGCGCTTTTGGGTGCCGTGGCGCTTGGGGACATCGGGCACCTGTTTCCTGATACCAGCGATGAATGGGCAGGGGCGGATAGCCGGGACCTGCTGCGTCGAGTGATGGCGCGGGTGGCTGAGCAAGGCTACCGGGTGGTGAATGTGGATTCGACGATCATTGCTCAGGCCCCGAAGATGGCGCCCCATGTCGACGCCATGCGCAGAAATATCGCTGAAGACCTGGGCGTCAGCCTGGAGCAAGTCAGCGTCAAGGCAACCACCACAGAGCGGCTCGGCTTTACCGGCCGAGGTGAAGGCATTGCCTGTCAGTCCATCTGCCTGTTGGAGCCTTCGTCCTGATGTCGGAACAACAGCGGTGGCGCCTCGACTGGCCGGTTCCGGCGCCGGGTCGCGTTGCAAAGGCCGTCCTCAAGGCATCACCTGAGACGTTTTTTGTTGATGAGGATCTCGGACAGGAGGGGTTCCCTGAGGAGATCACAAGCGCCGACGCACTCGTGGTTGGTGGTGACGGCGAGCACGTTTGTTTGCGGCTTGAGAAGACCGGTGACAACACTGATTATGTCGCCCGCCAGTTGGCGTCGTTGGCAGGGTGCCGCCATCACGACGTAGGTTATTGTGGGCTCAAGGATCGTCACGCGGTCACACGCCAGTGGTTCAGCCTCTACCGGCCGGGACAGGAAGCCAGCGACCAGACGCTTATTGAACAGGTGAGTCAGCGCTGGCCGGTGTTGTCTGCCCATCGTCATGCCCGCAAGTTACGCCGGGGCGACCATCGCGGTAACGCCTTCATGATTACCCTGGTGGACGTTGAGGGTGACCGGGAAGCCATCGATTCCGCCTTGCACCAGGTGGCTTTACAGGGCTGCCCGAATTACTACGGGCGCCAGCGCTTTGGTCATGATGGCGGTAACCTGGATCGAGCTATTGCGCTGGACTTCTCTCGCCCCCGACATCGAGGCCGCCGAGGGCAATCATCCCGCAACCGTGACGGAATGTATTTTTCAGCAGCACGCTCCTGGCTGTTCAATGAAGTCCTGGCTGAGCGTGTTGAGGTGGGGAACTGGCTCGAACGGTTTGAGGGGGAGCCCGACCCCGTTGCGCCAACCGGGCCACTGTGGGGTGACGGCGGTACCACTGCCACTGGCGATCAGGAGACGCTGGAGCGTCGGGTAGTTGCCGAACACCCGGAGTTGGCTCAGGTATTTTCAAGCACGCGGATGAAACCCGAGCGGCGGGCATTGGCCTTGATGCCCGGGGCTTTGGCGTGGGAGTGGCGGGACCAGCACACGCTGATTTTGCGTTTTCACCTGTTGCCCGGGCAGTTTGCGACCTCATTGATCGGCAGCGTTTTCGAGCTGACGGACGCCGGTGGCGGGGATTCCGGGGTCGCAGAAGATCGGTAAACAGGGCATATTAGGCGTTTACTGAAACTGTCTTTGAGTAGTATCCAGACCAGCAGGCCAAGACCAGCTGGCAATAATAAAGAACTTCAGACCTGAACATGGCCCTGGCCTGTTCACGGCTAGCGGAGAAAACTGTGCGTATTCTGTTGTCCAATGATGACGGTGTTCATTCACCCGGCCTGATTGCCCTTTATGAGGGACTAAAAGGGTTGGGGGTGTTGGAAGTGGTGGCTCCTGATCGTGACCACAGTGGGGCCAGTAATGCGCTGACCCTGAACCGGCCACTGACGGTCGAGCAACACCCCAATGGCTTCAAGTCCGTCGATGGCACCCCTACGGATTGTGTGCATCTGGCTGTTAATGGCCTGTTTGAACAACCGTTCGACCGGGTGATCTCGGGTATCAATACGCACGCCAATCTCGGTGATGACGTTATCTACTCCGGCACGGTCGCGGCCGCGATGGAAGGGCGTCACCTGGGCTTGCCGGCCATCGCTGTGTCGTTGGTCAATCAAGGTCACTACCACTACGAAACCGCAGCCCGGGTGGTCAAGCTCCTGCTGGAACAGAGCCAACCACTGGTCCTGGGTCCCCGAAGTATTCTCAACGTGAATGTTCCGGACGTGCCCTGGAACGAGTTGAGCGGTTTTCGTGTCACACGGTTAGGCCACCGGGGTAAAGCGGAAGGCGCGGTTCCGGTAACCTGCCCCAGGGGTAAATCACGCTACTGGATCGGTGCTGCGGGCGATGGTGGTGATGCAGGAGCTGGAACAGACTTCGAAGCGGTACGGGATGGCTTCGTTTCAATTACGCCGGTTCAAGTTGATATGACCCGTCACGAAGCGTTGGGATCGCTGAGCGACTGGGTAGGGGGGATTCACTAATGGTTGCAGAGCTTCAGGGCATCGGCATGACCTCCCGTCGAACCCGTATGCGGCTTATTCAGCGTCTTCGTGACAATGGTATTCAGAACGAGCAGGTGCTGGAGGTGATGGCTGACCTGCCGCGGCATATCTTCCTGGATGAAGCCCTGGCTCATCGAGCCTATGAGGACACCGCGTTGCCGATTGGACATGGCCAGACCCTGTCCCAGCCCTACATTGTGGCGAAAATGACGGAAGAACTGATTCGTACCCAGCCACGCAAGGTACTGGAACTCGGAACCGGGTCAGGCTACCAGACTGCGGTACTGGCAAACCTGGTTGACGAAGTGTACAGCGTCGAACGCATCAAGCCGCTTCAGGATCGTGCCCGTGAGCGTTTGCGGGCTTTATCGCTACGCAATGTGTTTCTCCGTCATGCGGACGGTGGGATCGGCTGGCCGGAAAAAGGTCCCTTTGATGCCATCATCGTGACCGCCGCACCGAAAGTGCTGCCTGAGGAGCTGAAACAGCAGGTTGTGGATGGAGGCGTGATTATTGCGCCGGTTGGGGAGTCCTCGCAGATGCTGGTACGAATTGAACGTCATGGCGATGAATTCCGCACGGAAGAAATTGAGCCCGTCAGATTTGTTCCGTTGCTTGGAGGCGTGGTGCGATGAATGAGCCGGATGAGACGGCGCGGAGCCAGCGATTGCCAGGGGTTTTTCTCCGTGGCATGGCCATGGGGGCGGCGGATGTGGTACCGGGAGTGTCCGGGGGAACAATAGCGTTCATCACCGGCATTTACTTCCGCCTGCTTGCCGCCGTCAATGCTGTTCCGGCGGCGTTTGTATCAGACTTGCTAAAGGGCCGGATCAAAGCGTTCTGGTCCGCGTGTGACGGAACCTTCCTGGTCTGTCTGCTGGCAGGGGTTATCACCAGTGTTGGCACTCTGGCATCCATCATTACCTTTGTTCTCGACGAATACCCGGTTTTGATCTGGAGCTTCTTTTTCGGGCTGATCATCGCGTCTGTCTGGCATGTGTTTCGCCAGGTTCGTCATCTGGACTGGCCACTTCTGATACCCATGGTTGCGGGCGCGGCTTTCGCCTGGTGGATAACTACGCTTCCGGCGGGGGAAGTATCGCCGACACCGATGGTGTTTCTTGGCGCGGGGGCGCTGGCGATCTGTGCGATGATCCTGCCGGGGATTTCGGGGAGCTTCATTCTGCTGCTGATCGGCATGTATGCTCCGGTTCTGGCCGCAATCAAAGGCTTGGAGCTGACGAGCCTGATGCTGTTTGTTGCAGGCTGTATCGTTGGTCTGCTCTCTATTGCGAGGGTGCTGACCTGGGCGATTCACCGCTATCACGACACGGTTCTTGCTGTTCTGACCGGTTTCATGGTGGGGGCGCTGAACAAGGTGTGGCCCTGGAAGGAAACTCTGAGCTGGCGTCTAAACAGCCATGGTGAACAGGTCCCGCTGATTCAAAACAGTATATCCCCAATGCATTACGCTGAACTGATGGGCGTGCCTTCTCAGCTGGCGCTGGCCATTCTCTGCGCCATTGGCGGGTTCGTGCTTGTGCTGGTTATTGAATGGCTAGGGCAGCAGGGGCGGGTGCCGTCTGAGTCGTAGACGCGGGCGCGGACCCTGACCTGGTTTTGGATATAGATGCATAAGCGAAGTGTTACCAAGGGGCATTTTGCCTGTTTCTTCAAGTAACAGACGTGGCGGCAGTGTAACTTGGTTTTGCACAAGAAATGTGCAATAAATTAGCAGCTTAGTGACAAGACTTTAGACAAGACCGTATTTTTTATACTGATTGGCAATAAACAGGGTGTTTTTATATTTGTGTTGTTGGAGCACCGGTTGGTTCAGGCCCCAGTAAACAGGCTGCACGCGTCGTCGCGTAGCGGCTCTCGCTCTGTTTTGCATTTTTCCCCCCAGTTCCCGTCCCTGGTGCGAATGGTAGTGATATTCGCGCTGTCTGCTTTTCTGTCTGCCTGTAATACCAGCGCGATCTATCAGGATGACTCCTACAACCCGCCCGTGTACTGGGGACAGCACGTGGTCAAACGGGGCGAAACCCTCTACAGCATTGCCTGGCGTTATGGACGAGATTACCGGGAGTTGGGTAATGCCAATGGCATAACGTCTCCTTATCTTATTCGGGAAGGCCAGGTTCTTCGGCTGGACCTTCGCGGAACTGTCACAACCACTGGTCAGACTGGGTCTGTCGCCAGTAGTAGCGGCAGTGCGGCGAGTAGGCCGGCCGCCAGGCCGCCCGTTAGTCGGCCGCCCGCACCGGTTCAGCAACCGGTCGTGACTCGCCCTCCGGTGAGTTCTGGGGCTCAGGCAGACCGGACCCAAGTGGTCTCCAACATTGAATGGCGGTGGCCACACCCTGGCACTGTAATTGCAGGTTACTCAACGACCGGCAAAGTCAATAAAGGCCTTGATATCGCGGGAAATAGCGGTGATCAGATCAGGGCTGCCGCATCAGGTAGTGTGGTTTATGCGGGAAGTGGCTTGCTTGGCTACGGCAATCTGATTATCGTGAACCATAACGAACACTTTTTGAGCGCCTATGCGCACAACCGAAACATCCTGGTGCAGGAGGGACAAAACGTCCAGGCAGGACAAGTCATAGCTGAGCTGGGTAGCAGCGGAACGGACCGCCCGAAGTTGCACTTTGAAATTCGCAAGAACGGCAATCCGGTCGATCCCGCCCAATATCTGCCACCCCGTTGAGAATGGCCGTCAGGCCTGTGATGGATCTATCTCAACAAGAATCACGCCGGTCGCAGGTGAGATGTTGTGGCCACAGGCGAATAAATGTTCCTGAATCTAACAAAAAGCTTAAACAGCAGGCGCTTACGACAAAAACAAATAGGTAAGCGAAAAATGCAGGGTCATTGAAAGGCGGGGCTAGCTATGTCAGCAGAACATGAAGAATTGATCATGGATCGTGAGTCGGACATTGAAGATGCGGAAGATGAGGTTGTTGACGCGTCTATCGAAGAAAAAGGCGACTCCGATACGGACGAGTCAGAATCCAAAGGGGGGTTCCCTACCCAAGGGCGTTACCTCAGTAACCAGAAACAACTGGATGCCACACAGCTTTACCTCAATGAAATCGGATTTTCACCGCTATTAACGCCGGAAGAAGAAGTCTATTTCGCTCGCCTTGCCAGAAAAGGTGAAGAATCGGGTCGCAAGCGGATGATCGAAAGCAATCTCCGTCTGGTGGTTAAAATTGCCCGTCGCTATGTGAATCGCGGGCTTACTCTTCTGGACCTCATTGAAGAAGGCAACCTTGGTCTGATCCGCGCAGTCGAGAAGTTCGACCCCGAACGTGGATTCCGCTTCTCAACCTACGCCACCTGGTGGATTCGTCAGACCATCGAACGGGCGATCATGAATCAGACCCGCACCATTCGCCTCCCAATCCACGTTGTTAAAGAACTGAACCTGTACCTGCGGGCAGCGCGGGAACTCACTCAGAAATTGGATCACGAGCCTTCCGCTGAAGAAATTGCCCGTATGGTGGACAAGCCGGTTGCAGACGTTAAGCGAATGCTCGGCCTGAATGAAAGGGTGGCCTCAGTCGATACGCCGATCGGTAACAGCGGTGAGAAATCGCTGCTGGATACTGTTGCGGATGAAGGGGCTATGGATCCGGCAGACCTGCTGCAGGACAACAACATGTGTTCCTGCATCGAGAGCTGGATGGATCAGTTGAGCGATAAGCAGCAGGAAGTGTTGTCCCGTCGTTTTGGCCTGCGGGGTTACCCAACCAGTACTCTTGAAGAAGTTGGGCAGGAGATTGGTCTCACCCGCGAGCGGGTTCGCCAAATCCAGGTTGAGGCGCTTCGCAGGCTTCGGGAGATTCTCGAAAAAGAGGGGCTTTCTGGTAATATGCTGTTCAAGTAAGTCGCTGCTGGCAGTCCTCGTTCAAGGGGGCGGCTAATCGGGAATGACAAAAAACCGACCTTCAGGGTCGGTTTTTTTATTGCGCCGCAAATGAGAACCAGGTTACGTCAGCTTATCAAAAGCACTTGATACAATCGGCGAGCCGGCCACGGATGTTTGAACTCCGGCAGCACAACGATAACTTTAATAATTCATAAGGAACGGACGATGAACAAGGCCTTATCAACATTTCTTACTTCCTGCATGCTTTCCGCTGCGCTTGTGGCACCAGCCTCTGCACTGACGGTCAACGGCGTTGACGTACCTGACACATACGCGGCCCAGGATTCCGAATTGACCCTGAATGGCGCGGGAATCCGCTCCAAGTGGTTCCTGGATCTGTACATTGGTGGCCTGTACGTGCCAGAAAAAGCCAGTGATGCAACTGCCATCATCAATGCGGATGAACCTCAGGCGATCACCCTGCACATTATTTCAGGCATGATCACCAGCGAGAAAATGACCTCCGCCACGCTGGAAGGCTTTGAAAGTGCCACCGGAGGTGACCTGAGCGCTATTCAGAGCGACGTCGAGGCGTTCCTCAACGTCTTTGCTGAAGAGATCAAGGAAGGTGACGTCTTTGACCTGGTGTACCTGCCAGGGGAGGGGGTTCGCGTACTCAAGAATGGTGATGTTCGCGCGACCATCGGCGACCTGACATTCAAGAAGGCCCTGTTTGGCATCTGGTTGTCGGATAACCCTGCTCAGGAAGACCTGAAAGAAAAGATGCTGGGCCAGAGCTAATCCCCAGTTGATCTGAAACCGTCAGGCCTGTTGCCTTTGGGCGCAGGTTTGACGGCCTTCCTGAAAAACGGGATCAGTCGAGATAATCCCGCTTCTGCTTGAATTCACACAGATCTTCAATCAGGCATATGCCGCATTTGGGCTTACGGGCGGTGCAAGTGTAGCGGCCGTGCAGGATGAGCCAGTGGTGGGCATCCAGCAGGAACTCCTTGGGCACCAGTCGGACCAATCGCTTTTCCACCTCAAGGACATTCTTGCCAGGGGCGATACCGGTACGGTTCGACACCCGGAAAATGTGAGTGTCGACAGCCATTGCTGGTTGACCGAACGCGGTGTTCAGCACCACATTGGCGGTCTTTCGCCCCACACCGGGAAGCGCTTCCAGTGCCTCACGGGTATCGGGCACCACACTTCCGTGTTGTTCAATCAGAATACGGCAAGTCTTGATGACGTTTTCCGCCTTGCTGTTAAAGAGGCCGATGGTTTTGATGTACTCCTTCAGGCCATCGACGCCCAAGGCAAGGATGGCCTCCGGTGTGTTCGCCACTGGATACAGTTTATCCGTCGCCTTGTTTACTCCAACATCGGTGGCCTGAGCCGACAGAATAACCGCGATCAGCAGTTCAAACGGTGACGAGTAATTCAGCTCGGTGGTCGGGTTGGGGTTCGCCTCCCGCAGACGGGCAAAGATTTCGGTACGCTTCTGTTTGTTCATCGCTGACTGTTCCTCAGGAAACCTGGCCGGTTACCCGTACCCGTTTGCTGCCTGCCACGACAGGTGCTTTTTCCTGTGCGGCCTGACGCTGCTTGAGATGGTTATCGATACCATTCTTGATGGCGATGAGCAGCCCGAGCCCCACGAAGGCTCCGGGCGGAAGGATCATAAACAGCACGTCAGGATAATTTTCAAGCGGACGGATGGCCCAGTCAGCAGCCACGGGGCCTAGTAACAGGTCCATATCGGTAAACAGCGTGCCCTGGCCAACCAACTCCCGAAGTCCTCCGAGCACAACCAACACCGCAAGGAAGCCCAGCCCCATCATTGCACCATCAAGAACCGCAAGCAGCGGGGGGTTCTTGCAGGCAAAGGCATCTGCACGGCCAAGTATTGCGCAGTTGGTGACGATCAGCGGGATGAAGATACCGAGGATCTGGTAGAGCTCGTAGGTGTAGGCCTGCATCAGCAGCTCTGCGCAAGTCACGAAGGAGGCAATGATCATCACAAACGCCGGCAGTCGTACCGAGTCACCGACAAAGTTGCGGATCAGGGATACTGCGAGGTTTGAGCCCATAAGGACCAGCAGTGTTGCAAGTCCCAGGCCAATGGCGTTAACAACGGTACTGGTGACGGCGAGCAGCGGGCAGAGCCCAAGAACCTGCACCAGGGCCGGATTGTTGATCCAGAGACCATCCTTGATGATCTCAAGCGGGGTCTTGGTGGCCATGATCAGGGGGACTCCTGTGCGATTGAGGTACCCAGAGCGGCTGCCAGGTCTGCTTGGTGGGCATTGAGGTATAGCAGGGTGTTTTTCACCGCACCGGTCACCGCCTTGGGGGTGATGGTAGCGCCGGTAAACTGGTCGAATGCGCCCCCGTTCTTGGCGACAGCCCAACCGTCCAGGGTCGGGTTGTCGAGAGAGCGGCCATTAAAATCCAGCACCCAGTCGGACTTCTTAAGTTCGACCTTGTCGCCCAGTCCTGGAGTTTCTTTGTGGCTGGTCACACGGACGCCCAGCACCTCGCCTTCGGGAGAAACGCCCACTAGGAGGTGAATGTCTCCGGAGTAACCGTCGGGCGCTACGACTGGAAAAATGAGCCCGACCGGGGCGCCATCCAGGCGTGCCACCCAGGCGGTGAATGGCTCGGGGAAACGAAAGCGCTCATCGGCAGGTAACTGGACCGAATCGTTGAGCATGTCGTTGTTATGATGGCTTTGCGGAATGATTTCATACAGCGCCCGCGCTTCAGCCCGGGCCATCTGGTCCTGGATGCGTTCAGCGGTCAGGGATTGGGTAACGGCAATGGTGCCGCCGGTGAAGATCGCGAAGAGCCCGAGCCCAATGGCACTGCGTCGAATTGACTGTCCTAGAGCTGCCATGGCTTATCCCTGGTTCCTGGTCGGTATGCCCCGGCGGGCCTTGTGGTGGCCATAGGTGCGCGGGGGGGTGTAATGGTCGATGAAGGGAACGGCAAAGTTCATCAGCAACACGGCAAACGCAACGGCATCGGGGTAATTGCCCCAGGTCCGGATCAAGTACACCAGAATGCCAATACCCGCGCCGTAGATCAGTTTGCCCTGATTGCTGGTGGCCGCAGACACCGGGTCGGTGGCGATAAAGAAAGCGCCGAGCATGGTGCCTCCCGCCAGCAGGTGGAGTGACAGGGGCGCATATTGGTCGGCATCGCTGCCAAAGGCCAGGCTCATGAAACCGAGGGCGGCCAGCATGCTGACCGGGATGTGCCAGCTGATGATCCGAAGCGCGAGCAACAGCAGTCCTCCGGCCAGGAAGCCGACATTGACCCATTCCCAGCCGAGGGCAATGCCATCGCCAAACACCGGAAGCACTGAGACTTCGTCGGCGGTATGGCTGACGATCTGGTGTTTGTAGGTATCCAGCGGGGTAGCGCCGGTAAAGGCATCGACGGCGGTGTGCTGGGCGGAGAAAATTGAGGTAAAGGTCTCACCGAGCGATGGTGCGTGCTCCCAAAGCAGGCCCGGTTGGGCCCAGTTGGTGGTCATGGCGACGGGGAAGGAAACCAGCACCAGTGCGTAACCCACCATCGCTGGGTTGAATGGGTTCGAGCCAAGACCGCCGTAGAGTTGCTTCGCGAGAACGATGGCGCTCAGTACGGCCACTGCGGATACCCACCAAGGGGCCAGCGGGGGGAGGGCGAGGCCGAGCAGCAGTCCGGTGACCGCTGCGGTATTGTCCTTCAGGAAAAAACTGACAGGGCGCCCGCGCAGTTTGAGCATCATCGCTTCGGCAACCAATGCAACCGAGACGCACCAAACGACGTTGATCAGGTTACCCCAGCCAAAGAACACGGTCTGGGCAAGCAGACCGGGTAATGTCGCCAGGATAACCCAGAGCATGACCCTGGATGTGGGCCTGGCTCCCCGGGCATGGGGTGAA
This sequence comes from Marinobacter zhejiangensis, assembly GCF_900114775.1. Taxonomy (GTDB): domain Bacteria; phylum Pseudomonadota; class Gammaproteobacteria; order Pseudomonadales; family Oleiphilaceae; genus Marinobacter; species Marinobacter zhejiangensis. The sequence continues at coordinate 45,816 of NZ_FOUE01000004.1, forward strand.
GACTGTTGTAAAAGCGCCATGTGCGTTAGTGCCTGATCAAAGGGTTGCGACAAATCATCAATCGGTTGCCTGTGTTTCATTCGGGCGCTTGGCTTCGGCCAGGGCTGACTCCGCCCGCTCGACTCTGAGCTGGTTTTTTTCCACGGCACGCTGCAGTTTTTCCGCAGTGTCCGAGCCGCTCTCCCTGGCCTCGTCAAGCATCGCCTGCATGTTGTCGAGTTTTGCCTGGGCCTTGTCGAGCTGTTCTTGAAGCTCTGTGATGTCGGGAACGTTCTCGTTCACTGCTTCGACCGCCAGTGCTTCGGTCGTTTGTGTAGTGCCGTTGCTCGCTGGTACCACCGGTTGCTCGGCACCATTGGCTTCGGCCAAGGCTTCTTCCGCCCGCTGAACGCGCTCGCGGTTCTTGGCGACGGCCCGCTCCAGTTTTTCTGCGGTGTCGGAACCCGCTGCTCTCGCCTCGTCGAGAAGCCCCTGCATGTTGTCCAGTTTGGCGCGGGCTTTGTCGAGCTGGTCCTTCAAAGCATCAATGTCCGGCTGTTGCGCAGCAGCAGGCGCGGGCACTGGAGTTTCGGTTTTGGCCTTCTTGCGAGCGAGCGCTTCTTGCACCATGGCTGCTTTGGCGGAGCGGTCATCGCCGTCGGCTTGTTGTGCAGGCGCCGCCTCGGCGTTTGCCTTTTTCTGGGCCTGAGCTTCTGCGGCGGCACGCGCGCGCTCTTTGCGCTTGGCTTCCTTCTCGGCGGCCTCTCGTTCAAGCCTTGCCTGCCGGGCCTCGAACCGTTCCCTCGCTTTGTCGGCCTTCATCTGCTCGGCCTGTTGGGTGCGGATCTCGCCTTTGGCGTAGCGGTAGTACTGCACCAGGGGAATCGAGCTTGGGCAGACATAGCTACAGGCACCACACTCGATACAATCAAACAGGTTGATGTGTTCGGCTTTGTCGAACTCTTCTGCTTTGGCGTACCAGAAGAGTTGTTGGGGCAGCAAGTCCATGGGGCAGGCGTCGGCGCAACCGGCGCAGCGAATGCAAGGCTGTTCAGGGGCTGGGTCAGGAAGCTCACTGGCAGTAGCCGCAATGACGCAGTTGCTGGTCTTGATCACCGGGATACCGGTGTCACTCAGTGTGTAGCCCATCATCGGGCCACCCAGTACCAGTCGATGCAGCTGGTTGTTGTCGAGCCCGGCGCGTTCCAGCAGGTAGTTCACCGGGGTGCCTAGCAGTACCTCGACGTTGCCTGGTCTGGCAACCGCTTCACCGGTGATGGTGGTGACCCTGGAAATCAACGGCTCACCGTGAAAAATCGCCCGGCCAACGGCAATGGCGGTGCCAACGTTCTGACACATGACGCCGATATCCGCAGGGATACCACCGTGGGGGACTTCCATGCCGGTGAGGATCTGAACCAGCTGTTTCTCGCCCCCAGAGGGGTACTTGGTGGGAATGACCACTACTTCAATCTGGGTGCCCTGGCAGGCCGCTCGCACGGATGCTATGGCTTGAGGCTTGTTGTCTTCAATCGCAATGACACACCGTTCCGGACGGAGTATCCAGGCCATGACTTTCAGACCATCAATAATCTCTGCTGAGCGCTCCCGCATGACCATATCGTCTGCGGTGATGTACGGCTCACACTCCGCTCCGTTGAGGATCAGCGTGCTGACCTTGCGGTCCTTGGGCGGACGTAACTTGATGTTGGTAGGAAAGCCCGCTCCTCCCATCCCGGCGATACCGGCGTTGCGAATGGCGGCCAATACTTCATCACGGTCAAGACTTCGGTAGTCATCAATCGGGTTACGTTCGCACCAGGTCTCCTGCCCGTCTGGTTGCAACAGAATGCACCAATCACTCATACCAGATGGGTGTGGTACCGGATGCTGGCAAATCGCCTCAACGACACCGGATGTCGGAGCATGCACAGGAACGCCGACAGGGCCTTCGACCTGAGCCAGCAGCTGGCCTTTCAGTACGTGATCGCCGACAGAGACTATGGCTTGCGCCGGGGCACCAATGTGCTGCTGCAAGGGCAGCACGAGGCGATCGGGCAGGCCGGCAAATTCAATGGGGCGACTGGTAGAAAGTTCTTTTCGTTCAACCGGGTGGATGCCGCCAGGAAAGTCCCACAACTTGGTCATCAGGCGCGTACCTCTTGGCGGTCTGTGGCGATGATCTTGCTGGCGGGAGGAGCCCAGGTCCAGGTACGGATATCGGATTCTAGGGTGACCATATCAATGCAGTCGACGGGGCAGGGCTCAACACACAGGTCGCAGCCGGTGCATTCGCTTTCGATGACTGTGTGCATATGCTTCGCTGACCCAAGAATGGCATCCACTGGGCAAGCCTGGATGCACTTGGTGCAGCCAATACACTCGTCTTCGCGGATGACCGCAACCCGCTTTGCCTGCTCGATACCATGCTCGGCATCCAGAGGTTGGGGCTCTACGTCCAACAGGTCGGCGAGTGCCTTGATGGTGGTTTCTCCGCCGGGGGGGCACTTGTTGATGGCTTCGCCATCGGCGATCGCTTCGGCATAGGGCCGGCACCCGGGAAATCCGCATTGGCCGCACTGGGTCTGGGGCAGGAGGGCGTCAATTTCATCGACAATCGGGTTGCCCTCAACACGAAAGCGCTCGGCGGCAAACCCCAGCAAACCGCCAAACAGCACGGCCAGCAGAAGCAGCACGGCGACGGCAATCAAAATACTGGTCATCAGTCTTGTCCCTTGATCCTACACGCTGACCAGGCCGGTAAAGCCCAGGAACGCCAATGCCATCAACCCGGCGGTAATCATCCCAATCGAAGCGCCCCGGAAGGCTACGGGAACGTCGGCCACGGCAATGCGTTCACGCATCGCGGCAAACAGCACCAGCACCAGTGAGAATCCGGCGGCGGCACCAAAACCGTACAGGACTGACTCCAGGAAGTTGTTCTGCTTGTTAAGGTTCAGCAGCGCTACCCCAAGGACGGCGCAGTTTGTGGTGATGAGCGGCAGAAAAATTCCCAATACCCGGTACAACAGCGGGCTGGTTTTGCGAACAACCATCTCCGTAAACTGCACCACCACCGCAATCACCAGGATAAAGGTGATGGTCTTCAGGAAGCCCAGCCCGAGGGGAGCGAGCAGGTAGGTGTAGGCCAGATAACTGCACACCGACGCCAGGGTGAGGACGAATGTCGTGGCCAGGGACATGCCCATAGCCGTTTCCAGCTTCCCGGATACGCCCATGAAAGGGCATAACCCGAGAAACTGAACCAGGACAAAGTTATTGACCAGTATGGTGCTGACCAGGATCAGCAGGTATTCCGTCATCAAATCGAGCTCCGGCGGAACTTACATAATCCGCATGCCAGGGGTAGCACCTGAGTCCGGGGAAAGGATAAAAATTTCCTTGCCGCCCGGGCCGGCCGCCAGCACCATGCCTTCGGACATTCCAAACTTCATTTTCCGGGGTTTCAGGTTGGCGACCATCACCGTTAGTCGGCCTTCCAGATCTTCCGGTTTGTAGGCCGATTTGATGCCGGCAAACACATTGCGGTCACCATGGCCAATATCCAGGGTCAGGCGCAGCAGCTTATCAGCGCCTTCGACGTGTTCCGCTTTCACGATCCGGGCGACGCGAAGGTCGACTTTGGCGAAGTCGCCAAACTCTATCTCATCGGCAACCGGCTCGAGATTGGCTGTGGCGGCCGGTTTTGCGGTCTCCGTTGACACTTCTTCCTTGGAGGCTTCCAGCATTTTATCAATCTGCGGCATTTCAACGCGGCTCATCAGCGGCTTGAACTTGGCAATGCCGTGGTTTTCCAGCAGTTGGGCGCGGCTGTTCCAGTCCAGAGGGCTGTTGAGAAACGCCTCCGATGCTTCCGCAGTTTTCGGCAGCACCGGCGCCAGGTAGGTCATCAGCAGCCGGAACATGTTGATGGCATTGGTGCAGATGGCCTGGAGTTTGTCGTCCTGAGCTTCCTGCTTGGCGACCACCCACGGTTGCTCATCGTTGACATATTGATTGGCAATGTCTGCCAGTTCCATGACTTTACGCATGGCGCGACTGTATTCGCGGTTCTCGTAATACGTTTCAATTTCCTGGCCGGCTTCAATGAAGGCATTCAGCTTCTCGGTTTCCGTAACCTGTCCAAGCTGTCCTTCGAACCGCTTGGTGACGAAACCGGCGCTGCGGCTGGCGATATTGACCACTTTGCCCACCAGGTCAGAGTTCACCCGGGCGGCAAAGTCTTCCAGGTTCAGGTCCATGTCATCCACGCCGTTGCCGAGTTTGGCGGCGAAGTAATACCGCAGGTACTCCGGGTTCAGGTGATCCAGGTAGGTACGAGCCATGATGAAGGTGCCGCGAGACTTGGACATCTTCTTGCCGTTTACCGTAACGAAGCCGTGAGCCCAAACCGCGCTAGGGGTGCGGTAACCGGCACTGTGCAGCATGGAGGGCCAGAACAGGGCGTGGAAGTTGATGATGTCCTTGCCGATGAAGTGGTACACCTCGGCCTTGGAGTCGGCGTTCCAGAACCGGTCGAAGTCGATGCCTTCACGGTCGCACAGGTTCTTGAAGCTGGCGAGGTAGCCGATCGGGGCGTCGAGCCAGACATAGAAGTACTTGCCCGGCGCATCGGGAATCTCGAAACCGAAGTAGGGAGCATCGCGGCTGATGTCCCACTCCTGCAGGCCCGCATCCAGCCACTCTGCCAGTTTGTTGGCAATCTGTGGTTGCAGGGTGCCGCTACGGGTCCAGTTTTGCAGGAAGTCGGCAAATTCGGGCAGGCGGAAGAAGTAGTGCTCGGACTCCTTTTCCACCGGTGTGGCACCGGAAACCGCCGATTTCGGGTTGATCAGCTCAGCCGGCGTGTATGTGGCGCCACACACTTCACAGTTGTCACCGTACTGGTCTTCCGATTTGCACTTGGGACAGGTGCCCTTGATAAACCGGTCCGCCAGGAACATCTGCTTCTCAGGATCGTAGGCCTGGGTAATCTTGCGGGTGGCAATGTGGTTGTTTTCCTGCAGGCGCCGGTAGATATACTCCGAAAACGCCTTGTTCTCCTCTGAATGGGTAGAATGGTAGTTATCGAAGTGAATATGGAAGCCTGCAAAGTCGGCCTGGTGCTCCTGACGGATACGGTCGATCAGAGCCTCAGAGGTAATGCCTTCTCTTTCTGCCCGGAGCATAATAGCGGTGCCGTGGGCATCGTCGGCGCACACGTAATAACAGTTCTGACCACGCATTCGCTGGTAGCGGGCCCAGATGTCCGTCTGGATGTACTCCAACAGGTGGCCCAGGTGGATGGGGCCGTTGGCGTAGGGCAGGGCGCTGGTTACCAGGATGTCGCGCTGATTCTGTGCACTCGCTTGGGTCATGTTAAAAGTCCGAACCTTGATCAAGAATGGTTGTGGTCAGAAGCGGGCACAGATGATACCTTCCGGGCGGCAATTTTTCATCCGGAACGCCTTAATTTATCGAGTTTGAGGTGATGCCGGTCAAAATGGTGTGTTAGAGGCACACCCTTTGCGGAAATACCTGGTTTCAAATCCTGGAGAAAGGCATGAGCGAGATTTCACGGCAAGCCCTGGACGCAGCCATCAGAGAGTACAAGGACCCCTACCTGGAGCAGGACCTCTACGAACTTGAGGCGGTCAAATCGGTCTCGGTTGATGACAGTGGCAACGTTGAGGTTGTTGTTGAACTGCCTTACGCCTCTGAAGGTATTGCCGGTGCGTTGCGCCAGTTGGTGGGCAACGCGGTGGAGTTTGTCGATGGTGTTGAAGATGTGACTGTTACTGTGAGTCAGCGCATTCGTGCCCATCAGGCCCAGCGCGACCTGCAGTCCATTGCCGGGGTGAAGAACATCATTGCGGTGGCATCAGGTAAAGGTGGGGTTGGTAAATCCACCACGGCGGTGAATCTGGCGCTGGCGCTCAGCCAGGAGGGCGCCCGTGTCGGGATCCTGGATGCGGATATCTATGGCCCCAGTATTGGCATGATGCTGGGGATTGCAGAAGGTACCCGGCCTCAGACCCGGGACAACAAGTATTTTATCCCGGTTCAGGCACACGGCCTTCAGGCCATTTCCATGGCGTTCCTGGTAACGGATAAAACGCCGATGATCTGGCGCGGGCCCATGGTGAGTGGTGCGGTACAGCAGCTGCTGACTCAGACTCTTTGGGATGAACTGGACTACCTGGTGATCGATATGCCACCAGGGACCGGCGATATCCAGCTCACTCTGGCGCAGAAAGTGCCGGTGACCGGGGCGGTTATTGTAACCACGCCGCAGGACATTGCCTTGCTCGACTGCAAAAAAGGGATTGAGATGTTCCGCAAGGTGGATATTCCGGTGCTGGGTGTGGTCGAGAATATGAGTGTCCACATCTGCAGCAACTGCGGTCATGAAGAAGCCCTGTTCGGCCATGGTGGTGGCGAGCGGGTGGCAGAAGACTACAACACGGTGCTGCTGGGCCAGCTGCCGTTGCACCTGACCATCCGGGAGCAAACCGATAGCGGAAATCCGACCGTGGCGGCTGAGCCTGACTCGGAGGTTGGTCGGCGTTACCGGGATATTGCCCGCCGGGTAAGCGCCATCCTGTCGCAGCGCGAACGCAATCTCAGCGCCCCGATCCCGAGCATTTCCATCAGCGACGATTGATTTTGGCCTTGTCAGGCGCAGGAGGGTAAACTACTGCGCCAGATAACCTGACACCCGAATTCACCACGAGACAGAACCGATGAGCATAAAATCCGATAAGTGGATCCGCCGTATGTCCGAAACGGCTGGCATGATTGAACCTTTTGAAGCAGGCCAGGTACGGGAGTCAGAGAAAGGGCGGGTGATCTCTTACGGTACGTCCAGCTACGGCTACGATGTTCGTTGCAGCAGCGAATTCAAGATCTTCACGAATGTCCATTCGGCAACGGTCGACCCGAAGAACTTTGACGACAACAGCTTTGTCGATATAACCAGTGACGTCTGCATCATCCCGCCGAACTCGTTTGCCCTGGCGCGGACCGTCGAGTACTTCCGGATTCCCCGAAACGTACTGACCGTTTGCCTCGGTAAGTCCACCTATGCTCGCTGCGGTATCATCGTGAACGTGACGCCGCTTGAGCCTGAGTGGGAAGGTCACGTGACCCTGGAATTCTCCAATACCACCAACCTGCCAGCAAAGATCTACGCTAACGAAGGTGTTGCCCAGATGCTGTTCTTCGAATCGGATGAAGTCTGCGACACCAGTTACAAGGATCGTGGTGGCAAGTACCAGGGCCAGACTGGCGTGACGTTGCCGAAAACATGATGCGCGCTCTGTTGGCTTTGGGGAGGGGGTTGCAATGAATGCCAATCAGTTTTTCAAGGCGGTCGAACAATTGCAGGGCTGGCGGGAGACCACCTTCCTGCTGGCGCTGGCTGAGCGAGGCTTCCCGAACTACGCGCTTTTCGCTGAGGCTCTGGGCCTGAAGAGTGGCGCCAAGATGCGGCAGCTGCTGGATTTGTCGTGGGAGCAGTTGCAGGAACCGTCCGACGCGGTTATCCCTCAGCTGCTGACCAAGCTGGAGGCACTGAGCCCCGACGTGGACGCCTATGATGCCTACGGTGTGCATCCCGCCTTTGATTTCTGCCGACTATTGGAACAGGCGTTGCTCAGCCGACTGAATCCGGACCGGCACCGGGCCGGCGAAGCTGCGCAGTGGGCCACCGGTACGGTGATGTCGTTCATCGAAGTCTCCGAAGGTGAGGGCTTGGATGAGGATGAGCTGGTGCGGTTGCTGGACCAGCACCCGTTGATGAAAGACGATAAACAGTTTCAGCGGGAATTGGTGCTGTCCCTCAAGCGCCAGCGTGCACCGATGGATTCCTACCTTGATGAACTGAAGGCGTTGGCGGCAAACGACGGCGTCAGCAACATCGGTATCTCGCTTCAGGACTGATCCCCCCCTACACTCGAATAGGGGGCAGTTCCAATGACCTATTGATTTTCACCCGACAGCAACGGCCCAAAACCATGAAACTTTCTGCATTCGGCCGGAAATTTACCTCCGGCGCCGGTATTACTTCTTTGATGGAAGATCTCGGAAACGCGCTTGCTTCCGGGGACGACATGATCATGATGGGCGGTGGTAATCCCGGCCACATTCCGCAGGTCCAGGACCGTTTTTCTGAAATTCTGCAGGGGCTATCCGCGGATCAGGGCGCGGTACGCCGGCTGGTTGGGATCTATGACCCCCCTCAGGGTGAAAAGCAGTTCATCGCGGCGCTGGCTGACATGCTCAACCAGGAGTACGACTGGGGATTGAAGCCTGAGAATATCGCCTTGACCAACGGGAGTCAGGCGGCCTTCTTTATGCTGTTCAATATGTTTGGCGGCGATTACGGCGACGGGCGTCGTAAGCATATTCTGCTGCCGATGGCGCCAGAATATATCGGGTACGCCGATGCCGGTATCGAGTCAGGTCTGTTCAAGGCAGTGCGGCCGGAAATTACTTTTACCGGGGCTCATGAGTTCAAGTATCGGGTGGACTTTGATGCGGTGGAAGTCACCGGTGAAACCGGTGCCATTTGCGTATCCCGCCCCACCAATCCGACCGGCAATGTGGTGACCGATGAGGAGCTGGCCCGGCTTGAGGCGCTGGCGCGGTCCCATGATATTCCGCTCATTGTTGATGGTGCCTACGGGACGCCTTTCCCGAGCCTGCTGTTTGTTGATGCCACGCCACACTGGAATGACCAGATTGTCCTGTGTCTCAGTCTGTCGAAGCTGGGGCTGCCGGCGGCGCGAACCGGAATCGTCATTGCGGCAGAGCCGATCATTGAGGCGTTGTCGAGTGTGAATGCGATCATGAACCTCGCCACCGGCAGTTTTGGCGCGATGCTGGCTGAGCCGCTGGTGCGTAGCGGCGAGATTCTCTCCCTCAGCCGGGAAGTGGTCTGCCCGTTCTATAAGGGCAAGATGGAAAAGGCGGTGGCGGCGTTTTCCGAGGCCATGGGGGAACAGTGTCGTTGGTATGTGCATAAGCCGGAAGGCGCCATGTTTCTGTGGCTGTGGTTCCCGGAGCTTCCGATCAGTAGCCTGGAGCTCTATCAGCGCTTGAAGGCGCGTGGCGTATTGGTGGTTTCTGGGCACTATTTCTTTCCGGGGCTTCCGGAGGATGGCTGGCAGCATCGTGAGGAGTGCCTGCGGGTGACTTATTCTCAGGATGACGACCAGGTAGCCAGAGGGTTGCAGATTATTGCCGAGGAAGTTCAGGCCGTCTGGGCCGAAGCGGGGCAGTAACGCGCCCGCTTTGATCAGCCGTCCTGATTGAGGCTGGTATTTTCAATGTGAATTTCGTACGTGGTGCCGTCGGGCTCTCGCTGGGTCAGGCGGACCATCATGTGGTCCCACTCCGGGGCAAACCACATCAGTGTTTCCCGCTTGCTACCCTCGCTACGGACCTTCTCAACCTTAACGGTCCTGGCTTCCCCAAGGCGTGTGCTCAAGGTTTCTTCGCCTATAACTGCAAAGTGGTCTTCATCAAAGCGCCCCTTATCGATGACCTGGTAGGTCATCTCGGTCAGCCCGGCGCGAATATCCTGGTGCAACTGCAGCTGGTAGCCCAGCGGGTCCAGGCTGCCCTCCCTGAGTGGCAGGTTGAAGGTGCGGCCTTCATGGTCACCACGGGCGACGCCGTTGGTCCAGTCAAAGTCGATGGCGCGGGTCCGATCGCGAATGAATACGCCGGACAGTCTGTAGCGGTAACGCAACGGCTGTATCTGCTGCCCGTCCCAGCGGAAGATCACGCGTTCTTCAATGTCGGCTATAAAGGAATCGACATTGAAACGGTAGCTCCAGAGACCATCTTCCTGGCGCTGCAGTACCCGGGTTGCCTTGCCATCAATGGCAACACCTTTATCGAATGACGCCCGGAACGAAGCCGTGTAAGGAATGAGGTCGGGGTAATCCGAGCTGGCCTGGGGTATGGTATCGGGCGCCTGTTCTTCTGCGGCGCTGGCGATTAGCGGCATAACCAAGAAGAGACAGGCGGTGAGGGCTGCAAAGATTCCGTTAATCTGGCGTTCCACTGGCGGCATTCCAGAACTCCTGGCGCGAAATACGGATAACAATGATTATGTATTGCCCTGATTCTAGCTGGGTTTTGATTTATTGGTGTGACAAAACCGTTAGTTAGGAAATGTAACAGCTGGGTGAGAGGGAGTGGCCGCCAGGCTGGGCGGCCACAGGGCTAGTCGGCGGACAGGACCATGGGGCGGGGGATGGGGTGGCCATCAAAGCACGCCTGGTCACCCAATAGTTGCAGGCGTCCTTCGCAGAACCAGCGCAACACGATGGGGTAGAGGATGTGCTCCTTCGTTAGTACCTTGCCGGCCAGAGTTTCTGCCGTGTCATCACTGGCAATATTGACTTCGGCCTGGGCGATTACGGGGCCACCGTCCAGATCTTCTGTTACGAAATGGATGGAGACGCCATGTGTTTCGTCGCCTGCATCCAGAGCCCTTTGATGGGTGTTCAGGCCTGTGTATTTAGGCAGCAACGAAGGGTGGATGTTGAGCATGATGCCATGGAACGCCCTCACAAAGTCTGCAGTCAGGATGCGCATGAATCCTGCCAGTACCAGCACATCCGGGCTGTGACGCTCGATCTCGGCTTTGAGCGCGACATCGAAGCCTTCCCGCGAATCAAACAGGGTATGGTCCACGGTGAATGTTTCAATGCCGGCTTGCTTGGCCCGTTCCAGGGCATAGGCGTCGGGGCGGTTGCATCCGACGGCAACGATCTCCCCTGGGAAGTCCCTCTCCCGGGTCGCGTTAATCAATGCCTGAAGGTTGCTGCCGCTTCCGGAAACCAGTACCACGATTCGTGGCGTCGTGATGTCCTGGGCTGTCATCAGGCCAGGAACCCCGGTTCATAGCGAACGGCAGGCGCAGCGGCGGAATCGCTCTGGGTTTCAATAACGCCAACCTGCCAGGCGTTCTCGCCCATGCTGTTCAGTGCGTCGAGAGTCAGCTGGGTCTGGTTTGCCGGTACACAGATGATCATGCCAATGCCGCAGTTGAAGGTGCGGTACATTTCATTGCTTTCCACCCCGCCGGCGTCTTGCAGCCATTGGAACACTGGCGGCAGTGACCAGCTGGCGGTATCGATCACCGCACAGCTGCCCTTGGGCAATACGCGGGGGATGTTTTCTGGCAGACCGCCTCCGGTGATGTGGGACATTGCCCGGATATCGACTTCTTTACGCAGCTGCAGCAGGTTCTTGACGTAGATCCGGGTTGGCGCCATCAGGGCTTCCGCCAGCGTGACATTGCCTACTTTCTGGCCGAGATCTGCGCTGCTGACTTCCAGAATCTTGCGGATCAGGGAGTAGCCATTGGAGTGGGGGCCTGAGGAGCCCAGGGCAATCAGCGCGTCGCCTGACTCAACACGGGTGCCGTCAATGATTTCGCTGCGCTCCGCTACGCCTACGCAGAAGCCGGCCAGGTCGTAGTCATCACCTTCGTACATGCCAGGCATTTCAGCGGTTTCCCCACCGACAAGTGCACAACCCGAAAGTTCGCAGCCATTGCCAATACCAGCAACGACCTGAGCAGCAACGTCAACGTTCAGTTTGCCTGTGGCGTAATAGTCAAGGAAGAACAGGGGTTCAGCGCCACCCACCACCAGGTCATTAACGCACATGGCGACCAGGTCAATACCGATGGTGTCATGTTTGCCGAGCTGCATGGCAAGGCGCAGCTTGGTGCCGACCCCGTCGGTGCCGGAAACCAGTACTGGCTCCCTGTAGCCTGCCGGGATGGCGACGGTGGCTCCAAAACCACCCAATCCGCCGAGCACTTCCGGCCGGCGGGTACGTGCGGCGGTGTCCTTGATTCGATTGACGAGTTCATTTCCGGCATCGATGTCTACGCCAGCATCGCGGTAGGTGAGGGAGGGCTTCTTGTCGCTCATGGTATTGGAAACCGTTTTGGTCAGTGAGGTAAGCGCGGGATTTTAACAGGTGCGGAGAGGGGCTCCAAATGCAATTGACAGGTTTGCTACTCAGCGTAAGGGGGTTGGTGTATCCTATGCGCCATTAAACGGAACTCCAGGGTGCTCCATGCCAGGAATCGGTCGCTTGATCCAGCCAGTCATGTCAACAATGTATCGCTTTTCCCTCACTGTTTTACTGACCCTGCTCGGGTACGCCATGCCTGCTGCTGCGGTAACGGTCGACGGACTCTATTCCGTTGAAGTGCCAGTTGCCGGTTCGGCCCCCAGTCAGCTTAAGGGCGGTTACTCAGAGGGGCTGCGTCAGGTATTCCTGAGGGTGTCGGGCAGTAGCGATGTTCTGGCCCAGGAAGGTGTCGATGAGCTGCTGGGCAACGCTGAGTCGTTGCTGCAGTCATATCAGTTACTCCAAGGGGGCAATGGCACCCGTCTGAGAATGACTTTCGGTGCTGTTGGGGTCAATCAGGCGCTGTCGTCGATCAATGCGCCGGTATGGGGCGTCAACAGGCCACTTACACTGGCCTGGGTTGCCGTGCAGGACAGCTCCGGTCGCCGCCTGATCAGCCCGGAACAAGGCGGCGCTGGCTCCCAGCGCTGGTTGCAGGCTTTCCAGTCGGCGGCAGTGGGCCGAGGGCTGCCTCTGGCCTTCCCCCCCGCGGAACTGGCCGCTGATCGAGACCTGCTGTCGGAAGTCTGGGGGCAGTTCATGGAGCCTGTACGGGCGAAGTCCGATACTCTGGGGCATGATCTTTTGGCGGCGGTTCGAGTTAGCTTCGATCGCAACAGCTGGCGGGCATCGTGGACCGTAGAGGGCCGTGGGCTCGACACCGCTGACCGATCCGTCGAGGCGACATCGCCAGAGCAACTCGCCCAACGGGTTGTGGGTGCCTGGGCCGACCAGCTAGCTTCCCGTTATGCCATCACCGCCGGTGATGCGGGGGCTCTGCCCCAAGTTGATATCGTGCTTGATAATCTGGAATCGATGCCGGCATACGCCGCAGCGAAACGCGCTTTGGGTGCTCTGGCTCCAGTAGCCAGTGTCGGGCCGATCCGGGTGAATAAGCAGCAGGCGACTCTGCGAGTCGCGTTCTCCGGTGAGCTGAGCCAGCTGGAAGAGTACATTGCACTGGATCCACGCTTTGTCGCTGTTGAGCGCGGCGACGGAGTGACCATGATGACGGCGACCGTTGAAACATCCGAGTCTGAAGCCTCAGAGCCGCAGGATTCTGAGAATGCAGAACAGCCAGCAACCGAGGGCAGCAGTGCTGAGGAGTCGCCAGCCGCAATGTTCAGCTACCAGCCTTTGATGGTGCCTGCCGATGAAAGTGAGAAGGCGTTTGAGGCGCTGTATCCGGTTCTGCACTATCGCTGGCAGGCGCAGTAATGATAGGGCAACGCTAAGGGCTGTCGATCAACATGACCATTCAATGGTGGTGGATCCCCAACGCATTGACCTTTCTTCGGGTGATCCTGATCCTGCCCTTCGCAATTTTTCTCTGGCGCGAGAGCTACTGGCCGGCGTTGATTGTCTTTATCGCCGCGTCGGTATCTGACGCCTTTGACGGTTATTTAGCCCGCCGATTTAACTGGCGCTCCCGGCTTGGGGCCATTGCTGATCCGCTGGCCGACAAAGCGCTGCTGACCACCGCCTACCTTATGCTGACCCTGACCGGGGTTTTACCTGTGTGGCTGTTTGTGCTGGTGCTCGGGCGCGATTTGCTGATCGTGGTGGGCGCTCTTATCTATCACTATGGTGTCGGCCGTTTTGACATGCAGCCCAGTTTCCTGGGCAAGCTCAATACCCTGGTCCAGATTCTGGTGGTGTTGGCGATTATTGTCATGCTGAGCGGATTCCCGCTCCAGGACTGGGTCAGGGAAACCGGAATTGTACTGGTCGCCGCTTCGGCGGTGGCGAGCGGAATCCACTATGTCGTGGTATGGAGTACTCGTGCGTGGAGGGCAAAGCAACATTGAGTGGGCCCCAGATGACACTTGGCGTCAAGTTGAGGGACGACGCCCGGTTCGACAACTTTCATGGAGACCGAAATGCCGCGGCTGCAACTCGACTGCAGCAGGGCTTCCGTGATGCCGGCAGTATTCCGGTAACCGTGTTGTGTGGCGCATCCGACACGGGTAAAAGTCATTTGCTTCAGGCTGCCTGTCATGAGACCGAGCGGCGCGGAAAAGAAGCGATCTGCGTCAGTATCGGAGAGTTGCTGCCATTTGGTGCTGAGGCGCTGACCGGATTGGAGCGAGCAGAGCTTGTTTGTCTGGATGACCTCGATCTGATTGCGGGCAAGCCGGACTGGGAAGAAGCGGTCTTCCATCTGTATAACCGGATCCTCGACCAGCGCCACCAGTTAATGGTCAGTCTCTCCAATGTTCCTGGGCACCTCCCATTTGGCTTGCGAGACCTGGTCTCCCGGCTTCAGCACGGTTTGTTGATTCAGCTCGGGATCTACAGAGATGAAGACCGGATGACGATTCTTCGGGCGCGTGCGGAGCAGCGGGGGTTGGTGCTGGCGGATGACGTGGCAACCTTCGTGTTGCGGCGGGCTCCCAGGAAGTTGGGCGAATTGTTGGCAATTCTGGATCGGCTGGATGAAAATTCCCTGCAGGCGCAGCGTAAGCTTACGATTCCCTTTATCAAAGATGTCATGGGTTGGTGATCGTCAGGCCTGGGCACACAATATAACGATAAACAAAGCCAGGTTCGTGACAGGCCTGGACATTCTGGAGAGTATCCCGAGGGCGATATGAGACGAGTGGTTTTTAATCAGAAGGGCGGTGTCGGTAAATCCAGTATCACCTGTAACCTGGCGGCGATCAGTGCTGCACGGGGCAAGCGTACGCTGGTGATTGATCTGGACCCACAGGGCAACTCCACCCATTACCTGCTGGGAAAACCGGCCAGTGAGTTGCGGGACACCGTTGCTGATATGTTGGAGCAGACCGTGTCGTTCACGGTGTTCAACCGGCGGCCTGATGAATTCGTGCACGCCTCACCGTTTCCGAACCTCTTTGTTATGCCATCCAGCCCTGAGCTGGACTTCCTTGAGCGTAAGCTGGAAGCAAAGCACAAGATCTACAAGCTCCGGGAAGCGTTGAAGAAACTCGGTGAAACGTTTGATGCGATCTACATTGATACGGCGCCAGCGTTGAACTTCTACACCCGGTCCGCTCTGATTGCGGCACAGCGCTGCCTGATTCCATTCGACTGCGACGATTTCTCTCGCCAGGCACTTTACAATATCCTTAATGAAATCCGTGACCTGCAGGAAGATCATAATGACGAGCTGGTGGTTGAGGGGATCGTTGCCAACCAGTTTCAGCCTCGCGCAAGCCTGCCCAGGCGACTGGTGACAGAGCTGGTGGAGGAGGGGTTGCCGGTATTGCCGGTTCGCCTTTCTAGCTCGGTGAAGATGAAAGAGTCCCATCAAAGCCGCCAGCCCTTGATTCATATGGCTCCCAAGCACGCCCTTACCCAGCAGTACGAAAACCTGTTTAAAGTACTGCATGGCGAGCAGGTGGAGCTTGAGCCGTTGGCTGACTGATTTTCAGTCGCCCGTCACAATCCCGATAACTCAGGTAACCGGTCCATGGCGAACCAATCTCAAAAACTGAACGAAGTCGCAGAGTGCCTTTTACGGATTGAGGCGGAGCTCAGGCGCCTGGATGCCTGGGCTGAGGAGTTGCCATCCGAAGAAGCGTTGCAGAGCACGCAGCCTTTTGCGGTGGACACGCTCGACTTTACCCAGTGGCTTCAGTTCATTTTTTTGGCTCGAATGAAGGTACTGGTTGAGCTTGACCACCCGCTGCCGACTGTGTCTGGTATGGCGCCCATGGCCGAGGAGCATTTCCGGGGCCGTGGGGCTGATATGGGTAAGCTGCTTATTCGTGAGTTGGAGTTGATGGACCGGCTGTTGTCGGGCGCCTGAGGTTAGTCTGCTTCGTTCGGTGAATCGCTGTCGGTCAGTGTAATATCGAGCTGGGCGCGGGGTACCAGAGATTCGTTCCCGTTTACGCGCTGCAAAAGCTCCGGCAACTGATTGCTGGTCATGGGCTTGCAGTAGAAGTGGCCTTGCAGGAGGTGGCAGCCAGCTGAGCGCAGGAATGAGTCCTGATCTTCCGTTTCTACCCCAGTGGCGGCAACCGTGAGCGACAGTTGTCGTGCCAGGTTGACCAGCGTATGAATGATGGCCTGTGAGCTTTCGTCGTTAACCGCGTGGTGGAGCAGCTGCTGGTCAATCTTGACCTGATCAAACGGCAAATCCCTGAGCAGCTTCAGCGAAGAGAGCCCGCTGCCGAAGCGATCCAGCACAAGGCCGACCCCAATGGCTTTTAGTCGCCTGAGAGTTTCGCTGGCGTCGCTTCGGCTGTCCGACACTATCCGTTCATCAATTTCCAATAGCACCAGTGATGGGGCGAGCCGCGTATCTTTTAGGGTTTGGGTGAACAGGGCAGCCAGTTGAGGGTGGTTGTATTGCCGTGACGACAGGTTGATGCGAATGCTAATGGGCTTGTTGCTGATGGCTTGAATGGCGCGAGCCTGGAGGCAGGCATTCTGGCAGATCCATTCGCCAAGAGCCTGCATCTGACCGGTTTGTTCAGCAACGTCCAGGAAGTCCTCGGGGGTGAGCAGTCCTCGGCTCGGGTGGTGCCAGCGCAATAGGACTTCCAAGCCCTCTATGTGCCCCGTCCGCGCATCAAGTACGGGTTGGTAGTGCAGGTCGAGCTCCCCATTCCTGATTCCCTCGCGAAGCTCCTGTTCCAGAGTGATCTGGCGCAGCATTTCCCGGTTCATCTCTTCGGAGAAAAACTGAATGTTGTTGCGCCCTGCTTTTTTGGCCCGATACATGGCCATGTCTGCGTTCTTGAGGAGTTGTTCATAGCTGTCGGCATCGTTTGGTGCCAGGGTAATGCCGATGCTTGAGGTGATGATCAGCTCGCCGTTTGGCATGGATATGGGCTGCACCAACGCGTCCAGAATGGTTCGGGCAACCTTTTCACAGCCTTCTGCGCCGTTGACCTGATGCAGTAAGACCGCGAACTCGTCGCCTCCGAGCCGGCCGATGGTGTCTTCCTGCCGGACACAATTGCGCAGCCGTTGAGCCATCTCCTTAAGCAGCAGATCGCCAGCGTCGTGTCCGAGTGTGTCGTTGACTCGCTTGAAATGGTCAACATCAAGGCAGATCAGGGCGCAATGGTGATGGTGGCGTAGTGCGCTGCTGATGGCTTGTTTACAGCGGTCCTCAAACAACCGGCGGTTGGCGGTGTCCGTCAGCACATCATAGTGGGCGAGGTAGTAGAGCTGGCTCTGTGAATGGCGGATCTCAGTAATATCCTGGCCAATCATAATGACCCGACGCTGGTTCTCTTCGTATCCGGGCAGCCGGCTCAGGTTCCACAGGATGTGGTGGGTTTCCCCATTTAAACTCAGCACTTCTGTTTCGAGCGTGTCCTGACTCACGCCACTGCTGAACAGCTTGAGGATTTTCCACGCCAGCTCATCCTGGTGTTCGGCCTGGATGAATGCGTTCGCCAGGTTGCGGCCTATGGCATCGTCCCGACTGTATCCAAACAGTGCCTCGGAGGCGCTGTTCCACTGCCGGATAACGACCTGTTCATCCACAACAACAATTGGATTAGTGGCGGTTTCGAACAATGCCCGGTAATGGCGTGAAGAGCGTTGGAATGATTTTTCGGCCTGTTGGCGAACGAATATTTCGTCCTTTAGTTCAAAATTGGTGAGCTGAAGCTCCCGGGTCCGCTGGTCAACGATGTCTTCCAGTCCGTTTTCAATCTGTTCCCGGTCCCAAAGCAGAATCCGTACATAACAGGAAACGGCGGTAATCATTGTAATGAGTGCTTCGGCGAGAATGGCGCTTCCGTCAGCCGGGCTGTTTTCACCGACATTGAGAGAAAAGAACAACGCTGAGGCTCCGGCGATTGATATGCAGGCCATGGCGTCGGGGAGGCTGAAGCGGGTAGCTGCCCAAATGGTGACGGGGAATATGAGGTAAAGCGCCTGCATAGGGTTGTGGCTGGCCATGAGGAGCGCAAACATCAGACAGCTAAGCCAGGCGAGCCCCTCAAGCGACTGCTTTCTAAGGGTCTGGATCATTAGTAAGGGTTGAATGCACATGGCAACCGGCGCCACCAAAAGTACGCCTAGCATGTTGCTGAGCCAAAGGTGGGGCAGCACGCTACTGGGCGGCAAGGGATCATGGGCGGCCCAGCTCAGTTGTGCAATGTAGGGGAGGGCGGCGGCAAACCCGGCCAGGGTGACGGTGCCCAGAAACCAGAGGAAATCTGTGTAACGGTGTAAGGGGAGCTTGCCATTCCGGGATTGCCGGTAGGTCAGCCAGGCAACAAGCGACGGTATGAGTGTAAACAGGGCTGCGACCAGGAATGTCGACACTCCGGACTGAAGTGAGTCCGAGCATAGGCTGGCTGGAACCAGGGCCGCGCTCACGGTTCCAAGAATGACTGCGGGCAGGGCCTGCTTGCCATGGCGGAACAGCAGGCCAACCGCTAATCCGGCAGGAAACCAGGCCAGTGGGTAGGACAGTGTCCTATCGACAAAGGCAAGGCTACACAGTGCCAAAACGGCAAACAGGCTCGCCCTGCTAAGCAGGTACACTGGGCGATAGTCGTATTCCGGATCCTTTGATTCAAGCACGGCTTTCCTTACCTGTACTGTCTACGGCTGCGTCCCTGCGTTCTATGCCAGCCCGATCGTTCTGTCGAGATCAATAACGAAGATAACCCATGACCGCCTATGGATCTACGTAATTGGGTTGAGCCTCATGGATAGGTCAATGGCCTTGATATCTTTGGTCAGGGCGCCAATTGAAATATAGTCCACTCCGGTCTCCGCAACAGCGACCAGTGTGTTGGCGTTGATCCCGCCGGAAGCCTCCAGTTTGGAGCTGCCTTTGGCGAGTCCTACCGCGGTACGCATATCGTCCAGGCTGAACTCGTCGAGCATGATGATATCCGCGCCGGCGTCGAGAGCTTGGCGAAGTTCGTCCAGGCTTTCCGTTTCCACTTCCACCGGGCGTCCCGGTGCAATGCGATGAGCTGTTTCCACCGCCTTGGCAATGGAACCACAGGCCGCGATGTGGTTTTCCTTGATCAGGAATGCATCCCAAAGCCCAATTCTGTGATTGAAGCAGCCGCCGCAGGTGACGGCGTACTTTTCTGCCAGTCTCAGTCCTGGCAAGGTCTTTCGGGTGTCGAGCAATTTTACGCTGGTATGGGCGACCAACTGCGCATACCGGTGGCAGTTTGTGGCCACTCCGGACATCGACTGAAGCCAGTTCAGGGCCGCCCGCTCACCGGTTAGCAGGCTTCTTGCGTTGCCGGCGATGGTGAAGAGCACCTGGTTTGCGTTTACTTTATCGCCATCCTTTACCTGCCAGTTCAGTCGAACAGAGGGATCCACCTGATGAAACACTTCGTCGACCCATTGGGTGCCCGCAATCACCGCGTCTTCCCGCGTAATGACGCGACCATCGGTTACCCGGTCTGCCGGTATTAATGCAGCTGTGATGTCACCGCTGCCGATATCCTCGCGGAGGCTGTGAGCAACCGTTTCGATACGGGACTGGCGAAGGGATTCGGGAGATAGCATGGTCATGACGGTCCATTGGCGTATGGCAGGTTTGAATTGGGCGGTGATTTTACTGCCAGACGCCAATAACAACAAACTCAGGATGGGCGGCCTTTTTCTCCCAAGTGACAAAATACGTCACTTTTTGCGGCCTTGAGATACATGAAACGGCTGCAAAATGGTCGTGGTGATGCGAAATGTGATGTAAATTCGCTCTTCACAAAAGGTGACAAATCCTGACACAAGGTGACGCCGACAGAGACTATTATGTGCGGTGTGAGAATTTCATTGGTAATTACCGAAAGCGGGTTGGAGTAATCCCATGACACAGGGAAACAAGGTGGTGAATCTGCAGGCCCAGCGAGCGATGGGTCAGCCCAGCCTGCCTAGCGTATTGGTTCGGTTAAGGGACGTCTCCGGCAAAGGGCTGCGCAATGTCCTTACCCAGTTTTTTGACAGTTCCGACGATGCTCTGTTCAACCTGGCGGAAAAAGCGGGAACCAATCAGGATCAGGAAGCATTTTTTAATGCCATGCGGGAGTTGCGGCTGCGTCGCAAAAACATCACGGTGTCCATTCTCCAGTGCATGAGCCGCTCCTTTAATGAGGTTGGACGCTTTGACCCGGCCATCGGCGGGGATGAGCTGGAGGCATTCGATCAGGATTCGCTAACGTTGATGGATGATGCCGACCTGGAACAGAAGGTGGCCATCGACAACCTGACCGCCAAGCTCCGTACCCGAAATAAAGAAACGTTGGGACTGCTGGCTGCCCGGGTGCGCCACCTGCTACCCAATATCCAGCTGGAGGACCGTCAGATTCCTCTTAGCCCGGAAGTGATCTGCAGTGGGCTGTCAGAGGCCTGCGGCGACCTCGATATTGACATCCGGGCCAAACTGACGGTGCTCAAGCTGTTTGACCACTTGCTGACCAGCACCCTGGAAAAGCTGTATAGCGGCGCCAACCAGCTATTGGCCCAGGAGGGCGTTCTGCCCAATCTCAAACGACCTACACCTGCGTCCAGAACAGCCGAGCAGAGCACGGTGTACAGAAATCCGCCGATGGCATCCCGAAAGCCTGACAGCGCCGGTGTCCTGCCTGTCGATTCGCGAATAACAGAGGCGATGGCGTCGGCCAGAGGACAGGCAACGTTCTCTGAACTCAGTGCCTTGCTGCACCAGGAGGGTATTGGTGTTGCCGACGGTGGGGGTTCGGGGCGAGTGGAGCTCGACACCCATGGGCTGATGACCATGCTGAGTGATCTCCAGAAGCCTGCAGCTGAACTGCAGTCTCAGGCACCGGGTTCACTGTCTGAGCAGCTTAAGATTGTGCTGCACCCGGCGTCCGGGCAAGGCTATTCGGTCAGGCAGGTCGATAATGATGTCATTAACCTGGTGTCCATGCTGTTCGATTTTATTCTTGAGGATCGGCAGCTGGCCGCACCCATGAAAGCCCTGATTGCCCGGTTGCAGATTCCGGTGCTGAAAGTCGCCCTTGTCGACCAGGGCTTTTTCAATCGTGGCGGTCACCCCGCTCGCAAACTGCTCAATGAGCTGGCCCTCGCAGCGATTGGTTGGGTCGAGAAGCCTGAAGGTCAGCGGGACCCGCTGAAAGACAAGATTGAGTGGGTGGTTTGCAGCCTGCTCGATAACTTTTCTGACAACGTCGATTTGTTTGGTGAGTTGCTGGCTGACTTCAGCCGTTTCATGGATCTCGATCGGCGTCGCCGGGAACTGGTGGAGCAGCGTCTTAAAGATGCTGAAGAAGGCCGCGCCCTGCAAGAACGGGCCAAGACGGTTGTGGACGAGACGTTGGCAGAGGTTGTTGGGGATCGTGACCTGCCGGATGTGGTCCGTTCATTACTGAGCGAACCCTGGCGGAAATACCTGCAATGGTTAATCTTGCGTAAGGGCGATAACAGCCCGGAGTGGGCTGCGGCTGTGGAACTGAGTGGCCGCTTGGTATGGAGCGTGGCTCCGGCACCCTATGATGCCAATACCCGAACCGAGTTGCTGCGAGCCATCCCGGGGATCGTCGATGGGTTGCGTAAGGGTCTGCAAACAATCTCCTGGGACCCGTTTGCGACCGACAACACCATACGTGACCTTGAACTCGCGCATGTGGATGTGTTCCAGCAACTGGTCACCAGCAAAGCGGAAGTCGCCAGCACCGAAGCCGCGGTGGAAGCCGTCGCGCCTGAAGCTGCCACCCTCGAAACCAGCGTGTCAGACGCTGGTGATCCTGTCGGGGCTGAGGCGACGATGCCTGAAGGTGTTCCAGACCTCGCAGTAGCGCCCCTGGCGGCAGCAGGCGATAGCGCTGCTGAGGAAGTTGATGAGGCGTATGCGGCCTGGCTTTCCAAGGCGGACTCCCTGCCGGTCGGGTCGTGGGTTGAATTGCTGTCAGGTGACAACCGAGTGCGTTGTAAACTGGCAGCGTTTATCAAAGCGACCGGAAAGTTCATCTTCGTTAACCGGAGTGGGGCCAAGGTGGCTGAGCTGCATCGGGAGGAGCTGGCACGATCCCTGGCCGATGGCAAAATTTCGATGCTGGACGACGGTTTGATTTTCGACCGGGCATTGGAGTCCATCATCGATAACCTGAGGCACAGTCGTCGGGACTGATGCCTTGTGGCAGGGGCTGGTCGTCACTAGTAAGGCAGTTGCGAATGTGCTTCAATTTGAAGCATTAACCACTTGCGTTGGTAGCAGTTTATCCAGCGCCCAGGCTTTGTGGGCAAGCTTTGACCTCCTCAAAAAGAACAACGTCTGACTCGCCGGCGTCCCGGGTTCGGGCCACTGGCATTCTTCCTGACGCCCGATGGTGTCCTTCACCGAACTACGGCGATAGGCCAGGCGGTACCGCTATTTCCCTCCTGGTTGTTCACAATATCAGCCTTCCCCCTGGGCAGTTTGGTGGCGACCAGATTGAGCGGTTTTTCTGCAACCGCCTTGACCCTTCCGAACACCCCTATTTCG
The DNA here is from genome assembly GCF_900114775.1 of Marinobacter zhejiangensis. Classification (GTDB taxonomy): domain Bacteria; phylum Pseudomonadota; class Gammaproteobacteria; order Pseudomonadales; family Oleiphilaceae; genus Marinobacter; species Marinobacter zhejiangensis. The sequence goes on from NZ_FOUE01000004.1 coordinate 68,383, forward strand.
AGACAATTGCGGGCCTTCAGGTGTCTGCCCACCTGTTGATCCGGCGGGATGGTTCAGTCGTTCAGTTCGTAAACCTGAAAGATCGGGCCTGGCATGCGGGGCGCTCCAGTTTCTGTGGCCAGGAGGAGTGTAATGACTACTCGATTGGCATTGAGCTAGAGGGGGCGGATGATGTCCCTTACGCACAGCCGCAATACCACGCTCTGGCCAGGGTTGCCAGCCTGATCATGGCGGCATGGCCAGAGATCACTCAGGATCGCATTACTGGTCACAGCGACATCGCGCCTGGCCGCAAGACCGATCCCGGGCCTGCTTTTGACTGGGAACATTTTCGTCATCGCCTTGCCGGGCACTAGTTGAGGTTGAACGTACTATGCCATTGCTGATTTTTCTGTTGGCCTACGTCGCTCGCCGCCGCCTTGATGCGATGGGGCGCTTCGATATGGATCCTTTTTTTTCCTCGATGTTCAAGCGAGTTGCGCCAGACTCGGGGGACGACAACGGTGCTGCGGGAGTGTTTCTGGTTGCGTTCGCCGGGCTGGGGCTGATTGTGCTGGAGTGGACGGTAGCGAGCCGAGGTTGGTCTGTTCTGAGTTATCCGGTTGATCTTTTCCTGTTGCTGGTACTGATGGGCATTCCTGGCTGGCAGGGCGCGTTAAAGGTTTACGGCGATGCCTGGTTGCGGGGGGATATGCAGGCGGCCTGGCACCATGTCAGAGATTACTTGCCTCCGGCCGAACGTGGTCAAGGGGTATCACCGGACGCTATGCACCTGTCGTTTTCCAGCCAATTGCTGACGGTCGTCTTCGAACGCTATTTCCTGGTGGTCTTCTGGTACGTCATTGGCGGCATAGGGTTAGCAGTGTTTGTTCGCGGTGTCGTTGCACTCAGAGACCTCTGGCCACAGCCCGCTGTGCGCGACCGGTTTTCCCTGCTGGTTGAGATTGTTGCCTGGCTGCCCGCACGCCTGCTGTCATTCAGCTTTGGCCTCGCCGGCGATTTCCCCGGCTGGCTCAAGGAGGGGCGCCGTTATGCGTTCATGCCTTCTGTCAATGCCCGGACCGTATTGTTTAGCGGTGCAAACAGTGCCTTGACCGGTTATGCGCTGAACCCCAAACGCTTTGCCAGCCTGCACCCGGATGAGTGGCTGGAATTTGGTGGGCGGAGCTTGAATGCCATTCGCGATTTACTCAATCGCAGCATGGTGGTCTGGGTGTGCCTGCTTGCTCTGCTGGTGATCGCTGGTTGGTTGTGAGCTGCATTTGACCCGCGGATTCTGGTGGGAATAACGACATTACATAAAATTTTACAGTCAATTGGCCTAAAGATTTGCCAGAATAGTGCGACAACTTAAGTAGCAGCCTAAAACTTTGGGCTTAAATAACCAAAAAAAACCAAGAATCATAAAAACAAGAATTCCAACGGAAGTTGCCCGTGCTGGGGGAGATTGCGTGAAGAGTTTCATCTATCCTGCGGTAGCGCTGATGAACCGGCTGCCCATGTTCTATAAGTTCAGCTTGATCAGCATTCTGTTTCTGCTCCCTATCGGGGGGCTTTCATACCTTGTCGTTAGCGCGCTGAACCAGTCTGTGAGCACACTGACCCGTGAGATCGAAGGGCTTGAGCATGTGCGTCAGGTGGATCATTTGCTTGAGGCGGCTTATCGCTATCGTGACTACCGTGCCGCCGGTAAGGTCAAGAATGAGGCTGGCCTGATCAGCGAGTCCGAACAGGCGGCAGAAGATATCGAACAGGCGCTGGCTCAGCTGGTGTCCGGAAGTTCCGAGTTTGATGTCGACGGCAACTGGCTCCAGCAGGTTGAGAGTCTGCAGTCTGAGTGGGCCCGTCTGCGTAGCGAAGATGCCTACCTTGGCAATGTCGAGCCTCAGTTCAACTACTATCAGGAGTTTGTTCAGAAAGCCCGCGCCTTGCTGACGTCCACCCTAGAAATTTCGGGGCTGGGGCAGGATGCTTCTCAGGAAAACCTGGTCCTGCTGAAACTGCTCAATGAAACGTCCCAGGACGCCAGGGGAGTCATGGGTAAGGCGCGTAGCTTCGGAGTCTTTGCGCTTCTGGAAGGGCAGGTAGGGTACGCCCTTAGTGAGGTCCTGAACGAAGTCTACGACGGCATGACCAATGGCTACGCCCAGTTTGGTCCGGCGCTGGCGGTTGCGGTCGGTGCCTCCAGCCGATTTGGCTCTGAAGCCGATGGCTTACTTGAGGACGCAAATGAGAGCCTGATGGTGGTCCGGGACTCTCTCGATGTGAACGTGATTACGCCCATGCGCCTTGAAATGCCCTGGCGCGACTTTACCAATGGGGTGGCAAGTCAGTTCGATTACCTCACCGAATTGAACCAGTTGGCACTGGGGGTTGTAGAAGAGAACATCAATGGCCGTCTGGTGGATGAGACCAACCAGCGTACCTTTATTTTCGTGGCGCTGGCGATTGTATTGCTGGTGGTGGTGTACCTGTACGTAGGCTTCTTTGTGTCGGTCCGCACTGCGATTGGCCGGTTCAGCGATGCGGCCCGTACGGTGGCCGCTGGTGACATGACTGTCAGGATTGACCTCGATAACCGGGACGAGCTTGGTAGCCTGACCACCGAGTTCAATAATATGACCAGTAAAATGGCGGACCTGATCCGCTCTGTCAGCGCCACAACGGCGGATGTGGATCAGCAGGCGAGCCGGGTCAACGACACCGCAGCGATGAGCAGTGAAGCCTCTGCCCGCCAGATGGATGAGACCAATCAGATCACCGACGCTATGCAGCAGATGGTGGATGCAGTTCAGGAAGTGGCGGAAAGTGCGCTGCGGGTGTCTGACAGCGCGGGTGGGGCGGAGCGTGATACTGAAACAGGTCGGGATGTGGTTGCTGATACGGTGAATACCATCAACCAGCTGGCGACTGAGATCAACGGTGCGGTTGAGGTAATCAATCGGGTCAGTCAGGACAGCGACAGCATCAGCCAGGTGCTGGTCGAGATCAAGGCTATTGCTGAACAGACCAACCTGCTGGCCCTGAATGCTGCCATTGAAGCGGCTAGAGCAGGGGAGCAGGGTCGAGGGTTCGCCGTGGTGGCTGACGAGGTGCGTTCATTGTCTCAGCGTACCCACAAATCGACGGAAGAAATTGAGGGTATGATTTCCCGGCTGCAAAGCGGTGTGAAGGATGCTGTGGCAGCCATGACCAACAGCCACCAGGTGACCGAAACCACGGTTGGAAAATCGGCTGAGGTAACCGAAGCCCTGGATCGCATCGCCCAGGGAATCAGCACCATTGTCGATATGAGTCACCAGATTGCCCAGGCAGCGGAGGAACAGTCCGCGGTGGCGAAGAACGTCAATACCAACGTTGAGCAGATTGGCACCCTGGGACAGCGTACCGCGGCGAATGCGGAGGAAACTCTGGGGGCGTCCCGTGAGATGTCTGACCTGACGGCATCTCTGCAGCGCCTGGTAGAAGCGTTCAAGGTCTGAGTGGCTAAACCACGGTAGCGAGATCGAGATAGGTAGGGCCTGACGTTCGTCAGGCGCAGGTCCGGTTTGCGGGAGTCGGAGTGATCAGTCTCCCTGTAGATCGGATTTTTTTTGTTCCCACAGAATTTCCTCACCGCCGTTGCGACGGGCTAATACCCTTGCCACGACGAACAGTAGATCAGACAGACGGTTCAGATATTGGCGGGCTTCATCGTTGATGGTTTCTTCCTGACCAAGGGCGACGACGATCCGCTCGCCTCGACGACACACCGCTCTTGCCAGATGACATTGCGCCGCTGCTGGTGAACCGCCTGGCAGGATGAAGTTTTTCAGTGCCGGCAGCTCCTCATTATGGTGGTCCAGCGTCTGTTCCAGCCAATGGATGTGGTCAGGGCTGATGATTCGGCTGCCGGGGATGGCGAATTCTCCGCCCAGGTCAAAGAGGTGGTGCTGGATTCGGCGAAGCGGGTCAATGAAGGTATCGTCGGCTGTCAGGCCTTCCAGCAGCAGCCCCAGATGGCAGTTGAGTTCATCGACTGTGCCCATCGCCTCAACCCGTAGGGCGTTCTTGGGGATTCTGTTACCGTCTGCCAGACCGGTGGAGCCATCGTCACCGGTTCGGGTGTAGATCTTCGAAAGTCGGTTGCCCATTCAGGTGTGTCCTGTGTCGTCAGTCATTGGTCAGTATCTTGACCTGTTCCGTCAGCATTCGGTTAACGGCCAGGTCGAGGCCAAGTTCTTTCCCTCGTCGGGTAACGTAGCCGTTGATGAAATCAATCTCGGTTGGCCGCTTGTGCAGCGTGTCAGCGCGCATGGACGAGGTGTTGGCCGCGGTTGCCCGGGCGACGGCTTCAATGTTTTTGCGCAGCTCAATCGAAGATTTTGGCACCATGCCTTCGGCTGCCATGAGTTGCTGGAGTTCCAGGCACAGTGCATCGATATGATCCAGGTAGAACGGATGCTGGAGGATATCGCCGTTGGCGCAGTTCAGTATCGCCGTGAACGGGTTGATACCCGCGTTGATGATCAGCTTTTGCCAAAGCCGTTGCTGGATATTCGGCTCGCTGGCGATAGCCAGTCCGGAGGTCGACAGGTGCTCCAGTAGCTTGGATTCAATGCCCACTGCGGCGTCTGTTAAAGGACCAAGCCAGGTTTGGCCCTTGCCGGCATGGACGGTGAACTCGTGCGTGGGGCGATTGGCACCTTCCGTAGTGACCGCCGCGAGTATGGGGCGCTCGGGCCACTGAGCGGCAACTTGTTGCTGACTGCCCATGCCGTTCTGGAACAGGAGAATAGGCAGGTAGTGCGGTAACTCGGAAACGTGCTCCTTAAGCGCAGCCAGTGTGTCAGGCGCCTTTGTGGCTACCAGCAGACAGCTTGCTTTGGGGAGGTCGTTCGCTTGGGCAAAAGGAACTTCGACGGTCTGATGGTCGCCGTGGATGTTCTGGAACTGATAGTGATAGGGTGCAGGTGGTGTTGTACCTGCCCGCGCCAGGAAGCGGGTCTGGCCGGCAGGCAGCGAAGCTGCCCACAGGCGCCCCATGGCACCGGCCCCCAGGATCAGGGTTAGCCCGTTATTGGCGGGCGTAGATTCCTGGTGGCGCGGTGCCGGCATGGCTTACATGGCCTCAATGGCTTTGCGCTGCTCGCTCAGGCGGGCCTGGCTGCCTTGGGCGTCACGGAGCTTCTCCTTTTCCTTTTCCACAACCTCGGCAGGCGCCTTGGCGGTGAACTTCTCGTTCCCCAGCTTGCCTTCCAGGCGGCCAATTTCCTTGGTCAGGCGGTCCAGTTCCTTGTCCAGTCGAGCCAGTTCGGCTGTCTTGTCGATCAGCCCGGCCATGGGCACAAGGACTTCCATCTCGCCCACCAGCTGGGTGGCAGACATGGGGGCTTCCCCGCCGTCAAACCAGTCCAGGCTTTCCAGCTTGGCCAGGGAAATCAGGAACTGTCGGTTTTCGTTCATGCGCCGTTGATCGTCAGCGCTCTCGCCTCTCAGCAGCACCGGAATGTGCTTGGCCGGGGAAATGTTCATTTCACCGCGAATGTTCCGAACGGCAATGATGACCCCTTTGAGCCACTCGATGTCGGCGGTCACGGTGTCATCCTGGCGGCTGCTGTCGGCCTGGGGATAAGGCTGCGTCATGATGCTGTCACCCTGCTTGCCGGCCAGGGGTGCAATGCGCTGCCAGATCTCTTCAGTGATGAACGGCATGATCGGGTGAGCAAGTCGCAGGACCGCTTCAAGGACCCGTACCAGTGTCCGGCGCGTGCCACGTTTGGCTTCTGCGCTGGCGGCGTCATCACTCAGTACCGGCTTGGACAGTTCCAGGTACCAGTCGCAGTACTCGTTCCAGATAAACTCGTACAGGGTGTGGGCGGCCAGGTCGAAGCGATACTGGTCCAGGTGACGGATCACCTCCTGCTCACAGCGCTGCAGTTCGGCGATGATCCAACGATCGGCCAAGGACAGTTCTACCGGCTCGTTGTTGGCGCCGCAGTCCTCTCCCTCGGTGTTCATCAGTACGTAGCGGGCCGCGTTCCACAGCTTGTTGCAGAAGTTGCGGTAGCCTTCTAGGCGGCGCATGTCCCAGTTAATGTCACGACCGGTCGAGGCAAGGGCGGCCAGGGTAAAGCGCAGGGCATCGGTGCCATGGGCGGCGATACCTTCCGGGAATTCCTTCTCAGTGCGCTTGCCGATTTTCTCGGCCAGCTGCGGCTGCATCATGTTGCCGGTACGTTTCTCCAGCAAGGTCTGCAGTTCGATACCGTCGATCATGTCCAGCGGGTCAAGGACGTTGCCCTTGGACTTCGACATTTTCTGGCCATGCTCGTCGCGGATCAGCCCGGTGACGTAAACCGTCTTGAACGGTACCTGTGGAGTGCCGTCTTCGTCCTTGATGAGGTGCATGGTCATCATGATCATCCGGGCGACCCAGAAGAAGATGATGTCAAAACCGGTGACCAGCACATCCGTGGGGTGGAAGGTTTGCAGGCGTTCGGTGTTCTCCGGCCAGCCCAGGGTGCCAAAGGTCCACAAGGCAGAGGAGAACCAGGTGTCGAGTACGTCGTCGTCCTGCTTCAGTGCCAGGTCGGCGGCCAGGCCGTATTTTTCGCGGACAGCGGCCTCGTTGTGGCCAACATAGATGTTGCCCTCAGCATCGTACCAGGCGGGAATGCGGTGACCCCACCAAAGCTGGCGAGAGATACACCAGTCCTGAATGTCGCGCATCCAGGAGAAGTACATGTTTTCGTATTGCTTGGGCACAAACTGGATGCGCCCGTCCTCGACCGCTTCGATGGCCGGCTTGGCGAGGGTTTTTGCATCGGCGAACCACTGGTCGGTCAGCATCGGTTCGATGATCAGGCCTGAACGGTCGCCACGGGGAACGTTGAGAACGTGATCCTCGACCTGCTCCAGCAGACCGGCGGACTCAAGGTCGGCAACGATCAGCTTGCGGGCTTCCTCACGGGTTTTGCCGGCATAGGCGGAAGGCAGGGTGCCGTCGATCTCGTCGTTGGCGCTGCCGTCGGAATTAAACACTTCGCCGACACTGCGGATGTTCGCATCCTGAGTCATTACGTTGATCATCGGCAGGTTGTTGCGTTTGCCAACGGCGTAATCATTAAAGTCGTGGGCCGGTGTGATCTTGACGCAGCCGCTGCCCTTCTCGGGGTCCGCATGATGGTCCGCGATAACGGGGATTTCGCGGTTAACCAGTGGCAGTAGAACCTTCTGGCCGATCAGGTGCTGATAGCGTTCGTCGTCCGGATGAACGGCAACTGCGGTGTCGCCAAGAAGGGTTTCCGGCCGGGTGGTGGCAACAACCAGATAGTCTTTGCCATCCTTTGTGGTGGCGCCGTTGGCCAGTGGGTAGCGCAGATGCCAGAAATGGCCTTTTTCTTCCTTGTTTTCCACTTCCAGGTCGGAAATGGCGGTATGAAGTTTCGGGTCCCAGTTTACCAGCCGCTTACCGCGGTAGATCAGCCCCTCGTCGTACAGACGGATGAACACTTCCTGAACGGCCTTGTAAAAACCGTCGTCCATGGTGAAGCGCTCATGCTCCCAATCCACGGAGTTGCCCAAACGCCTCATCTGGCCGGTGATGGTGCCGCCGGAGTGCTCTTTCCAGTCCCAGATTCGTTTAATGAACTCTTCCCGGCCCAGGTCGTGACGGGTTTTGTCTTCCTCAACCGCCAGCTTGCGCTCTACCACCATCTGGGTGGCAATACCGGCGTGATCGGTACCCACCTGCCAGAGTGTGTTGTTGCCCTGCATGCGCTTGTAGCGGGTGAGGGTGTCCATGATGGTGTGCTGGAACGCATGGCCCATGTGCAGACTGCCGGTGACGTTGGGCGGCGGAATCATGATGCTGTACGGCTGCCCTTCGCCGGATGGGCGGAAGTAACCTTTGGATTCCCAGTTTTCGTACCACTGGCGCTCAATGTTTTCTGGCTGGTAGGTTTTTTCCATGGGTTTTGCTGGTGACCGGTTTGGTTGATGAAGTTCGAAAAATTTAAGACCGGCAATTATACATGCTCGGCGAGGGCGCGGCGAACCCTGGTATACCTTACCGCTTACGGAAGTCGTGTACCCGGGGCTCAATGCCCATGGCACGTAACTGTTTGTATTGCGTGCGGGCCTGATTAAGTACGGTAGGCTCGTTATGGGCAACCAGGGCGAGGCGCTTGAACTGATCGGCATTCGCCGGGAGTGTCGAGGCCAGCATTACCACTGTGTCCCATTCGTCTGCAGCGGGAGGGCAGAGTAGCAGCCCCACCGGATCGGTGCAGGTGATGGCCGGGTCGGCCACCACGCTATGAGGGATGAAGGCATCCGGGCTGAACTGCCAGAGCAGGTCGTCCAGCTCCTGAGCTTGCTCAGTGTCTTCACACACAATGCACACCCGGTCGCCCTGTTGCCAGGCCTTGTCCACCAGCCGCACCGCATGCAGGTTGCGGGCGGCGGGGGTGTTCTGGGCCAGGATATGAAACCAGTAAGACTGGTCGCCGGAGTCCTGGCCGGTACTGACCGAATTACTGTTCTGCATGGGACATCAGGTAGTCAACCAGCAGCGGGACAGGGCGGCCTGATGAGCCTTTGGCCTTGCCGGAGTGCCAGGCGGTGCCGGCGATGTCCAGGTGAGCCCAGCGGTATTCCTTGGTGAAGCGTGACAGGAAGCAGGCGGCGGTGATGGTGCCTGCAGGGCGTCCACCAATGTTCTGCATGTCGGCGAAATTGCTGTCGAGCTGAGACTGGTATTCGTCCCAGAGGGGCAGGCGCCAGGCGCGGTCGCAGGCACGCTCGCCGGAGGCCAGAAGCTCGTTGGCAAGGTCGTCGTCATTGCTGAGCAAACCGCTGGCGTGGTGGCCCAGGGCAATGATGCAAGCGCCGGTCAGGGTGGCCAGGTCGATGACCACTTCCGGGTCAAACCGTTTGACGTAGGTCAGGGCATCGCACAGCACCAGGCGGCCCTCGGCATCGGTGTTCAGGATTTCAACGGTCTGGCCGGACATGGAGGTGACAATGTCTCCCGGACGGGTGGCATCGCCGCTTGGCATGTTCTCAGCGGCAGCAATGACAGCAACTACGTTGATCTTGGGCTGCGTTTCGGCCAGCACTTTCATAGCACCGAACACCGAGGCGGAGCCGCCCATGTCGTACTTCATCTCGTCCATGCCTTCGCCGGGCTTGAGGCTGATGCCGCCGGTATCGAAGGTGATGCCTTTACCGACCAAAACGTAGGGCTTGTCTTTGGCCTTTCCACCGCGATATTCCATGACGATCAGGCGGGCGGGCTGGGCGCTGCCTGCAGACACCGCGAGCAGGGTATTCATGCCCAGCTTCTTCATTTGCTTTTCATCAAGCACGTCGGTCTCGATGCAGTCGTAGTCCTTGGCCAGCTTCTGGGCTTGCTTGGCCAGCCAGGTCGGGTGGCAGATATTGGGCGGGGTGTTGCCAAGGTCGCGGGTAAAGTTCATGCCCTTGCCGGTTGCCAGGCCAAGTTCGAACGCACCTTTGAGCGCTTTCGTGGCGGCGGAGGCCAGTACGGTAACTTTCTTGAGCTTGCGAACCGGCGGCTTCTCGGATTTGAACTCACTGAAGGTGTACAGCTGTTCTTCGAGAGAACGTCCGATCAGGTTCAGACGGTTGTTTTCGGAGCTGGCCTGCTCGTCACCGACGGTCAGGGTGTCGGCAAGGGCGATGACCACATGCTGGGCGACACCATCCTTGATCTGGGTTATGGCTGCGGTGACCGCCTTGCGGAAATTGGTGGGGGTGCGGTCTTTGTCAGAGCCGGTGCCAACAACCAATACGCGCGACCAGGGTTGCCCAACCAATGGGATCAATTGGCTGCTACCGCGTTTGCTGGAAATGTCGCCACTTTTTTCCAGTTGACCCAGCAGTCCACCCAGAGCTTCATCCACCTGTTGGGTGGAGGCTGGCCATTCCCCCTTCTCGGGCAAGGCAATGACGATGCTATCTGCTTTAATACTGGTGATGGGTTTACTGCTCAGAGCGAAATTCATGGCAACTCCCGAAAATTTAATGTGTTTGCTGCCCCAACATTGGGGCGCGGCTGACAGAGTTCAAGCTCTTGACCGCCTTCTCTGTGCCGGGGAAAAGCGTCCGGCTGGTCTGTCATTCGCCGGTCAGGTTACATAGAATACCCCACATTCAAAATGTTGCACCTAACCTGAAACACTCCGGCCAGAAGAGACGTCCTTGAGCATAGTTTTCCGTTACCTTACCCGACAAGTCATGGTTAGCATGCTGGCGGTATCCGGCGTGTTGCTCATGGTGTTTATGAGTGGCCGCTTTATCAAGTACCTCGCGGATGCGGCCGCTGGCAAGATCTCCGGCGACGTGCTGTTTCTCATCATGGCCTACCGCTTTCCCGGGTTTCTCGAACTGATCCTGCCGCTGGGTTTTTTCATCGGCATCCTGCTGGCCTACGGGCGAATGTATCTGGAAAGCGAAATGACCGTGCTCTATGCCTGCGGGGTCAGCGACCGGCAGGTGCTGGCGCAGACGCTGATTGGCAGCCTGCTGGTAATGCTTGTGGTCGGTTTTATGAGTCTCTACCTGTCGCCTTGGGGCATGAAGCAGGTAGAAGGCATCTTTAATGAACAGCGCAATGCAACCGAGTTTGAATTGCTGGCTCCGGGGCGTTTCCAGACCCTGTCCTCCGGTGGGCGTGTCACCTATACCGAAGCTCTGAGCGACGACAAGCGCAAGCTGTTCGGGGTTTTTATCGCCGAGTTTAATCGGGGGCAGCCCGGTTTAACGGTGATTACCGCCGATGTGGGTTCGCAATTGGTGGACGAGAACACCGGTAGCCGGTTCCTGGTGCTGGAAGGCGGGTCTCGCTACCAGGGTGCGCCAGGACGACTGGATTACCAGGTCACCACGTTTGATGCCTATGGCCTGAAAGTTGAAGGGGGTGACGCTCGTGAACGCCGGGATGAAGAAGCACTGAGTACCCTTGAACTGCTTGAATCCGACGACCCAAAAGATCGTGCCCTGCTGCACTGGCGGCTGTCCCTGCCACTGATCGTTCCGATCGTGACTCTGTTGGCGGTGCGCCTGAGTCGGGTCAATCCTCGCCAGGGGCGCTTCTTTCACCTTCTTCCGGCCATGCTGGTTTACATTCTCTACCTGGGGCTGCTGATTGTTGCCCGTGATGCCCTGGAAGATGGCAAGGTGCCGGAATGGATCGGCATGCTCTGGGTTCACGCCTTGTTCCTGGCATTGGCGCTCTGGCTGCAGTTTGGGCCCGATTGGCTCTATCGCCGGCGTATGATCCGGGAGGGGCAGGCCCATGCGTAAGCTTGACAATTACGTGATGCGCACCGTTGGCGGGGCGATGTTCCTGGTCATGGTGGTGGTGCTGTCGCTGGACCTGATCTTTGCTTTTATCGCTGAGCTGGACGATACCCAGGCCGAGTATCAGACGCTCCAGGCCTTGATGTATGTCTTCCTGACCCTGCCGCGACGAATCTACGATTATCTGCCGCTAGGGGCCTTTATGGGGTGTCTGGTAGGCTTGGGCGCGATGGCCAGCTCCTCTGAGTTGACCGTGATCAGGGCGGCCGGTGTCTCCATTCGGCGGATTGTCTGGTCGGCCATGAAGCCAACGTTGGTGATCGTTTTCATTGGCCTGCTGATCGGTGAGTACGTCGCGCCTCCAAGCGAGCGGCTGGCCCAGAGTCAAAAGGCAGTCGCGAGAGGGGCTAGTCAGAATATTGCGTCGTCAGGGGGTATCTGGCATCGGGAAGGTGATACGTTTATTCATCTTAATGCCGTCGAACCGAACGGCGTATTGCACGGTGTGACCCTGTTTGAGTTTTCCGATCGCCGTTCGATGGTGAAAGCCACATTTGCGCGGCGAGCGCTCTACCAGGGTGACCACTGGCTCCTCGAAAATGTGCGAACTACGGTGTTCTCAGACCTGTCGACCAGTCGCGAACGCCAGCAACAGTTGCGGTGGGACACAGGGCTGACTCCGTCGGTGCTCAGTGTACTTATCGTTAAGCCGGAAAACCTGTCTGTCGGGGGGCTGTACACCTATGCCTCCTACCTGGATGAGCAGGGGCTGAGTTCATCGAACTACTGGCTGGCGTTCTGGAAGAAAGTGTTGATGCCGTTAGGCACCGCGGTGATGGTGCTGGTGGCAATATCGTTCATTTTTGGTCCCTTGCGCTCGGTCACCATGGGGTTCCGGGTGTTTACGGGACTGATTGTCGGGTTGTTGTTCAAGTACATGCAGGATTTGCTGGGCCCGATGAGTCTGGTGTTCGGCTTCAATCCGGTGATTGCCATCATGGCGCCGATCGCCATCAATGCCCTGGTTGGGGCAGTCCTGATGCGAAGGGCAGGCTGACCCGCAGGTCAGCTGCTCTTTTCGTTGGGGTTGGGTACCCGAACCATCTGACTTTTCGACAGCCGGTCCGTCAGTGACTCGCCATTGATGGGCCAGAACACGGCGATTAATGCGGGAGTCAGAATGATCAGGGTCCAGCTACCCCAGTTGTAAAGGCAAAGCAGGGCCAGGAACAGGCTTATCGCCGCTACCATGAAGCGCTTCAGGGCCTGGCTCCAACTGATGGAAATGCCGTTGAGGTTCTGCACCCGAATCCGCCACACCTGCATACCCAGTGTTTGCCCGTTCCGGGTCCAGAAATAGCCAAAGAAAAAATACAGGACAATAAACAGAACGCTGCTGAGGAGCGGGTCTGCGCCCATGGCCCCGGATTCCGTCATCTCTTTGTATTTTTCGAAGCCTACAGCGAAGGCTGCAACCATGGTGTAGGCCCAGGCTGTTACCAGCAGTACCGCAATGCAGATCAGTCCATCATAGATCATGGCCAGGCTGCGCCGAAGCATGGGCGCCGGTGGCAGTAGCTGGTCGTTGTCATGAAATCGGCGGGGCATGGAGCTCTCCTGGCAACAGCTTAGGGTGATGTCGTGGGTGTTTGAGGGACGCGAGTATACCCCGATTGGGTGTCAGGCGCAGTCCCGTGGCGCGGGAGTTCCTCCTGACCGTTGAGAAGTAATCCGTTTTTCCTGCCAGCGGCCTATGCTAGAGTAGCGGATTTGCGCCGCCAGACACTTGCACACGGGTGTCCTCAGGGATTCAGGCGCACCATCCTCTTCTTAACAGAACGGCTGATATTTCCATCAGGGCAGGGTCTATGAAAACCGCAGATTTGCGACAGGCATTTTTCAACTATTTCCAACAACAGGGCCACACCGTTGTGCCGAGCAGCTCACTGGTGCCTGCGGATGACCCCACCCTGCTGTTTACCAATGCGGGCATGAACCAGTTCAAGGACGTTTTCCTGGGCCGGGAGTCCCGCGACTACACCCGTGCGACGACAGCCCAGAAATGTGTGCGTGCCGGAGGTAAGCACAACGACCTCGAAAATGTTGGTTATACCGCCCGTCACCACACCTTTTTTGAAATGCTGGGCAACTTTAGCTTTGGCGACTATTTCAAGCGTGAAGCCATTAACTTTGCCTGGACATTCCTGACCGGTGATGACTGGCTCAAACTGCCCAAAGAAAAGCTTTGGGTGACTGTGTATGCCTCCGATGACGAAGCTTTCGATATCTGGGCAACGGAAATGGGTGTGCCGGAAGAGCGCATCATCCGCATCGGTGACAACAAGGGTGCGCCCTATGCGTCCGACAACTTCTGGCAGATGGGTGACACCGGTCCTTGTGGCCCCTGTACCGAAATTTTCTATGATCATGGCCCGGATGTAGCGGGTGGTCCTCCTGGCAGCCCGGATGAGGATGGCGATCGATACATCGAAATCTGGAACGTCGTGTTCATGCAGTACAACCGCACCGCGGACGGTGAGATGCAACCACTGCCCAAGCCTTCGGTAGACACCGGCATGGGACTTGAGCGTATTGCCGCTGTTATGCAGGGCGTGCATAGCAACTATGAGATCGACCTGTTCGAAAACCTGCTCAGCGCGGCGTCCGAGGTGCTGGGTGGTGTTGCAGCAACCGAAGCCTCCCTTCGTGTTGTGGCTGACCACATTCGTTCTTGCTCCTTCCTGATTGCTGATGGCGTGATGCCGTCGAACGAGGGGCGGGGGTTTGTGCTGCGGCGGATTATCCGTCGTGCTGCGCGTCACGGTAACAAGCTGGGTGCCCAGGGCCCGTTCTTCCACAAGCTGGTAGGCGCGTTGGTGAACCTGATGGGGGATGCCTATCCGGAACTGGTTCGTACCCAGGCGCAAATTGAAAAAGTTCTGCTTCAGGAAGAAGAGCAGTTCGCCAAGACTCTGGACAAGGGGCTCCGTCTGCTGGAGCAGGATATTGCCGAACTGGAAGGAACCACCATCCCAGGTCAGACCATCTTTACGCTGTATGACACCTACGGTTTCCCGGTTGACCTGACCAACGACATCGCGCGTGAGCGTGGACTGACCCTCGATTATGACGGTTACGAAGCGGCCATGAACGATCAGCGCGAACGTGCCCGCGCGGCCAGCAAGTTCGGCATTGATTACAACGCTGGCCTGCGACTGGATGGCAAGACCGAGTTCACGGGTTACGAAACGGTTGATGGCCGTGAAACCGTGCGGGCGGTCATCGTGGGCGGTGAAGAACGGAGCGCCAAGGCGGGTGATGAAGCCATCATCGTTCTTGAGAAGACCCCGTTCTACGCCGAGTCTGGTGGCCAGGTGGGTGATACCGGCTTGCTGACTTGGGAAGGCGGTCAGTTTAAGGTGACCGATACCCGCAAGGAAGGGGATAACCACATCCATATCGGTACAGTGCTTGAGGGTGAGGTCGCGGCGGGTATGACTGTGGATGCCCGGGTCGATCACGCCCTCCGTCAGGCGACCGCCCTTAACCACTCTGCGACCCATTTGCTGCATGCGGCTTTGCGTAAGGTGCTGGGCGACCACGTTACCCAGAAAGGCTCTCTGGTTGACCCTGAAAAACTCCGCTTCGACTTCTCCCATTTCGAGGCGGTGACGCCGGAAGAGTTGAAGGAAATTGAGCGCCAGGTAAACCAGCAGGTGCTGGCCAATACCCCGGTTGAAACTGAAGTGACCGACATGGAGCGGGCGCAGCAGAAAGGTGCGATGGCCCTGTTTGGTGAGAAATACGGTGATAGCGTACGGGTACTCAGTATGGGAACCGATGCGTACTCTGTTGAACTGTGTGGCGGTACCCACGTGTCCCGTACTGGTGACATTGGCCTGCTAAAGATTACCTCTGAAGGTGGCATCTCCTCAGGCGTTCGCCGAATTGAAGCGGTAACCGGGCTCAATGCCTTGTCCTGGGTGGACGAGAGCGACCGTAAGCTCCGCGAAGCGGCGCAGCTGGTCAAGGGAACCCGGGACAGCCTGGTCGAGAAGGTTCAGTCTACTCTGGAGCGGAATCGCCAGCTTGAAAAGGAAATGGAGCAGCTGAAATCGAAGCTGGCCAGTTCCGCAGGCTCCGACCTGGCGGCATCGGCGGTTGAGGTTAAGGGGCTTAAGGTGGTTTCGGCGATGCTTGAGGGTGCTGACCGCAAGGCCCTGATGGATACGGCCGACCAGTTGAAGAACAAGCTCGGTGAAGGTGTGGTGGTTCTGGCGAGTGTGGAAGATGGCAAGGTCACTCTGGTAGCTGGTGTCACCAAGTCTGCGACCGGTAAGGTCAAGGCGGGAGACCTGATGAAGCACCTGGCTGCCCAGGTTGGCGGTAAGGGCGGTGGTCGCCCAGATATGGCGCAAGGTGGCGGAACCGATCCGGACAAACTGCCCCAGGCGTTGGACGGGGTTGTAGGGTGGGTTGAAGAAAAGCTGTCTTAAGACCATCGACTATTACGTGAACGCCGGCGTACGTATATAATTCCGCCGGTTTGACTGTAGATTGACGGTGCCAAAGGTGCCGTTGTGGGTCCCTGATTGGATATTGGGAATAAAATGGCGCTTTTGGTTCAGAAGTTTGGTGGCACCTCAGTAGGCACCACCGAAAGAATAGAGGCTGTGGCGGATAAGGTCTGTCGCTTCCGTAAAGAAGGGCATGATGTCGTGGTGGTGGTGTCTGCCATGAGCGGTGAAACCAATCGTCTGATTGGTCTGGCCAGTGCAATTATGGATGAGCCTACGCCAAGAGAAATGGACGTGCTGGTCTCAACCGGTGAACAGGTCACCATTGCGCTGCTCTCAATGGCGCTGCAGAAGCGTGGCTGTGAAGCGCGTTCCTACACAGGAAGTCAGGTGCGAATCCTGACGGACAGCACCCATACCAAGGCACGTATTCGCCAGATTGACGAGCAGCGCATGCGCGAAGATCTGGATGCGGGCCGGGTTGTGGTTGTTGCCGGATTCCAGGGGATTGATGAGAACGGCAATATCACGACTCTGGGCCGAGGTGGTTCTGATACCACCGCTGTGGCTCTTGCCGCTGCTCTCAAGGCCGATGAATGCCAGATCTATACCGATGTGGATGGTGTCTATACGACAGATCCACGAGTGGTTGACAGTGCCCGTCGCTTGGACCGCATCACTTTCGAAGAGATGATTGAAATGGCGAGTCTGGGCTCCAAAGTGCTCCAGATCCGCTCCGTCGAATTTGCAGGAAAATACAACGTTCCGCTTCGTGTCCTTTCGAGTTTCCAGGATGGCGGCGGTACCCTGATTACATTTGAGGATGATGAGGTCATGGAACAACCGGTTGTTTCCGGCATTGCTTTTAACCGAGATGAAGCCAAACTGACAATTTCCGGTGTGCCGGACACCCCAGGCAGCGCTTTGGGCATTCTGAAGCCCGTTAGTGAGGCCAATATTGAAGTAGACATGATCGTCCAGAACGTCGGCGCTGATAACCGCACCGATTTCACTTTCACGGTACACCGTAACGATTTTAACCGTGCGCGTGATGTTCTGAATAAAGTAGCGGCCGATCTGGGTGCTCGTGAAGTCAGTGGTGACAACAAGATTGCGAAAGTCAGCATCGTGGGTGTTGGTATGCGCTCCCATGCAGGCGTTGCGACAACCATGTTTGAGGCGCTGTCCCATGAAGGCATCAATATTCAGATGATTTCGACGTCAGAGATCAAAATTTCTGTCGTCATTGATGAAAAGTACCTTGAGCTTGCAGTTCGCGCGCTTCATAGTGCTTTTGATCTGGATAAACCAGAAGGAGAGGCCTGATCAGCGGTTCTCGCTGGCAAAAGGCCCAAGTCCTTGAAATAAGGGCCTGATTCGTAGTGAAAGGCTGAGGAAATCCCTTATAGGGAATTGTTCGCCTTTCAAACTATGAGTTAACCCACTATAACGTTATATAACGATAATTTGTCGGAACTGGTAGCTCTGAAAAGGGAGTATTGGACATGTTGATTTTGACTCGCCGCGTAGGCGAAACCTTGATGGTCGGTGACGATGTGACTGTGACCGTCCTTGGGGTAAAGGGGAATCAGGTACGTATTGGTGTTAACGCACCGAAAGAGGTAGCTGTTCACCGTGAAGAGATATACCAGCGAATTCAGAGTGAAAAAGACTCTGATGAGCCGGAACCCGGCAATCGCTGAGGGTTCTAAAAAAGCCGCCTGAGGGAATCCGAGGCGGCTTTTTTAATGGTCGTGTAACTCCGTAGAAAAAAAAGTGGTGTCAACCCTATGAAAACAGAAATTTTCTGGTAGTATACGCGGCGTTCTCAAGGAGAGGTGGGTGAGTGGCTGAAACCAGTTCCCTGCTAAGGAACCGTACGAGCAATCGTACCGAGGGTTCGAATCCCTCCCTCTCCGCCATTTTCCATTCAGGAAAATGTGGGACAGTTGAGGTAGCACTCAACAGATTTTGATACAGGCGGCTGTAGCTCAGCTGGATAGAGTACCTGGCTACGAACCAGGCGGTCGGAGGTTCGAATCCTCCCAGCCGCGCCATCAAAATCACACAGTTTTAAGCGGCTGTAGCTCAGCTGGATAGAGTACCTGGCTACGAACCAGGCGGTCGGAGGTTCGAATCCTCCCAGCCGCGCCATATCAAACAAAGAACCCTGCCTAGCGCAGGGTTTTTTGTTTGTGTACTCCGGAGCCTGAAAGGATTTGAACCGACAGAGGTTCGACCGGAGCATGCAGCGCATGCGTAGGAACGTCGGAGCTATGCGACGACGGCCCCGAAGGGGTAGGGCCGAAGGCCGTATAATCCTCCCAGCCGCGCCATATCAAACAAAGAACCCTGCCTAGTGCAGGGTTTTTTGTTTGTGGATGCCAGCATCGGGACGAACGGGTGGTCTAAGCTTTAAGAAGAGGGCGCTGAACTCGCGCTTTCGGGGAGGTTTTATGAAGCTGCCTGCTGTGTCTGGATTAGTGGTGTCCTTTGTCTTGTCATTGCTCAGTTGGATGCCAGGGCCTGGTTTGGCTGCTGATGGGTTGCTGGATGGGCTGGTGTTTGATGGGGTACTTCGGGAAACGGAGATGTCCATTGGTGGGGATGATGACCAATTGGTATTTGAGCGCGGCCTGTTTCTTTCCCGGGCGTGCTTGGACTACGGGTTTGGGCAGACCCGATACGAAGCGGTAGAGAAGGATGGCGTTATCCGGTTTGCAGCCATAGCCACCAGTGATACGCATGGCCAGATGGAGTGGCATGGTGAAGTTAGGGGGCGTCAGGTCGAGGCTGAGGTGGTCTGGACCAAGGAGCGATGGTACTGGGATATTCACCGCGAATACCGCTTCTCCGGCGTGATGGCGCCATAACGTGGCTGGGCGACGCCGGTCGTTAAAGTTGCTTTTACTGGTCTGCCTGGCAATCAGTATCAATCTGCTTGGGCACGGCTTGATCGAGTGGTTTGATTTTCAGGTTTTCCCTCGTCACGAACCGGTCCTTCACATAATGGTGTTGGCTGCTGCCGCCCTGTATGTGCTGTTAATGGCTTTACCGTTTATGCCGGGTATAGAAGTTGGCTTGGCCTTGCTTGTGTTGCTTGGTGGCAGCGGGGCGTTGCTGGTGTATATGAGCACATTGGTGGCGCTGTCGATCAGCTACGGTTTAGGCCGCTTGATGCCGCAGCGATCCCTGAGCAGGCTCTTGTATTGGTTGCACTTTGATCGTGCTGCCGAGCTCTTGGTACGGTTGGAAGGGGTGCCGCCAGAGTTTCGGGTAGAAGCGGTGTTTCGAATGGCGCCCTCAGGAATTGTGCCGTTCCTGCTCAGGCATCGCTACCTGTCGGTTGTGGTGCTGCTCAACTTGCCAGGCAATGCTTTGATTGGGGGCGGCGGGGGGATTGGTATGCTCTTGGGAGTGAGTCGGCTGATTCCGTTTTATCAGTATTTGCTCACAGTGGCGCTGGCCGTTGCGCCAGTGCCACTGATGTTTTACGTCGGCAGTCTGCTGTCTGAGCGGTAAATTACCACATCAGGTCGTCAGGTATCTCATAGCCAGCGTAGGGGTCGTCTTCTTCGGGCTCGTTTTGTTGGGTCTTTTCATGAAGAACAACAATGGCTGTTTCGTCCCGCTCCATGATCTTGCGGGCCACCGCTTCCGCCACCACTTCGTAGTGGTCGTTGACATGGACAATCGCAAGTCGGCCCCGCGACAGCTGGTCTGCCATGATTGGCTCAACGAGCAGCTTCTTGATCTTCTTGTCGTGGACGAACTGGTAGGGCTCTTCACCCTTGCTTCGGTCCAGTCGATTGGTTTCCACGAGCTGACGGATCTGTGCCAGGATTGCTTTCTTATCAGCTTCTTTCTGACGTTCGAGGTTTAGCTGGCGGTCCCGCTCCGCTTTTTCCTGGCGGGCTTGCTGGGCGCGAGCCTGGCTTTCGTTAACGTCGGCGGCGCCTTTGGGTTGTTGCTTCCGCTTTTTGCGCTTCTCTTGTCGAATGGCCTTGGCCTTTTTTTCGTCAGCCAGCCCGGCCTTGAGTAGCTGCTCCTGTAATGATGCCATTCACGGCTCCGTAGTTCTGATTCCAGACTCAGGGTTGATGATCCGGTAGTATACGCCTACTGGAATCATTCCCCCAACAACCCAGGCGGAGGGGTGGCTCATCAGCTTTTCTTTAACGGATTCGATATATGCCCTCTTTTAATGAGCTGCCGCTGTCGCGGCCGATGTTGCGCAACCTTTCTCAGCTTGGCTATGACCAGCCGACCCAAGTGCAGTCAGAGACAATTCCTTCGGCAATGGCTGGGAAGGATGTCATCGCCATGGCCAAAACCGGAAGCGGTAAGACCGCGGCTTTTGGCGTGCCGCTGGTTGAGGGGCTCAATGCAAAGCACTTTGCCTGCCAGGGGTTGGTTTTGTGCCCGACCCGGGAGTTGGCGGACCAGGTTGCAAAGTCATTGCGCCAGATCGCGCGTGCAAAGCAGAACGTCAAGGTGCTCACCCTGTGTGGCGGGGTGGCAATCGGGCCGCAGATTGGTTCGCTCAGCCATGGTGCTCACCTGATTGTGGGTACTCCAGGGCGGATTCAGGATCACTTGCGCAAGGGTACGCTGAGTCTGGAGCATCTCAAAACGGTCGTTCTTGATGAGGCGGACCGTATGCTGGACATGGGGTTTCGAGAGGTCATCACCGACATTTTCGAGCAAACGCCGGACGCTCGTCAGACCTTGATGTTTTCGGCCACCTGGCCCCAGGGCATTCGTGAGCTGAGCGCGTGCTATCAGCGCGAGCCTGTCGATGTACGTGTCGAAGGTGAGGCCTCGGCTCCTGATATTGAAGAGCATTTCTATCGAATTGCTCCGGGCGAGCAGGGGCAGGCGTTGATGGCGGTATTGTCCCGTTGGCGGCCGTCGTCTTGTATTGCTTTCTGTACCACCAAGCAGCAATGCGATGACATCGCAGAAGAGCTGAATGTGAACGGCTTCAGTGCACTGGCGATTCATGGGGACCTGGAACAGAGGGATCGGGACGCCGCGTTGGTCAGATTTGCTAACGGCAGTATCAATGTGCTCGTTGCTACGGATGTTGCTGCCCGGGGCTTGGACATCAAGGCACTACCGCTGGTGGTAAATGTCGAGCCTGCCCGTGATGGGGAGGTTCACACCCATCGGGTAGGGCGGACAGGCCGTGCAGGGGAGTCAGGGCATGCGGTGACGTTGTGTACGCCATCGCAGGAGCATCGGGTAGAGCGGCTGGATCGTCACTGCGGGGGAACGTTGGTTTGGGGCGATGTTGGTCGCCTGTTATCGGCACCGCTGGCCCCAGTTGTTCCAGTGATGGCCACGCTGTGTATTTCGGGCGGTCGTAAGGACAAGATCCGGCCTGGCGACCTACTGGGTGCTTTGACCGGGGAGGCCGGGTTGCCGGGTAAGGCGATTGGTAAAATCGACCTGTTTGATTTTCAAAGTTTTGTGGCGGTGGAGCAAGGGCTTGCGGGCAAGGCACTCAAGGCCTTGGAACGGGGGAAGATCAAAGGTCGGAAGTTCCGGGTTCGTCTTGTTTAATCAGTCGAATTAAGCGGCCCAATTTGTCAATTTTTTGGCCCGCCGCTTCGCTTTGTTTAGGTTGCGTCACAAGGCGGAAGCCGGTAAATTACGCGGGATTTTGCCCCCCGAAAATGTGCTGTTCCGGCCACCTCTGCGGAGAGGGGGTGTTTTCGGGGAAAATCAACCACTCAACCTACAGGTAGTTATTCATTATGGATAACCTGATGTCACAAGCCGTTGAGCTGATGATTGCGGGGATGGGGTTCGTTTTTGCGTTCCTGATAATCCTGGTGTTTGCAACCCAGGCCATGTCCAAACTCATCACGAGGCTGACTCCGCCCGAGCCGGCGACCCCGGCGCGTACTCCTCGTGCAACAACGCCTGCGCCCGCATCGGTTGACCCCGATACTGCGGAAGCGATCAAAAAGGCGATTGCACAGTTCCGGGCACGCCACAAGAAGTGATCCGGTAACCGAATTAGAACCTTTAAACAGAAGGCTGACACGATGACAGACACAAAGAAACCATTGGGGATTACGGACGTTATCCTGCGTGACGCCCACCAGTCCCTGCTGGCAACCCGCATGCGTCTTGACGACATGCTGCCCATTGCTGAGAAGCTCGATAAGGTAGGCTTCTGGTCCCTGGAATCCTGGGGCGGCGCGACGTTTGACTCCTGTATCCGTTATCTGGGCGAAGACCCCTGGGAGCGAATTCGCGAACTCAAGAAAGCCATGCCCAATACCCCACAGCAAATGCTGCTGCGTGGTCAGAACCTGCTGGGTTACCGCCATTATGCGGATGACGTGGTTGAACGCTTTGTGGATCGTGCCGCCGAAAACGGCGTAGACGTCTTCCGTATCTTTGATGCGATGAACGACCCTCGTAACCTGGATACCGCCATCAAGGCGGTTCGCAAGACTGGCAAGCATGCCCAGGGTACCATTTCATACACGGTGAGCCCGGTTCACACCGTTGATATGTGGGTTGAGCTGGCCAAGGAAATTGAGTCCATGGGCGCTGACTCCATCGCCATCAAGGACATGGCCGGCCTGCTGAAGCCGTATGTGGCTTTTGATCTGGTTACTCGTCTGAAGAAAGAACTGAACGTTCCGATTCACATGCAGTGCCACGCCACCACGGGTATGTCTACCGCTACCGCCATCAAAGCGGCGGAAGCCGGTATCGACAATGTCGACACCGCTATTTCTTCCATGTCCATGACTTACGGTCACTCTCCCACGGAAGCCGTAGTTGCGATTCTGGAAGGTACCGACCGTGATACTGGTCTGGACATCAACCTGCTGGAAGAAATCGCAGGTTACTTCCGTGAAGTCCGTAAGAAATACGCCAAGTTCGAAGGCAGCCTGCGCGGCGTGGATTCCCGCATCCTGACGGCTCAGGTACCGGGTGGCATGCTGACCAACATGGAAAGCCAGCTGCGCGAGCAGAACGCCATCAGCAAATTCGATGACGTACTGGCCGAAATTCCCAAGGTGCGCGAAGATCTGGGCTTCATTCCGCTGGTAACGCCAACTTCTCAGATCGTTGGTACCCAGGCGGTACTGAACGTTCTGACCGGTGAGCGTTACAAGTCCATTTCCAAGGAAACCGCCGCCGTTCTGAAAGGTGAGTACGGTGCAGCACCGTCTGCTTTCAACGAAGAGCTCCAGGCGCGCGTTCTGGAAGGCAAAGAGCCTGTCACTTGCCGTCCGGCAGACCTGCTTGAGCCGGAAATGGACAAGCTGACGGCCGAGCTGAAGCAGCTGGCTGGTGACAAAGGCATCAAACTTGCCAATCAGGAAGTGGACGACGTACTGACTTACGCTCTGTTCCCGCAGATTGGTCTCAAGTTCCTCGAAAACCGTGGCAACCCGGATGCATTCGAGCCGATTCCGTCTGCTGACGATGTCGCTCCGGCCAAGAAAGCCAGTGGTCCTGAAACCTATACCGTCAATGTTAACGGTAAAGAGTTCGTGGTTGCGGTTTCCGAAGGTGGCGAGATCACCCAGATTCAAGGCAACGGCGGTGTAGCAGGTGCATCTGCTGCTGCAGCCCCGGCTGCTGCACCGATTGGCGGTGGCGAGCCTGTGTTGGCGCCTCTGGGCGGCAACATTTTCAAGGTTCTGGTATCGGCCGGTGACCATGTTCAGGAAGGTGATGTGCTGATCATCCTGGAAGCCATGAAAATGGAAACCGAGATCCGCGCTCCCAAGGCCGGTACCATCGGTGAAGTCTTCATCAAGGTCGGTGATGCCGTCGCTGTTGATGATGAAATGCTGACAATCGCATAAGGGCCAGCATTCCATGGATAAGTTAATGACGTTGTGGACAGGCAGTGGCCTGTTCAACATGACCGGCGGACAGTTCTTCATGATCTGTATCGGTCTGGTCCTACTGTTCCTTGCAATTCGCAAGGGCTTTGAGCCTCTGCTGCTGGTGCCGATCGGCTTCGGCGGTATCCTGGCGAATATTCCGGAAGCGGGTCTTGCGTTTTCGGCGGCAGAAAATGCCATCCACTTCGCGAAGCCGGAAGTGTTGGCGGCTCTGTCCGGTGTACTGAACGTAGATTTCCAGGTGGGGCAGGCAGTGACCCCAGAGGTTCTGGACGCGTTCAAGCATGCCTATAAGGAGGCCAGCTACGGAACCTACCAGCAGGCGGGTGCTCTGGCTCAGAACCTGGGCTACACCAATGGCATGCTGTACAACTTCTACAGTGTGGCGATTGCCAGTGGTGTTGCGCCGCTGCTGATCTTCATGGGTGTTGGTGCAATGACTGACTTCGGTCCGCTGCTGGCGAACCCGAAGACCCTGCTGCTGGGTGCTGCTGCACAGTTCGGTATTTTTGGTACCGTCATTGGTGCTGCGCTGCTGACCATGAGTGGCACGATGGACTTCACCATCTTTGAAGCGGCTGCCATTGGCATCATTGGTGGTGCGGATGGCCCGACCTCCATCTACGTGTCCAGCATCCTGGCTCCACACCTGCTGGGTGCCATCGCGGTTGCTGCATACTCGTACATGGCGCTGGTACCGATGATCCAGCCGCCCATCATGAAGGCGCTAACTTCCGAGAAAGAGCGTGCCATCAAGATGTCCCAGCTGCGTCCGGTCAGCAAGAAGGAAAAGATCATTTTCCCGATTGTTGTGCTGATTGCCACTGCACTGTTCCTGCCTGATGCGGCTCCGCTGTTGGGTATGTTCTGCTTTGGTAACCTGATGCGTGAGTGTGGCGTGGTGGATCGTCTGAGCGACACGGCCCAGAATGCACTGATCAATATCGTCACCATCATCCTGGGCCTGTCCGTCGGTTCCAAGCTGAGCGCAGACAAGTTCCTTGACTTCCAGACCCTGGGTATCCTGATTCTGGGTATGGCCGCGTTCTGTGTGGGTACGGCCAGTGGTGTTCTGATGGCCAAGCTGATGAACGCGCTGAGCAAGGATCAGATCAACCCGTTGATCGGTTCTGCCGGTGTTTCTGCGGTGCCTATGGCAGCGCGGGTTTCCAACAAGGTTGGGCTTGAGGCGAACCCTCAGAACTTCCTGCTGATGCATGCCATGGGCCCGAACGTAGCCGGTGTTATCGGTTCTGCGGTTGCGGCCGGTGTGATGATCAAGCTGTTGGGCTGATCTTCACTGGTGGTGCAGAGAACCCGCCTGGCGTAAGCCTGGCGGGTTTTTTTATGGATCTCGGGCCAGCGTTTATGATTGGGTCAGGGGGGAGGCCGCCTGGGTGGCCTACTTGGAAAGGGAACTTGAGGGACATCGGGTTCAATGGATATCTACCAGCTGGTTGTTGCGGTTTTGTTCGGGTCGATCGGCCTGGGCTATTTTGTCTACGGTGTCAGGCAGTCAAACCTGGGGTTTCGTCTTACTGGCGTTGCACTGCTGATCTACCCCTACTTCTTTGACAGTATCTGGACCTTGCTAGCCATTGGGGTGGGATTGCTGTTGGTGCCGCGGTTTATTGACCTTTAGAGGGGGCGGGTTCGCGGGAAAAGGGTAGCGGGAAGAGCGCCGGTGGAACGTACGTTCGTGGAAACCTACTGGAAATCCCGCGAGCGTACGGTCAATTTCTCGATCAGGTGGCTCAGGTCAGACAGTTTGCCGGCTATGACGTGAATGATGTTTCCTTCTCGCTCAATAATGCCTTTGACATGCAGAAGGCGAGCCGTCAGGAGGGGGGTGCGCTGACGCCGCGCGGTTTCCAACCAGACGACCACGTTGATGTTGCCAGACTCATCCTCCAGGGTGACAAAGGTGACGCCTGCGGCTGAGCCAGGACGCTGACGCCCGGTGACGAGCCCGGCCACCTGAACAGGGCGTCCAGGGGGCGTGCTTAGCAGCTGCTGGGCATTGAGGCAATGTTTCAGGTGGCCCTGTTCCCGCAACAGGGCCAAAGGGTGGCGTTGCAGGCTCAAGCCTTGGCTGGCGTAGTCGGCCAGTATGGTTTGCCCCTCGCTGGGAGCCGGGAGGTTGATGGAAGGTCCAGGCTGGTAATCGGTGCAGACTTCACCTAACAGAACCCCGGGTGCATGCTGATGCCCCAGCAATTGCCAGTAGGCCAGATGGCGGTTTTTGCTGAAGGCGGCCATGGCCCCGGCGCCTGCCAGGGCTTCCAGATCCCGCTGCTGGAGTTGAGTCCTGGCCCTGAGTTCTTCGGCTGAGCGGTATCCGTTCTCGGGCCTGTGCTGACAGACGCGCCTGCCAGCGTCACGATTCAGCCCACGGACCAGTCTCATGCCAAGGCGAAGTGCTGTCCCAGGCTCTTCAAGCGTGTGGTCCCAGTCGCTGCAATTGACATCCACCGGCAACACGGAAACGGCATGGCGCTGGGCGTCCTGAACCAGTTGAGAGGGGGAGTAGAACCCCATGGGCTGGCTGTTGAGCAGGCCGCAGTAGAATGCTGCCGGATGGTGGCACTTCAACCAGGCTGAGACGTACACCAATAAGGCGAAGCTGGCGGCGTGGGATTCCGGAAAGCCGTAGCCACCAAAACCACAGATCTGATTGTACAGACGCTCGGCAAAGTCCGGACTGTGTCCCCGTTCCAGCATGCCCCGGATCAGTTTGTCCCTGAATGGGGTCAGGTCGCCATCCGACTTCCAGGCCGCCATGGCGCGGCGGAGGCGGTCGGCTTCCCCAGCGCTGAAACCTGCAGCAACCATGGCCAGCTTGATGGCTTGCTCTTGGAAGATGGGTACGCCCAGTGTTCGTTCGAGTACAGCCTGGATGGCTGTGTCGGGGTATTCGATGGATTCGAGATTGTCGCGTCGCCGAAGATAAGGGTGCACCATGTCGCCCTGAATGGGGCCGGGACGCACAATGGCCACCTGAATGACCAGGTCGTAGTAACGCCGGGGGCGAAGCCGGGGCAGCATGTTCATTTGTGCCCGGGATTCCACCTGAAATACCCCAATGCTGTCTCCCTCGCAGAGCATGTCATAGACCCTTGGGTCTTCCCGCTCAATATCCTGCAGACCAAACGGCCGGTGTTCACTCTGGCTGATCAGGGCCAGGGCTTTTCGTATGGCGGACAGCATCCCCAGAGCGAGGACATCCACTTTCATTAGCCCGAGGCTTTCCAGGTCGTCCTTGTCCCACTGGATGACGGTTCGGTCCGCCATGGCCGCATTCTCCACCGGTACCAGCTCCGATAGCACACCAGCACTGATCACGAAGCCTCCGACATGCTGGGACAGGTGCCGGGGAAAGCCCAGTATCTGGTTCACCAGTGTGAAAAACTGGTCGGCGATCCTGGGATTTCGGGTCAGGTTCTTATCAAGGATCTGCTGGCGCCAGTTCGAGGTTTTGTCTCGCCAGTCAATGCCGTTGAGAAACTGCTCCACCAGTGACGGGTCGAATCCCATTGCCTTACCAACATCGCGAACGGCACTGCGGGGGCGATAGCGGATAACGGTCGCTGCGAGTGCCGCCCGTTCCCGGCCATAGCGACGGTAGATGTACTGGATAACTTCCTCCCGCCGTTCGTGTTCAAAATCCACATCGATGTCTGGTGGTTCATCACGATCCTTCGATATAAAGCGCTCAAACAACAGCTCAACCTGCGTGGGGTCCACTTCCGTGATTCCCAGGCAATAGCAGACGGCTGAGTTGGCCGCCGACCCTCGGCCCTGGCACAGAATGTCCTGGCTACGTGCGAAGGTGACAATGTCGTGAAGGGTGAGAAAGTAGTGCTCGTAGCGCAGTTCCGAGATCAGCGACAGTTCTTTGCGGATCAGCGCCTGTATAGGGGTGGGGGTGCCTTCGGGAAAACGGCGGTGTTCGCCTTCCAGGGTGAGTTGTCGCAGGTAATCCGCCGGTGTCTGGTTAGCGGGTACCAGGTCTGCGGGGTACTCGTAGCGTAGTTCCCCAGGATCGAAAGTGCACAGCCGGGCAATACACATGGACTCCTGTAACCAGGCTTCTGGAAACAGTCTTTTCAGGGTTGCCAGCGGGCGTAGGTAGCGCTCGCTGTTCTGGAACAGTCGGTGGCCTGCTTGCTCCACTGAGGTGTTGTGGCGTAACGCGGTGAGCACATCCTGTAATGGCTGGCGCTCGCGGGTGTGCATGTGAACCTGGCCGGTGGCCACGATGTTGCAGCCCAGCAGGCGGGACAGTGCCTTAACAAGTTCAAGGTGCTGCTCTTCGTGAGGCTCCAGTGTCCGGGTGGCTGCAATCCAGAACGTATCGCTGAAATGGCCTTGCAGCCAGCGTCCTGAATCCGCCTGGGTAACGATTGACTCCCGCCCACCACTTGAGTCGGGGTGCCAGAGACACAGGCACCGGTTAAGGGCGTGGCTTTCCAGATCCCCCCGCTCCAGCCGGTAGCGTCCCTTGCTGGCCCGTCGCCGGGCTGTGGTGATCAAACGGCAGAGCTGGCCGTAACCGACCCGGTCCCGTGCCAGCAGGGTAAACCGGAGTGGCGGTGTATGGCTGTCCGCCAGTTCAAAATGGCTGCCGGTGAGCAGTTTGACAGGCGTTGTCCGCAGGGCGGCCCAGGCGCGGGGGATACCGGCCACTGAACAGGTATCGGTGATCGCCAGGGCCTGATACCCCAGGGCCACGGCACGATCCGCCAGTTCCTGGGGATGGGAGGCCCCGGTGAGGAAGGTGAAGTTACTGAAACACGTCAGTTCAGCGTAGCTCATTGAGGTACCCGTTTTCAGTCAACCGAACCAGCCATGGATAAACCAGTCTCCCCGAGCGTCCCGGAAGATCCAGGCAACCTGACCTCCGGGGAGTTGCACCGCGTAGTAATCACGCTGGACCTGATTGTCATCCCACCAGCCGCTGCAAATACGTTCAGGACCGGATAGCCACTGCTCCGGTGTTTGCTGCAGGGGGTGTGGTGCGGCCAGCAGCCAGAGTGGTCGTGTGAATTGACCGGCCAGGGCGGGCAAGGCCCCGCCCGTCTCAGAACGGTGTACCTGTGCAGCGCTCCAGGCACATTCTGGCCGGTGGTCGGCATTGAGGGTCAGCCGTTGCAGGGCGGGTTCTCCCAGCCGCGCCTGCAGGCGGCTGATCAGGGCTTGCCAGGCTTCCCGCGAATCAGCGGTTTCCCCAAACAGATCGGCAGCGGAGGGGGTACGGCGCGGGATAAAGCGGGTTACCGTGAGTGCCATGGCGGTGACAGGCGAGGCTAGCGGACAGGATTCCAGACGCAGCCGGGTTAGCTCGAGAAACGTGCTGGCCCGGTGGTCGGGGCCGGACCGGCTGATTGATAAGCGCTGTGTGGTGCCATCCCGGTGGGTCAGGGATAGTGTCAGCCGGTCGGTGTCAGCCTGGCGCCACTGGAGGTCTTCTTCCAGCTCGTTGAGCATCGGTTGCAGCGGAAACAGCAACCCTTGGGCGTGCTCAACTTCCCGAACGAAATCGACTTGTTGGTGGAAGCGATGTGAGGGCTGCCAGAAGTGCTGAGGGTCGGGCCGGGTGCCCTGGATACGTTGTACGTAAGCCAGCGTGTCCGGCGCGAGGCGCCTGGCCAACTCCTTCGGGGGAAGTCGAAAGACCTCATTCAGGGTTGTCAGTCCAAGCCGGGTGAGTCGTTCCAGGGTTTTTACGTCAAGCTCGGCCGCCGCCAGTGGTAGCTGGCCTATTGCCTGCGTCAAGAGGGTGGTGTCCTGAGAGCGTACCCCCTGACTTGTCTGAGCGAGCAGGCGAGCGGCTTTTGGGGTCGCCCCGGTGGCGAACCGGGCTGTCAGCCGGCGAGTGTGGACTGCCTGCTCAAGGGTATGCCAGAGACTGTCGAGACTGCCGTACAGCCGCAGCAGGCTGCCCGCTTCAAGGAGCAGACCATCAGGTGAATGAGGCACCACCTGGGCAGCATACCGGTAAAGCCAGCTGGCCTGTTGCTCCAGAATGACTTGTTCCTGGTTGGGTTCAGGCTGGATAACCGCAAGCTCTTCTGGCGCGAGGGACAGGGCGGTCTTCAGGCGCATGTCCGGATGTATGCCCAACTGCTGTGCGATTGGGCATGCCTGCCGGACCTGCGCTGGTGAACCGCTGACGATAACCGTTGCGCCAGGCGTTTGACTGGCGCGCCGGACATGGTCCAGTAGCAGGTGGGGAAAGTGAAGGTAGAGCCATAGCATGTGGTCATTCTCTGGTCAGGCTACACGCCTGCCCGGGCCAACCGCCCCGGCGTTTCAGTACCCGGACCTGTAAGTCCTGCTTTTGGCCGGCTGTCAGCTCCAGTCGAAGTGCCGCCGGCGAGCTTTGCAGGGCCGCCTGACGAGGCCTGAAAATGAGACAGGTGGTTTGACCAGCCTCAGCCGCCAGTTGCAGGCGCCGGGTGTCGCGGTTAGCAAGCTGTCCGGGCCAGGCGAGGACCAACCCTGTGACCGACGAGCGTAGGCAGTTTTCCAGCGTCCAGAGCACATCGTTTCTGCCGTGTGGCCGAACGATCACCAGCTGGGAAAGTTCGATGCCAGCCTGGGACAGGGCCGGTGCGTATGGGATGTAGGGTGGGTTGACCCAGAATACGGTGCGCCTCGCGGCAGACAATCGTTGCATTAACGGCAGTATGAGCTGTAACTCCCCAATCCCGGCGCCATCCAGCAGGCATTCGCTCAATGCCCCAACAGGCCAGCCCGTGTTGCCCAAGTGCTGGTCAAGTTCCGGGTAGCCGGTACTTTCTGCTGGGTGCTTGGTGCGGGCCTGTTGGTGTCCCTGCCAGATGCGGGCGTCGTGGATGAGGTTGTTCAGCAGTTCGCTCATGGATATTTCCGGAATACTGTTTAAATATACAGTATTCCGTATTGGTGATGATTTCAACCAGTCTTTGGGGTTGCAGGGGCTGGGGGTAGGGAGCAGGCTAAAGAGGGTGAGTCATTGAGCACACAAAAAGGAAGGGGAAGATCATGTCAAAATTGACAGAGCAGAGCTGTGAGGCTTGTCGGGCCGATGCTCCAAAGGTTGGCGACGATGAACAACAGGCGCTATTGGGAGAGATTCCCGGTTGGGATGTGATAGAGCTGGACGGCGAGAAACAGCTGAAGCGCGAGTATGGCTTCCGCAATTTTGCCGAGGCCCTGGCGTTTACCAACAGTGTGGCGGAGCTGGCGGAGTCTGAGAATCACCACCCCGCCATCCTGCTGGAGTGGGGGAAAGTGACCGTGCGCTGGTGGACCCACAAAATTGGCGGCTTGCACCGTAATGATTTCATTATGGCGGCACGAACTGACTGCTTGTAATCCGGTGCAGGTATAGACCAGGTGGCAAGGAAGGGACGCCTTGGCTCAATAGGATTTGAAATTGTTGTTCACAAAAGCATAGCATTGGGAACTTTTTCCAGAACAACAAAGACTTTACCCGCTGATCTGGCGAGCAGCGCGGAATTTCACAGATAAGGGAACATCGGGTGAAAAAGATTACGCTGACACTGAGTTCGGATTTCAGGCAGATCCAGGTCTTCGATGGTGAGTTTGATCCACTGGACGGTGATGATGACCTGGAGTGGGATGCAGAGGCGGTTAAACGCTTTGGTTGCTACTGCCCACAACTGGTTGCGCTTGGCGTCATTGAAAATCAGAGTCATATCCTGCCCGTTCGCACCCATACCTCAGATTGTGACCCGGAACTGGCCAAATGGGATCATGTGGTGGAGTTTCCATTTGAATGTCTGTCGGGGCTGGTCGATATCGGTTCAGAGTTGGTTCGCTTGCCGATTGGCAAATACCAATTGCGCTGGTCTGTGCGGAAAGTGTCGCTTCATTCCGGCGAGTACCAGCTTGATTTCATTCGCTCAGACCGGCAGGCCATGCGGGTTTTGAAGCAGTTGGCTGAATAGGGCTCGCTGGTATGAGGACTCGGCATGATTGAAGTGGTAACGGCTATCTCCCTGTGGGAGCTGGTAAAACATGCAGGCAGCTGGGTTGTGAACCTGCAGCGGGCACGTACTTCCCGCAAGGCAGAATCGGTAGAAGCACTGCGAAAGGTCGTGATTGCTGCGCGCCATACCGCAGTCTATATGCGTCAACTGCAGGACACGGGTCAGCGCTCCCACAAAAAGGAAGAAGAACTGGCCATTTTGTGGACCGAGCTGAGCTTTGCCCTGGAGGACCTGGGCATGGACAAGCTCGCGAAGCGTTGTCGGATTAAAGGGAAGGAGTGGGCCGACCCGCAGAGCATGGATGTCTCCTACCTCGAAAAGGCGGATGCTGGTCTTGAGCGAATGGAGCAGTTGGCCAACGCCCTATTAAAAGAAATTCTCGACTAATTCGTGAGTGACGAACTCAAGGTTGCCCCGGCATTGGCACGAAACGCCAGGTAACTGTCAACCATCGCTTGCGGGGCCTCGACCTGAGGGTAGTGACCAATACCCGCCAGCAGAGTGATGTCCGGGTTGAGTACGAGCTGGCGATAGCGCTCGGTCATGTGCTCTCCGGAAATCGGGTCGAGCGGACCGTTAATCAGCTTGACCGGAACCGTGGCATCCAGCAACGCTCCGACCCAACGCTCCCGGTATTGCTTCCGTTGGGGCATGTAGTGAATCACTTTATGCATAACGCCCACGCCATCGTTACTGGTAATCAACTCCCAGAACGCTTCCACTTCATCCTCGCTGGGCGGGGTATCAGGGCCAAAAATATTCGCCATATTTGTCGCCAGCTTCTGCTTGCTGGTCAGGCGCGCAATCAGGAACCCGACCGGCGACAGTAGCAGTTTCTGGATCAGCACCGGCTGGTGGGTTTCCGGAAACAGGCCGCCGTTAAGCAGGCAAACGCTGGCAATGCGCAGTGGTGAATTGTCCTGAAGGGCGCCGGACTGGCGTTCAAGGTCCCTGGCCATGAGTTCCTGGGCGACGGTGTCGCCGTAGTCATGGGCGAGGATATGGTATTCGGTCAACCCCATCTCTTCGAGCCACTGTTCAACCAGCGTGGCCTGGTCATGAATCCGGTAAGAAAAATCCCTGGGCTTGGCGGAATCTCCAAAACCGATCATATCCAGGGCATACAGGGCGTAATGCTCTTCCAGCAGCGGCCATATCTTGCACCAGTCCCAAGATGATGTGGGAAAACCGTGGATCAGGACCAGGGCCGGGCCTTGAGGATTACCGCCAGTGCGGGTGAAGATGGACATATCGCCGAACTGGTAAGTGGAGCCTGTCTGACGCCAGTGGTCTAAAGCAATCATAAGTTGTGCCGGTGGACTGGGTTGATGATGGTAGTAAGCTAAGCCTGTCCTGGGGGCAGCGTCAATGTCGTTGTTTGTGCCGGGTGCGGCTGGAGTTGAATGTTGATGGATAGTCAAAGTGAATCGTTTGATGCCCTCCTGGCTCGTGTTCGGGGCTGTACCCTGTGCGCTGCCAAGCTTGACCATGAGCCCCGCCCGGTGATTCAGGCCAGTCTGGCTTCGAAAATCCTGGTGGTTGGCCAGGCGCCGGGGCGTCGGGTCCATGAAACCGGGCTGCCCTTTAACGATCCCAGTGGTGATCGGCTGCGGGAGTGGATGGGTATTAGCCGGGATACTTTTTATGACGAGCAGCAACTGGCGATCCTGCCCATGGGGTTTTGTTATCCGGGAACCGGAAAGTCTGGCGACCTGCCGCCCCGCCCAGAGTGCGCACCGGCCTGGAGGGAGCTGCTACTCAGCCGCCTGGACAACATCCAGCTTACCCTGGTCATTGGTCAATATGCCCAGGCTTACCATATCCCGGGACCGAAGCGCTCCGTGACCGACGTTGTTCGCCATTGGGAGGAGTATTGGCCCGACTTGGTGCCGTTGCCCCATCCAAGCCCCAGAAACCTGATCTGGCTGCGCCGGAACCCCTGGTTTGAAGCCGATGTGGTGCCAGCCATACGGCAACGGGTGAGTGAAATCCTTAACCCGGCGAGGTAGCCGCAGCCAGGTGATCCACCAACATGCGGATTTTGGGGGACAGGTGGCGGTTGTGGGGGAACACCGCCCAAATGCCTTCCTCCGGTTCGCGGAAGCTTTCCAGCATGGGCAGGAGGCTGCCCTCATCCAGATAGTGTTGGACGTAGTAATCCGGTAACTGAACCAGCCCAAGGCCTTTCAATGCGGCATCCACGAGCCCCTTCCCGGAGTTGCAGCGAAGGTTGCCCTGAACCCGCCGTAGCCGCTCCCGACCATGCTCACGGAAACGCCAGAAATCATTGGTGCCCAGCAGGCAGTTGTGTTGATCAAGCTCATTGAGGGTATGGGGGCAACCGTGGCGCCTGACGTAATCGCGGGAGGCACAGATGTGCAAGGTGCGCGATGCCAGCTTTCGGGCCACCAGGGACGAGTCTTTCAGCCGCCCAAGCCGGATGGCCAGATCAAAGCCGCCGTCCACCAGGTCGACGGTCTGGTTGGTTAGCTGCACAGTGACCTCCAGTCTGGGATAGCGTGCGAGAAAGTCGTTCACCAGAGGAACGATGACATCCTCCCCATAGGTCACGGGGGCGGTCAGTCGAACCTTGCCTTGGGGCGACTCTTGCAGGCTGGTGACTGCCTGCTCGGCCGCCGCAAGTCCATCGAGAACACTTCGGCTATGCTGGTAATACAGTGCGCCGGCTTCGGTCAGGGAGACCTTCCGGGTGGTTCTGAAGAGGAGGCGGGTTGCCAGCCGGTCTTCCAGGTTACGCACCTGGCGGCTGACCTGTGCGGTGGACACCCCCAGGCGTTTTGCTGCTTGGGTAAAGCTGCCGCTGTCGGCAACCGCAACAAATTCACTGACGCCTTCCCAAGGATACATTATTACTGCCTGGTAAAAGTGAATTTATAGTTTGCCACATTATCAATGAGCGGTAAGTAAATATAATGGGGCTAACGTATCTGTTTCATGAACTCACACGGGGGAATCGACATGTCAGAGCAATTTATTAAATCCAGGGCCGCCGTTGCCTGGGGACCCAACCAGCCACTGACCATTGAAGAAGTGGATGTCATGCTGCCCAAAGCCGGTGAAGTACTGGTGCGGATCATTGCCACCGGCGTTTGCCATACCGATGCTTTTACCCTGTCGGGTGAAGATCCTGAAGGGATTTTCCCAACCATTCTCGGCCATGAAGGTGGTGGCATTGTCGAGCAGGTAGGTGAAGGCGTGACCAGCGTAAAGCCTGGCGACCATGTGATTCCCCTCTACACCCCGGAATGCGGTGAGTGCAAATTCTGTACGTCGGGCAAGACCAACCTGTGCCAGAAGATCCGTGCCACCCAGGGCCAGGGGCTGATGCCGGACGGAACCACTCGGTTCTACAAGGACGGGCAGCCTATCTATCACTACATGGGATGCTCCACCTTCTCCGAGTACACCGTGCTGCCGGAAATTTCCCTGGCCAAGGTCAACCCGGAGGCGCCGCTTGAAGAGGTCTGCCTGCTGGGGTGCGGTGTTACCACCGGTATGGGC
The DNA here is from genome assembly GCF_900114775.1 of Marinobacter zhejiangensis. Taxonomy (GTDB): domain Bacteria; phylum Pseudomonadota; class Gammaproteobacteria; order Pseudomonadales; family Oleiphilaceae; genus Marinobacter; species Marinobacter zhejiangensis. The sequence continues at coordinate 103,609 of NZ_FOUE01000004.1, forward strand.
GCGGTCATGAACACTGCCAAGGTGGAAGAGGGCGCCACAGTGGCGATCTTCGGACTCGGCGGTATCGGTCTGTCCGCGGTGATTGGTGCGGTTATGGCCAAGGCCGGTCGCATCATTGGTATTGATGTCAATGAAAGCAAGTTTGATCTGGCCCGCAAGCTGGGCGCGACCGACTGCATCAACCCCAAGGATTATGACAAGCCTATCCAGGACGTGATTGTTGAACTGACGGACGGTGGTGTCGACTATTCCTTCGAGTGCATTGGTAATGTCAACGTCATGCGTTCAGCGCTTGAGTGCTGCCACAAAGGCTGGGGGGAGTCGGTGATTATTGGTGTGGCCGGAGCGGGTCAGGAAATCAGCACTCGTCCATTCCAGTTGGTAACCGGGCGTGTCTGGCGTGGAACGGCTTTTGGTGGCGTAAAAGGCCGTTCGGAGCTGCCGGATTACGTCGAGCGTTACCTGGCTGGTGAGTTCCGCCTGGACGACTTCATCACCCATACCATGGGGTTGGACGAAATCAACGAAGCGTTTGACCTGATGCATGAAGGCAAGAGTATCCGCAGCGTCATCCACTTTGACCGATAAACCGGCCCAGACGGACGAGAGACCATGAGCGAACTGGCAAACGAGCTGGAAAACGTCAGTGCCAACAAAAGCTTCGGTGGCTGGCACAAACAGTACCGGCACTATTCACGGACGTTGGGGTGCACCATGCGTTTTGCCGTGTACCTCCCGCCCCAGGCAATGGTGGGGGAAAACGTACCGGTACTGTATTGGTTGTCGGGGCTGACTTGCACCGATGAAAACTTCATGCAGAAAGCGGGTGCCCAGCTGGCAGCGGCGGAACTCGGGGTGGCGATTGTCGCCCCGGACACCAGCCCCCGGGGCGAGGGTGTGCCTGATGATCCCGAAGCGGCTTACGACCTGGGTCTGGGCGCTGGTTTCTACGTCAATGCTACCGAAGCGCCCTGGTCCCGCCACTACCGGATGTACGATTACGTGGTGAATGAGTTGCCGGAGCTGATCGAGGCCCACTTCCCGGTCAATGATCGCCGGGCCATTAGCGGGCATTCGATGGGCGGGCATGGTGCCTTGACCATCGCCTTGCGCAACCCGGGCCGCTATTGCTCGGTGTCGGCGTTCAGCCCAATCAGTAACCCGGTGAACTGCCCGTGGGGTCAAAAGGCGTTTCGGGCATACCTGGGGGACGATCAGGCGCTGTGGCAAGGCCACGATGCATCCGTCTTGATGAGTGAGGCCAGCCAGTCGTTACCGACCCTGGTGGATCAGGGGATGGATGATGACTTCCTTGAACGGGAGCTCAAGCCAGAGGCTCTGGAAGAGGCTGCCAGGGTCAGTGGCTTTCCCTTGACCCTGCGTCGCCATGAAGGTTACGACCACAGCTACTACTTCATTGCGAGCTTTATTGCAGAGCACCTGCAATTCCACCACCGCCATCTCATTTCATGATGAGTGCGGGCCGGTCTGCCAGAGCGTTGGGCAGGTCGGCCCCGCGTCTCTGGTCAGGTAAACAGGAGCAGCCGTGTGCATGCCAGGCCTTTGTCTCGGCAGCCTGCGTGTGCGGTTAGCTGCCCTCATCGAACAGATGGTGCATCTGCTCCCTGGCTTTTGAGAAGTAGGTTTGCCATTCCTCCCAGTCTTCACAGAACTGGTCACTCATGGTCTTGAAGTCCCGGGCCTGTTCCTCTGACAGTTCTTTCAGACCCTCCAGGTCTTTTACTTCACCCACTTTGCGAGCTTGTTCGACTGCGGCATCGGCGTAACGGCGAAACGTCAGCACCTGAAGCTCGGTCGCTTTGGTAAATTGTTCAAACAGGGTTTCGTTGAAACGGGTCGCCCGTTCCACCAGCTCCCGCGATTTCTCGTGGACACTGTCGATCAAATCATTTTCCATGGTCGCTGCTCCGTAGTCCCGTTGTCGGTGAGACGTTGTGTAGCATCATTCTTACCCAGATGGAGACGTGTCGTTTTGACAAGCATCAATCCCGGATCAGGCTTATGCTTGTTAGAAAGGGAAGAACATCGAGGAGAGCACCATGACTGACCGTAAAACTGAACTCCAGACTCTGCGTGCAGACCTGCAGGCCCGGCTGAAGCGGCTCCATGCCCACCAGCGCAGGGAAGACGGTGCGATTGCCCGGGATTTTGAAGAGCAGGCCATTGATACCCAAAACGACGAAGTGGTTGACGGTCTGGAGGTAGAGTCCCGAGCAGAACTGATCCAGGTCGAACGGGCGCTGAACCGTATCGAGGCTGGTGAAGGTGATGACTGTGAGCGTTGTGGTGAACCCATTGATCCCCGTCGGTTGCAGGTTTTGCCCTATACAACCCTGTGCGTGAAATGCGCAGATTCCGCCTGATCCCAAGTAATACCCCCTGAAACCACGACCGGGCCAGGAAGGCATGCCTGATAATACTGTTGTATTCCGTACCCGCGGACTCACCAAGACTTACCGGCAGGGCGATGTCGAGGTCCATGCACTGAGGGGTGTGGACCTGGAGCTCTACGACGAAGAAATGGTGGTGCTGCTTGGGGCCTCCGGTTCGGGTAAGTCCACCTTGCTGAATATCCTGGGCGGACTGGATGTGGCCAGTTCAGGGGAAGTCGAGTACCGGGGGCTGACCTTGAGCCGGGCCAGTGACCGTGAACTGACTCGATACCGGCGTGATTTCGTTGGCTTTGTCTTCCAGTTCTATAACCTGATTCCCAGTCTGACGGCACGAGAAAACGTCGCGGCGGTGACCGAAATCGCCCAGGCTCCGATGGCACCTGAGGAGGCCCTGGCGCTGGTGGGGTTGTCTGAACGCATGGATCATTTTCCGGCGCAGTTGTCTGGTGGCGAGCAGCAGCGGGTGGCCATTGCCCGAGCCATTGCCAAGCGCCCCCAGGTCCTGCTGTGCGACGAGCCGACGGGTGCGCTCGATTCTGCGACCGGGATTCTGGTGTTGGAAGCGCTGGAAAAAGCCAACCGGGAAACCGGGACAACCACAGTCATCATCACGCACAACGCTGCCATTGCTGCCATGGCCGATCGGGTAATCACCCTTTCCGATGGCATGATCAGTGGCGAATACCGTAATCCTGAGCGTCAGGATCCGGCGTCGCTGAGCTGGTAGCCGGAGAGACGATGATGACCGCCCTGCATACCAAGCTCTATCGCGAACTGTGGCAGTTACGGGGGCAGGTGCTGGCTATTGCCCTGGTGATTGCGGGCGGTGTTGCCGTGTGCCTGATGTCGGTTGTCAATTATTCATCACTCACGCTGACCCGGGCCCAGTACTACGCCGAGAACCAGTTTGCCGATGTTTTTGCCACCCTGAAACGGGCCCCCCGCCACGTCGCCCAACGCATTGCAGAAATTCCCGGTGTCCTGCGTGTCAGCGATCGGGTGGTGGGGGCGGCAAAGTTGCAGGTTGAAGGGTTCAGTGACCCCATATCGGCGCAGCTGGTGTCTATCCCCCAGGGGCGGCAGCCACTGCTCAATCAGCTTTACCTGCGCCAGGGACGACTGCCGGATGCCCGTCACTCCAGTGAGGTGGCCGTTGTCGGCAGTTTTGCGGAAGCTCATGATCTGCAGCCGGGCGATACCATCCGGGCCATCATCAATGGTCGCTGGCAGGCTCTGCGTGTGGTTGGCATTGTTGAGTCGCCGGAGTTCATTTTCGTTATGCCCCCAGGCAGCCTGCTGCCGGACTACCAGCGTTATGGTGTGTTGTGGATGGACCGGGACGCGCTGGCTGCCGCCATGGACATGGAGGGCGCTTTCAACAGCGTGCTCGTACAGGTCGACCGGGAGCATACGGTGGCTGATGTGATCGATCACCTTGATCGCGTGCTGGCACGCTATGGAGGGACTGGCGGCCTGGCGCGCGAAGATCAGGTCTCCCACCGCTACCTGAGCGATGACCTGGAGCAGTTGCGTACCATGGCAACGGTGTTTCCGCTCATATTCATGTCGGTTGCGATGTTCCTGCTGAATGTTGTCATAGGCCGTCTGATCGCCACCCAGCGGGATGTCATTGCGGTGCTCAAGGCCTATGGGTATGGCAACTGGGCCATCGCCAGACACTACCTGCAACTGGCCATGGTCATTGCAGTGCTCGGCCTGGTGCTCGGCAGTATGGGAGGCTTGTGGCTGGGCCGGGGGCTTGGGGAAATGTATATGGAGTATTACCGTTTCCCACGGTTGTTGTTTCAGGTTCACCCTGGCTGGTTCATTCTGCTGACGTTGATCACCCTGTCGTTTGCGTTTCTTGGTAGCTGGCGGGCTATCCACCAGGCCGCTTCTTTGCCGCCGGCTGAAGCCATGCGCCCGGAGGGGCCGGCGCGTTTTCGTATCACCCTGATTGAACGTCTGTTATCCGGCCTTCGCCTTAGCCAGCCCTCACGAATGATTGTGCGCCAACTGTCGCGACGTCCCGGCCGAACGGGATTGTCGGTTGTTGGTGTAGCCCTTGCGACCGCCATTATTTTGGTGGGTAACTTCCAGTTCGATTCGGTTTCCCTGATGGTGCATGCGCAGTTTGCCAGGGTGCAGCAGCAAGATGTGGCCGTTACCCTGACCGATCCGGTCAACTCGGCTGCCATGTTTGGGCTGGTCAGGGATCCGGGCATTCGCTATGCCGAAGGGCGGCGGAGCGTTCCGGTCGAGCTGATTCATGGCCACCGGCGCTGGCGGACCGTATTGTCCGGCATGCCGGAGCCTGCCCACCTTCAATTTGTGATTGACGAAAACCTGGAGCCGGTCTCGATACCGGAAGCAGGGGTGCTGCTCACGGATTATTTGGCTGAGGGACTGGATATCCGGGCCGGGGATACCTTGACCGTGCAGGTACTGGAAGGCGAGCGCCGGCGGGTAGAGGTGCCGGTGGCTGGCACCACCAGCGAGCTTTTGGGCGTGGGCGCCTATATGAGACTGGAGGCTTTGAACCGCGTATTGGGGGAGGGGCCACTGGTCAACCAGATCCTGCTCAATATCGACCCGGCAGAGCAAGATCCTGTCTACGAGCGGTTGCGGCTAATGCCGGGGGTTCTTGCGGTGAATATCCGGGAGACCATGTTGGATAGTTTCTATGACACGCTTGCCAAGACCTTTCTGACCTTTACGTTCTTCAACAGCCTCCTGGGCGCTGTTATCGCCTTTGGTGTTATCTACAACACGGTAAGGATCTCGCTGGCTGAGAAAGGGCGTGAGTTGGCCAGCATGAGAGTGCTGGGTTACACCTCCAGGGAAGTCGGCCATATCCTTCTCGGTGAGCTTGTGGTTATCCTGATGCTGGGTATACCCGTCGGGTGGTTACTGGGGCAGGGCATGGCGGCAGCCCTAGTGTTGTCCCTGCAAACTGAGTTGTATCGTGTGCCGTTGACCATGACCACCCAGACACTGGCGTTGTCTGCTGCTGTGGTGCTGGTATCTGCCATTGCCTCTGGAGCGATAGCCTGGCGGAGGCTGGTGCGGTTGGATCTGGTGGCCGTGCTCAAGACCAGGGAATGAGGAGTTGCTGATGAAGTCCATGGGGCGTTGGGTTTTCTGGGGAATCTTTGGCCTGTTCGTCGTGGTGGCGATCATCTTTGCCTTCCGGCCAGAGCCGGTCTGGGTGGATTTGACCGAGGCCCGCCGGGCGGGGCTCAGTGTCACGATCGTCGAAGAGGGCAAAACCCGGGTTAAGGACCGGTACGTGGTGTCGTCGCCAGTGGCCGGGTATCTGCACCGGGTCGAACTGGAGGTCGGCGATGAGCTGGCGCCCAACCAATTGGTGACGGAACTCGACCCTATGCCGGTTGCTGTTCTCGATGCCCGTAGCCGTGCTGAGGCCGAGGCTCGGGTAGAAGCCGCAAGAGCGTCACTGGACTCCGCCCGCCAGAACGTCAGCGCCGCTCGTGCCGATGCGGAGCTTGCCCACAATGAATATCAGCGGCTGCTGCGCTTGGGGGAATCCAATTTTGTGTCGGGAGAACGCCTGCAACAGGCTCAGGCAGCGGCGTCCCGGGCTGCTGCAATCCTGCGCTCTGCCAGTTTTACCGAGGAAGTTGCCGCCCATGAGCTGGCGGCCGCCCGAACCCGCCTTGAGATATCGGCCGGGAACACGGGTCAGCAAACACCATTGGAACAGGTGCCCATACGCTCTCCGGTGCGAGGCCGGGTGCTGGGACTTCTGCGTGAAAATGAAGGGGTTGTACAGGCCGGCACTCCCATTCTGGAGGTGGGTGACCCTGAAGCCCTGGAAGTGGTGGTGGATGTTCTCAGCTTTGATGCGGTGAAGCTGAGGCAGGACATGCCGGTCATTCTGACCGGATGGGGTGGGCCAGAGCTGGCGGCGCGGGTTCGGCGGGTAGAACCGGTGGGTTTTGAGGATGTCTCGGCCTTGGGGGTTGAGGAGCAGCGGGTTCAGGTCGTGGTGGATCTTATGGCGCCTCGGGAGGTTTGGGAGAACCTGGGGGATGGCTATCGGGTCGACGCGGCATTTGTACTCTGGCAGGGGGATGACGAGCTTCAGGTGCCAGCCTCTGCGGTGTTCAATCGCGATGGTCAGAGTTGGTTGTTCGTTGTCATTGATGAGGTGGCGCATTTGCGGGACGTCGTGACGGGGCATGGCAATGGGCTGATGATCGTGGTTGAATCCGGACTGGAGGCTGGCGAGTGGGTAGTTCGCCATCCGGATCGAGAGCTTGCCGATGGACAGTCAGTGAAAGTCCGCTAGCCAAGCCGGTGCGTAAGGAGAGAGTGGTATCAAAACGCTGTGGGTGGTGATCTTCGTTGCTGTTCTGGTGTGGTCCGGCATCAATCCGAAGGACCAGGTGACCTGGTTCCTGGAGGTGTTGCCCGCCATCATTGGTGGTTTGATTCTGGCACTGACCCTGCGGCGTTTCCCCCTGACCCTGCTGGTCTATCTGCTGATCCTTGCCCATGCGGTCATCCTGATGGTGGGTGGCCACTACACCTACGCCGAAGTGCCCCTGTTCGACTGGTTTGCGGAGTGGTTTGGCTGGGGCCGGAACAATTACGACAAGCTGGGGCATTTCGCCCAGGGGTTTGTTCCGGTGATGGTCGCCCGTGAAGTTGTCACCCGATTCGGGGTTTTTCAAAGCCCGGCGTGGAGAAGCTTTTTCCTGGTGTGTTTCTGCCTTGCACTGAGTGCCTTCTATGAGCTGATCGAATGGTGGGTGGCCCTTGCCAGCGATGAAGCGGCGGATGCGTTTCTTGGTACCCAGGGGTACGTCTGGGACACTCAGTCGGATATGGCGTATGCCCTGGTTGGGGCAATCTCAGGGCTGCTGCTTTTGTCCCGGCTTCATGACCGCCAACTGCGACAGCTGGCGGCGATCGACCGCTGATTTTCAGTCCTTTACTTGTCTTGAACCAGTTCTCATAATCCGCCGCCACGGCCCCTTCTGCACGGGTAGATTTGAGGCACAGTTATCTTTCGATCCTGTGTTATTCAGGTATCGTAGCGTAACAAGATGTAACGGCGTCTGTGCCTGACAACCCAATACAAACAATAACACCTGGTCGATCAACGGATCCGATCTGACCATAGCGGCTGCGGAGTTCTCCTTTAGACATGTTTCTGGTGCTGGCAGGTTCCCTGATGACACTGGCGATAGTGGACGAAATCACTGTCGTTGAGCCCATTGAGCAGGGAGTTGTGGTGATTGATCAGGCGATTGCTCCGGATATTGAGGTGCGTACCGATGTCCGGGTCGAGCCCTTGGTGGAACAGCGTTACCGCAACATCGTCCGGCAGGCATACGACTACAGCTGTGGCAGCGCTGCACTGACGACCGTTCTGGCCTATTACCTCGGGCGAAACCTGGGGGAGCGGCAGGTTATGGAAGGGCTGCTTCACTACGGAGAAAGTGAGCGGATTGTCGAACGTCGGGCCTTCTCAATGCTGGACATGAAACGCTTGGTCACCGCATTGGGTTATCCCTCCGGAGGGTTCCGGGCAACCATCGACGATTTGCTGGACCTGGATCACCCTGCCATCGTTCCGATTCACCACGCCGGGTTTAAACACTTTGTTGTATTGCGGGCCATCAGGGATGGTCGGGTTTACCTGGCAGACCCTTCGGTTGGCAATATCTCCTTCACGCTGAGCCAGTTCGAGGAAAAGTGGGATGACAATGTGTTGTTCATCGTTTTTCCCGGTAGTGAAAAGCCCGTTGATGCGCTGGAACTGAAGGAAGAAGACCTCCGTTTTATTGATGATCAGACCATCACGGAACTGGCGTTTCAGCAGATGCCCGAGTTCTACGAAGCGACCGAGCGTCGAATACAGAACTTGCTTGAATTGCAGAAGAACAACCCCGACGGCAGTGTGGAAAATACCCGCAAACAACTTCACTACCGTCGTAACTAATAACCGGGAATCCAGACCCGGATCAGGACAAAATATAATTAAGAATAGGGAGCTGGGATGAATCGTTGGTTCGTGCGAGGGTGTGTCCTATGGTCCGTGACCGGTCTTTTTCCGGTGATGGCTATGGCCCAGGAGAACAGTGTTGACAGGGCTCGGGAAGCACTGGCTCAACAGGAAGGTGATGAAGATTCATCCCAACAACTGGAAGAGGTCTTCCAAGCCGCGGAAAAAAACTATTCGCTGCAGAAAAAAGGCACGCATTCTCTGAACTATTCGCTGGATTACTCGTACACCGGTGACCAGCGGCTGGACATTCAAATCAGCGATGGTTCAGTGCGAAATCTTGATATCGTGCCATCGGCAACTCACAGCTTCACCAATGCGTTTTCCTACGACTACGGTTTGTTTGACAACCTGACGGTGGGAACCCGGGTTCCACTGGTGGTGAAGTACGATACCCAGGACGAACTCAACGTCTACGATTTTGGCGATATTTCCTTCACCGCCCGCTGGCAGCCGTTGGCCTATGTTCCCGGGAAGATGTCGACCACCCTGTTTACCAGTCTGTCGACCAAAACCGGCGTCAGCCCCTATGAAATCGATATCAAACGCCAGTTGTCCACGGGTAGTGGTTACTACTCGATTTCCGGTGGTGCCAGCTTGTCCAAGGTACTTGATCCGGTTGTGATCTTTGGCTCCACCAGTCTCACTTACAACTTCCAGGTACAGGATCTTGATCAGGTGCGTGGCGCCCGCGTACTGGAGGAAGTTGACCCCGGGTTCAGTCTGTCGGGCTCAGCGGGTTTTGCCTACTCCCTGTCCTATGACATTTCGCTCAGTGTGTCCACGCAGATCAGTTATAGCGATGAGACAGTATTGTCATTCAGTGATGGCACCGAAGCTGTGGCCCAGGACCAGGTAACCGGCTTCCTCAGCATGTCCCTGGGTACCCGGGTGAGTGATACCACCATCATCAACACCAGTCTGGGCATTGGTCTGACCGAAGATGCACCGGACTTCTCTCTAGGGTTGTCCCTGCCCATTAACATCTCTGGCCTGCGCGACTGATCGCAGCCAATGGCGCTACTCGGGAAGGGAAGGACTTCATGGGAATTGTGAGCCACAAGAAACGGATTCTCGGGGCGATGATCGCATCGGTGCTGTCCTGTACTGCCCATGGGCAGCTGGCACAGAACCTGACGATCCACCCAAAGGCCCTGGCTCTGGGGAACGCAGTAACCGCGGATCCTCCTGGGATCATGGCGATTCACTACAACCCGGCGGGCCTGACCAAGCTGGAAGATCGCCAGCTGGAGGTCAACCTGATGGGGGTTTACCTGGACGTCGATGCTGACTTCACCGCCCCTGACGGCTACGAAATCTTTGGTATTGATGGCCTGGAAACGGACCCACTGACGGGCCGACAGCGGGACCCGGTGGCCAACTCCAGCAGTCACACCAACAACGTCGCATTGTATGTGCCCGGTTACGGGATTCTGCGGACCCCGCCTGGACCGGCGGTGGCGCCATCGGCAGGCTTCACCATCAACCCACCGGGATCCAAACTGACCTGGGGTACGGCGTTTTACCTGCCAATGGCGGCGGGGTTCTATCGAGACAAAGACGACCCCGGTCGCTACCAGCCCCAGGCGACGGCATTGCAAAGAACCACCTACCTGTCCCCGACGGTCGCCTATGAGATCAATGACGACTGGTCCGTGGGTATGGGTATTCACCTGTCACATATGGGCATTGCCGCCGACCAGTACATGCGGGCGCCCAACATGCTGCTCGGGGTTGCGGAAATCCTGCAGGATGCCTTCAACTGTGAGTCGGGTGACGAACCTCTGCAACCGTGGATTGCGCTGTGTGGTGGTAATGTTGGCCCGTGGGATGATATTGGTGCGTTGAGCATCAACCTGCAGGAAACCATTTCTCCCACCTATGCGCTGGGGGTTATGTGGGAACCCACCGAATGGTTCAGTTGGGGCGCGAGCTATACCTCAGAAGCGGAAATGAACCTTAAGGGTTCCTTTGAAATTCAGTACACCGAAGACTGGTCGGGCTTCTGGCAGCGGTTGAACGGGTCGGTGCTTGGGGCGATTACCTCCGCCATTCTCAGTCTGCCGTCCGGTGCCCCGCGGGAAGCGGGTAACGTCAGCATGGACCTGGTGTACCCGCAACACTTCCAGACCGGGATCAGTGTGGATGTACACCCAAAGCTGACCCTGAATGCCGATATTGGGTGGACGGATTACAAGCAGTGGGACGCCTTTGTCTTCCAGTTTGACCGCAACCTGGAATTCCTCAACGCGGCGAAGATTCTGTCGCCTGAAAATGCCACGTCAAACAGCCTTCGCCTGCCCCTGGGTTTCAAAGACCAGTGGAACTGGGCCTTTGGAATGGAGTTTCACGCCTCGTCACGACTGGATCTGCGGGCCGGGGTAGAAATTCGGGACTCTGTTATTCCCGATGATCAGCGTTCGATCATGGCGCCTTTTGGCGGTGCAAACCTGTACAGTGTGGGCATGGGATACCGTTGGGATAAAGACACGGAAATCGATATGAACCTGAGTTACCTTCAGTCGATAGAGACCATTCCTGCAGACACCAGCTGTAACGTAAACTGTGACAACATCACCAACATCATTTATAACCCCTATGCCGGTCTTGATATCAAAACGTCATTGCGGGTGGTGATGGCGGGTTTGAGTTTCCGGACCAAGTTCTAACGAGCGCCTGCCCGGGAACGCCGACGTTTTCTGCTTTACACTGCGGTGGCCTATGACCTTTCGATTCAACTCCCGGTGGCTTATTGCTGTCTCTCTGGCAACCTTGGTTGCAGGTTGCCAGAGCCATCGGGGCGCTCCTGCGCCAGGCGACTCTGGAGAGCGTTACTTTACCTGGGTGGATGAGCAGGGCCGGGTTCGGCAAAGTCCGATCAGCAACGAAACGGGTGCTTCCGAGCCGGCGGACAGCATTGAAGAGGTGGTCGGCCAGGTTCGACGCGAACAGCAAGGCACCGCGCTAGCGGCAGAGGCCGACAAGGCAGCAGGCCCCACTTCAGTCTCTCCCAGCCCCCCCGAACGGCCTGCCGAAAGTGCTTCCGCCCCGAACGTTGCAGCACCCGAATACAATCTCAGTAACTACCCTGATGGCGATGAGCTGGCAGAGGCGGGCTTTATAAGGGAAGGGGATCGCTTACCGTACTTCACCTGGCGGGATGCCGAAGGCAATATCCGGGTCAGCTATTTTCGCCCGGAAGCCAGGGACTTTGGTGGGGGCAGCCCGATTGAGGTAGCCCTGAAGTTGACCCCCGCAAGTGTTTACCTGGCGTCGGACCGGGCCCCGGAGTTGCCGGTGACCACTGACGGCCAGTTACCGGAGGCGTTCGCTGTGTTGGGTATCGATGCCCCGGAGCAGAGCTATTACGAGCGCTGGCGATCCTGGTGCTGCGATTCGCTTGCCCTGCAGCAGATTGAGCCGTGGCAGCTGGGGCGGGAGTTCCGGGTGTTGGTCGAGGAGTCGTCGCCCAGCTGGTCCCTGATGGAAGGGCGCAGTCACTACCGCCTTGTTCGGCTTCCCAGTCAGGAGGACCTACCGAGCTTTGTGCTTCGCCTGAAATCTTTTAACCGGGATGGCCTGTTTGTTCCATCCCTGGCTTTTCTGGATGACAGCTTGCAGCCACTAAGGATTGTGACGGACCTGGTGCCAGAATATCTGCCTGAAAACTGGCACCGCCTTGGCTTCCTCGATATTCGCGTGCCGGTGGTTCCCCAGCAGGGGGAGCGCTGGTTGTTGATCTACACCCGGGACTCAGACCTTGCTGGGCAAACGGTGATAGAAACCGAGCGCGGACCAAAAGCCATTCCCCATACGCCAACGGGCATGATGAGCCTGTCGGTTTCCCCATCCTGACCCGGTACGCTTAATCCTCCGGCTGGTCACGATCAAGCCACCCCTGGGATAGCCAGAAGTAGCGACCGTCTCCTGCCGGATAGGTACAGTTGTAGCGAAAGCGGCGGCTGGAAAAGGCGCGTGGTGCCTGAGCGGACACCCCGTTTTCGGTGACCGTCACCGGAATGCGGCCCTGCCCGGAGGCGAAGCAGGCCAGCCGTTGTTCATCAAACTCCGTGGGTAATTCCAGCATCAGCGTTGGCGGGTTCGTCGCAATTGGGCTGTCGGGCAAGCTATGTCCATCGATGGGAAACGCCTTGCTGAGAAGCTTGTCTTTCAGGGTGGCCAGCTGACCAAAGCCGGTAGCCATCGGAAAGCGGGGAATGCGCGTGGCGGCGGTGCTGCTGCCGACGGCCCCGGACTGCTGCCCATACCCATACCAGCCGCGACTGGCGACGAGAGCCTCCAGTTCGCTTGAAAACTCACCGTAGGGGTAGGCGAACAGAGGGGTATCCGTGCCCAGGCGTCGTTTGATTGTTGCCTGAGCCCGATCCAGGCTGGTCGTGACTCGTTGCCGCCATTCCGGTTCGGCCTCATCAGACCTGCGAACGAGATGATCGTGATCAGCGCTGTGGTTGGCAAGATGCACCAATGGGTGCCGCTGAAGTTCCTTCAACTGGTCCCAGGTCAGGTAGCCCGTATGACCAACGCTGTCGGTATTGACGAATACGGTAAACGGCAGTTCGCGCTCCAACAGCAGCGGTGCCGCGTTATGCAGGATGGAGTCGTAGGCATCGTCGAAGCTGATGGCGATCTGCTGGGTATCGTGCAGGCTCCCATTCAGCGCGGCTTCGGTTCCCTGGTCCAGGGGCACGACCTCCAGGCTCAGGTCAGAAATCATGTCCAGCTGCGACCTGAACAGCGACTGAGTGGTGCTGGTGGAAGGCGGTGCCTCGTCGCTGATATGGTGGTATTGCAGTATGACCAGGTCAGCATGGCCTGGCATGGTCAGTAAAAGAGACAGGGCGGCAAGGATTGTTTGTCTGATTGGGTACTTCATCATCGTATCCTGGCTAAGACTGGTTAACCTTGCGGAAGTGCGCGCGGAACAGGGCAAAGGCTTCGTTGAGTTCCTGAATCTTTCGGGTATCCCCGCCACGGTCAGGGTGTGCCTGCATGACCGCGCGACGAAACTTCTCCTTAACGGATGAAAACTGTTCAGGGATTGTATCCAGCCCCAGTATTTCCGCTGCCCGGGCAAGGTCCTCGGAGGCATTGGGCTGTCCCCAGCGCCCGGCCCAGAAGTCATCCATCATCTTTTGAATGCTCGCGTCCGACAGCCGGTATTGTTCCAGGTCCAGATAGAACTCTCTCAGGGCGTCGGTGATGTCGGGTACTCCGGCACCAGCCACCACGGTTTGGGGTTCTAGCTGGATTGCCAGAGGCGATATGCACAGCTGTTCTCCCTGTTCGGACAGTTTGTCCCGGAGGCGGTAAAGACTGTGAAACAGCAGGAAGTGCACCGGGAACAGTCGTTGTGGGTCGCCATAGCTGACATCGCCAATCAGCGACCATGGGGGCGCTTGCAGTGATTTGATCAGGGCGAGTTCCGACATGGGGCCGGGGGCGCTGCGCAAGAGATGCTCAACAGCCACTATCAGATGTTGTATCTGATCGGCCAGGGCCTCGGTGCTGGACTCCCTGGCCGGTGTGTTATCGGTCTGGTTGGTCGGTTGGGTTGCGTTCATGCCCATAGGGTAAGGAAGTGGCAGCGATCAGGAAAGCCCTTCCATCCGCTCAAGCCCTCCAAGGAACAGCGCGGCCGCAAACCGTGCGGCCCTTTCGGCTTCTTGATAGGCCCCGTCCGGGTTTCGGTTTGAGCGCATGGCGACCTTCAGGCTCATTTCATAGGCCACACCAAAGAACGATGCGCACAGATACTCCACATCCACGGTGGGTAACAGGCCGCTGTCAATGGCATCCCGGACATCCTCTTCAAGGGAGAGCATGGCCATCCCCATGATTCCTGAACCAAAAAGCTCCTTGATGGTTTGGTCGTTACGGTGAGCCAGTTCATACACCAGCGGGTCCTGGGCGGTCGCATGAAACAGGGCCTGGTAAGTAGAGCACACAAACTGTTCGGCGCTCTCAGCGGTCTGGCGGCGTTCGCTGAGGTTTCGGTTGAGCTGGTCAAGGAAGTCGGTCAGCAGGGCGATGAAAATGTCCTGTTTGCTGGCGAAGTAGTTGTAAAAAGTGCCAGCGGCCAGGCTGGTCTGGCGGACAATGTCGCGAATGGTGGTGTTGTCGTAACCCTTGTCGCGAAAGCAGGTTCGGGCCGCGCCCAGTATCGCATTGCGGTTATTGATTCGGTTGCGCTCCCGTTTGCCCGGAAGCTGGGGGCTGGTCTGTAACATATCCATATGATGGCATCCTGTCCTTGGATTAGTGGCCCGCGTATAATGCCCGCCTCATTGATGACTGACTGATTATACTGCTATGTCCGAATTGACGACCCTGTTCGACCCCGCGAGTGACACTGACGCGCGGAATTCCCTGTCGCAGCCCGCGATTAACACTGAGGCAGACCGTAAACAGAAGCTGGAACTTAACAAGCTTCAGAAGCGGCTACGTCGTGAGGTGGGGCAGGCCATTGCGGATTTCTCAATGATTGAAGCGGGCGACAAAGTCATGTGCTGCCTGAGCGGCGGCAAGGACTCCTACGCCATGCTGGATATCCTGCTCAATCTCCAGAAAAGCGCCCCGGTCCACTTCGAGCTGATTGCCGTCAACCTGGACCAGAAACAACCAGGGTTCCCTGAAGAAATCCTGCCGGAATACCTGTCTGGTCTGGGGGTTGAATACCACATCATTGAGAAAGACACGTACAGTATTGTCAAAGAAAAGGTTCCTGAAGGGAAGACCACCTGCGGTCTTTGTTCACGTCTGCGGCGAGGAATTCTCTACAATTTTGCCGAAGAACATGGGGTGACCAAGATCGCACTCGGGCATCATCGGGACGACTTGCTGGAAACACTTTTCCTCAATATGTTCTATGGCGGCAAGCTGAAAACCATGCCACCTGTGCTGCACAGTGATGATGGCCGTAATACGGTTATCCGCCCACTGGCTTATGCCCGGGAAAAGGATATTGCCGAGTATGCCCGTCTGCGTGAGTTCCCGATTATTCCATGTAACCTGTGTGGCTCTCAGGAGAACCTCCAGCGCCAGGTGATCAAGGAAATGCTGCAGGGCTGGGACCGGCAGCACCCAGGACGGCTTGAGACCATGTTCCGGGCACTGTGCAATGTTGAGCCGTCACACTTGGCTGACAGCAGTTTGTACGACTTTCGCAATGGCAAAGCCAAGGTTGGTGACGACCGGGCCGCTGTGGAAAGCGTGGAGAGTGCGGCGCCTGACTATGGTCGCGTGGATATCCTGAACCTCTGACCGGAACAGTTCCGCTCCATTATTCCTTCCTCCCTCCGTGCCTGGTGCGCTATCAGGTACGGTTGGCATTAAAGATGCGTGCCTAATTAGGTGCACCGAACGTCTTTGGCGGTACACTGGTCAAAAGAGCCCATTGTATGACCCGCAACGGAGGAACACGTATGCACCCCGTGGTTCACAAGGTTACCCAGCGCATCATCGCGAGAAGTACGGCTTCCCGGCAGGATTACCTCGGACGCATGGGCTCGTTGAAGGCACAGTCTCCTAATCGGGCAGCCTTGTCCTGCGGTAACCTGGCCCACGGGATAGCCGCCTGTACGCCATCCGACAAGTCGGTTCTGAAGCTGATGAACCAGGCGAACCTGGGTATTGTCTCTGCCTACAACGACCTGCTCTCAGCCCACCAGCCCTACGAACATTTCCCCGATACCATTCGTGAAGCCGCCCATGGCATGGGAGCGGTTGCCCAATTTGCGGGCGGCACTCCGGCCATGTGCGATGGGGTCACCCAAGGCCAGCCCGGTATGGAGCTGAGCCTGTTCTCCCGTGATGTCATTGCCATGAGCACCGCGATTGCTTTAAGCCATAACCTGTTTGATGCGGTGGCTTTGCTGGGGATTTGCGACAAAATTGTGCCGGGTTTGCTGATTGGTGCCCTGAGTTATGGCCATCTTCCTGCGGTATTGATCCCCGCCGGGCCCATGCCTTCGGGGCTGCCAAACAAAGAGAAACAGCGGGTCAGGCAGCTCTATGCTGAAGGCAAGGTGGGAAAAGACGAACTACTGGAGGCGGAAAGCCAGTCCTATCACAGCTCGGGTACCTGCACATTCTATGGTACGGCCAACAGCAATCAACTGCTGGTGGAAGTCATGGGACTGCATCTGCCCGGTTCGGCCTTTGTGAACCCGGGAACGCCCCTGAGGGAGGCGCTGACCAAGGCTGCTACCGAACAGCTGGTGCGTCTGTCCCGGCCTGGCGGCGGAGCGTTGGGGCTGGCGGATTTGGTGGATGAGAAGGCGATCACCAATGCCCTGGTGGCGTTATTGGCCACTGGAGGCTCGACTAACCACACCATGCACTGGATCGCGGTCGCCCGGGCAGCCGGTATTCTCATTAACTGGGACGACTTCGCGGACCTGTCTTCCGTTGTCCCCCTGGTTACCCGAATCTATCCCAATGGGCAGGCAGATGTGAATGACTTCCACGAAGCTGGCGGGACGCCATTCCTGATTCGTGAGCTGCTCGCTGGAGGCTATCTCCACAACGATGTCGAAACGGTGATGGGGCAGGGCCTGGAGCGCTATACCAAAACCCCTTCCCTGGAGAGTAGGAAACTGAGCTGGCAGGAAGCTCCCGGGCAATCACTGAACCCGGATGTTCTGGCCGGGGTGAATACGCCTTTCGCCGCGGATGGCGGGCTAAAGGTCCTGAATGGCAATTTGGGGCGGGGGGTGATTAAGGTATCGGCGGTTGCCTCTGAACACCGCCGTGTCAGTGCCCCTGCCGTGGTCTTTAATGACCAGAACGAACTGGTGGCGGCGTTTGAGGCCGGCGAACTAGACCGGGATTGTGTCGCCGTGGTGCGCTTTCAGGGCCCCAAAGCGAACGGAATGCCGGAGTTGCATAAGCTGACGCCCTATCTCGGGGTGCTCCAGGACCGGGGCTTTCACGTCGCCCTGGTGACGGATGGCCGGATGTCCGGCGCTTCCGGCAAGGTTCCGGCGGCGATCCATGTCTACCCGGAAGCCCTGGATGGAGGGCCTTTGGCTAAAGTTCGTGATGGTGACCTGATATGCCTGGATGCAGACTCCGGCAATCTGGTCCTGGAGGTTACTGAGAGCGAGTTGAATGATCGTCAACCCGCCACCGCAGAACTTTCCGCTCATCGCAGTGGTTTTGGTCGTGAACTGTTTGGCTGGATGCGGCAGTCAGTCGCGAATCCGGAGGACGGTGGCAGTGTGTTCTGGAACCACCACGCCTAGTGTCCCGTCTGTGCTTTCGGGGTTAGCTAATGCTGCTCAAGGGTAGCGTCCATACACCGAAAGCCATCAAAAGCACTCCGGTCAGCTGGCGGAAATAGCGATTCTTCTGGAGGCGTTTGAGGCTGTTTGCAGCCAGTCCGGTGATCAGCATGGAGGGCAAGGTGCCCAGGCCAAAGAACAGCATGGTGGTTGCTGCTTGCCCCACTGAAGGCTGTAAGGCCGCCCATCCCAGGGTGCTGTAGACTAGGCCACAGGGTAACCAGCCCCAGAGCGCGCCCAATGCAAGAGCCTGAGTCGGCCTGTGGACGGGGATGAAGCGTTTGGTCAGCGGCGACAGTTGTTTCCAGATCGGAGCGCCAACTTTTTCGACATAGCGGATGCCTTGCCACCATTGTGCCATCGAAAGCCCCATGAGTATCAGCAAAACTCCGGCAAGGGTTCTTAGCAGAGGGGCAAGCTGGGCCCATTGCTGGGCGGCTCCGGTGCTGACCAGGGCCACCAGTGCGGCGATGACGGCGTAGCTGCCAATCCGGCCGCCATTGAACGCCAACAGCATCAAGGCCTGGCGCCATCGAAATCCGCGCCCCACTGGTAAAGCCATGGACAGGGACGCGCTGATGCCCCCGCACATCCCCAGGCAGTGGGTGCTTCCCAGGAGACCAATCAGAAAGGCGCTGGGGTAGCTAAGGTAAAGCGCATCAGGCATCAGTCAGTGGGATTGCCGGAGTTAGTGGCGTGCTTTTCCTTCTCGTCGGAAACCGCGGCTTCTGGATCAGGCCTGCCTCCGGAGGACGGGCGTACATCGCTTGGGATCATGTCCTTGTCGTCATCGTACAGGATGCGATGGGCCGGTCCCTCAAGGTCATCATACTGGCCACTCTTGACTGCCCATGAAAACAGGTAGATGCCACCCCCGACCAGAATCAGGGTCACCGGCACCAGAATCATCACGATTTCCACACTATTACCTCGTAAACGGTCAGTCGTTCGGTGTTGCTGCCGGGCTCAGGCGCGGGGCAACTCCAGGTTGGCGGCCAGCGTCGGGTTATTGCCAGGAGTGGGGGCGTCTCGGCCGAGGCGCAGTGCATTCAATACCACCACCAGTGAGCTGAGTGACATGCCAATGGCAGCCAGCCATGGGGGTATGATACCAGCTGCCGCCAGGGGAAGGGCACACAGGTTGTAGGTGAGTGCCCAGGCCATGTTCTGACGAATCACCTTGCGGGTAGCGATACCGGTGCGGATGGCTTCGGGAAGTTGCCGTAACTGGCCATTCAGCAAGACCGCATCGGCGCGTAGCTGGGTGAGGTCTGCCGCAGAGCCCATGGCCACTGAGACTGAGCTCCCAGCCATGGATGGCAGGTCATTGAGCCCGTCGCCAACCATCATGATATGGCGCCCCTGATCCTGCATGGATTTAAGCCGTGCCAGCTTGTCTTCCGGGGTGGCCTGTCCGTAGGCTTCGTCGAGCCCAAGCAGTTTCGATATATGCGCAACATGCCCCGAACGGTCGCCGCTGAGCAGCACTGTATGTATCCCCATTGCATGCAACGTCGCCAATGCTTCATGAGCATCGTCTCGCGGCCGGTCATCAAGGACAAAGCAGGCCAGCCACTGGCTACTGTCGGCCATCCAGATCGCGATGCCGTGACCGGTTTCAAGATCGGGTTTGGGGGCGGATGTGTGGCCACCGACAAAGTCACTATGACCTATGGCGACCTGATTCCCCCGCCAGGTAGCGGTTAGCCCACCGCCGACGTGGTTATGGAAATCGGTCAGTGGTTCGGGTCGGAACCCTGAAAAGGCCTTGGCGATCGGGTGTTCGGAATGTTGCTCCAGCCCCGCTGCAAGGTTGAGGGCTTCATTTTCGTTCAGTGACCCCAGTACATGGGTGCCCACGAGGGAGAGCTTACCTTCGGTCAGCGTCCCTGTCTTATCGAACACCACGGTATCGATGGTATTCAGTGATTCGAGGGTATGACCTCGTGTCGGCAGAAAGCCCAATTTGCGAAGTTTGACGGTGGCGCTTGTGATGGCCGTTGGCGTCGCCAGGGACAACGCGCAGGGGCAGGTCACCACGAGCACCGACAGGGTGATGTCGAAGGCCCGGTCGGAACCGGCCAGCCACCAACCAACCCACACCAGCGGGGCGAGTATCAGTATTCGGCTGACGAACATCCCCGCTACCCGGTCGGCCATGCGGGCGACCGCTGGCTTTTCGGACTGGACCCGGTCAAGGATGCGGAGGATGCCGGAAAGGCGGGTGCTGGCTCCGGTCTTTTCAACGCGCACATCCAGTGGGCTTTCGCCATTGAGGCTGCCTGCATGGACGTAATCACCCGTGGAACGGGTTTCTGGCAGGTATTCTCCTGTCAGTGCAGCCTCATTGATTGTGGAGTGCCCGGCAATGATGGTGCCATCGACCGGCAGGGTTTCACCCGGCTTGACCACAATAATATCGCCAGCCTTGAGCTCGTGGGTGGCAATCAGGTCTACCTGATCCCCCAGCCGACGACTGGCGACCCTGGGCTGTACGCCAACCAGCGCGTTGCCGGTCAGCCCGGCTCGGTAGCGCGCTTGCATCTCGATATAGCGGCCAAGGGATAGCAGGAAAGTGAACATGCAGACCGATTCAAAATAGACTTCTTGCCCACCAACTATGGTTACCCAGGCACTGGCCAGGTAGGCCAGTCCGATGGCGGTCGCCACCGGGACATCCATCGTCAGGTGGCGGGTGCGGATATCCCTGAGGGCGTTCCGGAAGAACGGGCGGGCGCTGTACAGAACCACAGGAGTTGCGACCAGCAGGCTGAACCAGCGGAAGAACTGAATAAACGTCGGCGACAGGTCATTGACCAGCTCAAAGTACAGCGGGAAGGCCAGCATCATGCTCTGAACCATGCCTATACCGGCAACAGACAGGCGAATTAGCGCACTTCGTTTTTCTGCTTTCAGCGCGAGCTCTACTTCGTCGGCCTTGTAAGGGCGAGCAGCGTATCCGAGCTCGTGGATGGCGGTCACCAGTTGGCTAAGGTGAACCTGGTCAGGCGACCAGACCAGCCGGGCTCGCTGAGTGGTGTGATTGACGGAGAACGAGAGCACCCCGGGCTGCCGGGAGAGATGGTTCTCGAGCAGCCAGATGCAGGCCGCGCAGGTAATACCCTCAATGAGCAGTTGTGCCTCAAGCCCTCCCTTGACGGGCTGCACAAAGGTTTGCTGGACCAGCGGGTGGTCCAGCTCACGGATCTGCTCCAGTTCCGTTGCAGTCAATGACTTTGGGGTGACCGCAGGCGCGGTGCGGTGCTGATAGAAACCGGTGAGCCCTTCCTGATGGATGGTCTCACAAACCGACCGGCAGCCATAACAGCAGAATTCGCGGGTCAGGCCATCCAGTTCCAGGGTGATGGGTGGATGGCTATCGGCTTCCTCGCCACAGTGGAAGCATTGCATGAAGCTTAACCCTGGCCTTGCAAGGTCACCCCGAGCTCCAGAGTTGTGCTGGATGGCAGTTCGGTTTCACCCTTGAGACGCCAGTCGTTGTCTGGGCCCCGCAGATCCAGGTACCAACGGCCTTCCGTGCCGCTGGGCAGGTTGCCGCTATAGGCGTGCTCATTCACTGGCATCAGCTGAACGGTCAGATCGCGATCTTCAAGGGTAGGATGAAACAGGTTAAGTACCAGGTATGGGTAGTTGCTGGCACCCGAGTTACCCTCAAGGTTGACTTGAACGGTGCGCTCTGCGAAGTCGAGTTGTGCCTGCAGTCCTAGCTCAACGGCCTTTTCGTCCCGCGCCAGTTCCATGTTGATGCCGCGGCCTTCCTTCGAGTAATCGTCGGTCACCATGGAGTTTTGAGACGTTACTGCCATGGTGATCATGAAGATGCACCAGATGATGGCCGCCGTTGGGAAGATCAGAAGGAACCAGAACCAGGGCTGACGGAACCAGGGGCTGACGGGAGTTTGTTCGCTCATAACAGGGTCTCTCCGAGAAGGGCGCCGGTAATCCTGGGATTACCGGGTAGGCCCTACAAAACGGCTTTCGGTGGTGATGTTCAGGCTTTCGTCCATCAGCGAGTTCATCTGGAATGTGATCGTGTTATTGCTGTCGGGAATGGCTTCCGGATCCACTTCGACAACTGCCGGCAGCGAAACGTGCTCACCACTGGCGACCGTGATTTCATTACGGGTGCTCAGGTTGATGGTGTCGATGCCACTGACGGATATGCGATAGGTTTGGGGTATCTCTGACATGTTGGCAATTTTAAGGGTGTAGGAGTTTTCAACCAACCCCTGGCCGTTGTAATTGAACAGCGAGCCGCGATCGCGAAGGACGTCGAGTTCTGCTGGTACCCGGCTCGCCAGGGTAAAGATGATGGCACCTACCATCGCCATCAATAGCGCACCGTACCCGAAGGTTCTGGGTCGCAGCAGCTTGGAGCTCCTGCCTTCCAGCTGGTTTTCAGTGGTATAGCTGATCAGGCCCTTGGGGTAATTCATTTTTTCCATGACCTCATCGCAGGCGTCGATGCACAGGGCACAGCCGATGCACTCGTATTGCAGACCATCGCGAATGTCGATACCGGTGGGGCATACCTGGACGCAGAGGCCGCAATCGATACAATCGCCCAACCCATGCTCTTCCTTGGCCAGGCTCTTCTTGCGACCGCCCCGGGGCTCGCCGCGGTTGGGGTCGTAGGATACAACGCGGGTATCAGCGTCGAACATCACCGACTGGAAGCGGGCATAAGGGCACATGTACAGACATACCTGCTCCCGCATCCACCCGGCGTTGAGATAGGTCGCTACGGTGAAAAACATAACCCAGAAGTACGCCCAGCCGTTGGCATCAAGGGTGAAGATGTCAGCAATCAGCTCCCGAATAGGGTAGAAGTAACCGACAAAAGTCAGGCCGGTGGCGAAGGCGATAAACAGCCACACCGCATGCTTGAGGGATTTTTTGATGAATTTTTCGGTGGTATTGGGAGACTTGTCGAGTTTCATCCGCTTGTTGCGGCTGCCTTCAATTCGCTCCTCGACCCACATGAAAATGAAGGTCCAGACCGTCTGGGGGCAGGTATAACCGCACCAGACCCTGCCAAACAGAGTGGTGATGAAAAATAGTCCAAAGGCGCTGATGATCAGCATTCCGGACAGCAGGATGAAATCTTTTGGATAGAACGTGGCGCCGTAAAGGTGAAACTCTCGCCCAGGCAGGTCGAAATGGATCAGTGGGGCGCCATCGATAGTGATCCAGCAGAAGGCAAAGTACATGCCCATCAATGCCATCAGGCTGAAGAAGCGGATGCGCTGGAACACGCCGTGCACTTCTTTGACGTAGATCTTCTTGCGGCTGGCGTAAAGCTCGACGGTCTCGGATTTATTGTTATTGTTGGAGGCGTCAGTCTTTGGGTCGATTTGCTTTACCGGAATTTGACTGCTCATCAATACCTCCCATCAGGGGTGCACCTTCATCGGTGCTTATAGTCTTTTCAAGCCTGGGCCCGGAAAACCGGACCCAGGGTTCAAAAGACTTGCCCCACCGGAGTGGGGCAGGGCGCTGTCATGAGTGACAGCGTCCAGAGTCTTTAGTTCGACAGGCTGTAGACGTAGGCGCCCAGAATGTGGATCTGGTCTTCGCTGAGTCGGCCTGCCTGAGCCGGCATCTGGTTTTGACGACCGTGCAGAACGGTCTCTTCGATGCGGTCATAGGTGCTGCCGTACAACCAAACGTTATCGGTCAGGTTGGGCGCGCCCATGGCTTGATTGCCTTTGGCGTCAGCGCCGTGACACGCGGCACAGGCCTGGGCAAACACGGCTTGACCTGCCGCTGCTGCGTCAGCGTCCTGGGCACGGTCACTGAAGCTCAGGACGTAGTTGACCACTTGGTCCGTCTGTTCAGCGCTCATGTTTGGCATCATGCCCTTGGCAGGCATTACGCCGTGACGGCCATTGGTGATGGTCTGCAGGATGGCATCAGGGGTGCCGCCATAGAGCCAGTCATTGTCGGTCAGGTTCGGGAAGCCCAGGGAGCCGCGACCTGCAACACCGTGGCAGAGCGAACAGTTGTTGGCGAACAGACGCTGACCCATTTTCATGGCGTCTTCGTCGAGGGCCAGCTCTTCGAGCGGGGTGTCACCGTAGCGGGCATAGATCTCGCTGTAACGTGCGTCAGCGACCTCTACTTCCTTCTCCCACTGGTTGTGCTGGGTCCAGCCCAGTACGCCCTTGAAGCTACCGAGGCCTGGGTACAGAACCAGGTAAACCAGTGAAAATACACAGGTGGCCAGGAACAGGTAGAACCACCACTTTGGCAGTGGGTTGTCGTATTCCTCGATGCCATCGTAGGAGTGACCAGTGGTACGGTCGGTTTCGGTGTCGGTTGTCTGGCTTTTACGAGTGGCCCAGAGCAGCCATACGCAGCCAAAGATGGTACCGAGCACGATCGCGCTGATCCAAATGCTCCAGAAGGTACTCATTGTTTCTTCTCCGTTTTCTCGTTTTCAAGGGTACGGCGATCAATGTCGTCATCATCAAAGGGCAGATGAGAGGCTTCATCGTTGGCTTTGCTGCGGCGGGCGCTGTACGCCCACCAGCAAATACCGAGGAATGCCGCCATGACGAGCAGGGTGTGTATACCGCGTACCTCGTTAATATCCATCGGGATCACCGTTTGGTAGAGATCACAGTGCCAAGTTGCTGCAGATACGCAACCAGGGCTTCGATCTCAAATTTGCCTTCCACCTCAGCGGCGCCGTTGGCGACCTGTTCGTCGGTGTAGGGCACGCCCAGGGTTTGCATAGCTTTCAGCTTGGCGGTGGTGCCAGAGGCATCGACTTTGGCGTCGAACAGCCAAGGGAATGCCGGCATGATGGATGTCGGTACAACGCTGCGCGGATCGTACAGGTGCATACGATGCCAGGCGTCGGAGTAACGCTCACCGACTCGAGCCAGATCCGGACCAGTCCGCTTGGAGCCCCACAGGAATGGGTGCTCGTAGACAAACTCGCCGGCAACGGAGTAGTGGCCATAGCGCTCGGTTTCAGCACGGAACGGACGAATCATCTGGGTGTGGCAGACGTGACAGCCTTCACGGATGTAGATGTCACGACCTTCCAGCTCCAGCGGAGTCAGAGGTTCCAGGCCGGCAACCGGCTCATTGGTTTCTTTCAGGAAGAACAGGGGTACAACCTCAACCAGGAAGCCGCCGCTGATGACCAGAATGATCAGCGCGACCATCAACCCGAGGTTCTTTTCTACAATTTCGTGTCTCATTGGTCTCTCTACTCCTCTCAGGCTGCCTGGGCCGCACTGTTATCCAAGGCCACTGCATCTTTCTGACGTACAGTCTTGTAGACGTTGTAAGCCATGATCAGCATGCCGGTGACGAAGATAACCCCGCCGAGGAAACGTACGAAATAGCCTGGTGCAGAAGCTTCCATGGACTCAACGAAGCTGTAGGTCAGGGTGCCGTCGCTGTTGACTGCACGCCACATCAGACCCTGCATGATTCCGTTAACCCACATGGCAACGATGTACAGCACGGTACCTACGGTAGCCAGCCAGAAGTGCATATTGATCATGGAAACGCTGTACATCTGACGCACGCCCCACAGTTTGGGGATCAGGTGGTAGACAGCGCCGATACTGATCATGGCAACCCAGCCCAGAGCGCCGGAGTGTACGTGACCGATGGTCCAGTCAGTGTTGTGGGAGAGGGCGTTGACGGTTTTGATGGCCATCATCGGACCTTCGAAGGTGGACATGCCGTAGAAAGACAGGGAAACCACCAGGAAACGCAGAACAGGGTCTGTACGCAGTTTGTGCCAGGCACCGGACAGGGTCATCATACCGTTGATCATACCGCCCCAGCTCGGAGCGAGCAGGATCAGGGACATGACCATACCAGCGGTTTGCGCCCAGTCAGGCAGTGCACTGTAGTGCAGGTGGTGACCACCAGCCCAGACGTAAGTGGCAATCAGCGCCCAGAAGTGGACGATGGACAGACGGTAGGAGTAAACCGGACGCTCAGCCTGCTTCGGTACGAAGTAGTACATCATGCCAAGGAATCCGGCAGTCAGGAAGAAGCCTACCGCGTTGTGTCCCCACCACCACTGAATCATGGCGTCGGTAACACCAGAGTACAGGCTGTAGGACTTGAACGCGCTAACCGGCAGTTCCAGGTTGTTACCAACGTGGAGGACCGCAACGGTGATGATGAAGGCGCCGTAGAACCAGTTGGCCACATAGATATGAGCAGCCTTACGCTTGGCAACGGTACCGAAGAACACGATGGCGTAGGACACCCAGACCAGAGTGATCATGATGTCGATCGGCCACTCAAGTTCCGCGTATTCCTTGGTGCTGGTAAAGCCCTGGGGCAGAGTGATGACGGCAGCCACCAGAATGGCCTGCCAACCCCAGAAGGTAAACTGGGCCAGGCCATCAGAGAACAGTCTTGTCTGACAGGTACGCTGTACCACGTAGTAGGACGTTGCGAACAGGGCACAACCGCCAAAGCCATAGATTACGGCGTTGGTATGCAGCGGCCGCAGGCGACCGAAATGGGTAAAGGGCAGGTCCAGGTTCATAGAGGGCCAGACGAGTTGAGATGCGATCAACACGCCGAGACTCATCCCGATAACACCCCATACCACTGTCATGATGGCGAACTGTCTCACCACCTTGTAGTTGTATGTCAGGTTTGGATTTACTGTGCTCATAGCCTTACCAATGGATTTAGAATGGGGAAATGTGCGGGCGCAAGTATGGAGAAACCATGACGGCTTTGCAATGACTCAGGTCAAGTCCATTGGGGCTGTCAAAGTCTCTCAAATCAGTCACATGGCTCGGCTAAAACCGCAAGGGTCCGGCCGGGTCATGTTATGCTTTCTACGCCCAGTTCAGGGGTTTCTAATTGGTGTCAATATCATAGTCGCATTTGGAGAGCAGGTGAACTCTACTGAGGGATATACAAACGAAGCGAAAAACCACGACTTTGGAGCGGTATTGCTTCTGGCTCATGGCGCGGGCGCTCCATCGGATTCTCCTTTTATGGAGGCACTCGCAGCCCGGTTGTCGGAAAAAGGTGTGACGGTTGCTCGCTTTGAATTCCCTTACATGCAGAAGCGCCGGGAAGATGGGCGCAAGCGTCCACCCGACCGTGCCGAGAAGCTGTTGGCCTATTTTTCTGAGGTCATAGAGAGACAGCGCTCAGAGTTGTTGCAAGGTCAGTCGCTGTTCATTGGTGGGAAATCGATGGGGGGCAGAATGGCGAGTCTTCTCGCGGCGGACCCTTCGATGGAAGGGCGGTTCCAGGGGGTGCTGTGTTTCGGCTATCCGTTTCACCCCCCGGGCAAGCTGGATCGATGGCGTACCGATCACTTCGGCCAGCTCTGGTGTCCGGTAACTATTCAACAGGGAACCCGGGATGCGTTTGGCAAACCTGATGAGGTGGCAGTGCAGATGCTGCCTGATGCTGTTTCAGTCAATTGGTTGGAGGGCGGGAATCATGATTTTCTGCCGCCGAAAAAATCGCCGTTTAGCCAGGATCAGCTCATTGAGCAGGCGGCGGATAATGCTGTGATGTTTATCAAAAGTCTGGTGTAACCAACTATTTTATTGGGCGTTCTCCGTGCGCTTGGTGGTTGCATCAGAGCGGATAGGAGGCTCGGCAAGTTCTGCGCGATCACGTCCACCGGCTTTAGCCCGGTAGAGTGCTTGATCAGCCCGTTCAAAGGTACTGCTCAGGGCTTCTCCCGGCTTTAATATAGCGATGCCTGCGCTCAGGGTCAGAGAATGGTTTGATCCGTCGGGTGCTTCAATCATGGTGTCGCGCATATCCTCCAGCACTGCCTGGCTCACCCTGAGGGCCCCGGACTCGTCAGTGTCTGGCAGTATCAAAGCAAACTCTTCGCCGCCATAGCGCGCCGCGACGTCCCGTGGGCGACAGGTATTGCGCTCAAGTACCTGGGCAATGGATTGCAGGCAGGAGTCGCCAAAGCCATGCCCGAAGCGGTCATTGATCTGCTTGAAGTGATCGGCATCGACCAGCACCAGGGCAACGGGGTGCCCGGTACGCTGGGACTCCCGGGCAAGTTGTTGCAGGCGGCTGTCCAGATAGCGCCGGTTAAACAGCCCGGTAAGCTCATCCCGTGTGCTGAGTGCTTCGAGTTGTCGGTTGGCCTGCTCCAGCTGGTTCATGGTTTTGCGAAGCTGAGCCGTTCGCTCCAGCACCTGTCGTTCCAGCTTTTGCTTGGCACTGTATTCGACTTCAAGCAGCTTCAGGTTAAGTTCTCGCCAACGTTGCACCATGGCGTAGTTAAGAAGTATGACCTGACTGCCAATGGCAGCCTGCATGACGATTTCATGGGTCAGGAAATCCGGCAGGTAGCCAAACGCTGCCAGGGCATAGCTGATCGTACCGAGAACCATGGTTGACCATGAAATAACGTACCACTTCGCGTGGGTAAGACCTGCCCGCCAGCGCATGATGCCGATAAAAAACAGATTGCAGATGACCGTGAGAGTGACGATGGCAATGGTCTTGATGGCGATGGTATAGCTGAGGTAAGGGCTCAGTACTAGCAGCGTGACACCGGCAACACTCTGGGCGGTGAGCAGTCGCGAGGTGAAGGTCTTTCGGTTGAACAACTCGAGAAACGAACGACCAAACAGGTTCATCGACAGTGCGCACAGGGCCATGCTGATTGGGATCGCAGTGTTGGCGAGCTGTGGATTGGAAGGCCAGAGGTATTGGTAGGCGAAGCCCCCCATGGCAAACAGGAACATTCCAAGTCCGGCCATATAGAAGGCATTGTAGAAGTAATAGGTGGTGCCTGAGCTGACGAACAGTAGCAGGTTGAAGATGGCAAAGATCAGCAGGGCACCGTAGAAAAGCCCGTGAGTCAGGGTGAGCTGGTTGCTTGAGCTGACCAGTTCATCAGGCGTGACCAGCGCAAGTGGCAGGTTCAGGGCACCACCGCTGTGTAGGCGAATGGAGACCTCGGCCGTTTCACCTTCTCTTAGAGATATAGGGAGCAAATAATAGCGGTAGTCGATTTCCCGGCTAAGAAATGGCTTTCGGTCCCCCGTTTGGATGGTGCGGTGTTCCGAGGGGGTGTCGAGATGGAACTCGACGTGATCCAGTGGTGCGTAGTCGAGCTTCAGGTACCAAAAGCCCGGGCTGGCCCCGCCGTTGTGGATGTTGATGCGAACCCAGTAGTAGTCTTCAGATTGGGTGAATGCGAGTTCATGGCCAGCAGCGGGACGCCAGGTCAGGGCGTCGGGTAGTTCGTGGATGGTTTGCGCGTTCCAGTAGGGTGCACTTTCCGGAACTGGGAGATAGCAGGTAAAATCGAGCAAGCTGGCCCGCTGGGCGGGCACTGAGGCATCGACCTTTCGGCAGAGTTGGGCTACGCCCGATGGTTCGGCGTAGGCGCCAGCTGTCCAAAGCAGCAGAGCGGTGAGCAGCAGGCAATACCTGACCATTGATTGCATCCGAGTTCAGCCAACGGGCGAAAAGACGCGAGTGTAGCAAACGGTTGCATAGTCGTGATGTTAAACAGTTTGAAATTACATCAATAATCAGGGAATTCAGTGCTGTTTAGCATTGCTCCAGAATTGTTATTTTCTCATCCTGATCCATCATAGGCAGGATCTCGTTCATCAAGTCCTTACGGTAGTCTGAGCGATACCAGCGATCCCAGTCGGCAGCGGAGCGCCAGTTGGACAGGGTGAGGCGGTGGTTGGGGTCAGCGGCATTAAACAGCGTTTCGCCGGAAATGAATCCGGGTGCAGTGATGGCTTGTTGCAGTATGCCGCGAGAGTGTTCTTCGTAGGCTGACTCAAGCGTCTCTGCGATGTGGCGTTCGATCAAAACTCGAATCATGTCATTCTCCGGGTTGGCAGGAATTTAGGGCATCATCCGGAAAGGAGCGTCCAGACTGCGCTTTTCTGAGGTTATACCTTAAAAGCTAGCATGGAATTGTGAAATTTCACTATAAATTAGGGGGTTGAGTTGGATACGCCAGAATATGAGGCTGAGCTGGATGCACGGGGATTGTTTTGTCCTGAGCCGGTCATGATGCTCCACGGGCGGATTTTGGAGGTGCCGGAAGGTGGCATTCTGAAGGTGATTGCAACAGATCCATCCACTACGCGTGATATCCCGAGGTTTTGTCAGTTTCTCAATCACGAACTGGTGACAACCCAAGAGCTTGGGGCGGAGTATATTTACTTCATCCGCCGTGGCTCTTGAGCGGGATTAGCGGCGCGTCAGTTTCGCGATGTGGTTAAGGAACTGACGTTGGTTCATTTCCCCGAGAACGCGGAGGTCCTCAACTTCACGGCCATCGTCGGCAAAGAAAAGAATGGCTGGCGGGCCGAACAGGCCGAGGCGGTCGAGTAAGGCCTGGTGCTCCGCAGTGTTGTCTGTGACATCCAGCTGCAACCAGCGGTAGCCAGAGAGCAAGGACCTGACTTCGGCGGTCGCAAATACCTCACGCTCCATCACTTTGCAGGAAATGCACCAGTCAGCGTAGAAGTCCAGCATGACCGGAGTGCCTGCATCCGCCGCTTGTTGCAGCTCTTGCTCAAGCTCGGTTGTCGACGCCAATGTCAGGAATGCTGATGTTTCCGGGGCCTCCATCGCCTGGGCTCTGCTGGTTGATGCGGTAAAGGCTGACAAGGGTTTCAGTGGGTCGTGGGCCCCGGTCAGCGCACCGGTCAATAGCGCAAGGCCGTAGGCAAACAAGACCAGGCCAAACCCCTTCCAGGTTCGCTCCCAGCCGGCCTTGGCGTGATCAAATGCGCCGAGCTGAACGCCAGTGATGGCCGCCAGCAGGCCCCAGAGCGTGAGGGTCGTCCACGCTGGCAGCATCCTTTCCACAAGCCAGATAGCGACCGCCAGTAGCATGATGCCGTAAAAGGACTTCACCACGTTCATCCAGGGGCCAGTGGCGGGCAGCAGGCGTCTGCCGCCGACGGCCACAAGGATAAGCGGCAGGCCCATACCAACACCCAGGGAAAACAAAGCGATACCGCCAAGGACGCCGTCTTGGGTAGTGCTGATGTAGAGCAGGCTGCCGGCTAGTGGTGCTGACACGCAAGGCGACACGATCAACGCCGACAAGGCGCCAATGCCAAAAACGCTGGCAATGCGGCTACCCGTGAGTTGATGGCTGGCGTGATTCAGTCGGTCACGAAGAAACCTGGGAAGCTGCAGGTCGTAAACGTTGAACATGGACAGGGCAAAGGCCACAAATAGGGCGGCAAACACCCCCAATACCCATGGTGACTGAAGCTGCGCCTGGAGATTGAAACTGGCGCCGAGCAGCCCAGTAATGACGCCGGCTGCGGCGTATGTCAGCGCCATGCCCATCACATAGCTGACGGAGAGCATCAGGGCATGGGTATGGGTCTGAGTGTTCTGACTGGATACCAGTGACGAGATGATGGGCACCATGGGCAACACGCAGGGCGTAAACGTCAAACCAAGCCCGAGTAGCAGGAAAATCGCTGCGATTGTAGCCGTAGAGCGATTGGCGAGCAGGTTTGCCAGGCCGGTTGCGCTGTCGGTATCAATGCGGGTGCTGCTGGCTTGTGCCGGGGCTGCCGAGCCGTCGGCTGTCGCATCATTTCCAGGGTAGAACAGAACGTCGCGGGTCTGCGGCGGGTAGCACAGACCGGCCTCGGCACAGCCTTGATAGGTCACTTGAAGGTTAGCTTCGTTCACTCCCGCTGGCAGGGAGATCGGGATAGTGGCGGTCACCGGTTGTTCAAAAACGGTGACCAGACCGAAAAACGGGTCTTCCTTGCTATCCCCAGCAATTGAATACTCTGGGGGACCCACGATAACGCCATCGTCCATTGTGGTAATGGCAATGCGATCCCGGTATAGGTAATGCCCGGGAGTGATGTCCCAGGTCAGGGTGACCTGGCTGCCGGTGCTGGAGAAGGAAAACGGTAACGCTTCGTCCACCGGTAGAAAATCGCTTCCAGTTGACGAAAACAGCCCCGAGCCCTGGTTTCCAAAGGCCAAGGCCTTGACGGGGCTGAGCGCTACCAAGGCAACGGCAATAAGGATCAGTGGCCATAGCCCGTTGATCATCGGGTTCCATCGGCCTTTATGAGCCTGATAGGGAGCTGTGTGGGGAGTGAACGCTGGCAGTGTTGTCAGTAACGCCATAAACCGGGCTGCTTCTCAGGAAAGTGGATCTGGATTCAGATTATACCGGCCATGCCGATAAAACACCGTGTAGACTCCAGGGGTGCGGATAAGTTCCCACTGGCATTGAGATCATTTAACACGCACAATAGCGAACGCATGAAACACCATCCACACGATCTTGTCATGCTGTTTAACGACCTGTTCCGTGAAAGCTACCGGACGATCCTGGTCCGAGGCGGCGATGAACCTGAGTATCTGCCAGAGACAGACGGCGGGGACGCCGCAAGGGTTATCTTTGCTCACGGCTATTACGCCAGTGCCTTGCATGAAATAAGTCATTGGTGCATTGCCGGCCAACATCGGCGCACGCTGGTGGATTATGGCTACTGGTACTGCCCGGACGGCCGGACTCCGGAACAACAAAAGTCGTTTGAGCAGGTTGAGGTCAAGCCACAAGCACTAGAGTGGCTGTTTTCGGTTGCGGCCGGATTCCGCTTCCACATCAGCGTAGATAACCTCAATGGCGATGGCGCTGTTGATGAGGATGGATTTAAACGCAAGGTGTGGGAACAGGCTGACTGCTATCTTAAAGAGGGAATGCCGAAAAGGGGACGCGCCTTTTTTCGGACCCTAATGGATTTTTATGGTACGGCACACCGGTTTGCAGCAGCCTGGCAAGCTGAACGCCCAGACCCGGCACCCGTTAACTAACGACGGTAAGGTATCCTGACTGTATATGACAACCTCCAATCCCCAAACGGCCTCTCCCATGGATGCTTCCACGGATCCGCAAGCGCAAAGCTCTATATCTCCCGCTAACAGCAGCAGTGTCCGTTTTTCCGACCTCAATCTGGATTCCCGGTTGCTCAATGCCATTACCGATATCGGGTTTACCCACTGTACCCCCATCCAGGCTGAAACACTGCCATTCACGCTGGCATGCGAGGATTTGATCGGGCAAGCGCAGACCGGTACTGGTAAGACCGCGGCATTTCTGATTACTGCAATCCAAAGTTTGCTTGAAACTCCCATTCCTGCCAAAGACCGTTTTGCCTCCGAGCCCCGGGTGCTGGCGCTGGCGCCTACCCGCGAGCTGGCGATGCAGATTGCCAAGGATGCTGAGCAGCTGTGTGGGTATACCGGTCACAACGTTGTGACTGTTGTCGGCGGTATGAACTATGACAAGCAGCGGGATCAGCTCCAGAATGAGATTGTCGACATTCTTGTTGCCACGCCAGGCCGGTTGATTGATTTCCTGGGCTCCCAGGACGTGTTCCTTGACCAGCTCGACATACTGATCCTGGATGAAGCAGATCGCATGCTGGATATGGGCTTTATTCCGGATGTTAAGCGGATCATTCGCAAATGTACGCCAAAGGAAGAGCGCCAGACACTACTGTTCAGTGCCACGTTCAACCAGGATGTTCTCAACCTGGCGTCCATGTGGACCCGTAATGCTGAGTTTGTGGAGATCGAGCCGGAGCAGAAGACCGCAGAGCGCGTGAAGCAGACGGTTTACCTGGTCAGTGAAGACGACAAGTTGACGGTGTTGGTGAACTACCTGCAGCGGCCGGGCGTGGACAAGGCGATTGTGTTTGCCAACCGTCGGGACCAGTGTCGTGACCTGGAGGAAAACCTTCAGAACCAGGGTGTCAAAGTCGCCATGATGTCTGGGGAAATTGCCCAGAACAAGCGTCTCAAGACCCTGGATCAGTTCAAGCGCGGTACCATTCAGGTGCTTGTGGCTACAGACGTGGCTGGTCGTGGTATTCATGTGGACGGAGTGACCCACGTGTTCAACTACAACCTGCCGGACAACGCTGAAGACTACGTCCACCGCATTGGGCGGACCGGACGGGCGGGGCAGCATGGTATTTCCATCAGTC
This sequence comes from Marinobacter zhejiangensis, assembly GCF_900114775.1. GTDB lineage: Bacteria > Pseudomonadota > Gammaproteobacteria > Pseudomonadales > Oleiphilaceae > Marinobacter > Marinobacter zhejiangensis. The sequence continues at coordinate 137,372 of NZ_FOUE01000004.1, forward strand.
TTGCCGGTGAGGATGACTCCTTCTCGTTGCCCGCTATTGAGACATACATCAGCCAGAAGCTGACCTCGACTGTACCGGAAGAGGATCTGATGCAGCCGTTGTCCAAACCCGCGATCAAACGGCGTCGCAGTGGCGGCGGTGGCGGTCGCCGGCCGGCCGGAAACCGGGGGCCCCGGCCACGCAGGTCTTGAGCATAGGTAAATGAGCATGTTGATCGTAGCGGACGAGAATATTCCCTTATTGGATTCATTCTTTGGCGATTTTGGTGAAATCCGGAGAGTTTCCGGGCGCCTGATGAAGGCAGAGGACGTGGCTGATGCGGATGTTCTTCTGGTGCGCTCTGTCACCCGTGTAACGCCTTCGCTACTTCAAGGCAGCCGGGTAAAGTTCGTTGGAACGGCAACCATCGGAACGGATCACATTGATCAGGCCTGGCTCGAAGAAAATGGCATCGCTTTCTGCGCGGCGCCAGGTTGCAATGCCAACAGCGTGGTGGAATACGTACTCAGTGTTCTTGCGCTTTATGCAGAGCGGCGCGGGATTGAAGACTGGAGCGAGCTTTCGGTCGGGATTGTCGGGGTAGGGAATGTCGGTGGTGAGCTGGCCCGGAAGCTGGATCGTCTCGGCTTTACCGTCAAGCTTTGTGATCCACCAAGGGCTGAGGTCGAGCCGGAAGTGGACTTTGCCACTCTTGATGAGGCGCTCGACTGTGATGTCGTCACGTTGCATACGCCTCTGGAGATTGGGGGAGCACATCCCACTTACCACCTGTTGGGGGCAGACCGGTTACAGGCGTTGCGTGGGGATCAGTTGCTCATCAACACCAGTCGGGGAGAGGTGGTCGACAATCAGGCGCTGCTCAACCGCCTGGGTCAGCCAGAAGCGCCGGTGGTGGCTCTTGATGTTTGGGAGCAGGAGCCGGTGATTATGCCGGAGTTGGTCAACAAGGTTTGGTTGGCTACGCCGCATATTGCCGGGTACAGCCTGGAAGGAAAGCTGCAGGGTACTGAAATTATCTACCAAGCGGTTTGCCGGTTCCTCGGTTTTCCTGTGCGGAAGCAGGCCGGGCAATTCCTCCCGGAGCCTGCCCTGAGTAAGCTGAGCTTTACCAGTTCGGCTGAGGACGATGCTGCGGCATTTACCGCCATGCGGTGTTGCTATGACCCTCGGCGCGATGACGCCAACTTGCGGCTGGTGATGGGGCTGGATGCCAGCGAACGGGGCGCGGCTTTTGATCGTTTGCGGAAAGACTATCCGGTAAGAAGGGAGTTCAGTAGCGTTAAGGTTCAGTTAAAGGGAACCAGCAAGATTCTGCGCGACACCTTCAAGGACTTGGGGTTCAAACTGAAAATCTAGAAAATCGGCGTTATGCCGATTTTCTGATTTCTGAAGCCTGGGGTTCAGGTTGGGACTGGATCAGTGATTCCAGTGTCTGGCGGACCATGGTGTCCGTGATAGGAACTTCTCGACCGTCGGATAGAACAATCGCTGCGCCGTTCATCCAGGGTTCTGACATATGTTTCTGTTGCATCACGGTGTTGCCCTCTCTCATTTTTGTTCCTCATCGAGTTCCAGGAGTCATTGACTGGCTCCTTGCGTCCCATTCCCTTGGTACGACCCAACACTACCCTTTGATTATGTCTGAAATATGACTGGGCAAGTGTGAACCTATTGGCAGTATCGTTGCTGAAAAAATAGACGGCTATTCTACAAAGGGTGTAGATGGGTTGGTCGGATGGAGGGTGCGGCCAGAGCGGCTGTCGAGAAAAGCAAAAGGCCCCGGAAGGGGCCTTTTCTGTTATTACCGGAGCAATAGGAATACGTTTCAGAGGTTCGCTTGTTGCAAAGCGGCAATGCGCTCTTCCAGCGGCGGGTGGGTCATGAACAGGGCGCTCAAACCACCACGCTGACCACGGTTTATGCCAAATGCCTGCAGCGTGTCCGGCATCTGGTCCGGTACTTCGCTTTCCTGTCTGAGTCGTGACAGGGCGCTGATCATGGCGCCACGTCCAGCTAACTGTGCTCCGGCAATGTCTGCACGGAACTCGCGGCGGCGGGAGAACCAGAATACTATCGTGCTGGCGAGGATGCCGAGTACCAGCTCTGCAATCAGGCTGACAATAAAGAACCCTGGTCCGTGGCCATTTTCTGACTTGAACACCGCACGGTCGACGACAGAGCCAATCACCCGCGATGCAAAAATAACGAAGGTGTTGACCACGCCCTGGATCAGCGTCAGGGTGACCATGTCTCCGTTGGCAACATGGCCAATTTCGTGACCGAGGACTGCTCGAATCTCGTCCTTATCGAAGCGTCGTAGCAGTCCCTCGCTGACTGCGACCAATGAGGCGTTCCGGTTCCAGCCCGTGGCAAAGGCGTTGGACTGGGAGGCAGGGAAGATTGCGACCTCCGGCATCCCGATGCCGGCATTCCGGGCAAGTTCCGCTACGGTATCCACCAGCCAGCGTTCCGCGGGCGTTTGTGGGTTATCAATGATCTTGGCGCGAGTGCTCCACTTTGCCATCGGCTTGGACAGGAACAGGGAGATGAGGGCGCCTGCAAAGCCAAAGACGGCGGCAAAGGCCAGCAACGATCCGTACTGGATACCGTTATGAGCGAGGTAGCTGTCAACTCCCAGCAGTTTCAGCGTAATGCTGGCAACCAGAATCACAGCCAGGTTGGTGGCAAGAAACAACAGTATTCGCATCTAAGTTTCCCTTATCAATGCTGAACCGATCGGCGGGCCTGTATTGGCACCGTTTCTAACGGTGATATGGGGCTCTCCGCAGGGGGTTCAAGCACCTTAGGGGAATTTAATGCATCAGGGGTTAGTGGTCTGGCTCGTCTCGGAAAAAAATTTCCTGCATAACATGGCTAAGCTTTGCGGAATGACCGGTGCGCAAGGTCTCCCGAATGATGTGGACATGGGTTGTCAGGTCGGCCCGGACCGAAGGGGGTAACGATTCCCCCCCGGCAATAACGTGGGGCTCAACGCTTGCAACCAGGGTCGGGCTGGCGGGTGCGCTCAGTCGGGTAAAGGCCCGCTGGCTGAGAACCGCCTGATCCAGTGCTTCCTGGCGGATGGTGTCCACGTAGCGGATCAGGCCCTCTTCTGCCATCCACAACAGGCTGCCGAAACAGGCCATATGGCGGCGGGAATGAAGGCCGAATTCGTCAGGCTCATCAGGTCCGGCGATGTCCTCGACGAACAGGTTAACTCGCCGCGGGAACGCATTGTACAGTTGAACCAGCGCGACTGCGGTGTCTTTGTAGAACTCCTCGATATGAATATCGGCCACGCCTGGGCTCCGGTTATTGCTGGTAAGTGGACAGGAAATGAGCCAGCCGTGTCATGGAGTCTTCCAGTGTATCCTTGCGGGGCAGGAAGACGACTCGCAGGTGCTGACGGTCATCGATATTAAACGCCGACCCCTGCACCAACAGTATTTTCTCCTGAAGCAGAAGGTCCAGGACCAACTTTTCATCATTGGCAATCGGATAGCGTTTGGGGTCAAGCTTCGGGAATAGGTAAAGCGCTCCACTGGGCTTGACGCAGCTGACACCAGGGATATCGTTCAACATGGACCACGCCGTCATGCGTTGCTCATACAGACGCCCGCCAGGGACCACCAGGTCGTTGATGGACTGGTAGCCGCCAAGCGCAGTCTGTATGGCCAGCTGAGCCGGCACGTTGGCACACAGCCGCATGTTCGACAGCATCTCGATGCCTTCGATCAGGTCATTGGCCCGGTGTTTGGCGCCACTGATGATCATCCAGCCCGAGCGATAGCCCGCCGCCCTGTAGTTCTTGGACAGGCCGTTGTAAGTGATGAACAACACATCATCTGCCAGGGAGGCGGTCGAGATATGCTGAACCCCGTCGTACAGGATCTTGTCGTAGATCTCGTCGGACAGCACAACAAGGTTGTGCTTGCGGGCCAGTTCAATCACTTCAAGCAGCAATTCCTTTGAATAAACCGCCCCAGTGGGGTTATTCGGATTGATCAGCACGATCGCTTTAGTGCGCGGCGTAATCTTTTTCTTGATGTCATCAATATCCGGGAACCATCCCTGCTCTTCATCGCAACGATAGTGCACAGGCTTTCCGCTGGACAGGGTGACAGCCGCCGTCCACAGGGGGTAGTCCGGAGCGGGAATCAGCACTTCGTCGCCGGTGTTGAGCAGGGCCTGCATAGACATCACAATCAGCTCGCTGACGCCGTTGCCAAGGAAAATGTCGTCGATATCCACCTTGTCGATGCCCCGCTGCTGGCAGTAGTGCATCACGGCTTTTCGTGCGGAGAACAGCCCTTTGGACTCAACATAGCCCTGGGCCTGGTGCATGTTGTAAATGACGTCTTGCTGAATCTCTTCGGGGACATCCAGCTCAAACGCGGCGGGGTTGCCGATGTTCAGTTTCAGAACCCGGTGGCCTTCCTCTTCGAGACGACGCGCCTCGCGCAGAACCACGCCACGAATTTCATAACACACATTATCGAGCTTGGCGGACTTCATGTAGTTCTGCATAGGGTTTGGCTTCCGGTTGTTCATCGTAAGGCCATTATTCTATCGGAGCATTTGTCTGCGGCAACACCTCAATCGTGATCAATTATGGCAAAAATGGTACAGAGGCCAGATATTTAAGCAGTACAGACTCACTTATCGCCTTGCGCCCTGTGTGTTGATCATTTATTGTCCCAAAATGATTGTGCACAATATAATTGTTAAAAATATAATTCCCTTACATTCACAGCGTTTATTAAAGAGAGGAATCCGCATGACGGCCCAATCGGTTTATGACATTGAGGTTCAGGATATCAAAGGCAATCAGCATTCAATGGGTGAGTACCGTGGCAAGGTGCTGCTGATCGTCAATACCGCCAGCAAGTGCGGGTTTACCCCCCAGTTTGAAGGGTTGCAAGCGCTGTATTCCGATCTCAAAGAGCAGGGGCTGGAGGTACTTGGATTCCCGTGCAATCAGTTTATGAGTCAGGATCCGGCGGATAACGATGCCATCAGCCAGTTTTGTTCCCTGAACTACGGTGTCGATTTTCCCATGTTTGGCAAAATTGAAGTGAATGGCCCGGGTACCCACCCCCTTTACCAGGTGCTCAAAGCCGAAGCAAAAGGGTTGCTCGGATCCGAAAAGATCAAATGGAATTTCACCAAGTTCCTTCTTAACCGGGATGGCAAGGTGGTTAAGCGTTACCCGCCAACGGCCAAGCCTGAAGCCATCCGTGGCGATATCGAAAAACTGCTATGACGGACGAAGGGCGGTGGGAAGACCAGGTTCTGGCGCTTGATAACCAGACCTGCTTTGCGCTGTATGCCGCCAACCGGGCGGTGACGGCGCTCTACCGGCCGTTGCTGGCTCAGTTGGGGCTGACTTATCCGCAATACCTGGTGATGCTGGTGCTATGGGAGGCCGAGACAAGCCAAGACATGGTCAAGGTGTCGTTCCTCGGTCGGCGCCTCCGCCTTGATACCGGCACCCTTACGCCGTTGCTGAAACGCCTCGAGAATCAGGGGCTGATCTGGCGCCGGCGGGATGATGGGGATGAGCGAGTCGTTAGGCTTGGGCTGACGGAAGATGGCCGTAATCTGAAAGCCCAGGCCCGGACGGTTCCGGGCCAGTTGCTGTGCAGTAGCGGATTGGAGCCTGGGCGCCTGGCCAGCCTTCGTGACGAGCTCAGGTCGTTGCTGGAACAGCTGGAGGAGGGCCCCAGCGGCGAATCACCGTGATGAGATCGTCGCGGTTGTAGGGCTTGGTAATGTAGTCGTTCATCCCGGCCGCCATGCAATCATCCCGATCGCCTTGCATCACGTTGGCGGTGACCGCAATCACCGGCATCTCGTTCCATTGTGGATTCTGTCGGATCTTTCGGGTAGCGGTGTAACCGTCCATAACCGGCATCTGACAGTCCATCAGCACCATGTCATAGCGTCGTTTCTCGAGAGACTGCAGGGCAACCTCGCCGTTTTCCGCAATGTCCACATGGTGGCCCAGTTTCTTGAGGATTGTACTGGCAACCATCTGGTTGACCTGGTTGTCCTCAACGAGCAAGACGTCCATGGGGGTGCCGGGAGGAATGACCTGGGCCGCGCCTGTACTGGACGGTTCGGTGCGCGGTGGCTCCGGTAGCGTCAGACAGCGGAACAGGGCGTCTCGTTTCAGCGGGAGCGACAGCGCGAATTGCCGGCGGGGAGTGTTGGCGGAGCCGGTGTTATTTAGCCAGATCACGCGTCTGCCAGCCGATTGATTCGCCAGTTTGAGCGCGACGCTGTCGTTCTCTGCCGCCAGCAACGGGCCGGTGCCAGGGTGATCAAGGTCATGAACTGGAATTCCCCAGGCCCTGAGTTGGCTCTCAATGGCAAGGGTATGGGGGAAGCCTTTGGGAACCGCGAGGGTTACGCCATCCCGAAGCAAGGCTGCGGGTATGTCGAAGGCCTCGTGCATGGCGGCATCCGGCTGATGTACCGGGAGAGGCAGAATAACGGTGAAGTGGGTGCCACGGCCTGGCTCGGAGTCCAAAACGATCTTTCCGTGCATTCGCTCCACCAGTTGCCTGCATAGGGTAAGCCCCAGGCCGGTTCCGCCATACAATCTGGTGGTGTCGGGGTTAGCCTGGGCGAATGGAGAGAAGATCCGGTTAAGGCCCTCGGCCGACATGCCGATTCCGGTATCGATAATTTCCAGGCGAACTGTGCCGCTGGCTTGTTTGGCTTTGATCCGAACTTCACCGTTGTTGGTGAACTTAATGGCATTGTTCAGCAGGTTGTTAAGAATCTGGCGAGTTCGGGTCGGATCGCCAAGATGGGTCTCCGGGAGATCCGGGTCAATCTCGGTGACCAGCTCAATCCCTTTGCTTCTGGCCTGTTGGGCGTGAAGCGTTGCACACTCCTCAATCAACCGGCGCAAGCTGAAGGGAATGACTTCCAGATTGAGCTTACCGGCTTCCACCTTGGAGATATCCAGGATGTCATTCAATAACCCTAGTAAGCTCTGGCCGGCGTTGTAGGAGATTTCAAGCCGCTCACGCTGCTCCGGTTCGAGTTCCCCTTCCAGAGCGAGCGACAGCATGCCAAGGACGCCGTTCAGTGGCGTTCGGATTTCGTGGCTCATGTTGGCCAGGAAGCTGGCCCGGGCTCTGGCGCGTCTGACTGCGTCTTCCTTGGCTTTGATCAGTGCGCGGTTACCCCGTTGCAGGGCGTCATTCTTTTCCGATATCTCCCGGGTTCGATCCAGCACCTCCGACTCCAGTTGGCTGGAGTAGTTCTTCATAGAGGCTTCAGCGGCGCGAAGTTGATCCAGGCTGCTATCGATGGTCACCAAGTGCTCGTTGATGATCTCCACCATCAAGCCGATCTCGTCGTCCTGATGGTTGTGAGGGACGGGCAGGCGGACTTTCTCCGGAGACTCAGCGTCCACTTTGCTCAGCGCTTCGACGACCTTGAGCATCGGCTTGGTCAACATGAAGTAGAAAATAAACAGCAGCACCACCGACAACACCAGGCTTTTGATAAAGCCGCTGACCACGGTGTAGCCGGCCCGTTGCAGGAACCCCAGGCCGTAGTAGTAAGTGTCTATGGTTACTGCCAGCTTCCCGAGAGGAATGTCTCTGAGTTGGGGCACGCTCAGTTCGTCATTGTAGAACTGGCTTGGTTCGAAGAGCGCATCGCTGAGCCAGCGGTACCTGGAGTCCGGGCTGCTCCTGCTGGCGGCTGCGAGTGTGAAACCGTCGGGGTCGATGATGCGGGCATCAATGATGGCCGGATGCTTCAACAGGCCGTCGAGTAATTCCTCAGCAAGCCTGACATCAATGTTGTAGGCAATTTGAGAGGCAGGGCTGCGGGTAATATCGATCAAGGCATGGATCTCATCGTCCATGGCCTGGCGGGCATAGAAATAATCCAGGGTCACCTGGGTCAGGTTCAGAATCAGTCCCAAGGCCATCGCCAGCAACACGGTGTTGCGGGTGAGGCGAAAGGAAAGGCGTTTGGTCAGTGCTGTTCTCACTGCGGGTTGAATCCTGGATGGTCAGCGGGGCTGGAAAATAGGTGTTCGTGCTTAATCGTCGTAGTCCGCTTTTTTCTTCCAACTGTCGTCGTCAAGGAAGGAGTCCCATTCCTTATCGCGCCGGCTCTGCTCGGCGTCCGCGGTTTTGAGTTCCTGGCCCTCATTGGCCAGCACCTCAAGTTCTTTGATGCGGATTCGAATGCTCTTGATGGCCTTGGTCGCAAGGGGGTTGTCCTTGGATTTGCCCATTTCCGTGCTGGCGAGATGGTATTCGTGAATTGCCTTACGGACGGCATTCTGTTTGATATGTTCGCGAGCCTGAAAAATATGCAGGTCAGCGTTGGTTTTATGGACCAGGAACAGCAGGTATTTAAGTTTCCGTTGGGCAACTGCTTTATCGATTTGACCGGCCTTGTGCATGCCTTCAATGACTTTGAACAGGCTCTTCAACGACTCTTTGACGTTGTTGGCTTTTTCCGGCGAGTCTATACGGCTCGGGGCTCGCTTATCTTCGCCTTCGTCGACCTTCTGCTTGAGCTGTTGGGCATGTTCAAGCCATTCGGCAACCGGCTTGTCGCTTTTCAGCGGTAGCAGGTCTTTGCAGGTACTTTCCATACGTTGGATCAGCAGCAGTTTTAGATCCGGCGTGAGGTACTGTTCCGGCACCTCTTCCAGCAGCGTTTGAGCCCGCTTGTAGGTATCCGCCAGAGCGCTGATCTTTCGCAAGCGTTGAATTTTCGCCTTTTCCCGGAGTTGGACGACGACGATGGCGAGGATGGAAACAGCAACAACAGCCGCAAGGATCAGAACAATGCTCGTTGTATCCATGTTAGAAAGCCACACTGAAAACGGGTTGATTACCGGTTGCGGAGAGGGTGTTCGAACCTCTCCAACCCCTAACGTAAAGCATACAGAATTTCTTACAACTTACCGGAAGGTTAGCAGAAAATCCTTCTTGAGTTGCGGGCTTATTAAGGCGTCTCTGGTTAACGGTTGCTTTCTATCATTTCTATGTATTGGTAGTCTATGGGCCATAAATAGTGTGAATGGTTGTCTGTTGTTCTATGGTTCTACCCAAGGTGAGTTATGGACATATCCCGTGTTGATCTCAATCTGCTGGTTTACCTCGATGTTTTGCTGAGGGAGCGAAACGTTACCAAGGCCGCAAACCACCTCGGCATTACCCAGCCTGCGATGAGTAACGGGTTGCGTCGCTTGCGGGATCTGTTTGGTGATCCGCTGCTGGTGCGGACAAGCGAGGGAATGACCGCCACCGAACGGGCCACGGAGCTTCAGCCCCTGGTTAGAGGTATTCTGTCGGACATTGAACAGGCAGTTCAGGAAAAAACGCCGTTTTCAGCCGGAGATAGCCAGCGGGTATTCAGGATCATGGCCAGTGACTACGCTGAGTCGTGTCTCATGCCAAGGGTGCTTCGGCGAATCCGTCAGGAGGCACCGAATGTGACCCTGGACGTGCTGACGCCGAGTGATGTCAGCTTTCTGGACGTGGAGCAGGGGCGTCTGGACATGGCCATCAACCGGTTCGACAAACTGCCGCAGTCGTTTCATCAAAAAACGCTCTGGACCGAATATTTCGCCTGCCTGATGAACGCGGGGAATCCCATTGCAGGAGACGCATTTACCCTTGCCAGCTATCTCGATGCCAGTCATATCTGGGTCAGCAAGACCGGGTTTGGGGTTGGTGTGGGGGTCAACCCCAAGGATGTTCAGCGCTTGGGCTGGGTCGATGAGGCGCTGGCACTGATTGGTCACAAGCGCCAGATCTCTGTATTTACCCGTCACTATCAGGTGGCTATGTTGCTTGCCGAGCAGCACGATTTGATTGCAACGTTACCTTGTCGTGCGGCCTGGCTGCAAAAGGACAATCCTAACCTGGTGGTGAAGAGCCCCCCGTTCGAGATTCCGCCATTTGAATTAAAGATGGCCTGGAGCCCGCTGCTTCAGCACAACCCCGATCACCAGTGGTTACGCCGTCTGATCGTGGAGGTTGCAGAGGAGGTCGATACGGAGTTTGCACCCTTTGGTCGTCAATTCGAGGGTGAGATTGATAGCCCCGGGTGACCTTGGGGCGTAAGGCATCTCAGATTGGTTTAGATGGATACCGGCCTGAACTCGCGGGACGGTGACCCTGCGTCCCACATCCGCTGGAAGCTCTCGCTCAGGAGCTTTGCCCGTCCTCCGCTGGCGAGTTGGGCAAATCCGGTTGCTTGATCAAAGCCATGTCGGTACAGGACGGCCTGGCCGTCAATCACCAAGTACGGGTTGTCGTCAAACGGGTAGTCCGCGTTAACAAGGCGGAGTTCAATCTTGCTGGGCACCCGCTTCATCAGTTCGATGATCTGATGGCGTTTCTTGACTAGTGGCTTGTCGTCATGGATCAGCAGCCGAACTTCGCTGAGCCGGTGCCGCCGGGCCAGCGCTGACAGAATTTCCCGGAACCGGAAGCGGTCATACAGGTCGTGCTCAAGATTCTGGTCGTAGAGCCAGAGCTTTTGTGAGGCCTGGTTGGCGAGTGTGTCCGTAAGGGCGATCAGCTCTGCTTCGCCTTCGAACAGCCAGCTCTCCATATCCTTGCCTAGAACCAATGGTGCCGCCCGCGTATCCAGTTGGGGCAATACCAGGCTGGGGGCCAGGCAGCGCATATCAACATGGGGGATGCCCGCATCGTCGTAGGGTGCTGAGCAGACGTGAAACCCGTTGCTTTCGTAAAACGGGACCGCATGGAGCTGTGCAGACAGGTACAGGTCCTGAAATTGAGGCACCGCATCGTCCATCATTCTTCGCAGCAGCTGCGCGCCAACGCCCTGGCCCCGATAGGCTGGCAAGATCGCCATACGGCCGATGTGTGCGGTGTCGGTCACCGACGGGTACATGCGGGACACGCCAACGGGGGTGTTGTCGGGCAGGACGGCAAGATAGTGGTCCGCGATTTCATCGGTGTCGTCCCACTCAAGCTCGGGCGGGACCTTCTGCTCGTCGATGAAAACCTGCTGGCGAATATCCTTGAGTGACTGCGGGGCCAGTTGCCAGCTGTATTTACGGATACGAATGCTCATTCGAAATACAGGCTGCCCTGATTATGGAGCGCCGTAACCAGCTCGGCCAAGGCCGGATCACTCACCAATTCGATCAGTCTGTCGGGATCAGGGATGGCACCCTGGCAGAGAGTGGGGGCGAGCGCCTGGGCATCGCCACGCAGAAGGTAGCGTTCGCCATCCACAAACAGGGCCGTTTCCCCCTGCATCGGGAAGAAGGCGAAACGGGAGCCTTCGTTCCAACGTATCTGTTCCCCATGGTTCAGTTGCGCTACCAGATCGCCCGCTACCAGAGGGTCCTCGGAGGGCTGGATAATTTCCTGGCTTTTGGGGGCGGTGGTGTACTGGCCAAACCAGAAGGTTAACTGGCGCTTGTCGGACACCGCGTTGGTGACAATCCCGGCGAGCTTATCGATCACATCAGGTGTGATGGCTCCCGGGTTGTCCTGAGGCTGGAGATCGGGGTCGGAATAGTGCGCAGAGGCATCGGTCTGGCTGCAGAGGAAATCTGTGAAGCCGGTCAGGATGTCATCAACGGTCGGTGCACGGAATCCGATCGACAGCGTGATGCAGTCGTTCTCGGCAATGCCGTGGTGCCCGACACCGGGCGGCAGATACAGGATGTCGCCAGGTTCAAGGGTGACAGTCTCCTCTCCCTCCCAAGAACTCAGAATGCGAAGAGGCGTGCCGTCCAGGCGAGGGGAGGTGTGATCACAATGACCGCCAAAGGTCCATTGACGTCGGCCCTCGGCCTGAAGCAGGAAGACGTCGTACTGATCGTAGTGTGGGCCGACGCTGCCCCCTTCGGGCGCGTAGCTGGCCATAATATCGTCCAGACGCCAGTTGGGTATGAAGCGGAATCGTTCCAGAATATCTGCTACTTCCGGCACCCAATGGTCAAGCCCTTGTATAAGCAGGGTCCAGTGGGTAGGGGGGAGCGACTGGAACCGGTTCGGCTCGAACGGGCCGTTCTGGAGCTGCCAGGGTCGCCCGTCATCGTTTTCGATGATGATCCGCGACTCGACAGCGTCCTCGCAAGCCAGTCCAGCCAATTCATCGGCAGACACCGGGCATTGATACCCCGGCAGTGCCTGGCGGATGACCAGGGGCTTTTTCTGCCAGTAATCGCGCAGGAATTCCTCAATGGTTAATCCGCCAAGCAGTTCCATGGTCAGATGGCTCCCGCCTGGTCCTTGGCGTTGCCAATGTAGGTGGCAGGGGTCAGGGCGCGCAGTTCTGCCTTGGCTTCTTCGGGGATATCCAGGGTTTCGACGAAATCGAGGATGACTTCCGCCGTCATGGCCTTGCCGCGGGTTAGTGCCTTCAGCTTTTCATACGGCTTTTCAATGTTGTATCGACGCATGACGGTCTGAATGGGTTCCGCCAATACTTCCCAGGCATTGTCCAGATCTTCGTTAAGGCGGCCTGGGTTGATTTCGAGTTTGCCGAGGCCTTTCAGGCTGGCTTCATACGCAATCAGGCTGTGGGCAAAGCCAACGCCGAGATTACGCAAGACCGTGGAGTCGGTGAGGTCACGCTGCCAGCGTGAAATCGGCAGCTTGGCGGAAAGGTGGCCGAACAGTGCATTGGCAATGCCCAGGTTGCCTTCGGAGTTTTCAAAGTCGATGGGGTTGACCTTATGAGGCATGGTGGACGAGCCAACTTCGCCCTCAACAGTCTTCTGCTTGAAGTAGCCGAGGGAAATGTAGCCCCAGATGTCGCGATCGAGGTCAATCAGGATGGTATTGAAGCGAGCGATGGCGTCATAGAGTTCGGCGATGTAATCGTGTGGCTCAATCTGGGTAGTGTACGGGTTCCAGCTCAGCCCCAGGCTTTCGACGAATTCTTTTGCGTTGGTGGCCCAGTCAATGCTCGGGTACGCCGACAGGTGGGCATTGTAGTTACCAACCGCGCCATTGATCTTGCCGAGCAGCTCAACGGATTTGATCTGTTTTAGCTGGCGTTGCAGACGGTGAACGACGTTGGCAAGTTCCTTGCCGACGGTGGTCGGTGAAGCGGTCTGGCCGTGGGTGCGTGACAGCATGGGCTGGCTCGCGTGGGTCTTCGCCAGCTCGGTAATCTTGGCAATCACTGTTTCCATGGCGGGCAACAGGCCTTCGTGCAGGCCTTCGCGCAGCATCAGCGCATGGGACAGGTTGTTGATGTCTTCCGAGGTGCAGGCAAAGTGGACAAACTCGGTGGCGGCATTCAGTTCCGCAACGTCGGCGATCTTTTCCTTGATGAAGTATTCCACCGCCTTGACGTCGTGGTTGGTGGTACGCTCGATGGTTTTGACGCGCTCGGCATCTTCAAGGCTGAAGTCGTTGATGATTGCATCAAGAACCTGGTGAGCTTCTTCAGAGAACGCGGGGACTTCGCTGATTGCGGAGTGATCTGCAAGCTTCTGCAGCCAGCGGATTTCGACGGTCACGCGGTTTCTGATCAGGCCGTATTCACTGAAAATGTTGCGGAAAACGCTAACTTTGCTGCCGTAGCGTCCATCGACCGGTGAAATGGCGGTCAGAGCGTTGAGTTCCATCGAAAACCTCTCAAGTCATCAAAGAAAAAACGGGCCCCATATAATACACCAGGCAGCCCGTGGATTCAGTCGTAAACCGAGCGATTCGCCTGTTCGGCGAGTCTTCTCGCGGTGTTTATCGTTTTGCGGCGGGTAAAGATCAGTTGCCAGCGTCGGCCTCCGGTTTGTCTCCACAGCACTGCGGAGCGGATTCCGGCGAGCAGAAGGGCGCGAATGCGGGCTGCATTTTCATCCACCTTGAGTACGTTAGGGTCGCCCACTACCTGGATGCGTGGTTTCAGGGTGCTGATCGTATCCGAGTAAATTGAGGCCAGGTTGCTCATCAGGTTGCTGTGACTGAAACCAAAGTGGCTCGCCGTGTGACGGGCCTGCTCAATGCGGCTGCCGAGCACGGCCATCATGTCAGGGGTGCGATGAAGCCGGGATTCAAGCTGGATCAGGCTCAGCCCATAACGAAGAATCTCGATATCCTGCTTGCGTCCTTCGTTGCCAAAAACGCTGACAAGGGTTGCAAGCCCCTCGCGCAGGTCTTTAAGTTCCCCGTAAACGTCAAGCGTAGTTCTTGGGTCTGTGATGAACAGGGACTTGATGGTGGTTTCCATGGAGGCGTTGGTGCAACGGCCGGTGTGGGCAATCTGTTGAACCAGTGCAGCGGCCTGGAATACGCCGGCCAGGGCGAGCGCCTGGTCTTCCGGAGAGCGGCTCATGAGGCGCTCTCACCGTCACGCCAGGTATGTTCGATAACACCGCCTCCCAGGCAGATGTCGCCGTCATAGAACACCACTGATTGGCCTGGCGTAACCGCGCGCTGGGGTTCGTCAAACACCACCCGGACACCGTTTCCGTGCTCAAGGAGGGCAACTTCACAATCCTGATCGGGCTGCCGATAACGAGTCTTGGCTTTGCACCGGAACTGTTTCGCGGGTGCCTCACCGGCTACCCAATCGATAGGGCCGCTGGTCAGCCCGCGGGAGAACAACAGTGGGTGCTGCTTGCCCTGAACCGCGACTAGAACGTTACGCCCCAGATCCTTCTCAGCCACGTACCAGGGGTCGTCGTTAAACGCTTTTAATCCCCCGATTCCGAGGCCTTGTCGTTGTCCGATGGTGTGGTACATCAGCCCCTGGTGACGCCCAATAACTTGACCCTCGGGGGTTTCGATATTACCGGGTTGGGCAGGGATATATTGCTTCAGGAAGTCGCGGAATTTGCGTTCGCCAATGAAGCAGATGCCGGTCGAATCTTTCTTGTCATGGGTGATGAAGCCCTGCTCCTCGGCAATCCGACGAACCTCGGGCTTCTCCAGTTCACCAACCGGGAAGAGCGTGCGGGCAATCCGGTCTCCAGACACCGCGTGAAGAAAGTAGCTTTGATCTTTGTTCGGGTCGAGCCCTTTCATCAGTTGGGCTTTCCCGGGGCGGGTCGGGTCAGGCCGCTGGCGGGTGTAATGGCCGGTGGCAATGTAATCGGCGCCCAGAGTGATGGCGTAGTCCAGGAAGGCGCGGAATTTGACCTCTTTGTTGCACAGGATGTCTGGGTTGGGGGTGCGCCCGGCACGGTATTCCGACAGGAAGTGCTCAAACACCCGATCCCAGTATTCGGCAGCGAAACTGGCCGTGTGCAAGGGAATGCCAATGGCATCGGCAACAGCCTGAGCATCCGCCAGGTCGGTCATTGCGGTACAGTACTCGGTACCGTCATCCTCGTCCCAGTTTTTCATGAACAGGCCTTCGACCTGATAGCCCTGGGATTTTAGCAGCCAGGCTGCCACGGAGGAGTCAACACCGCCGGACATGCCGACGATGACGCGGTTATTTTCGTGTACGTTAGTCATTGCTTTGCCGATTGGGATAAAAGCCGGAATTCTACCACTGATAGCGTGTTACGTCTTCGCCTCGGTAATGGCATCAAGGGGAAAGCGTCGGCCATTTCGGTAATCTTCTATGCACTGAAGAACCAGGGGGCTTCGGAGCTTTTCTGGCTGCTGTCGTATTTGATCCAGGGTCAGCCAGTGCGCGGCGATGATGCCATCGTCCAGTTCTTCGGTCAGCTTGCGAATTGCCTGAGCAGAAAAACAGAGCCTGTAATAGGTCACTCCGTTGGAAGGTGCCTTGTAGGTGTATAGGCCAAGGAAGTTTTGCAGCTCGACTTCCCAGCCGGTTTCTTCGAGGGCTTCACGGCGTGCGGCGTCAAGAATCTTTTCGTCTTCCTCAACATGCCCGGCAGGTTGATTCAGTACGACTTTTCCATCGCTGAGTTCTTCTACCAGCAAATAGCGTCCGTTTTGGTCTTCAACAATAACGGCCACGGTGGCGTGTGGGGTCCAGGTCATGGTGAGCGGCGTCTCCGGTTGGGTAGAGTGGATTGCCCGGAATGAGGCTTTCGCTGGGGGCGACGGTGTGGCTGTGCGCTCTTGGATGGTGTCACCGGCATATGCACATTGATTGTTTTGGACTCTCCGGGGGGCAGGTTATCAAGGTGCCATTCGCCGATACGAACCCTGATCAGCCGGAGCGTCGGGAAGCCGACCGCCGCTGTCATACGCCGAACCTGGCGATTCCTGCCTTCTGACAGGGTGAGCTCAAGCCAGGAGGTAGGCTGGTTAGCCCGCTGGCGTATCGGCGGGGTTCTTGGCCAGACATCCGGCTCTTCAAGTCGCTGGGCTTGAGCAGGGCGAGTTGGCCCGTCCTTGAGCTGTACACCCTGGCAAAGGCGGGCCAGTGCTTCGTCGGTAATACGGCCTTCGACCTGAACCCAATACGTCTTTTTCATCTTGTTTGCCGGTGCTGCAATGCGGTGTTGCAGCTTGCCGTCATCGGTCAGCAGGACCAGGCCTTCGGAGTCGTAGTCCAGGCGGCCTGCTGGATAGACGTTGGCCACCTCCACATAGTCTGCCAGAGTGCTCCTTTGCTGGTCGTCAGTGAACTGACACATGACCTGAAAGGGCTTATTAAGCAGGACGAGGGTGGCCATAAGTTCAGAGGTTCTGTTGTTTAACCGAGTAGTGGGGGCGGGGGACAACTATACCCCAGCGATGGCAAGGGGCGAAACAGGGGGGAAGGGGTGTTTGCGCTAGGAGAAGGCTCAGGCTCCTGCAAATGGGTTTGTTCAGGCGCAGGAGCTAGCCCCACAGCAGTGCATGCTGTGTAATCAGTTGACGACTGTTTGCCTGAGGTTCTTTTTCAGGCGTTTACAGCGCGGGGGGGCTGGGCAACATCCGAGTCCTGGGATGATTGCTCATCCTTGCTGCTATCCCCCGATGCTGGTTGGTCAACCGGAACGATATTCACTGCGTGAACACCTTTGTCGCTTGGCTTCTTCTCAAAGGTGACGGCTTGACCTGCTTTCAGGGTCTTGTACCCATCCATTTGCACGGATGAAAAGTGCGCAAACAGGTCATCACTACAACCATCCTCGATAATGAAGCCGTAGCCCTTGGCGTTGTTAAACCACTTTACTTTGCCTGTTGGCATTTTGAACTCCCCTGTTCCGTCATTATCTGCCCGTTATTATTCATTATTGGGCTGATCGTCCGCACCTTCCCTCAGGTTTGTTGGGATACTGGTGACTTCGACGACAGCCGGTCGTGCTTTCGGCAATGTGCAAGCTGACCTGAGTGGCCAGGCAAATGATTTACTCGCTTGCGCTGCCTGAACAAGTGCACTCCAGTTACAAAGGTTACAGGCTGTTACGCAAGTTAACATTGCAAGGGATACTCTCGTCCAAACTTTGGTCATAGTCAATAGTAAAGCGGCTGGAATCACTGGTTGGAGGGTGTTGTTGGGCGTTATGATGTCCGTATTGATAACCTGCTCACGCTGTTTTCTGGTTCAGGCTTGAAAATGGCATAGCGCGAATCCACTTTGTGTTAAGGGCATCGATTTCCGGAAACGAATCATGCGGACTATCCAAAATTCTCTACTAGTATTAAATCAAGGTGATGAGGCTGAACCAGGCCATCAGGATGGCTTGAGTCTCGCACCAGAAAAACCGGCTCTTAAGCGTCCGGCCCGTTTTCGGGTTGTACTGCTGAATGATGATTACACCCCCATGGACTTTGTGGTGGATGTACTGATGAAATTCTTCGGAATGAACGAAGAAAAGGCGACGCAGGTAATGCTGCTCGTCCATACTCAGGGAAAAGCCGTGTGTGGGGTGTATACCCGCGACATAGCAGAAACCAAAGCTGCACAGGTGAACCAGTATTCCTCGGAATGCGAACATCCGCTGCTTTGCGAGATTGAACGTGCGGACTGATAGACGTTGGAGTGGCCCATGCTGAGCAAAGATCTTGAGAATACGCTGAATACGGCCTTTAAAAACGCGCGTGACAAGCGCCACGAGTTCATGACCGTGGAGCATTTGCTGCTTGCCTTGCTGGACAACGACTCGGCGATAAGCGTGCTGAAGGCATGTGGTGCAGACCTGCAACAACTGCAGGATGAGCTGATTGAATTTGTTGACTCAACCACGCCACTGATTCCCAGTAGCGACAATGAGCGGGAAACCCAGCCGACACTGGGGTTCCAACGAGTACTGCAGCGGGCGGTATTCCATGTACAGTCTTCCGGCAAGAAGGAAGTGACTGGCGCTAATGTGCTGGTGGCGATCTTCAGTGAGCAGGAAAGCCAGGCGGTGTACGTGCTCAAGAAGCAGAACATTGCCCGTATTGATGTGGTGAATTTTGTCTCCCACGGCATATCCCGGGTTCAGGGGGCTGAAGATCAGGAGGGTGCGGATCAGGCTCCCCATGAGGAGAGTACAGAGGAAGGTTCCTCTAACCGGCCTCTGGAAAGCTATGCGACCAATCTGAATGAGTTGGCTCGTCAGGGTCGTATCGACCCATTGATCGGTCGCGAACACGAGGTTGAGCGGGTGGTTCAGATCCTCGTGCGCCGCCGCAAGAACAACCCTCTGCTAGTAGGTGAGGCCGGCGTTGGCAAAACCGCCATCGCCGAGGGTCTGGCCCGTCGGATTGTTGATGGTCAGGTGCCGGAAATTATCTCGGACGCCGTGGTCTACTCCCTCGATTTGGGGGCCTTGCTTGCAGGTACTAAATACCGCGGTGATTTCGAGAAGCGCCTGAAAGGCTTGTTGGCTGAGCTGAAGAAAGAAAAGCACGCAATTCTGTTTATCGACGAGATTCACACCATCATTGGTGCAGGGTCAGCGTCCGGTGGCGTGATGGATGCTTCCAACTTGCTCAAGCCGATGCTCAGTTCCGGAGAGATGCGCTGCATTGGTTCAACGACGTTCTCGGAATTCCGCGGCATCTTCGAGAAGGACAGTGCGCTGGCGCGTCGATTCCAGAAGATTGATGTCAATGAGCCGAGCGTTGAAGATACCTATCAGATCCTGAAAGGGCTGAAACCTCATTTCGAGAAGCATCACGACCTCAAATATACCGATAAAGCCCTTCGTACCGCAGCGGAGTTGGCGGATCGTTACATCAGCGACCGACATCTTCCGGACAAGGCGATTGATGTGATTGACGAAGCCGGTGCCCGTCAACGACTGCAGCCGGCGGCCAAGCGCAAGAAAGTGATTGGCGTTTCGGCAATTGAGGATGTGGTGGCAACCATCGCCCGTATCCCGCCCAAGAATGTGTCTACCAGTGATAAAGACTTGCTGAGGAATCTTGAGCGAGACCTGAAGATGGTGGTGTTCGGCCAGGATAAAGCCATCGAATCCCTGTCGACGGCCATCAAGCTCGCCCGTGCCGGCCTTAAGGCGCCTGAGAAGCCAGAGGGTGCGTTCCTGTTTGCCGGACCAACGGGTGTGGGTAAGACCGAGGTGACTCGCCAGCTGGCCAAGGTTCTTGGAATTGAGTTGGTTCGGTTTGACATGTCTGAGTACATGGAGCGTCATACGGTCTCCCGGTTGATTGGCGCGCCTCCCGGCTACGTTGGCTATGACCAGGGTGGTCTGCTGACGGAAGCGGTCAATAAGCATCCTCATTGCGTACTATTGCTGGATGAAATTGAAAAGGCGCACCCGGAAGTCTTTAACTTGTTGTTGCAGGTGATGGATCACGGCACGCTGACTGATAACAACGGGCGCAAGGCTGACTTCCGTCATGTGATTCTCGTTATGACCACTAACGCCGGGGCTGAGAGCATGGCCCGCCGCTCCATTGGCTTTAGCGAGCAGGACCATAGCACCGATGGAATGGAAGTCATCAGCAAGACGTTCACGCCAGAGTTCCGGAACCGGCTCGACAGCATTATCCAGTTTGGTGATCTGGATAAACACACAATCACTCACGTGGTTGATAAGTTCCTTACCGAGCTTCAGGCACAGCTGGATGAAAAGCACGTGGTGCTGCACGTCGATGAGGACGCCAAAGGTTGGCTGGCAGAGAAAGGCTATGATGTCACCATGGGCGCCCGTCCGATGGCCCGCCTGATTCAGGATAAGATCAAACGGCCGCTGGCGGAGCAAATCCTGTTTGGCGACCTATCCGATCATGGTGGGGAAGTGACCATCCGGCTTGAAGGTGAAGAGTTGGTGTTCGAGTATGAGAACGAGCCTGCTGAAGCCATCTAGGTCTGAGGTCTGACTTCCTCGACTCTGGATCGCGGGAGCTGTAATTAAAGCCACACCTGAACGGTGTGGCTTTTTTTTGGCAAATTTTTGCCCAGTCAGCGTGGTACCTGGGTTTTTCCTGTCAATTTCTTCTTCCCTGTTATCTGCCATCTTAGGCACCAGACCTGAAAGCCTTTAGGGTGTCATGGACTCCCAACGGGTTCTGGACAAGTAAAAACTATAAGAAGAGAGGGTTCGTATGCGGTTATTCCTTACCAGTATTGCAGTTCTCGTGTTGGGCGCAGTTTCATTGGTGGTTCGGGCTGAAGAGCGGCAAGAGTTCTGCGTATTCGATGTGGCCGGGGCGAGCGGCTTTGTATACCAGGCATTCCAGACATACCAGCGGCAGGCTATCGCGGAAGGCGTGCGCCTGCACATGCAGCCATATAATGATGAAGATCAGGTGGTTGAAGACTTCCTTGCTGGCCAATGTGATCTTATTGCTGTAACTGATATGGGGGCTCGGAAATTTAATGGCTTTACCGGCTCTATCAGCGCCATAGGAGCCATTCCCCGCTATGAGGACCTAAAGGTTCTGATGTATATCCTGGCGAGCCCTAGGGTTGCCGATCAACTGGAATCCGATGGTTATCAGGTCATGGGGGTTGCACCTATGGGCGCGGCCTACCTGTTTGTTAATGACCGTGAGATCAATCATGTTGAAGCCCTGCAAGGCAAACGGATTACAGTGTTTGAGGGGCATGACGATGCACAACATATGATTCGGTTCGTTGGCGCGGAGCCGGTTGAGGCCAAGATTACGAACTTTGCTCAGCTGTTTAATAATGGTGATGCTGATATCAGCTACGCCCCGGGGGCTGCTTACGAGGTCTTGGAAATGTTTCGCGGTATGGGAGACAGAGGTGGGATTGTTCGCTACCCGGTGGGGCAGGTGACGGTCCAGCTCATTGCCCGAACAGGCACCTTTGAGGATGGGTTTGTGCGGAAATCCCGAAATCTGGTCTCCCGTATGTACCCTGAGGTCATGCGGCTGATTCGACAGTTTGAGGAATCTATTCCTGAAGAGCGCTGGGTGGATATCTCACCGGAAGCGATGCGTGGCTATCAAGAAATGCTGCGCGGGGTTCGCGTTGAGATGCAGGCTTCGGAAGATCGTGAGGCCGGAGCGATTGCCTACAACGAGGACATGATGACGATTCTTAGAAAAGTTCGTTGCTATACCAACCCGGGCGCGCAGGAGTGCTCCTCGGAAGACCGGGAATAGGGGGGGCTGGACGGGCGCTGATATCAAAAAAGCCCTGGCTGCAACGAGTGTGAGGCAGCCGGGGCTTTCAGATGTCTGAGGCGGGTATTAGCGAGCGCGGTATACGATACGGCCTTTGCTCAAATCGTAGGGCGTGAGCTCAACTTTCACTTTGTCGCCGGTCAGGATACGGATGTAGTTTTTGCGCATCTTACCGGAGATGTGAGCAGTAACCACGTGGCCGTTACTCAGCTCGACCCGGAACATGGTGTTGGGAAGGGTGTCAATAATAACGCCTTCCATTTCAATGACATCTGTCTTCGCCATTCAGTAGGAACCTCGTTTGAGATGGACTTTCCGTAATTTGAAGTTGCGCAATTCTGCCTGAATTATAGTCGTTTGGCAAAACAAGCGGATGACGGGGTAGGGGAAGAGCTCATCAATCCAACCCCAGAACTTGCCAACGCCCATCCACCAGTGCCTCGATAGGGTGAAAGCGCGTCTTGTAGTTCATTTTACGGCAGGCCTTGATCCAATACCCCAGATACAGATAAAGCGAGCCCCGTCGGCGCACCTCTTCTATTTGCCAAAGCACGGCAAAGGTACCGAGGCTTCGTTTATCTTCATCGGGATCAAAAACGGTATAGATGGCAGATAGGCCGTCTTCCAGGGCATCGACAACTGCCAGGCCAATCAGTCGATGTGCACTTCGGATTTCCAGGAACCAGGTGTCGGTTGCGCCTTCAACAAGGAACGAGGTGAATTGCTCGCGCGACGGTGGGTACATGTCACCATCAGAATGACGCTGGACAATATAGCGTTCATAAAGGTCGTAATACTCTTCCGAAAAGCGGCCGGGCACCAGCTTGCAGGTCAGGTCTGCGTTTTTCCGGAGCACTCTTTTCTGGTTGCGATCGTACCGGAAGTGCTCGGTATCGATGCGGACTGGGATGCAGGCCGTACAGGCCTCACAGTGTGGGCGGTAATAGTGGGAGCCACTTCGACGAAAACCCAGGCTGGTCAGCTGGCTGTAGAGCCGTTTGTTGATGTCCGCCCGGGGATCCACAAACATCGTTGTGGCCTCACGGTCTGCCAGGTAACTGCAGTCGTGGGGGGGAGTCGCGAAGAACGCCAGGGTCTTAAGGTTGGTCATTCACACCTCCGGCCCCGGCCATCGCCACTGGAAATTCCAGCTCTTCTGGGCGGGAGTTCGGTCGATACATGCCCTTAGTATAGATAAAAACTCTGACCTTGGAATCGATCTGGCTCCCATCGACAGCAAGTGGGGACTCTCCACCTGACAGTCCAGCACCTCATAGCCCCAGGCTTTTAGCTGGCGCGCCAGGTGGACCATCAGCACTTTGGATGCGTTGGTTTCGAGGGAAAACATGGATTCGCCAAAGAAGCAGCAGCCTATGGCGATGCCATACATGCCGCCAACCAATTGACCACGTTGGTTCCAGGCTTCAATGGAGTGGGCGATGCCTAGCTGGTGGAGGTCCAGATAGGCCTCCTTCATCTCCTGGGTAATCCAGGTGCCTTCCTTACGGCTTTCGCCGCAGATGCGAATGACATCGTCAAACGCCTGATCGGCAGTGATGCGAAAGTAAGCCTGATTCAGAGTTCGGCGCAGGCTTCGGGAGATATGAACCTCGTCTGGAAACAGCACGCACCGGGGGTCAGGGGACCACCAGAGGATGGGTTGGTCATCGCTGTACCAGGGGAAAATGCCACTTCGATAGGCCAGCGCCAGACGTTTGGGCGACAGGTCGCCGCCAAGAGCGAGCAAACCGTCGGGATCCGTCAGTGCCTGTTCAACCGGCGGGAACCAGAGCTGGTCGGCATCGAGCCAGGGTAGGGAGGTCATGGGGTCCGTCTTACTCGCTGGCTAGCGAAGGGCATGGCAGTTTGCCCTCCGCGTTGCCAGTCCGTTAAACGTTAGTCCTGCTGGTCCAGGTAGCGTTCGGCGTCCAGTGCGGCCATGCAACCAAAGCCGGCAGACGTCACGGCTTGACGGTACACGTGATCGGCAACGTCTCCCGCCGCGAAAACACCGGGAATGCTGGTTTCTGTCGCCATGCCTTCAAGCCCGGAACGGATTTTCAGATAACCATCCTGCATGTCGAGCTGGCCGGCAAACAGGTCAGTATTGGGCTTGTGGCCGATAGCGATGAAAACACCGGCAAGTTCAACGTCTTCGGTGGAGCCATCCTGTGTGCTTTTGATACGCATACCGGTAACGCCGGTTTCGTCGCCCAGCACTTCGTCAAGGGTGTGGTTCCAGACGATTCGGATGTTGCCGTTTTTCTCTTTCTCGAACAGTTTGTCCTGCAGGATCTTTTCAGCGCGCAGGCTGTCGCGACGGTGCACCAGGGTGACTTCGTCAGCAATGTTGGACAGATAGAGTGCTTCCTCAACGGCCGTGTTGCCACCGCCGATCACCGCGACTTTCTGTTTGCGGTAGAAAAATCCGTCGCAGGTTGCGCAGGCGGAGACGCCTTTGCCTTTAAAGGCTTCTTCCGATTCCAGCCCCAGGTACATGGCGGATGCGCCTGTTGCAATGATCAGCGCATCGCAGGTGTACTCTCCGCTGTCGCCCTTGAGGCGGAACGGACGGTTCTGAAGGTCGGCTTCGTTAATGGTGTCGTAGACAATCTTGGTTTCGAAACGCTCGGCATGCTTGAGCATCCGCTGCATCAGCTCTGGCCCCTGAACACCGTCGTTATCGCCAGGCCAGTTGTCAACGTCGGTAGTCGTGGTGAGCTGACCGCCGACTTCAATGCCAGTGATCAGTGTCGGGTTCAGGTTTGCACGGGCGGCGTAGATTGCTGCGGTGTAACCGGCCGGGCCGGAGCCCAGGATGATCAGGCGGGAGTGTTTGCTTTCAGTCATGGTGCGTCTCTCGATACGTGTCTCGGTTAATCATCGGTCCAACGGAGGTGCCCTTGAACCGATAGGCCGGTCGTTGCTGAAATTCAATTCCAGACATAGGGCCTTTGACAAAAATTTAAAGGGTGTGGAAGCCTAACATGTCAGCCCGGGTTTGGGGGCATGGAGATCATAGAACCTGACTATAGGGTTCATAACACCTCACTGAATGACCGCAACCTTGGCAAGCAGCTGGCGGACCCGATCAATGCCATTGCCGGATTCACCCTGATCCAATCGATGGCCAGCCACTGCCGGAAACACGGCTTTAATGTCGTCTGGCAGCACATGGTGCCGGCCCGCCATTAACGCCCAGGCCCGCGCGGCGCGAACCAGCCCAAGGCCAGCCCTGGGGGATAAACCGTAAAGCAACCCTGGCATCCGGCGACTTTCTTCCAACAGGCGCTGCACGTAGTCAAGCAGTGCGGGGCTGGTGGTTACCCGTTCGACGCCGGCCTGCAGGGTTTTGAGGTCCTGTTCTGACAGGCTGGGTTGCAGGCGTTCCGTCAAGCTCCGGCGGTCTTCTCCCTCAAGCAATTCACGTTCTGCGCGAGGGTCGGGGTAACCCAGCTGCAATCGCATCAGGAACCGGTCGAGCTGTGACTCAGGGAGGGGGTAGGTGCCGCCCTGTTCCACTGGGTTTTGCGTAGCAATGACAAAAAACGGCAACGGTAGAGGGCGTGTTTCACCCTCAATAGAAACCTGCCGCTCTTCCATGGCCTCGAGCAGGGCGCTTTGAGTCCTGGGGGATGCGCGATTGATCTCGTCAGCCAGCACCACCTGCGCGAAGATCGGGCCGGGGTGGAAGATCAGCGAGCCTGCTTCCTTGTCGTACATGGAAAAGCCCAGGACATCGGCTGGCAACAGGTCGTTGGTAAACTGGATGCGTTGGTAGCTCAGGCCCGTCACCTTCGCCAAGGCGTGAGACAGGGTGGTTTTACCCATGCCGGGTATGTCTTCGATCAGCAGGTGACCACGGGCAAGAAGGCCGCAGACGGCCAGTCGAACCTGTTGTTCCTTGCCAAGCAAGACTTGATTGAGCTGGTCAACGACGTCATCGATCAGTTTCTTCATCGAGTCTTAGTCCCGCACTCGCTTCAGGATGTCGCCATAGGCATCGATACGACGGTCCCTCAGGTACGGCCAGATTCGGCGGACCGACTCGCTGCGCTGGGTGTCAATATCAGCTACCAGAACCTGCTCGGTGGTGTCGTCCGCCCGTGCAAGGAATTCGCCTTGAGGGCCGCAGATGAAGCTGTTGCCCCAGAAGCGTATGCCGTCACTGCTGCCACTGGGGTCCGGCTCGGTTCCGATCCGGTTGGGAGCAATGACCGGCAGGTTGTTGGCAACCGCGTGGCCACGCTGGACGGTAACCCAGGCTTCCAGTTGGCGTGACCGTTCGGCCTCGTCGTCGTTCATGTCCCAGCCAATGGCGGTTGGGTAGATCAGCATATCAGCGCCTGCCAGTGCCATCAGTCGCGCAGCTTCCGGATACCACTGGTCCCAGCACACCAGTACCCCCAGTTTGCCCACGGAGGTCTGGATGGGTGAGAACCCGCTGGCCCCGTCATTAAAGGTGGCATCGCCCGGTGTGAAGTAGAACTTCTCATAGAAGCCTGGGTCATCGGGAATGTGCATTTTCCGGTAGATACCCACCAGGCTGCCGTCGCGCTCAAACACCACGGCGGTGTTGTGGTAGACACCGTTCATCCGTCGCTCGAAGATGGAGCCAACCAGAACAATGCCCAGCTCACCGGCGATCTGGGACAGGCGGTTGCTGGTGGGCCCTGGAATGGGCTCTGCCAACTCGAAAATCGAGGTATCTTCGGTCTGGCAAAAATACTGCGTTGCATGCAGTTCTTGTAGCACGACCAGCTGCGCACCCTCTTGGGCAGCCTGGCGGATAAGGCGTTCACTGGTTGCCAGGCTTTCCTGTTTGTCAGGGGTGCAGTGTTGTTGAATGGCAACGACCCGAAGTGGAGAAGACATTGTCATTGATAATTACTCCGCAGGAATCTGCATGGTGACGCAGTGCAGGCTGCCGTGTTGCTTGATCAGAGGGCGGCATTGGATAGGAATGATATCCCGCCCCGGGAAGAGCGACGCGAGAGCCTCAACGGCTTCCCCATCTTGCGGCACGTCATACACCGGTAGTAGAACCGCACCGTTAATGATCAGGAAGTTGGCGTAAGTGGCGGGAAGCCGTTCGCCGTCTTCATCATGGATTGCGTCTGGCCATGGAAGTGCGGTCAGTTGGTAGGGCTTGCCGTTCACCTGGCGGAAATTGCGCAGCTCGTCCTCCATGGCTTTTAGCGCCGGGAAGTGCTCGTCCTCCGGGTCTGGACAAGCGACGTAGCAAATGGTGTCAGGCGAGCACAAGCGGGCCAGGGTATCAATGTGGCTGTCGGTGTCATCACCGGCCAAATACCCATGGTTCAGCCAGAGGAAGTGGTTTGCACCAAGCAGTTCTGATAGAGCCGATTCGATACCAGTTCGATCCAGCGCCGGGTTGCGGGTTGGTGTCAGCAGGCACTCGCTGGTGGTCAGAATCGTTCCTTGTCCGTCAGATTCAATCGAGCCGCCCTCAAGGATCAGATCTACCTCCGTCAGGGGAAGGGAGCCAAAGCCTCCGGTCTCAGACAGTTTTTGGTTGATCTGGTTGTCCTTTTCAAAGGCAAACTTGCCGCCCCAGGCGTTGAACCTGAAGTCAAGCAGCGACAGCCCTTCCGGCGATCGAACAGCAATGGGACCGTGGTCCCTGGCCCAGGTGTCGTTGGCAGGGGCTTGTATGACCCGGACGGAAGAAGGCAGGTTGTTGTCTTCGATATAGCGCTCGAATATTTCCGTTAGCGAGGCGACCTTGGCGCTGTCTTCGCAGCTGATGATCAGGCCTTCGTGTCGAAGTACCGCCTTGGCAATGTCGAAAAACACCGGCTCGACCTCCTCAAGGATGTCTCGCCAATCGGTTCCGGCGTGGGGCCAGGTCAGCATGACTGACGTTTGGCGCTCCCATTCGGCAGGCATTACGGAAGTAGAGCTCAAGTCGCAACCACCTTACTGTCTGAAGTCGATGACGAACGCGGCGGATAGGGTTATCCACGACGTCCAAAGGCTGCCATTCTAACGGCTCTCAGGGTTGGCGTCAGGATGTCAGGAGCCGTTTTTTGTTACCGATAGGTATACGGTTTCCGACGATCTGTAACCCTGTTATCGATTGGGCTTCATTACCGTATGGATAACTTTGTCGCCCTCAAAATAGACAGTGAACCGTGAGTAGTCCCATGTGGTGATCGGAGGTTGGCCAACGGGACCGTTCATGCTGTTGGGGTTTCCAAGACGGGTTCTGACGGTTTGTTGGGTCTGGCCATTTCTCGGCAGGTCCTGGGCCGCAGTGCGGTCTGCCTGGTCCATGACCGGTACGGCCAGTTCTTCAGCCTGGGTTGCACTGGAAAACCCCAGAACCAGGGTGGTAGTGATCGCGATCAGACCAGACGATGCCTTCTTGTACATGGGGTCTTTACTCCTGAGTGATTGATCTCGTGATGATTATGGTACTACTTCTGTCGTTGCCGAATCTGCCATCGCATCACATGCCGTGCGATTTGTTGGCGGTCACTGTCATGAATGCTGATGAATTCGCCGTGAGCCCAGTAACTGCCGTCGTCCAGTGCACGACATTCAACAATCTGTACGATGCCCTCAGGGCGGAACAGTTCCGGAGGAAGTGTCATACGGACGGCAACGTGATCACCAACCTGAACCTTACCGTCTAATGACGTAAAGGCAATGCCTCCTTCGCTTAACGTAACTTCCTGCCACTGCTCCGGTTGCAACGGATTTTGTTCAAAGGCCATAATGCGCGCCAGGATGTCCAGCTTGCCATTCAGGGACTTGATGAGCGTGGTCATCAAGCGATCCCTTTCAGCCAGGCTGGCAAGGTGCACCTTGATGTCCTGATCCAGTCGTCGTAATTCTGTCCTGAGGTCGTCAAGATGGTTGCCATTGAACGGGCTGTTGTGGCCGTTAGCGTCCGGAGCCAGTTTGCGGATCTCAAGGCCAATCCTGTCCTTGATTCGAAAGTAGTCGCGCCGGTCTATGGTTGCACCTGGTGACGGCTCTGCGGGCATGGTGCGCTCCGTAATGAATGCATTTTTTGTTATGTTACACAAGTTTAGCAGCTTCTTGGCGGTCTGTGAGCCGGCAGAAGAAACCAATCATCAGGTGTAAGCAGGCCTCACCACATGTTCAGACCCCTGTCCCTCTATGTTGGGCTCCGGTACACAGCCGCCAAACGGCGAAATCACTTCATTTCCTTCATTTCCATGACCTCGATGATCGGGCTGATGCTGGGCGTTGCCGTCCTGATTATTGTGCTTTCGGTTATGAATGGTTTTGACCGCGAACTCAAGCAGCGAATCCTTGGCATGGTGCCGCATGCGGTGATCCGGGGTGCCAATGACGTGCTGGACGACTGGCAGGCGGTCGACCGGGCGGTCACTGAAAATCAACACGTCCTGGCGGCGGCCCCGTTTGTTCAGGGGCAGGGTATGGTGACCGGGAACGGAAATGTCCGGGGGGTAGCACTGAACGGCATCATCCCTGATCAGGAGCGCGACGTTTCAATCATTGAAAACCATATGGTGGAAGGTTCACTGGACGACCTGCGCAGTGGCGAGTTTGGCATCATTGTGGGGCGCATGCTTGCGGTGAGCCTTCGGCTTCAGGTCGGCGACCGGGTAACGGTGGTTCTGCCGGAAGCCTCAATTACTCCGGCTGGCGTGTTGCCACGGCTAAAGCGCTTCACGGTGAAGGGTATTTTCAGTGTTGGTGCAGAGCTTGACGGTAACTATACGCTGATCCACATGGACGATGCCGCCAAGCTGATGCGCACCGAGGGGCGGGCCCAGGGGGTTCGTTTGCTGGTCGATGACCTGTTCCGGGCGCCTCTGGTGGCGGAAGAGGCCGCTTTGGCTCTGGGGGGGAGGTATTTCGTCTCCGATTGGACCCGGTCCCATGGCAACCTCTTTCAGGCGATCCGGATGGAAAAGACCATGATTGGTCTGCTTCTGATGTTTATCGTTGCTGTCGCTGCATTCAACATTGTGTCCACTCTGGTCATGGTGGTGACGGACAAAACGTCCGATATCGCGATCCTTCGTACCATGGGGGCCACACCGGGCCGTATTATGCGGATTTTCATTATCCAGGGTGCGGTTATCGGTATTGTGGGTACGCTCGTTGGCACTTTGCTGGGGGTCTTGGGGGCGTACAACATCAGCGGGTTTATAAGCTGGCTTGAGGCCTTCCTTGGCCACAAGTTCCTCAACGCCGAGGTTTACTTCATCAGCTACCTGCCATCCCAGTTGCAGTGGGCGGATGTTGCCATCATTAGCGGTGCGGGTCTGGCGATGAGTTTGCTGGCGACCATCTATCCCGCGTGGCGGGCCTCTCGGGTCGAGCCAGCGGAAGCCTTGCGCTATGAATAAGGGAGCAGTCATGAACGCAGATGTACCGGTTATTCACTGCAGCGGCATTACCCGGACCTACAGCGAAGGCCCTGCTGAGCTGACGATTTTCTCCGACATTTCGCTCACCGTAACTGCCGGTGAGGCTGTCGCCATCGTCGGTAGTAGTGGTGCCGGCAAAACCACCTTACTGAACCTGTTGGGTGGGCTGGATCGCCCATCCTCTGGGCACATTGCTATTTGTGGAGAAGACATTCACCGAATGAGCGAGGCGGGTAGGGCTCGCTTTCGCAATCGCCACCTGGGGTTTGTCTATCAATTCCATCACTTGCTGCCCGAGTTTTCAGCGCTCGAAAACGTGATGATGCCCTGTGCCCTCGGTGGAATGGCTGTGAAGACTGCGGCAGAAAAAGCCGGGTCACTGCTTGATCGTGTTGGGCTGAAAAGCCGCCTGGCGCACAAGCCGGGTGAGCTGTCCGGGGGCGAGCGTCAACGTGTCGCGATTGCGCGGGCGCTGGTCAATGAACCTGACTGTGTTCTGATGGATGAGCCGACGGGTAATCTGGATGAGCAGACAGCGGATGGTGTGCGAGCGCTGATTGAATCGCTGCGGGATCAGTTGGGTATTGCGTTTGTCATGGTGACCCATGATATGAGAATGGCTCGAAGCCTCGGGCGTGTTCTGCGCCTGGAGCAGGGTACCCTGGTTGAGGAAGCAACTCCGGATCTGGTGTAAGCCCGCCGGAGTTCAGCTTTTCTCTTGCTGAAGACGGCGTACGCGCCGTTCTTCCCAGCTCGCTCTCACCCGCCGCCGCCACAGGTACTGGATAACCAGGTAGCAGGTGCAGCTGGATATCGTTGCGATAATCAGTGAGCCAAAGTAAAGCGGGATGCCAATGTCGACCAGGCTTTCCTTGATCCAGCCAATGGATAGTTCGAACTGGTAATCCTTGACGGGGTGGTTCAGTAGCCAGGCGCCAACCTTATAGTTGAAGTAGAACATCGGCGGCATGGTCAGTGGATTGCTGATCCAAACCAGCGCTACGGAAAGCGGCAGGTTTGCGTTCAACCAGATGGCACAGAGCGCGGCAATCACCATCTGGAATGGCATCGGGATGAAGCACATGAAAATACCGATCAGAAAGGCGCGGGCAATCCCGTGGCGGTTGATGTGCCAGAGATTGGGTTCATGAAGGATGTCACCAAGAAAATGCAACGCCCTGATCGACCGTATTTTTTCCGGCGTGGGCATATAGCGCTTCATGAACTTCTTCGGCATCTGGAAGTTCTGCCTGTTCCTGTACCGGGGTGAATAAGACTTCAATCAGCCTTTGAATCGCCCGGCGCTAGTCGGTTAACGGACATGGATTGTCCAGGGAGTTACCTTTGCGGATAAGGATTACCGCATTTTCCTGCGGCGTTATCTTACTTTATTGGGTTGGCGTCATTCCACCTTTGCACTGGCTTATTGGTGGAATCTTTCTATGCCTTTTGGTGTTTTGCGTCACTTCCTCGCCAATTGCCCGACAAAGGGGCTCGGTTCTGGTGTTTTTGCTGCTGGGGGTTGTGTGGTCTGCGTGGTTCGCCGGCGAGCGAAAAGCGCAAATGCTACCCGAGCATCTTGAGGGTCAACCGCTCCAGGTCACCGGCTATCTGTGTGACGTTCCATCGGCGGGCAACTTTGACAGTGTTCGCTTCAGTCTTTGTGTGACCGGGTGGCCAGCGCTGGAGGGCGAGGTGTTATCCGGATTGCCGGAACGGTTGAAGTTGGCCTGGTATGGTCCGCAAGCCCGCTTGGAGGTGCCTCACCAGTTACTGCTTACCGTGGTCCTGAAGCGCCCCCATGGGTCGTTAAACCCTTCCGGTTTCCGTTACGAAACATGGTTGTTTCGCCAGGGCTATGGCGCGACGGGCACGGTGCGCGAGCTTTCCAGCTCGCCAGAGGAAGAGTGTAGTGTTCGCTGTGGCTACCACCGTTGGCGCAATCAATGGGCGGCGGCGCTTCATCAACGACTGTCAGCAACTGAGCATTTTGCCATTGCCGAGGCGTTGATTATTGGAAACCGGGGGTGGGTCACACCAGCCCAGTGGCAGGTGTTCCAGCAAACCGGCACGATTCACCTGGTGGCTATCTCAGGGCTCCACCTTGGTTTGATTGCTACTGGGGTGGCGTTCCTTGCCCGTTGGATTCTCGGTTTTCTACCGCTCTCCTTGGTTTCTCCGGCTCGCCAACGCTGGTGCCTGACTGCCTCGGTGTTGATTGTCTGCCTTGGGTATGCGCTGCTGGCGGGCTTTACCGTTCCGACACGGCGGGCACTGATCATGGTGGCCGTGGCTTGTTGGGTGTTGGTTTGGCCTCGTCAGTCCCGCCCCTGGGCCGGGTGGCAGGTCGCCTTGTTCCTGGTGTTGTTGGTTGACCCTTATGCGCCTCTGGATCAGGGCTTTTGGCTCTCGTTTGGTGCGGTCGCCGTTCTGATTCTGGTCTTCAGTGGGTGGGTTGGGCGCTGCCACTGGAGCCTGGCTCTGATTCTGGCGCAAGCGGCCGTCTTTGTTGGGCTCTGGCCGGTACTTGTGGCGATTGGTCAGCCCCAGGTGACCATGGGAGCGCCGGCAAACCTGGTAGCGGTACCCTGGGTGTCGCTGGTGGTGATGCCAGTCGTGTTGTTGGGCGGGGCAGTGATCGCCCTGGTGCCTGACTCGGCCCACGTTGTTGGCCAGGGGTATGACCTGGTATTAGGAGTGCTTTGGCAGTTCTTGTCCTGGCTGGCGGTTTGGTCGGACCCCTTGCCTGCAGCTGGCGTGTGGGTCCCATTCCTCCTTGGCGTGCTTGTCTTGGTGTCGTTGGTCATCCCGGTTCGATTCGCCCGGGGGCTGGCTTTCGCTCTATGTGGCGTGTGGTTGGCGACGGGCGTCTTGGGTGGCGGCGAGAAGAAAGTGGCTAACCCGGACGTTGATGCGCCAGAGGTGTGGGTATGGGATGTGGGCCAAGGGTTGTCGGTGCTGGTGCGTCATCAGAGGGGCGTGCTGATCTATGATACCGGGCCGTCATATCCCGGTGGCTACAGTGCTGTTGAAAGTGTCCTGTTGCCCAATCTGTCTCGCCTGGGTGTTGGTCAAATAGATTGGTTGGTCGTCAGTCATGGTGATGCTGACCATGCTGGAGGGCTCGCGACGCTGTTGTCCCGATTCCTGGTTGCTGAATTTGCCAGTGGTGAGCCTGAGCGGGTTCGCCAACGGATTGGGGATGGCTATTCGGGACAAATCTCGTCGTGCAGCGGCCTCGATGGAATTCGGGTGGGGGAGATAGAGGTCACAGCCTGGCAACACGCCAACGTGGCGCCATCAGGGGGGAACGATCGATCATGCGTGCTAACCCTTCGCTATGGGGGTGTTGAATGGGTTTTGCCCGGCGACATATCTGCGGACACGGAACGGGCGTTTCTCGACGAAGTTCCACCCCGGTCTGCCTCCTACCGTGCTGTGGTTGCGGCTCACCACGGCAGTAAAACATCGTCGGATACGGCCTGGGTTAACGCGCTGAAGCCTGACTTAGTGATCTTCAGTGCGGGTTACCGCCACCGCTTCGGGCACCCTCATCCAACCGTTATCGATCGTTACCGGGAAGCCGGTAGTGCGCTATTGAACACGGCGGAAACCGGAGCGATACACCTTCGGTTTGAAACCGAGGGCGAGGCAATTGATGTGGCCCGTGACCGCCAGCCATTCTGGATAGCTCCACCGCCGCTGTCAGCTGCATATCATTAAAATACCGTGACATTCCAGGTGTGGCCTCTGTCGGTAGCTATGCTAAAGTAGCGCGGCTTGTTAATTATCATGGAGACCAAGCGTGTTCGAGCTCTTGAAAGCCGGTGGCATCCTTATGGTGCCGATCATTGCCTGTTCCGTTCTTGCCCTAGCGATCATCCTTGAACGCTTCTGGACCCTGCGCCCATCCCGTATAGCGCCGGAGCAGACCATTAATGAATTGTGGCGATGGATCAAAAAGAAAGAGCTGAATGGCAGAAAACTCAAAGAGTTGCAGGGTTCTTCTCCATTAGGTCGCATCCTTGCTGGCGGGTTGATGAACGCCAAGCATGGCCGTGAAATCATGAAGGAAAGCATCGAGCATGAGGCCAGTCAGGTCATCCATGATCTTGAGCGTTTTCTGAACCCCCTGGGGACGGTGGCTACGATTACCCCACTGTTGGGCTTGCTCGGTACCGTTATCGGTATGATCAAGGTATTTGCGGAAATCCAGCTCGCTGGGGTTGGTGATGCCGGCAACCTGGCGGGTGGTATTTCGGAAGCGCTGATTACGACCGCATCAGGCCTGAGCGTGGCCATTCCTGCCCTGATTGCTCACCGTTATTTCATTCGTCGTGTTGATGAACTGGTGGTTAACATGGAGCAAGAGGCCATCAAGCTGGTGGAAGTTGTTCATGGTGACCGAGAAATCGACGTGGAAGGAGCCTGAGCGCCGTGAAATTCAAGCGCCAGAGGAGTCAGGAGGTTGGGGTAGACCTGACGCCTCTTATCGATGTGGTCTTCCTGCTGCTGATCTTTTTCATGGTGTCCACGACATTTACCCGGGAAAGCCACCTGAAGGTGGAGTTGCCGGAGGCGAATGGCGATGTCGTGGAAGCTGAGGTCCGTCAGATTGATGTGGTCATCAATGCCCAGGGGCAGTACTCCCTGAATGAGCGTGCGCTGGTGAATAACCGCCTTGAGACACTCGAACGTGCCGTTCGTGAGCTGTCTGAGGGAGATAGCTCGCTGCCCTTTATCATTACGGCTGATGCCAATACGCCGCATCAGTTCGTTGTCCGCGCCATGGACGTAGCCGGACGTTTGGGGTTCGCCAAGTTGAGTATTACAACCGAGCGAATCAGTGAAGAACGTTGATCCTGAACCTGGAGCGGACATGGCTGACCAGCCCTCCAATTGGCAGACCTACAAGCGTTTGCTCAAATACGTGCGACCCTTCTGGGTCGCCTTTGTTTTTGCGGTTATTGGTAATGTTATCTATGCGGGAGCGTCAACTGCCATGGCGGCCGCCATGGAGTACGTTATCGAGGCCATCGAAAACCCGACGGATCAGAACCGTCTCCTGCTGACTGGGTTGATCGTGGGCGTTTTCGCCATGCGCGGGCTCGGTACCTTCATGAGTCAGTATTTCATCAGCTACGTTGGGCGGAACGTGATCAACGCACTGCGGGTGCAGTTGTTTGACCGCTTGCTGACTTTGCCTTCCCGTTATTTCGATGACAACGCTGCAGGGCGCCTTGTTTCCAAGCTCACGTTCAACGTTGAGCAAGTAGCGGAAGCAACGACGGATGCTGTTACGATCACCCTTCGGGAAGGGCTGACGGTCGTTGGTCTACTGGGTTTCATGCTCTATACCAACTGGAAGCTGACGGTGGTTTTCCTGGTTGTTGGACCGGTGATTGGCCTGGTGGTCAGTTACGCCAGCAAACGCTTCCGTCGTTTGAGTAAGCGCATCCAGGGTTCCATGGGTGATATTACCCATGTGGCCTCCGAAGGCATTTCCGGCTACCGGGTCGTACGCACCTTTGGCGGCGAAGACTATGAACGCGAGCGCTTCCACCAGGTCAGCCAGCACAACCTGGTACAGAGCCTGAAAATGGCGTCGACTCAGGCGATCAGTGTTCCGGTCATCCAGGTGCTGGTTGCCCTGGCTATTGCATCGCTGGTCTGGTTGATGCTCTCGCCGGAAATCCGCGGGTCTATGTCGACGGGTGAACTGATCGCCTTTATCACCGCCGCGACCACCATGGCCAAGCCGGTGCGTCAGGTCACCTCCGTACACGCAAAAATCCAGAAAGGTGTGGCGGCAGCCCATGATGTCTTTGAAACCATGGACCAGCCAACGGAGGAGAATAGTGGCCAATATGCACCTGAGCGGGTAACCGGCCAGATTTCCCTGAACCAGGTTTGTTTCCGCTATCGCGACCAGCTGGATGATGTGCTCCACAACATCAGCCTGGACATTCCTGCCGGTCAGAGTGTGGCGCTGGTAGGGCGCTCGGGCAGCGGTAAATCGACTCTGGTCAGCCTGTTGCCTCGTTTCTACGAGTATACCGGTGGTGAAATCTCCATCGACGGCCATGCCCTTGGTGATTATGAACTCAGGGCGTTACGCAGTCAGATTGCCCTGGTGACACAGAATGTTGTGTTGTTCAACGACACGATTGCGGCCAACATCGCCTATGGGGCTCTCAAGGATGCCACTCGTGAGCAGATCCGCGAGGCGGCTGCCAAGGCTCATGCCCTTGAGTTCATTGATCGCATGCCAGATGGTCTCGACACAGTCATTGGTGACAACGGCGTGATGCTTTCCGGGGGGCAGCGACAGCGGCTGGCGATTGCCAGGGCGTTGCTGAAGAATGCGCCGATCCTGATTCTGGACGAAGCGACCTCGGCATTGGATACCGAGTCAGAGCGTCACATCCAGGACGCGTTAGAGACTGTGATGGAAGGTCGAACTACCTTGGTGATCGCTCACCGGTTGTCGACCATTGAGAAGGCAGACCGAATTGTGGTTATGGAGGCTGGGCAAATCATTGAATCCGGTCGTCATGAGGAGCTTCTGGCGGCGGGTGGCGCCTATGCCAACCTTCACCAAACCCAGTTTTCTGAGTCGGCATGACCCTGTCGGTTGATCGCCTTTGGTATGGGGCGGGTCGCCCGCTGTGGTTTCTTTGGCCGCTGGCATGGCTGTTCCGTCGCGTCGCCCGTGCCCGGCGCGACCGTGCCGTAAGCCAGCCCCCAAACCCAAAGTTGACTCTGCCTGTGGTTGTCGTTGGCAATATCACTGCCGGCGGAACCGGGAAGTCGCCGTTGACCGCCTGGCTGGTTGAGACCTTGAGGGAGGCCGGTTGGTCTCCGGTGATACTGACCCGTGGTTACGGTGGAAGCTCCGATCATTACCCGCTGCTGGTTTCCCCAGACTCCGACCCTGCCGAGGCTGGAGATGAGCCGGTGATGCTGGCGCAGCAGTGTGGATGCCCAGTCGTGGTAGATCCGAAACGGTATCGTGGTGGTCAATGGGCTATCCGCGAGCAGCTTGGCAACATCCTGGTTTGTGACGACGGCTTGCAGCACTATGCATTGCCACGTGATCTGGAGTTGGCTGTATTTGATGGTCAGCGTGGCATTGGTAACGGGGCGCCGATACCGGTGGGCCCACTCCGGGAGCCGGTCGATCGCCTCGAGAGTGTTGATTTTGTCATCACCAATGGCCAGCTCCCCCTTCCTCTGGAACATCGGGCCCAGTTCTGCATGGCATTGAAGCCTGCGCTTATTCGGAACCTCTGTTCGGGTGAATCTCAACCCTTGGAGTGGCTACAAGGCCGTAAAGTGCGGGCTGTAGCGGGTATCGGCAATCCCCAGCGGTTCTTCGATACCTTGGCTGAGCTTGGGGCACTGGTGAGATCGAGGGCGTTGCCGGACCATCATCGGTTTCGCGGTGAAGACCTTGAAACGGCGCAAGATGAAGTGCTGTTGATGACCGCCAAGGATGCCGTTAAATGTAAGGCCATTGCGCCGGCGAATACCTGGGTACTGGAGGTAAGGGCGGAGCTGCCCGAAGCGTTCCGAAAAGACCTGCTGGACAGGTTACAATAGCCTGAGCCGAACTCCGGTGGCGTTACTGAATAGAACCTGAACCATTTGCGAGACCATAATCATGGATAAGAAACTGTTGGGAATGTTGGCATGCCCAGTGTGCAAGGGTGAACTCAAGCTTGATCGAGAACGCCAGGAGCTGGTTTGTTATGCCGATGCCATGGCTTTTCCGATTCGCGAAGGCATCCCGGTCATGCTGGCGGTTGAAGCCCGTACCCTTGGATCGGAAGAACGGCTTGAGCGCCACTGAATCTAGCCCCAACACTTTTACAGGGTAGCACCATGTCATTCACGGTAGTGATTCCAGCCCGCTATTCATCCTCTCGTTTACCCGGCAAGCCCCTTGCGGATATTGCAGGTAAGCCGATGATCCAGCATGTTTATGAGCGGGCTACTGAGAGCAAGGCTGACCGGGTTGTCATTGCAACGGATGACCAGCGGATTATGGACGCCTGTAAAAGCTTTGGCGCAGAAGCGGTAATGACCTCGGCGGACCACGCCAGCGGGACTGATCGCCTGGAAGAAGTGGCAAGAACCCTGGGTTTCTCTGCGGATCACCGGGTTATTAATGTCCAGGGTGATGAGCCGATGATCCCTCCCGCGCTGATCAACCAGGTAGCGGCCAACCTTGGTAGTAACCCTGAAGCATCCATCTCGACGCTTTGCGAACAAATCGACGATGTGGCCAGCCTGTTTAACCCCAATGTTGTAAAGGTGGTGTTTGATCACCGTGGCATGGCCCACTACTTCAGTCGTGCCCCGATCCCTTGGGCGAGGGACGCATGGAGTGAAGGCCAGCGGCCAGACAGCCTCCCCGAGGGCGCCAGTTATTACCGTCACATCGGGATCTATGGCTACCGTGTTGGTTTATTGACAGACTTTGTCACCTGGTCGCCTGCGCCCATTGAAACCACGGAGTGCCTGGAGCAGCTTCGTGCGCTGTTCAACGGAGCCCGCATTCACGTTGCTGAGGCTTGTCAGGCCCCGCCAGCGGGAGTGGATACCGAAGAGGATCTTACCCGTCTTCGTCGCCTGATGGCTGACACGGCCAACTCTTAACTCAGCAACCGGGGAGTGTCACCGCCATGAGTCAGGTAAAGGTTCTGTTTGTTTGTCTTGGCAACATCTGCCGCTCGCCGTCTGCACAGGGGGTGTTTGAGCGGGTCGTCGCTGATGCGGGGCTGACAGGGCAGGTCGTTGTGGATTCCTGTGGTACCGGGGACTGGCATGTGGGTAAGGCGCCTGACGCCCGCGCAATTGACGCGGCCCTTAGGCGAGGCGTTGATATTCGCGGCTTGCGGGCGCGGCAATTTGCGGTGGGCGACCTGGATACCTTCGACTATATCCTGGTCATGGACCGGCAAAATCTAGCAGACATAAAGTCGTTCTGGCGCCAGCAGGGTGGGACAGAGCCCCAGCTTTTCCTGAGTTACGGTGGTCAGTCGACTTTGCACGAAGTGCCTGACCCTTACTATGGCGGTGAGCAAGGCTTTGAGGAGGTTCTGGACCTGATTGAAGAGGCCAGCCGTGGATTGCTTGGGGCCATTCGGGAGCACCATTTGTGAGTGCTTCGCTGGTTGTTCGTGAATCGGTAGACCTGTCTCCCTTCAATACCTTGGGTATTCGTGCGCGTGCTCGATATTTCACTGAGGCCAGCTCCCTTGAGCAGCTCCGGCAAGCGCTTGACTGGGCAAATCAGCGGGCGCTTGAGGTGCTGGTTCTGGGTGGCGGCAGCAACTTGGTGTTTGCCGGGGATGTTGATGGCTTGGTGGTTCGTATCACGATTTCAGGACGTCGCTGGACCGAGGTCGATAATGACCACGCCAAACTGATTCTTGGGGCAGGGGAATGCTGGCACGATGCGGTGATATATGCTGCCAAGGCGGGTTACCGGGGCATTGAAAACATGGCTCTGATACCGGGCACAGCCGGCGCCGCACCCGTGCAGAACATCGGCGCCTATGGGGCGGAGCTCAAGGATACGCTGTCCAGTGTAACAGCCTGGGACAGGGAAAATGATGAGGTCGTCTCGCTGTCGAACGAAGACTGTTGCTTTGCTTATCGCGACAGTTTGTTCAAGCAATGCCCCGGCCGATACATCATTCTTGACGTTACCCTCTGCCTTTCTCGCAGTGCGCCGTTAAACCTGGGTTACGGCGACCTCAAGGACTACTTTTCAAACCGAAGCGACGACAAGCCGTTGACGCCCCTGGACGTGGCCGAAGGCGTCATGGCAGTACGTCGCCGGAAACTGCCGGACCCCGCAGTGCTCCCCAATGTAGGGAGTTTTTTCAAAAACCCAGTGGTGCCGCTGGAAACCTGGGATCGGTTGCGAGCGGATTTCCCGGATATTGCTGCTTATCCTGCCGAACATTCCGTTAAGCTGGCCGCCGCGTGGCTGATTGATCGTTGTGGATGGAAGGGGTTTCGCAACGGCAAGGTTGGGGTGCATAACCGCCAGGCCCTGGTGCTGGTCAATCATGCTGGGGGCAGTGGCAATGACATCCTGTTACTGGCTGGCAGGATAAAGGACGATGTCCGAGGGCGTTTTGGGGTAGAGCTGGAGATGGAGCCGCAGGTGGTGCTGGCGACAAGCGCCGCCAGCACCGACTTTCAATAATATCCGCGGGGATCAGAGGCCGCTGCGTGGGGATGCGTTGACCAGGAAGGACAGCGCGTCGGTAACCGCGATATCCTGTTTGTCGGCGTCACGGCGTCCCTTGTACTCCAGTGTGCCTGCGCTGAGGCCACGGTCCGAAACCACAAAGCGGTGAGGGATACCAATCAGTTCCATATCCGCAAACTTCACGCCTGGCCGCTCATTACGGTCATCCAGCAGAACATCGTAGCCGGCCTGACGCAGCTGGGTGTAAAGCAGTTCAGCGGCTTCCATCACCTCCGGCGATTTATGGGCGTTCAGGGTCACAATAGCGACTTCAAACGGAGCGATTGCGTCGGGCCAGATGATGCCGCGGTCATCGTAGTTCTGTTCAATGGATGCGGCTACGATGCGAGATACCCCGATGCCATAGCAGCCCATTTCCATAATGGCGGTTTTGCCGTGTTCATCCAGAACCGTGGCATTCAGCGCTTTGCTGTACTTGTTACCAAGCTTGAAGATATGGCCCACTTCAATGCCGCGCCGGATTTCCAGGGTGCCCTTGCCGCAGGGGCTGAGGTCACCTTCAACCACGTTGCGAAGATCTTCGACGCGCTCAATAGCGACATCCCGGCTCCAGTTGACGCCGGTGAGGTGGTAGCCTTCTTTGTTGGCGCCGCACACGAAATCTGCCAGGTGAGCCGCGCTGCGATCCACGATGACGGGAATGTTCAGACCAACAGGGCCAATGGAGCCAGGTTTGCAGCCAACCGCCTGTTCGATCTCTTCATCGGTTGCCATGGTCAGCGGCTCGGCGATGCCAGGTAGGTTCTCCGCTTTGATCTCGTTGAGAGAGTGGTCACCCCTGAGGATCAGGGCAATCAGGCCACCTTCTTCATCTTCCTCGACTTGCGCCTTTACAATCAGCGTTTTGACCGTTTGAGTAGCGTCAACCTTCAGGAAGGTTGCAACGTCGTCAATAGTACGCTGATCGGGTGTGGCAACTTCAGCGAGGGCCTCACTGGCGGCTGGGCGATCCCCGGCAGGGGCCACGGCTTCCGCCTTTTCGATGTTGGCCGCGTAATCGCTTTCGGTACTGAAAACGATGTCGTCTTCCCCTGAACTGGCCAGCACGTGGAATTCGTGGGACGAGCTGCCGCCAATGGAGCCGGAGTCCGCCTGCACAGGTCGGTAGTCCAGCCCCAGTCGGTCGAAGATGGCGCAGTAGGTGCGGTGCATGACCTCATAGGTCTCATCCAGGGATTGCTGGTTGAGGTGGAAGGAGTAGGCGTCCTTCATCACGAATTCCCTGGCGCGCATGACCCCGAAACGAGGGCGGCGTTCGTCGCGGAACTTGGTCTGAATCTGATAGAAGTTGGCGGGAAGCTCTTTGTAGCTTTTCAATTCATTACGGACCATGTCGGTAATGACTTCTTCGTGGGTTGGGCCAAAGCAGAATTCCCGACCATGGCGGTCATTGAGGCGCAGGAGTTCGCCGCCGTATTGCTCCCAGCGGCCAGATTCCTGCCAGAGTTCCGCCGGCTGCACGGCGGGCATAAGAACTTCCTGGGCGCCGCTCTTGTCCATTTCTTCACGGACGATGCGTTCAACCTTGCGCAACACCCTGAGACCCATTGGCAGCCAGGTGTACAGGCCAGCGGCCAGTTTACGGGTCATTCCAGCCCTGAGCATCAACTGGTGGCTGATGACCTCGGCATCGGCGGGGGTTTCTTTCAAGGTAGCAATCAGGTAGCGGCTTGCTCGCATCGTGTTTTCCGTTGTCAGTGAACCAGAGAATGCTGCCCTACAGCATCTTGCCCATTCGGACCTTGGTATTAGGCAGCTTTATTTGTTACATCGTGGGGGGTATTGTACGGAGCCCGTGGGTTAAGGTACAGATTGGGAGGATGGCTTCATGAGTCTTACTGCGATAGATATTGAGACGCTGATCAGGGATGGGGTTCCCATGGCCAACGATATTGGGTTTACTGTTGAAGAAGCCCGGTCCGGTTATGCCAGAACCCGCCTGAAGTTTTCCGACCGCCAGATCCGGCCCGGTGGAACGATCTCCGGCCCGGTGCAGATGGCGCTGGCGGATGCTTCTATGTATGCGGCAGTTCTGGCCTCTTTGGGCAAGGTAGAAATGGCGGTGACGAGTAACCTATCGATTAACTTTTTGCAGCGACCAGCGCCAGGTGACCTTTCCGCTGAGGCCATTGTGCTTCGGATGGGGCGGAGGCTGGCCTTCTGTGAAGTGCGTTTGATGTCCGGAGAAGGGAGTGATGAGCAGTTGGTGGCGCATGTCACCGGAAGCTATGCGCTCCCGGCCTAGTACAGAGAGCTAGCACCCTCGCCCAATACCCAAGTCTAGCCGCCCGGCCCAGTAACACAGCAGGACCCAGGATGAATGAAGAAAACATCGATGTAAAACCGCGACGCACGCCAGTACAGGCCCGAAGTCGAGAAAGGGTGAGTGCAATCCTTCGTCACGCGGCAGGTATATTCAATGAATTTGGCGTTGATGGTACCAGTATGTCGGCCATAGCGCGCAGTTCCGACATGTCACTGGCGTCCCTGTACCGCTACTACCCGAATAAGGCGGCTATTGTTAAGGCCATTGCTGAGACCCATGTAACAAAGATGGAGCAGGCATTGCGGGAGCGTCTTGCCGAAACCGATATGGTGCAGGCTGTCGATGTGCTGGTTGATCTGTATTACGACTTCTATCGAAATGAGCCGGCCTACTCGGCGATCTGGAGTGGAGTTGGCTCCATGCCTGAGTTGAGAGAGCTTGATCTCAGCGAGCTTCATACCAATGCCAGGGATCTGGATGCACGCCTGGAAAAAGATTTGCCGGAACTGTCCAGCGAACGTCGCTGGAGTGCCAGTCTGCTTTTACCCCGGTCCGTCGGAACCATGTTGAGGTTGGCTGTCACCTTGCCTGAACAGGAGGCGGAAAGCCTTGTGCGCGAGATTAAAATCATGGCGAAAGCCTATCTAGCCACCTTGGCCAACTAGCGTTCGAGGGAGGTGGCGATCTGGCGGTCTTGCGTCAGGTCAGATACCCCAAGGGCAGCGCCGTGTTGTCAATAACCCGGCGCAGAACAAAGCTTGAATGGACACCGCTAACCCCTTGAATCCGGGTTATCCGGTTGAGCAGGAAGTGGTGGTAGTGATCCATGTCCGGTACCACCACTTTGAGCATATAGTCAGCGTCGTGACCGGTAATCAAATAGCACTCCTGAACTTCCGGGTAGCCGGACACCTGCTCCTCAAAAGCGGCAAAGCGCTCTGGGGTATGGCGGTCCATGCCAATCAGCAGGATCGCCGTTAGCGACAGTCCCAGTTTCTTGTGATCAAGAATGATCGCTCGCTTCACGATAACCCCCGCGTCCTCAAGAGCCCGTACTCGTCTAAGACAGGGCGAGGGTGACAGCCCCACTTTTTCCGCCAGCTCCTGATTGCTCAGGGACCCGTCTTTCTGGAGTTGTTCCAGGATACTGCGGTCCATCTTGTCCAGTTGTACCAGCTCTTGCTTTTTGATCGACATAATCTGCGCTTTTTCCTTCGAATGGCGATAGGATATTGCGCACAATAGAGGGAAT
This sequence comes from Marinobacter zhejiangensis, assembly GCF_900114775.1. GTDB lineage: Bacteria > Pseudomonadota > Gammaproteobacteria > Pseudomonadales > Oleiphilaceae > Marinobacter > Marinobacter zhejiangensis. The sequence continues at coordinate 181,014 of NZ_FOUE01000004.1, forward strand.
TAAGGCGAGAACGCAAGCAACTTTCGACTCGCTTAGCGTAATCTATAGATCTACTAACCCTCTCGGACAGTCCTTCAGAAGGAAGTGCTCAAATGTCTTTCGATCACAGCAAGTACGTTGCGTTTCCCCCCATCAAAAAAACAAACCGGCGCTGGCCTGACCAGGTTATCGAAAAGGCACCGACTTGGTGTGCGGTTGACCTGAGAGATGGCAATCAGGCTCTCGTTAAGCCGATGACGGTTGCTCAGAAACAGAGAATGTTTGATCTGTTGGTGAAGCTTGGTTTTAAAGAAATTGAAATTGGTTTTCCGGCGGCCAGTCAGCCCGATTTTGATTTTTGCCGCAAGTTGATTGAAGAGCAGCGCATTCCCGAGGGTGTGACCATTCAGGTTTTGACCCAGGCCCGTGAGGAACTGATCGAGCGAACATTCGAAGCTTTGAAGGGTGTGAGTCGTGCGGTGGTGCATGTATACAACTCCACCTCTACGGTTCAGCGGCAGCAGGTGTTCGGCATGGATCGAGCGGGGATTCGAGAGATCGCCGTCAACGGGGCAACGCTGGTCAGGGACATTGCCCGAGGCTTCCCGGATACGGATTGGACGTTTGAGTACTCCCCGGAAAGTTTTACCGGGACCGAGCTGGACTTTGCGGCTGAGGTGATTGACGCCGTAAACGACGTCTGGCGTCCGGATAACGGGCAAAAGGTGGTCATTAACCTGCCGGCGACCGTCGAGATGGCCACACCCAATGTGTTTGCTGATCAGGTGGAGTGGATCTGTGACCATATTCGGTACCGCGAGCATATCAGTATCAGTGTCCATACCCATAACGACCGTGGTTGCGCGGTGGCTGCTGCGGAGTTGGCGGTAATGGCAGGGGCTGACCGGGTTGAAGGTACCCTGATGGGGAATGGCGAACGTACGGGCAACATGGATTTGGTGACCATGGCCATGAACCTCTATTCCCAGGGTATCGACCCAGAGCTCGATTTGTCTGGTATGGCTGAAATTGCCGATGTTGTAGAAGCCTGTACCGAAATCCAGACCCATCCACGCCATCCCTATGCCGGGGAGCTTGTGTTTACCGCGTTCTCTGGCAGCCACCAGGACGCAATACGGAAGTGTCTCGCCCAGCGGGAGCCGGGGCGGGCCTGGAATGTTGCCTATTTGCCAATCGATCCCAGTGATTTGGGACGGCGCTATGAGGAAGTGGTTCGCATCAACAGTCAGTCCGGGAAGGGCGGAGTGGCCTATGTGTTGGAGCGGGATTACGGCATCAGTCTTCCGCGTTGGCTGCAGATTGAATTCAGCAAGCTGGTTCAGCGGGAGGCCGAACGTAACGGCGGAGAAATGGGACCGGATGCCATCCACGAGCTTTTCAGGACACACTACCTGGATGTTCAGCGGGACTGGGAATTGACGTCATACGATTTCCATCGTGATGACCAGGGGGTTCATGCTGAAGTTCGTGTTGGCGAAAAAGGTACGGTACTTTCCGGGCAGGGGCTTGGTGTGGTTGAGGCTGTTGTCCAAGGGCTCGGCCGGCAGCTGGGTGTGTCTGTCGCCGTAGAGGCTTATGATGAGTTCGCTTTAGGGGAAGGCACTGCAGCCAACGCGCTGGCATGCATTCGGGTTGTTTCCGGAGAGCAGGTGAGCAGTGCGGCGGCGCTGGCAGAAGATACCGCATCAGCTACCGTTCAGGCGTTGTTGACGGCTGTCTCAAAATTGGAACAGGTCGGACACGTTGGTAATGAAGCCGACGAAGCAGCGGAAGCGTTGGTTTCCTGACTCGAGGATGGAGACAATAAAAAGCCGGCTTACGCCGGCTTTTAAATACCACAGCCCGTGAGGGGCAGGGGGCAGAGTGAGAACATAACCTTAGACCGGGGTTACGTTTTCTGCCTGAGGACCTTTCGGACCCTGGGTCACGGTGAACTGTACCTGCTGACCTTCGGTCAGGGTACGGAAACCGGATGAGTTGATTGCACTGTAATGAACGAATACGTCACTACCGCCTTCCTGAGCGATGAAGCCAAAGCCTTTCGACTCGTTGAACCACTTAACGTGGCCAGTTTTAGTATCAGACATCGATATTTCCTGTATTTCTGAAGTTGTACCCTCACGGGACCTACGCTATTCCTGACGGAACAGCCAGTGCTGAGAAATCCAGAGAGTACCGAGGATGGAGCAACGAAAGCTGGCGAGCAGGACGTTGGAACACAACCACTTAATACCGCTGTCTTTTCACAGCAAATTCAGTATAGACCCTGTTTGAGGGTCGTCAACGCATTTTTTGGGGCTTTGATCACCAATTTTTACAGATAGAAAACAACACCTTGTAATATTCCCGGCCGGTATTGGATCTGGGCGTTTTAGGCGCCCCGATCCAATATGCTCGGCAGGGTTAGCTGGTGAAATGCTGGCTGATTTCCTCAAGAATTGCCGGGTCATCAATGGTGCTTGGCACGGAATATTGCTGGCCGTCTGCAATCTGCCGAATGACTCGCCTGAGAATCTTTCCAGAGCGGGTTTTTGGCAAACGGTCGACGATAATCGCCTGGCGGAAGCACGCGATGGCGCCAATGCGTTCCCGGACCATATCAACCAATTCCTCTTCCAGCTCGGTCTCAGAGATAGTGGCGCCATCCTTGATCAGCACCAACCCCAGTGGAACCTGGCCTTTTAACTCGTCGTTGGCACCGATCACGCAGCACTCCGCGACGGCTGGATGGGATGCGATGATCTCTTCCATTTCTCCGGTTGACAGGCGGTGTCCGGCCACATTTATGACATCGTCGGTTCGGCCCATGATAAACACGTAGCCATCTTCATCAATGTAGCCCCCATCCCCTGAGCTGTAATAGCCAGGAATCGGTGCCAGATAGGTGTTTTGGAAGCGGGCGTCGTCACCCCATACTGTGCTCAGGCACCCAGGAGGTAAGGGCAGCTTGATCGCGACATCGCCCTGTTCGCCAGCGGCCACGGGAATACCTTCCGGGTCCAGCACTTGAACGTTAAAGCCGGGAGATGGGAATGTCGCCGACCCAGGCTTGGTCTGTACCATGTCAATGCCGGTGGGGTTGCAGCAGATGGCCCAGCCAGTTTCTGTTTGCCACCAGTGGTCGAGTACGGGCAGGCTTGTGTGTTCCCGCAGCCATTCGTAGGTTGGCGGGTCGAGCCGCTCTCCGGCGAGATAAATACGTTTGAGCGAGCCGATGTCGTAGCGGTGGAGTTGATCGGCTTCGGGGTCTTCCTTGCGCACGGCCCGGAAGGCGGTGGGGGCGGTAAACAGGATGTTGACCTTGTGATCTTCACAGACCCGCCAGAATGCGCCAGCGTCGGGTGTGCGGACCGGCTTGCCTTCGTACAGGATGGTGGTGCAGCCGGTAAACAGCGGGCCGTAAACGATGTAGCTGTGACCGACTACCCAGCCCACGTCTGAGGCGGCCCAGAAAACATCACCGGGGCTGGCGTCATAAACCAGGGACATGCTGTAGCGTATGGCCACCGCATGACCGCCGTTGTCTCTCACCACGCCCTTGGGCTTGCCCGTCGTTCCTGAGGTATAGAGGATGTACAGCGGATCTGTCGACTTGACCGGGACCGGGTCGACGGCTTCAGCGTTGGCGACGAACGCATTCCACTCCAGGTCGCGCCCGGCTACCAGGCTTGCCTTGGCTTCTGGGCGCTGGAACAGAATGCAGCACTCGGGTTTGTGCTCAGCCTCTTTGATGGCATCGTCCACCAGTGGCTTATATTCGATGACTCGGTTCACTTCAATGCCGCAGGAGGCCGTAATGATGGCTTTCGGTTTGGCGTCGTCGATTCGCACTGCCAGTTCATGGGCCGCAAAGCCACCAAACACAACGGAATGTATGGCGCCAATGCGGGCACATGCGAGCATGGCAATGACCGCTTGCGGAATCATGGGCATGTATATGATGACGCGGTCACCTTTGGTGATGCCCTGGGCGCGCATTGCACCCGCAAATATGGCGACCTGATCGCGAAGCTCGAGATAGGTGAACGACTGCTGGGTGCCGGTTACCGGAGAATCATAGATCAGGGCGTTCTGTTCGCCCCGGCCAGCTCGAATGTTGGCGTCGAGAGCAATGTCGCAGGTATTCAACGTGCCGTCCGGGAACCAGTTGCCATGACCGTTATCGAGCTTTTCCCACATGATTTTCGGGGGCTGGATCCAGTCGATTGCATCGGCCTGTTTACCCCAGAACGCTTCTGGCTGGTCGATAGAGCGCTTGAATTCGGCGTGGTAGGTCATTCGTCCACCTCAACTCAATGTTTGTTGTCATTATTTTCCTGATAGGCTGATGACAGACTTTATGTGGTTTGAGGCGGGGAACCAGTAGACCAAAGGCTAAGGCAGCGCCAAAGGCGCCGCCCCCGTAGCCTTCAGGACGGGTTTGGGGTTGTGTTGGTGACAGTCGCGGTGACGCTGCCTTCCGCGACTCGGGCGCGGATCTGGTCCCCGGGGTTTAATTGGGAAACCTGGCGAATAATGGTGCCTTCACTGTCCTGGAGGATGGCGTAACCCCGGTCGAGCGTCGCGAGGGGGCTGACGACATGAAGGGTTTGGGCCGCGTGGGTAAAGCGCTCCTGGTGTTGGCGTAAAACCCGGCGAACGCCCTGGTGGAGCTTGGTTGTAAGCTGCTCGATCTCGCTCATGCGGGTTTTGAGTAGGCGGTTGGGCGACTGGGCGAGCAAGCGGGCCTGCTGATTGTCCAGGCGGTTGGCATCCTGGCGCTGTCGGATGGTCGTCAGGAGCCTGATCTCAAGGTCGTCCAGGCGTTGGGCTTTTTCCTGCAGCTCACGCCGGGGGTCTCTTAATCGTGCGGCCAGGTGCTGCAACTGGTTCTGCAGGCGCTGGGTATGGCGTGTAGCAGCCTGCCGCAGCCTGACTTCCTGATCCGCCAGTCGGCGCAACCATTCGCTTTGGTCGGGAGACACTTTTTCGGCAGCGGCTGAGGGAGTGGGTGCCCTAAGGTCGGCCACGAAGTCGGCAATGGTTACGTCGATCTCATGGCCCACGGCGCTGACCGTTGGGATAGCGCACTGGGCAATGGCGCGGGCCACTGCTTCTTCATTGAAACACCAGAGATCTTCCAGTGAGCCGCCCCCGCGACCAATGATCAAAACGTCCGCTTTGTTGTGGTGCTGTGCCAGCGTAATGGCGTTAACAATGTCTGTCGTGGCGGCCTGGCCTTGAACAGCCGTGGGATACAGGGTTACCGGAACCGCAGGGCATCGCCGGGCCAGTACGCTCAGGATGTCATGAATCGCTGCGCCCGTTGGTGACGTGACAACGCCAATGTGCCGAGGAGGAAAGGGGATGGGCCTCTTTCGCTCAGGGGCGAATAATCCTTCTTGCCCAAGCTTTACCTTGAGGGCCTCAAAGGCCTGCTGAAGCGCCCCGAGTCCGGCAGGCTCCATGTGTTCCGCGATGATCTGGAAGTCCCCTCGATTTTCGTAAAGGCTTACCTTGCCGCGAATTCGAACCAGGTCGCCCTCGCGGGGGATTGGCTGAATGCGCTGGTTGAAGCCCCGGAACATCGCGCACCGGACCTGACATTTGCTGTCCTTGAGGGTGAAATACCAGTGCCCTGAGGATGGGCGGGAGAAGCTGGACAGCTCACCTTCGATCCATGCCTGCATAAAGCTGGTTTCCAGCAGATGGCGGACCTGGTGGTTCAGCTCGCTGACGGTGAGCGCTCTGGGACGGGCGGGATAGTCGAAATTATCCATGGATTCCTTCAGGTTAGGCCAGTTACACGTAGGTGATTGCCGAAAATATGGGGCACCAAAAATAGCCAAAATTCAAAAAGATGCAATCCCGAGCCTGTATTGGTGCGGTTTACTGTTGTCAGTGACCTAATTTATAATCGCCCGATTAAGGTATTTGCTTTGTAACGGCCACCGGAAATAACGTTCCGGCGTTCGGGCAAATCCTCAACTTAGCATGTTCAAAAGGCGGGTCCCAATGCTGCGAATTGCCGAAGAAGCCCTCACATTTGATGATGTCCTGCTCATCCCCGGACATTCTGAAGTTCTGCCCAAAGATGTCAGCCTGAAAACCCAGCTGACCAAGGAAATTTCCCTGAATATTCCATTGGTCTCCGCTGCCATGGATACCGTGACCGAAGCTGATCTTGCCATTGCCATGGCTCAGGAAGGCGGTATTGGCATCATGCACAAAAACATGACCGTGGAGCAACAGGCTGCGGCGGTTCGCAAGGTTAAGAAGTTTGAAAGCGGCGTGGTCAAGGACCCCATCACGGTAACACCCGCGACAACGGTTCGGGAGCTGGTGGACATTACCTCCGCCAACAACATCTCCGGTTTGCCGGTTGTTGATGGCAAGGATCTGGTCGGCATTGTTACCGGTCGCGATATCCGGTTTGAGAGCCGTATGGATACGCCGGTCTCCGAGATCATGACGCCGAAAGACAAGTTGGTCACCGTAAAGGAAGGCGCCGATCTGGATGAAGTGAAGGAACTGCTTCACAAGAACCGGATTGAAAAAGTGCTCGTGGTTAACGACGACTTCGAGTTGCGTGGGCTGATCACGGTCAAAGACATCCAGAAGGCCAAAGACTACCCGCTGGCGTGTAAAGACGAGCACGGCCAACTGCGCGTTGGTGCTGCTGTGGGTACGGGCGGCGATACAGAGGCCCGTGTGGCGGCACTGGTTGACGCTGGTGTTGATGTGATTGTGGTGGATACCGCTCACGGTCATTCAAAAGGTGTTATTGACCGAGTTCGCTGGGTGAAGCAGAGCTTCCCTTCGGTTCAGGTTATCGGCGGCAACATCGCGACAGCCGAAGCGGCCATTGCATTGGCTGATGCCGGTGCTGACGCAGTGAAGGTAGGTATTGGCCCGGGTTCCATCTGCACCACCCGTATCGTCGCGGGCATTGGTGTTCCTCAGATTACCGCGGTTTCAAATGTAGCGGCAGCGCTTAAAGAGCGCGGTATTCCGCTGATCGCTGATGGTGGTGTTCGCTTCTCCGGCGATATTTCCAAGGCCATCGCTGCTGGGGCTTACTGCGTCATGGTCGGTAGCCTGTTGGCTGGTACTGACGAGGCGCCGGGTGAAGTTGAGCTGTTCCAGGGGCGGAGCTACAAAGCTTACCGCGGCATGGGATCTCTCGGGGCGATGGGGCAGGGCTCCAGTGATCGCTACTTCCAGGACGCAAGCGAAGGTGTTGAAAAGCTGGTTCCAGAGGGCATTGAAGGTCGTGTGGCGTGCAAAGGTCCGATGCGCAATATCGTGCACCAGCTGATGGGCGGCCTCCGTGCGTCCATGGGCTATACCGGAAGCGCGACCCTGGAAATTATGCGAACCGAGCCCCAGTTTGTCCGTATCACCAGTGCTGGCATGCGTGAGAGTCACGTCCATGATGTGACCATTACGAAAGAGGCGCCTAACTACCGCGTCGGCTAAGCCAACCTGCTTTGGCCTGACCCATTTCCGGGTCAGGCCATCTACTTTTTGACTTGAGGAACACATGGCTCAGAACATCCATGACCACCGCATCCTGATTCTTGATTTTGGCTCCCAATACACCCAGCTGATTGCGCGCCGTGTCCGTGAAATCGGTGTCTACTGTGAAATCCGTGCATTCGATATTAGCGACGATGAACTTGCCGAGTTCAATCCCAAGGGGATCGTATTGGCCGGTGGCCCCGAGTCGGTTACTCAGTTGGGTGGGCCGAGGGCTCCAGAGGGGCTGTTTGAGCGGGGTATTCCGGTCTTGGGTATCTGTTACGGCATGCAGACCATGGCGGAACAGCTGGGCGGCAAGGTTGCCAGCTCCGACAAGCGAGAGTTTGGCTACGCGCAGGTGAAGGTTCGTGCCGAAGGGCCGCTACTCAGAGACATCACGGACCACGTTGGTCCGAACGGCGAGTCGTTGCTGGATGTCTGGATGAGCCACGGCGACAAGGTCGTGGTTATGCCTGAAGGGTTTGAGCTGCTGGCCTCCACAGAAAGCGCGCCGATTGCGGCCATGCAGGATGTCAGTCGCAACCTGTACGGTGTTCAGTTCCACCCGGAAGTAACGCACACCCTGCAAGGTAAACGCCTGCTGGAGCATTTTGCCCTTGATATCTGTCAGTGCGAGCCACTGTGGACACCGGCGAAGATTGTCGATGATGCCGTTGAGCAAATTCGCGCCCAGGTTGGCGGCGACAAAGTTCTGCTGGGGCTGTCCGGAGGGGTGGATTCCTCGGTTACCGCCGCGCTCCTGCATAAGGCCATTGGTGATCAGCTGACGTGTGTGTTCGTTGATAACGGTCTGTTGCGCCTGAACGAAGGCGAGCAGGTGATGGACATGTTTGCCCGGAATATGGGCGTGAAGGTTATCAAGGCAGACGCCGAAGACCTGTTCCTTTCTCGTCTGACCGGTGTTCAGGATCCAGAGCAGAAGCGTAAGATCATTGGTAACACCTTTATCGAAGTGTTCGATGAAGAAGCAGCCCGGATTACCGACGTTAACTGGCTGGCGCAAGGCACCATCTACCCCGACGTGATTGAGTCCGCTGCAGCAAAAACCGGTAAAGCCCACGTCATCAAGTCTCACCACAATGTAGGTGGCCTACCCGAGACCATGAAGCTCAAGCTGGTGGAGCCGCTGCGGGAGCTGTTCAAGGATGAGGTCCGTAAAATTGGTCTGGAGCTCGGCCTGCCATACGATATGGTTTACCGTCATCCATTCCCGGGGCCTGGTCTGGGTGTTCGGATTCTCGGTGAGGTCAAGAAAGAGTACGCCGATATCCTGCGTCGGGCCGATGCGATTTTCCTTGAAGAGCTGCACCGTGCCGATTACTACCACAAAACCAGCCAGGCCTTCGCGGTTTTCTTGCCGGTGAAGTCGGTAGGTGTGGTCGGTGATGCTCGTCGCTATGAATACGTTGTTGCGCTTCGGGCCGTCGAAACGGTGGATTTCATGACCGCGCGTTGGGCTCACTTGCCGTATGACTTGCTGGAAACTGTTTCCAACCGGGTCATCAACGAGATTTCCGGAATTTCCCGCGTCACCTACGACGTGTCGTCCAAGCCGCCTGCCACGATCGAGTGGGAATAAACTTTCTTTATGGTGGGTGAGTCCGATGACCGGGCCTGGATGGCCCGGGCGCTGGAGTTAGCGAGGCTGGCGGCCGCAGCGGGAGAAGTACCGGTTGGCGCCGTGGTCGTTCGGGATGGCAAGGAGATTGGCGCTGGCTACAATTCACCAATCAGCGGTTGTGATCCCACGGCGCATGCAGAAATTCGGGCCTTGAGGGATGCAGCGGCGAGAGTGGGCAATTACCGGCTTTCTGGTGCGACGCTTTATGTGACCCTTGAGCCTTGTGGTATGTGTGCTGGCGCAATTGTACACAGCCGGGTATCGCGGGTGGTGTATGGTGCGACTGAGCCGAAAGCGGGCGCTATCGAGTCTACCCGGCGAGCCCTCGAAGATGCTTCGGTGAATTGGCGGGTAGAAGCTGCAGGCGGCGTTCTTGAAGCTGACTGTAGTCATGAAATTACGGCATTTTTTGCCAGGCGCCGGGTCGAGCATCGGCGACGACGCCAGTGCCAGGCTGACGCCTAATTAGAAACAGTGGTTCAGGGAAGGAGTGAGATCACACCATGAAAGTATTGGTCACCGGTGGAGCCGGGTACATTGGAAGTCACGTGGTTCGGCAGCTTGGGGCTGCTGGCCATGATGTGGTTGTCTTTGACAATTTATCGACCGGTTATCGCTGGGCCGTCACCTGTGGTGAGCTGATTGTTGGTGATCTGGCCGATGAGGATGCCCTGGAAGCGGTCTTTCAGGCGCATCAGTTTCAGGCTGTGCTCCATTTCGCTGCGAATATTGTGGTGCCCGAATCGGTCACCAACCCCCTGAAGTACTACAGCAACAACACCCGTAATACCCTCAATCTCTTAAAGGCGATCGACCGCCACCAGATCCCCTATATGGTGTTTTCGTCAACGGCCGCTGTCTATGGTATGCCGGAGCAGACAGTGCTGACGGAAGACCTGCCGCTCGCGCCGATTAACCCCTATGGCGCCTCGAAAATGATGAGCGAACGGATGATTATGGACTTGGCGGCCGCCACCAGCCTCAAGTATGTCATCCTGCGTTATTTCAATGTCGCAGGGGCTAATCCGGAGGGGCTGCTGGGGCAGGCAACGCCGGAAGCAACGCACCTGATCAAGGTTGCTTGTGAGTGCGTTACCGGTGCGCGAGAAGGTATGAGTGTGTTTGGCACGGACTACGAGACACGGGATGGAACCTGTATTCGCGACTATATCCATGTCGAGGACCTGGCCAAGGCCCACGTCATGGCGTTGGATTACATGGCGGATGGCGGCAAGTCGGATGTTCTTAATTGTGGCTACGGGCGCGGGTTTACCGTGCGCGAAGTTATTGATGTGGTTCAGCGGTTGTCAGGTGTTGAATTCCCTGTGCAGGAAACCGGGCGACGAGCTGGAGACCCGGCGGCGTTGATGGCTGATAACCGGCGTATCTCAAAAGTGCTCGGCTGGGCGCCGGATCATGACGATCTTGAAACGATCGTGCAGACAGCTCTGAACTGGGAAAAGATATGGCAGGCCAGGAAGAGCTCCTGATCGCCAGCTTCCTTTGCGTCGGTGTTAACCGACCGAATATTTGAATAGATTGGGATCCAAGAAATGAAGATAACGATTTTTGGTACAGGGTACGTAGGTCTGGTTACCGGTGCCTGCCTCGCGGACGTGGGGCACGACGTGATCTGCATGGATGTTGACCACGGCAAGATCGAAAAGCTGCGCAATGGCCATATCCCCATCTATGAGCCCGGGCTGGAGCCGATTGTTAAGCATAACGTTGAAGCGGGCCGGCTCTCTTTCACAACAGATCCTGAAGAGGCTGTTCGTCACGGCTTGATCCAGTTCATCGCAGTGGGTACGCCGCCAGACGAAGACGGATCGGCAGACTTGCAGTATGTGACGGCGGTTGCTCGGACTATCGGGCAGTGCATGGATGACTATCGGGTGGTTGTCGACAAGTCTACAGTGCCGGTTGGCACTGGCGACAAGGTGAGTGCCGCGGTTCGCTCCGAACTCGATAAGCGCGGTCTGGAGCTTGAGTTTGACGTGGTGTCCAACCCCGAATTCCTCAAGGAAGGTGCCGCAATCAGTGATTTCATGAAACCGGACCGGATTGTCGTGGGTACTGATAGCGAGCGTGCTCGGGAGTTGCTGCGGGAAACCTACTACCCGTTCAACCGCAATCATGATCGGATGATCTTCATGGACATCCGGTCAGCGGAGCTGACCAAGTACGCGGCCAACGCGATGCTCGCCACCAAGATCAGTTTTATGAATGAAATCGCCAACCTGTCCGAGCGCCTGGGGGCAGACATTGAGGCGGTCCGGCGTGGTATCGGGTCGGACCCGCGCATTGGCTATCATTTCATTTATCCCGGTTGTGGCTATGGTGGTTCCTGTTTTCCGAAGGATGTCCAGGCGTTGGCTCGTACCGCACGGAGCTGTGACTATGATGCAAAACTGCTGAACGCGGTCGAGGACGTGAACCTGGCCCAGAAGCACGTGTTGTTCGATAAGATCAGTCACTATTTCCAGGGAAATCTCGAAGGAAAAGTGATTGCCCTGTGGGGACTGGCGTTCAAGCCGAATACCGATGACATGCGGGAAGCATCATCCCGTACCTTGATGGAGTCTCTATGGAAGGCCGGTGCCAAGGTCCAGGCTTTCGACCCAGAGGCGATGGCAGAAACCCAGCGTATCTATGGTGACCAGGAAGGGCTGGCACTGAGTGGCACCAAAGAGCAGGCGCTCAAAGGCGCGGATGTTCTGGTTATCTGTACCGAATGGAAGGAATTCCGTTCGCCAGACTTTGCCAGTATTGCTGCTGTCCTCAGCGAACCAGTGGTGTTTGATGGTCGTAACCTGTACGAACCGGAAATGCTGGATCGTCATGGCCTGATCTACTACGCCATTGGTCGTGGCCATAACCAGTTCCGGGCGGGCTGAAAGACAGGGAGTAAGTGACAATGGGGTTCCAGCTTCACGAAAGGTTGCAGGCAGACACCGTTCAGATCGGTAGCACCGATTTGTGTGAAGTGTTGCTGATGAACGATTCGGCCTGGCCGTGGGTGGTGCTGGTGCCGCGCAGAGAAGGCATAAGGGAAATCTATGAGCTCCCTGATGCTGATCAGGTGCAGTTGTTGAAGGAATCGTCAGCGTTGGGGCAGGGCCTTATGGCGCTGTTCGGGGGCGATAAGCTTAATATCGGTGTCCTCGGTAACATGGTGCCCCAGCTGCACCTGCACCATATTGTTCGGTTTGAGGGCGACCCGGCGTGGCCGGGCCCCGTTTGGGGAAAGCAGGCTCCGGTTCCCTATAGTACGGATCAGCTTGCGCAAAAGCTGGACGAGCTCAAACCGGTTGTTGACCGGCTGTTGTCGGTTCGTTGATCTCCTCGGAGGGCTGCCTAGTTCTGGCTCATACTCGCCAGGGTTTGTGAGCCCACCAGGATCATCCGCAGTTCCTGTTTCAGCTTTGTTTTGAGGATGTCCCGCTCTTTGGGGGTGCAGTCCAGTGCCTCCGCCCCCTGATTAAACACCAGCGTGACCATGGCTTCAGCGACTATTCTGGGGTCTGAAAGTAGACGCCCCTCCTCGTCGGCAAAGCGGCTTAGGTCATCTGCCAATTCTGTGACAAAGTGGTCGATTTCGGCGCGAATGGCCGTTCGGAAAGGTTTCGAAACACCGGTCCGCTCCCGCAACATCAACCGGAACAGGTTGGCGTTGTTGCCAAGATATTCCATAAACGTATCGACGGAGGTGCTGATGGCGCTTCCATTCCGCGCGATACGCTTGCGGGCCTGGCGCATTAATTGACGCAGGGCTACGCCACCCTCATCAACGAGGGCCAGTCCTAATTCATCCAGTTCCGAAAAGTGGCGGTAAAACGACGTTGGCGCAATGCCGGCTTCACGAGCGACTTCCCTCAGGCTGAGGCTGCCAAAACCTCGGTCGGCACTGAGTTGGGCCAGGGCCGCGTCCATCAATGCTCGCCGTGTTCGGAGTTTTTGTTCAGCTCGGGATGACACTCGCGTTCTCCAGTCAGAAAGTGCGAAAGCTGGCTATTCTAGCCCCTGACTCCGCAACCGTCATCTTTGAGTACGTATTGGCGTTTGACTGAGCGCTCATCGCTGAAAACGAAGCCTGATTTTCAGGGGCATTGTGTTTATAATGTCCCGCTTTTCCTGCGGAGTTGAGTTGAGACTCATTTAGCGGGTCTGATTTGTTGTCAGGGTATACACGATGCCAATTTATGAATACGTCTGTGACGCCTGTGGTTTCGAAAAGGACGTGATCCAGAAAATGAGCGATGCGCCATTGAAGGATTGTCCGACCTGCAGTGAACCCTCTTTCCGTAAGAGGATATCGGCAGCAGGTTTTCGGCTTGCGGGCTCCGGCTGGTATGAAACCGATTTCAAAACCGGTAGCAAGAAGAACCTGGCGGATAACAGCAAGTCATCTCCTTCAGAATCAGCCGCAGGCTGAACCAACAATTTACGCACATTGAAATTAATGGGAATGGGTATGCGCAGTCATTATTGCGGTGGAATCAACGAGTCTCATATTGATCAGGATGTAACCCTGTGTGGTTGGGTTCATCGTCGTCGGGATCACGGTGGTGTTATTTTCCTTGATCTGCGTGATCGGGACGGTATTTCCCAGGTCGTATTCGACCCCGATACCCCGGAAAGCTTTTCACTGGCGGAAAAGGTTCGCAGTGAGTTTGTTATCCAGGTTACCGGTCGTGTCCGTCGTCGTCCTGCCGGCACCGAAAATGACAATATGCCCACCGGTCAGGTGGAACTGTTGGGTAAGCAGCTGACTATCCTAAACGCCGCTGTAACGCCTCCGTTCCCTCTGGATGAGCACGTTGATGTGGGTGAGGACGTTCGCCTGCGCTACCGTTTTATCGACCTGCGTCGTCCGGAAATGCTGAACCGTCTTCGCTTCCGCTCCAAGGTAACCAGTTACATTCGTAACTACCTGGATCGCAACGAATTCATGGACGTTGAAACCCCGATTTTGACCCGTGCGACACCGGAAGGGGCCCGAGACTACCTGGTACCGAGCCGTACCCATAACGGTTCTTTCTTTGCGCTGCCGCAGTCTCCACAGCTGTTCAAACAGATGCTGATGGTGTCTGGTATGGATCGCTACTACCAGATCGCCAAGTGCTTCCGCGACGAGGATCTGCGCGCAGATCGTCAGCCGGAGTTTACCCAGATCGACATGGAGGCCTCCTTTGTAAACGAAGAAGACCTGATGTCGATCACCGAAGGCATGATTCGTGAGCTGTTCAAAGACCTGCTGAAGGTTGAATTGCCGGCGTTCCCACGCATGCCCTACGAAGAGGCGATGCGCCGCTATGGTAGCGACAAACCAGACCTACGGATTCCGTTGGAACTGATTGATGTTGCTGATCTGGTTGAAGGCGTTGACTTCAAGGTGTTTGCTGGTCCGGCCAAAGATCCGAAAGGGCGTGTGGCGGCACTGCGTGTACCTCAGGGTGGCGAACTCACCCGTAAGCAGATTGATGAGTACACCAAGTTTGTTGGCATCTATGGCGCCAAGGGGCTGGCTTACATCAAGGTGAACGATCTGAGCAAAGGAGCTGAAGGGCTTCAGTCTCCAATCGTCAAATTCCTGGGTGACGACGTTGCGCTGGCCGTTATCGAGCGTGTTGCCGCTGAGGATGGCGATATCGTGTTCTTTGGCGCGGACAGCCGGACCGTCGTTAACGAAGCCCTTGGCGCACTGCGAATCAGAGTGGGCCACGACCTCAACATGCTCACCAGTGAGTGGGCGCCAATGTGGGTGGTGGACTTCCCGATGTTTGAAGAAACGCCGGATGGTGGCCTGACGGCTATTCACCATCCGTTCACCGCTCCGTCTTGCTCTCCGGAAGAGCTGGAAGCGTCACCGGCGACTGCACTGTCCCGGGCCTATGACATGGTATTGAATGGAACAGAGCTGGGCGGCGGATCGATTCGTATCCATGACGAAAGCATGCAGGAGACGGTATTCCGCATCTTGGGCATCAATCATGAAGAGGCCCGAAGCAAGTTCGGCTTCCTGTTGGATGCGCTCAAGTTTGGCTGCCCGCCGCACGGTGGGTTGGCGTTCGGCCTCGATCGTCTGATCATGTTGATGACCGGTGCAGCGTCCATTCGTGACGTTATTGCGTTCCCGAAAACCCAGAGCGCAACCTGCCTGATGACCCGGGCACCGGGTATCGTTGACGATAAGCAGCTCAAGGAGCTAAACATTCGTCTGCGTAAGCCGGCTGCCAAGGCGGAAGATGCCAAGGCCGAAAGTACAGAGAACGCTGAAGGCTGATATTGGCCTGAGATAGGGCTCGCCACGGCGAGCCCAAGCCCCCATCCGTCAGGTTTCGCTCCATCCTGACGGGCGGAGGCAAAGTGCCGACTGGCTGTTTAGCCAGTTTTCAGACCAGGAGAGTTTGTGGCCATTATTCTTGGTGTGGACCCCGGTTCCCGAATTACCGGGTATGGCATTATCCGAACCCAGGGGCGTCAGCTGGAGTACCTTGATAGCGGGTGCATTCGTCTTGGCGAAAAGCCGCTTGCAGAAAGGCTCCAGACCATCTTCCACAGTCTTGCGACACTGATTGGCGAATACCGTCCCGACGAATTTGCCATTGAGCAGGTGTTCATGGCTCGTAATCCAGATTCGGCATTGAAGCTTGGCCAAGCCCGTGGCGCTGCCATTGTTAGTGCGGCAAACAGCGGCTTGCCGGTCTTTGAGTACTCCGCTCGTCAGGTCAAGCAGGCCGTGGTGGGGCGGGGGAGTGCAGAGAAATCTCAGGTTCAGCATATGGTGCAGGCCATTCTAGGTTTGTCGCGAAAGCCGCAGGCGGATGCCGCTGACGCCTTGGCCATTGCCATGTGCCATGCTCACATGAGCCAGAGTGTAGTCCGGGTCGGCGCGGGGTCACCGCAGTCGGGCGCCGGTGCTCGTGGCAAGGTTCGTGGCGGTCGAATCCGCTGACGGCCTAACGATCATAAGGTTTGAGGAGAGTTTCGTTGATTGGACGTATTCGAGGCGTATTGATAGAAAAGTCACCGGCCCAGGCGTTGGTGGAAAGTGCCGGCCTCGGTTACGAAGTCGATATTCCCTTCACAACCTTTTTCCATCTTCCGGAGGTGGGGGTAGAAGTTACCCTTCACACCCATTTTGCTGTCCGCGAAGATGCGCAGAGTCTTTACGGCTTTTCAGCGAAGCTGGACCGGGACCTGTTCCGTTTGTTGATCAAAGTTAACGGTGTTGGGCCCAAGCTGGCGTTGGCTATTCTTTCAGGGCTTGATGCCAACCAGTTTATCCGGTGTGTAGAAACGCGGGATGCAAATTCCCTGGTTAAGTTGCCGGGAGTTGGTAAAAAGACCGCTGAGCGATTGCTGATCGAAATGGCTGATCGCATCGGGCAACTTGAAAGCCAGTTTGCGGTTGGGGCGGACGCTTTCATGAAAGGCGCGGAAGCTCCCATCGCTGCGGACAGTGCGATTGAAGAGGCCGAGTCGGCACTGATCGCACTTGGGTACAAGCCCCAGGAGGCCAGTAAGGTGGTTGGCAAAGTGGCGGAGGAGGGCATGAGTCGCGAGGATCTTATCCGTCAAGCGCTGAAAAGCATGATCCCTGCAGGTCGATAAGGACTCTAACGCACTGACTTTTTGAGCGAAAGTTCCTCGGAATCTGTATAGAGCGTAACGTGACAGCCATTGAGGCGTTTGTACAATAAGGACCAAAGGTTTGGCCCACAGCATCCAGTGCCGGGCTGAGTCCCAACACAACTGGCAGGCACATGATTGAATCCGATCGTCTGATTTCCGCACAAGGCGGCCTCCATGAAGAGGTCCATGACCGCGCCATACGCCCGACGCTGCTCAATGATTACGTTGGTCAGCCAGCGGTTCGCGAGCAGATGGACATTTTTATTTCCGCCGCCCGTCGCCGCGAAGAGGCGCTCGACCATGTCCTGATCTTCGGTCCGCCAGGCCTGGGCAAGACAACGCTGGCCAATATCATTGCCAACGAAATGGGCGTGGCCATCAAGACGACGTCCGGGCCGGTGCTGGAAAAAGCCGGTGACCTTGCCGCCATGCTCACAAACCTTGAAGAAGGGGATGTGCTGTTTATTGACGAGATCCATCGCCTTAATGCTGCGGTGGAAGAAGTCCTTTATCCCGCGATGGAGGATTATCAGCTCGACATCATGATCGGCGAAGGGCCGGCTGCACGCTCTATTAAACTGGACCTGCCGCCGTTTACCCTGGTGGGTGCGACCACCCGGGCAGGGTTGCTGACGTCTCCCTTGCGGGACCGTTTCGGTATCGTGCAACGGCTCGAGTTCTACAATACCCAGGATCTCACCAGTATTATTCAGCGATCAGCGCGTTTGTCTGGCGTCCAGATCGATGAAAACGGTGCATTCGAAATTGCCCGCCGGTCCAGGGGCACCCCCCGAATCGCTAATCGTTTGCTGCGGCGGGTGAGGGACTATGCGGAAGTTCGCCACAATGGCCATATCAGCGCTGAGGTATCGGATGCCGCGCTTAATATGCTGAAGGTGGACAGCGAAGGGTTCGACCATATGGACCGGCGCTTGTTGCTGGCCATGATCGAAAAATTCGACGGTGGGCCGGTGGGTGTGGAAAGTCTTGCCGCTGCGATCAGTGAGGAGCGGGGAACCATTGAAGACGTTATTGAGCCGTTCCTGATTCAGCAGGGGTTCATGGTCCGTACTCCCAGGGGGCGAATGGTCACCTCTCATGCTTATCTGCACTTTGGGGTGACGCCACCAGGCGCCACTCAGGAGGGGGCCCTTGATTGATAATACGGGTGCCAATAGGATTTTCGAACTACCGCTAAGGGTCTATATCGAAGATACCGATGCCGGTGGTATCGTTTTTCATGCCAAGTATTTGCACTATATGGAGCGGGCCAGAACCGAATGGGTGCGTACTCATGGCGTCGGTTTGCGGGATGGCCTCGCGGACAATGTCAGTTACGTGGTGCAAAAGCTTAGTATTCACTACGCCGCGCCGGCGCGATTGGATGATGAAGTGCTGGTAACTGCCGAGCCAGTGGGCTATGGCCGGGTCTGGATGGACTTCCGTCAGCAGGTGCTGGGGCGGCACGACCGCCAATTGTTTGCGGAAGCCAGCGTCAGGGTTGCCTGTATCGCATTCGACTCCGGGCGGCCCCGGCGTCTGCCGGATAATCTGGCTGAACTGTTAAAGAATTATTCAAACCAAAACCCTGTTACTGGAACACGCCAGGAGTAAATCGTGGAATCAGAACTTTCTGTATGGTCGCTGATTGCCAATGCGGGCCCGCTGGTCCAGTTGGTTATGCTGTTGTTGATGGCTGCCTCTGTGGCGTCCTGGGCGTTGATCTATCAACGGCTGCAAGTATTCAACAAAGCCAAAAAAGCACAACTGGCGTTTGAAGAACAGTTTTGGTCTGGAATGGATCTTGGGCAGCTATACCGGGATGTGAATGCGAATCCGACGCCGTTCTCAGGTATGGAGGCAGTGTTCCGTTCTGGGTTCAAGGAGTTTTCTCGCCTTCGTCAGCAAAGCCGTGATGCAGATGCGGTGATGGAAGGGGCCCAGCGTGCGATGCGCGTGGCCTTTTCGAGAGAGCAAGAGCGCCTGGAGCACCATTTGCCGTTCTTGGCTACGGTTGGTTCCACCAGTCCTTATGTCGGCCTGTTTGGGACTGTGTGGGGCATCATGAACTCATTCCGTGGGCTCGCCCAGGTTCAACAGGCCACGCTGGCAACGGTCGCGCCGGGGATATCGGAGGCGTTGATTGCGACGGCCATGGGGCTATTCGCGGCAATCCCTGCCGTTATCGCCTACAACCGCTTTGCTGCCAAGTCTGATGCCTTGCTGAAAAACTATGAAACCTTCGCCGAAGAGTTTTCGAGCATTTTGCACCGCCGGGTTCACAGTAATGAAAGCCAAGCACGTGGGTAATCCTGGGCACTGGGGAGGTCGAACATGAAAGGCATGGGAATGATGCCCTCCAATCGGCGTAAGCCGATGTCGGAGATCAACGTGGTGCCGTACATCGACGTCATGCTGGTGCTGCTGGTGATCTTTATGGTGACGGCGCCGATGTTGACCCAGGGGGTCAAGGTTGAGCTACCTGAAACCACGTCTGACCCCATCCAGGCCCAGAAGGATGTGGAGTCGATTATTGTTACCGTGGACTCAACCGGCGCCTATTACCTCGAAGTTGGGGATCGGGGCAGCGATCCGATGACGCTGCCGGAAGTGCGTGATCAGGTGGCGAAAATATTGTCTGAGCGTAGCGATCGCCAGGTTTTGGTGCGCGGCGATCAGCATGTCGAATACGGCCGGGTTGTCCGCTTGATGGCGGAACTTCAGTCTGCCGGAGCGAGCAGTGTGGGGCTGATCACAGAAGCTCCGGATCAGGACAGCTGAGGCGAATGACCTGTGACAGGTAAGGAACGTGATTACACCGGTGCCGGCCAGGAACCCTGGAAGTCTCCAATTGCCTTTTCGGTGGTGTTGCACGGAATACTGCTGATTGTTGTACTCGTAGGCTGGAAGTGGTCGTCACCGGTTCACGAAGAAACCCCGCGCAGTATTTCGGCAACCCTGGTGCTTCAGCAGCCAGAGGTACAGGCTCCCCAGCCTCCGCAGCCAGACCCGGCAGCGGAGCGTCGGCGCGAGGAAGAGCAGCGCCGGCAAGAGGCTGCGAGACAGGCGGCTGAGGACGAAAGGCGTCGCCAGCAGGCACAGCAGGAAGAGCAGGAGCGTCGCGCTGCTGCTGAACGTGAGCGTCAGCGGCAGGCCGAGGCTGAAGAAGCGGCGCGACGGAAGGCTGAGGCTGAAGCCCAGGCGTTGGCGAGGCAGCGGGCTGACGAAGAGCGACAGCGAGAACAGGAAGCGGCCCGCCGGGCGGAAGAAGAGCGTCGTCGGGCCCAGGAAGCAGAGCGTCAGCGTCAGGCTGAGCAGGAGCAAGCCAGAGCGGAAGCCGAGGCTCGCCGCCTTGAGGCTGAGCGCAGGCTCCGGGAACAACAATTAGAGGCGATTGCCGAGCAAGCGGCTCGGGACCAGGCTGAAGCTGCCCGCCAGCGGGCGGCTGCGGCGGAAGCTGCCCGCGTTCGTGAAGCTCAGATGGCCAGCGAGAAGGATCGCTTCCTTGCACTGATCAAAGATAAGCTAAGCCGGGCCTGGTACAAGCCGCCCTCAGCGACTGAGACGATGGAGGCCAGGTTGCAAATCACGCTATTGCCCACCGGTGAATTATCGGATGTGCAGCTGGTTCGGAGTAGTGGGAACGCTGCCTTTGATAATTCGGCTCTGAGTGCGGCCAGGTCAGTAGGCATTTATCCGGTGCCTCGGGATCGCGATACCTTCGAACGGCATTTTCGGCAGTTCACCATCAGATTCACGCCCAGGGAGTTAAGGTGAGAAACATTATGTTTTTGGACATGAATGACCGACCGTGCAGTCGCAGTTTGAAAGCAGCAATTTCTGGTGCCAAGCGATGGCTGGCTGCACTGGTACTCTCTCTGGCGTCTTTGCACGCTCAGGCTGAACTGATGATTACGATCAGTGAAGGGGTTGAAAGTGCAATCCCGGTGGCCGTTGTTCCTTTTAAGGAAACGGGTGTTATGCCCGAGGGTGAACGGTTTAGTGATATTGTCCGATCCGACCTGACCATGAGTGGTGAATTCAGCACACTTTCTCCTGCCAAGATGCTTAGCTTGCCATCACGCGGTGATGATGTGTATTACCGTGACTGGCGACTTCTGGGGCAACGCTATCTGGTTATTGGTGAGGTCACGAGGGTGGGTGATCGTCTCAATACCCGCTTCGAAGTGTTTGATGTGGCCAGTCAGGAGCGCATTCTGGGCGAGACTGCCGGCGCCCCGGTGAGCAGTGCGCGCTCTCTCGCGCATTACATCAGCGATAAAGTATATGAAGCGATTACCGGCGTGCCTGGGGCCTTTTCAACACGCCTGGCTTACGTGACTCTGCAGTCCGATAACGGTCAGCCGCTTTACAAGCTGCAGGTGAGTGATGTGGATGGCAAGCGGGCCAGGGTTCGCCTGGAGAGCCGCGAACCAATCCTTTCTCCTGCATGGTCTCCCGATGGCCGCAAGCTCGCGTATGTGTCTTTTGAAACGGGTAAGCCAGTGGTTTATATCCATGAGCTTGCCTCTGGCCAGCGCACGGCGATAGCCGATTTCCCCGGCTTGAACTCCGCACCGGCCTGGTCGCCGGATGGCCGCTCGCTGCTGTTGACGCTGTCGAAGGACGGCAACGCGGAAATATACAAAATGGACATAGCGAGTCGGTCGTTGACCCGGCTGACAACGCATTGGTCGATTGATACGGAAGGAAGCTGGGGCGCCGACGGCCGGGGGGTTTTCTTTACCTCTGACCGGTCGGGTGGGCCGCAGATCTATTACATGGAGCGTGAAGGGACGGAACCGCGTCGAATCACGTTCGGTAGCCGCTACAACGCAAGGCCGAGGCCCAGTGACGACGGGGCATACGTTTACTATGTCCACCAGCGCGAAGGCGCGTTTCATATCGCCAGGACCAACCTCGAAAGCGGTGAGGAAACCGTGCTGACCCGGACATTGCTGGATGAGTCCCCCAGTGTGTCTCCAAATGGTCGGATGCTGATCTATGCCACCAAGCAAAATGGAAGAAGTGTACTGACTGTAATCACATCAGAAGGTGGTTCCAGTTACACTTTGCCAGCGTCTGAAGGCGATGTGCGCGAACCCGCTTGGTCGCCAATAGTTCGGTAATATCAAAATGTATGATAATCAACGAAAACAGAAGGAAGAAAAAATGAGCATCTCTATGAAGACTAAGGCATTCGCCATGGTAGTGTCTCTGGGTCTGGTTGCTGGCTGTAGCTCTACCGGTGACACGACGGAAGGAGGGGATGCCTACGGTTCGGATGTGTCTGCTGTCGATCAGGCTGGTGGCACCGTCTACGGTGGCGGCGATGATTCTGGCATTTCCGGTGGCGGCCTGACTGAAGCCGAGCGCGAGCAAGCGCGAATTGCTGCAGAGCAAGCAGCTGAAGCGGCCCAGCGCGCCATCACAACCTTCTACTTTGACTTCGACACCTCCGAAATCAAACCAGCAGCTCGTGATGTGTTGATTGCGCATGCCAAGTTCCTGCAAGCGAATCCGGGCCAGCAAGTGCGTCTGGAAGGTCATGCAGATGAGCGTGGCACCAAGGAATACAACCTGGCTCTGGGTGAGCGTCGTGCCAGTGCGGTTCAGCGTTTCCTGGTCGTTAACGGTGCCAACCGTAACCAGATCCAGACTGTAAGCTATGGTGAAGAGAAGCCTGCGGTTATGGGTTCAGGTGATGGTACTTGGGCACAAAACCGTCGCGTTGAGCTGATTTTCAAGTAAGGTACTGTTTTAATAGTACGACTGAAAGTCAATGCTGACAGGAAATCCCATGAGAAAGATACTCATGGCGTCCGTCGCACTATCGCTTTGCGGTAGTGCGTTGGCGCAATCTGCAACACCTGCCTACCAGGATAGTCGCTCTCAGGCTCAGCAGAATGCCGGTGCAAGCCAGGCAAACGCAGAGCTGTTCTACATGCTGGAGCAGCTCCAGCGTGAAGTTCGGCAGTTGCGGGGTGAGCTTGAGGAACAGCGTAACCAGTTGGACCGATTATCCCAGCAGTCCAGAAGCCGTTATATTGATCTGGACCAGCGTATCCTGGGGTTGAATGAAAAAATCAGTGAGCCAGGTCCTGGCGAAGCCGCCGCTGCTGCCTCGGATGTCGACGTACCGGCTGCATCGCGCCCCGAGCCTCGCGACTACCGCGCTCCGTCGGCGGAAGAACAGCAGGCGTACCAGCAGATCCAGTCGTTGATCCGAGAGCAAAAGGACTACGACGCGGCCATCGGGAAGTTGTATGACTTCATTGGCCAATACCCGGAAGGGGACCTCACGGTGAACGCCTATTATTGGTTGGGGGAGGTTTATCTGGTCAAGCCTCAGCTGGAACAAGCTAAGCAGGCGTTTACCATTGTCGCCAGCCGTTTTGCCGATCACCGAAAAGCCCCTGATGCGGCCTACAAGCTGGGTATCACCCTGGATAAAATGGGGGATGCTGAAGAAGCGCGGCAACAAATGGATGCAGTCATTCGCAGCTACCCGGAGTCTGGTGCGGCAGAGTTGGCCCGGAAATTTTTGGCCACTGAATAAAAACTAAAATTTTCCCGAAAAAGGGGTTGAACGGCGCAAAAATATCAGTACTATATGCGCCTCGCTTGGGTCGTTAGCTCAGTTGGTAGAGCAGTTGGCTTTTAACCAATTGGTCGAAGGTTCGAATCCTTCACGACCCACCAAATTAGGACTTTCTGCGAATCTGAGCCGCAGTATAGTTCGGGCGATATCAGGCAGCTGCCTGATGTTGTCCAACCTGTTACGGGTCGTTAGCTCAGTTGGTAGAGCAGTTGGCTTTTAACCAATTGGTCGAAGGTTCGAATCCTTCACGACCCACCAACAGGATTCGCATGGCATGCCCATGGCGGATCGGAAAAAAGAGCCTTCGGGCTCTTTTTTTTTGCCTTTTAAACCATACGCTTGGGCTCGAAGTGATAGAAATACCAGGCTTTCATGAAGGGCACGTGAATTGTTGGTCAGTGGTATACTGGGCCGAGGAAAGCTTAACTCGAGATATAGGCTATGACACGATCTGAAGACAGAATACTGGTACAGGAACACTTGGCCCATGCGGCTGAGCCAAAGGCGCTCAGCGGCGAGGAAAAGCAGCGTCTGGAAGTAAAAATTCGTGAAGCCTTGAAAGCTCAGGACGCTGTTCTGGTTGCTCATTACTACACCGACCCGGATATCCAGCGGTTAGCCGAGGAAACTGGGGGTTGCGTTGCGGATTCGTTGGAGATGGCCCGGTTTGGCAATCAGCACCCGGCCTCCACGGTGGTTGTTGCCGGTGTTCGTTTTATGGGCGAGACCGCCAAGATCCTGAACCCAGAGAAGCGTGTCCTGATGCCAACCCTTGAGGCAACCTGTTCGCTGGATGTGGGGTGTCAGGCCGATGAGTTTGCTGAGTTCTGTGATCAGCACCCCGATAGGACTGTTGTGGTTTACGCCAATACATCGGCGGCAGTCAAAGCGCGGGCCGACTGGGTGGTTACGTCGAGTTGCGCCCAGGCGATTGTTGAGGCACTGGAAGCCAAAGGCGAGAAGGTTCTTTGGGCTCCGGACAAGCACCTGGGGCATTACGTCAAAAAGACCACTGGCGCTGATATGTTGCTCTGGGATGGTTCCTGCATCGTGCATGAGGAGTTCAAATACCGGGGTCTTGAGGATCTAAAGGCTCTGTACCCTGACGCTGCCGTACTGGTTCACCCGGAGTCTCCCGATGCCGTTGTTGAGATGGCCGATGTTGTTGGGTCAACCTCTCAGCTCATACACGCCGTGCAGACTCTGCCAAATGAGCAGTTTATTGTTGCAACCGACAATGGCATTTTCTACAAAATGCAGCAGCTGGCCCCTAACAAGACGCTGATTGAGGCTCCGACGGCCGGTAACGGGGCGACGTGTCGCAGTTGCGCTCACTGCCCCTGGATGGCCATGAACGGGCTTGAAAACCTTCTGGCGGTGCTGGAGAAGGGGGATCAGGAGGTGTGTGTTGACGACAGCCTCCGTGAGCGCGCACTGGTTCCGTTGAAGCGCATGTTGGACTTCACCGCTGACATGAATCTGAAGGCAGCGGGTAACGCCTGATTAATCCGGCGCTACCTAGTTACTGCCTGATTGAGTCCCGCCGCGGCTGCCAAGTGCGGTCAGTCGCTCGGTGATCGCCTGATAGTTTGGGGTTCCCGGAGGCTCTTTATCCTGAGCCTGAAGCAGCTGCCTACGTGCGGCAGGGTAGTCTCCCATCAGGAGGGCATATTCTGCGCGGGCCTGGTGAACGCCAACAATATTTCTGGCCTGGCCCTCAGCCTCGGCCAGCCTTCGCCACAGAGTTTCTTTTCCTGGTTGCTCCCGGGTCAGCCTTTTCAGGGTTGCGACGGCCGCCGCGCTATCACCAATCGCCAGTTCAGTCCTTGCCAGCATGTCGCTGATCGGAAAATTGTTAGGGTTTCGGGTCAGGGCCTGCCGTGTTAGCTGGTTTGCCTCTTCGGATTGGCCCTGTGCAAGCAGAGCTTCGGCGAGTGTAACTGTATAGGTGATTCGCCCCGGCTGGTGTAGCAGCATGTCACGGAGGAGTTGTTCCGCATCCGCGGCACGCCCACCTGACAGCAGTGCTACAGCCAGCCCATAGCTGGCCGCCGGGTTTGTCTGGAGGGTGGCTTGGGCTGTTAGTTGCTTAAAGTGTTCAATCGCAAGTTCCGGTGTACGCAGGTAGTGTACTTGGAGGCGAGCCCGAGAGAGGTGGTACTCGAGGGTGTCTTCTGTGCGCCGGTTTGGGTATTGCTCTGCGCGGGCCCATGTGTCCGATACGCGGCTCTGAGTGAGTGGGTGGGTAGAAAGGTATTCCGGTACCTGGTTTCCTTGTAGCCGGTTCTCGCGCATCATTTCTTCGAACATCTGCGGCATGCCTTTGGGGTCGAGGCCGGAGTTCACCATGATTTCGAGGCCAATTCGATCCGCTTCTTTCTCGTGAGCGCGGCTGTACTGAAGCATGTTCTGGGCAGTCAGGGCCTGAGTGCCGGCAATGGCGGCTATCCCGAGGTCCGATTTGGTGACCGCTGACAACACGATTCCAGCAATCATGCCGGCCAGGGCCATGGGGGTGCTCGTTTGCTGTTGCTCGAGCCGGCGCGCAAAGTGGCGTTGGCTAAGGTGGGCAAGTTCGTGGGCAACCACCGAGCTGAAGGCCTGCTCACTGTTCGCATGCAGAAAAAGCCCGGCGTTGACGCCAACAATATTGCCGGGAACGGCAAAGGCATTCAGCTCCGGGCTGTCGATGAGTACGAGATGAATGTTCTTATCGTTTAGTGGAACTGCTGGCAGCAGGCGGAAAATCAGCGATTGCAGGTAGTCTTCGGCCAGGGGGTCCTCTACGCGGGCTTCGCTGCGGCGGAGGTAGGCCAATACTTGCTGGCCAATTTCCGCTTCCTGTTGCTCTGAAATCAATCCCCCTCCAAGGCCGCCAATGGTCGGTAGATCTCTTTCCTGGGCGTCGGTCGGAAGGGCTGCGGAGAATAGCAGGGCGCATGAGAGCAGGCCGGTGGCGGTGAGTCGACGGTATTGGCTGGATCGAATGGGCTTGGCGGTCATATTGAATGCTAACGTTCCTGTGCCGGTCTTGGGGTGGCGCTGCTGGTTATTTGTACGTGTAAGGTCGACTTGGTTCAATGCCATACAATGGCTGTTTGCATCTTTTCTTAGTGGTAAGATGCTGAGCAGGCCGCTGCTATCACGGTGAGCTTCCTGGTTTTATCCATGTCCAATGTTGGTGACTTCCTACTGTGCCAGATCGAATTCTTGATGCTTCCGGGCTCCATTGCCCCATGCCCCTGCTTAAAACCAAACTTGAACTCAATGGGATGAGTCCTGGTCAAGAGCTGGAGGTTATCGCCACCGATGCAGGGTCTGCCCGTGATATTCCTGCCTTTCTAAAACTGTCCAGCCACGAACTGATGAGCTCCTCGGAAGCGGATGGCTGCTACCACTTTGTAATACGTTGCGGCCAACGGTAAGTACCCAGAGGATGGTTCATGGTTAGAATTCTACGTGGTCTCGCGGATAAATACTTTTCAGATGACGAAGCTGTCATCCTTTTGTTATTGCTGGTGTTCGGCACACTGGCCATTGTGTATCTCGGTGCCATGCTGGCGCCGGTCATCGCGGCCGTTATTGTTGCATTTATCCTTCAGGGGCTGGTAGTGAAGCTCCTCAAACTCGGTGTTCCCCAGGGTGTTGCGGTGATAGGGGTATTCCTCTTGTTTCTGGGGATTCTCGTGGGTTTCCTGTTTGGGTTGCTGCCTCTGGTATGGGCGCAGGTGACCTCCCTGGCTGGAGAGGCTCCTCGAATTATGAGGGAGTTACAGAGCTACATGGAGGTGTTGCCTCAAGAATATCCTAACCTGGTGTCCATTGAAGCTCTGCATACCGTGTATCAGGAGGTCACTGCCGAGGCTGCACGAATGACCCAGTGGCTTGTGTCATTTTCGCTCAGTAGCATTCCTGATCTGGTTGCGATCATGATCTACATGGTTTTGTTGCCGATTCTGGTGTTCTTTTTCCTCAAAGATCGGCAGGTTTTGCTGTCAGCACTTGCGCGTTTGCTGCCTCACCAAAGACCGTTGATGTTGCATATCTGGGAGGAGGTGAATCTCCAGTGTGCCAATTACGTTCGCGGTAAGGCGGTTGAGATTCTGATTGTGGGGGGCTCAACCTACGTAGCATTCAAGTTGCTGGGGGTGCCCTATGCGGCGCTGCTGTCGTTCCTGGTTGGGTTGAGCGTGGTGATCCCCTATATTGGTGCGGCTGTTGTGACGGTGCCTGTTGCAATCATTGCGCTGGTGGCCTTTGGGTGGGGCAGTCACTTTATCTGGGTCATGGTGATCTACGGGATTATTCAGGCGCTGGATGGCAACGTTCTGGTCCCGCTTCTGTTTTCCGAAGTTAACAACCTGCATCCGGTGGTGATTATCGTAGCCGTGTTGTTTTTTGGTGGTGTGTGGGGGCTCTGGGGGGTGTTCTTTGCGATCCCGCTGGCGACCATGCTGAAGGCAATCTTTTCCGCCTGGCCGGTTAAGGATGAGCTGCCGCCGCCCAGCGGGGCGGGGCAGGCTTAAATTGCCGTGTGTACTCAGAGGTTTTGGGCGCTTTCCAGAACCTCGTCAACATGTCCTTTGACTTTGACGGTGCGCCACTCCTGGCGCAGGACGCCGTCTTTGTCGATCAGGAAGGTGCTGCGGTCGATCCCCATATACTCCTTTCCGTAAAGCTTTTTCAGTTTGATGACGTCAAACTGCTTGCAGAGCGCTTCTTCCGGGTCTGAAATCAGGTGGAAAGGGAATTCGTGCTTGGTGCGGAAGTTGTTATGGGTCCTGACGCTGTCTCTTGAAACACCGAAAATCACGGTGTCAGCGGCTTCAAACGCCTGATGCCGGTCGCGAAAGTCCTGACCCTCGGTGGTGCATCCTGGGGTGTTGTCCTTGGGATAGAAGTAAATGACAACGTTTTTTTTGCCCTGGAAATCCGAAAGCCGAATGGTTTGGTCGTCCGTTGCGGAAGCTTCGAAGTCGGCAACCGGTTTGTTCAGTTCAACCGTAGACATGGGTTCTCCTCTATTTCCCTTGTGTCAGTCAGCACCCAACATTACCATAACCGTTTTATCTGGACGGAGTCTTTATGATTACTGGTAGCCTCGTCGCACTCGTGACGCCAATGCATGCGGATGGCAGCATCCACTGGGAGCATCTGGACGCGCTGGTGGACTTCCATCTTGAAAACGGAACCGACGGCATTGTTGCGGTTGGTACCACCGGAGAGTCGGCGACTCTGGACCCCGAAGAGCATTGTCAGGCGATCGGTCATATCATCAAGCGGGTGCAGGGCCGGATTTCTGTCATTGCTGGAACCGGTGCCAACAGCACCCGGGAAGCGATCGAGTTAACCTCGGAAGCTCACAAGCTCGGCGCAGATGCCTGTTTGCTTGTTGTACCTTACTACAACAAGCCGACACAGGAAGGACTCTATCAGCACTTCAAGGCGATCGCTGAGGCTGTCCCGGTTGACCAGATTCTCTACAATGTGCCGGGGCGAACCGCCTGTGACATGTTGAACGACACAGTCCTGCGCCTGGCCGATATTCCCAATATTGTCGGTATTAAGGATGCCACCGGGGATGTTCCGAGAGGGGTTGAGTTGATCCGTGGGCTGAATGGCCGCCTTGCCGTCTATTCCGGTGATGATGCCACAGCAGCAGACCTGATGCTGGCTGGCGCGAAGGGCAATATCTCGGTGACTGCCAACGTTGCACCGAAAGCCATGGCGGACCTTTGTCGCGCCGCCATCGCTGGCGACCGGGACGAAACTGGCCGCTTGAACGACCTGCTCATGCCGTTGAATCGGAAGCTGTTTGTTGAAGCCAACCCGATTCCTGTGAAATGGGCCTTGAGTCGCATGGGTCTCATCGGAGAGGGTATCCGCCTGCCGCTGACGCCGCTGGACGCAAAGTTCCATGGTGAAGTTGAAGACGCGATGCGTGCATCAGGCGTGCTCAGCTGAGCAAGATTACGGTACGAACTGGAGAAAGTTGATGGTAGTTCCTGTCCGGAAGCGGTCGCAGTCGCGGCAATGTATGGCGAGTGCGGCTGCTGCCATGGCCTTGTTGGCTGTGTCAGGGTGCAGTTTTCTGGAGGATCGATCCGAGCGCTATGTGACTGCGCCTGTCGGACAGCCTTTGAAAACGGTCGATGAGCGGCAACGCAACCGGATCGGTGAGGCTTATCCCATCCGTGAGATTGAGAATGCGGATACCGGCCGGATGTACCCGGATGAGCTGCCGGTGCCTCCGGATATGACCTCCGATATCCTTGAGCAGAACTACCTGGTGGAAGAACTCGATGACCAGGCTTGGTTGCTGGTCAATGAGTTACCAGGACAGGTTTGGCCTGGCGTGACTTCGTATATGAACGAGCGAGGGTTTGGGGTGGCGTTTGATAATCCCGCCCTGGGGCTGGTTCAAAGCGAACTCGCCAACTACAGTCGTCAGGCCCGAAGCCTGCTGGGGATGTCTGACACGGCCGGGAGCGAGTCGCTGGTTGTGGTTCAGGCCAGGGTCGCACCGGGCGTGCGTCGAAAATCCACGGAAATCCAGCTCCGTCCAAGGATTGTGACAAACAACCCCGAGCGTTTATTTGGGTGGCAGTCGGTGGCTGCTGACCTTGCGATGGAAAAGACCTTGCTTGCGGATCTTGCGGACTTCCTGCAAGCCCGCGAAGGCACCAAGTCTTATTCCCGTGCAGCGCTCGGGATCACCAGCGAACCTCTGGTGAATCTGGTGACTGAGGACGATCTCCCTGTTGCCATACGCATGGATCTTGATTACGGGCGAGCGTGGAGTGAAGTCAGGCGAGCGCTGGGTGATGCCAGCGTCGATGTGGTTGATCTTGATCGTAGCTCTGGTCGTTTCTTTGTTGATTACCGCTCCAGCGAGGAGCGTGATCCTGGCATGTTTAGCTGGTTCTCCGACAAAGCCGAGGCGGAGTACACCTTTGACGTTCAGTTGGTGCAGCAGGAAGGATTTGTGCTGGTAACGACTGGGCGTGCCCCGGCGTACCAGGGAATTGATCGCTCAACTTTGTTGTTAAGCCAGCTCTTTGATCATCTTTATTAAACCTATAGACAGGGCGGTGTTTGGCTGTCCTGGTGTTTGGAGTCAGTAAATGGAAAAGCGTGAAGAGCTTTACGCAGGTAAGGCCAAGTCTGTCTATCGCACCGATAGCCCGGACCTGTTCGTACTCGAGTTTCGTGATGACACTTCAGCCTTTGATGGCGAAAAGAAGGAGCAGCTCAACCGCAAGGGCATGGTGAACAATCGCTTTAACGCGTTCATCATGGAAAAGCTTGAACAGGCCGGTGTGCCGACTCATTTTGAGGGGCTTCTGTCACCAACGGAATCGCTGGTTAAGAACCTCGATATGATTCCTGTCGAGTGTGTGGTTCGGAACATATCGGCCGGAAGCCTGTGCCGTCGTCTTGGTGTGGAAGAGGGGATAAACCTCACTCCGCCTACCTTCGAGCTGTTCCTGAAAAATGATGCCTTGCACGACCCGATGGTGAACGAATCGCTGGCGGTGAGCTTTGGTTGGGCAACGGAAGCTGAGCTTGCGAAAATGAAAGAGCTCACCTTTAAGGTCAATGAGGTGCTCAAGACTTTGTTTGATGACGCCGGTATGCTGCTGGTGGATTACAAGCTGGAATTTGGGCGCTCCGGTGGTGAAATCGTGTTGGGTGATGAGTTCAGTCCCGACGGTTGTCGTATCTGGGACAAGGAAACCCGCAAGAAAATGGATAAAGACCGGTTCCGTCAGGGGCTAGGTGAAGTAATTGAAATGTACGAAGAAGTCGGCCGTCGCCTTGGTATGACATTTGAGTGATCGGTCGAAATTATAAAAAGCAGAAAAACATAAGGGTTTGTTATGCGTAAGTTGTTTGTTGCGGTTGGTGGCTCCCTGTTGTTGGCGTCTCCGTTGGCTAATGCGGACATTGTCGGTGTTGGCGCATCGGTAAGTTATTGGGACTCTGAAACGTCCGGTCAAGCCATGACCGGTAACGATGTTACAGATTTGGAAAACGACCTGAACCTGGATAGTGACAGCAACACCAACGCGACGCTTTACTTTGAGCACCCTGTGCCACTGTTGCCGAATGTGCGCCTGAACCTCACGTCGATTGATCAAAGCGGGCGCGGTGAACTGTCGACTGGGTATGGCCCGATTTCCGCCGGCACTCCGGTGGTTTCAGATCTTGAACTGCAGCAGATTGACCTGACGCTGTACTACGAAGTGCTGGATAACTGGGTAAACCTGGATCTCGGCCTGACCGCGCGGGATCTGTCTAGCGAGCTGACCATTAAGTCGGTTGGCGGCCTGAATGCTTCGAAAACCGAAGTGGATGCGGTGATTCCGATGGGCTATGCCGCTGCGCGGTTTGATCTGCCCTTTACTGGCCTGTCGGTCGGTGGTGAACTCAATGCCATCGGCTATGGCGGTGACTCCGTGTACGACGTCACGGCCTACGGCCAGTATGAAATTTCCCTGCTGCAGTTGCAGTTGGGCTATCGCCAGATCTCTGTCGACTATGAAGATGGCGACGACCAGTTGGACATCGATATCGATGGTCCTTTTGTTAGTGCTGGTCTGGCATTCTGATCATCGTCAGCTTTGGAAAGCGCCTCTCGGGGCGCTTTTTTTATGGGCCAAGGGTGGGCTGCAACCTATACTTTCTATTCGGTAGAATATGGGCCATCAATATTAATCGAGCTTTGGAGAAGGCATTTTGAAAATTCTGGTTACAGGGACTGCAGGATTCATTGGTTCACACCTTGCTCACCGGCTGCTTGACCGTGGTGATGAGGTGATCGGCGTGGACAACGTCAACGACTACTATGATGTCTCTCTCAAGGAAGCGCGGTTGGCTCGCCTGACCGGCAAGCCAGGGTTTACTGAAGTTCGCCAGGACGTTGCCGATCGCGAAGTCATGGAGGCTGTATTCCGGGAGCATAAACCGGAGCGGGTGGTGCATCTGGCGGCTCAGGCAGGTGTTCGCTACTCCCTTGAAAACCCTCACGCCTACGTGGATGCTAATCTTGTAGGGTTTATGAATATCCTTGAGGGGTGTCGCCACAATGATGTTAAACACCTTGTGTACGCTTCAAGCAGTTCGGTCTATGGGGCCAATGAGGCCATGCCGTTTTCAGTCCATGACAACGTGGACCACCCCCTGAGCCTCTATGCAGCTTCGAAGAAGGCCAATGAGCTCATGGCGCATACCTATAGTCATCTGTATGGGCTACCAACCACTGGGCTTCGCTTCTTTACTGTTTATGGCCCTTGGGGGCGTCCGGATATGGCCCTGTTTATCTTCACTCGCAAGATCCTCGCTGGCGAGCCCATCGACGTCTTCAACCACGGTCATCACAAGCGGGACTTCACTTACATTGATGACATCGTGGAGGGCGTGATTCGTACTCTGGATCACGTTGCTGAACCCAATGACGCATGGTCGGGAGAAAATCCTGACCCAGGCACCAGTAAGGCGCCGTATCGCATCTATAACATTGGAAGTAACAATCCTGTGGAGCTTTCCCGGTTTATTGAGATCATCGAGGAGCGGGTAGGGCGAAAGGCAGAAAAGAACCTGCTGCCCCTGCAGGCTGGTGACGTACCGGCAACTTACGCCGATGTAGACGCGCTCATCGACGACGTGGGCTACAAGCCTTCGACGGCAGTCGAAGAAGGTATCGCTAACTTCGTTGATTGGTACCGGGATTTTTACAAGGTCTAAGGGTTAGTTGGATTCTATTTGTGCGCTCTGGAGGGGTGAGGTCCTCTCTGGAGTGCTTTGCGGTTTTCAAGGGTCTTGCAGGCTGTTTTTTGTTGAGCCTGGACGCAAAAAAGCCGCTCACTGTATCCAGTAGCGGCTTTTTCTAATTCTTTTGCAGAATTGGTAGGACCACCCAGATTCGAACTGGGGACCTCTACCATGTCAAGGTAGCGCTCTAACCAACTGAGCTATGGTCCTGTGTCCTGCAACGGGGACGCATTATGCTGATTGAGGTGGGTGCGGTCAAGCCCTTTTTGTTATCCATTTTCTGGCGACCCTCATCAGAGTGTTCCAGCGGTTTACCAGCAGCGCGGCAAAGATCAGTCCGCAGCCGATCATCTGGGTGGGACTCATGGTTTCTCCGAACCAGTTGGCGGCAAAAATGGCGACCCAAACGGGCTCGAGAACCATGATGACCACACCGTGGCTGTGGTTGGACAGGCTTTGTGCATAAGTTTGGAGAAAGAAACGGCCAGCCGTGCCAATGATGGCGCTCGCGAGCACCCAGCCGCTCAGGGTCCAGCTCAAGTTAGGCAGTGTGTCGTGCCAGGGCTCTGTCAGCGCCGATTCGGCCAGGGCAACCAGTCCCACGGTCAGCAGGGTGATAGCGCTCAGAGGAAGTGCTGGAACCGGTCCAAGGGCCTTTGTGCTTCCATCGGGCAGGGTTACGCAGCGGCTGTTTGCTGCGCGGGTGTTCATCAGGAAGAACAGGGCGAAGATGCTGGCGGCCAACACATAGTAGATTTGCCCGATCTCAGTACGAAAACCGTTTTCTAGTGACAGACAGGCCAGCCCACCAACGGCAATTGGAATTGCGGCCCAGGTGCTCCATGGTTGTGGCTGGCGGAAGACCAGGCGGTCAACGATGGGAACCAGTACCACACCCAGGCTGGTT
Organism: Marinobacter zhejiangensis; assembly: GCF_900114775.1. Taxonomy (GTDB): domain Bacteria; phylum Pseudomonadota; class Gammaproteobacteria; order Pseudomonadales; family Oleiphilaceae; genus Marinobacter; species Marinobacter zhejiangensis. The sequence continues at coordinate 215,076 of NZ_FOUE01000004.1, forward strand.
AGGAAGGCGCCTTCGCCCAGGTGCTCGCCGTAATAGAGTCCCTTGATCCAGAAGCTCATGGCGATGCCAAAGACGAGACCTACCATAAAGCTTCGGCGTAACTGTTCGCTGCTGAGGCGTTGAAGCGAAGGGATGGCAACGATGGCAAGGGTGGCGCCCGCTATGAGGAAGCGAAATGCCATAAACATAACCGGGGGCATCAACAGCACGGCTTCTTTGGAGAACATCCAGCTGATGGCGGCAAGGAGGGTGACGCAGACCAGTAGAAGATCGGATTTATGAGTATTGGTAAGCGCCATAGGTAGCAACCTTGAAGTTGGTCGAAAGTGCCGGTGCCCGGCGAGCATATCACGGGTGGTGAGATACTGACGGCGTCGTCGCGGAATTGTGGCGAAAGGTTTGTCAACCTGGCAATAGTTAGTTGTAATGCTGAAGGTTTTTCCTGAGGAGCTGCTCGAAGGCTCGCTAACCGACCATAAAGGTAGTGTAACGATGCGTTATATGGAGTCTTTTAATCGACGGCTTAGAGCGGTTCGTGATCGATTGTCGCTGACGGTCGGAGAGTTGGCCGAGTTGTGTGGGGTGGAGGAGCGAGAGGTGCTGGCTTGGGAGGCCTCTGATCCAAGGCGTCGCCAATTCCCCAGTGTTTCGGAGCTGATGGATCTGTGCGTGTGCACCGAAACGCCTCTTGAATCCCTGCTGGACTTTGCCGAACCCTACGATGAGGGGCAATTGGAGCTTCCCGGGCTGGCTTTTGGTAACGGGCAGGATCTGGTGAGGGCGCTGGATGACCTCGATAAGGAGCTTCAAAAGGTTCAGCTGACTGGGGATGAGGCGGAATTGCTTCGACGCTTCCGGAAGTCCAGTGACGAGAACCGTAAGATGATTCTGCAGTTGCTGGGAGAGTAGAGGGGGGCTCAGGGTGTGAGGCCTGCCCTGAGCCTGAGCTGTTACTTTTCGTTCTTGTAGATGTGTTCGTACACGTAGTTGGTGGCTTCAACGAAACCGTCGATGCTGCCGCAGTCAAATCGCTTGCCTTTGAATTTGTAGGCCAGCACGCAGCCATTTTTGGCCTGTTGAAGCAGGGCATCGGTGATCTGGACTTCGCCATTCTTGCCGGGGGGTGTTTGCTCGATGATGTCGAAGATGTCCGGGGTCAGGATATAGCGACCAATAATAGCAAGGTTGCTCGGGGCTTCTTCCGGCGCTGGTTTTTCAACCATGTCCGTTATCCGGTATAGGCCATCCTTCATGGACTCGCCAGCAATGACACCGTATTTGTGGGTTTCATTCTGAGGTACCTCCTCAATCGCCACAATCGAGCACCGGAACTGGTTGTACAGCTTCACCATTTGGGTCAATACACCTTCACCTTCCTCATCGGCAACGCAGAAGTCATCGGCCAGGACTACGGCAAACGGATTGTCGCCAATGAGGTTGCGGCCGGTGAGAATCGCGTGGCCAAGGCCTTTCATCTCGTTCTGCCGGGTGAAAGCGAAGGTGTTGTTGTCAATCAGTTCGCGGATTGATGTCAGTAGGTTTTCTTTGCCTGAACCGGCAATCTGGTGTTCGAGCTCATAGCTGATATCAAAGTGATCTTCAATCGCGCGCTTGCCGCGCCCAGTCACAAAGCCAAACTCATTGATGCCTGCGTCTGAAGCTTCCTCAACGCCATACTGCACCAGAGGTTTGTTAACAATGGGTAGTATTTCCTTGGGCATGGCTTTGGTGGCGGGGAGGAACCGGGTTCCGTAGCCAGCAACGGGGAACAGGCACTTCTTGATCATCTGGGCATCCTTATACAAGGGGGCGGTACGTAAGCGTATGAGGGCAGAGTTTAGCGGAGTTGGAAGGTAAGGGGAAAGGTGCATCCTTTTGGCTGGTGTTTTGTTATCAATAAAGGTGTTCCAGTCAGATGGATTGTTGACAATATTGAATTATCGGCGTAGTTTTCTTCAAAACCTACCAACTATTGTCAACAAATTATGGCCGAGACTCCTGCTTCCGTAATGACCCGTGCTGATGAGGCCTTTGATTGTCTGCAAACTGCAATCGTCAAGGGGGAGTTGGCGCCAGGCGAAAAAATTGGCGAAGTGGAGCTCTGCGCACGTTTCAACCTGACCAGGGGGCCCTTGCGTGAAGCGCTGGGGCGCCTGGAATCACGAGGGTTGCTGGTCCGTCGCCCGCATGCTGGCGTCAGTGTGGTTTCAGTGAGCGTCGCCGAGCTGCTTGAGCTCTACCGGATTCGTGAGGTAATGGAGGGGCTGGCGGCCCGTCAGGCAGCCGAGCGCATGACGGACGAAGAGATTTCTGCCCTTCAGTCCACCCTGGACAGCCACGAGCGTTTGATCGAACAGGCCCAGGGGCAAGCGTATTACCAGGCGGAGGGTGACTACGATTTTCACCACCGCATCGCGACCGGCAGCCGCAACACCAAACTTGCCCAAATGCTGCTGGGTGATCTGTACTACATGGTTCGAATGTACCGCTATCGGCTCAGCACTTCGGCAGGAAGGCCTCATATGGCGCTGGGTGAACACCGCCGTATTGTCGAGGCGATTGCTCAGCGTGACGGTGAGCTGGCGGAGTTTCTCATGAAGCGGCATATCAATGCCGCGCGACGCAATATCGAGAAAAAGATTGAGGAAGGTCTTTTATCTTTTTGAAATTAAATAAATTTCAACAGCCATCAGGCTAAGGAGTTTGGAAATGTCTACCATCTTGTCCCCCGGTGCCCGTTTTCGGAAAGCCCTTGAAGAAAACAAGCCTCTTCAGATTGTTGGTACGATCAATGCCTACGCGGCCATGATGGCTGAGCGGATTGGGCATCAGGCGATCTACCTGTCCGGTGGTGGTGTTGCCAATGCCTCCTATGGTTTGCCTGACTTGGGAATGACTAGCCTGAACGACGTGCTGGAAGATGTTCGTCGCATTACCTCTGCCAGCTCCCTGCCACTGCTGGTGGACATTGATACAGGCTGGGGTGGTGCATTCAATATTGCCCGTACGGTCCAGCAAATGGAAAAGGCTGGCGCAGCGGCCGTTCACCTAGAGGATCAAGTGGCCCAGAAGCGGTGCGGTCATAGGCCCAACAAGGAAATTGTTTCCCAGGCTGAAATGGTGGATCGCATTAAAGCCGCTGTCGATGCGCGTACCGACGAAAGCTTTTTCATCATGGCTCGCACGGATGCTTTCGCCCAGGAAGGTCTGGATGCTGCCATTGAACGAGCTCAGGCTTGTGTAGAGGCGGGTGCAGACGGAATATTTGCGGAAGCGATCAAGACCGAAGAACACTACCGTGCCTTCTCCGAAGCGCTGAATGTGCCGATTCTTGCCAATATCACCGAGTTTGGTCAGACCGAACTCTGGAACCGTGAACAGCTGGGTGAGTGGGGTGCCGCCATGGTGCTGTATCCTCTGAGTGCTTTCCGGGCGATGAACAAAGCAGCGGAAACGGTGTATAAGAGCATTCTGGAAGAAGGTGATCAGAAAAAGGTCGTCGACATGATGCAGACTCGCATGGACCTGTACGATTACCTGAACTACCACGACTTTGAACAGAAGTTGGACGCGCTGTTTGCCGAAGGCAAGAACAAGTAAGCGACACAAAGATCCCAAACCCATTACAAGGCGGGATTCCGGATTCCCGCCGAGAACAGGAGTCTAGAACGATGGCAAAAGAACTGAGTGGCGCTGGCCTGCGTGGTCAGGTAGCTGGCAAAACCGCACTTTCCACCGTAGGTAAGAGCGGTTCTGGCCTGACGTATCGTGGCTATGATGTTAAGGATCTGGCGAACAACTGCATTTTCGAGGAAGTGGCTTACCTCATCCTCAAAGGTGAACTGCCCAACCAGGAGCAGCTCGCTGCCTACCAAAGCAAGCTGAAAGGTCTGCGTGGGCTGCCTCAGGCACTGAAAGAAGTGCTGGAGCGTATCCCGGCCTCAGCGCACCCGATGGATGTTATCCGCACCGGTTGCTCCATGCTGGGCAACCTGGAAACCGAAGAAAGCTTTGATCAGCAGCAGGACGCGACTGACCGCATGCTGGCGGCGTTCCCTGGCATCATTAACTACTGGTACCGTTTCTCCCACGATGGTGTGCGGATTGAAACCGAAACCGACGATGACACCATCGGTGGTCACTTCCTGCATCTGCTGCATGGCGAAAAGCCCAGCGAGCTGCATGAGCGGGTCATGAATGTTTCCCTGATCCTGTATGCGGAGCATGAGTTTAACGCGTCCACCTTTACTGCCCGCGTATGTGCCTCGACCTTGAGCGATATCCACTCCTGTATTACCGGTGCCATTGGCTCTTTGCGTGGTCCGCTGCATGGCGGCGCCAACGAAGCGGCGATGGAACTGATCGAAGGCATGAATGACCCTGAACATGCTGAAGAATCCCTGATGGGCATGCTGGCCCGTAAAGAAAAAATCATGGGCTTCGGGCATGCGATCTATAGCGAATCCGATCCGCGGAACGAGATCATCAAAATCTGGTCTGAAAAATTGGCGGGTGAGAAAGGCGACGCCAAGCTGTACGACATTTCCGTACGTTGTGAAGCGGTCATGTGGCGCGAGAAGAAGCTGTTCTGCAACGCGGACTTCTTCCATGCCTCAGCGTACAACTACATGGGTATTCCGACCAAGCTGTTTACCCCGATTTTCGTCTGCAGCCGTCTGACAGGCTGGGCAGCTCACGTGATGGAGCAACGTGCGGATAACCGTATTATTCGCCCAAGTGCCGAGTACGTTGGTGAAGAGCCCCGCAGCGTTAAGCCGATTGCCGAGCGCTGATCTGGTCGCGACATAGCTGAAGGAAAGCCGGCTGCGCCGGTTTTCCCTGTTTCAGCCAAAAAAATTGAGAGAGTTTCCTTGCGATGAACACCGAATACCGTAAATCCCTCCCAGGCACCGAGCTTGATTACTTCGACACCCGCGCGGCGGTCGAGGCTATTCAGCCGGGCGCCTATGCAAAACTGCCGTACACATCTCGCATCTTGGCGGAACAACTGGTTCGCCGGTGTGAGCCGGAAGCGCTGACCGATTCCCTCAAACAGCTGATCGAACGTAAGCGGGACCTGGACTTTCCCTGGTACCCGGCCCGGGTTGTGTGCCACGACATCCTTGGTCAGACCGCGTTGGTAGACCTTGCCGGTCTGCGTGATGCGATCGCTGAGCAGGGTGGCGACCCGGCCAAGGTCAATCCGGTTGTCCCAACCCAGTTGATTGTGGATCACTCCCTGGCGGTAGAGCACCCTGGTTTCGAAAAGGATGCCTTCCGCAAGAACCGTGAGGTTGAGGAGCGCCGTAACGCCGACCGTTTCCACTTCATCAACTGGACCAAAACGGCCTTTGATAATGTGGACGTGATCCCGCCGGGTAACGGCATCATGCACCAGATCAACCTGGAGAAAATGTCTCCGGTGGTTCAGGTCCGTGGTGGTGTTGCCTTCCCTGACACCTGTGTCGGTACCGACAGCCACACCCCAATGGTGGATGCGCTGGGTGTAATATCCGTGGGTGTTGGTGGTCTGGAAGCCGAAAACGTCATGCTGGGTAACCCCTCCATGATGCGCCTCCCGGACATCGTAGGGGTGGAGCTGACCGGCAAGCTCAAGCCCGGCATTACCGGGACTGACCTGGTGCTGGCGCTGACCGAATTCCTGCGCCGTGAGCGAGTGGTCGGAGCCTATCTCGAGTTCTATGGTGAAGGGGCAGACAGCCTGTCGGTTGGGGATCGCGCCACGATTGCCAACATGACACCTGAGTACGGTGCAACCGCGGGTATGTTCTTCGTTGATGGCCAGACCATCGATTATCTCAAACTGACCGGTCGCGAAGACGAGCAAGTCGCACTGGTCGAAACCTTTGCGAAGGAAACCGGCCTCTGGGCAGACAGCCTCAAGGATGCGGAATACGAGCGGGTTTTGACTTTTGATATGTCGACGGTTGGTCGCAACTTGGCTGGCCCTTCAAATCCTCACGCCTTGCTGCCGGTTTCCGAGCTGCACAACCGTGGTATCGCCAAAGCGTGGGAAGAGAAAGAGGGTGAAATGCCGGATGGTGCCGTGATCATCGCGGCCATCACCAGCTGCACCAACACCAGCAACCCCCGCAATATGGTCGCCGCGGGCCTGATCGCCCGTAACGCGAATAAGCTGGGACTGGTACGCAAGCCTTGGGTGAAAACCTCCCTGGCACCGGGCTCCAAGACGGTCAAGATGTACCTCGAAGAAGCCAACCTGCTGCCTGAGCTGCAGGAGCTGGGCTTTGATGTGGTGGCCTTTGCCTGCACGACCTGTAATGGCATGTCCGGAGCCCTGGATCCAAAAATCCAGAAAGAAGTCATTGACCGAGACCTGTATGCGACAGCGGTACTGTCCGGCAACCGTAACTTCGACGGCCGTATTCACCCCTATGCCAAGCAAGCCTTCCTGGCATCTCCGCCTCTGGTCGTTGCCTATGCGATTGCCGGTACCATTCGGTTTGATATCGAGAAGGATGTGTTGGGACACGACCAGAACGGTAACCCGGTGACCCTGAAAGATATCTGGCCGAGTGACGAAGAGATTGACGCCATCGTCAAGCAAAGCGTCAAGCCTGAGCAATTCCGCCAGACCTATATCCCGATGTTTGATATCACCAACAAGGAGAAGGAGCAGGGCAACCCGTTGTACGACTGGCGGCCCATGTCGACCTATATCCGTCGCCCGCCGTACTGGGAAGGCAACATGGCCAAGCAGCGGGAGCTCAAGGGCATGCGTCCGTTGGCGATCCTGCCGGATAACATCACCACGGATCACCTGTCGCCATCCAACGCCATCCTGCTGGACAGTGCGGCTGGCGCCTACCTCGACAAAATGGGGCTGCCTGAGGAAGACTTTAACTCCTACGCAACCCACCGTGGTGACCACCTGACTGCCCAGCGGGCGACCCTGGCCAATCCGAAGCTGTTTAACGAAATGGTGAAGGACGATGAGGGCAATGTGAAGCAGGGCTCACTGGCGCGCGTCGAGCCGGAAGGCGAGGTGATGCGTATGTGGGAGGCCATCGAAACCTACATGACCCGCAAGCAGCCGCTGATCATCGTGGCCGGTGCCGACTACGGCCAGGGCTCCTCCCGTGACTGGGCGGCCAAAGGGGTAGCGTTGGCAGGCGTTGAAACCATCGTCGCTGAAGGGTTTGAGCGGATTCACCGGACCAACCTCGTGGGTATGGGAGTGATGCCTCTGCAGTTTGAAGAGGGTACGACCCGCAATACCCTGGGGCTGGACGGCACGGAAGTCTTCGACGTTGAGGGCGAGCCTGCGCCTCGTGCAACCCTGACGCTGGTGATCCATCGTCAGAATGGCGACGTTGAGCGGGTTCCTGTGATCTGCCGCCTTGATACTGCAGAAGAAGTCTCGGTCTATTCCGCCGGCGGTATCCTGCAGAAGTTCGCCAAGGAGTTCATGGCGACCGCAAGCTAAGGGCGACTGCTCTTTATGGCTAGGCCCTCCCCGGAGAACGGGGAGGGCTCAAACGATTCATGCAAAAGGCCTTGTCCTTTCCCATCTTCAAGGAACAAACACATGCCCCACGCCCCTCAAGTCAGAATTCCCGCCACTTATATGCGTGGTGGCACCAGCAAAGGCGTGTTCTTCCGCCTGCAGGATCTCCCGGAAGCTGCCCAGACTCCGGGCCCGGTCAGGGATGCGATCCTGTTGCGTGTGATTGGTAGCCCGGACCCCTATGGCAAGCAGATTGATGGCATGGGCAATGCCACCTCCAGCACCAGCAAGACGGTCATTCTGTCGCAGAGCGCTCAGCCGGACCACGACGTCGACTACCTTTTTGGTCAAGTGTCGATCGACCAACCCTTTGTGGACTGGAGCGGGAACTGTGGCAACCTGACGGCGGCCGTAGGTGCATTCGCAATCAACAGCGGTTTTGTTGCAAAGGATCGGATTCCTGAGAATGGCACCTGCACGGTTCGGATCTGGCAGGCCAATATCAAGAAAACCATCGTCGCCCACGTACCAATTACCAACGGCGAGGTTCAGGAAACCGGAGACTTTGAGCTTGATGGTGTGACCTTCCCGGCTGCGGAAGTGCAGATTGAGTTCATGAATCCAGCCGACGGTGAGGGATCAATGTTTCCGACGGGTAACCTGGTGGATGACCTGGAAGTGCCTGGGGTCGGAACCTTCAAGGCGACCATGATCAATGCCGGGATACCTACTATCTTCTTGAACGCTGCAGATATCGGTTATCAGGGAACTGAGCTTCAGGAAGCCATTAACGGTGACCCCGAGGCATTGGCCAGATTCGAGACGATTCGTGCCCATGGCGCCCTGAAAATCGGACTGATTGGCTCCGTCGAAGAAGCTGCAGCCCGCCAGCACACTCCCAAGATTGCCTTTGTTGCTCCTCCTCAGGATTACCTGTCGTCAAGCGGCAAGCAGATCTTGGCGTCGGATGTGGATGTCCTGGTTCGCGCTTTGTCCATGGGCAAGCTCCACCATGCCATGATGGGTACGGCTGCTGTTGCTATTGGTACTGCTGCTGCTATCCCAGGAACTCTGGTCAACCTGGCTGCAGGTGGTGGTGAGCGAAAGGCCGTTCGTTTTGGCCATCCCTCCGGAACCCTTCGAGTAGGTGCAGAGGCTCGGGAAGAAGGTGGTCAGTGGGTGGCGACCAAAGCGGTGATGAGCCGGAGTGCCCGCATTGTGATGGAAGGGTGGGTGAGAGTGCCGGGGGACACAATCAACTTGGCCTGATCACCCATGGTGGCGCGGCATTTGGAGGGAAATTCGTCAGAATGCCGTGACCTTATCGAGATTCACTCCGGTAAACTGTGAGCCAGTGGGGGTGGTCAATAATTGCAGTTTGAATCATTTGCGGTACAATCCCTAGGAATTTTTTAATCGCCGCGGCATCGGATGCCCGGAGTCCTTTTAAGTGTGGAACGGCGCAAGGAGTTGACGTGGCTCACGTCAGGTTGTTTAGGCACTACATACACTTACCCTTCCTAATACTCGGCTTGCTGGATTTTCTGGTGCTGGCCGGAGCTTTCTCAGGTGTCGTCTTCTTTCGTTACTTTGGTGAGTTAACGTTCTTCCTGAATAATCTGGTTTACGTTATTCCCTCAGCGATTGTATTCGGGCTGATGAACCTGCTGGTCATGACCGCAATTGGTGTTCACCAATCCAAGCTCGAAGAAGGTATGTCTGGCATGATGCTGCGTACCATTCTTGCGCTGATTGTCAGTATTCCTCTGTCTGGAATTGCCTACTTCTTTGCGAGTGACTGGTTGTGGTACCTGGGGGCGGTTGGTGTCCTTACCAGTGCCTCCGTTCTCGCCGTGTTTGCGCTTGGGTTGATGCGCATGCTGTTTTTCACACTGCTGGGCCCGGATGTTTTCCGGCGTAAAGTGCTGGTGCTTGGAGCGGGGACAAGGGCAAGGCAATTACTCGATGACCTGACGACGCCCTTTAATCGAAAAGGATTTCAGCTTGAGGGCTTTGTCCCGATCCCTGACACCCCATTAGAAATCCCGGAAAAGCACCTGGTGCGCCCGGCAGTCAGTATTCATCAGTACATTTTGCATAATCCGGTTCGTGAAATCGTGGTGGCGGTTGATGACCGACGTAAAAACCTGCCGATGGAAGACCTCCTTGAGTGCAAGATGGAGGGTGTTCGCATTGTCGACGGTGTGACGTTTTACGAACGGGAGTCCCGCAAGGTGGCGCTTGAGATGATTACCCGGGGCTGGCTCGTCTTTACCGATGGCTTCACGGTATCCACCGTGTCTGGGTTTGGGAAAAGGGCGATTGATTTGTTGGCGTCGGGGACGTTATTCCTCTTGGCATTGCCAATCATGGCGCTGACGGTTTTGGCGATCAAGCTCGAAGAGGGCCTTAAGGCTCCGATTTTCTATAGTCAGGAGCGGGTAGGGCTGGACGGTAAGGTTTTCAAGGTCCATAAGTTCCGGTCCATGCGTGTTGATGCCGAGAAAGGCGGAGCGGTGTGGGCGCAGAAAAACGACACCAGGGTAACCAGGGTAGGAGCCTTCATTCGTAAGGTTCGCATCGATGAATTACCACAGGTGTTCAACGTACTTAATGGCACCATGGCGTTTGTTGGACCGCGACCCGAACGACCGGTATTCGTCGATAAACTCGCCGAAACAATTCCTTTCTATAATGAAAGACATCGGGTTAAGCCCGGCATAACCGGTTGGGCTCAGCTATGCTTTGCATATGCAGATAATGAAGAGGATTCCAGGGAGAAGCTCCGATACGATCTCTACTACATCAAGAATCAAAGTCTGTTGCTGGATTTGCTGATCATTATCCAGACGGTAGAGGTAGTGCTGTTCAAGAAGGGCTCTCGCTAACGGTTTCATAGGGACAGTGAAGTGAAGGAATATCCATACAATCAAAGGTGGCGGTGAGGAGAGCGTAGATGTCTAAGTTGTTTCGTGTGGGAATGGCAATATTTTCCTTGGTTGCGGCGTTAGCACTGAGTGCCTGTGTTGGGCCAGCGGTCTCCTCTCCTGAGCAGATTCAGCGAGCGCTGAACATGAATACTTCAGGCGCCTCAGGGCAGTATGTGCTTGGCTCTACCGATGTTGTCTTGGTGTCGGTTTGGCGGAACCCCGATTTGAGCATTACTGTACCGGTTCGCCCGGATGGCAAGATCTCAGTACCGCTGGTTGGTGATGTGTTGGCCAGTGGAAAGACTCCTCAAGAGCTGGCTCGGAGCATTGAGGTCGCCCTTGGCCACTATATCCGTGAACCTCAAGTCAGTATTGTTGTGACCTCCATGGGTAGCCATGAGTATACCGACCGGGTGAGGGTCACTGGAGCAGTTATGCAGCCGATGTCTGTCCCGCATCGCGACGGGATGACGGTGTTGGATGTATTGCTGAGTGCTGGCGGCATTAACCCCTATGCAGCCGCGAACGATTCACGCCTTTATAGAGTTGCTCAAGGCGAAGTGGTTGCCATCCCGGTACGCCTGAATGACATTCTCAATAAAGGTGATATCAGCACCAACTACCCGCTCAGAGCCGGTGATATCCTGACGGTACCTGAGCGCAGTTTCTAGGTGTCCGTTGCGTTCCTTTATCATCTACCAGTGTGTCAGGCTCTAACGTTGTCAGGTAGTTATCATGGCTTTATCCGTTCCCCAGCTCATTGAAGAATCCATCCGCGAGATCCGGACTCGAAAATGGCTGGCCTTTCTGCTGTTCTCGGGCGTCAGTCTGGTTGTGCTTGTCGCCGCATTGATATGGCCTTACAAGTACCATTCTGAGGTCATTATCTTTGTGGACGACCAGAACATCATCAGGCCGTTGATGGAAGGCCGGGCGGTGACGACAGTGATTAATGAGCGGGCGTCCTCGGCGGAAGAGTTGCTGTGGAGCCGGAAAGTGATGGAGGCTGTTGCCACAGATGAAAATATATTCGGCAACACGGTAGACGAGTTGACGCCTCAGCAGCTTGAAGGGCGCATTGGCTGGTTAAGGGCCAGCATGTCAGTAAAAACCAGGGGTGATAGTTATTTCAGTATTGGCTTCACCTCTACCTCACCGCTTCGGACCTTCAAGGTTGCACAACGCCTGGGACAAGCCTTTATTGAGGAAAGTAACGAACGAAAGAGGGCGGAAAGCCGCAGCGCCTACGATTTTATCGATCGCCAGGTTCAAAGCTACGAACGTCAGCTGGCAGAAACAGAAGCGAAGCTAAAGGAGTTCCTCTCTGAAAATGTTGAAGGGACCGAGGGGCAGGCCAATACAAGGCTTGCGGAACTTCGTAACCAACTGGAACTGGCGCAGCTTGCGCGGGCGGACCTGCTTGCCCGGACGCAGTCGCTTGAGACTGAACTTGCCAGAGTTCAGCCAAGCATCTTTCAGGGGCGCTCGATTGATAGCTACGAGCAGCGAATTCGCTCGCTTGAGGAGCAGCTCGATAATCTTCGCCTGCAATACCACGATACTTACCCAGATATAGTTATTTTGCGCGAACAACTGGCGGAGCTCAAACGGCAGCAGAACAGAGCGCTGGCACAGAGCCAGAATAGTGCCCCCATTGTTGATGGCGAAACCATTGCCAACCCAGTTTACCAGCAGTTGAGGGCATCGCTTGCCCAAACAAGGGCTGACTCGATGACAACCGAGACTCGCATCCGTTCCATAGAGCGCTTGCTGAGGGAGCAGTCTGGCCGCATGGAGCGCATCCAGGCAAACAATGCGGAGTATCTGGAATTAACCCGCGACCTTGAAGTTAACCGGCAGATCTATGACGACCTTCTGAAAAGAAGGGAATCGGCCCGGGTCTCCATGCACCTCGATATCGAGGGCCAAGGGCTTAACTTCCGGATCAATGAAGCGGCGCAATATCCGTTGAACCCGACTGGCGTCAAGTTTCCGATGCTTGCTATTGCTGGGTTGTTACTGGGAGTTGCAGCACCCTTTGGCGCAGCTGTTGGATTTGTGCAGCTTGACCCGCGAGTCCGGGTTCGGGCGGATGTAGAGGAAGAGCTCGAATTGCCTGTCCTTGAGGTTCTGCCAGAGGCCCGGACACCCTTCGAGAAACGTAAAGACCGCAGAAGAACCATTGCAGTGCTCATATGTGGGGCTGTCGTGGCTGCTGTTTATATCACGGTGGTTATTACGTCGATTCTGGGGGATATGGTGTGATGAAAAACACAGAGGTTAACGCCGGCAACGAGCGTCCTGAAAGCGAAGATCGCCTCGACCAGGCTGGCGGTCGTCCTGAGGATGGCGAAGAGCGTTTTTCTAGCGATAGTGCTAATTCGGGCGAAGACAGCACAGAAGAAAACCGTCAGACCACCCCCTTTACCGAATGGGATGATTCCCGGCTTTTGGTCCCAAGCTCACTGGAACTTGGGCACGGCTCGGTCGACAAGTACCTTATCAGCAAACAGATTTCGCAGATGCGTGAGCCAAGGGTGCTCACCCCGGATGACCTCGACGAACGCCGTATAATCTATCCGAACTCCCCAAATCGTAAGTTGGTGAACCGATTTCGCAACCTTCGTACGCAATTGATGGAGCGGTCAAACGGGAACAACTTTACCCTGGTGGTGAGTGGTGCAACGCCGGGCTCCGGGGCTTCGTTCGTCGCCCTGAACCTGGCTGCAGCGTTTGCGTTTGATCGTTCCAAAACCGCTTTGCTGGTGGACTGCAACCTCCGGGAACCGTCACTGCACAACAGCTTGGACATCATGACCGATTCCGGGCTGACCGACTTTCTGGAAGACCCGGATTATGACATTTCTCGGATCATCTATCCGACGGGCATACCCCGGTTGCGGCTGATTCCGGCCGGCAGCCAGCGTGAAACACCGTCAGAGTTCTTCACGTCATTTCGGATGAAACAGTTCATGCAGGCGGTGCGGAAGCGCTATCCCGACCGCTTCATTGTTCTGGATACAGCCTCTATCTCGGAGTCTCCGGATGCAAGGATTCTGTCAGAAATCTGCGATTACTCTATGCTGGTAGTGCCTCATGGGCGCGCGACAGTATCGGGCATCGAGCAGGCTTCCATGGGCTTTAATCCTGAAAAACTCGTTGGGATGGTGATCAATGGCTAGCGTCGGCCAATTCTGCAGGGCTTCCATTCCGGGAGCGTTCGTATTCACGGCCGTATTATCTTCGCTAGGCGTCAGTACCGCCTCAGCAGCGCCGCTCGGGCTGGTCGGTCAGTTGACCAACCGGTACAGCGACAATATGACTCGGGTTCCGTCCGATGAAACCAGCGACGTTGAAACCAGGATTTCCCTCGGGATTAACCATCAATCGGATCCGGATGTGTGCAATGCCAGAACCGTTGGTGAAGTTGCTTACAGTCGATGGGATAAGGACAGCTATGACCCAGAGTTCACGGCTGACCTGGATTTTGCCGGGGATTGCCAGGTTACCGAGCGGTTGATCTGGCAATTGTCGGACAGCATTCGTAATGTTGAGCAAAACTCCCGTTTTGCCAATACCCCTGATAACACGACCCGCAAGAACATACTCCGAACGGGTCCGATCTATTCGTTACGGTTAAGCAGCGCAGACCGGCTGGAGCTGTCGGCTCAGTACGAGGATACCGATTATTCTGAGTCCACCGAAATTGATAGCGAACGGATCAATGGTTCGGTTTGGCTGTCTCGTGACTTCAGCCCAACCCTGAATGCCGGGGTGAGGTACTTTAAAGAAGCTGCGGACCTTGATACCCAGGAAGATATTGACCGGTCTTCGTTGAACCTGACGGTGGAAAAATCCTGGAACGTGTCAAATTTGCAAGGTTCGATCGGCTACATGGAGTACGAAAGTCGACGGTTTGGAACGGAGTTCAAAAATGACGGAATTGTTGGCGACCTCCGTTATGAACGCGAAATCTCGGCGTCCAGTTTGTTTTACCTTTCGGCCAGCCGGGAGCTGACGGATCAAACCTCTGACTACGATGTTCGCATTGGGGACCTTGTGTTCAACCTGAGAGAGACAACGGGTATTGACGTCGTGTCGTTCAGGGCAGGTTTAAGGAATGAATACAGCACTCAGTCGTCACTGGATATCCTGTTTTTTTACAACCAGACCGACTACTCCCAGACAGATAGCGAAGAAAACTCAATCGGGTTGAGGGGGACTTACCGGCGCCCGATTTCTCCACGGTTTGATGGATTCGTGGATGGAAGTATTGAAAGCCTGCAGTATGAGCCAGAATCGAGGGACGATCTGCTCTTTGATGCTGAGGTGGGCCTCTCTTACCGTATGGCAAGACGCCTGAGGGTGCTAGGCAGTTATGGTTTTTCCAAGAGAACCAGTGACTTCGACCCTGTCGAGTATGATGAGAACTGGGTTGAGGTCGGTCTTAGCTACGAGTTCAGATAACTCTGTTTCGTTGCTGACCGGATTACTCGTATACCCAACTGACATGGAATGTATGATCTGTGGTAGCTATCACGAATGCGTTGACGATTGATGTGGAAGACTACTTCCAGGTAGCCGCTTTGGCTGAAGCAGTCAGTCGTGATGATTGGGGCTCAATGGAGTATCGAGTTGAAGCGAACACCGAGCGCTTGCTGGAACTGTTCGAGCGTTCCGGTATCAAGGCGACGTTCTTCGTTCTGGGGTGGGTTGCAGAACGGTCCCCCAAACTGGTAGAGCGAATCTTCGAGGCGGGCCATGAAATCGCCAGCCACGGGTACAGTCATCAACTCGTCTATTCCCAAACCCCTGAGGTGTTTCGCGAAGAGACCCGCAGGTCCAAGCAGATCCTGGAAGACATTATCGGTAAGCCTGTGACTGGCTACCGGGCCGCGAGTTACTCGATTACCCAGAACTCCAAATGGGCGCTCGATATCCTGTGCGACGAGGGGTTTACCTGGGACTCTTCGATCTTTCCAGTTCATCACGATCGTTACGGTATGCCTGGAACACCGTTTGAGCCTTATATCCTAAAGGCTCCGAACGGCGGAGAGCTTACAGAGTTCCCACTATCAACCTGCCCAATAGGGAATTACCGCCTACCAATTGCCGGAGGCGGGTATTTCCGGCTTTTCCCATACTGGCTAACCAAGTGGGGGCTTGGTCGGATCAATCGATCCGGCAAGGCCTTTATTTTCTATCTTCACCCATGGGAAGTTGATGTTGATCAGCCGCGGCTGAAGGTTAGTGCACTGTCGACGTTCAGGCACTACAACAACTTGGACAAGTGTATGAATCGCCTGGAACGTCTACTGGGCGATTTTAATTTCACAACGGTCTCCGGCGTATTGTCTGGCAGTCCCATCCCTTCTGATCCGATTGCGGTATAGCGTAAGGGAACATCAGTATGGGAACGGAAGTCACCACCGAAAATCCGGACGTCTCTAAGGCAAAACTTGATGATCTGAAAGCGCAAAAGGGTCGACTTGGCCGTTTGATCGGCGAAGCAAAGAAACAGGGCGCCAGTGCAGAATCATTGATTGCTGAACTCGGGGGCGTATCTGATCAAATCAAATCGATTCAAAAGCAGCTTAAACAGAAACTCAACGCTGAAAAGCCGGAGAGCAAATGGGTGCCTGGGCAAGCTTCAATCCCTCCGGCGATCTTGGATCTGGAGTGCAAGGACTCGATCATTATTGAGTCGTCAGCTGACGCCAGAGACGGTGCTATAGAGCAGTATCTGGAACGTCACCCTGGGGCATCGATTTGGCATCAGCCGGTTGTAACGTCTTTTATTTCGACGACCTATAGTCACGAAACCCGGTATTTTTTTGCGTTGGGCGAAGGTGGCCGGGTCGTTGGCGTGCTGCCTGTGGTGCAATTGAATAGCCGATTGTTTGGGAATTTCTTGGTTTCGCTCCCATATTTTAACTACGGAGGGGTGTTGGCTGATAACCCGGATATTGCCGGAAAGCTGATTGAAGCCTGTAACGAGTGGCGTGACCAGCAGGGCGCAGAGCACCTCGAACTGCGGGCTTGCGAAGACTCAGGGCTAGGCTACCAGCAGCGGACTGACAAAGTGACGTTCTGGTTGCCATTGCCTGAGCACCCTGACGATCTCTGGAACAGCTTCAAACCAAAACTGAGGGCACAGGTCCGCCGTGGCGAAAAAGAGGTGAGCGGGCTTCATGTGGGCGGATGTGAACTGCTGGACGACTTCTATCATGTGTTTTCCAACAATATGCGAGACCTCGGAACACCGGTCTACGGCAAAGATTTTTTTCGCAATCTTCTGCAATCCTTGGACGGACATGCGTGGCTGGTGGTAGCAAAAATTGACGGTAAGCCGGCGGGTTGTGCGTTCATTACGGGCTTCAAGGGACGCATGGAGATCCCCTGGGCGTCGACATTGCGAAGGTACAGCCATACCGGGATTAACATGACCATGTACTGGGAGATCCTAAAGCTCGCCATAGCCCGCGGGTACGGTCTGTTTGATTTTGGCCGTTGCAGTCGAGATGCGGGTACGTATCGCTTCAAGCAGCAGTGGGGTGCACAGCCGATCGACCTGTTCTGGGACTACGTTATGCCCGAAGGGCATGAGCTTCCAGCCTTGAACCCAGACAATCCGAAGTTCAAGCTCTTGATTGCGGTATGGCAACGTTTACCGCTATTTGTTGCCAATTTTTTGGGCCCCCATATCGTCAAGGACCTACCTTAATGAGCGTTTTCCAGTCCCGTGCTTGGCAAAGTGCGTGGTGGGAAGCATGGGGCCAAACCAAGGGGTTCCGGCTTGTCAGGCCTTGGGATGGTGAGGTTTCCGGTCTGTACGAGTCACGCTACCGCTATAAAGGCGTACTCCCAATTCGATCGCTTCAGTTTGTTGGCACCAGTCACCGGGAACTTCGGACTCCCAGAACAGAATACAACAGCTTTTTCAGGGACGGCGGTGCTGGGGAGTCCCTTGCCAGCCGTATTAGCGAACTCCTTGAAACCCATAGCTGGACAGAAGCTGTATTCAGTGACTTGCTCAAGGGCTCGGAAGAACTGGAGGCCTTGGTAAGTCTCGCGGCTAGGCATAACTGGGGGGTTCGTATCAACTCCGTTGATGATGGATACTCCATCAATACATCCGATGGATTTCAATCGTACCTCGATGGCCTGGGAAGCAACACCCGGTTGCGGCTGTTTAACCGAAGGAAGTTGCTGGAATCCGAGGGTGACGTAGAGCACACCAACTTATGGCAGAGCGACCCGGAACTGTTTTTTGAACATCTCAACCAATTCCACCTGAAACGCTGGGGAAAACCCTGCTTTGGGGGCACTAGCCTTGCGTTCCACCTCAAGTTTCTAGACCGTGTTGAAGGAGAGGGCGGGATACCGTATTTGTCAGCGCTTTCTGTTGATGGAAATGTGGTCTCAGTGCTCTATAACGTGTGGTATCGCGGAACGGTTTACAACATACAGGCCGGCTTCATGCAGGATTTCCACCGAAAGCTCGCTCTGGGCTCGCTTCACTTGGGCTACGCCATTGAGGACGCTTTCAATTGCCGGGAGACAAAAGCGTTCGATTTACTGGCCGGGTGTGGAAAGAACGAAGACTATAAAAAACGTTTCTCTACCGACTGCTACCAGTTTTTATCAGTCATGCTTGTCAAAAGCGCTCCGTTCAGGGCGCTCTACTGGATGAAAGGATGAGTCTTTGATGACAGGGAATGCCCCTCCAACGATCTTACACCTGATTGACACCACGGGGCCTGGTGGCGCAGAAACCGTGTTCATTTGTTTGGTGCGGGAACTTCAGAAGACTGAGTTCCGGAACGTTGTTGTTCTCCGTGGTGAAGGATACGTAGCAGACCAGATCAGAGCCCTTGGGATTACTCCCTATATCATCGACTCTAAGGGAAGCTTCAACCTCGGTTACTTGAAGGCGCTCAGAAAACTCGTCAAATCAGAAGGTGTCAGCCTCATACATGCCCACTTGCTGGGTTCTAATGTGTATGGGGCTTTGCTTGCGATGCTTTGCAGGAAGCCGATGATATCCACGTTCCATGGCGCCGTTGATGTGGCTACTGGCGAACGCTTTCTGCGTGCGAAGTTCCTGATAGTAGGGTGGGGGTCGTCAGCGATCATTTGTGTATCGAAAGGCCTTGAGAAGCAGTTGACTGAGCGAAGTGCCTTGCCCTCGAACAAGCTTAAACTCATCTATAATGGAGTAGACCCCGACGTCTTCAAGCGTGGTTCTGAAACGGGGTTACGAGAGGAGTTAGGCATCCCGCTTGAAGCGACCATTGTCGTGTCAATTGGTAATGTCAGGCCCGCGAAGGGATATTCCTACCTGGTCGATGCAGCGATTGAGCTGGCAGAGTCCGATCCCAATACCCACTTTGTGGTGGTTGGGCACCAAAGGGAGAGCGTATTCAAGCCGCTACTGCAGAAGATTGCTGCTTCAAAAACCAAGCCTGCTATCCATTGGCTTGGTTTCAGGGAAGACGTAGCCAGCATTCTTTGTCAGGCGGACCTATTTCTACTGCCATCGATCTCTGAGGGTTTTTCGATTTCAACCGTTGAGGCCATGATGGCGGGAATACCTGTGATCGCTACGCGAAGCGGTGGCCCCGAAGAGATTGTTGATGATGGCAAAACGGGAATCCTGGTTCCTGTAAAGGACTCAGGTGCGATAAATAGCGCTATTCAATGCCTGAAAGCCCCAGCCCTCAGAGAAAACCTGGTCATTGATGCGAGGGAACACGCAATGAAAAAATTTAGCCTGAGCAGCATGTTGCAAGGGTACCTTGATCTTTACCGGCAGCTTACGCAACGATAGCCGGTTACAGGCAAGCAAGCCGACAAGAATAATAATGCGAGGAAGGGCGGTATCCGATTGATATGGCTTTTAAAACGTTAGCACTTAAGTTTGCGAATTTTCTGGGAGAAACCGGCGTTTATCACGCGCTGTTCCCCCGGTGTATACCGGTTTTCATGCTCCATCGATTCACTGAGTCGGCCAAAGACGCCCCAGGCACGCTCAGCGCCGACCTTCTCCGCCGCTATCTTCAATATCTCGCAAGTCATGGCTATCAGGTTCTTACGATGGACGACCTTGGGAATATCCTTCTAAGAGGAGACCCGGTTCCTCCAAGAGCAGTGATGTTTACGGTTGATGACGGCTTTTACGATCACCATGATGTCGTGGCAAAGGTGTTCGACGAGTTTGGTTTTCCCCTTAATTTTTTCGTGATTACCGGTTTTCTGGACGGAAAGCTCTGGCCGTGGGATGACCAGGTTGTCTATGCCTTGAACCAGATAACGAAGGCGAAGCTTGAAATAAGCCTACCGTCCGGGCGGAGTTTTCCCATTGACCTGAAAGAGTTCACATTGCGGGATGTCATCCGGGAATTCCGCAAGGAGCTAAAAAGGGATGATCAGGCATTGATCTACGAGTGGATCAAAAATGAGCTTTTTCCGGCACTGGATGTCGAATTTCCACCTGGCATTCCTGACCCCTACCGGCCGATGACCTGGAGTGATGCCCAGTCGTTGAGGCATCGAGGGCATGGGGTGTATCCCCATACCTGTACGCACCGCATTCTTTCAGTGTTACCAGAAAGCGAACGGCGTTTTGAAATTCTAGAATCCCAGAAACGAGCGAAGACAGAGCTTGATTACTTTCCGGACGTTTTTGCGTATCCAACGGGAAGGTTGAGCGACTATGACGTCTGTGATGTGATGGTGTTGAAACAGGCGGGCTTCAGGATGGCTTTTAATACCGTTGCTGGCTACGTAAAAGCCGGCGCAATGCAGGATGTATATTCGATCCCACGGTTTTCTCTGCCGGAAAAATTTGGCGATTTCCAGCAGATCGTAAACCGGTTTGAAGCGGTAAAAGAATCGTTAAAGCGGGAACAAACCTAAAGGTTTGGGCGGAGCTGGCCTGTGTCAGTTCCTGAGCGCTCGAAGGTATTGCTTCAATTCAAACCAGAACGGACGCAGATCATTGACGCGGTTTACCTCATGACGATTCCGCCGGTTTGGCCTGAGAAAGCGCATAATCTCGATGAACTTTGCGCCTAATGAATAGTCGGACACCGGTGACTTGAGAACCAGGTAAAGTCGATCAAGATCTCCCAAAAGCCAACGAACCCTGCGATGCCGCCAATGGATGCCTGGAATGTCCTGGCCAGTACTGATCAGGTAAAGCAACCAAGGGAAGTCGACACCCGAATCAATCGCCAGTTGGAGCGAGCCCCAGAAACGGGGGTTTACTTCCATCAGGTAGCCAGTGCCGTCGTTGGCTACACGAAATTCAACCATCGCTACACCATGCCATTTGGCATGTCGAAGTAATTGCTCTGCAGACTGTTTAAGCCTTTCATTAACGGCAACCGACTCCGATAACACGCTGACACCGCCTCCGGGCGGCTTTTCCCTTAGCCTGCGGTGCGCAAAAAAGCAGATAGGCTTACCGTGGTCAAACAATGCGAACACACCCTGTCCGGCACCCTCAATGTACTCCTGAACTGTGAACGGGTAATTGAAGTAGGAGTGGGATGTCAGGGCTGATTCTGCATCACTTCTAGAGTTCGCAATGATCACTTGGGTCGATTCAATCGCCCCTTCCGCCAGTATCCGGGATTTGTAAGGTTTGAGAACTACAGGAAATGATGTGGTTTTAGAAAGAGCGGCAACACCCTCTAATGCGTTCTCGCAAAATGTGGTTTTGGGCACTGGGATATCAAGCTTAGGCGCTAGCTTAAACAGCTCATTTTTGTTGGCGAGCTGCTCGACCGCGCCTGAATCGGGGAATGGCAATGTAACATGTTCCGGTAACTCGTCTCGGTATTGCAGAATGACGTAAGAGGTCGCCTCCGTAATGGGGAGCAAAAACGAAATCCCCTGTTCGGCCACGTATTCCTTTATGGTTTCGAAAAACTCCCGGGGATACTCATAGGGGTTGGGGTAGAGCATGTGTTTGCCAGCGAATTTGGATGCACCGGCAAGGGATGTTAAAGAACTTTCCCCTACAGTGACGTTTAGCCCCCTGGAGCCGAGCGATCGCACCGCCGCAAGTGAGGCTCGCTGATTGCCATCGAGTATCAGGATTCTCGGTTCCATGGTGAGCAACGTCCTTATTTTGTCGCATCTTCAAGAAAGGTTTGGCGATTATCATTTATAAACAGGGAAAATTCTATCTGAGTGATTTAAAATTCAGGCACATTGTTAACTGAAACAGCCCCGCCCGATTTGGTAAGGTGGTAGGGGTGGGTCGAGCGTTCCAATGCTGGGCTCAGAGCAGCTAATGGGCGCGAGCCCCAAGTTTTTGGACATATGCTGCGGATGATAGGGAGGTTGTTTGTTGGACCGGTTAGTGTATGAGAGATTCGGCTCAAGGGGTGGGTTCGTTCATTACGTCCGTCACTCTATCCTGTCTTGGCTTGGGGTGTATCGAAAGTTTTCCCGTATACACCCGGGAAGCTTTGAACGGTTGGTGTTCGTTTGCAGTGGCAATATCTGTCGTAGCCCCTTAGCAGAGGTCTATGCGCGGAGTCTTGGCAAGCAGGCAGCGTCATGTGGCTTGAACTGCGGTGACGGCTTTCCGGCAGATCCAAGGGCGATGGCGCATGCGAGCCAGTTTGGCCTGAGCCTGGAGGATCACCGGACAGTTAATGTAAAAGACTTCGAATTCCGAAGCTCTGACTTGATCGTTGTGATGGAGCCCGCCCACCTCACTTCATTCCAGGAAAAAGTAGGCGGAAACTACCGGCTTGTTCTTGCTGGCAGCTTCTGCAGGAGGCCTAGCCCCTACATTCACGACCCCTACAATTGCTGTATCGAATTTTTCACACATTGCGAAAACAAGGTGCTAGAGGCTGTGCGGGGCATCTGTGGTTAAAAAGAAGTGGAAAGAGATAACGGACGAAGACTTCTATTCACTTAATGTCCGTGCGGTATGGCAATACTTCAAGAAAGAAAGCTTTGCATTCTGGATGATATGCGCCTATCTATTCCTTGAGTATGTCAGGCCTCAGTCTATATATCCAGCGATAGACATCCTACCGTGGACAAAACTTGTAGTTATTGGAGCAATACTCGGTTGTTTTACCGATAAAACTGTCCGGTGGGTGTCTTCATCAGTTAACGTACTTCTCATATTTTTCCTGTTGATTATCGTTGCTTCAAGTTATCTTGCCTATTTTCCTGAAATATCATTTAAAAATCTTGATAAGTACTATCTTTGGGTTGTTATATATTTCCTTATAATAAATATTGTTAATACAAGGAAGAGGTTTTTTATATTTTTGTGCATATTTCTCGTGGCCTCTTTCAAACTTTCCCTTTCACTGGCATTGATTTGGGCTCGCCGAGGGTTTTCGTTTACAGGGTGGGGATTGATGGGGCCGCCAGGATTTTTTCAAAATTCCGGTGAACTTGCCATTCAAATGTTGGTTTTTTGGCCTATAGCATGGGCTTTTTCTCATGCCTTGAAGGGCTACATAACCAGGCGTTGGTATTTTCTGCTTATGTTAATGCCTATTACCGCCGTTATGGTGATTCTAGGAGCTAGCTCTAGAGGAGCGCAGTTAGCCTTAATTGTTCAGTTGCTGGTAATGAACTATCGTCAAGTTTTTAAACCGAAAGTCTTCGTTTCGGTATTTATAGCTTTTTTTGTTATATGGACTTTCTTGCCCGATGCCCAAAAGCAGCGGTTTGAAACAATGGGTGATGACGGGACCTCCAAGCAGAGAATTCTCTATTGGCAGAATGGCTTGACCATGATCGAAGATAACCCGGTCCTAGGGGTAGGATATTTCAACTTTGCACCCTATTTCGAAAGGTATTTCCCAAATGACATTATTTTGGGCCGGGCAGAGTTGCCCCACAACATATTTATCCAGGTAGGCACCGATACAGGAATCCTTGGTCTTTTAATTTATTCATTTATTTTGATTTCAGCCCTAAAAATTGGGCGATCATTTTCGAGATCAGAGGGCGAAGTTAAGTTTTCGATGGTTGGACGCGCTTTCAATTTGTCGTTAATTGGTTTTGTCGTTGCGGGACAGTTTGTAACGGTGACGTATTATCCATTTTTGTGGATTCACCTTGCTTTGCTAGTTGCTTTGAAAAACTCATTTGGCAATCTGCCTCCAAAAAAGATGCGAAACCGGTCTCAGAAAAACGTCAAAGCATTTCAAGGAGGAATTTGAGTGATATCGGGTCTTAGTTTTATTTTTTTGTTTAGGAATAAAAACACTATTGGTTGATAGCCTGTTTGTAAAATCTTCCTTTTTTTAAATTAAGTTTTGCTCTAACCCTTTGAAAGTGCAGGGTTAATTTTCGTGTTTCTAAGTTCCATACTGAAAATCAAACTTTATAAGAATAGTCTTAAAATTAGGAAATGGTATTAAGAATTTCATGTTGCGATCTACTAAAATACACTAAAATAACTCTGTTAGGCTAAAAAATATAGGGGGTTGTTATGAGAAAATCTTTTAAAGTCAGTTATTTAGCGGCGTTATTTTTAATTTTCTCAGCTAGCGACGCCTTGGGCTGGACAAGATCGGTGGACTTTAATAATGGGGTTGTTGGTCAGTCTACTCAAAGAGGTGGTGATTTTGATGATGCTGGCGGTGGAACACTCTACTCAGACGAAGTGACACTGGATGGTTCGCTTTCTGCAAAAATGAGTATTGCCGAGGGCGCTGAGGGGTTTGGCAGTTGGGGGGGGATTCTAAACTTCCCGGGCAACCTTACTGCTGGAGACAAGGTTTGGGTACAATTCTATATTTACATACCTTCGAATTTTTATATCTATACCCCAGGTAATGGGTCCTTAAAATTTGTGCGGATAAGAACCAATACCTCATCGGGTGAAAATGGCGGGTATAATGATTTTCAGATTATCGATGATAATTCCGGAGTAGATGCAGTTTATCGGTATATTAAAGAAGGGGTCTGGGATATCGGGTGGCTTTATATAGCAAATGCAAATCAGAGGAATACATTGCTCCCCCGAGATAAGTGGTTGAAGCTTGAATTGGAATTTTCGTTTGGCACAGTGCCAGTTACCGAGGGTGGGAACTCATTTGTACGCCTTTGGTTAGACGACAAAATGGTGTGGAACGGAGAAAATGCTCAAACGCTCTCTAACAATAGTGATGTAGCCAATGCTTTGTATTTGTTCACTTATTGGAACGGCCGAGCGCCTAAGTCACAGAGTCTCTATGTAGATAATATAGTTATGACCTCTGACACGCCGCCTAATGTTGATAGCAATGGCTATCGGTTTATTGGCGGTGGTCTCACTGGTGGGGGAACCGGTCCGGGTAACGAACTCTCTCCTCCTGATAGCATCAGGGATCTGACGATTGAATAAGGAATGTTAATGTTTAGTGTCATTATTCCGGCATTGAATGAGGAAAAGGGAATTTCCAATACAATTTCTTCCATAAGATCTTCGCTACGCGAGTTCGACCATGAAATTATCGTTGTAGATAATGGATCTTCTGATCGCACGTTTGAAATTGCTAAGGAGTTATCGGATAAAGTCCTTATTGATAGGGACGCAAATATTGGAGAGTTAAGGAATATCGGTGCGAGAAATGCCCGTGGTGATGTACTGATTTTTAACGACGCCGATGTTCTATTCACCGAGGACTGGCGTACAGAAATAGTGCGTGTTATTGACTTGTTGGATAGAGAGAAAGTTGTCGTTGGAGGGTCACTGGATATATCGGACAAGTCCTCGAAGCTGTCAAACTCTTGGTTCAGGCCCTTACTGGACAATAAGTGGAAAAATACGCCCAATTATGTAGGAACAGGCCACATGATCCTAAAGCGGGATCTTTTTTTCTCTTCGGGTGGGTTTGATCCTTTGCTGGTTTCCGGGGAAGACAGTGACTTTTGCAGGAAAGCGAAAGGTGTGGGAGCAAAAATTCTGTTTATTAAGGAGCTGAGAACAATACACCTTGGTTATCCATCAAGCTTAAAAGAATTTTTCAACCGCGAATGCTGGCATGGAAAAGGTGATTTTCAAAGTCTGAAAATATTCTTGGACTCCAAGGTTGCTGTTTTTGCGACATCCATGTTGCTTTTCCACGGCCTCGCGTTATTGCTTTTGGTTATGGGCGAATCGGGTGGGGCACTTATAAGTGCGTTGTGCGCAGCGTCATTTCCGGCTGCCTATTCTATTCTTCGTTTCAGGGCTCCTCTGGGGCTGAAGGGGAGATTGGAAAACCTTTTGGTCTCGTACGTTTATTTGGTGGCTAGATCGTTGTCCTGGTTGTTCGTAAAGCCGGCAACTCAATAAGGCGCTGTGGCCATAGATGTGCCCCCTGGCCTTTTACTGGCATGCCACAGGGGGCGACAAAAAGTTAGGCGCTCTTCGTGGTTTTTCGGAGCCCAAGTATCAGCAACCCGGTCGCCATTAATATTGGGGTGGATGGTGTTGGTACAGGAGTCGGCTCTGCGCGCCAAAGCTTCGTTATTGTACCTTCAATGCCTTGCATGATCTGTTGATCGTTCACCCAAGCCAGGTCTATCCCAGTAGAAAAGCTGCCGCCACTAAAGTTGCTGACGGGCAAGTCATTGGCGCCTTGATCAAAGGGGGTGCTATTGAAGTTGAAAATAAGGCTTACTACGTCAGGCCCATACCCCCCGTGAGGCGCTTCATCCAGGTATTCAAAAGCACTATCGTTAAACAAAAGAGTGTGGAATTCTCCGCCGCCTCCTTGGTAATCCAAGCCTTCAGTGGAAAAACCCCAAGACAGCACTTGGCCAAGTCCTGAGCCGCCAGCCCCGTCCCTCCAGGCGTCTGGATCTAAAGTAATGTAGCCGGTCATTTTTGTATGCCCGCTTGCAATCACGGTACCGTCAGAACGAACCAACGGTAAGTCGGGGGCATAATTTTCACCGCTGACTAAGATGTTTCTGGTTTCCCCTTCAAAAAAATAGTTTATTGGAGTAGCGGAACTTTCTGCTCCAGCAACTGCTAGAAGAATACAAAGTGTTACCCTGACCATTCTTGTGTCCTTTTAAGTTGGCATATTGTGATACGCACTATTTATGCCAAGTTAAATTAATCAAGGGGTTATAGGTGGATCCTGTCTTATTGTGTATCGAAGCCTGACATTCCCGACTAGTTCGTACCACTGAATAGGCATTTAGCTAACGCTAGAAGGGGTAGGGTGCCGCCCCAACCCTGCTTTTTCAGCATATTGTTTGGGCGGCATTCAGGTGTGTAGCCAAGGCAGGATCTTTTACTCTAACGGGATTAAGACGAACTACTGGACGTAAGTTTAGTAGGGGGGGTTGGTGCGTTTTTGTGTGTTGCAATAAACATAAAGTCGGTTTGAGCCGGGATTGAATTGTCGTGCCAAGACGAAACAGTAAAACTGTTGGGATCAACATGTTGTACGACTACCCGAACTTGAGGGCTCATTGAGGTGGCCACCACCTGCATCTCCAATCCGGGGTTGGAAAGGTTCAAATTGTGGGTAATAACATATATTTCGGTCTGCTGCTGCTTAAAGACTGTCCAGCCAGGCAGGCCCTCAACCGGCACGGGGCTATCAAACCCTTCGTTAGCTTGAATAGCAGCTGAGTACAATGTCATGGAACTCATCTCAAATATCCTTTTTGAAAAAAAGTAACAGGGCAGCCTGAGCTGTGTGCAGTCGTAATAGTTAGCACGTAAGAGTCAAGTCTCTACCCTTCGACGGAGGTTGGTTTCGACCCTTTTATAGAGCGATGAATAAAAAGGTCTCACTCAATATAGTAGAAAATCGCATTTTTGCTAGACCTGAAGCGCCTTTCCCTTAAGCGTTTTTAGGCAACAGTGGGGTGCGTATTCTATTCAGCGCCTACCGAATGGAACTTGTTCAATTAATTGGATCGACGTTTCTTAAGAATGCTTTGAAGGTGACCCTTTGCTTCCAGTATTTCAGCTTTATGGAATAGTAGAAATATAACAATAATCGAACTAAGCGCTGACAACACGATTTTAATTGACGCCGCTATTATAATTCCCTCTTGATACTGGATATTGTAATCGATGGCTGCAAATGTAGAAAATACTAGGCAGGAAAGTAGAAGGGGTCTCTGACCTATCCTTAGTGGGTAAAATTTATTGGCGGCGTGGAGCGCGTATATATACTGGGCAATATATCCGATAGCTAATGCTAGCGATGCCCCTATAAAACCATACTCAGGAATTAGGAAAAGGTAGAAGATAGTTATAAAGAAGGCTGTAAAAAGGTTGTTTTTGGTTAGTTCAAATGTTCGATTTGTATGCATAAAGCTAAAATTATTGAAAATAACCAAGCACTGGAAAATTCCGGCGAGAATGAGAAAAGGGACAGCGTTAATGGCAGTATGGAAGGCCGGGGCAGACATTAACTGAATGACCAAAGGGGAAAATGAACTAACAAAAATCCCCGAAATCAGAAGAAGTGCCGTAATCATTCTGAATGCCAATGAATAAGCAGGATATGGATTCTCCGATTTCGCAATAGCAAAGCGTTCGGTTTGCCAATACTGCGAAAAAGGATTCCAGATTAAAAGGCTAACAATAGCCCCAAACTTGGCTGCAAGCTCGAAAAGGCCTACGTCGTCAAGTGAGGAAAATACCCTGATGAAGTATCTATTGGATGAGCCAATGTAAAGCCCTATTAATCCCGAAACCCATAGTGGCCAACTAAATCTCAGTATCTTTACTGATATGTCGGACTTAATAGAGAACCCAGTGTGAGATAAGGTGTATATAGTTAAGGCTATGGCTACGATTAGTGAGGAAGTCAGGCTGCTTAGGGCTAAACCCATGAGCCCCCAGTCCATTATCACTATTGTGATAACGTTAAGGCTAAGCTGAAGGACCAGTTTAGCCATGCTGAAGTTAAAAAACGTCCAAGGTCTCTTTATGATTCTAAGATAAGTAAGACTGTATTGCTCTAAGGCATGAGTGAGTATGAGTCCCGAGAATATAATGATGTAGATGTCATATTGAAGGTCTCCAAATACCAGGCCTGAAATCGGTGTGGAAAACCCGGCCATGATTAGGCAAGCAACCCCTGAGAATAGGCTCGTTACCAAAAATGCCGTTGTGATTACGGAATTCTTGTCTTTCTGATTACTTTCTTCATGATAGAACTTGGGTACAGCTTGGAACATATGTCCACCCAAGATTATTTCAAAAAGACTTACAACGAATATAAGGAGACCAATTACCCCATAATCCGCTGGCGTAAGATAACGGGTATATATAGGTAGCATTAAAAAGCCAACAAGCTGCCGAGAAATGTTGCCGACGGCATAGATTGTTGAGTGTTTAACCATTTGCTTTGTTTGAGTCAAAGCGTGTTTCTCACCTGATGATCAAGGGAAGTAAAGACTTGTAGAATGCCGTTTGCTTGCGAAATTCGGGAATAGTGTTCTATCACGCGTTCCCGACCTTTTTTTCCCATCGTATTCATGAGTTCTGGGTTGTCGAGAAGCGCCTTGAGTTCCATAGCAGCGGTATTGTAATCGCTGATTGGGAATTTAATGCCAGTCTCTGGTGTCACGGCCTCATTCAGCCCGGAAAGGTTTGATACCAGAAGAGGGAGCTCCGTGGCAGCCATCTCAAGGGATGACATTGGAAACGAGTCCCACTCGACAGATGCGATCATACCAATCGCGCAGCTCTTTAAAATATCGCTTACGTCTGGGCGATATCCTCCAAAGGTAATGTGCTCATTAACCTCGGGGCATTGTAAGTATTCTGAGAACAGTTCCTTCTCTCCGGGACGGTTTCCCAGAATCAAGAAGTGAACATCTTTGTAGGCCAAGTCTTGGGTTAGGGTTTTGGCTGCTTGTAATATGACATGAACTCCCTTCCGCCTTTCCATATGCCCTGAAAAAACGACAATTTTTCGATTTTCCGGAATGTTGAAGCATTGATGGGCATAGTATTGCTTGCTTATATCCGGCGCATATCTGGAGGTGTCAATGCCAGTCTTTACAATAGATGTTTTGGTGGCTGGGATCCCTCTGCCATTAATGGCGGTATCACGCATTCCGTTTGATTGGAAAATATAGTGGTCCGGGCCATGGCGCCTCGATGAAACCTCAAGTTTTTTCAGGAATAGCTTAATTCCAGTATTGATAGAGCTCATTGGAGCTCCCCAGTACGAAACAAATGTCTTAACTCCACCTTTTCTGAATGCCTGGTACATAGGCCGGGAAACAGGCTGGTCGAATCCTAGAAGGTATTTGATGTTATGTTGCTTCACGTAGTTTTTGATTGCGCGAAGCTGGTCGGGACGAGACCACTTGGTGTCGAGGTGAATGACATTGGTTAGCTCTTCTGGGAGCGATGGGGTCATACCGCCGTCCAGATTTGAATAGGCATAATGAATGTTATTGATGTCGCCAACAAGGTTCTGTGCGACGTTTAAAAAAGTGTGTTCGTGACTCGAGGCAGCGTACCCGGGGTTGGATTCGCAATGAAAAAGAACCATCATCCCTTTCACGGTTTTCCAACCTCCGTCATCGCACCTGCTGGGCCGGGCTGCGTGTCCGGCGTGAGCCCTGCGATCAATAGGTAGGGGTGCTCACTGGCGCGCTTCGCTTCGTTTTGAATCATACGTGCAGCTGCCTCAAATGCGTCCCTTGAATCGAGTGCCTTCGAAACCAAGTCGTTCAGTTCGTCCTCAACGTTCTCAATGGACGTCACCAAAGGTTCTAACCCCAACGCTTCAAATGAGCCCCTGAGTTTTGCCTGGGTGTACTCGTCCACATAGATGCCAACTGCGGGGATGCCAATGGACAGGGCAAAAATCAGTTGGTGGTAACGCATGGATACTACGAATTGGCTATCTGCCGTTAATGCCTTAAGTTCAGATGCCAACGGGATAGGATTGACTTCGAAAAAGGCTTTTTCCTGCCAAAGGCATTTGATCTTCTGCGCTAACTCAATGTCGCCTTTCAAACCGGCGGGTGCGTGGTGAGGAATAAAGACAGTGTTTAAATCTCGTTGCCGGACCGTCTTTTCAATCGCGGAGGCTACTCTCAGGACATCATCATCATCCATGCCGCCAAACTTCCGCATGGATACGCAGGCAAATGGGGCGTTGTCCTTGGATATTTTTTGGGTATAGGGGCTATGTTTCTTTTCAAGAAAGCAGGCATCGTCGAGAGCGAAATGCACCGGAGCGCTGATTTGAGTATGCGAAAAATTTATGTCCCTCACGCCGATCCACTTTGCACTTCCAAGAAGCTGGTCAACGCTTTTACGGTGCGCATCCTGGTATGGCCCTATGGTTTGGCTGACGAGATAAACCTCCTTGCCGAAGAAGTTCGCCATCTTTATCAGTCTCAAGCGGGCTTCAAGAACCCCGGGCCATACGCTGGTCATGTTTCCACCACCGCAGATTAATACCTTGTCGCAGCGTAATACCTGATACAGGTTGGTTGCGATGGATTTGAAGTACGATAGGGGCTTGGTCCATAAAAGTTTTCGGAAGGCTTCATCCGGGACATGGTAGAACGAAAAGGCGCGAATGCCGTAAGTTTCGGGAACTTGTGAAGGATTTGCGCAGCCGAGGATGAGGTTTTCTTTTCCGACTAACTTTCCGAGCCGTTCGATGGCAACTTCCGCCATGGCCTCGTCGCCCACGTGATAGTCCGGCCCAAGCCCTGTTATGTCAGAAAGCATCAGAATCTTTGGCATTTTATTACGTACCCTGTAATGCATAAGCTATTTATCAATCCATGTTGCTTATTGAGCCTGAAGCCAACCGAGAAACCGTCGGCATCAGGCTGCGCTAATCGCTATTGGTGTGCAGTCACGCTTCTGTGTCTATTGTATAACTCCACATACTTCTTTGTATTTGCACCTACACCAAAAAAATTGTTCACGTGCGTCAATCCTGCCGCTACTTTTGAACGCAGCAGGCTGTCGTCTTCCAGAAGAGGTGCAAGTTTGGAGGCATAGGTTTGCGGTGACTGGGCGTCGACTAGCCAGCCATTAGCTCCATTTCCAAGGACTTCAGGAATGCCGCCGACACAATGCGCAACGACGGGTGTTTCCAGTGCTAACGCCTCCAGAAGTGTCATCGGCAGCCCTTCATGATCCGACGTCATAAGCAAGACGTCGAGCTCACGGATTTCCTGAAAAGCGGGATTGACGAAGCCTTTGAACGATATTAGATCCCCAATGTCCAGGTCTTGAACGAGTTGCTTTAGCTCAGCTTCCAACGGTCCGGACCCAATGATAACGCCGAGACAACAAATACCCTGACGGTTTAATTCAGCGATCGTCTTGATGAAGATGTCTATGCGTTTCACCGGCATTAGTCTCCCAACGATCCCAAGGACTTTGGTGGCTGAAGGCACTGGTTCGATTTCCATCGCTGCGTGTGATCTTCGAAGCGCATCAATGTCGATGAAATTAAAGATTTTATGGACCTTGCCGGGGAATAGAGGAGTCAGGCTTTCATAGAGCTGGGTAGATACGGCAATAATAGCTTGTTGCCGATACCGGCTGAGGACAATGTCAAGCTTGTGGGTTAGGCGCTTGGTGAGCGACTTGGCCTGTGTTTCGGGATTACCGTGTATCGTCCGAACAGAGGAAGGCACTCGCGCGAGCTCTTTGCCTGCGATCCCTAGGACGTTCTCTTTGAATCCATGGGTGTGAACTACCTGGGTTTTATAGTCGAGGCAATGGCGCCTGATTCGGCCGATAATCTGGAAACCGTTTAGGCGAGTTTCGTCGGCTATTTCGACGTGAATGCCAAGGGCCTGAAGTTTTTGGCTAAGTATGCCTTCGTTGAAAACGACAGCCGTCGTTACAATGCCGTTGGTCTCAGCTAATGCTTTACACAGGGTGTACACTTGAGCTTCCGCCCCTGCCCAGATGTCCCCGGAGACGATGTGTGTAACGACCAGAGGGCTTGCCTGGTTGGTCATAGTCATAGGATCGAACGCCCTATGGTTGAAAGGAGTCGCAGACGAGATGCGCTATTGCCATCGTGCAGGTTAAAACGATGTAAGTCGTAGGAGTCCTGTTTTGACGTATTCCAGCCCAGTTTGGTTGTGCATGCAGCCTGAAAATGTGCCTTTACCAAGCTCTGGCCTCGATCAGTAATATCACCGTTCGGGTAACAGAAGACAGGAATCTGCCCGTAATTCAGCACCTGAAGGTCTTCCATGCAGCCTGCTATTTCCTGTTGAAGCGCGAGGTCGTCATCAAGACGGTTTAACCGGAAATGATGACGGGTATGCCCTCCGTATTTTACCAATCCGTCAGACGCCATTTCGTTAACTTCATCAGTGTTTAGTATGGCGCGGCCGCTTTTTTTGCCGCCGTGGTCTGTGTAAATAGGGGGAAGGTCATTGAGGTGAGAAAGGATGGTCTGGTCATCCAGTGACTTTAACTTGCCAATGACTTCGTCGGCTTCTTCGAGGCTCAGGGGCACACTGGGTTGATTGTGAGGCAGGAATGGCTTTAGCCATTCAAACTCCTTTGCAGCGTGGGGGATGGCCTGGGTTGTAACCAGTTTCAGGACCTGTTCAGGCCAGAAAGTTTTTTCTGTGTCGACCAACTTTGTGACGAGGAAAATAGTTGCTGGAACGTTCTTTTCGAGAAGGATAGGGTAGGCATATTGGTAATTGTCTCTCCAGCCGTCGTCAAATGTGACGGCATAGGACAATCTTGGCAGAGGCAGGCCTTCCTTTCGTTTGTTTAGCCATTCATTGAGGTGAATTGGCTCCGCCCCTATGGCGCTCATGGCGTCCACATGTTTTGCCAGAACCTCTGGTGCAGTGACCATCCCAGGCTGCTCATACTCGCGGTCAGGGTGATGCTTGGGTAATGTCCTGTGGTAGGTCAAGATAATAAGGGTGGGCTGGCGTTGGAGCTTTAGCTTCATCCAGCCGATGGCGGCTAACACCGCTATAGCAAAAGATTTCAAACCAGATCTCAATATCACCAAGACTACGCCTCCTTGATTGCCGCCAGTGGTTTTGGCCCTATCGTCCCTGTATAGTCTGGGGTTAAGATTCTGCCAGCAGGTGGCGGTTTTGTCATTATTTCTGGTCCGCAGGGAAGGGGCGCAATGGTTGTAATTACATTCTGGCTGGCACTATTGGGCGCGGTGTTCAGTTACTTTATCTATCCGATTGTATTGATGTTGATACCTAAACGGCAGGTAAAGGATTTTGGTCAAGAAACGCCTGATAGCCCACCCCCCAAAATTTCCCTTATTGTCACTGCATATAATGAAGAAAGCCGCATTCGGGAGAAGATAAAAAACTGTCTGGAGATTGACTACCCTGACTTAGAGATCCTGATTGCGTCAGACTGCTCTAGTGACCAGACGGATGAGATTGTAGGGGAGTTTCGCGGGAAAAATGTCGTGTTGGCGCGTGCCACCGAGCGAAAGGGCAAGGAGAATGCTCAGCTTCAGGCGATTGGTAAGTCCACTGGCGACATAGTGGTGTTTTCAGATGTCGCGACGACAATACCTGCCGACGCTCTTCGCAAGCTTGTGCGTTATTTTGATGACCCGGATGTCGGTGCTGTTTCAAGCGAGGACCGTTTCGTCAGCAGGGATGGTGGCATAGTTGGCGAAGGCGCTTATGTACGTTACGAAATGTGGTTGAGAAGGCTTGAGTCTTCGAGGGCCGGTATTGTTGGTTTAAGCGGTTCTTTTTTTGCCGCTCGACGCGATGTCTGCGAAGTAGACTGGGACATTTATTCCCCAAGTGACTTCAATACGGCCCTGAACTGCGCCCGTAAAGGCGTCGTAGCAGTTACAGCCCCGGATGTTGTTGGCATCTATACAGACGTCAGTGACCCACAAAAAGAGTATCAGCGTAAAATTCGAACGGTCATTCGGGGGTGGACTGCGCTCAGCCGGCACCTTGAGGTGTTGAATCCATCTAAGTTTGGTTTGTTTGCTTTTCAGGTATTCGGCCACAAGCTCATGAGATGGGCGGTTCCGTGGTTCCTCGTTTTATTGTTCATTACATCAATTGCCCTGGCAGGCAAGGGCGCTTTCTATACCTTGGCCCTGCTTGGACAAGCAGCATTTTATGGGTTGGTACTTGCGGGGCATTTCTCTCCAGACCTGAGAGCGCAGGCACTTATAAAAATCCCTTATTTCTTCGTTCAGGTGAATATTGCGATAGCGCATGCAACGGTTTTCTTTCTTACCGGAAGACGTATGACTGTCTGGACGCCGTCAAAGCGTTAACGGGCGTTCGGGGGTAGTACGATGTGGGGAAAGGTAAGGCCGGTTGGAAGTCGAGTGCCCAAGCCGGGGCATAAGCCGCAGGTTGAGCCACCGTATATATGGGGCTCATTCTACCAGGCTGAATTTACGTCCTCGGGTACCGATGCGCTAGCAATCGCTGTGGCAGTCGCACTGAACCGAAAGAAAGTCCAGTCACGCCCAGAAGTTATTCTCCCTGCCTACGGTTGTCCTGACATAGTATCGGCGGTGGTTTCTCAGGGCGTAAAACCGGTATTGGTTGATTTGATGCCAGATACTCCTTTCATGGATCTGGAGAAGGTCCGTGAAGCAATTGGCCCATCAACGATCGCAATTATAGCCGTTGGTTTTCTGGGTATTCCAGAGCGCCTGGAGCTACTGGCTTCGGTTTGCAGGGAGCACGACCTTTTCCTCATTGAGGATTCGGCGCAGTGCTTTCCACCTGCGAGCGTCAATAGTGGCGTTGCCGACGCTGTTATATTGAGTTTTGGCCGCGGAAAGCCCATTAACCTTATGGGAGGGGGCGCGCTACTGATCAGGAGTGAGGCTATTGCGACATGCAGTGCAGTATTGGATCACTTCCCTTTGCTGCGAACTGAGATTGGATTGAAATGGCGCCTGAAAAGGCTGATATTTAATGCCTTGATGCGCCGAATACCCTATCTATTGTTGGAACGGTTGCCCTTTCTGCGATTAGGTGAAACCAGGTACCGGCCGCTCGACGGGGCCTCTCGCAATGACATTCCCGCGAGACTGGTATTGTCGGGCATTCGTAGTTTTGAAAATCGTCCGGTGCAACACCCGATCTATGATTCCTGCCTGGATACCTTGGATACTAAAGGGTGGATACGACTGGGGCTAACCAACAAAAAACTTGGTGGTCTCGATGAGCGTTTACCACGCCTTCGATACGCGATTCTTGCTCCCAGTACTGAGTTACGAGACAGGGCAGAATTAGAACTTAATGCTCACGGGATATCTGCGAATAGTTTTTATCGAAACAGCCTTCCTGACGTCCCAGGGGTAGAGGCGCTGCTTATACAGAAAAAGGAATATCCCGTCGCAGATAGCTTTGCCTCCAGGTTATTGACTCTGCCTTGTCATGAAGATGTGCGCGAGGCTGATATCAAGCTTATTGCCGCTGTACTGGATGGGCTGAGTACACGGGAGCCCCCACAAGCCTGCGCACATCATCGATAGGGTGGCTTACTCAACGGTTCGGGTCACAGGAGCCGAGTATTCCCCTGTCAAACCGTTTGAGTCAGTGGCTCTGATCTGGAATTGCCATTCACCCTGTTGCAAGTCTCTGACAATATAGCGGCTAGTATCACCTGATTCGATGACTTCGGTTGTTGCGGAGGACGATGCAGCGCTAACTTTTATTGCATCCGCAATAACATATCCATCGGCATTATTGTCAATTTTTACAGTTAGTTGGCCACCGGATGATTCGAATGAGCCAAGCAGCTGCCATGTACTTCCGTTGTCTCTTTGATCAACCACTGAGGATGTTGTCACCTGCTTGCCATTTGCATCAGTGTACGTGAATTGATAAGTGGCGTTGGACGCCCTTCTGGCAGAGGCTACCCAGTACCCGTAGAGCTCATACTGTACGCCTGGGGACAGGTTGTACACTTGCCATTCAGCGGTTGTCTCGCCTGAGCCCGGATCCATAATAAAGTAGCTGCTGCCGTAATAGCCTTTGTAACTTGAAGACGTTCTACCGCCCCCATAGCTAATAAAGTCGGTGCTATCGTTATCAACAATTTGCTCCTCTCCAGCCATGGCCATCTGGTAAGAAAGCTCATAGTAAGCAATATCACTCGTTGATAGAGAGGTACCATCGGCCCTTTGGTTCGGAGGCGTCCACGTCAACAAGACGTAATTCCCGGCGGGAATGCTATTGCTGTCATTGGGGTCTGAGCCAGCCTTGTACTCATCGAAATTGGATATGCCATCACCATCCGAGTCGGCCGCGGCATCGTTGACCGAAGGGTCTAGGCCGTAGTTCACTTCAAACCCATCGGGAATTCCGTCGCCATCGCTATCCGCCACGGATGGATCTGTCAGGACGAGTAAGATTTCATCTTTATTGGAGAGCCCGTCACCGTCCATGTCCATTGAGGCATCTGAGGGGTCGTTGGGATCAAGGCCATACTGGAGTTCCAGGGCGTCGGAAATACCGTCTCCATCGCTGTCCTGGTCGCCAGGTTGAATTGTTTCAGCACCGGCCTCCCTGAATAACACTGCGTCTGCAACAACCCAGCCATCGGCATCGTTGCTGACCGTTACTCGCCCTGTCAGAGTAGACATGCGGTAAGTTCCCAGTTTGACCCAGGTGCCGCCATTCTCACGCTGGCTTACAGTTACAGTGTCTGTCGTCAGGTTGTTATTTGCATCCAGGTGGTAGATCACAAACTTTACGTTCGACCCTCTTTGCGACGTTGAGGTCCATTTCGCGAACACGTCAAAGGTACGAATAATGTTGAGGTTCCAGGTAGCCACGTTGCTGCCTGTTCCGGGATCAGATATCAGGTAATCGCTCCCCTGATAACCAGGAATGGAGGTTGAAATTGACCAGTTTCCATCACTGTAGAAACCAACGTTGTCCCGGTCAATGACGTGCTCTGAAGCACTGCCGGCGGAGCTTGGTGGCAGGTCTTCCACATCTATGGGGGTTCTGGTTGCGCAGCCAGCCACGAGTGTACCGGCGACGGAGAGCAGTAGCACCGTGTTGGGCTTGACCATAACAGCGTCCTCTGCATAAACAGTTTCGGAGAGAGCGGTATGCTCTATTGACCTTGTTTAATCATGGCATACAGTCGCTAGATTCAAAGGTTGAAAATAGTTTTTGTAATTATATAAAAGCCTTTTTTATTCAATGTTTGGCGGCGGCTAAACTGCGTTAGTAGCGACTACTTTGATTGGAATACATCAGGTTTAAAACTCTTATGTTGGGGCTGCCTACCCCCAAAACCTTGCCGTAGGGGTTCATAGCAGGCCAGAAGCCCCTGCTTGACCCAGCCCGGGACGAACGCCAGGTGAGGGAACTTCGAATCAAACAAGTTCGTACGCCGTAGATGTTCGGCCACTGGCGCAATGAATGAGAGACTCAAAGTAACCGACACCTGAGAGCCCTGAGTGTCGGTACAATGCGGGCTTGTTGACGGCATATAGATACCGTCGCCAGGCTTGAGGTCCAGCATCAGCGCTTTTTTCTCGAAGGCGGGGGAATATATTAAGGAAGGAGGGGTTGCGTCACCTTTGAAGAACTCCTTAAGAGCCTGTTTTGGGACCAGTTCAGGGTCATTAGGGCTAAAGGCGAGAAAGTGCTTGTTACCGCATAGTTGCAATAAGATGTTGCTGCCATAGTCGAGGTGATATGGGGTTGATGCTGTGCCTCTGCTAATAAAGATTGAGCCAGTGCAAAGCCTTATATTTCCGAAATACGGTGGAAGGTTTTCTTTGAGGAACGATGCCATTTCCCGGAACAGGGGTATAAGAATAGGGTTATGCTCAATTTCGTGGAGCACGATCCACATATCCTCTTCGGTTTTTTCAAATAGTTCCAATACCTTGTGCCTGGATATGTTCTGTGTGCTAAACCGTTCCTGCCTTTGCTGGCTGGCCGTTTTGGCTTTTAGGCATTCGCGGGGGGTTGTGGTTAGTAATTCATGCAGGCCCGACTCAGAACATAAACCCAAGCCATGGAAATCATGAACCAATGGGGCGGGCTCTTTCCCCAATAGTTCTCCCAAGGGAGAGGTGTTCTTATTGAAACGGATCATAACTACGACCTGTTTAATGAGACTCTCGTAACCCGAATGGGTGCAATCCGGTGAGGTCCTCTCTTTGAACGCTTCCCTCTTATTGAATACTAGTCGTTCCTGCTATGGGCGAATGCACGGTATTGGAAGGGTTGGGCATGAGTAAGGTTGGCTCATAACGGCGGGTAATATGGCCCCGATTACCCTAAATATCAGGCAATAGGCCAGTCGAAGAAATTTGCTCAGTCTCAGATAGACTTTGGTCTGAAGCGGCGGCGAACTGGTTCTTCGATATAACGGTAGGTCAGGGCGGATATTCCGATCGTCAGGATGGTCATTGCAACGATGGAATACATCTGAGCGCTCAAAGGCATTGTTTCATGGAAGGGTGTACCAATAAGAACGGGGCCAGCATCCCTGACCATGTCGACGAACAGCCAGTGAACGAGATAGATGGAGTACGAGATCTTGCCCAGGTAGACGAGTAGCGGGTGATTCAGGATATGACCTTGGCTCGACGGTAGGCGGGAGGCGCAGAGTACAAGCCAAACGAACCCGGCGACAGAAGGGACGCCTGGCCCAGGGAATGCCAGAATGAGCAGGTTGAGGAACAAGACCGGTGTCAGTAATTCGGCATTGGCGAGGCTTTTCAGACGGCCTTCCTTGTAGCAGCGAAAAGCGAGTATCCCCAGGGTGGCTTCGCAGAAACACCTGATCAGCATGGGCCAGCCCGCATAGTAGAGCCCCAGGTCCCCAAAATACCACTCAATCGCAATCAGAGGCAGCAATGCTGATATGGCGAGCAGGGCTAACTTCGACTCTCCAAGGCGGAGCACCTTACCAATTGTGAAAGGGATGACAAAATAGGTGATCCATTCTGCGCTAATGGACCACGCTGGCTCGTTCCAGTAGGACTGCCAGTGGAATGTCTGTAGGAGAAATACGTTGGTGATTAGGGTTTCAATGCTCTGTTTGTTGGTGAAGGGCGCATCAAGCGCATGAATGCCGGGAGCTCCTGAAACGGAGAGCACCCACTGCATGGTTTCATAGCCGACGAAGATCAGGACCATGAATATGTGCAGTGGGTAGACACGAACAAATCGTGCTTGCATGAAGTGCCAGTAGTGCTTTCGGGAGACGGAGCTTTGGAACGTGGTGTGGTAGACGTATGCCAGAACAAACCCGCTAAGTACAAAGAACAAGTCGACCCACAGGTAAGACTTCTGAATCAGTCGGGAGGGGACAAACTGGGCGACTTCAAGCATAGCAACGAACATAAAGTGATGGAACATCACGAAAAGGGCGGCGATGCCACGTAGCGATGTGAGTGCCTTTAACTCGGTTTGAGCGGATTGTCCCATTGAACTTTTTACCTGTGCCCAGTGTTCAGGCGGTTTGTTGCAGTTTATGAACCCAGGCCGCAATGGCATCGACAACCACAGCCTGGTCTTCGGGCTCTGAAAGGATATGAGTCGCCAATGGGCGGTGGATGACGGTCAGGTTTTCGCCAAAGGGAACCGAGCGAAAGCAGTCGCGAAACTGGTTCAAGTAGCTGTAATGCTCGTTACCGAGGAAGACGTAAAGCATGTGAAGGCCACGCTCGTTGAGCTTTTTAAGCCCTTGTTCAACGTCAGCCTTAGGCGGGTAGCTTGAAAAGTCGGGGACCTCAAAAAAGCGTTCTTCAATACCGGATACTTCAACGCCTTTCTTTACTTTTTTCAACCCTAGCTTGCGCAAGATTAAACTGTACCAGCGGGCAGGCGAAAGCAGCCTGGGGGCGTAATAATGAAAGTAACTCTTCCACGTCAGGTAGCAGTAGCCATCCAGTTGGACGGTACCAAGCACACGTTGATCACTTAGCGCCGTTCTATAGGCGGCAAACGCGCCGGAACATAGACCGTACAGGATAAAACGGTCATATTTCTTCCATTTGCCCAGGTAATCCATGACTTCCTGAACCTCATCAACAGCAGCCTGGTTTGCGGTTAGCGTTCCTCGGCGGGCCTCGCTATCGCCAATCCCGGAAAAGTCAAAACGAAACGTTGGTATCCCGGCTTTTTCCGTCAATGCCCGCGCGAGCGTGACCGACAAACGACAGGACCCCACACGGTGAATTACCCCGGAGTTCAATAGGATAACGGCCGTTCTCGGCTCAGTAATCTGGTCTGTGCTGGGCTCACTCAAAATGCCCACAAGTGGTTGATCTTCACCAACCGTAACGACCCTTTCACGCATGAGCTTCCTTCTCCTAATGCGCTGGCTGACTAAAGTAGTGTTCGATGGCATCAATGACGGGTTTTGGCCAAAGGATACCCCCAACGTGATCGACATAGTTCCAGTCGTGGGGGGCGGGAGCCAATGTCGCATGAAAGCCGGGCTGGCCTGCGAGTTGTTGCTGGAGCTGGCTGAACCCATCGGTTTCGTGGGATGTGATTTGCGCGATGGGCACCCTGATCTCCGTCACGATGTCCTGAAGAGTGGCGCCGTTCAGCGAGTCTTGAAATTTGGGTGGCATACAGAACCCGTTGAAGTGGAGGGTCCCATCCGGGCTGGTCAGGCGGGACCGGCTGCCTCGGGCCTGGGCTTCGACGATGGACGATCGGATGCCATCCACGTAGACAGCACCGTCAAGAACAGGATCCCACATCACCAGACGGGATACCTTAGGGTTACCCGTGGCGGCCCTGGCGGCTAACAGTGCACCCAAACGCAGGCCTACCAAGGCTGCCTTGGGGGCCGCTGTCATATCCAGGGCCTCCTGAATGGCGTGCCGTATGTCATCGACCCATTGGTCGGCGGATATGTTGGTGAGGTCACCGGCGGAATCACCGCTTCCCCGGTAATCAAACCGGATCACTGAATAGCCAAGATCCGCCAGGCTAATGGCTAGCCGGCGAATTGACTTGTGTGCCCGCAGGTATTCCTGGCCAAACGGGTTGCAGAGGACGACCGCTTCATTACGGTTGGTTCCTCGCCGTGGGTGGAACACTCCGAAAAGATAACTTTCCGACGGTCCGAAATAAAACGCTTCCAAGAGTTTCTCCCAATAACACTAAAGCCTGATATTCGGGCATATCAGGCACCGCTTTCTACCAGTAATCGTGCGCTGCAAGCCAATCAGGACGAGCCGAAAATCCGTTTGATCATTCCAATGCCACCTTTTCTGGCTTTGTTCTTTGACTCTAGATCAGAAACGTCGACTTGCGAGGTTTGTTTCTGCTCAATGAGTTTGGCCAGTTGCTCCAGGGTATTCACCCATAGGTCCTGTGGCATCAGTTTGGCGCCAAATGCCTTTTCGATATCGACAAGCAGTTTCAAGGCGAGTAACGAGTGGCCGCCTACGTCTAGGAACTGATCTTCCAACTGAATCTGCTGGCGTTTCAGCAGTGCCTGCCAGATTGAGATTAAGTGCGCTTCAGTCTCGTTGGGCTCACGATGGGAGGCTCGCACAGGGCTAGGCGCGTTGTCGGTTGCAGCCAGCAGCTTCCTGTTGACCTTGCCTGAGGGTAAGAGTGGCAACTGGTCGTGCACCGTGAAATGCTGGGGCATCATGTAATCGGGTAGGTATTTGCGTAAATGCCGGCGAAGTTCGCTGCTGGTTGGGTGCTCGTCTCCCGCGTAGGTAATGTGGGCGGACAGGCGGTGGTCATCCGCACCGTATTCCTGAACAACAACCGCCGCATCGGCTATACCGGTGTGCTTGCGAAGGTTGATTTCGATTTCTTCCAACTCAATTCGGTAGCCCCGGACTTTGACCTGATTATCAATGCGATCACCAAACTCAATCTGTCCGTCCAGTGTCCAGCGTGCCACATCACCCGTACGATACAGGCGCTTGCCGTCAGGAAATGTGACGAACCGGTCAGCTGTTTGAGCCGGGTTTGCCCGGTACCCCTCAGCCAGACCTGCACCACCAATCCAAAGCTCTCCGTAGACGCCCAAAGGCAAAGGGTTTCGGTTATCGTCAAGGATATGAAGCTGGGTGTTTGCCAAGGGGCGCCCGATAAGGATTCTGGGCGGCTGACCTTGCGCGGCGGCGGTGACCCGGAAACAGCTGGTCCAGACCGTTGCCTCCGTCGGGCCGTACATGTTCCAGAGTTCAACACCGTTGGCGATCAGGCTTTCTGCCAGGTCTGTCGGGAGTTTTTCTCCGCCAATCAATCCTTTCAATGGCGCTGGGGCGGTAAAGCCCGCGTTCAGAAGCAGCCGCCAGGTCGCCGGCGTTGCCTGTAGGGTTGAAACCTGGTGCTGTTCAATAAGCTTGATCAACTGTTGTGGATCACTGCTTTGCTCATTGGACGCAATAATGATCGAGGCACCGGTGCTCAAAGGCAGGAACAGTTCCAACAGGGAAATATCGAACGCCAGTGTGGTCACGGCCAGCAGGCGATCATTCGCAGTGAATCCCGGTTCGAGCGAAACAGCCTTGAGGAAGTTATGCAGTGCTCCATGGCTGATTTCGACCCCTTTGGGGGTGCCAGTCGAGCCAGAGGTAAAGATAACGTAGGCCAATTGATCAGCGGTCAGGTTGGTGTCCACTGCCGCCTGGCTTTCGCCGGCGATGGACGGGGCATCCGTATCCAGGAGCACAATCGGGCCGTCGTGGGCGTCCTGAGCCGCTGAAAAGTGGGCTTGGGTGACCAGCAAACTCACTTGAGCAACGCTGAGAATGGCCTTGATCCGGTCTTCTGGATAGGCGGGGTCGAGGGGGACGTAAGCTGCGCCCAGCTTCCACAGCGCGATCACTGTTGCTGGCAGGTCCACCGTACGTTCCAACAGCAGTGCAACGATGTCCCCGCCTTTAACGCCTTTCGCAGCGAACGCTCGCGCCAATTGATTGGAACGAGCATCCAACTGCTGGTAGGTGCAGGCTTGGGCCTGGTCGTGGCAGGCGGTTTTGTCTGGCAACGACTGGACCTGCTGCTCAAACTCAGACAAGAAGCCCTGCCGGAAAGGCCATTCACGGGTGGTATCATTCCAGCGGGAGATTTTCTCGAACTCTTCCGGGCTGGCGGATACAAGGTGATCCAACGCCACTTCATCCTTTTGCTCAGTCAGCGTTTGCACGCTGTTCTTGAAGCTATTCACAAAGCCTTCTACCGTCGAACGTTCAAACAGCTCAATCGGGTATTCAAAACCGACCTCCATGCCGTTAAGTTGACGTTTGAACCAAACATCCAGGTCTGTTTCGACGCCAACCCGGTCCAGATTTATCTGCGATCGCTGAATGCCATTCATCTGATCCATACGGTTACGGACGTCCTGGTAATTGAACAGGGTCTGTGCAATCGGATTGCGGGAGGCATCCCGTGGCGGGTTCACGGTTCGTACCAGCAGGTCGAACGGCACATCCTGATGGTCAATGGCCGCAAGAATGGTTGTCTTGACGTGTTGAACGAGGTCGTCAAATGACTGCCCCTGGTTCACGTGGAACCGGCACACCAGCACGTTGATCAAAGGCCCCATCAAGCCCTGCAGTTCCTCTTGGTGTCGGGCGTAGACCGGTACGTTGACGATCAGGTCGGATTGTCGGCTAAAGCGGTGGAGCATGAGTACGTACAGTGCCATCAATACCATGAACAGTGTGGTCTGGTGACGTACGGCCAACGCCTCCAGGGCGTCTACCTCAGCTTGATCGATGCGGAATTTGACACCCTCTGCACGGTGGGGCTGGGTGTGTGGCCGCTCAAAATCGGTTGGCAGGTTTAGGACCGGGAGTTCGCCTGACAACTGGGCTTTCCAGTAGGCCAGGTGCTCTTCGACAACCTCACTCTGGAGCCAACCGTGTTGCCACAGGGCAAAGTCGTGGAATTGAACAGGTAAGGGGGGGAGGGGATTGCCAAGTCCAAGGCTGTATGCATTGTAAAGAGCACACAGTTCTTTCAGGAGAAGGTCAAAGGACCAGCCGTCGAAGATCAAGTGGTGGATCATCAGGAACAGGGCATGGTCCTGTTCATTTACCCTGATCAGGTTTGCCTTGAATAGAGGCTCGGAGGCGATGTCAAAAGTTTTGGCTACCTCATCCTGAAGCGCCTGCTCCAATGTCTCAATGTCGCTGGCACCGTAGTCTGAAAGAGCTTGCAGGGGAAGCGATATTGAGCGCGTTTTATCGGTGTGGATCTCCACTTCACCTTCAGGGTTGGTAAAGTTAGACCGTAAAATCTCATGGCGCTGGAGGATGGTATTGAGAGCCTGTTCCAGAGCTTGGGTATCCAG
This sequence comes from Marinobacter zhejiangensis, assembly GCF_900114775.1. Taxonomy (GTDB): domain Bacteria; phylum Pseudomonadota; class Gammaproteobacteria; order Pseudomonadales; family Oleiphilaceae; genus Marinobacter; species Marinobacter zhejiangensis. The sequence continues at coordinate 259,729 of NZ_FOUE01000004.1, forward strand.
CTCACCATGCAAACGAAAGATAGCGGGTAGATTGAACGCATTGGCGTCCGGGTCGATTTGCTCCTGTAGATACCAAACCTGTTGTTGGTGCGTGGCATAAACTGTGGCGTCTTGTGGCCTTTTCTCTATCTGCTGCTGTTCCTGACCGGCTTTGAGCGCCTGGTCCAGTAACTGCGCCATAGCGCGTACCGTCGGCACCTCAAACAGCCTCCCGAGCCCAAGCGCAACCCCGTATTTACTCTTGATCTGGGCCAGCATCTGGGTGCCCAGAAGGGAGTGCCCACCGAGGTCAAAAAAGTTGGCGTCGACACTCAACTTATGCACGCCAAGGACATCACTCCACAGAGCGCACAGCTCAGACTCCAAGGTAGTTTCAGGTGGGCTGTAGTCGGACTCAGCAATACTTTCGATATCCGGCTGAGGCAACGCCTTGCGGTCGGTCTTTCCGCTGGACGTCAGAGGCAGTGTGGCCAGCTGGAGGAAGTGCTGGGGCACCATGTATTCGGGGAGGTTCCTGGCGATGTGGTCTTTTAACGCAGGGAGCCAATCGGTCATTTCTGACTGAGCAACGAGATAGGCAACCAGCCGCTGATCGTTTTTGCGGTCTTCACGAGCGAGCACCGAACATTGGGTAATCCCCGGGTAGCGGAGGATCACCGACTCAATTTCTCCCAGTTCGATACGAAGTCCCCTGAGCTTCACCTGGAAATCGTTCCGGCCGATGTACTCAAGAACGCCATCTGGCCGCATCTTGACCAGGTCACCAGTGTGGTAGACCTTGAAGGAGGTACTGGAAAAGGGGTCTTCAACAAAACGCTCCCGGTTTAGCTCAGCCCGGTTGACGTAGCCTCTAGCCACCTGAACGCCGGCGATGAGGAGTTCACCCACCAGCCCGGGGCCGAGGAGCTGCATTTGACCGTTAACGACGTAAAGCCGGGTGTTGGGCAGTGCTGTACCAATGGGCACGGTGTACTCGGACGTTTCCTGGCCGCATAACCAGAGGCAGGCATGGACGGCAGCTTCCGTAGGGCCATAGAGATTCCAGCAGTCTGCTTGAGGGAAGGTTTGCTGGAACCGTGCTTCCAATTCAGTGCTGACCGCCTCGCCGGTAAGGACAAAACGACGAAGGCTGGGGCAGTTGGACTGATTGCAATCATCCAGGAACAGGAAGGCAAGCGACGGCACAAAGTGGATATGGGTGATGTGGTGCTCGTTAATAAGGCTGAGCAGGTAGCCGGGATCCTTGTGGCCACCCGGGCGGGCGATCACCAGGGGGCATCCACACATCAGCGGTAGGAACAGTTCACAGAGCGACACGTCGAACGTATAGGGTGTCTTCAACATGACTGAGTCATGTTCGTCGAGCGGCAACGCCTCCCGCATCCACAGCATGTGATTGCAGATTGATTGGTGTTCAATCATCACCCCTTTGGGGTTCCCGGTAGACCCAGAGGTGTAGATGACATATGCCAACTGGGTCGGAGAGCAAGGGACATTCGGCCGGAGTTCACTTACTTTGCCGAGGTCGAGAGCCGGGGCGTCCAGGGCGATGGCTTCGATATCCGATGGTACCCGGTCCCGCAACGTCGTTTGGGTCAGGACAAAGTTCGCATCGACTTCATCGATAATAAAGGCGAGCCGATCATGGGGGTGATCCGGGTCCAGGGGCAGATAGGCACCACCGGCTTTGAGGATGCCGTTGATCGCGACGAGCATTTCCAGCGAGCGATCCATCAGGATCGGAACAATGCTATTGGCTTCTACGCCTCGGTCAATCAACCAGTGCGCCAGCCGGTTCGCCTGACGATCCAGTTCCCGATAGCTTAGGCTGCTGCCCTCGAAGACCAATGCCGTACGATCGGGGAATTGATCCACCGTGGCTTCTACCAGGCCGTGGAGGCTGGCATTGCCGAGATCATAGGGGCGTTCGACCTTAGCCCACTGGGCCTGGTAAAGCGCAAGGTCGGCCTCACGGATAAGGTCGTGTTCGGTTAGCCTGGCGGAAGGATTGGCGAGGACCTTCTGAAGAAGGCAGACCCATTCGTCGATCCTGCGATCAATGGTTTCTGTATTCCACAGCTCAAGATTATGGGTGCACTCTATAACCGCAGCCTGCCCGGATAACGTAATGTTGAGGTTGAGGTCGAAATTTTCATAGGCTCTGGGATTGGACTCAAAGACGGCTTGCAGTCCTTCGAACTGAAAGTCCGACTCATTGGCCTGGTCAACGTTGAATAACACCGACACCAGGGGTGGCTTTGACGGATCGCGGGTTACGCCCAGTGTCTGAAGCAGGGTGCCGTAAGTCAGGTATTGGTGCTCGAAGGCTTCCAGCATGCTTTGCTGGGTTTTCTCAAGCAGTACGGCGAAAGAGTCGTCCTGGGATACCGAAATATAGAGCGGGAGGATGTTGACGCAATGGCCGACCAGGCTGTGTTCCTCTTTGGCCATCTGCCCGGCAAAGGGAATGCCTAACACGATATCCTCACACCCCGAAATGCGATGGAGGTAGGCTGCAAAGGCAGCCATCAAGGTGGTTGTAATGGTGCTGTTGTTTTTGGCCGCCAGTGATTTGAGGTCGTTCACCAGTGCCATCGGCAGAGGCTTATCCAGTCGGTAGGCACCAAAGCTTCGGACCAGGGGCCTCGGGCGATCGTAGGGCAGGTCCAGGCTTGGAATGCCACCGGCAAAGCGTTGGGTCCAGTAACTAATGCTCTGGTCACGGAGATCTTGGATTTCTTCGCTACGTTCCCAATCCGCGTAGTCACTGAATTTTGGCGCAGTTTCAAGGGTGCGGGGATCCGCTGTATTTCCGGCTGTCGAATAGAGCGTGCCCAGTTCGCTGGCAAGGATGTAGAGCGACCAGCCGTCACAGATGGAGTGGTGCAGGGTGAGCAGGACCCGGGTATCCGCGTCGTTACATCGGATGACATCAAAACGGGCTAGCGGGCCGTCGAACAGGTCAAAAGGTTCGGTGACCGCCTCACGTGCCAGGTCTGCGATCTGGTTATCGCGGGTCGTCTGTGGCAGTGCCGACAGGTCGTGGGAGTAGATGGGGGCGGGGCGGTTCTTGTAGATAACCATCTCCTCACCATCATTGCTGAAACAGCCTCGCACCGAGTCGTGACGGGCCCACAGGGCCTTCAGGGAACCTACCAGGGATTTCTCGTCAACCGGACCAGAAAGGCGGACAAAAACCGACTCGTTAAACGAGGCACTGGCGCCGTCTCCAAATTGGGCAGCAAGCCAGACTTCGCGTTGGGATTCGGTGGTAACGATCGTGCCTTCCAGTTCACCAAACTTGAAAGGGTCGTGACCGTCAACGAACTTCAAGACAGCCGTATTCATAATTGGTCAACCTACCCATTTTTCAAATTGGTCTTTATCGGTTTTCGACGGTACATACCATGCGGCTTTGCCCGCCTCGTCACGGCCCAGGCGTGCGCCTTCGACCGGAGGCTTCTGGGTTGGTGTATGAGAGCTGTCACTGGTAGCCGGGAAAAAATCCATTGAGATCATGTCATCCATCGCGTCTTTAAACGCCTGAACGATGGCCTGAATGTCGTCCTCACTGTGGGCGAGGGTAATGAACATGGGCCTGGCGTCCCAGATATGGATGCCTTTCTCCCTCAAAATCACGTAGATGAGCTCTTCAAAGGCGATGTCCTGAGGAATTTTGACTTTGCACATCGAGCCACAGTGCTCGATTTTTAGCGGGGCTCCAACCAGTTGAGCATGTTGGTTGATCTCTGACACCATGGCGTCAGCTCGCTGGTTGAGTTCATCTTGCAGATTGGGGTTATCGGCAAGCCGCGCCAGTACGGCCACCGCCGCCGCCATGGCCAGGGGGTGGCGCACGAACGTGCCTGCAAAATAGGTGACGCCAACTTCTGGAGCGGACTCATCACCGAATTGCCATTGCCCGCCGTCAAGTGCGTCAAGGTACTGTGCCTTTCCGGAAATCGCGCCAATCGGGAGCCCGCCCCCAACGATTTTTCCGTACGTGCATATATCGGCATCGACGCCATAGAAGCCCTGAGCGCCGCGTGGGTGGATACGGAAGCCGGTGATGACTTCATCGAAGATCAAGGCAATCTGGTGATCGCTGCACAGCGCCCTGGCTTTTTGGAGGAAGTCTCTTGGCTGAAGGTCAGGGTTCCGGCTCTGCACCGGTTCTACCAACACAGCAGCGATGTCTTCGGCGTGCTCGCGGATGTATTCCAGCGATTCGTCGGATCCGTAGTCCAGAACAATCATGTTGTCTGCAGCGGAATCTGGAATCCCGGCGGCAGCTGGTACCGCATAGCCATTGCTGCCACGGGTAATGATGACGTCGTCGTGGATGCCGTGGTAGTCGTTCTCAAATATGACGACCTTTTCACGGGCGGTCACGGTTCGGGCCAGCCGCATGGCGCCCAGAACTGCCTCGGAACCAGTGTTGCAGAAGGCAACCCGCTCATTGCCGGTGACCTGGCAAAACAGGCGTGCGGCTTTTGCTGCCAAGGGGTGCTGAGGTCCGATTTCGTATCCGGTGTTTAACTGTTGGGCTATGGCCTCTTTGATAAAGGGTGCGGAGTTCCCAAAGAAATTGCTTCCGAACCCACAAGTGACATCAATCAGCTTTCCTCCATCGATATCCCAGAGGTAAGGCCCCTCGGACCGTTCAACAACGATGGGGTAGATCACTTCCTTGATGACCGGTCGGAAACCGGAAACGACCCTGGGGTCGGCCAAGTGCTTGCGATTTTCCTGCGCAAACGACTTAGACGCAGAAAAACGGGCGTTGTAACGGGTCGCCAATTTTTTGAAGTTATCCTTCTGTCGCGCGCTCATGTCATTGCTGCGCTTTACATTGATCCTGGCCCCTGCGCCAAACGGCTTAAGCTGCGTTCCGGATTGCTCAGTGGTATTGCCATGCCCGGTTTTTGAGCCTTCAGGGGCACTGACCGGTGTAGCGCCCGCCAACGCCTGAGCTGAGGACATGCCTGAAAGAAGTGCGAGTTGGCCCTGTAACACCTGCATCTGCTGCTGGAGCAACAGCTGGATGTCGCCCATAGGCGGTAAACCTGCCCCCGTATTGGGAGCGGCTGGCGGACTCTGCGGAACAGAGGGGGCTCTCGTGGCAGCGGCCTGAGGAGCTGTGGTTACGTCACTGTGCAAGGGCTGAGTGGGGGAGGGTAAAGTGTCGGCCCCACCTTCCTTGACCAGGTAATCTGCGAGCTTGGCGAGATTCCCGCAATCGTTAAGGAGTTGGCGGAAGGTTATGTTTACCTTGAATTTTTTCTTAAGCTTAACGGTTGACTGAGTCAGTAAGAGAGAATCCAGCCCCAACTCGAAGAAGGTTGCGTTGGCATCGGCCTTACTGAGATCAATTCCAGAGATGTCGGAAAACAGTGAACGCAACTTCTCAAGAATAACGTCTTTCATAGGGGCTCCGGATGGGGCGTCTGCTACGGGAACGGCAGCGGCCATGAAATGAGTAGCGGGGGTCGAACCAGATACAGCGACTGCCGCGAAATTGTCGGCTTCGATGGCGTAGTGCCGGTGTTGGAACGGGTAGCCAGGCAAAGTCACTCTCAGTGATGAATTGGGCGTGCCGCAGGGCCAGTCCAGATTCACGCCGCAGCTCCAGGCCTTGCCAAGCCCCTGGCTGGTGGAACGCAAGTCCTGCTCAGGATTGCCCGCCTCAGCGAGGAGTGGAATCGCGGCAATATCGGTTTTTTCGTCGAGATTTTGCATGGCCATACCGCATACGGTGCCTTGCGGGCCGCACTCGAGCAAAATTAGATTCTTGAGAGAACCTAGTGTTTCGCACCCTTTTCGGAACTGTACTGGCTGGCGGATCTGACTGGCCCAATAGCGAATGTCGGTTGCTTGCTGTTCGCTAATCCAGTCTCCGGTCACACAGGATATGAACTTGAACTTAGGTGGGTTCAGGTCTGCGTCAGCCAGGCGTTCGGCAAAGGCTTCACAGGCCGCATCCATTGCCGGTGAGTGAAATGCATGAGAGGTATTCAGGGAGCGGAATTTGACGTCGTGGTCATCCAGCGTCTTCTGAAATGCCTGGATGACGTCGTGAGGGCCGGACAGCGTCAACGAATCCGCTGTGTTCTCTGCGGCAATGACGACCCCTTCCGGTAGCAGGGGATTGATGCGTTCGAGGTTTGCACGTACCGCCAGCATCGAACCGGATGGCTGGGCCTGCATAACAGCACCACGGGTCATAACCACACGAATCGCGGTGGCCAGATCGAACACGCCCGCGACCGTGGCCGCCACGAGTTCACCAATGCTATGGCCTATGGCAGCCTGAGGTTTAAGGCCAAGCTGCTTGAGTACTGCGCTCATTGCATACCCAACACAGAACAGGCTGATCTGGGTTTTCTGGGTATCTTTGAGAGGGTCGCCGGATTCAAAGACCAAGAAACGGATGTCGCAGTCGTGCTCGCTTTGGAGGATCTCGGCACAGGCGTCAAATGCGGTTTTAAACGCGGGCATAGCGTCATATTGCGCTCGCCCCATACCACTGACTTGGCTTCCCTGGCCTGGAAAGGCCAAGGCAACGGATGGCGAAACAAAGCAGGGCTCGGTGTCTTCAGCTTCGTCCGCCAAATCGGCCAAATCAGCAGAGACAGCGTTTTGAGGTAGGGTCTGCCGGTAGCGAAAGTTGCGGCGGTTGCGGACCAGCTCTGAGGCAAGTTCACCCGGGGCCAGCCCGGCCCGAGGTCTTTCGAGCAGGTCTTTATAGTCGTTAAGCAACTCGGCCAATGCCTCGGGGGTGTTAGCGCTAAAGCACAATGGCACCCAACCCGGGCTGGTTGTTTTTGCGTTGAGGGCCGGTAGCTCTATGCCCTTGAGGAGGATATGGGCGTTGGTTCCCCCAATGCCAAATGAACTGACCCCGGCGATCCGCTCTGGTTTGGGGTGTTGCCAGGGTGTGGCTTGTTGGGCAATCGAGAAGGGGGATTGATCAAGGTTGAGTTCCGGGTTTGGCTCATCGAAATTAATGGATGGCGGGATAACGCCATGGTCGATGGCCAAGGCTGATTTGATCAGGCCAACAACTCCAGCGGCGGCCGTTAGGTGACCAAAGTTGCCTTTGACCGAGCCAAGCTTACAGAACTGATGCGCATCAGAGTATTCAGCAAATGCTTCGGTCAGCGCTGAGACTTCGATCGGGTCGCCAATCGGGGTGGCCGTGCCGTGGGCTTCAACATAGCCAACCCGGTCAGCGTTAATTCCGGCGTCCCTGATGGCTGCAAGGATGACGGACTTCTGTCCCTGGACGCTGGGGCCGGAAAAGCTGCCTTTCTCTGCACCGTCGTTATTGATGGCCGCGCCGCAGATGGTTGCATAGACGTAGTCTTGATCCGTCAGCGCATTATCGAGCCGTTTCAGCACAACCACACCTCCGCCATCACTGAACACGGTGCCTGAACTGTTTTTATCAAATGGGCGGGTGTGACCATCCCGGGTATATATACTGCCTTCCTGGTGCGTGTGAGGCTGCTGTTGAGGAAATGTCAGTGATGCCCCGCCGGCAATGGCAATGTCACATTTTCCCTGACGAATGGCTTCAACCGCTTCGGCAACGGCGACGAGTGAGGTCGAACAAGCGGTGTGAATGCTGAGGGCTGGACCAACGAGGTTGAGCTTATGGGCCAGACGAGTGGCAGCGTAATCCTTCTCGTTCGCTACCATGGCTTGCAACGGGCCATAGTCCTCAAGTTTTTCGGCGTTTTTCAGCACATTATTCAAATAGTAGGTGTTGTTTCCGACACCACAATAGACCCCGATTTTTCCGGCGAACTGTTCAGGGTCGTACCCAGCGTTCTCCAGCGCATGCCAGGCAAGCTCCAGCAGTAATCGCTGCTGGGGGTCGATAAACTCAGCTTCTATCGGGCTGATGCCAAAGAAACCTGCATCAAACCCGAAGGGGTCGCCATCTAAAACGCCGCGGGCATTGACGGTTCCTGCCTGGGTGTCGGTCGGCTCGAAGAAGGTGACGCTTTCTTTGCCATCCAGCAGGTTTTGCCAGAACGCTTCCAGCGAGTCGGCGCCGGGCACACGAAGCGACATGCCAATGATGGCAACGTCCTTGGTGCGTGATGTCAGATTTCCTTCGGTACCTCCTTGAGAAGGCTTGGCCGAGGGGAGCGCTTGCCGTGATGTGGCATAGTCAAGGAACTGTGCCAGCGTCCGATACTGGAACAGGGAATAGACCGGGATGGAAACTCTGGCCTGAGAGTAGAATGCGGCGGCGATCCGGTTGGCCGCAAGGGAGTCCATGCCCTGATCCTGGAGGCTGTCTTCGGTACTCAGGCCCGGATGATCAAGTTCTTTTTGGATAATACCAAAGAGCGTGAGTGACAGGTCTTCGCTGGCGACTTCCTGATGACCTGGCTCTTTAGAAAGCGCTTCAAGCATCGATTTTCTGTCGATCTTCCCGGACGGGGTTTTACTCAGGTGCGCTACCCTGAAGAACCTGGTGGGAATCATATAGCCCGGAACGGCAGCTTTTAGCGCATCTTTTAGTGCGACGTCGAGATCGGAGGATGACGCTTTGGTGGTGACAAACGCGACCAGGCGTTTTACGCCGCCCTGTTCCTGAACCGCGGCGGCGGCCTCACCAACAAGACCGGTGTCCAGAAGCTGGGCCTCAACCTCGCTGAGTTCCACTCGGTAGCCGTTGATCTTGACCTGATTATCGATCCGCCCGTGATACAGCAATTGCCCATGGTCATCGAAGCTGGCCAGGTCTCCAGTACGGTAGGCCCGTTTTTCACTACCACCAGACAGTGTGATGAATCGTTGTTCGGTTTGTTCCGGGCTATTGATGTAGCCGTGGGCAAGCACCGGGCCGGCGATGTAAAGCTCACCAACATCGTTCCCTTTGACCGCATGCATCTGTTCGTCCAGCACCAGAAGTTGGGCCTGATCAATGGCCGCGCCGATCGGCGGAAGTGTGGGCCATCTATCCGCTGGCCAATCCAGTTGGAACTCACTGACGACATGGGTTTCGCAGGGACCGTACTGATTGAACAGAGTGACGCCTTTCATGGCGTTAAAAGCGACTCGAAGCTCATTGCTGACAACCAGTTGCTCGCCAGCGGTAATGACCTCTTTAAGCGTGGTGGGGTAGCGCTCGAGACGGTTGGCCCACATGACCAACTGCAGCAATGCGATATAGGGGAGGAAAATGCGCTCTATGGCATGCGCTTCTATAAACTCCAGCAGCTGGCGGAAATCCTGTTTGAGCTCGTTATCGATGAGGTAGAGGGTTCCGCCCTGAGTTAGGGTAGAAAAAATCTCCTGAAACGAGACATCGAAGCTTAAGGCCGAGAACTGCAGGGTTCGAAGCCGCACGCCTTCCTGGTAGCGTTTGTTCTGCCAGTGAATGAGGTTGTCCAGTGTGCCGTGGTTCATCAACACGCCCTTGGGCGTGCCTGTTGAGCCCGAGGTGTAAATTACATAAGCATCGGTGTCGGCCGTAATCGGTCGGGTGCGCTGTTGATTCGTACCAGTATGGTTGGGCGGTGTGTTTCCGGGGACGAGGGTACGAAGATCCAGGTGCGCGCCGATTGGTGACAGGAACGCATCATTGTCGGATACAGTCAGCTCGGCCTTTGCATGGCTGACCATATAGCTAAGGCGTTCTGAAGGGTAGATCGGGTCCAGCGGCAGGTAAGGGCTACCATGGCGGAGAATGGCGATCATCGCTGCAATCGCCAGCGCACGATCGTGTGCATGGATCGCTATCGGCACACCGGGATCGGTGCCAAGCTCGGCAATCTGCGCCTGAATCAGCCGGGCGTTATTGTCCAGCGTGGCGTAGGTTATCAGCTCGCCTTGGGTCCATAGGGCAGGGCTATCAGAAAAGGTTAGCGCCGCACGATCAAACAGAGAGAGAAAGCCGGTAAATTCCGGGCATGACTTACTCGCACTCATATCTCTGCCTTCCTTAGAGAGAGACCTACATCTACGATCCGGCCGCTGTCCTGGCCGAAAAGCACTCATTCAGGACACCAGGCAAGCCAACTAATGTTACATTATGTAAACTAGCATAGCGGTGAATATTGCGCTAACCGGTTTGGGGGCAAATTGAACTGGATCAAGGTTTGCACGGTTACAGTAGTTATAGTGGCGGGATGTAGCAGCAGGTGACGAGCCCAAGATTGGTAGTTAAGGCTAAGCAGGGAAGTTGAACCGGGAAATCATTAACCCGCGCAATGATGCCGTGGTTGCTGTGGCGGAGCTGGATGTCGAGTAAGTCCATATAGTGCCCGATATGGGGCGAAGTGGCTTTGACCACGGACTCTTTGATGCTGAAGGCGAGTGCTTGAGCGGACACGTCTAAGGCGGTGGAGTGCGGCAAGGAATGCTCGTGGGGGTGCATGATCAGGTTGGCTAGGTCCACCTCGACCAGGCCTGGATTTTCGATCAGGTCCAGACCAATACCTCGGGCATGCCGTCCCTCGGTAACGACCGCCATGCCAAGGAGATGGTCGTGCGTGATGGAGCCAACCACAGACGAAGGCCAAAGAGGGTTGCCCAGAGATCCTCGTAACAGGCTGGTCACAGGAAGCTCCGCCCTTTCCAGGGCTTGTCGCGCGAGATGGCGGCCGGAAAAAAACTCTTTTTTGCGCTTTAGGACCGCCTTGCTGACAAGTTGCTGCTCGGCTTCATAGCGGGAATGCGTTTGGTTGAGCGGTCCGGCAGCCAGGTAAAGCGGGGCGTGAATAAAGTCACGTAGCTGTACTTCGATGCAGGTTGCGTTTGCGTCAATCATCAAGTCATCACTGGCTTTGTGTGGAAACCGCCGCCGGGTTGCTTGGTCGGCCGTTGGTGTTCACATGTCAGTCACCTACACTCATAGCAACGGAAGCTCAAGGAAGTGGAGACAGTGAAAACATTACGGCGTTGGCTCGGGCCGATCAAGCGAAGACTAATGCGCGTGGTTGAAGCGAAGAGCGGTATTATGTTGCACCAGCCAGTCAAACCCGGAGCCACTGGGGTGCGCGCTTCTGCAATGCTCGCTCTGACAACCAAATACCGGCAGGGGTTGGCGTTATCTGAGGGAGAGTTCCTTCGCCGAACGGGCCAAGGTAATGTGCTCTATGAGTTGTTTGTTGATGGCGATCCGGTTTGTTATGGCTGGGTTGGTCAAGGTGGGTCCAGAGTAGGTATCTTGCATAATTTGAAATTAACAGTACCTGATCGAGCGTTTTATATCTGGGATTGTGCAACGCTTCCAGATCATCGGGGCCGCGGGCATTTCCAGACGTTACTCAAAGGGCTGCTGGAGTGCCAAGGTGCCTCTTCAGCAGCGGCGCTTGCGGCGGTGGATACAGGAAATACGGCTTCGAGGAAGGCTTTGGAGAAAGCTGGTTTCAAGCCAATGTTCAGTTATTTCAGCCTTAGGGTCGGAGGCCGGGTGCTGGTTAGTCTGGCCATCAGGGACGGGAAGCTCATGCGGGCTCAACCGGAATTTGACCGGGTTGCCGGAAATGCTCTTGGGGCTGCTTAGGTGTGGCGCTTGCCATAGAACCGCCGTGCTTGCGGCGGCTCAGGCCTTGGCATATCGTTGAGAGGGTGGTCGCATGCTGATGTGTAAGGCGGGGTTGCCTGAAGTCAAACACAGTCAGAGTAGTGGCAGTTCGTTTAAAAAAAGGACGTTATGATGAACTTATTTGATCTATCCGGCCCGGAATCTATTGAAAGGGTTCCATTTCCATCGGATAAGGAAGGTTTGGCGCCGTATATCCTGAATCGTCAGCCGGTTTTGCTGAGCGGGGTTCGGGAGGCGTTACCTTTCCTTAAGGATTGGAATTACCGTTATTTTCTGGAATCGCTGAAGACGATCCGAATACAGCGCAAGTCTGAAGACGGGGTGTTTCATTACCTGGGGTTTGAACGGATGCCGATGGAGGCGTTTAACCAGGTTATGGAAACAACCCACGACGGATATGCTCTGGAAGCACTGAGGGGGCGGGGTGTTTCTGAGGATTTGCCAGCCCAGTTATCCGTCGATCTGCCTGCTTTTGTGCCCGAGTCCCGTTTCAGGGTTTCGAATCTTTACATCGGACCCGGCAAAAACAAATCCCTTCTCCACTACGATGAAACCCATAGCCTCCTGATGATGCTGGAAGGGCGTAAGCGGTTCATTCTTTTCTCCCCGGATCAAAGCGACTGTATGTACCCCTACAGTCCTTTCAGTCTAAAAGCGCTGCTAGAAAACCGTGTTGTTGATAGTCGCATCAACAGTGAAGATCCTGACCTGGAACGCTTCCCAAAACTTCGCGAAAGCAAGGGGGTGTCTGGCTGGCTCGAAGAAGGCGATGCGCTGTTTATTCCAGCTGGAACCTGGCATTACATCGAGGCTGAGGGAAGGAATGTCTCGGTCAATTATTTCTGGCTGGAGAACAGGCTCAGAGATTGGTTGCAGGAACCTTTGTTCAGCTTCTGGATCAAGCGGCGTGCGATTGATGTGTTAGACCGCCTGCGTAAAGTGAAACACAAACTGTCGGCTGCGTAATGCCATCTGAGGGCAGTGAAAGGGTCAGAGGGCGCCGGCTCCGATTTTAGAGCGACCGCCGTTTTTTGACGTCATTTTCATGTTATTTGAATTCAAGCCAGGAACTTACGTACTGTGAAATTGAAAGTCATCAGGACGGAGGAAGCGTTTGATCGCATACAGCCACAGTGGGATGAACTGCTTGCGAAGCTCGACCCGGTTCCGTTAACCCTGACGCATGCATGGCTCCGGTCCTGGTTGGGTGCTTTTTCGGCAGGTATGCAGGTGGAATTCCGGTGTGTTTATCAGGGAGACGCCCTGGTTGGGGTCGCACCATTTGTTAAAGTCCGGGAACGTTATCGTGGTGTTCCGGTTACCCTATTAAAGTTGGCGGCCAATGGTCACACACCGTACTCATCCATTGTCGTTGACTCATCGCTCAGCGCAGGGGATCAGGATCAGGCTCTAGGCATACTTACGAAAATTGCGCCCGATGAAATTGGCCTCTTTTTCAAGATAAATCAGAAAAGTGGGTTGCGAGATTACCTCCTTGATCGCTCAAAAATCGGGCATGGACGAGTGGGGCAGAAGCCGGGTTTAAGGACGCCGGTTGTCGATATTGACCGAAGCTGGGATGAGTTTTATCGCTCCCGCCGACGGAGTCTGAAAAAGAGCCTGAACCATAAGTTGAACCGCTTCAACAAAAGTGGTGAATTCACGATTACTGAAGAACCGGTTACCCGGGCTGACCAACCGATTATCGACGAATTGGTGACCATATCTGCCAAGAGCTGGAAGTCCACCATTGGTAACGATCTAAAGTCCAACCAAAGGAGTCGGCAGTTCTTGCTTAACCTTGCCGAAACCTTCGGTCATTCGGGGAACCTTACCGCGTGGATCGTGAGGCATAGGGACACTACGCCCGTTGCCTTTGAGCTCCATTTGGCCTATGACCACATTGCCTACCCGATAAGGGCGGATTATGACGAGGCGTTCAACGCTTATTCGCCAGGGTCGGTTCTCGAGTTCTCAGCACTAAGAAGCCTGTTCGAAAGCGGAGCGTGCAAACAGTACTACACCTGTGCTGACGACTATTGGTACCTGAGTAAATGGACCGAAGATTACGAAGATATCTGTTCGGTAGAGTTGTTTGGCAGCAGTCTGAAGCTGCGGTTGCTTTACCTGGCGGAGTATCGAGTGATTCCTGTCATTAAACGGTTTATTAAGAAAGACGCCAAACAGGCAAAGCCTGCTTGATATACGAAAGGGAGGTTGTGCATCAATGCGGACGGTTGTCGTCGTCAGTCAGGACAAGTCGGATATCTATTTCGCCAATCAATTAATGAAGGCGCTCAATGTAGTAGGCGTTGTGGTTGAAAATCAAACGCCTGTCCGGGATTCATCGCCATTGTTCAAAAAGGCGATGAAGTATATCTCCAGCCCAGGGGTATTTATTCATAAGGTTTTCGAGGTGATCGACCGAAAGTTCGTCGAGCCACACCAGGATTACAACAAGCCTGAAAATTCTCTCGACTTTGGTGATGAAGGCCAGGTTCTTACGCCGGTTGAGGGGGTTCAGGTGCTTCACACGCAAGGCGTCAATGCCATCAATGACCCGGAGTACCGTGATTGGATACAGCGTTTACGCCCTGATGTTATTGCGGTTTGCGGAGCGTCAATTATGCGCTCCGAGCTGATCGCCGTGCCGCGTCATGGCGTTTTGAATTTGCACGGTGGGCTTTCCCAGTTTTACCGTGGGCTGTTCACGACGGACTGGGCTGTTCACAACCGGGAGTTGGAGTGTGTGGGAGCGACCGTACACTTCGTATCAGAAGGCGTGGATGATGGCGACATCGTTTATCAGGGCCGCCCGTCGATACAAGCCGGCGATAACCCCAATACGCTTTATGAAAAGGTTGTAAAGCTGGGTGTGCGGATGATGGTTCAGGCGGTTTCCGACATTGAGCAATCAAATTGTCGCCCTGCAAAGCTTGAGAAGAAGGGGAGGTTGTACCTCAACAGTATGTTCGATACTCAGGCAAAGCGCACGACCTGGAATCAGCTAAAGGCCGGCGTGGTGGACGAGTACCTGTCTGATAAACCCCGCAAAGACGAGCGGGTGATTGGTGAGCTGATCAACGAATTTGCAGAGTGATGTGCTGACGCATCACGACGCTGGCGAAGCTCGCCAGCGTCATTGCAGTGCCTGCTCTATAAATTGTTCAAAGGCGCTTCGTTGCTGGTCACAATCCGTTGGCTCGGCCGCTGAGCATCGTCCAGCGAGTGCCCATAACGCCCCTCGATTATCCCCCGTCAGTTTCTTGAAGGCGCCAATCAACTTGGCTTCAAATTTGGAGGCGGTTAGATAGCCTCCCACGTCATACCAAGACCAGATAATGACAACGGAACCGTCTTGTGTTGCCTTCAGGACGGTTTCGTTGACCTGTGTCGGCATCGCCATCCCGCTGGCGTCGTTACCCGTGAGCAGCCTTTCAGCAGTGGACACCAGTCCCCAGCTTTTCGCGTCAAAGAGCGTGTTGCCATAAAAAATGAGCTCTTTGTCCTGAGTCTGGTTGCGGTACCCAATGATCTGCAGTTGAACCTGTTCAAGGTTCTCTGAGACATAGACGCCACTCAGGTCGATATCCGGGTTTGCATATTCCGGGTGCCATACGTTGGCGTGCCGAAGCGGCCCGCTCCATCCCGGAATTCGTTCCATGAGGCTGGGGGTCCAGGTTTCGGCGATACGATCTGTCCTTGCTTTGAGGGCGTGGGGGACAACGGCGGGCCATACCAGCAATAGGGAAGCGGCCACGGCCCAAAAAGCAGAGGTGTGCGCTGCGGTAGCGGGCACCTGATTCGTTGGTGTGCTGTTTTTTGCTGGAGCGATGCCTTCAAAGCGGGGGGCGATAAAATACAGCGGAATCAGGGAGAATATGACGAAGATCACCCAGCCAAACAGCTCATGGTCCTCAACGAGGGAGGTTTCCATGTTGGTGTAATGGCCTGCAACGATAATTCCAAATACACGAACCCAGTTGGCCAGCATGGAAAGCAGGCCAGACAAGATGACTAGCAAAAGCGTCGCTCGATGTGACTGGTAGTACATCTGGCCATAGAAGGTCGCCAGGAAGACAGCGACCATGAGGTAGCGTACGCCACTGCACCCACCTTCCACCATAAATGCCCCCACCTCCAGGGTGATCAGGAATTCATTGATGGTTGCTTCAATCCCCGCAAGCTGGAGGAAAATGTCGTTAAAGAAAACCGTGATATGTTGCAGGACTGGCGAGAAATCATCCCAAATGGGGACGGCGAACAGCAGAAGCAGGGTCGGGCCTGCGGCCGCCTTGAGAAAGGCCGCTCCCCAGATGGACCAACCCCAGAAAACGATCATAAAGGGCACGAGGGCCAGCCTGAGGGATCTTACGTCAGCTGCTTGAAGCAGCAGAAATGCGAGGCTGGAGCCTGCCAACAGCAGAAGGGCAACAGGGGAGCCTGAAATGACCAGTTGTTTGAGCTGTTCACGCCTTCGGTAAAGCAAAAACAGGGTGCCAGCAAGTACCAGGAATCCATGGTTGTAAATAATAGATTCGTGCCACAGCTGGAAAAAGTCCTGCCATTGCCCCCATAGTCCCAATATCAGGAATGGGGCTGGGAGAAGCCAGAGATGGCGGTTGGAGGCGTTGGTGTTGGTGCTCATAAGTCCCTTTTATATAACCGCCCAAACTTGCCTGATCAGTGTAAAGCTTCGTGGAAGTGGGCACCAGGGGAGCCCCTGAAACCGGGCTGCTGGTGCCTACCTGTTATAGGTAATTGACGGTCAGCCCTGACCGTCAAGCTTCTCCAGAATCTGCTGGGCTTCTGACTCCATCCCCACAGAACGATAGGCTTCTGCCAGATGGCGCGCAATTTCCTCAGAGTCGGGCTGCAGCTGGTGAGCCTTCTCAAGGACCGGGACGCTCGCTTCATGCCTACCGGCTTTGAGCATGATCCATCCATAGGTGTCGGCGATCGCGGCATTATCAGGGTTAAGCTCATAAGCCCTTTGAGCCAGCTCCATAGCTCGACTGTCGCCGTTTTCGTGGTACATCCAGGCGAGGTTGTTCAGGGCCAGTACGCTGTCAGGCGCAATTTGGAGGACCTTCTCATAGGCCTGCTCGGCTTGGGTTCCGCGATCTGATTCCTGATAGAGCATAGCCAGGGAAAGCATAATGGCAGCGTTGTTTTGGTGACGATTCGTCGCCTCCTCAAGCGTTGAGATGGCCTTCTCGGTCATTCCGGCCCTTTTCAGGGAGCGGGAATATGCGATTGCAGTGCTCGGCTCATCTACCTTCTGGAGTGCCAGCTGGTAGAGCTCTGCCGCCGCCTTGTGGTCACCCTGGCTGGACTGGTAATTGGCTTCCGTTATGAAAGGCCTTGGAGAGTCGGGGTGTAGGCGCTTGGTTTCCTGGAGAATGTCCTGCGCCTGGCTAATGCTGCCCTGACTGAACGCTAACACGGCAGCCTGAAGGGCAATATCCTGATTCTCGGGGAACAGTATCCGGCCACGATTAAGAACCTGTTGGGCTTGATCGGATTTGTTTTCCTGTGCCAGCCGACTGGCAACGCCGTTGTAGATAGCGGCAACCATCGGAGCCTGGGGGGAGGGTAGATTTTCATCCTCCCGTTCAAGGAGGTTTGCTGTGTATTCATCAGCCTCGGAGTCTTCGCCTTCCATCAGCGCGGCTTCCAGCAGAACCAGGCGTGGGCCGACGGCGTCAGGCTTGGTTTCAAGGATCTTATGCATCAACTCAAGCATTTCATCCCGAGCCAGAACGCTGGTTACCCCTTGCAAGGCCTGCCGATCATTCGGGGCCAGGATGGCAGCCTCACTGAAATAACGTTTTGCGGCTTCGGTATCGTTCTGGCTCCTGGCCAGGTTGCCCAGCGCGATAAGCGGTGAAGGCGCCTGGGTATCAGTCTGTTGGGCCTGATTGAAATATCTGCGAGCCTCGTCTTCATCTCCGGTGGCTGCGGCAATCTGACCACGAGTCAGCAGCGCAGTAATGTTCTCAGGTTGCTCTTTAACCCACGCATTGGCGGATTCCTTTGCAGAGGTCTGATCACCACTTTCCATATAGATGCGAATCATGAGCAGGCGGGCCTGATCAAGGTCCGGACTCCGCTCCATAGTTTGCCTGGCCAACTGCAAGGCCTGACTGCTTTGACCCTTCTGGGCGAGGTACGTGGCATATCGGAGTCTCAGAGAGTCGTTGTCTGGATTGAGTTCCAGTGACTTCTCAATCAGCCCTTCGCCAGTGACAACGTCACCACTGGCCAGCGACGCAATGCCGACGAGTGCCAGCACATCGGGGTCGGACTGTGCGCCTTCCAGGTTCTCCAGAATCTCCCGTGCGCCTTCCGGGTCTCTCATCTCCAGTTTGGTGGCAGCCAGCAGTTTGTTGACCTCGGTGGATTCGCCTTCGCCTGCGAATGGCGCCAGCAGAGACTCAGCCTCTTCAACGCGGCCCTGGCGGAAGCGCACCATACCGAGTAACAAGGCGCTTTGCTCATGGGATGGGGACTGGGCAAGGATCTCTTCAAGGTAACGGGCAGCACCGTCAAGGTCTCCGTTACCAAAGGCTTCGCGAGCCGCGGCCATGTTGCTTTTGATGGTGCCAGGGGCAGATTTGGCAAGAATCTCTTCGTACACGAAGGCTTCGGCGATCTTTCCCTGCTCCCGAAGTACGCGGATCAAGGCGGAGATAGTTTCGTATTTTCTGAAGGTCATGACATCGTACTGGCCGATGTCCTCAAGCGCTTTAATATAAGCTTCTTCGGACGCTGGCCAGTCGCCCTTGGTTTGGGCGTATTGTGCCTTCCAAAGCCAAAGTTCCGGCTCCTGGGGGTCGATGGACTCAGCCTGGGAGATAAGGTCTTCAACAGCCGCAGGGTTGTTGCGGGCAAAGGCCACACGTGAGAGGCCTACAAGGGGAAGCGCTGAGCTGCCGTCGAGTTCTTTGGCTTGATTGTAAGCTGTCTCTGAATCACCAAGGCGGGCGTTAGCCAGGTAGATCTTGCCGCGAAGGAGGGCTGCTTTCAGCTCCTGGGCACGATCTGGGCTTTCGAGAGAATCCAGTGACTCAAGGGCTTGGTCGAATTGCCCTTGCATAAGATGTGTTTCAGCAAAAATAAGGGCCGCCCGGTTACGGATTTCCGGAGTCAGGTCCGTATCAGGAAGCTGGGACATTAAATGGTTAAGCTGACGTTCTGCATTGACTGCATCGCCGGCAGTGACCAGGTTAGTGATAATAACAAAATAAGGGTCTACTTTTCCGGGTTGCAGTTCGATGGCGCTTCGCGCTTCCAGCGTACTGGCTTTCAACTCACCCTGTCGCTGAAAAAAGCGGGATTGGTCAAGGTGACTGATGTACTGAATATCTTCCTGACTCATTCCTCGTTCGTCTTCACCGCAGCCAACCAGGGCGGTGGTGATGGCAGCTGAGAGCAGTGTTGCACGGAAAAGCGGGGACAGCTTCATGGATCCAATCCTTATTTTCATTACTTTATATCCTTGAATTTCTTATTGTCTGGTCCCAGCCGCCTCTGCTGAAGACTCTATCTTGTACTTGTCTGTCAGGTTGTAGAGGGTAGGGCGGGTAATGCCCAGCAATCGTGCCGCCTGAGCCATGTTAAAGTTGCTGGTTTGGAGGGCTTGCATGATTGCCTGGCGCTCAGCACTTTCACGGACCTGACGGAGGTTGAGTTGGGTGTCCAGTGTGCTGACATCGGATTGAAGCTCCAGATCCTCAGCAGTTACACGTTTACCATCCGCCATAATGGTGGCGCGCTTCACTTTGTTAATCATCTCACGAACATTGCCGGGCCATGGGTACCCTCCGATGGCACGCACAGCATCTTCGGAGAAGGCAAGGTTCGGACGGTCCATCTGTTTGCCGAGGGACTTCAGGAGGGACTTGGCAATGACGAGGGCATCCCCATCCCGCTCCCTCACCGCCGGAACATCCAGGGTGATTTCGCTGATTCGATAGTAAAGGTCTTCCCGGAAGTCCCCGCTGTCGATGAGTTGGCGGACCTCCCGGTGGGTGGCGCATACCACGCGCACATCGACGGGAATGGGTGTGACACTCCCGACTCGGTCGATCACTCGTTCCTGCAGGAAGCGCAGAAGCTTGGCTTGGAGTGCCATGGGCATGTCGCCAATTTCGTCGAGGAACAGAGTGCCCCCATTGGCGTTCTCAATCTTTCCTTTCTTGCTTTGTGTAGCACCGGTAAAGGCTCCTTTTTCGTAGCCGAAAAGCTCACTTTCAAGGAGGTTTTCAGGGATGGCGGCGCAGTTGATCGCAGCGAAAGGTTTGCCTGACCGGTGGCTCAGGTCGTGAAGGGCGCGTGCGAGCAATTCTTTCCCGGTTCCGGTTTCGCCGGTGATCAGCGTGGTCACGTCGGTAGGCGCGACCTTTTCGAGCGTCCGGCAGATGGACAGCATCTGAGGGCTTGCGGCCACGATGCCTTTAATTGACGTGCCATTCTGGGTCGTCTGGAGTTCCTGATTCTCCCGCTCCAGTTCCGCGAGTCTCAAGGCTCTGTTGACAACAAACGTCAAAATGTCCGCATCGAGGGGCTTCTGGTAAAAATCGCAAGCCCCCATGCCGATGGCCTTGACGGCATTCTCCTTGTCTTCTCGCCCGGTAACGACGATGACTTTGGTTTGAGGTGACAGGCGAAGAATATCTTCAAGCAGGGCGAAACCTTCCGTGGCGCCGCCTGGGTCAGGGGGGAGCCCCAGATCCAGTGTAACCACATCCGGCTCTAGGCGGCGAAGCGCCGCCAGTGCGGATTCCCGGGTATCGGCTACGGAGACTTCCAAGTCTTCACTGAAGCACCACCGCATTTGGCTTTGTAATCCCGGGTCATCCTCAACGATCAAAAGTCGCTTACTCACAACTGCCACAAGTCCTTTTTGTAGGGTGATGTCATATCACTACAGATTCTTAACTGAACCCCTGTCCATTGCAATCATCATCAGGGGGTTTTTTAAATTGCGCCAATCATTTGGCGTGCCTGGCAGGGGGTTCTGCGTCATATTTCCCGCGCGGAGTCGCGGTGTCCGCCATGGCAATGGGGAGGCGGACCGAAAAGCAGGAGCCAACGCCTGGTTCGCTGGTGACGTCGATATTTCCTCCAATTTTGCGAACGTATTCGCGGGCCTGATAGGCGCCGATTCCCATGCCTGTTAGGCCTTTGGTGCTTTCGAACGGTTTAAAAAGCTGAAACTTGATGAATTCTTCGGTCATTCCGGACCCTGTGTCCTGCACAAACAGGGCGGCCTGGCCCTCCGACGTTTTTAACGTCAGCGAGACCTCGCCCTCGGGCCGGG
Source organism: Marinobacter zhejiangensis (assembly GCF_900114775.1). Classification (GTDB taxonomy): domain Bacteria; phylum Pseudomonadota; class Gammaproteobacteria; order Pseudomonadales; family Oleiphilaceae; genus Marinobacter; species Marinobacter zhejiangensis. The sequence goes on from NZ_FOUE01000004.1 coordinate 280,623, forward strand.
TTGCATCCTGGGCATTCTGGATCAGGTGGCCCAATACACTTCTGAGCTGCTCCTGGTCTGCGTCGACAAAGACCGGGGCTGGCGCTGGTTTGAACTGTGGGCTCGGCTGACCTTTTTGGTGCTGCTCGCAAAGCTGGGTCACGAGACAGTTGAGATCCACGCAGCCAGTTTCGTCGGAGTCATCAATGGGTTTTCGGATGTGGTCGACCAGTCGTGACATTTTGCCGACGGCATGCTCGGTCGTCAGGATCATGTCGTCGATAAAGGCTGGGTTCGATTTGTGGCGAGACGCATTGTTTACCAGTAGCGTAAGTTGGGCAATCAGCGTTTTCAGGTCGTGGACCATAAAGGCGGAAGCTTTGCTAACGGCTTCGAACTGCATGGCTCGAGACAGGCGGCTCTGGGCATCATCCTGGGCCAAAAGGTTGCAGGTCTGCCGCGCAACGACCTTGATCAGGTCGAAGTTTTCCCAGTTAAGTTCCACTTTTGCATAGGGCGTACCGATCAGGGTAAGGCCGTACAGGTCGTTGCCCAGGTACATGGGAATAACAAGCCAACCATCCCGGAATTTGGTGATTGCATCCGGGATTTCCAGAAGGTTGTAGCGAACAGGGTCCTGGCGATACTCCTCAAGATTGATGATCCACTCCCGCTCCTGAAGAAAACGAATGAGTTCGGATTGGCTGTCAATGGTGGTGTACTTGGGGGTGGCCATGTTGACGGCTGTCTGAAGCGCAAAGTTGCCGTCTTCATCTCGCAGCCAGAGGACGCCAGAGTTGCTTTCCACTAGCCCCCCCAGGATGCGGATAACTCGCTCAGGCAGCGGAGGGCTATCGCTCAGGTCAGCGAGCTGACGGGTCATCTTCAGCCATTCTTCGCGGTAATCGTATTTGTAGTCGAAAAAGTTCTGACTGATGAAAATCATCAGGCGTGCGCGGATTCGTTGGGATGTGGCCAGAAGAACAAAAAAGGCAATTGAGCCGGTAACGAACAGAACTTGCAGGGCGTTGCCCCAGTTGCCGCCCATAACTTTGACATAGTATCCGCCGATGGCCAGCAAGATGAGGTATAGGCCTGCAAAGGTGAGGGCGCCGACGTGGTAGACCGCCGTGCGGGACAGTTGAAACTCGATGGGCTGCTTTCGGGTATTGACGACATTAACGGCGAGCAGGGGGACAACCAGAGCGGAAACAAAGCCGCGGGCATCCCAGAACGAATCGGCGATCTGACCGAACAGCAGCGCGTCGGAGTACATGAAGAAATCAAAGGCCATCAGCGTGCTGATACTGATGCAAATGTACTTCAGGCTCGATCGTCCCATCGAGCCAAAGTTTCGCCAGATTTGTTCGACCAGGGATAGCCCCAGCAGTGTCAATGCGATCTGCCCGACCACTTTGGTTTTTCCGTCGACTATGGCTATGCCGAAGGCATACTCAAGAACGCCAAAGGTGATCAGCAAGATGACGAGAGTAATGGTTGCTGCGCTGAGGGCGTGGCGGACCTTGCCCATAAATTGGCCAGTACGGGAGGCGTCTCGTAACAGTGCCAATAGAACGGCAATCCAGCTGGCATCGCGAACCAGCTCCAGTAGATAGCGCAGGAAAAAGCCCGGTTCTGACCAGAGGGCCTGGGACACGAGTGAAAAGGACCAGACTGATGTCACCAAGGCGGCGAGAAGCATGGACCGATCCACGTCCCGTCGAAGGTATTTGCCCGCAATCAGAATTGCGAGCAAGAGATACGCCAGTGCCGCCAGTGAATGGCTGATCACCGTAAGGTTTGTCACCATACCGTACTACATCCTGTGACTTTCGCTCTACACGGGTCGTTTGTTTTCCCGGTAGTAGTGAAAAATTTCCTTTAGAGGCCGCTTTGGCTTGAAATTGAACTCGCGAGCAAAGGCTCGTCCGTCGATAACGACAGGGTACTTGAAGAAGTTCATCAAGTACGAGGGAAAGCTCTTTAATTTCAGGGTGCGCAATATACTCAACGTTAGAGCCGGTGGAATGGACGGAAGCGGAAAACGCTGGCAGCCACACAGCGTGAGCGCCCGCTGGAAGGCTACCCAGTCATCCGGTGCGACATTAAAGATGCCCCGGGTCTTTTTCTGGTAGGCCAGTACGATCGCGTCGGCCATGTCGTCAATGTGAATGAACTGCATCATTGGCGAGAACCCCATCAAAACCGGAGCCCGATCGCTGGAGAGCAGGTGGCTGATGGTATTCCGTACTCCTGGGCCCACAATATTGCAGGGCCGGAGAATGCTGATGTTCAACTCCGGGTAGCGCCAGAGATAGATGTTGGCCAGGTTCTCGAGCTCGACTGAGTCAACAAGATCCATGGTAAGGCCTGCGCTTTTGAGTGGGGCCGATTCATCGATCAGCGCAGGGTTGTAGGCCATGGCGCCGTATACGTGGTACGTAGAGAGCACAACCACGCGGGAGATGCCGTACTTGTGGCTCAGGTCGAGAAGCTTCTGGGTGCCAAGGACGTTAGCGTTGTACCGCCGCATGCGGGTCATCTGGCTGGATTGAATACGGCCAAGGTGGATGACACCGTCGAAATCGTATCGGCGGAACAGGTCTTCAAAGACGCGTTTATTGAAGTCAATACAGTAGCTGGGGATGTCGTCGCCCAGATAGACTTGTTCACGGAAGTCGACGGCAACCAGGTCGCAAGTATCCTGGAGTCGGTGAATCACCTGTTGTGCCAGGGCGCCTGCCGCGCCGGTGACCAGAATGTGGGGGCGTTTTTTGGGCGCTTGTTTCTTAGCCGTCATCAGAATAGCCTTTTCCGTTCACTCAACCCTTTGTCGATCAGTTCGCTGATCGCTGCTTTTACCTGCTCAACCCGAGACGTCACCTCTTCCTCCGGAATTTCGCCATCTTCGAACACCATGGGGTCGCCAAAATTCAGGATCACTTTCGCTGGGAGCACGGCGGGAAGGGCGATAGGGACGTAGGGTACGCCAAGCATTTTTGCCAGGGGTTTTACGTTGGCGATGGCTGGAATGGTTTCCTCGCAGCCGACCACGCCAACGGGGATGACGGTGGCGTTGTACTTCATGGCAAGGTGCATGAAGCCGTTGCCAAAGCGCTTGAGCTGATACCGGTCGCGGTAGAGCTTGCCTGACCCCCGCACACCTTCCGGGAAAACGATGACCGCCTCGTCATTGGCCAGCATTTTTGCACAGTTGATGGGGTCGCCAAGAACCGCGCCAAACTCGTTCAGCAGGTTGCCAAGGTACGGAACCGTTGGGAAAAACCGTTCGATCATTGCCCGGGGGATGCGTGGTTTGCTTTCTCTTGAGGCGAGGGCGTAACCGATTAGTACTCCGTCGAGCGGGAGCTGGCCGCTGTGGTTGGCGATGATCAGTACCGGACCCTTTTCCGGTACTTTATCGACACCGTAGGCTTCGACGCGGAAGTAACGTTCATAGAGCAGTCGGACCAGGGAAAAGCCTACTTTAACGGCCTCGTTGTTATAACCCCAGGGGTCATAACCAAGTGTACCGATGGGCTTGCGTATCTTGTTGATTTGTTCGTCCAGCGCGGGCGAAACCAGTGCGGATTTAATCCGTGAGGTGATGCTCATGAAGGGTCCTTGTGTTCTTCCAGCCTACTGATCATGACGCTGAGGGTGTGGCTTTGGCCGCTATTGAGCACGTAGATGTTATCGAAAGCATTGGCGGTTTCGACGCAGAGCATTGTTTGCCAGGCCGTGTCAGGAAAATCCGAAAGGTGTCGGGATTTTTCAGGGCCTGGATTCCAAACCACAGCAGAGCGGCTTCCACTACTGCACAGGCGGTAGGCCGTAGCCGGGGTGTTTAATCCGATATCGGCACCCCCGGTATCGTAGATGCGGTCTACTTCCCCATCAAAGCACAAGGCGGTGTCCTGACGCTTGCGGGACCATTCATCAAGGGTGTCGATATAGTTGCAGCGATCCAGTCCGGTAATCTGGGTTCGGGTGATATCTGGCGTGGGCAGGTAGGTGTGGAGCGCCTGGGAAAACGCGAGGGGCGTTCGGCCAAGGTTGGTGCTGGTCAGTGCCACCTGAAGCGCTGTGGCGGCAAAGCGAAACGTGATTAGCGCCGAAGCGCGCCCGCCCCAGAGCTCGGCAAAGTCCTGGCTGGCGTCCAGGGATAGCGATATTTCAACATCCTGCGCGCTTTCCCGGACATCTTCTAAGTTCCAGACAGCCGTTCTTGCGAAGCCGTGTGGGGTGTCGCTGAGTACGGTCTGGCGGACGGGGTCCGGATTCTTGCCCGGGACGCCAAACCATGGCCAGCAAACCGGAATGCCCCCGCGAATGGCACGGCCAGTCATGAAGCGGGCGGTGTCGCTCAACCAGAGCCAGTTGCCTGCGCCTGCTGGTGCAAAGTGGGAGAGGTGGGCGCCTTGTAAAAATAGCCGGGCGTAAAATTCTGGGTGCCGTACTTCTAAGGCCTCCAGTTGATCGACGGTGGTCCAACGCGTAAATGACCAGGAGCCTGGGGCTGTTTTCACTTCCTGCCTCGTTTTAAGAAAGCATATTGAATCATAAGCATAGTGAAGATTAATTGAATTTGATCGAATGCGCGATAGAGTCCGGTGCGCCGGGAGACAATAATTGACGGAATGTTGCAATGGGGATTGAAGCCGCTGGCTAGCCCTGTTAACATGCGCGCCGCATCTGAACGAGCTGGTTCAGATCGTTATGGTGGCTCCGCTGGTGCCTCCGCAACAATAAACCGTGAACCCGGTCAGGCCCGGAAGGGAGCAGCCGCAGCGGTGGACTTGTGTGCCGGAGTGTCGCTGGTGGAGTCACCCCCAGTTTTATCTCTCTTCCTTCCCCGTTTTCCCGAAATAATCAGGCAGTTGGACATCGCATACCTGGAACGATCAGCTTCTTCTCATCCCGGGTCCGTGCTATTGTTGATTCCGAAATACAGCCGCAGTTGATGGAATATGAGCTACCAGGTACTAGCCCGTAAATGGCGCCCTCAGACGTTTCAGGACATGGTCGGTCAGGAGCATGTGCTCCAGGCACTTGTGCATGCCCTCGAGAACCAGCGTTTGCACCATGCCTACCTGTTTACCGGTACCCGGGGCGTGGGCAAGACCACCATCGGCCGACTGCTGGCGCGGTGCCTCAACTGCGAAACCGGGGTAACACCAACCCCTTGTGGTGTTTGTGACAGTTGTCGTGAGATTCAGGAGGGGCGCTTTGTCGACCTGATTGAGATCGATGCCGCCTCCAGAACCGGCGTTGATGATATGCGGGAGCTGACCGATAACGTCCAGTATTCGCCGACCCGTGGGCGCTTTAAGGTGTACCTGATCGACGAGGTCCATATGCTGACCAATCAGTCGTTCAATGCCTTCCTTAAAACCCTGGAAGAACCCCCGGAGCACGTAAAGTTCCTGCTGGCGACCACCGACCCCCAAAAACTGCCGGTCACCATTCTTTCCCGCTGCCTTCAGTTCAACCTGAAGCGGATGACGCCTGAGCATGTTGCCGGGCATCTCAAGCATGTACTGACGGAAGAGGGTATTCCTTTCGATGAGCCGGCGTTGTGGCTGTTGGCCCGGGCCGCAGATGGCAGTATGCGTGACGCCTTGAGTCTGACCGATCAGGCCATTGCCTATGGCAACCAGAAGCTGGCGGCCAGCGATGTCAGCAGCATGCTGGGTACCATCGACCAGCGTGATATCGAAAAGTTGGTGGCGACGCTGGTTGCCGGGAACGGACCAGCGTTGTTGTCTGAAATTCAGCGGATCTCTGACTTCTCACCCGACTACGGGGTAATACTCGCCGACCTGTTGTCACTGTTCCACCGGGTAACCATGGAGCAGGTAATCCCCGGTAGTGTTGATAATTCCCTTGGAGATGCCGGGCAGGTGCAATCGCTTGCTCGCCAGCTCAGCGCTGAAGATGCCCAGCTGTTCTATCAGTCGGCGTTGATGGGCAGGAAAGATCTGGCGATCACCCCGGATGCAAAAATGGGGTTTGAGATGACCCTGCTACGAATGCTGGCATTCCGGCCTGGTGCTGAGCGCCGCGAGCCTTCGGCGGTGCAGTCCGGCAGGCCGCTTGCTTCAGAGCCAAGTGAGGAACCGGGGCCGGTTGAAAGTGCCGGTGCTCATCCGGAGCCAGCAGCAGAAGCTGCTGAGGCATTGCCAATGCAGCCTGTCGCCGATGAGTTGAGCCATCAGACGCCGTCATTGGACAGCGCTGCAGCTGCCGAGGCTATCCCACCGGTTGAGGACTACCCTGGCGTGACTGAACCAGCGCCGGTAGAAGCTCCCGCAGAAACGCTGGTCGATCACTCTTCCGCCATGGCGATGGAGCCGAATGATCCGCCGCCCTGGGATCCAGATCCGGTTACTGAACACCTGGAGACGGTTCCAGCGGAGCCACAGTTTAGCCCGGAGCTGGGCACCACCGTTGCAGCCGAACCGCTGAACGCCAGCAAAGCGGACGCGGACGTTGAGGGTGCAAGTGCGCCAGAAGGCGAGCCAACAACTGAGATAGTAGCTGCCGAGACGGGATCCGATGGCGAGTTCCTGTGGGCGAGGGATTTTCGCAGCCTCGGTATCGCCGGTATGCCCGGTAATCTCGCCAGCCACGCGGCGATGGCGTGGCAAGGGGATGCTGTTGTACTCACCCTGGATCAAGGGCATCAGCGTCTGCTGACCGAGCGACATCGAGTTCGTATCCTGGAGGCCTTGCAACAACGCTTCGGTGACCATATTTCCCTAACGGTGCATGAAGGTGCTCCCGGCAGCGATACGCCTGCAGCTTGGGAGGAGCGTGCCCGCATTGCCCGGCAAAGGGCGGCTGAAAACGCGATACGAAACGACCCGCTGGTCAATTCGATCGTTGAACGATTTGAAGGGCGTGTGGTCGAAGACTCGATCAAGCCACTGTCTTAGGCGCTAGTCGCCGGGCAGGGACCGTATTTTAAGAGGTAAGCGATATGATGAATGGTATGGGCGACCTGATGAAGAAGGCCCAGAAGATGCAGGAAGACATGCAAAAGGCCCAGGAAGAAATTGCCAAGGCCGAGGTAACCGGCGAGTCAGGTGCTGGAATGGTTAAGGTTGTGATGAACGGCCGGCATGACGTTCGGCAGGTTGAGATTGATCCCTCCTTGATGGCAGAAGAAAAGGACGTCCTTGAGGACTTGCTGGCCGCGGCGGTGAATGATGCCGTGCGCCGGGTTGAGGCAAACCAGAAAGAAAAGATGTCTGGCATGATGTCCGGGCTTGGCATGCCTCCCGGCTTTAAGATGCCGTTTTAACATCTTGTAAAATAAATAGATTACGAGGTCCTTCATGGCATTCAGTCCACTGGTCGACGAGTTGGTGGAGTCGTTGCGCTGCTTGCCCGGTGTGGGCCAGAAAACCGCCCAGCGAATGGCGTTTCATTTGCTTGAAAAGGGGCGGGGAGGTGGCGAGCGCCTGGCATCAGCGCTGTCCGGCGCCATGACGGGTGTGCGCAGGTGTGAGCGTTGCCAGAATTTCTCTGATACGCCGGTATGTGGCGTCTGTGAGAATCCCAAGCGTAATAACGGCACGGTCTGTGTCGTTGAGAGTCCATCGGATCTGCTCGCGATTGAGCAGGCTGGGGGGTACGAGGGGAGCTATTTTGTGCTCATGGGGCATCTCTCACCCATCGATGGTATTGGCCCAGCTGATATTGGCATTGATCGACTGGTTGCGCGGGTTGGCAGTGAGAGCATCAGTGAGCTGATTCTGGCGACCAACCCGACCATAGAAGGTGAAGCTACGGCCCATTACATCGCGGACCGGCTGGATGGCGTAGACGTTTTGATTACCCGTCTTGCCCATGGCATACCGGTGGGTGGCGAGCTTGGCTATGTCGATGGATTTACCCTTACCCATGCTTTTCGCGGGCGCAAACCGCTCGTTGAATAAGTCTCCTTAACGTTTTGATAGCAAGTTTGTATGACTAACGACCACGCCGAATACGTCGAGGCAGCCCGATGGCTCAACTCACCGGAAGAGCTCAACCAATGGCTCTCCTCAACGCCGTCTGAGCCGCTGGCGGTTGATACCGAGTTCGAGCGCGTTACTACGTTTTTTCCTATCCCCGGCTTGGTCCAGCTCGGGATTGGGGAGTGCTATTACCTGGTCGATCCTGAAGTTGCCGAAGCCTCGGACGGCTTTCGGGAAGCCCTGGCGGATGGGTCGAGAATAAAGCTGTTTTATGCCATGAGCGAAGACCTGGAGCTGTTCCGGCAGTGGCTGAATGTCAAACCAGCGGGGGTTATTGACCTGCAAATTGGCGCAGGGCTTGCCGGAGCCGGTTTCTCGGTCGGGTACGCCAAGTTGGTTGAAACGCTTTTTGGCGTCCAGCTTGATAAATCTGCGACGCGCTCTGACTGGATCAGTCGCCCTCTGTCAGCTGCGCAGGAACAGTACGCGCTTGATGACGTTCGTTTTCTGCTCCCGCTTTATAATTGGGTCAGGGCAGGGCTTGAGCAAAAGGATTTGTGGGAAGCGTTGGAGCAGGAGTCTGCCCGATTTGCCAGTGACCTGTACGATCAAGATGACCCCGGCAGCCATTACCTGAAGCTTCGCGGTGGCTGGGCTCTGAATGGTCAGCAGCAGCAAGTGCTGCAACGATTGACCGAGTGGCGGGAGTTGGAAAGCCGGGATCGCAACCGGCCCCGTAATCGGATTTTGCCCGACCCGGTCCTGATCGCTCTGGCGGAAGCCATGCCCGATAGCAAGAGTGGCTTGAACGCGATCAAAGATTTACCCCCGGTCGTCGTGCGTCGATACGGTGACCGGTTGTTGGAGCTGATCAACCCCGGTGTGGATGACGACGCAGCTGAGCATGAGTTTCAGTGCATCCGGCCGCCGTTGACCAAAAGTCAGCAACAGCTCTACAAGAAGGTTAAGCAGGTTTTCGTCAGGGTAGCGGAGAGCCAGGACATCCCCATTGAAATTCTGGCACCCAGAAAACGCCTGGAAGTACTGGTGCAGAACGGCTTCTCCACTGAGGACGCGCTTATGCAAGGGTGGCGAGGCGCGTTGTTGAGCGATGTATCAAATGAAATCAAGGCAGCATTGAGTATATGACCGACAAGCAGTTTGTCTCCGTTTTCCGTAGCGGAAAGAAAGACGACACTTACCTTTTTGTTCGTCGTGGACAGGAGTGGGATGCGCTTCCCGAACCCCTACGGGAAGTGTTTGGAGCCCCTCTTCATGCGATGGATCTCATCCTGACACCTGACCGAAAGCTTGCCAGGACAACCGGCAAGGTAGTGCTTGAGGCGTTGGAGAAACAGGACTTTTATCTCCAGCTGCCGGAAGAGCATGAGGCCTATGTGGTGGAGTTCAAGGAAAAGCTAAGGAAGAACCGTGAATGATTGCGGCGATTCCGTTCTGGCAGCGTAAACGTCTGGATGAGATGACTCCTGCTGAGTGGGAGTCACTTTGTGATGGCTGTGGAAAGTGTTGCCTGGCAAAGCTTGAAGATGAAGACACGGACGAAGTCTATTACACAGACCTGGTTTGCCGGTATATGGATAGCGAAAGCTGTCGTTGCACCGTATACGATACCCGGCTTGCCAAGGTTCCTGAGTGTGTCGACCTGACGCCGCAGACGGTGGGCGATTATCATTGGTTGCCCTACACCTGTGCCTACCGAACGATCGCAGAAGGGCGTCCACTTGCCGATTGGCACCCGCTCAGATCTGGAGATCCTGAAAGCGTGCATGAGGCAGGCGTATCCGTCCGCAATCGCGTTATCTCCGAAGATAAGGTCCCAGAGGAAGACTGGGAAGAACATATTATTCACTGGATTTTGTGACCATGACTGCAGATGCACAAACCGCCTACGGGATCTTCTGGGCAATTTATGCGGTAGGATTTCTTATATTTTTCATCATGATGAGCCGGCTTTTTAAAGTCATACCTCTTTATGGCCTGCGGACGCTTTTGCTGGCAGTGCTGATTGTCCTGATATTGCCACCGGTTGAGTCCAGTGAAGTGGCTGGCTGGTGGGTACCCGCCTGGCTCCACGCCGGGTATGAAACGATTCTGGGCAACACCGAAGAAGCGGCCAGGGCGATGGTGAACATGGGCATTGCCGGTATTGTGATGGCTTTGGTCTGGATACTGGACCTGGTTCGTTATCGGCTGGTGAAGCGATAAGCTGAAAAGGGCGCTGAGGGCGTGGTGAATCGAGCTCTGCTCTGTCTGTGTCTACTTTGGGTGTTGGTGCTGCCCGGGCAGGTAAGCGCCGGACAGCCCATGCCACAAATCCCGGAGGGGCGGGATGTTCGCATCATCGTGGACATCTCCGGGTCGATGAAGCAGACCGACCCCCTCAATCTGCGTCAGCCTGCTGTACGTCTGTTAGCGCGAATACTCCCTGGCGATTCCACGGCAGGCATCTGGACGTTTGGGCAATACGTCAACATGCTGGTTCCCCACGGTGCCGTTAATGACGCGTGGCGGGAGCGGGCTATTGAGCGTTCGCGCCAAATCAACTCCGTCGCGCTTCGTACCAACCTGGGTAAAGCCCTTGAGGTAGCCAGTGATAGCTATTTCACCCAAGGTGACCTGAGCAATACCCACTTTATTCTGCTCACCGATGGCAAAATTGATGTCTCCGATGATGGGGCCCTAAACGATCAGGAGCGGGCAAGGGTCCTCAGTGAGGTGTTGCGGGGGTTGTCCGAGGCGGGTGCCACCATCCATACCATCGGACTGTCCGAGGCCGCAGACATAAATTTGCTGCGGGCATTTTCCGATCAGACCGGGGGCAATTTCAGCCTTGCGGAGTCAGCCGAAGAGCTCAACCATGCCTTCCTTCGTTCACTGAATTCGGCAGTTCCCCAGGAGCAAATTCCGCTTGAGGGTAACAGCTTCCTGGTGGATGACGGTGTTGAGGAGTTCACTGCCCTGATTTTTGGTGGTGCGACGTCCAGGGGGGTGACCCTGGTCAGTCCCGGGGGAGAGGAGCAGAATTCAAGTCGTCACCAGGCGTCGACGCGCTGGTTTCGTGAGCCTGGCTACGAATTGATCACTGTTACCGATCCCGATGCTGGTGAGTGGTCGGTTCAGGGCGCTTTAGGGGATGGCAGCCAGGTAACCGTCGTCAGCAATCTGAAGATGGTGTTGTCGCCTCTGCCTACCCGCTTCACCGAACAACACCCCGTCGTTATTGAAGCCGTGTTCTATGACCAGGCTGATCCGATTACCGATCCGGAATTCCTTGGTGTTATTGACGTCACGGTCACACTGACGTCGGCGGACGGACGATCCGGGACTAAGACTCTATCGGCGGATCAACCGCCGCAGGACGGCGTCTATCGGGACGAGATTAGCCGCCTGCCGTTTGCCGGTGAATTCACCCTGGAAGTTGTGGGTAACGGAAAGACGTTTTCCCGGAAATACAGTCAGACTTTGACCTTTGATGTGGCCGAACCGGAACAGTCTGTTTTGGCATTGCCTGATGGCGATGATGTGACTGGTTCCGATTTGGCTAACTCTACTATGGATAGTGTAGAGCCTGACCTATCGCCAGTTACCCCAGCCATAGCACCGATTGATGTGGCTCAGGTCGAATTACCAAGCCCTATAGCTCCGGTAGAGGCAGACGCGCCCGCGAACCTGGAGTCTGACGGGGAGGGATTGAATGCCTGGTACCTCGTAGGTGGTAGTGTTGTTGGCCTGGTGGTTCTTGCCGCTGGCTTGTTGCTGGTATGGCGGCAGAAGGCCAATTCTTCTGGTGTTGATGCGGCTGAGCCTGAAGGTGGCGATGAGGTCCTCGATACCGATGAACCAGCCATCCCCGAGCTGGACGAGCAGGTCATTGACGAAGAAGAGTTTGGCCTGGTGGATTTCGACCTTTCCGAGGTTGAAGGTGGCGAAGATGAGGGCCAATCCCAGAGCCATGACCGAGACGGCGGCGGAAGGAATGGGGGGCAGTAATCCGGGCATTTGGCTTGGGGTACGGACGGGTTGGTCTTTGCTGGGATCGACAGCAGGCGTTTAGGAAGATAGCATCCTATCAAGAGAGCCTCTGAGCTGGATGTGCAGAGGCTAATAACTGACTCGCTGACATCGGGCGTTTGATTACGGCGCCCCAGCGGCGGATATCACGACACAGGACTTTGATAATGAAGTTTACCGGTACCGAAAACTACGTCGCCACCGGCGACCTGCAAATGGCGGTTAACGCGGCGATTGCACTGCAACGCCCGCTGCTCATCAAGGGTGAGCCGGGTACCGGTAAGACGTTATTGGCGGAAGAAATGGCGTCGGCATTGGGAATGAGGCTTATTCCCTGGCATATCAAATCGACCACCAAGGCCCAGCAGGGCTTGTATGAGTATGATGCGGTATCCCGTCTACGGGATTCCCAGCTGGGTGACGAAAAGGTCAAGGACATCCGTAATTACATCGTCAAGGGCAAACTCTGGGAAGCCTTTGAGGCAGACGAACAAGTGGTTCTGCTCATCGATGAGATTGACAAGGCAGATATCGAGTTCCCTAACGACCTGCTGCTGGAACTCGACCGGATGGAGTTCTTTGTCTACGAAACCCAGGAATTCGTTAAAGCCAGGAAGCGCCCCATTGTTGTCATCACCAGTAACAATGAGAAAGAACTGCCGGACGCCTTCCTGCGCCGTTGCTTCTTCCATTACATCAACTTCCCGGACCACGACACCATGCAAAGCATTGTTGAGGTCCACTTTCCGAACATTCAGCAGGAAATCGTTCGCGATGCCCTTGAACTGTTCTTCGATGTCAGGAAGGTTCCGGGCCTGAAAAAGAAGCCGTCCACCTCTGAACTGATTGATTGGCTTAAGCTGCTCATGGCAGATGACCTTTCTGCCAAGCTGCTCCAGGAAAAGGACGCCAGCTCCGCGTTGCCGCCGTTGTACGGAGCGCTGGTCAAGAACGAGCAGGACGTGCACCTGCTCCAGAAACTGGCCTTTATGGCCCGCCGACGTGGCTGAGGGTTTAAGGTGAGCGTTTGTTTGCCAAAATTCACCCTGTTTACTGGGGGCGGTCATGCTGATTGATTTCTTCATGGAAGTCAGGCGAGCCAAGGTACCGGTGAGCCTGAGGGAATTCCTTGATCTGCTGGAAGCGCTGAAAGCCAGGCTGGCGTTTGCAGATATGGAAGAGTTCTACTACCTGGCTCGACTCTGTCTGGTCAAGGACGAGCGCCACTTTGACAAGTTCGATCGGGCGTTCGATGCCTATTTCAAGGGCATTGAGAACCTGGATGCCTTGCTGGAAGCCCTGATTCCCGAGGACTGGCTTCGTGCCGAGTTTGAAAAGCAGCTTAGTGACGAAGAGAAGGCAAAGATCGAGTCACTTGGTGGCCTGGAAGAGTTGATTGAAGCCTTCAAACAGCGGATGGAAGAGCAGAAAGAGCGCCACCAGGGTGGGAACAAGTGGATCGGTACAGGCGGGACTTCACCGTTCGGGGCCAATGGCTATAATCCGGAAGGGTTCCGTATTGGCCAGAAGGATGGGCGACAGGGGCGTGCAGTCAAGGTTTGGGAGAAGCGGGAATATCGTGACCTGGATGACAGCATTACCCTGGGAATCCGCAACATCAAGGTTGCCCTTCGGCGGTTACGGAAATTTGCCCGCCAGGGGGCTGCTGATCAGCTTGACCTTGATGACACGATTTCATCGACAGCAAGGAACGCCGGTTTTCTCGATCTAAAAATGGTCCCGGAGCGACACAATGCGATCAAGGTGTTGATCTTCTTTGATGTCGGTGGATCCATGGACCCGCATGTACGGGTTTGCGAAGAGCTGTTTTCAGCCGCACGACTCGAGTTCAAACACATGGAGTACTTCTACTTCCATAACTTTGTCTACGAGAGTGTCTGGACCAACAATATTCGCCGTATGAATGAAACCACCGATACCTGGGAAATTCTCCGTAAGTATTCGCCGGACTACAAAGTGATTTTCGTCGGTGATGCCACCATGGCGCCTTATGAAATTACCCATCCAGGTGGCTCCATTGAGCATTGGAATGAGGAAGCTGGTGCGACCTGGTTTCAGCGGATAACGGATCATTTTCGCAAGGTGGTCTGGCTGAACCCGCTGCCTGAGAGTTATTGGGGCACGGGGGGCTCACTGGGCATTACCAAACAGCTCATTAGTGACCACATGTACCCCCTGACCATTGATGGCCTTGAATCAGCCATGAAACAGTTGAGCAAATAGGGCAAAAAAAAGCCGATGCGGTTGAGAGCATCGGCAAAGCTCGGCATATCAAGCGGTATTCACTCAATTGCTTTCCCGCCGGTGGTACTCTAAGCAATGTCAGGGCCACTACTTGTATCCTTCTGAATTTACGAAAAAAATCTCTGGTTTTCTGAATTTTCAAGTTGTAGGTCAACCTACTTCTAACGCTGTTTGTAAAGAATTCTGACGACCGCTGTACGACTCCACGCCTCCAACTTTTTCATTTGGTGATCTGATACCGTTCTTGCTGCATTGCCAGTGTTACCCTTTCTGTACTTTTGTTACGGAATATATCGGGGATGACGTTGGGAATGATCAGTAAGCGTCTTTCATCGTTTCGAGTTGCAGGTACTCTGGCTTTAACGCTTTTACTGGGGCTGGGTTGGCAGCAGGGGCTGGCGGATGAGGGGCTGGATGCCCGGATCGAACAGCTGAAGGGTGAGGTTGCGGTGCTTAGCCAGGAATTGCTGGAGCTTCAGGAAGCGACACTGTTTCCGGCAGATACCCGTGTCTTTCTTTTTCTGTCCCTCGTGAACAAAGATGCTCTTGTACCGGAAAGCATCGAAATAGCGATTGATGGTCGCCCAGTCGCCACTCACCTCTATAGCCCTCATGAAAAAGAAGCACTGCAGCAAGGCGGCCTGCAAAGGCTGTACGCAGGAAACCTGGCCGTTGGTGAGCATCGCCTCGAAATCAAACTGGCGGCACAGACCGGGAATGAGCGATACGTTCGACGGGAATCTGAACTGATGTTCCGTAAACGGGCCGGCGAAAGCAGCATCGAGGTTCAATTGGGCGCAACGGCACCAGATTTTGAACCCACCATGACACTGCAGGACTGGCAGTAAGGTTGGTCAGGCCGTGTTCCCTATGAAGTTACGAACCTCATCTTCTTGTCTCCATTCGGTCATTGTTGCAACAGCGATGGGTATTGGGCTGTATGCGGCTTTCTCCATGCCAGTACATGCCGCTGGGATGGACGACGATCAGATCCGAGTGCGCTTGGCACAGTTTAGTTCCGCAGGCAGCCGCTATCCGGAGACGTTGGCGTTCTTGGGGGAGGTTGAGTCTCCGACCGCTCAGCTCCTACGCGCCAAATCCATGATCGGTACCGGACGAACCGCCGAAGCGGTCCCGCTGCTGCAACAATTAACACGAGGCGACCGCCACCGCGGACAAGCCTGGTTGTTGTTAGCTCAAGCCGGAATGGTAGGGCGTGCGGACGTTGATATTGACGACGCACTTCGCAATGCCGAACGGCTTGGGCACGGCGAAACACGCGAACAAGCCCGATTCTACCTGGCCGAATCGTTACGAACCCATGCTCAGCCAGACCGGGCCGGGCAAGTGTTGGCGACCATGGAACCAGGGTACTGGGCTGCTATTGGTTACCAGAATATTGCGGCTGATTACGCGCAGCTTGACGGTTCTCCTTCGCGATCATTGGTTGCGCTCCGTGTGGCACTTGCCCTGCTTGCGGAGGACGATGATGCCGAGCGAGCACGCGCGTTGAAATCTGAGCTGTTTTTGCAGGCAGGATACTTGGCCTATCGTGCTGAAGACTTCGCTAAGGCCGAAAGCTTCCTTAGGGAAGTGTCACTCGACAGCTACAACACTCCCCAGGCGCTCTATTTCCATGGGCTTGCCTTGGCCGGCCGTCAAAACTTCCGGGAAGCCATGCAATCCTGGCATCGGGCGAAAAAATATTCCCTGGCGTTACCCGGTGTGGCGGATGCCTGGCTTGGAATGGGGCAGGGCTACGACGAGCTTGGTTATCTGGGTCAGGCCGGTGAAGCGTTTCTGGCGGCCAACGCGGCGTTTGAAAGTGAGCGGGTGACCTTGAAGTCACTGATTGAACAGGTACAGCAGCAGGGCGCCTGGTTAGCGATGGCACAGGCCGCCCGCGCCACCGACCTTGAGTGGTTTCTGGCCGACAGCCAATCGCTGGCCCAGCCAAGGCGTGCCTACCTGCTGAGGTTTGCCGAGACCGGGGGCGGCCAACAAGTGATTAACCGGGTTGCGACGTTGTTTAGCCTGTCGAATGAGCTCGACTCCCGATACGAGGACCTGCAAATTTTCAGGCAGGCTGTTCAGCAACGGCTGAATGACCTTCCGTCCGAATCCTACCTTGATGACCAGCGCGTTCAGGCGGATCCCAGGATCGCGGGGCTGGTTGACGCACTGAAAACCATTGGCCCCAGCGCCAGTGGTGATCAGCGGCGGCAGCTTGAAGGGTTGGCGCAAACCCTTGCCGATTTGCGCTTTGCCTACCAACACCTGCCGGAGCAACAGCCAATGGCTCGTCGGCGGCTGAGGGAGCTTGACGGTAAGTTGGCCAGCATGAGCGAGGCTATCGAAGCATTGAAACGGCAGGTTGCCGGGATTCAGCGGCAGGCGGAGCAGGCGCTGGATCAGCAAATGGTCGCCTTCCTTGAAAGCGAGGGCGAGCGAATCGAGTTCGCCCAGGACCGTGCAGAGCAACATCTTGCGTACCTATACGAACACCTGGCTCTTCGCAATCTCAATCAGGGTGACAGGGAATGACGATCGTTCGCCATATCCGTCGTGCGTTGGCTGCCGGTACCCTGATGGGCAGTGCAATCTGGGCTCCAGCAATATCCGCCCAAGAGTCATTCCAGGTTAATCTGAATCAGGATGGCGACACCATCGGCGATATGCGCCCGGTGTACCTGCAATACCGCGCACAGGCTTTACCAGCAATCTCCCCCAGGGAGGCCGCCAGGCGATACCAGCAATTATTTGAGCAATCCGATGAGCCGGAGGTTCGGATTGACGCGCTCAACCGGCTGTCTAATCTTCAGCAGCTGGCTGAGGAAGACCTGCGTTTCTCCCCGGAGAAAGAGATGGAGGTCTATCAGGATGCGCTCGGCAGCTATGACGAGATCCTCGGTCGGGGAGCTTTTCAGGGCCGCCTGGATGAATTGCTGTATCAAATGGCGAAGGCCCATGCCTATGTTGGGCAAAACCCGCAATCGATCGCCCGGTTGAAGCAAATGGTCGGGCTGTATCCGGATTCAAGTCTTGTTCCCGAAGCTCGCTTCCGTATTGCCGAAGCGGCATTTTCTGCCGGCCAGTATCGGGAGGCCGAACTCATGTACCGGCAAGTCCTGAATGACACGGCGGCTTCCGAACAGCGGTCATCCCAGAGCCTCAACGACAAAGCCCACTACATGCTGGGCTGGGCTCAATACAAGCAGGGGGCTTTTGGTAGGGCTTCGGCGAGTTTCCTGGAAGTGCTCGACAAGCAGAATGAACGCACCCAGGGGTTTGGCGCTATTCCGGCGGCGTCGCTGGATATGATTGATGACACGTTCCGAATTATCGCAATCATGGCGGCCAAACAAGGGGGAGAGGCCGCTCTGGGCGCTATGCTCGATGGCACCCCAGATCGTGGCTATGTGAGTTTACTTTATGACCGCTTGGTGGATTTCTATGTGGGCACGGGGGAATACCTTGATGCCGTCGAGGTGGCGAATGCTTTTATCGAACGCTACCCAGACAACCGAGGTGTGCCTGCGTTTCGTGTTCAGAACGTCGATGTGTTCATGGCGAGCGGGGATAGCGTTCGTGCTTGGCGGGCAAGGGAATCGTTTGTTGAAGCCTACCAGTCGTCGATGGCCTTCGAGTCCCTCGGGGATCCTGAACGCCAGCGCTGGTGGGAATACTGTCGTATGGTTGCGGATCACTACTACCGGCAGGCCAGTGAAGGCGGTGCCCCGGCAACTGTGAAGGCTGGCTTCTCCAAGGCCTCTGGCTATTACGCGGTATTGGCAGACCGGGTAGCAGATGCAGGAGAGATATTGCGGCTAGCGGGAGATTCGGCACTTCAAGCCGGGGATTACCCCGCGGCAAATCGCTACTACCGGCGCGCAGCGTATAGCGCCGGCTCTTACCCTGGAGCGGCGGATGCGGGCTGGGCGTCGTTAATTCTCGAGCGAGAAGGGCTAGCAGAAGGTAGCACTGGGCTTGTGGATCTTCCGGGCTATGCCGCCAGCGCGGACCGGTTTGCACTGGCGTTCCCCGATGATCACCGGTTGGGTGAGCTTCAGGCTGACGTCGCCGGTCGGTTGCTGGCCGCCAATGACTATGCTGGCGCTGATCGCTTTGCAGGGCTTGCTATTGGCAACGCCGGAGAAGATAGCGGCATTCAGTACAATGCTTGGTTGGTTGCGGCTGAGTCACTTGGTGCACTGGCTCGTCATTCTGACGCTGAACACGCCTGGAGGCAGGCGCTGGCCCTGACGGCAGTTGGTTCAGTGGTTGTCTCGGTGGAGGAAGCTCAGACATTGAACCGCCAACTGGCAACCAGTATCTATCGTCAGGGGGAGGTCGCTGACCGGTCAGGTGATCTTGATCGGGCAATTGCGCACTATCAGCGGATTGAAGCCGTTGCTCCGGGGTCTGAGGTTGCGGTCAAAGGGCGATTTGACGCAACCAACGCATTACTTCACGGCGAGCGCTGGCAAGCCGCCATTAACGAGCTCCAGCGGTTTCGGCAGGACTACCCGGCTGATCGCCTGACCCCACAAATATCGGAAAAGCTGGTCTACGCCTACCAGGCATCTGGACAGCCCGTGCGGGCGGCGGATGAGCTGGTACAGCACGGTTCGGGTGATTGGCAAACCCGGTTAAGGGCGGCTGAGCTTTATCACGCCGGGGCTGCCGAACCTTCACGTAATGCAATCTATCAAGCATTCCTGGCCCAGGGCATTGTGGCGGATAGCCCGGATGCACACATCCAGCATCAGCGTATCCGTCAGCGGCTCGTAGAAAGCGCCGGGGAGGCAGAGCGTGGGGATGGCCTTAGGCGCGATATCGTCGAAACGGAACAGGCAAGCCGCTGGCACAGTGAGGAAACCCTGGCCTGGGCAGCTCAGGCTGCGCTTGCTTTAGGAGTTGAAAGCGCCGAACAGTTTGAGGCCATCGCGCTTGTTTACCCGCTTTCCGAGTCCTTGGCTAAGAAACAACGGCTTATGGAAAGTGCCAAGGCGTATTTCAACCTGATTCAGCAGTTTTCCGATGGTCCCTTGTATTCCGAATCCCTCTACCGCCGTGCGGAGCTGTACCGTGCTATGGCCCGCGACTTGATGGCGTCCAGCCGCCCGCCTGAGCTGACCGAGCTCGAACTGATGCAGTACGAGATGCTCCTTGAGGAGCAGGCATTCCCGTTTGAGGAGCTGGCGATCGAAGTGCATGAAGAGAATCACCAGCAGCTGGCGCAAGGGCAGTTTGATGAATGGGTGCAACGGAGCCTGCAGGCGCTGGCAGAGCTCCACCCAGGACGCTACGCCCGAGAGATGCAATGGATGGGGTGGGACAACAAGAGTGTGACCCAGAGGGAAGACGATGCTTGACATCAGTTCATACCGATTGCGTCTACTGTTGCGAGCTGTGGCCATTGCCGCGATCGCCGTGGCGGCTCTCAACGGGTGCGCGAGCTCGGCAGTAAACCCAGGGGCGGCGTCCCAAGCCGCCATCCCAGCGGTGACTGAACAACGGACCTGGGTGCCAGAGCCGGTCGAACCCCTTGATGAAGCCCAGAGTCAGCTGCTCGATAGTGCAGAAGGAGCCTTGGCCAGTGAAAACTGGGTGATGGCTGCAGAGCGTTTGGAGGCGCTGGCCAATGCCCGGCCAGATTATGCGTTGGCCAAGGCGCGGCTGGCCTGGGTCAAAGAGCGTCAGGGCGACATCCCGGCGGCAAAGGCGTTGTATCGAGAGGCCCTGGAGCAGCGCCCTGATGATGTCGTGTCGGTAAACAACCTTGCGTTGTTAATGCAGCGGGAAGGTGGCTTTGGTGAAGCCCGGGGACTTCTTGAACAGGGGCTTAAGTACTCGCCTGAAGTTCCAGAGCTACATTTTAATTTGGCAGTGTTGTCAGAGCTTTACCTGCTTGACCTGGAAACGGCGCTGGCCCACTACCGGCGTTACCAGGAGTTGTCTGAGGACGAGAATGCCCGGGTTGCCGGCTGGATAGCGGACCTTGAACGGAGGGTTCAATAGATGACGGCAAAGCAGTTGGCACTGCTGGCGATGTTAGCGTTGGGGGCTGCCCTTGTATCCGCTGATCCCGTAGTCGATGAGGATGATGCTGGCGGCGGCGAAACGGTCTCTGCGCTCACCGTTGAGGGCATCTCTGCGCAGCCGGGCGATGATGATCCTCGGGTTCTGTATATCCTGCCATGGCAGGCCCCAACGATACCTCGTCGCCCCAGGTCGGAACTGAGCTCCGAGATGCCGGAACTGATGACGCCCATTGACCCGGTGGTGTTCGAGCGTCACCGCAACTTTCGCGAAACCCTGAATCCAGAGCTGGATTCAATTTACACACCGAACTAGAAGGCTGGAGTTAGATCATGTTGGAGACAGTAGTACGTTTTTTCCAGGAAGGTGGCCCGTTCATGTACCCGATCGCTCTGGTTCTCATGGTTGGGTTAGCGATAGCGATTGAGCGTTTCGTGTACCTGTCCTCGGTTCGCCGGCGTAATCGGGTCGCGTTTGAGAAGGGTATTCTTCCGTTGTTGCAGAAACGTGATTATCAGCGCGCCATGAAGGCCGCGAACAGCTCCGATAGCGCCATCGCTTCCATCATGGGCGCTGGCATCGGCCGCTTGCTGAACAACCGGCGCAGGGAAGATATTGAATACGCTATGGAAGAAGGGCTAATGGAAGTGTTGCCGCGCCTTGAGAATCGCACTCAATACCTTGCTACCCTGGCCAACGTCTCAACACTTCTTGGCTTGCTGGGTACGATTATCGGGCTGATTGCAGCCTTTACCGCCGTCGCCAGTGCGGATCCTTCCCAAAAGGCGACGTTGCTGTCTGAAAGCATCTCCGTTGCAATGAACACAACGGCGTTCGGTTTGATGGCAGCAATCCCACTACTGATGTTCCATGCCCTGCTGCAAACCCGAACCAACGACATCGTTGATAGCTTTGAAATGGCAGGGGTGAAGCTGCTCAACATCATTTCGGATCACAATCCGGAACAGGCCGCCTGACACGGAGGCTGATCCATGAGAAGGAGACATCGCAGACTGGTCTCTACACCCGACCTCGACATCACCGCATTCATGAATCTGATGATCGTGCTGGTACCGGTGTTGCTGTTAGGAATGGTGTTTAGCCAGATAAAGATGATTGAACTCAACTTCCCCGGCATGGCTTCTGGTGAGGCGCCTGCCGCCGACCAGTTCAGACTGTCTGTAGCTTTGATTTCGGATGGCCTGGAAGTCGCCGACAGCGATCGAGGACTCATCCAGGCATTGCCGATGAAGCAGGGGGGCTATGATTTTGAAGGGTTAAGGGAAGTGCTTGTCCGTATCAAGAGCGCAGTTCCGGAAAAGACAGATGTCATGCTCGAAGTCGCTCCTGGCATTGATTACCAAAGCCTCGTTACCACCATGGATACACTGCGATCATACGAAGCGGTTGTTGCGGCGACTGTGGTTGAGGCCGAGTTGTTTCCCGATGTTTCGCTCGCTGATGCGGCGGAAAATCGAACTCTGGCGGTTGCGGCCGTAGGAGGGGGGCAATGAAGCTGTCCCGCCGCGCCAAGCGCATGCAACGCCATTACAAGCGGATGCACCGGCCAGGTGGGCTGAACCTGGTGTCACTGATGGACATCTTTACGATACTGGTGTTCTTCCTGATGGTGAATTCCTCGGACGTGAAGGTGCTTCAGAATACAGCTGATGTGCCATTGCCGAGCTCGAATGCTGAACACCAGGCCCGAGACACGTTGACCGTGTTGGTGACCGATGAGGCGATACTGGTCGACGGCCGGGAGGTCGCGAAGCTGTCATCTACTGATCCGGACGCCGCCACAGTGCCGGGATTGGCAGAAGAGTTGAGTTATCGCCGTGACCGTCACGCTGCGATCCCTGAGGCGGGACTGGAAGTCACCATTCTGGCCGGGAGGGACACCGAATATCGACTTCTTCGCAGGGTGATGCAGACCTGTGTCGATCACGATTTCCGGCAGGTACGGCTAGCGGTCGAGTCACAGAACGAGGGCGGTGACCATGGGTGATCGCTATGGCTCCAGTCTTCCATGGGCAGCAGAAAAGGGAGACCGTGCTCGCTTCGGTAGCATTGTCGTCATCCTCTCTGTGTTGTTTGTGGGACCGGCGTTGTGGATTCCGTTCGTCGAGCTCCCTGAGCCGGACCGGAGTGAGGCAGAAGCATTGCCGCCTCAACTGGCGAGGCTGATGGAGCGGAAGCCGTTGCCCGAACCTGAACAGGAGCCAATGGTAGCGGACCCGGAGCCCGAGGAAACGGTGGCGGAGCCGGAGCCGCCCGCGCCTGTGGAGCCTGAGGTGCGTCCAGCGCCAGCGGTTGCTGACAGGCCCAACGTCGAGCCGCCCCAACAGACGGTTCAGCAGGCCAGGGAGGTCGCTGCGCGATCCGGACTACTTGCGCTTCAATCACAGCTGGCACAAATGCGTGAGCCGAAAGTAAATGCCCCACAAACCATGACGGCCAATGTGGTCGATGCTTCAAGTGTTCACGCTGATGGGTTGGCGGAGCCGGGTCCTGAGGTTCTGAGCGGCAGTGGTGGGGTGCGCTCCGAGTCGGTGACGCATAGGGACGTCGAGTTGGCCGGCCACCAGGTGCGTCAGGTCGAAGATGCGTCGCCTGTCGAGGCTGAGGTCGCACGAGTACCGCCACCAGCCGGGCCGGCACAGCGTGGAATGAACAATATCCGCCAGGTGTTCGATGCTCAGAAAACGGCGTTGTATGCCCTCTATCGGAGGGAGCTGCGTCAGGATCCCACGCTAGAGGGCAAGGTGCTGCTTGAGTTGGTGATTGAGCCGGACGGTCGGGTTTCGCGTTGCGAAGTTATCAGCTCTGAGCTGGGCAACCCGACGTTGGAGTCGCGGCTGGCCAGCAGGGTGTTACTGTTCAACTTCGGGACGGAAAATGTGGAGCGCAGGACAGTACGGTTCCCAATCGATTTCCTCCCGTCGTAAAACGTACAAGGGGCGCCTTAGCCCTCAACCGTGATGTTCGGGAGTGATGGCGCTTCAAGTTCCACGCTCTCGGTGGGCGCCATCACCTTGGCTTCGCCAGTGACCACAACCTGATCGTTTTGATTGCAGACTGCACAGTCAATGATCACCCGGTTTTTAGGCAACTTCTCCTTCACGGTCAGGGTTACGGTCAAGGTGTCACCCAGCTTGACTGGTCGCTTAAAGGCCAGGTTCTGTTCCAGATAAATTGTGCCTGGTCCTGGCAGGGTGGTGGCGAGGGCCGCTGAAATCAGAGAGCCGCTCCACATACCGTGCGCAATCCGTTCCTTAAACAGGGTCGTTTTAGCGAATTCGCTGTCAAGGTGAACGGGGTTGACGTCCCCTGATACTGCGGCAAACAGAGCCAGGTCATTCTCAGTCAACGTACGGCTGAAGGTGGCGCTGTCATCAATCTTTAGTTCATCATAGGTAACGTTTTTCAGTATCTTAGGCGTGTCTTGCATGTGCTGATCCGCTCTGTGAGTGCGAAGAATGGGTGCTCGGAGAAAACTACCTCATCGCTCACAAAACTGCTATTCTCTGCCCTCATTTTCGAGGCTGATCCTTTGGTCTGGTTGCGTTTTGAGCGTTTTATGTGCTAATCGAAACCGTTTCGTTTGGCAGCCGCCATTGAATCAGTGAATTCAGACAGAATTTTATAAGGGCCTGTGTTCCAGCGTCGGAGCAACCGGCCTGATAACTACTAATAAGCACAAACGAGAACAGGAGATGGTGTGATGGATTTCGAGACGTTTTACAAGGATAAGTACCCCGCGGGCACGCCCCGGTCAGTGGATCTGGACAAATATCAGAGCATGGTTGATGTGCTTGAACAGTCCGTTAAAAAGTTTGCTGACCGCCCGGCATTTAGCGCCGTTGGCGTTACCCTGACTTATCGTGACCTCGATACCCAGAGCCGTAATTTCGCGGCCTGGATCCAGAACCACACCAACCTGAAGCCTGGCGACCGTATCGCCGTTCAGATGCCCAACGTGACCCAATACCCGGTCGTGGTTTATGGCGCTATGCGCGCAGGCCTGATCGTTGTTAACACCAACCCGCTGTATACCACACGGGAGATGGAGCACCAGTTCAACGATTCTGGCGCCAAGGCGCTGGTTGTTCTGGCCAACATGGCTGATAACGCCGAAAAAGTTCTGCCGCACACCGGCATCGAGCATGTGATTGTCACCGAAGTTGCAGACATGCATTCGCCGCTGAAGCGCACCCTGATGAATGCCGTGGTCAAACATGTCAAGAAAATGGTCCCGGCCTACAACCTGCCCAAGGCGCATCGTCTGCCTGCGGTTCTGAGCGCCGGTAGCAAGGCCAAATTTACGCCGGTCGAGCACAAAAAGGATGACATCGCTGTTCTGCAGTACACTGGTGGCACCACGGGTGTGGCCAAAGGTGCCATGCTGACTCATGGCAACCTGGTTTCCAACCTGCTGCAAACCCGTCCAATGTTGGGCGACACCATTGTAGAAGGGCGTGAAGTCGTTATCGCTCCGCTCCCGCTGTACCACATCTACTCGTTCACCCTGAACTGCGGCATCATGCTCGAAGGTGGCGCCCATAACATTCTGATCCCTAACCCTCGTGACCTGCCTGGGTTTGTGAAAGAGCTTAAGAAGCATAAGTTCACTGCGTTCCTTGGCTTGAATACGTTGTTTGTTGGTCTTTGCAACAACGAAGAGTTCAAGAATCTGGACTTCAGTTCGCTGAAAATGACCGCCTCTGGCGGCATGGCCCTGACCAGCGATACGGCCAAGCTGTGGAAGCGTGTCACCGGTTGTGAAATCACCGAAGGTTACGGCATGACCGAAACCTCTCCGGTTGTTACCTTCAACCCGCCTTCGGCTATTCAGATCGGCACGATCGGCCTGCCGATCTGCAACACCGAAGTGAAAACGATCGACGATGAAGGTAATGAGACGCCGCTCGGTGAGCCTGGTGAGCTGTGTGTGCGTGGACCTCAGGTCATGCGCGGTTACTGGCAGCGCCCGGAAGATACGCAGAAGTCCTTTACTGAGGATGGCTACCTGCGTACTGGTGACGTGGCTCTGGTCCAGGAAGACGGCTATATCCGTATCGTTGACCGTAAGAAGGACATGATCATTGTCTCCGGCTTTAACGTCTTCCCGAATGAAATTGAGGACGTGGTATCCAGCCACCCGAAGGTTATTGAATGCGCAGCCGTTGGTGTGCCAGACAGCAAGAGTGGTGAAGCGGTCAAGGTCTTCCTGGTCGCAAACGACAGTGGGTTGACTGAGGCGGAACTGAAAGAGTTCTGTCGCGAGCGCCTGACCGCGTATAAGGTGCCCAAGACCTTCGTATTCCGCGAAGAGTTGCCGAAAACCAACGTTGGTAAAATCCTTCGTCGGGAACTGCGTGATGAGGTCACCCAGTAACGGGTGATGACGTCCGGGAGTCTGTTAAAGCAGACTCGCATTTGAGAAAACCCTGCTTCGGCAGGGTTTTTTCGTTCAACGACCACGCGGTTGGCGGTACACTTGGAAAGCCTTCGACTCTCCCTCAATGGATGGCAAGCACGTTTTAGTCCAACGGAAATTTCGTTTAATGGTTCAGCAAGATACTCCCTCAAAGCTCGATTCGCCGGCAATCCAGGCACAGGTCAACACCCTTGTCGCTCAATTGGATGAGTGTAACCAATCGCAGGCTGCTCAGATTCGACGCCGACTTAACCGCTGTAAAGGGCGTCCCAATGCCGACGAGTTCGAGCGCCTGAATGATTTGTTGGCGCGAGGGAAGGCGATCGTAACCCAGCGGCGGGAGGCTCATAGGCAAGCCACGTTTCCTGAGGGACTGCCGGTCTCCGGACGGGTTGAGGATATATCTGCTGCATTGGAGCAGCATCAAGTCATCATCGTTGCGGGTGAAACCGGGTCCGGTAAGACGACTCAGATTCCCAAGCTCTGTATGAACATGGGATTGGGAGTGCGTGGCCTGATCGGCCATACCCAGCCGCGCCGTATCGCCGCTCGGAGCGTGGCTGCCCGGATAGCGGAAGAATTAGGGCAGGAGCTGGGCGACCAGATTGGCTACCAGATCCGGTTTACTGACACCACGAGTGAGTCGTCCCGCGTTAAGGTAATGACCGACGGCATTCTGCTGGCGGAAATCCAGAATGATCGATTCCTTGACCGTTACGACACCCTGATCATCGATGAAGCTCACGAGCGAAGTCTCAACATCGACTTCATCCTCGGATATCTCAAGCAGATGCTGCCCCGGCGTCCGGATCTGAAGGTCATTATTACCTCGGCTACGATCGAAGTTGAGCGGTTTAGCGAGTTCTTTGGCGGCGCGCCGGTGATCGAGGTGAGCGGCCGCACCTATCCTGTTGAGACCCGGTACCGACCTTTGGTTGGCGATGATGAGGATCGTGATCAGGGCTGGAATGATGGAATTCTTGCAGCGCTTGACGAAATCGAGGCCCATGAGCGCCAGTTGGGGCAGAGGCCGGGTGATGTGCTGGTGTTCCTGCCGGGTGAGCGGGAAATCCGGAACCTGAGCAAGCAGCTTCGTCACGTGGATTTGAAGCACACTGAGGTATTGCCGCTGTATTCGAGGTTGTCGAACCAGGAGCAGAACCGGGTTTTTCAATCCCACCGTGGCCGTCGGATCGTTTTGTCGACCAACGTGGCTGAAACGTCGCTGACGGTTCCCGGCATTCGCTATGTCATTGATACCGGTGTAGCCCGGATCAGCCGCTACAGTGTGCGTTCGAAGATCCAGCGCCTGCCCATTGAGCCGGTATCCCAGGCCAGCGCCAATCAGCGCGCCGGCCGATGTGGCCGGGTTGCTCCTGGTATCTGCTTTCGGCTCTACGGTGAAGACGACTTCCTGGGTCGGCCGGAATTCACCGACCCGGAAATTCTGCGCACGAACCTGGCGTCGGTCATTCTCCAGATGACCACCGGTGGGCTGGGGGATATCCGTAAATTCCCATTCCTCGAAGCGCCAGACAACCGGCTGATCAATGACGGCTACAAGCTGCTTGAAGAGCTGAATGCGGTTGACCGGGGCCGGAAGGTAACGAAACTCGGCAGAACCATGGCTCGACTGCCGTTGGACCCGCGCCTGGCGAGGATGTTGGTGGAGGCGTCTTCGCAAGGGAGTCTTGCTGAAACCTTGGTGATTATTGCTGGGCTCAGTATCCAGGATCCCCGAGAGCGGCCCCAGGAAAAACAGCAGGCTGCGGATCAGGCGCACGCGCAGTTTGTTGATAAGGAGTCCGACTTCATCAGCTTGCTGAACCTCTGGAATTTCTATGAAGAACAGCGTCAGGAGCAATCCCAGAATCAGCTGAAGAAGCTATGCACGAAGCACTTCCTATCGTGGATGCGCATGCGCGAATGGCGGGACATTCATCGCCAACTCGCGGTTATCTGTCGCGAACAGAAGCTGCCGGTCAACTCAGAGACCGCGAATTATGTCTCTGTGCACAAGGCGATCCTGGCTGGGCTTCTTGGGCAGGTTGCGCTGAAGCATGAGAACAAGGAATACCTCGCGACCCGAAATCGCAAGGTTTTGATCTTCCCTGGATCCAAAGTTGCTAAAACCGCGCCAAAATGGCTCGTAGCAGCGGAAGTGGTAGAGACCAGTCGGGTATTTGCCCGCATGGTTGCGAAGATCGATCCGGAATGGATTGAGCCGCTTGCGGGGCATATCGTCAAGCACAACTACTTTGAACCCCATTGGGAGCGTAAACGGGCTCAGGTGGTAGGGTTTGAAAAGGTGTCGCTGTATGGGCTAGACATTGTTCCGCGTCGCCGTGTTGTCTATAGCAAGATCGACCCGGTTGTGTCCCGGGACCTGTTTATTCGCCGCGCCTTGGTAGAGGGAGATTTTGACAGCAAGGCTCCATTTCTAAGTCATAACCAGGGCTTGTTGGAAGATATCGAAAACCTCGAGAACAAGATTCGCCGGCGTGACCTGGTTGTGGATGATGAAGCCTTAGTCTCGTTCTACGATCACAAGCTGCCCGATACCATTGTCAGTGGTGCCCATTTCGAAACGTGGTGGAAATCGCTGCCACCTGAGGCGCTGAAGGCCATGGAGATGGGTGAGGACGATGTCCTGCAACGCCCGCTTGATCAGGGCGCTGAACAGCAATACCCGGATCACCTGGACTGGGAGGGAGTGCAGTACCCGCTGAGTTACCAGTTTGAGCCAACCGGAGACGATGACGGCGTTACGGTGAAGGTCCCGCTGATGGCGCTGAAGCAGCTACCTAATCAGCGGTTGGAATGGTTGGTTCCCGGGCTGGTTCGGGAAAAGTGCATCGCGCTGGTGAAGTCATTGCCGAAGTCCCTGAGACGGAATTTTGTTCCGGTGCCGGATTTCGTGGATCGGGCCCTGGAAAACATGTCTCCGTCCAATGAGCCGTTAACCACTACGCTAGCCGCCCAGTTACGTCGGATGACCGGGGTCACCATCGATGACCAGGACTGGAATACGACGACGTTGCCACGACACCTGAAAATGAACGTCAAGGTCGTTGGCGACAAAGGGAAGGTGTTGGCGCAGGGAAGGGATGCGGATGAGTTGCAGCAGAGACTTGAAGCGGAGGCCGAAGCGGCTCTGAGTGCCACGTCAGTCTCGGCCAGGGCGGAGGATACGGTCGAGGCCGAAGACTGGCAGTTCGGTCACCTCGCTGTGTCACTGCGGGAGGAAAAAGGGGGGATGCAGGTAACGGTCTATCCTGCACTCGAAGATTTGGGGCATCGTGTCCGCCTGACCCGCTTCCTCGATCCGGTTGTTGCGGAAGACGAAACCCGCAAGGCAATTGCCAGGCTTTTAATCAACCGGTTGGGTAATACTCTGGAAGGCATTGATCGGCGGCTGAAGGACTTTAAGCCTGCTGCGCTGTTGTTTGCACCGGTCGGGCAGGCTCGGGCGCTGTTGGATGATCTACTTTTGGCCTCGGTCATGAGTCATTTCCTGGCCGACCAGCTGCCGAGAGATCTTCAGGCGTTTGAGCAAATCTATAATGACCGCCGGGGCGACTTCATTCCGGCACTGGAGAAGGACTGTCAGCAATTGCATGCCGCCTTGAAGGGGTATCATGCGGTGATGAAGCAGCTCAAAGGGAAGATCAACCTTGCCCTGGCGAATAGCATGGCTGATCTGAAATTCCAGATGGAGCAGTTGGTCTATCCAGGGTTTCTGGTCAATACCCCCGGGAATTGGCTGGCGCAGTTCGGGCGTTACTTTGAGGCGGCGGCGCTGCGATTTGAAAAAATGCCGCGGGAGATGGGCCGCGAACGAGAGTTTCTACACAGCATCGAACCGTTATGGTCCCGCTATGCTAAAAAGCGTGAACAGCACCAGCGCCAAGGCCTCCGTGATCCGGAATTGGTCCTTTACCGGTGGATGCTGGAAGAGTATCGGGTGTCTTTCTTTGCCCAGCAGCTGGGTACGCTGATGCCGGTTTCAGTGAAGCGGCTCGACAAGCAGTGGGCGAGTGTAAAGAGCTAGCCGAACATAGCCTTAGACACAGGTATACACGGACCTCGCTGCCGAATGTGCTAATATCGGTGCGGTTCGATCATTTAATCAATAAAACATGACATGGGGTTACGCGTGAATAAAGCCGTCATTAGCGGTACCGGACTTTACACACCGCCAGCAACGATCAGCAACGAAGAGTTGGTCGAGGCCTTCAACGCCTTTGTAGAGCTCCACAATAGCCGCCACAGCGACGAAATTTCCCGGGGCGAGATGGATGCGCTTTCGCCTTCTTCCGCAGAGTTCATTGAGAAAG
Source organism: Marinobacter zhejiangensis (assembly GCF_900114775.1). Lineage (GTDB taxonomy): Bacteria > Pseudomonadota > Gammaproteobacteria > Pseudomonadales > Oleiphilaceae > Marinobacter > Marinobacter zhejiangensis. Next base: position 310,682 of record NZ_FOUE01000004.1, read on the forward strand.
CATCGGGCATCAAGCGTCGCCATGTGATCGACCGCGAAGGTATTCTTGATCCGGAGCGGATGTGCCCGCGTATTCCGGAGCGCAGTAATGACGAGCCGTCCGTTCAATGTGAAATGGCGGTTATCGCCTGTAACGAAGCCCTGGAGCAGGCGGGTAAGTCGGTTGAAGACGTAGATGCGGTGATCGTTGCGTGTTCCAACATGCAGCGGGCGTACCCGGCGGTGGCGGTTGAAGTTCAGCAGGCGCTGGGTATCAACGGCTTTGCCTATGACATGAACGTTGCCTGCAGCTCCGCTACGTTTGGCATCCAGGCAGCGGTGAATGCCGTCGAAACTGGCACTGCCCGTGCTGTGTTGGTGGTCAGCCCCGAGATTTGTTCAGGTCACCTGAACTTCCGGGATCGTGATAGCCACTTTATCTTTGGTGATGCCTGCACTGCGGTTTTGGTCGAACGTGACTCGCTGGTCGCGGAAGGAAAAGGCTTTGACGTTGTAGGAACGCGGCTCAAGACCCAGTTCTCCAACAATATCCGCAATAACTTCGGTTTCCTCAATCGGGCGGATGAATCTGGTATTGGCCAGCCTGACAAGCTCTTTATCCAGCAAGGCCGGAAGGTTTTCAAGGAAGTCTCCCCTATGGTTGCAGAGACCATTCAGGGGCATCTGGCCAGTCTTTCCCTGAGTCCGGAAGACCTCAAGCGTATGTGGCTGCATCAGGCCAACCTTAATATGAACCAGTTGATTGCTCGTCGGGTTCTCGGCCGCGACGCGACCACAGACGAAGCGCCGGTTATTCTGGACGAGTATGCCAACACCAGTTCCGCCGGTTCGGTTATTGCGTTCCATAAGCACAAGGCTGATCTTGTCAGTGGGGATTTAGGCATCCTTTGTTCCTTCGGTGCTGGTTACTCCATTGGCAGTGTTTTGGTTCGACGCCGGTAAGATACGCCGTTATCCGACTATCGGGCCAAAATGAATACCCGGTAGTCGGCATTTCCCGTTTTTTCCTATCCATTCCTACGTTTTTTGCGTAGCCTTCTTCTAGCCACCACTGGTAATGGCAGGCTTTCCCGCGTAGATTTGTGCGTCGAGATTGAGCGGGTGTCACAGGCGTAGAAATTCGGAGCGTCGGGCTAACGGGTTTACCGGATACTGGTGCCCCAACCGCTGTGGATAATGGACTGATACAATACCCGGCAATTCGGATAATCGGACACGGACAAGACGACTCAGGACTGGCATGAATCAGCCCCTCAGTACACGCTTATTGACCCCTCTAGCATTGATTGCACTGCTGCTCATGGCTGCGGTTGGGCAGGCCCAACCCTATGGGCCCGAAGATGAACCTGCCACGACCGAAGTCGACCCCTACGAAAGCTGGAATAGAAAAGTCTTCGGTTTCAACGAGTTTGTCGATTCATGGTTTTTGCGCCCAGTTGCCCAGGGGTACCGGACCGTGATGCCCAACTTTGCGGACCGGGCAGTGACCAATTTTTTCAACAACCTCAGCGAAATCAAAAATCTGGTCAATAGCATTTTTCAGTTGAAAGGGGAGTCCGCCGTCGTTGCCGTTGGTCGGTTTACCTACAACACCACGTTTGGGCTGGGTGGATTGATTGATGTGGCAACTGCATTCGACCTTCCGGAGAGGCCAGAAGATTTTGGTCAGACCCTTGGTTATTGGGGGGTAGGAAGTGGCCCATACCTGATGATGCCGTTGTTGGGGCCGTCCAACCCACGAGACTTTACCGGGTTGATGACCGATATCTTCGTGTTGCCATCGCCCTGGGATTCCGTGGACAGTCCTGAAAACTATTACGCCAGGGGTGTGCAGCTTGTCGATATCCGGGCAGATTTGATTCCCGCGGAAAGCTTTTTGTCCGGCGATAAATACAATTTTGTGCGCAATGCCTACCTCCAGCGCCGGGAGTTCCTGATTAACGACGGTCGCCAGGTGGTTGATCCGTTTGCCCAGGATGGCGAAGATTTGATGTTAGAGGATTTCTGATCGGTTTCTGAAGGTTTCAACAGGACAGAGTAGGGAGTGTCTCGATGGCCGATACCCGAATTCGAAGATACCGGAAGATGCTGGCGACAGCACCAAACTATGAAGTCTGGAAGGCCGCCGCTTTAGAGTTAGATTATTTGGAGCGGAATGTCGAATGGAAGGAGACGTTCTCCTCTGACCTTTACCATTACGAACTCATATACGACCGCCTAAGCAGTCTGCGTCAATACCATCAGCAATCCGACTTTGATCGACTGAAGCGGGCGCTCAGAGAGGGGCTCCATCACGATCTGGGTAACATCGGAAACCCCGCGCTTTACTCCCAATCCCATGTCGGTACCAAGCACCTGATTGAGGAATACATCAATCAGGTTTGCGAATCTCTGGAACTGCTTTGCAATAAGCCGATCCCCGGTTTCCCAGCGCGTGAGAAACTGCAGTTTTTCCGTGACACGCTGACCAGTTTTGGTCGTCCCACCTTATTGCTCAGCGGTGGTGCAACCTTGGGCATGTTTCATCTCGGGGTGATCAAAGCCCTTTGGGAAAAGGGGTTGCTTCCCCAGGTGGTTGCCGGCTCCAGCGTTGGAGCGATTATTGCCGGCATGCTCGGGGTGCATGCCGATGCCGAAATCCCGGAGATGCTGGTGCCGGAGAACCATAGCCTGAACGCCTGGAAGTGGAATGGACTGCTTTCCGCGCTTAGGGGTGGGGGGCTGATGGACCAGGGCCAGCTCAAGAGTTGCCTGCGAGGCAATATCGGTGAGTATACGTTTGAAGAGGCCTATCAGAAGTCGGGCCGCTCCATCAACGTGAGCGTCTCGCCAACACTGAGCCACCAGAAGGCGAGGTTGTTGAATGGCTACACTTCTCCGTACCTTCTGGTTTGGAGCGCGGTTCTGGCCAGTGCAGCCGTGCCGGGCATCTTCCCTCCGGTCACGCTGATGAAAAAGGATTTGCACGGCAGTGTGCTGCCTTACATGGCGAGGCAGCAGTTTGTTGACGGCTCGGTCGTAAGCGATCTTCCAATCGAGCGCCTGATGCACCTTTACGACGTGAATTTCACCATCGTTAGCCAGACAAATCCCCATGTCGTGCCGTTCCTTAACCGGAAGGGCAAAGATGAGAAACTCGGGTTGCGGCAGTTGCCGATGCACATACTCAAATCCGAGGTTCAGTTCCACGGTCAGGGTGTGTTTGACTACCTGAGAAAGCGGATGCGTCCTGAGTTGATGCGGCAGGTGTCGGGCCATCTATACACCATTATGGCTCAGCGCTACTTCGGTGACGTCACCATTGCGCCGAACTACGGCCTGCGGCACTACCGAAAAATGATCTCTAACCCCGATCCCGATTTTATCCGGCAGCTGATTCTGGAAGGGGAGCGAGCCACCTGGCCAAAGATCTCGATGATTCGCTCACATGCCCGCATCTCCAAAACACTGGAACGTTGCGTGGCACGCCTCAAAGGCCAGGTCAGTCGTCTTGACGGTGAGTTGCGGCTAGTGACTGGTTCTGATGGACAGAACGACTGATCGATGATGGATTGCTGGGAAGATGGCGTGGCCGGTGTCGGAACGGTATGATACGGCGATATATTTCGGACCCAGATTGGCGTGGGTCTGCCTGAGATTCTGGCCAAGCACCTGACTGGACATCCATGTACTACGACTTTTTCGGTTTCCGGGAACCCCCGTTTTCGATTGCTCCCGACCCTCGTTACCTCTATCTGAGCGACCGCCATAAGGAAGCACTGGCGCACCTCATGTACGGGGTGAGTGGTCATGGCGGCTTTATCGTGATTACGGGCGAAGTGGGTACCGGAAAAACGACGGTCAGTCGATGCTTTGTTGATAATGTGCCTGAGCATGTCGACATGGCTATTATCCTGAACCCCAGGTTGTCTGCGCGCGAACTGCTATCCAGCATCTGTGACGAGCTTGGTATAGCTCATCCGGCGGGATCATCGATCAAGAAGTTGGTTGACCTGATCAACAAGGACTTGCTGGAGGCCCATGCCGCCGGGCGCCATAAGGTCTTGCTGATTGATGAGGCTCAAAACCTGTCGTCCGATGTACTGGAGCAACTGCGATTGCTCACCAATCTGGAAACGGCCGAGAAAAAGCTCCTACAAATTATCCTGCTGGGCCAGCCCGAGCTGATCGAGATGCTGGCACGTCCAGAACTGCGACAGCTGAACCAGCGCGTTACAGCACGCTACCACCTGGACTCACTGACACGGGAAGAGCTTCCCTCTTACCTCCGGTATCGCCTGACGGTCGCAGGGCAACGGGGCGAGATATTCTCGCCAGCAGCGGTTAAAGCGCTATTCAGGTTAAGCTCTGGAACGCCGCGCCTGATCAACCTCATCAGCGACCGCGCTTTGTTGGGCGCCTACTCCGAAGGTGAACACCAGGTAGGTGTACAGCACGTTCGGCAGGCCGCCAAAGAAGTCGTTGGTGCGCCGAACCGCACGAACAAAAAAGGGACGGGCTGGGGGCTGGCCCGGGTTGCCAGCGTACTGGTTATGCTGGCGCTGATTGCCGGTGGAGCGTTTTTGTTAAAGCCAGACTGGCTGGCGGGCGCGGGCATCGTTGGGGTTGTTGACGAGCCAGCCTTGCCGGGAACAGACAAGGCCTCCACACCGTCGGTGCCTGTTGAACCAGAGTCCGCACCCAGTGCCCCGGAAGAGATGGCGCCTAGCGTTCCGTCTCCTGAGTTTTCCCTGTCAGAGAATACCTTCTCTCAAACCGAAGCGTTTCGCGCTCTGTTTGGCCTTTGGGGGGAGGATTACGTCGCATCGAACTACCCTGTGGCGTGCGATTATGCTCAACAGCGTGGGTTGAAATGCCTTTACCGCGAAGGGACACGGAAGAGCCTGGAACGGCTGAATCGGCCAGCGGTGCTGCAGCTGCAGGATGAGGATGGCAACACGACGTTTGTCACGGTGGCTTCGCTTGACCAGGGCAGAGTTCAACTGGTTCAGCACGACGGTGAGATGCTTGAGGTACCGTTCCATTCCTTAGACGATTACTGGTATGGCGACTTTACGATCCTTTGGCGCCTTCCTCCCTATCTTCGTGATGGCGCTGCCGGGAATACTGAGCAGGGCGAAGAAATCTGGTTGAGTTCCCAGTTAATGCAGTTGGCGGAGCGTTATGCCGGTGATGCCGTTGAGCGGACCGAGGTCTTGGGCATGGGTTACCGTGACCAGATTCGTTGGTACCAGGAAAAAGTGGGGCTTAGCGTCGATGGCATTGCCGGAGTTATGACCCTCATCCGGGTTAACAGCGATCTCAACCCTGGGGTACCACGACTGGTACCACCGTTGGTGACAGGCGGAGGTCTGAACTGACATGTCCTACATCCTGGATGCACTTCGCAAGTCAGAATCTGAACGACAGCAGGGTAAGGTTCCTGATCTCGGGCAGCAGGTTCAGCTGATTCATCAGCCCAAACGTAAGCCGGTGTCCTCCGGTGTTTGGCTGGGGCTGATCCTGACCATCAACACCGTTGTGTTGGCCTATGTTTTCTGGCCTGGGCGAATGCCGACGGTAGTGGCCCAGCCAGAGACGCAGCCAGAACAGACGCCACCTCCGGTTGTTTTACCACCGGTACAGCCGGCTGCCCAGCCGGCGGCCACCCACACCATTAAGGTGCAGATTGGCGATGCAGTTGCGGAAATTGAAGTTCCAGGCAATCTGGTGGTGGCAGAGCCATCGGTATCGGAGCCATTGGTGGATGAGGAGCCGACATTGGCCCAGGCGTCAACCGACCAACCCGAGATCACTGAGCGCCCGACGGTTATTGTGCCGTCAGCCAGCCGCTATCAACCATTGAGTGATTCAGACTACAACGACAACGCCTATGGGGTAGGAGATCGTGTTCCCCACCTGGTGGAGCTGCCGATGTCGTTTCAAAAGGGCATACCTGATTTGATCTTTAACAGCCATGTTTATGCCTCGGAGCCAGCGGCGCGACGGGTGATGATCAATGATCACTACCTCCGCATCGGCGACAGCTTCGACGGGCTGCGCGTTGAGCGGATTTCTGAAGAGGGGGTTGTGCTCAGCAAGGCCGGGACACGTTTCCGTGTTGGCGTGGTTCGTGACTGGATTAGCCCCCACTGATGGCCCTCTCTGACACTGTTAAGCAAGAAATCCAGCAAGCGTACCGCGCCATTCTTGCCGGCAAAGGTGTGAAAGCTCGGTACGGGCAGCGCCTGATGATTGCGGAGATTGCCCGCTACATAGGGGATATCACGGCCAATGACGGCAAGCGTACATCAGCGCCAGCGACGTGTGTGGTTGAAGCCGGCACTGGTACCGGGAAGACACTGGGCTATCTTGTTGCGGCAATTCCCATTGCCAGGGCGCTCGGTAAGACCCTGGTCGTTTCCACGGCAACCGTCGCACTGCAGGATCAGATCGTCAACAAGGATCTGCCAGACCTGCGCAAGCACACCGATCTGAAATTCAACTGGAGTCTTGCCAAGGGGCGAGGACGTTATCTCTGTATGTCCCGTCTGGAAGCCCGATTGCATGAGGAAGGCGTAGGCGATAGCGATACAATGCCGCTCTTTCTCCTGGACGACCCTTCAGACGAAGAGCCGGGTACCCGGGCGTTCTTTGAGGATATGTTGGCACGTTATGGTTCGCGCGAGTGGGACGGAGATCGTGATCACTGGCCAACTCAGATTCCGGATGAGACCTGGCGGCAGGTGACAACAGACCACCGTCAATGCACGAACCGTCATTGCAGCTATTTTGACAGCTGCGCGTTCTTCGACGCCCGAAAGGGGCTCGAAGATGCTGATGTGGTTGTTGCTAACCACGACCTGGTCCTTGCCGACCTTGCGCTGGGAGGCGGCGCGATCCTGCCAGAGCCAGAGAATGCCTTGTTCATTTTTGATGAGGCTCACCACCTGCCGGACAAGGCGCTAAACCACTTCGCGGCATCGGTTCCGCTGAACGCCACCCGTCAATGGCTGAAGCAGCTTTCCCAAGCGTTGGCGAAGATCCCCCCATTTCTTTCGCCAGGGACACTGGCCGCGAAAACCGTTGATAAGATAAGTGCATCCGCGCGGGACGTCGATGGTGTACTGGTACAGGTATACAGTCAGGTAGATGGTGAAACCCCGTGGGACATGAACGACGAGCGGCGTTCCGCTCAGTGGCGTTACCCGGAAGGAAACCTGCCGGATGCCTTGACCGAAATCGCAGCAACAGCCCAGGTCAGTACAGCCACGCTGGTTCGGCAACTCGGTGTCTTGGCTGACGAGCTTCAGAAGGCGTTCGATGACAAGAAGGATCACGACGTTGATCGAGCTACTGCTGAAGCCTGGTTTCCAGTTATTGGTGCATTTCACAGTCGCGCTGAAGATCAGTACCGGCTTTGGACCGCCTGGTGTGAAAAGTATGAACCGGAGGAGGGGCGTTACAAAATCCCTCCGCCTGCCCGTTGGACCGTTAAGCAACGTTGGGACCATGCTGAGGATATAACCCTGTTTAGCAGTCCGGTCTTGGCGGATAGCCTACTCTATAGTCGATTATGGTCGCGCGCCTATGGCGCTGTCTTAACCAGCGCCACATTGACGGCCCTTGGCCGCTTTGACCGGCTTCAAAGCCGCGCTGGATTGCCAGAAAACAGTCGTTTTTTGGTGGTGCCAAGTTCTTTCCGTTACGCGGAAATGGCAACGGTGGAGGTTCCTGCCATGTCCGTGATGCCGACAGACGACGACTTTACGGAAGCCTTGGTCAAACGCTTGCCGGATCTCTGGGCTGGCGAAAAAGCCACGCTGGTCCTGTTCACCTCCCGCCGCCAGATGCATGCCGTGCGGGACGCACTTGCGCCAGATTTCCCCGACCTGATTACTACCCAAGACGACATGGCAAAGGGTGAGGTGCTCAAGCAGCATTGCGAGCGGGTCGATGCAGACAAACCCAGCGTCTTGTTCGGTGTGGCGAGTTTTGCGGAAGGCATTGACTTACCGGGGCATTATCTTGGGCATGTGGTGATCACGCGGCTACCATTCTCGGTGCCGGATGACCCGATTGAGGCGAGCCTGGCTGAATGGGTGACGGGGCGTGGTGGCAATCCGTTTATGGAAATCACCGTTCCAGACGCTTCAGTGAAGTTAGTGCAAGCGGTTGGCCGGCTTTTGCGGACAGAGCAGGATACTGGCCGAGTAACCATTCTCGATCGCCGTATTGTCGCGCGTCGCTACGGTCAGTTGCTGTTAGATGCCTTGCCGCCGTTTCGGCGAGTTATCGAACGATAAAAAAAGAGCCAATCATGGATTGGCTCTGTCGGAAGTTGGTTGGGCTAACAACCTGAAGTTCACAAGTGTGGAAGAAGTCTGAAGGCCTGAATTTCAGAATTCTGCCAGTGAAGTTTCCCTCACCGTTGAAGCTATCTTAAGGGAGTAGGGGCGTAACCGGATCGTCCAAAGGGCGTAGGGGGCGTAGATATTGCCCGGAAAAGTGTGATGTATGTCACGGTTTGCTTAGAGGAGGCCAATATGGCGGGCTTTAGCCAGTGCCTCGGTGCGACTTCCTACGTCAAGTTTTCCGTAAAGATTCCGGATATGGGCCTTTACGGTTGTTGCTGCAACGGCCATTTTCTCGGCTATGTCCTTGTTGGCTAACCCTTCGTTGATCAACCCCAGCACTTCCTGCTCACGTTGGCTGAGCGGTTCAATCAGGCCGTCGGATCCGGCACCATTGGTGGTTTGGCGGGGGAGTTTTCCAACCCGTTTTTCGAGCGCATCCCGTAGCCGGGTGTGCCAGTGACCAGCGCCCTGAATGCCCTGAGTTGTAAGCAAAAGGGTCTTTAGTGAATCCGGTTCATCGAGGAAAATCTGAAAAAAGCCTCCCTCTGCGCCATAGTCGAGGGCCCGTTCGAGCATATTGCGGGCCTCTTCCAGCTGGCCACTAGCCCCAAGCGATGAGGCATAGACAAGCAACACCTCGATAACCAGGCGGCTGTTTTGTTCAGCCTCGGCCTTTGTTAGCAAGTCGGCGAGTAACGTGCACGCCAGGTCAAACTGCCCCAGCCTGATATGGACCCGTGCCGCACTGACGGCATTTTGGCAATCGTTGAGAGGGCTGCTCTGAGGGCGTTGCTGCCAATCACGCAGCCAGGCTTTTGCCTTGGAAACCTCATTCGCCGCGAGGTGACAACGAACAAGGAGTGCTCCACTGGCGGGCGGTTCAAACACAATATGTTCCCTGCGCCGCCGTGCCACTGACTCTGCGTCTTCCAGCGCTAAGATGGCATCCTCATAGCGCGCCTCGCTGAACGCCTGGTGCCCTCGAACGTGTTGGATCACAACATGTTGTCCGGGCTCCGTGCCATTTTCCAGGTGATCAAGTAACGGAAGCAGGCTGGCATCCGAGAGCTCCTTCTCTTTCCTCTCACGGTATATTTCGACCAGCGTGCTGTTCTGCCAGCAGGAGATCAGCCGCGGTTGTGAGGGATCATAGAAGTGGTCGTCTACCCAGGTGCGGATGTCAGTGGAGGTTTCCAGCGCCTGATCAATCTCACCACGGCTGTACTGAATCCACGCCAGTAGCCCACCACTAGACAGCACCGTGCTGGCCTTGCGCTCCAGCTGGCCATAACGGACGGAGGCGGCGAGGGCCTCTTCGGCTGCCCCAAGATCGCCTTGACCAAAATAGTCGAGACCCAGCCCATAGTAAGTCACCGACTTGAGCGGAATCCGGGTATGGTCAATCTCTCTCAGTACCTGCTGAGTCAGGTCTTGTGCGCTTTTATCGTCGCTTTTCGAGCGGGCGATATAAGACCGGATCAGCGAGATCTCGTTATGAAGGGCTAAAGCACCCTCTGCATCGGGGTGGGAGTCAGCGACGCGGCGGTCAAGGATATCCTCAAGGTCGCTCAGTTGAACTTCGATCTGCGACAGCCTGTTGGCAAAGAATAGCCCCCAGATCCTGACCATGAGTAGTTGGGGGCGGTTGATCAAAATATCCGATGGGAGCTTCTGGAGCCACTCTAGCACCGGGAGGTGGTGCCCACCCTGGATAAGGTTGTTTCCGTGCTGCTCAAGCACCGTTGCGAGTCTTGCCCAGTCTTTCCTTGAAATAACCTGAGCAACGGCTTCTTGCACATGGTCGTGTGTCAGAAGCCAGTCGACAGCCCTCTGCTCAAGAAGATTAACCCGGTCGCCGTCAAGGGCTCGTGCACGTTGCAGCAGGGCATCCCTGAACAGGTCGTGGTAACGGAACCATTCATTTTTGCTGTCCAGCGGGATCACAAACAGGTTCAGTCGAATCAGCCGCTCAAGAAAGGCCTGGCTGTCGCTATTGGCCCGCATGGCGTCACACAGCGAGCCGGACAGTCGCGAGGTCATAGCGGTATCGAGCAGGAACTGGCGGATGTCTTCGGGTTGCTGATCGAGAATTTCGCTGAATACGTAGCGGTTGATTTGTTGGCCGCCGACCTCGAGTGTCTTGGGGCTTTCATCGGCGTTGTCGGGGCTTCGGCCTGACAAGGCGGTTAGCTGCATGGCCGCCACCCAGCCTTCTGTTTGCCGCCATATCTGGCGAGATTCTTCATCGGACAGCGACAGTGCCATGTAGTCCCGAAAAAAATGGCGACATTCGGATTCCGAAAACGCCAGTACCTGGGGTTGGATATCGGTCACCCACTGGCGGACGCGCCATCGCTCAAGTGGTAACTCCGGCTCGGTTCGAGACGTTATCGTCACGGTGATACCGGGGGGGAGGTAGTCAATGAAGTAGGCGAATTGCCGGTGAATTTTCGGGTCCTGAATCAGGTGAAAGTCATCCAGGACAATCGTGCTGAGTGCGGGGGTTTGAGTGAGAGCATTCAGCAGGCCGGCAACGGCACCCTCCATCTCGTGATCTTCAAAGCTCGCAAGCCGGCGGCTGAGCTGGTCTGTGCCGGTTACGCCACTGTGTTGTGCAGCCCCAATCACATATTGCCAGAACCGTCTCGGGGAGTTGTCGTTCTCATCCAGCGAAAGCCAGGCGACATTCTCCGCTAACCCGACGCACCATTGGCTGACCAGGGTTGTTTTCCCATAGCCCGCGGGTGCCACAACAAGGTTGAGGCGTTTCGGAGGACTTGGGTCCAGCAGACGGTGCAGGCGGGACCGATTAACGGCACGCACATCCGCTGCTGGCTTGAGAAATTTTGTGGTCAGTAGCATGGGAGCTGTATACGACATTGTTGCTTCAATGAATTGTCTGATTTGAGCCGGTGAAGTCAAGGGGTGCTAGATCATTTTGTTACCAGTTGAGCGGGCGCTCGTTGAGATTTGGTCTAAACTGACAGAGCAAGGGCTATGTATTCTAAAAAAGTATGAAAAATAAAGTTTTTATGCGTATTCTTGGGGCTGTAGTCAGTGTGCAAAGTTCGCTGGTTATTACCCCATGCCATTGAAGGAGCGACCGAGTCGATGAAATTACAGCAGTTGCGTTATATATGGGAAGTTGCGCACCATGATCTGAATGTATCTGCTACGGCTCAAAGTCTGTTTACGTCGCAGCCTGGTATATCCAAGCAAATCCGGCTACTTGAAGACGAATTGGGTATCGAGGTCTTCGCCAGGAGTGGCAAACACCTGACGCGCATTACGCCCGGTGGTGAAACCATCATCCGTGAAGCAGGGGAGATCCTGAGGCGCGTTGAGGGCATCAAAAAGATTGCCCAGGAATTCAGTAACCAACGCAAGGGTGATCTCAGTATCGCCACCACCCATACCCAGGCCCGTTATGCGTTACCTCCCATTATCCAGGGCTTTATTGAGGCCTACCCGGACGTATCCCTGCACATGCACCAGGGCACGCCCATGCAGATCTCGGAGATGGCGGCCAACGGTGCGGTAGACTTCGCCATCGCAACAGAAGCAATGGAGTTGTTCAACGATCTGATCATGATGCCTTGCTATCGTTGGAATCGCAGTGTCATTGTGCCGAGAAACCACCCGCTGGCACAGGCAAGCACCCTGAGTCTCGAAGAGTTGGCCGAGTTCCCGTTGGTCACCTATGTTTTTGGCTTTACCGGTCGATCCAAGCTTGATGAGGCATTCCAGTCCCGTGGGCTGACCCCGAAAGTCGTATTCACCGCCGCAGATGCTGATGTGATCAAGACCTACGTTCGCTTGGGACTAGGCGTAGGGATTGTCGCTTCCATGGCCTATGACGAGAAGGTCGACTCGGATCTGGTGTGCCTGGATGCAAGCAAGCTGTTCCGCCCGAGCGTTACCCGGATTGGCTTCCGCAAAGGCACCTTCCTGAGGGGCTACATGTACGACTTCATCCAGCGCTTCGCCCCGCACCTGACCAAGGAACGGGTTGATGAGGCGGTGTCCCATCAGGGCAACCGAATGGAGTTGGAGGCGTTGTTCGACGACGTGGAGCTTCCGACCTACTAGACCTACTAGTGAGTTGCTGTGTTAGCGGATAACACTAAAAAAGGCCCAGAGTGGGCCTTTTTTGTAGGTGGCGGAATAGACGCTGGCGGTCAGTCGTGGGCGATGATGTTGCCAGCGTGCAGGCCGCACTCTTTTTTGGTCGCCTCTTCCCACCACCAGCGGCCTTCCCGTTCATGTTGCCCAGGCAGGACAGGGCGGGTACAAGGCTGGCAACCGATACTGATGAAGCCTTTCTCGTGGAGTTTGTTGTAGGGAGCTTCAGTCATCCGAATGTAGTCCCACACTTCCTTCGATGACCAGTTGGCCAAGGGGTTGAACTTGATCAGCTGCTTGTCGTCGGTCGAGAACGCCGTATCGATCTGTACAACCGGGACGTCGTTGCGAGTTCCGGGGCTCTGATCTTTACGCTGCCCGGTAATCCAGGCATCAACCATTGCCAGCTTCCGGCGTAGGGGGGCTACTTTGCGGATGCCGCAGCACTCGGAATGCCCATCTTCATAAAAGCTGAACATACCCTTCTTTTTAACGAGCGCTTCGACCTCGGTCGACTCTGGAAACATGACCTCGATTTCGATGCCGTAGTGCTTTCGAACCTGGTCAATAAACTCATAGGTTTCCGGATGAAGCCGGCCGGTATCAAGGGTAAACACCCGGAGGTTGTCGGTTAGCTTATGGGCAAGCTCGATCAGCGCGACGTCCTCGGCTCCGCTGAAGGAGATGGCAATGTTGTCGTAGCGAGCCAGCGCGGCCTTGAGAATTGCGCGAGGGCTTTGGTCTGCGAGTTCCTGCTGAAGCTGTTCAATATCGGTCATGGCACGCTTGAGTCTATGTAAGTGTGTGACAAATCTACCATTGTGCTGGTATTTACCGAAAGAAAATGGCGGTATATCGATATACCGGTGCCAAGGCCGGTGCATTCGCTTACGGATTTTTCTATCATACGACCTTCATCTGGGGCATCAGCCCGTTTATAGACAGAAATTAGGAGATCGCAGTGGAACTCGCTTGCCTTGACCTTGAAGGGGTACTGATCCCAGAAATCTGGATCGCATTTGCCGAGAAAACGGGAATTGAGGAGCTCAAGGCAACCACCCGTGATATTCCGGACTACGATGTGCTTATGACTCAGCGTCTGCGCATTCTGGACGAGCATGGCTATGGCCTGAACGAAATCCAGGAAGTTATCGGTACGCTTGATCCTCTGGAAGGGGCTCGAGAGTTCCTGGACTGGCTTCGTGAACGTTTCCAGGTGGTTATTCTTTCAGACACCTTCTATGAGTTTGCCATGCCATTGATGGCCAAGCTGGGCTTTCCTGCGCTGCTGTGCCATAAGCTCGAAGTGGCTGAAAACGGTCGCATCACCAACTACCTGTTGCGCCAGCGTGACCCCAAGCGGCAGTCCGTACGCGCATTCCAGTTGCTCAACTATCGGGTCATTGCGGCGGGCGACTCCTATAACGACACCACAATGCTGGCTCAGGCCGAAGAAGGCATCCTGTTCCACGCACCCCAGAATGTGATCGACGAATTCCCGCAGTTCCCGGCCGTTCATGACTTCGAAGCGCTGAAAGAGACCTTCCTGCGTCTTAGCAATCGTTTCTGAAGCCAGCGAAAGCCGGTGATGATATGAAAGGTCGCTTCCAGGATAACTGAAGCGGCCTTTCTTTTTTGGTTCGCTTAGCCCTTGTTTTCTGCAGTGCCAAACGCGAGGTTCAGTTCATTCATTAACGGGCCAACTTTGTCCAGGGTCTCCTGAAGTTCGGAATCGGGGTTGGAATCCGCAACAATACCCCCGCCGCCATGGCAATAAAGCGTGTCGCCGCGGGCATACAGGGTCCGGATGGCGATGTTGCTGTATAGATCACCCCGTGGATTCATCGCGAAAACGGAGCCGCAATAGGGGCCTCGGGGACTGACTTCGAGTTCGCGGATGATTTCCATGGCGCGTATTTTGGGAGCGCCGGTAATCGAGCCCCCCGGGAAGCCCTGGGCTAACGCTTTTACAGGGTGAATCGCCGGATCAAGTTCGCCAGTGACCGTGCTCACCAGGTGATGCACATTGCGATAGCTCTCAAGATAGAGGATCTGGTCGGCGCGAATGGTGCCGGGTTGGCAAAAGCGACCGAGGTCGTTTCGCAACAGGTCGACAATCATGATGTTTTCAGCCCGGTCTTTGGGGCTGGTCAGCAGATCCTGGGCGAGTTTCTGGTCGTCTTCCGGGGTTTTGCCGCGGGGCCGTGTTCCTTTAATGGGGCGGGTAACCACATGCCCTTGGTCGATCTCCAGGAAACTTTCTGGCGATATCGACAGCACGGGGTCTCCGTCAATGCTCACGTACGCCGAGTGCGCGGTCGGAAACCGGCGGGTGAGGTGTTGATAGGCCAGCCACAGGTTGCCCTGGTAGCGTGCCTGGAACCGGTGGGAAAGGTTCACCTGGTAACAGTCACCGGCCACGATGTAATCAAGGATTTTTAGAACATTGCCCTTGAAACGTTCGCCCGGCTCATCTTGTGAAAACGGCGCAATGGTAAGTGACTCTTCCTGGCCCGATGTACGGGCGGTCATTACCAGTTGCTCAAGCCGTGTGGTGACATCCGGGTCGGCCTCAGAGGACAGGTGAAGCTCCATTTTCAATGGGTCTGCCGTCGGGGTCAGGAACCAGCCATAATGCGCAGCCCTGATAGCGGGGCGGGCGCCTGCTGGAGCCAGTGGCCGGAGCGCCTTTTCTATTCCGTAGCCCGCCTCATACTCAAAAATCCCCGCCAGCTTCTGACCTGGCTTCAATCTGGCACCGACTTGCTCAAGCTGTAGTTCAATGTCGTCGCAACTCTGCCCGTCGCTCGCGATGTGCATGGAAGGTTGTGCGGCCATCCAGCTTTGGGTCTGATCTCCCTGCCATTCACCGTTACCAAAACAGACAAAGCCGGGTAGGGACGCGATCGCAGTGAGAAAACGATCACGGTGTTGTTGTGAATCAAGGTGCAGGATGTAAAGGCGTTCGGACATGGGGTGCTTTGATTGGTCGTAACGGCATTTGAAGCGAGAAAGTCCGTCATTATCTCAAAGATTCGGGCCCGTGAAACGCGGATTCGATCGATTGGAATCACTTTTGGTCAAAACAATGATAAATCAGGAGGACCTGTGAAGAAGTCAGGACTAATTTGCTCGGTTGTTGCAGCGAGCTTGTTTTCTGTTTCATCGATGGCTCTGGCGCAGCAGGAAGACGCACCGGCCCAGCCAACGGCTGAGCAGATTGCTCAAGAGGTTCAGGGAAATACCCGTTTTATTGCACAGAATGCGCTGAGTAAGGCCAAGTCTTTACTTGAATACTATGGCGACTTTGCCCCCTTCGGCCTGGCGCTGTTCCCAAATGGCGATATCAAATACGTTTGGGCGGTTCGCCCTGGCGAAGAAGTTGAGAACCTCAACGCTCCGTTGGTGCTTAACACTGTTCGTACCGCTTTGGGTACGCAGGCCCAGGCCGGACGTATTCTGGGGTCGGCTGTCGTCTACAAGTACCAAGCGACAGGTGACGCAGAGGAGCCCCAGATTAATATTGAACTAGAGTACCTGGGTGGGTTTTCTCAGGTCTTAGCCACCCGCTATACCGAAACTGACGAAGGGTACCAGTATAGTGAAGGGGTGTTTGGCAGCTTTAACCCGATCGTTTTTGCGGAGAACAATGCTGGGGTTGAAGCCAACTGACGGTGAAGTGAGACGCGGTTCTTGTAAAAAAGTGAAACGAGTCTCAGGGGAATGTAATTGGGTGTAAGTGGTTAGTTAATTATTGTGCGCCGGATCTCAGATTCCCCCTCACGGGTCTGCAAAACTAATCCTGCGGTTAAGGAAAAAATGATCGCAACAAAAATAATAGAAATATTCCTTACTAAGGAGAACAATTATGAAAGGCCTGAAGAAAATTGCTCTGGCAACTGCGGTTGCAGCTGTACCTTTTGCCGCCCAAGCTGAACTGCGCGCTATCGACGACGCAGCCATGGGTGATGTTACCGGTCAGTCCGGTATCACTGTTGAGTTGTCTGCCGAAGTAAGCGTTGGCGAAATCGCTTATCAGGACGACGGTTTCCTGGCCATCACTGGCGTGACCATCGGTGGTGCGGCTCCTGGAACTGCTCTTGATGACGTTAAAGTGTACATCGACGTTGCTGGTACTGGCGGTATCGCTGACACTGGTGCTCAAGCTATGGGCTCTCAGTACCTGACTGGCGCTGCTGCTGCTAGCGGCGGTGTTGTAGCTTGGTCCGACACTAACCCTGGTCGCGACACTATGCCGACTGTTCAAGACGGTGACCTGGTTATTGGTCTGCGTTCTGTGTCTGGCATGCCGATCGACTACGGCGTTAGCGTAGGCAGCGTGTCTCTGGCTAAGAGCACCAGCACTGTTGGCGACCTGGCCTCTACCGCTGGAACCACTCTGGTTTCTAATATGAACATCACTGGTCTGCTGGGTCCGATCGACATCGTGATTCAGGAAGACACCAGCGTGATGAACATCAACGCCTACTTCAACGCTCAGGGCACTCTGAACGCTGACTTCGTTGGCACTTACCTGGATTTCGAGCTGCACAACCGTCGTGGTGCTGACACCAACAACCTGAACATCGGTGGTGGTGCGGTTGACACTTCTTTCGCTCACGCTCAGGTTGATATCGGCCTGGCCACCAACGCTGCTGGCGAAGATGCCCTGGCATTCAACGTCAACAACTTCTCTGGTGACCTGGATCTGACCAACATTCGTATGGGTAACGCAGCCAACCCAAGTATCGGTAATGTTTACATGACCGACGTTGCTGTAAATGCTCAGATGACTGTTTACGGTCACTAAGCTGATCTTCAGCTTCGGCTGAGAGAAAACCACCCTTTGGGGTGGTTTTTTTATGGGCGCTTGTTTGTGCCCAATGTGGTTTGCATCGACAAAAAGAAAGGGCCTCCGAGGAGGCCCTTTGTGTGTTTCCCGGCTTAAGCGAGAGGAGGTTTACTGCTCCGGCACCTGAATAGAGAGGTCGAATCCGCCGCCTGGGCGAGGTACAAGTGTGATGGGGCCTTCGTCAATGCCTTGCGGCAGGGTGATCTGATCAATGCCGGGCGGGTTGCCAATCGACAGATTAAGGTTGCTGCCATCAAAGGCGATACCCAACTGATCGTTCAGGAAGGTTTGGGCAAAGGGACCTTCGGGGATCACCAGCTGTTCCCCAAAAATAATGGGCGGAATGTTGAGGATCTGATAGTCCGGCGGCTGAATGGCGGCGATCTCGGATGTCGGGGTGAGAAGGGTGCGGCGGATGAATTCTTCCTCGGCTTCTTTCAGTGAGGCAAAACGTTCTTCGTCCTCACGGAACTGGAATTCCGCCCGCTCTGCCTCGGCTTCGGACTCCATCTGCACAGGTTCCCCCGGGGAAATTGTGAGGGATCGCAAGATACGACGACGGTCTTCTTCGGCTCGCTGCTGTTGTCTTGGCACGACAATAACCGCGGAATCTTTAACGTACGTTTCAACCATTTCGTCTGACGTCAGGGTCCGTACGCCTGCAAATGCCGGCAGACTACCCACTGCCCCGATAATGGCAGTTAACAGGATAGATTGTTGTTTCATGAGCGGCCTCAGGCTATTAACCAGAACATTTAAAATGTTTCCGAATTACAGCAGCCAATCGGAAACTCGTACCTATTTCAAAGTATTTGTGTTTAAGGGGCCTAATTCAAGGATAATATGGCGGGTTTGTGATCGCCTTTGATGATATAGGGCGCGAGGACTTATCGGTTGGGCTAAGCGGGGTTGTGAATGCTTTTCAAGCTAGTGGGAAAGAGGCTTCGTCAACGATGGGCCCGTTGGGTGAATCGCCGGTTGCCACGATCTGATCAGCATCAGTTTGCCCAAAATAATATCTTCATCCTTCCCACCGGGATGGGCTGGCTGTTTGCTGCGCTGTTGATCGTTATGCTGTTAACGGGCATCAATTACCAGAACAGCCTGATCTTCCTGCTGACGTTTTTTCTCGGCGTGGTTTTTGTGGCTGCCATGCATCAGACCCACAGCAACCTTTCAGGACTGGAGCTGACATTGATTCACGCCGGGGAAGGGTACGTGGGCGACTCGATACCATTTCTCTTTCGTGGCAGTGCGGGCAAGCACGACAATCTCGCGTTAACCGTCGGCGTGGAAGGAGCCAGCCAGGGGAGCAGGCTGGTGATGCAGCATGTGAGACCCGAATCATCGTCCGACATGCGCCTGGTCGTCACTGCAACCGAGCGTGGATACCTGCTGCTTGACCGTGTCCGGATTGAAACCCGCTTCCCTTTCGGATTGCTGAGGGCCTGGTCATGGCTTCGCCCCCAGACAACCGCCATTGTCTACCCTAAGCCCCTGCTCCCACCAGTACCGGTGGATCATGGTGTGAGCGGGGATGAGTCCGGCATTGTTACTCAAGCGCCCGGTCAGGACCACGTAGAGATCAGGCCGTGGCGTCAAGGAGACCTTCTTCAGAGAGTGCAATGGAAACGCTTTGCCCGGACTGGCGAAATGGCGATTGCGGAGTGGCATGGTGAGCAAGGCAACCCCGACTGGCTAGATTTTGCGTCGTTTCCCGGGGTGGATACTGAGTTGCGCCTAAGCTACCTGACCGCATTGGTTCTTGAGCGGGATAAATCGGGCGAGGCATTTGGTCTAAGGTTGCCAGGGCAGGACGTTGAGCCAGATGGCGGCCCGGCCCATACCCAGAGGTGCCTGCGTGTACTGGCCTTATTTGGTACAAATGGTCGGAATTCCGATAGGGAGGCGGCATGAGGGGCACGAGTCATCCCAGCGCCGCAGATGTTGACCAGGAAATTCCCGGTCGCGCACTGATCTGGTTGATTTGCGCCTTTCTGTTGCTGCTCCTGCCCCAGTGGGACCGGTTACCTTTATGGCTGCCAACGATCTGCGTGGTGCTTGCTGGCTGGCGCTGGTTGGTTCACCTGGGGAGAATACGTTTACCTGGCCGGTGGCTGCGAACCGGCTTCATGATCGCCATGATCGCAGTCTACCTCACCACGGTCAGTGGGCGTTTTACCGTCGATACCGCGGCATCGTTTTTCGTCATTGCGATTGGATTGAAGTGGATTGAAACCCGCTCGTCCCGCGATTTCTATGTGCTGTTCTTTATACTGGTTTATCTCGCTGCCGTGAACTTCCTGTTCGAACAGGGGATTCTCTGGACTCTGGTTAACTTTACCGGAGTCATGTTCCTGTTAGTGGGGCTTCAAATCCTCAACGCCCCGAATGCGCCTGGCGCCTTGAGGGCCGGGTGGCGCCGGCTTCTGAGCATGTTCGTCAAGACGCTTCCCATTGTGATTTTGCTGTTCCTGTTCTTCCCACGGTTATCACCCTTGTGGAGTGTGCCTTTGGTGTCTGGGGCAGCCAAGACCGGTATCAGCGACACGATGACACCCGGTGATATCTCAAATTTGGCACAAAGCAGTGAACGGGCATTCCGGGTCGCGTTCGGGGGTGAAGTTCCGCCACCACAAGACCGATACTGGCGAGGGCTGGTGCTTGACCGGCTGGACGGAAACACCTGGACCCAGTCGCAACCCGAACCCTTCCGGCGGTTGGGGCGCGTTATGAATGACGGGGGCGCAGGCGAGTTGGGGGTGCGCGATTACGATGTGCTGATGGACCCAACCGGTCAAAGTTG
This sequence comes from Marinobacter zhejiangensis, assembly GCF_900114775.1. Taxonomy (GTDB): domain Bacteria; phylum Pseudomonadota; class Gammaproteobacteria; order Pseudomonadales; family Oleiphilaceae; genus Marinobacter; species Marinobacter zhejiangensis. Next base: position 330,797 of record NZ_FOUE01000004.1, read on the forward strand.
GGCCTTTGCGTTGAAGGGGTCGGTGGCGGCTTCCGATAATGTCCGCCAGGTCGGCGAAGGCTTGTTTCTCTTCCAGCGCCCAGCGGATACCCCCGTCCGATACCGGCTGAGCCTCCAGGGTGACACTCCAGCCGCTGACGATCTCCAGGCGAGTGACCTGCGTCAATACCTTCAGCTACCAGCGGGCGGAAATCCAAGGGCGAGAGTACTTGCCAAGGAGCTCAAAGTAAGCAGTTTGGATGCGCGGTCGTTTATCGATTCGGTATTGCGCAAGTTCCGGAGCGAAGCCTATTACTACACGCTCCGGCCACCGCAGATGATGGGTGATTCAATAGATCAGCTGCTGTTCGATGCCAAAAGGGGATTCTGCGCCCACTACGCCGGCGCGACAACGTTCCTGCTTCGGGTGGCCGGCATACCTGCGCGAATCGTTGTGGGGTATCAAGGGGGTGAGCCCGGAGCTGGCGGAGAGTACCTGATCGTGCGGCAGTACGATGCTCACGCCTGGGTAGAAGCATGGCTGCCGGGGCAAGGGTGGGTAAGGGTCGATCCCACTGCTGCCATTGCTCCCAGTCGCATCGACGGTGGCTTGAGAGAGGCCGTCGCTGAGGAGGGGTCATTCCTCGAAAACAGCTGGGGCTCACCGCAGCGGTATTCAGACATTCCGTTGGTCCAATGGGCATCGCTACAGTTGGATCGGATGAACTACCAGTGGCAAAGATGGGTTGTCGGGTATCAGGGGCAGACCCAAATGGATCTTCTATCACGCCTTCCCGGGCAGTGGGGCTTAAAAGAACTCGGGTATTTCAGCGCGGGCCTGGTGGCGTTTGGCGTGCTGGTCGGGGCTGTGGTTTCTGCGCTCCGGCAGCGCGCCCGGTTCCGCCAGGACCCGGTTGCAAGGCTGGTGGGGCAGTGGCGTCAGGCTGCAAGGCGCAGCGGGGTGGATATTCAGGAAGGGGATACTCCGCTGCAGATAGCGGAGCGGGTTGCGGTCGTGTCTCCTGCGGCGGCGGGACCGGCCCGCACCTTTGCCCGGGCTCTCTACAACCATTACTATGTGGCGACAGAGCAAGAGGCTGGTCAGGCCGGCAGGAATGATCTTGACCGCCTCAGGCGGCTTCTTAAAACTGCGCGGAAGCAGATGAAGGTGGTGCGCCCAAGTGCACGAAAAACCTAGAGGTAGTTAGTCATGAGCGCCCATACAATGAACTGGCATAGTGATGCCTGGCGATTTGTCGACAGCAGTCTTAAGGCGGGCCGGTTATCACACGCTCTGCTTGTGGGTGGCGAGCGTGGCGTCGGTAAGACTGAATTCGCAGACGGCGTGGCTGCGTTACTGGTGTGCGACAAACCAGACGTTTCCCCTGAGTCGGGCAGGCTGGCACCCTGTGGCCGATGTAAGCAATGTGAGTTGGTCCAGGCCCAGTCCCATCCAGATATTCGGCGTTTTGCGCCTGAAAAATCACGAATGATCCGGGTGGATCAGGTTCGTGCATTATCAGCCTTTGCAATGGCATCCCCTCAGGTGGCCCGCCGGAAGGTGATCGTGGTGGATCGTGCCGACCAGTTGAATATCAATGCCGCCAATGCGTTGCTGAAAACCCTTGAGGAGCCGCCATCGGATTTGGTGTTGCTGCTTCTTCAGGAAAGCGGGCGGCCAATCCTGCCGACGTTGCGATCCCGCTGCCAGACCGTTGTCTTGCCAACCCCGGACTTTGCCACGGCCAAGGCCTGGTTGGAGGTAGAAGCTGCTTCCCGGGCCGTGGATGAGGGCGAATATGAAGGGGAGGCGCTTGAGCGAGCGCTCAGGTTGGCGGGCAACGCACCGAGGTTGGCCAGGGAATACCTCGAAGGTGAGTTTATTGCTCAGCGGAAAATTGCCTTGGACAGCTTTCGCCAATTCATGAAGAACGAGCTGCCCCTTCCCGAGGCCTCCAAGCCATTCAAGGATTTGGGGCTTGATGGAATGTTGTGGCTGCTGGAGGGGCTGGCAGCCGACCTTGCCAGGCTGGGATGTGGTGGCGAGCCCAGGGACACCGAAGCGGCGGATATGTTGCAGTACCTTGCGGTCAACAACCCGCCCTGGCGTGCCCACGAACTGCTGGAGGCCTGCCGCGAAACGCGGGCGGCGGGTATCTACAACGCCAGCGTTGAACTGGAGGCGGAGCGTCTGCTCATGAAGTGGCAGGCCCTGATGCCTTCAAGACGACGCAAAGCGGGTTGAGTGATGGCCAGAAACTTCTGTGCGCACCTGATATGTGCCTGCTATGATTGTGAAATACAATAAGTTTTAATTGCCGTTAACGCGCTGTGTGGTTTTGCAGGGCGCTACAGTAGCGGCTGGCTGGATTGCGATAGGGGTAGTGACATGGGGCCAGGTTTTGGCGCGCGCAGTGGTATTTTGACTCTGACGATCAAGGATAAGGCCGTTCTTTATGCGGCCTATATGCCGTATATCCGTCAGGGTGGGCTGTTCATCCCAACCCAGAAACAGTATCAGCTGGGTGATGAGGTTTTCCTCCTTCTTAACCTGATGGACGAGCCAGAGAAAATTCCGGTGGCAGGCAAAGTGATCTGGATTACACCGAAAGGTGCCCAGGGCAATCGTGCGGCAGGTATCGGTGTTCAGTTCAGTGGCGACGACGAGTCTGCACGGACCAAGATCGAATCGTACCTGGCCGGGGCGCTGAGCTCAGATCGACCGACCCACACCATGTAATATGAATGATCCAAAAGCAGGGGTAATTGCACCTCGGGAGCGCAACGTGCATCGGGAAATACGCTGGCCGTTGCGCCATATGGTGCTGGCAGGTCTCCACTGGCCAGCCCGAAACCCGGAAACCCGTGGTGTCCCAGTGGTCATGCTCCATGGCTGGATGGACAACTGCCTCACGTTTGCCAAGATGGCCCCGCTCCTGACCGAACTTGGCGATGTTTATGCCATCGATATGGCCGGGCACGGTCATTCAGACCACCGTCCGCCGGCGCAATCCTATCTCCTGGTTGATTACGTAGCCGACCTGGCCGAGCTTCTCGATACCCACTTTGATGGCCCGGTACGCCTTGTCGGGCATTCCCTGGGTGGAGTCATATCCCTGCTGTACACTGCGGCTTTTCCTGAGAAAGTGTCTCGGCTGAGCATCATTGACAGCTTTGGCCCATTGAGTCGTTCGCCCAGTCAGGTTATTCCCGAACTTCGGCGTGCATTGTTAAAACGTCAGGCGGGTTCCGGTAGGAGCCCACTGTACGACTCCGTTGATGCTGCCGCTGAGGCCCGTGCCGGAGGGTTCAGCCCGTTGTCTCATGAGGCCGCGCACATTCTGGTTCCCCGGAATCTTCGGGAAGTGGATGGCGGGTACTGCTGGAGAACTGACCCAAGGCTCCGGCACCCGTCCATGATGGCCTTTGATGAAGATCAGGTAATGGCGGCCCTGAAAGCTGTAAGTACGGAGACTTTGCTGTTGCTTGCGGAAGAAGGCTTACTCGCCAAGAACAGTAACGTCCAGGCCCGTTTCGATGCGGTGACATCATTGCAGGTGTCGACGGTTCCGGGCACCCATCATTGCCACCTCGACGGTGACGTTGAGCCAATGTCAGACTTAATCAAGGAATTTTTACAGGATGACGCGTGAACTAAGGGCGGTATTTGGTGGGCTCCTGGCGATTATGGTTCTTTGCAGTGCCATACCAGCCAGCGCTTCCGATTTTTTGGAGGCGTTCCCCCTGTCCAGGGTGGAAAACGAAATTAGCATAGAGTCACCGGCTCACCGGATTCTGTTCAGCCCGGTGAGGGAAGTTAATGACGAGATCCGCTCTGAAACCATGGTGCGGGTGCCGGTTTCCGGGATTGGCCAGCTAATGAAAATCGCCACAGACTCCGACCGTCGGGCGGCAAGGGATTATTATCGCCAGCGTTTGCAGGAGGTGAGGGCTTCGGTGCTGTATGAGTGCCAGGGCCGGGATTGCGGGCGCAGCAACGTCTGGGCGAACCAGATTTTTGGTCAGGCGACGCTTTATGGACGGGATGACCAGCAGGACTACCTGGCTGCGCTCGTTGAGAATAATGATCGCCGCTGGCTTGTGCTGGTGTACACCGTTACCAGGGGAAACCAGAGGGAGTATGTCTGGGTTGAACAGCTTGAGATCGGGGCAGACGCTGTTCTTCCCGGTGCGGCTAGCGACGGCGGGCGGGTTCGTGGGCCCATTATGGTTCCGTGGAGCGGCGGTGTTACCGTGAGGTTCGACTGGAGCTCTACCGATCGTCGCCACCTCACTTCCTGGGCCTCTGAGCCAGGGGCACAAGTAGTGCTGACCAGTCATGCGGAATTGCAGCCCAATGAGTTGCTCGAGCAATCGATGGAACGCGCCGCTCAAGCCGCGGATGCGATGTCGGCATTGCTGGCCAAGACCGGTGTCAGTGAAGAAAGACAGAAAATCCTGATCGTGGGGCCGGCCATCCAGTTCCGGGAGCCGACACGAAACGCAGATCACATCGAACTCCTGGTTATTCTAGCGCCATGACCCAGTCAAATTCCGAGAACGAGGCTCATTCCGAACCCGCCAAAGCCAATGCCGGCGTTCCGCAAAAAACAGCAGCTGTCAGCGGCGCCGTTGCGGCCAGCCCCGAGCGTTCCGGTCGCCGTAAAACTGTAGCGCTTACCCTCGGCAGCGGCGGTGCCCGGGGCTATGCCCACATTGGCGCCATCGAAGTCCTCCAGGAGCACGGGTACGACATCATCGCTGTTTCCGGCTGTTCAATGGGAGCGCTCATTGGCGGAGTTTTTGCTGCGGGAAAACTGAAAGATTACAAGGACTGGGTGACCGGGTTGGGGCAGTTTGATGTGCTTAAACTGTTGGATGTCACCTTCAATTCCGCAGGGGCGATTCGCGGCGAGAAAGTCTTTTCTGTTGTCAGGGAAATGCTCGGTGATACCCGGATTGAAGATTTGCGGATTCCTTATACGGCCGTCGCAACCGACCTGTTGTCCCACAAGGAAGTCTGGTTTCAGGAAGGACCAGTGGATCAGGCAATCCGTGCGTCCATTGCAATCCCAGGGCTGATCGCCCCCATGGTGCTTCAGGGCCGGGTGTTGGTGGATGGGGCGCTGTTGAACCCACTGCCGATCATTCCCACGATTTCATCCCACGCGGACCTCATCGTTGCGATCAACCTCGCTGGGGAAGAGGATCAGGTCCCGACCGTGCAAGACGCCATGTTTGCCGGTCAGGATGAGCCCAGGGAAGGCGAGGAATGGGCGGAGAAGGTGTTGGATAAGGCGTCGCGCTGGTTTGATTGGGACATCCTCAAGGCATTTACCGGCAAACGCGATGGGAGCGGCGGGGATTCCGCGGAAACCGAAGCGAGAATCAACCGGGCGCTCGAAGAGAAGCGGGCAGAGCAAAGCCAGATCGCTCAGGACAATGGGAAAGGCCTGTTGTCAGAGCTCGATGCACTGGATTGGGATAAGCTCGGTATTGGCCGGTTTGATGTCATGAACCTGGCGATTGAGTCGATGCAAAGTGCGCTGGTCCAATACAAGATAGCCGGTTACCCGCCTGACCTTCTGGTAAACGTGCCCAAGAACATCTGTCGCACCTACGATTACCACAAGGCACCTGAGCTGATCCAGATTGGCCGGGAACGAATGGAGCGTGCGCTGGAACGATACGAAAAGAGGCGTAGCAGCTCCGGTCCGCTGGCGCCCTGATTAAAGCAGGACTGCCGTCAGTGTGTGAAAGCGCGTATAATTCGCGGCCAGCCCAGTCGTACCCAGAAGGATGCCAGACCTGTGACACTGCCCATTGATGATCTCCACACCGTTCGTGATTACCTGCGGTACGTTTCTTCACGCTTTGCTGCGTCTCCACTGTTTTTCGGGCACGGTACGGATAACTTCTGGGATGAGGCGGTTCAGCTGGTGATGAGAAGCCTTCACCTGCCGCTTGAGAACAACAAGCTATTTCTCGATGCCCGCCTGACCCGAGACGAGCGGGCGCTGATTCTGGAGCGTGCAGAAAAGCGGATTGCCGACCGGACACCGTTGGCTTACCTGCTAGGTGAGGCCTGGTTTATGGGAATGCCGTTCAATGTTGATGAACGGGTGTTGGTGCCACGGTCTCCCATCGGCGAGCTGCTGCAGTCTGAACTCCAGCCATGGCTTGGGGACAAACCGGTTCACCGCATTCTGGACCTCTGTACGGGGAGCGGCTGCATCGGTATCGGCGCAGCGACAGTCTTTGAGGACGCCGAGGTCGACCTTTCCGATATCTCAGGTGATGCCCTGGAGGTTGCTGAAAGCAACATTGCTTTCCACCAGCTTGAGGACCGGGTTCGTGCCATCCAGTCGGACGTTTTTGATAACATCCAGGGCCAATACGATGTGATCCTGAGCAATCCTCCTTACGTGGATGCTGAGGATATGGCCTCAATGCCGGAAGAGTTTCACCATGAGCCGGAGCTGGGGCTGGCGGCCGGGGATGACGGTCTCGACATTGCCCACCGAATTCTCGACAAGGCTGCTGACCACCTCGCACCCGGCGGGCTATTAATCGTAGAAGTGGGCAACAGCTGGGTCGCGCTGGATGAGGCTTATCCTGAGCTGCCGTTTACCTGGCTGGAATTTGATCAGGGTGGCGACGGTGTCTTCCTGCTGCAGGCTGAAGACCTGCGGCAGTGGAAAGAGAATAACTCTCAGTAATCACTTTATCTAATCAATATAAGATTCTGAATTATGTCTGGAAATACCTTTGGCAAGCTGTTTACGGTGACCACGTTTGGCGAAAGCCACGGGTTGGCACTTGGCTGCATTATTGATGGCTGTCCTCCCGGACTTGAACTCTCTGAAGCGGATCTCCAGAAAGACCTGGATCTACGCAAGCCGGGCACGTCTCGCCATACCACCCAGCGTAGAGAACCGGACGAAGTTCGCATCCTGTCAGGGGTGTTCGAGGGAAAAACCACGGGCACACCGATTGGCCTGCTGATTGAAAACACCGATCAGCGCTCCAAGGATTACTCCAAGATTTCCGAGCAATTCCGTCCGGCTCATGCCGACTACACCTACACCCATAAATATGGGCTCCGTGACTACCGGGGTGGTGGGCGTTCGTCGGCTCGTGAAACAGCCATGCGTGTTGCGGCCGGTGCGGTTGCTCGCAAGTTCCTGGAGCAGCGCCTCGGTATTCGCATTCGTGGGTACCTGTCCCAGCTTGGTCCGATCACCATCGACAAGCTCGACTGGGACCAGGTTCACCAGAACCCGTTTTTCTGTCCCGATGCCGACAAAGTGGCTGAACTGGAGAGCTACATGGACGCCTTGCGCAAGGAAGGCAATTCCATTGGCGCCCGAATCAACGTGGTGGCAGAGGGTGTACCGCCGGGGCTGGGTGAGCCCATTTTTGATCGGCTGGATGCGGATCTGGCGCATGCGCTCATGAGCATCAATGCCGTCAAAGGTGTAGAAATTGGAGCTGGGTTTGGCTGCGTCACTCAAAAAGGGACCGAACATCGTGATGAGCTGACACCAGAAGGGTTCCTGTCAAATCACGCCGGGGGCGTATTGGGAGGCATTTCGTCTGGCCAGCCGATCCTGGCGAGCATTGCGCTCAAGCCGACCTCCAGCCTTCGCCTGCCTGGCCGCAGCATTGATATCCACGGTAACCCCGTTGAGGTGATCACCACCGGACGTCATGATCCCTGTGTCGGTATTCGTGCCACGCCGATTGCCGAAGCCATGATGGCCATCGTATTGATGGATCATTACCTGCGCCATCGCGGCCAGAATGGCGACGTCTCCGTCACCACGCCGGACATCGAACGCCGCTGAGGGCCGGGGCTATCTACTGGCGTCTGTCTAACCTTTATTTCTGGTTTTTCGCGCTTCTTGGCGCGCTCCTCCCATACTGGTCCCTCTACCTGCAGGGTAGAGGGTTCAGTTACCTCGAAATCGCCACCTTGATGGCGACCATTCAAATCACCAAAGTTGTCGCACCCAGTCTATGGGGCTGGCTTGGCGACCGTAGCGGGCAGCGGGTACGGTTGGTTCGCCTTGGCGCGGTGGTCGGCGCGATCAGTTTCGCGGGTGTGTTTATCGAGCCGGAGTTTTTCGGCCTGATGCTGGTGATGCTGGTGTTCACGTTCTTCTGGAACGCAATCCTGCCGCTGTACGAGGTCATCACCCTGCGGGGGCTCGGCTCAGATAAAGCGCGGTATGGGCGGGTACGGCTCTGGGGATCCGTAGGCTTCATCGCAGCGGTTGCCGTTGTGGGCACGTTGCTGGACTTCATACCGGTCGCAAGTTTGCCCTGGTTGGTTATGCCGGTGTTCCTTGGCATTGTGGTGTCCTCGTTCATGATCCCTTCAGAGCAAGGGCAGGTGCGAGAGCGTAGCGGTGGGGAGAGTCTTCGGGGCATCCTGGCCAACCCGGCAGTGATCGGGTTTTTCCTGATGAACTTCCTGCTGCAAGTGTCCCACGGCGCTTACTACACCTTTTTCAGTATCCACCTTGAGCAGTATGGCTACAGCAGTGTGTCCATTGGATTGTTGTGGTCACTGGGGGTTCTGGCCGAGGTTGTCTTGTTTGTTGCCATGCATGGCCTGTTCGCCCGTTACAGTTATCGCCAGATTGCGTTGGCGGCCTTGGCGCTGACCTTGGTTCGGTGGGTGCTGATCGCTGAGGCCACCCAGTGGCTGGTGGTCCTGTTGTTTGCGCAATTGCTCCACGCCGCTTCCTATGGGGCGCTTCATGCCTTGTCGGTTCAGTATATCCATGGGTACTTTGGTAAAGGTCATCATGGCCAGGGGCAGGCGTTATACAGCGGGCTTACCTTCGGTGCCGGGGGCGCATTGGGGGCCTGGATGTCGGGATTTCTGGTGGAAGGGTTTAATACCGATGTGGCGTTTTGGGGAAGTGCTATGGCGACCCTGGTTGCTCTATGGGTAACCTGGCGGTGGTTGAGGCCACCACCAAGTCAGGACTCGTCTGGTTAGACCGCCAATTAAAACGGGTTATCCAGGTCTTCCTCTTCTTCGTCCGTCGATTCTAGGCTGAGGGTGAAGCCACCGCTGCTGGCAGGTTTGTCGGTGGCTGCGCTGTCCTTAACACTGCTTCCGCCAGTCTCGTTGCCATGCAGCTTGATCTTCAACCGCAGGTTGTTGGCTGAATCCGCATTCTTGAGGGCTTCATCTTCGGTAATCTTGCCATCCTTCCAGAGGTGGTATAGCGCCAGGTCGAAGGTCTGCATACCGATATTGACGGATTTCTCCATAATCTCCTTGATGCCATCAATCTCACCGCGAAGGATTAGTTCACTGATGGTCGGCGTTCCCAGCAAGATTTCGATGGCGGCGCAGCGTTTGCCATCCACGGTCGGGATAAGGCGCTGGGACACGAAGGCGCGAAGGTTCATTGCCAGGTCCATCAACAGCTGCGGGCGACGCTCTTCCGGGAAGAAGTTAATGATACGATCAAGAGCCTGGTTGGCGTTGTTGGCGTGCAGGGTTGAAATACACAGGTGACCGGTTTCAGCGAAGGCCAGGGCATGCTCCATGGTTTCCCGGTCGCGGATCTCGCCGATCAGGATAACGTCTGGGGCCTGCCGCAAGGTGTTCTTCAGCGCTTTATGGAAGCTGCGAGTATCAACGCCGACTTCACGCTGGTTGATGATGCTTTTCTTGTGGCGGTGAATGTACTCCACCGGATCTTCGATGGTGATGATGTGACCGCTGGAGTTGGTGTTCCGGTGGTCAATCAGCGCCGCCAGGGACGTGGACTTACCCGAACCCGTTGCACCGACGAACAGCACAAGGCCTCGCTTGGACATGACCACGTCTTTCAGGATGGGGGGCAGGCCGAGTTTGTCTGCGTTTGGAATCTCCGTCACGATGTTACGTGCAACGATGGAAATCTCATTGCGCTGACGGAAGATGTTAATCCGGAAACGGCCAACCCTGGGAATGCTGTACGCCAGATTCATTTCGAGTTCCTGCTCGAACTCTTCAATCTGTTCGTCATCCATCACCTGATAGGCAATGTCCTTGATGGCGCCAGGAGCCATCGGAGTACGGTCAATGGGCTTGAGCGTGCCCTGGAACTTCGCGCAAGGGGGCGCCCCGGTGCTCAGGTACAGATCCGAACCATCCTTCATGGCGAGAATTTTCAGGTAATCATCAAAGCCCATGGGGTCTCCTAAGGTGTTTGCTCATTGTTGCTAGACCTCCGGGTATAAAGGAACTCCTGCTCCTGTTCCCGGACGATACGTTTAAGGGCATTTGCCGCCGCACTTGGCTCCCGGCCGGTAAGCCCAATGGCGCCCAGCGTTCGCGAAACGGGTTGGTCGATCGGAATCTGAACCACTGAGCCGTCAATCATGCCTTGTGGGATAACGCTCCACCCAAGCCCAACACTGGTCATCATCTTGATGGTTTCCAGATAGTTGGTCGGCATCTGTGAGTTCAGGATCAGGCTATGCTCAAGAAACAACCGACTCACCACGCGATAGGTTGCCGTCGAGGCATCTGGTAGCACTGCCGGGTACTGACTGAGATCGGCAAGCGTTACCTGATCCATCGATGCCAGGGGGTGATCGGGGCCCACGGCAAATGCCATTGGATCTGACCATTGTTCGTATACCATGAAATCCGCCCCCATACTGTCACTGAGTGTGACAAAGGCTAACTCTGCGTTTCGCTTGCGCATCTGTGCGTATGCGGCCTCAGACTCCATGAACTGCAGATTCACCCGTACATTGGGGTATAGGCGGTGGAATCGGCGGAGCCAGCTTGGCAGGTGATGGAGTCCAATGTGGTGGCTGGTGATGATGTCCAGGTCGCCACCAATGTCGGCGTTGTCCTGAGAAAGCGCTACCCGGGCGTTATGAAATTCATCAAGGATACGGCGGGCATGGGGCAGCAGGCGACTGCCGGCCTCGGTCAGGTGCAGTTGGCGCTGACTGCGATCTATGAGTTGGTGACCCAGCAGACCTTCGAGGGACGAGAGCCGCTTGCTAATAGCTGGCTGGGTAAGGTGAAGGGACTCAGCGGCTTCCGAGAAGGACCCGGTATCAACGATGGTGACAAATGCTTTCAGGCTGTTACTGTCCATGGTAGGTATACCTATCGCTATATCATTCCTTTGCGGAATGGAATCTATAAAAAACATGAATTGTGGTTATTCGACCAAAGGGTATACCATATTTGCCATACCCGCACTGTTCCGATGGACCCCTACCTGAGGCCCAGGATAGGGCGGTGCAACAAAAGAATTAACGAGAGAGCTGAGGAGCCTTCCATGGCCGGTAAGACCCTGTACGACAAATTGTGGGACGATCATCTCGTCAAGCAGCGGGACGATGGTTCCGCATTGATTTACATTGACCGTCAACTGCTGCACGAAGTGACCTCGCCGCAGGCCTTTGAAGGGCTCCGGTTGGCTGGCCGCAAGCCTTGGCGTCTTGACGCAAACCTGGCAACGCCAGACCACAACGTTCCGACTACTGATCGCGACAAAGGTATCGACGGGATTGTTGACCCGGTTTCACGTACCCAGGTCGAGACCCTCGACCGGAACTGCGATGAGTTCGGCATCCAGGAATTCAAGATCAAGGATCAGCGTCAGGGCATCGTTCATGTAATCGGGCCAGAACAGGGTGCGACCCTGCCGGGCATGACCATTGTCTGTGGCGATTCCCATACCTCCACCCACGGGGCGTTTGGCACCTTGGCCCACGGCATCGGAACATCTGAGGTTGAGCACGTACTCGCTACCCAGTGCCTGGTCCAGAAGAAAATGAAAAACATGCTGGTCAAGGTCAACGGTCAGTTAGGCGAGGGTGTGACCGGTAAAGATGTGGTGTTGGCCATTATTGGTAAGATCGGCACCGCCGGCGGTACCGGGTATGCCATCGAATTTGGTGGTGAGGCTATTCGTGGCTTGTCCATGGAAGCACGGATGACCATCTGCAATATGTCCATCGAGGGCGGTGCACGGGTTGGCATGGTAGCGGTGGACGACATCACCATCGATTACGTCAAGGGGCGCCCCTTTGCGCCGTCCGGCGACCAGTGGGACGCCGCGGTTGCCTACTGGCGCACCTTGCACAGCGATGACGATGCAGTGTTTGACAAGGTGGTGGAGCTTGAAGGTGCTGACATCAAGCCGCAGGTAACCTGGGGCACATCCCCGGAAATGGTGACCTCGGTTGATGGGCGCGTTCCTGATCCTGCGGAAGAAGCTGACCCGATCAAGCGTGAAGGCATTGTGCGGGCGCTGAAATACATGGGGCTTGAAGCCAACATGCCGATTACCGACATCAAGTTGGATCGGGTGTTTATTGGTTCCTGCACCAACTCCCGCATCGAGGACCTGAGAGAGGCTGCTGAAGTCGTTAAAGGACGGAAGGTGGCATCAACCCTCAAGCAGGCGCTCGTTGTGCCAGGCTCAGGGTTGGTTAAGGCTCAGGCTGAGGCTGAAGGTCTCGACAAGATATTTGTGGAAGCGGGCCTTGAATGGCGCGACCCCGGTTGCTCTATGTGTCTCGCGATGAACGCTGACAAGCTTGGGCAAGGGGAGCACTGCGCCTCAACCTCCAACCGGAACTTTGAAGGCCGGCAGGGCTTTGGTGGTCGTACGCATCTGGTCAGTCCGGCGATGGCGGCTGCAGCTGCAGTCACTGGCCACTTTGTCGATGTACGTGAACTGACCCACTGATCCACAGACGGAGAGAACCATGCGCGCATTTACGCAACACCAGGGCATCGCTGCCCCAATGGACCGTTCCAATGTGGATACGGACATGATTATTCCGAAGCAGTTTCTTAAGTCCATCAAGCGTACCGGGTTTGGCCCAAACCTGTTTGATGAGCTGCGCTACCTGGATGAAGGTAAGCCTGACCAGGACTGCTCGGGACGACCGCTAAACCCGGATTTTATTCTTAACCAGGCACGTTATAAGAACGCCAGCGTACTGCTTGCCCGGGACAATTTTGGTTGTGGTTCAAGCCGGGAACATGCGCCGTGGGCGCTGGACGATTACGGTTTCCGGGTCATTATTGCGCCGAGCTTTGCCGACATTTTCTATAACAATTGCTTTAAAAATGGCTTGTTACCCATTGTTCTTGAAGAGCAAATTGTCGAAAAGCTTTTCCAGGAAACGGAGAGTCAGGAAGGCTATCAACTGACGGTTGATCTCGACTCAAAAACAGTCACAACGCCCAGTGGCGAGTCCTTTGGGTTTGAGGTTGACGACTTCCGCCGTCATTGCCTGCTGAACGGTTTGGACGACATCGGTGTGACTTTGGAAGATGCCGAGTTGATCAAGAGCTATGAAGCCAAGCGCCGGGAATCATCACCCTGGCTGTTTAATGCTGGAAACTGAAACAAGGATTTAATATGAGCAAGTCAGTACTGTTGTTGCCGGGTGATGGCATTGGCCCTGAAATCGTTGCGGAAGCGGAAAAGGTTCTGCACAAGGTCAACGAAAAGTTTGGTCTTGGCCTGAAGTTTGACTCCGCCCTGGTTGGGGGTGCCGCGATCGACGACAGCGGTGTTCCGCTGCCGGAAGAAACACTCAGCAAGGCCCGCGATGCGGATGCGATCCTGCTGGGCGCTGTGGGTGGGCCCAAGTGGGATGCCCTGGAAATGGCTTTGCGTCCGGAGAAAGGGCTGCTTGGTCTGCGCTCCAACCTGGCACTGTTCGCCAACCTTAGACCGGCGATTCTTTACCCTCAGCTTGCTTCGGCATCGTCGTTAAAGCCTGAGGTGGTATCTGGCCTTGATATCATGATTGTCCGTGAGCTCACCGGTGGCATTTACTTCGGGCAGCCTCGCGGTGTGCGCGAACTGGAGAACGGCGAGCGTCAGGGTTACAACACCTACGTTTACACCGAATCTGAGATTCGACGCATCGGCCGGGTTGCCTTCGAAGCGGCTCAGCAACGTAACAAAAAGCTGTGCTCAGTCGATAAGGCTAATGTGCTCGAAGTCACTGTGCTGTGGCGCGAAATCATGGAAGATCTGGCGAAGGAATACCCAGACGTCGAACTCAGCCATATGTACGTCGACAACGCTGCCATGCAGCTGGTTCGTGCGCCCAAGCAGTTTGATGTAATTGTGACCGGGAACATGTTTGGTGATATTCTGTCCGATGAAGCGGCCATGCTTACGGGATCTATTGGAATGCTGCCGTCGGCTTCTTTGAACGCTGACAAGCAAGGGATGTATGAGCCGTGCCATGGATCCGCGCCCGATATTGCTGGTCAGGGCATTGCCAATCCACTGGCCACTATTTTGTCTGCGGCAATGATGCTGCGGTACAGCCTGCAGGCTGAAGAAGCTGCGCAGGCCATTGAAGCGGCGGTTAGCAAGGTGCTTGATCAAGGGCTGCGGACTGCGGACATTATGTCTGAGGGTCATACCCGGGTCTCCACCCTTGAGATGGGTGAAGCGGTGCTGGCAGCGCTTTGATGTAAGAGTGCTGGCTGCTTTTTTTAGAAAGCCCGACAGCAACAAGATGCTGTTGCTGCGGGGTTAGTCATCCTGTCCTTATCGGCGAAACAGGTAAGGGCGGGCATTAGAAGAGGTTCAAAGTTCGCAGATGAAACGAGTCGGACTTGTTGGCTGGCGAGGCATGGTTGGTTCCGTGCTTATGCAGCGTATGCGTGAAGAAAACGATTTTGCCGACATCGAACCGGTGTTTTTCACGACCTCCCAGGCCGGAAAGGCGGCCCCGGACGTCGGCAAGGAAGGCGTGCCTCCTCTGCAGGACGCTTACGATATTGAAATCCTCAAGGGGATGGATGTCATTCTGACCTGTCAGGGTGGAGATTACACCTCGGCGGTATTCCAGAAGCTCCGTGACGCCGGATGGAACGGCTACTGGATTGATGCGGCGTCAACCCTGCGCATGGCTGATCACTCGGTGATCGTGCTGGACCCGGTTAACCGCAAGGTCATCGATCAGGCGCTGGGTGATGGTGTTAAGGATTTCGTCGGTGGCAACTGTACCGTTAGCCTGATGATGCTAGCCCTTGGCGGTTTGCTGGAGAAAGACCTGATTGAATGGGTCTCTCCCATGACTTATCAGGCGGCCTCTGGCGCGGGCGCCCAGAATATGCGGGAGCTCCTGAGTCAAATGGGTGTTCTGCGTGACGGTGTGAGCGAGCTGTTGGCAGATCCGTCCTCAGCAATTCTCGATATTGACCGTACCGTGACTGACACCATGCGTTCAGAGTCTTTCCCTGCGGATAACTTCGGTGTACCGCTGGCAGGCAGCCTGATTCCGTTCATTGATAAGCAGATGGACAACGGCCAGAGCCGGGAAGAGTGGAAGGCGCAGAGCGAAACCAACAAAATCCTTGGTCGCTCCGAGCAGCCGATTCCCATTGATGGCATCTGTGTCCGTATCGGAGCCATGCGCTCCCATAGCCAGGCGCTGACGATCAAACTGCGCAAAGACCTGCCGCTTGATGAAATTGAAAGTCTGCTGGCTCAGGGCAACGACTGGGTTAAGGTCATTCCGAATGAGCGTGAGGCCTCTATGGCTGAGCTCACGCCAGCGAAAGTGACTGGCACCCTGAGCGTGCCCATTGGGCGGATTCGTAAGCTGGCCATGGGACCGGAGTACATTTCTGCGTTTACCGTTGGCGACCAGCTATTGTGGGGAGCCGCGGAGCCGCTGCGACGGATGCTCCGCATTCTCCAGGAGCGGTAACTCAGGAACCGGGAGGGTGGCGTAATGCCAACTGCGTCCGGTTTCAGGAACCCAAACAGGGGCGGAGGCTGATTTCAGTCTCCGCCCCTGTTATTTTTCAGGCGTTGTCGGTTCACGTCATGAGGTTCGTGGGCTATGCTTGCAGGGGCGAAATTCTGCCCGCTCTGGCGTGTGGTAACAGAGGGTTCCACGGAATAGCTGAAGAATTGGTGGAACGAATCTGGCTGATTGATTGATAAAACAGAATTTATCAACAATACTTGGCCCATTGAAGCGCTGGCCGAACAGGCCGAAATTGGTTATTCACAATAATTAGAACCGTTTTAGACGATCGTCTCAGGAAAGAAGTCATCCAACCTCGTCCGATTCTGTTTGTAGCGAGCAGTAAAGAATAACGGAGACTGGAAAGGAATTAGCATGAAGGTACGCAAACTTGCGGTTGCCCTGGCACTGGCTGGTGGGCTCGGCTCTGGAGTCGCACAGGCACTGGGACTGGGAGAGATTGAGCTTCAGTCCTATCTGAATGAACCGCTTGAGGCGGATATTGGTCTGACCCGAAGCGGGGGAGTTAGCCCGTCCGAGGTATTCGTAAACCTCGCATCAGATGAGGCATACCGCCAGGTTGGTATTGATCGAAGCTATTTCCTGAACAGGCTTAAGTTCAACGTTGCCACGTCAAGAGATGGCAGCCTTGTTGTCAATGTTTCTACCACCGAACCCGTAAGGGAGCCGTACCTCAACTTCCTGGTGGAGGTGACCTGGCCCAGCGGACGGTTGATGCGCGAGTATTCGTTGCTGATTGACCCCCCTGTTTACGCGGAAGATTCGGGTATTACTCAGCAGGTTCAGGCGCCGTCAGTAACAGCCGCGCCTGCTCCAACTCAAGCGCCGCAGCAAACTACAGCGCCAGCCAGTCGTCCACAAACAACGTCCACGACAGCAGCGTCTGGCAGTGCGCCAGGAACGTTCGGACCCACAGGTCCGGCTGACACGCTGTGGGGCATTGCGTCTGCCGTTAAGCCTGACAGTTCAGTCAGCAATCAACAGGTGATGCTGGCTATTCAGGACTTGAACCCGGATGCGTTCATTGGTGGGAATATCAATCGCCTGAAGCGCGGACAGGTACTTCGCGTGCCGACACTTGAGCAGATTCAGGCTCGGTCTGCCGCCCAGGCAACTCGTGAAGTCAGTCTCCAGAATCAGGCCTTGAGCACATCCACTCGCGCCGTTGATGCACGAGAAGAGTCACTGGTCGCGGATAGCGGCTCCCAGCAACCAGCAGCGAGTGTTGAGCCGGCAGGTGACGAACTCAAGCTGGTTGTAACCGAAACTGGCTCCGAAAGCGCCGACAACGACGCTGGTTCTGCCGGTGGCGAAAACCAGATGTCTGGTGGTGTCGATTCCGGATCTTCCGTCGCGATGGAAGAGCTGGACAGCACGCGGCGTGAGAATCAGGAGCTTTCAGGGCGGGTTGAGGATCTGCAGTCTCAGGTTGAGACTTTGCAGCGATTGCTGGAGTTGAAGAACAGTCAGCTTGCTGAATATGAGCAGTCGTTGGCGGCCGATGCCACTGAAGGCGAACCTGCGGGATCTGTTGTAGACCCCTCTGTTGTTGCTGCTGGTGAAGCCCTTGATGCTGGTGAGCCGGTCATGGGCGAAGGCGACGATGCCGAGACCGCCGGTGCTGGTGTCGAAAGTGAAGAGGGCGCTGACCTTGTAGCTGAAGGCGAGTCTGGCGTAGCTCAAGATGCCGCTGAACCCGCTGTTGAGGGTGCTGAAGAAGCCGAGTTCGCTGGCGAAGGCGGTGAGCTGTCTGACGAGGCATCCCTGACGGCGCCTGGTGTTGAGGGCATGAGTGATGCTGACACTGCTGAAGCTGAGCAGGTCGAAGCACAGCCGGACAATGAGGTAGTTGCTGCTGAGACTGGGGTTGCACCAGCTCCAACCGCGCAGGAAAAGCCGCGGCCAGTAGTGGCAGCACCGGCTCCGGCGGAAGCGGAGAACAAGGATTTCCCGCAGAACATTATTGATGCCATTGTTGGCAACCCCCTCTATCAAATCGCACTGGGAGGCGGGCTGGTTCTGTTCCTGCTGCTGATGCTGTTGGTCGCGCGTCGGAATGCCAATAAGGAAAAGGCGTTTCATGACACGCTAAATGATGAGTCTGAAGGTGATGATGCGCCAGTAGAGCTGGCAGCGGAAGGTCAGGATGAAGGCGAGGCTGGCAACGACCCGCTTGCAGAAGCTGATACCTATATTGCCTATGGTCGCCTGGATCAGGCCGCTCAGGCCCTAGAAAGCGCCATCTCCAATGAGCCTAGCCGGACCGATTTGCGCCTCAAGCTGCTTGGCGTTTACGCCGACGCGGAGGATCGCAACTCCTTCGAAAAGCAGTATGGTGAGCTGGAAGCACTGGAAGATGACGCGGCGATTTCTGAAGCCGCCGCCCTTCGCTCCAGACTTGAGGAGGCAGAAGCTGCGCCGAGCATTGACGAGCTCGAATCCCAGCTGATGTCTGATTCGTTCTCTGTCTCCTCAGAGTCAGAAGAGGTTCTGGCTGACAACGGTGCGGATGAATCAAGCGAATCAGATCTGGAATTTGGCGACCTGGACTTCACATCCGACGAAGAATCCGAGAAGCCAGCGGCAGAAGGGGCAGAATCTCCAGTCAGCGAGAACGATCTGTCGTTTGAGCTTGACGAGACTGTTGCTGACACGGCTGAAGAAGTGTCAGCAGACGCACCGATCGAGTTTGACCTGTCCGACCTTGAGCTTGACGCTGATGCCTCTGGAGAAGATGACGCTCTGGCAGGGCTTGAAGACGAAACTACCGCCGTATCTTCCCTTGAGGATGATGGCCTGAGCCTTGACTTCGATCTTGAGGGAGTTGCAGGCGATGAGGGTGTAGTGGAGGAAGAGGTCACGGATGTTGACCTTGACCTGGGCGAACTCGAAGTGGATATGGAGCAGGAACTCACGGACACCGCTGAAGAGACGGTTGACCTTGAGGACGATTTTGCATCACTCGATCTTGGCGAAGAGACACTGGAAGAGGAGTCCGTCAGCTCTGAAATGCTTGATGAATCTTTCCTGGATGAGTTGGATGCTGAGCTGGACAAAGTGGCAGGTGGCGAAGATCAACTGCCGGCTTCTGAACCAGATGCCCTCGAAGACCTTGAACTTGATATCACCGACGAGGATCTTGCGTTGATGGGTGAGGTGGCCAGCACCTCTGGTGATCGCGCGGAAGACGAAGATCTGCCTATTGCTGGCGATGAACTCGGGTTCGATGAAGCGCTGGGTGAATCAGGTGAGTTCGATATTGATGTGCCGGTGGCTGATGAGGCCGTGTCCGAGGATGCTACCTCTTTCTCAGGCGCGTCCACGGAGCAGACGGCTCAGCCTTCATCGGCTGACAGCATCGCTGGTATCGACGAAGCCGCTCTCGGTGACGATGACGATTTCGATTTCCTGGCCGGCACTGATGAAGCTGCAACCAAACTTGACCTTGCTCGAGCTTATATCGAAATGGGCGATTCTGATGGTGCGCGGGACATTCTGGAAGAAGTTGCCATTGAAGGCAGTGACGAACAGAAGGTAGAGGCCCAGGATCTTCTTAAATCTCTGTCCTGATTCGTTATAATGTAGTAAATATGGTGTAGAGCGCCGGCTGAAGGTTACCCTCAGACCGGCGTTTTACGTTATAGCGACAACTGACGGATTGTTGGCCCGCTACTTCCATTATCAATTGCTTTCGGTAACGCCCTTGTTTATCCATCCTCCTGAATTGACAACTGAAGTCGCCGTCGGTGATGGACGTGTCGCCATGGTGTTTGAATACGATGGTGAGCACTTCCATGGTTGGCAGTTTCAGAAGTCCGGTGTGCGCTCGGTCGAAGGTGAGCTGGTCAAAGCCATTCAGAAGGTTGCAGCACACCCCGTTGAACTCGTTTGTGCCGGACGAACCGATGCTGGCGTGCATGCCAGCTACCAAGTGGTTCATTTTGAAACAACCGCCGTTCGTAGTATCAGGTCTTGGGTGATGGGCGTTAATACGGCTTTGCCTGACGCCATTGCGGTTCACTGGGCGGGCAACGTAGCCGAAGATTTCCACGCTCGCTTCTCGGCGATCTACCGGCGTTACCGCTACGTGATCTACAACGGTCGTGTTCGCCCTGGAATCATGCGTCGACAGGTAAGCTGGAACTTCCGCTCACTGGATGCGGACGCCATGCATCGTGCTGCGCAGGCGCTTGTCGGTGAGCATGATTTTTCGTCTTTTCGCGCCGCAGGTTGCCAGTCTCGCTCCCCAAATCGATTTATGGAGTCAGTTTCGGTAAGCCGTAAGGGCGACTATGTCGTTATTGATGTTCAAGCCAATGCCTTCCTGCATCATATGGTTCGGAACATTGCCGGTGCGTTGATGGCAGTTGGGTGCGGACATAAAGACGAAGCGTGGGTTGGCGAAGTGCTTGCGAAGCGGGATCGAACCCTCGCGGGTGTGACAGCGCCGCCTTATGGGTTGTATCTTGTTGATGTCGGTTATCCTGAGGGCGCCGGTATCCCACTCGGAATTAGTGGCCCTGGGTTTGTCCGGCCATGGTTTTCCGGGCAAGAGAATCTTCCGATTGCCATGTCAAAGATTCGTATCAACAAGGCGCCAACGGCATGAACAGCAGGATCAAGATCTGTGGGATTACTAAGCCTGAGGACGCCCGTGTTGCCGCCGACGCCGGTGCTGACGCAATTGGGCTTGTCTTTTATGAGCCAAGTCCCCGAGCGGTAAGCCTCGAAGCGGCAGAAGAGGTCGTGAAGGCGATACCGGCTTTCGTAACGGTGGTCGGTCTGTTTGTTAACCCTGATCGCGCCTTTGTCGAAGAGGTTCTTAAGCGGATTCCTCTGGATCTGCTGCAGTTTCATGGTGACGAAACGCCAGAGTTCTGCCGGCAGTTCAACCGACGCTGGATCAAGGCGGTTCGGGTGAGGAATGCGGCGGATATCAACTCAGCATTTGCGCGTTTTTACGAAGCCTGCGGCCTGCTGGTGGATGCCTTTGATCCAGCGCATTATGGCGGTACCGGTAAATGCTTTGACTGGACGATGATTCCTGAAAAGCGGCCATTGCCCCTGATATTGGCCGGTGGGCTCAACTCTGATAACGTAGCTCGCGCTGTAGAGCAGGTCAGGCCCTGGGCGGTAGACGTCAGTGGCGGAGTGGAAATCCGTAAAGGCGTTAAAGACCATAAACGAATGACTGATTTCCTGAAAGAGGTCCAACGTGTCAACAAAACTTACTAAAGAACTGCTCGAAAGCCTCCCGGATGCTCGTGGCCATTTTGGCGACTATGGCGGGCGTTTTGTTTCAGAAACGCTGATGGATTCGCTGGTGACCCTTGAGCGCGAATACCATCGTTTAAAGGATGACCCGGAATTCCAGGAAAAATTTGATAAGGACCTGGCCCATTACGTTGGTCGCCCAAGCCCTTTGTATTTTGCCGAGCGCCTCACCCGGGAAACGGGCGGAGCACAGATCTGGCTTAAGCGTGAAGACTTGAATCACACCGGGGCTCACAAGGTCAACAACACCATCGGACAGGCGCTGCTCGCAAGTTTCCTTGGTAAAAAGCGCGTGATTGCGGAGACAGGCGCCGGCCAGCATGGTGTTGCGACAGCAACCGTGTGTGCACGACTCGGGCTGGAATGCCACGTATTTATGGGCTCCGAGGATGTTCAGCGTCAGGCGCTGAACGTCTATCGCATGAAATTGCTGGGCGCTGAAGTGCATGCGGTTGAAAGCGGCACTCGAACACTGAAAGATGCCATGAATGAGGCAATGCGTGACTGGGTGACGAACGTTGATGATACCTTCTACATCATCGGTACCGTTGCAGGCCCTCATCCATACCCACTGCTGGTGCGTGATTTCCAGGCTGTCATCGGCCGGGAAGCGCGGGCGCAGAGCCTTACCCAGGCAGGAAAGTTGCCTGATGCCTTGGTGGCCTGTGTTGGAGGGGGGTCCAATGCCATTGGACTGTTCTACCCATTCCTGACGGATGAATCGGTAGCGATGTACGGTGTTGAGGCCGGCGGTTTTGGTCTGGAGACTGGCCAGCACGCCGCGCCTTTGTGCGCAGGGCGCCCGGGAGTTCTCCACGGCAACCGGACCTACCTGATGGAAGACGAGAACGGCCAGATTTCCGCGACTCATTCCGTCAGCGCCGGGCTTGATTACCCCGGGGTAGGGCCAGAGCATAGCTGGTTGAAAGATGTCGGCCGGGCGAATTACGTTTCGGTGACCGACGAAGAGGCCCTTGACGGTTTCCGTCAGCTGACGCGAGTCGAGGGCATTATGCCGGCCTTGGAATCGTCCCACGCGGTGGCATACGGCACCAAGCTCGCTGCGGGCATGGACAAAGATCAGGTGGTTATCATCAACATCTCCGGACGTGGCGACAAAGACATTCACACCATCGCCAACCTTGATGGAATCGAAATATAAGAATCTTTTACCTGAGCCATCGCCAGCCGGATCAAAGATATTCGTACAGGAGCATCCATGAGTCGCATCGAAGGGGTTTTGAACAACCTTAAAGGGCAGGGGCGCAAGGCCTTGATCCCTTACATCACTGCGGGTGACCCAAGCCCCGCTTTAACCGTTGATCTGATGCACACGCTGGTTGAGGCGGGGGCAGACATCATTGAGCTGGGTGTTCCTTTCTCAGACCCAATGGCTGACGGTCCGGTCATTCAGTTGGCGTGCGAACGGGCGCTGGTACACGGTACCTCTCTAAAACAGGTGATCGACATGGTTCGTGAGTTCCGGACCAGGGATGACGCCACGCCAGTTGTGCTTATGGGTTACCTCAATCCCGTTGAGGCCATGGGCTATGAAGCATTTGCCGATGCAGCGGCTGACGCGGGGATTGACGGTGTACTGACCGTTGACCTGCCGCCGGAAGAGGCGGTTGATGTTGCTCCGCTGTTTGCAGCCCGGAGCCTGGACCCGATCTTCCTGCTTGCTCCGACCACAACTGATGAGCGTATTCGGGCGATCAGCGAGCACTCTTCCGGTTATGTGTACTATGTTTCCATTAAAGGGGTAACCGGGTCTGCTTCGATCAATGTCGAAGAGGTTGCGGCAAAGGTCCAGCATATTCATGAACTGACGGCGCTGCCTGTTGGGGTCGGGTTCGGTATTCGAGACGCCGAAACTGCCGCTGCGGTTGGTCAGGTATCCGATGGTGTAATTGTTGGTAGTGTTCTGGTCGATACAATAGCCAGAAATCAGACTGATCCGGAGCAGCTCAAGCGTGCGCTAACGGATCTGTTACAACCTATGCGCAATGCACTGGATAACCTCACTTCCTGAGAGAGGTGGGTCTGGAACGCAGGCATCGAACGACAGGACGACACAATGAGTAACTGGCTGGATAAGATTATGCCGAGCAAAATTCGCTCGGAATCAAAGCCTCGTGCGGGCGTACCGGAAGGGATTTGGAAGAAGTGCCCAAAATGTGGCGCCTTTCTGTATAAGCCCGAGCTCGATAAAAACCTGGATGTATGCCCAAAGTGTAATCACCACCTAAGGGTGACTGCGCGACGTCGACTTGAGATTTTTCTGGATCCGGAAGGACGCCAGGAAATCGGCGCCGACCTTGAGCCATGGGATCGTTTGAAGTTCAAAGATAGCAAGCGTTATAAAGAACGGCTTGTTCTCAACCAGAAAGCAACTGGTGAGAAAGATGCACTTGTTGCGTTTCGTGGTCAGACGCTGGGCATTCCTCTGGTTGCCTGTGCGTTCGAATTTAGTTTCCTGGGCGGTTCCATGGGCCAGGTCGTGGGTGAGAAGTTTGTTCAGGCGGCCAATATCTGTCTGCAGGAGCGAATTCCACTGGTTTGTTTTTCAGCCAGTGGCGGTGCTCGTATGCAGGAGGCCATTCTGTCGTTGATGCAAATGGCGAAAACGGCTGCGGTACTTGAGCGGATGAAGCAAGAAGGCATCCCCTATATTTCGGTGATGACGGACCCCGTTTTCGGTGGCGTGTCCGCAAGCCTTGCGATGCTTGGCGACCTCAACGTGGCTGAGCCCAACGCCCTGATTGGCTTTGCGGGTCCTCGGGTGATTGAGCAGACTGTCCGCGAAAAACTGCCGGAAGGCTTCCAGCGTAGCGAGTTTTTGCTGGAACACGGCGCGATCGATATGATCATTCATCGCCACCACATGCGTGAACGGCTGGCCTCGGTGCTGGCGAAGTTCACCAATCAGGATCGTCCTGAACCTGAGGCGCCCATTGAACTGGAAGTGACCGAGAAACCGGACGGTGATGTCGAACAGTCCTGATACTTCTGCAATGCAGCCGGTTTCGCCGGCTGTCGGAGCCACTCTTGACGAGTGGCTTTCTTATCTTGAAGCGATTCATCCCACAGAGATTGATCTGGGGCTTGATCGCGTTCTCACTGTGTTTCGCCGCATGTTTCGCACGCCGCCGAAGGCGCGCGTGATCACCGTTGCAGGAACCAATGGAAAAGGCAGTACGGTAGCTTGTCTGTCCTGGTTGCTGGGCAAGGCTGGTCGCACTGTTGGCACCTACACGTCGCCACACCTCCACCGCTATAACGAACGCGTTACCGTCAATGGCAAACCAGCTTCGGACGAAGCGTTGGTCTCGGCCTTTGAAGTCATCGAATCAGCTCGTGGGCGCACGTCCCTGACGTATTTTGAGTTTGGCACCCTCGCAGCATTCCACGTGTTGGCTGAAGCAGGTGTTCAGGATTGGGTGCTTGAGGTTGGGCTTGGCGGGCGCTTGGATGCGGTTAACGTTATTGACCCCCATCTGGCGATCATTACCTCGGTCGATATTGATCACGTTGCATTTCTCGGCGATGACCGAGAGGTGATAGGTTTTGAGAAGGCCGGAATTCTGCGTCAGGGCCGAGCTGCCATCTATGCGGATGTCGATCCCCCTTCGTCAGTATTGCAGCAGGCCGCTGCCCAGCGCATTCCGCTCATACGCCTCGGCGTTGACTATTCGTTGGCGGAACATGACGGAAAGGCCGTGCTGTCTCTGCCAAAGGGCAGAGGGTTGGTCGGGGGTGATGTTCAGATCCCCGATGTGGTGCTGCCGTTAAACAGCGTGGCTGCGGCGGTTGTTGCCATCTCCATGCTTGAGCCTGCAATGAGTTCCGATCAGATTACTGCATCGTTGGGCGGGGTGACGCTTCCCGGGCGTTTCGAACGTCTTGCCTCGCAACCTGATATCTACGCTGATGTTGGTCATAACCCTCATGCTGCGGCGTGGCTTGCCCGACAGGTGGCTAAGCGTCGTCGAGGCGATGGCCGGGTCTGGGCGGTCTACGGCGCACTGGCCGACAAAGATGTAGCCGGTGTGGTTCGGGAAATGGCCGTGGTTGTGGATTCCTGGTACCTGGTTGGGCTGGACTGTCCACGGGGGCTTTCTTCCGATGAACTGGCCCGCCGTTGCGGGGAACCGTTGAGCGGTCTTGACGTTTCGAACTATCCGTCCGTCGCTGATGCATTGGTTCAGCTTCGCCAGGAAGCTGACGAGCGAGATCTGATTATCGTATTCGGATCATTCTTTACAGTCGCGGATGGCCGTATTGCCCTTGCTGCCCAGGGTTGTTCCTGAAACCGCCTTAAACTTTCGTTAAATCCGGTCAGGGCTTTTGAGTTCTGCATTGGGGATGGTTAGTATCTGCGGTGACGAGCGTTTTATTAATTGAAACCGAACTGGAATAGGGGATAGGACAAGGTGGACGGACTCAAGCAACGGGTTATTGGCGCGCTGGTATTGGTTTCATTGGCAGTCATATTTGTGCCCATGCTGTTTGATGAGCCCCACTCAGAACGGTCATCCCGGGTTATTGACTTGCCTGAGGAGCCGCCATTCCCTGAAGTGGATGTGTCCGACCCTGTTGCACCGGCAACGCCTGTCACGCCAAACTACCGAGTGGAAGAAACAGCGGCGATTGAGGAGCCTGCTACTCCCCAGCCCGCGCTCGTTTCTGAACCTGTCGATCCTCAGCCAACGGAAGCAGTTGCACCAGTGGCCCCGGTTCCAGCACCAGAACCTGAGCCCCAGGTAACTGCCCCGGAACCCGCGCCTGAGCCAGTGACCCCCAACGAATATCGCAATGCACTTGATGGCGCATGGATTGTCCAGCTTGGCAGCTTCGGCAATGCTGAGAATGCTCGCCGTCTTCGGGATCAGGCCAGGGAAAAGGGGTACAGCTCCCATCTTCAGGAAGTCAGTCGGGGTGACTCCGTACTGACCCGGGTATTTTGCGGTCCGTTTGCAGAGAAAGCGGAAGCTGAGCGAGCCAAAAGAGCGCTTGATGCGGCCTTCGGCTTGAACAGTCTCGTCAGTTCCGGCGATAAGTGAGTCAGGGTAGGGCGGGCTGTTGAACCTCCGAACTAACGGTTTGGTGTGGCGGTGATTCCTGATAGAATCTGCGTTTCTGTTTCACCACCGGGTTTCCCATGGACGCGCTGATCTGGATCGACTGGGTCATCATCACTCTGATCGCCGTATCAACACTTATCAGCCTTAAGCGCGGTTTTGTTAAAGAAGCCCTGTCTCTGGTCAGCTGGGTTGGTGCGTTCATCATTGCCCGCACCTTTCACCCTCAGATGGAGACCCTGCTGGAGAGCTCCGTCGAAACCCCCTTGGTTCGTCTGATTGCTGCGTTCGCAATCCTGTTTTTCGCAACCTTGATCGTGGGGGCCATCATCAACAACCTGATCGGCCATCTCATCCATGTAACCGGGCTCACCGCAACCGATCGCGTTCTGGGAATGGGCTTTGGACTTCTGAGGGGCGTGGTGGTTGTGGTCGTTGCCATAGCCTTCCTGAGATATACGCCCGTGGTCAACGACACCTGGTGGCGTACATCCATTATGATCAACAACCTGGCCGTGATTGAAGACTGGTCCAGGCGCACCTTTGGTGACGAATTCGCCGAATGGCTCGGCCCGGTTGAGGAACAGCCGGAATCCATTATGGAACCGGCGGAAGCCGCCCGCTAATATTCAGTTTTAATGCTTCGGAGAAGATCCTACCCATGTGTGGAATTGTCGGTATTGTCAGTACTTCTAACGTCAATCAGGCACTTTATGATGCCTTGACGGTTTTGCAGCATCGGGGCCAGGATGCCGCGGGTATCGTTACCTACCAGGACGATCGCTTTTACCTCCGGAAAGACAACGGGCTGGTTCGCGATGTATTCCGCACCCGTCACATGCGTCGCCTTGTAGGCAACGTCGGCATCGGCCACGTTCGTTACCCAACAGCAGGTAGCTCCAGCTCTGCAGAAGCACAGCCGTTTTATGTCAACAGCCCTTATGGCATTACGCTGGCACATAACGGCAACCTGACCAATGCCGACGAGCTGAGCCGGGACCTGTTCCGCACCGACCTTCGTCACATCAACACCAACTCTGACTCTGAGGTTCTGCTTAACGTATTTGCACACGAACTGCAGAAGCTTGGTAAGTTGACTCCAACAAAAGACGATATCTTTGCCGCAGTAAAGGCTGTTCACAAGCGGTGCAAGGGCGCGTACGCCGTTATCGCCATGGTTACCGGTTATGGCATTGTCGCCTTCCGGGACCCCAATGGCATTCGGCCGGCTTGTTATGGGATTCGCGATACTGATGAAGGTCGTGAGTACATGATTGCCTCAGAGAGCGTTGCCCTTAATGCAGCAGGGTTTACCCTCGAGCGTGATATTGAGCCTGGCGAGGCGGTTTACATTGAAACAGATGGTTCTTTGTATACCCAGCAGTGCTCAGACAGTCCTCACCTGATTCCCTGTATCTTCGAGCACGTCTACTTTGCTCGCCCGGATTCCATCATCGACAAGGTGTCTGTCTATAAGGCACGGTTGCGTATGGGGGAAACTCTGGCCGACAAGGTTCTGCGAGAGCGCCCGGATCATGATATCGATGTTGTGATCCCCATTCCTGACACCAGTCGTACCTCCGCGATGCAGATGGCGCACCGGCTTGGCGTGAAGTTCCGGGAAGGCTTTATCAAGAACCGTTACATTGGCCGGACCTTTATCATGCCGGGCCAGAAACTGCGGAAGAAGTCTGTTCGCCAGAAACTGAACCCAATTGATCTGGAGTTCCGGGGTAAAAACGTCATGCTGGTGGATGATTCCATTGTGCGCGGGACGACCTGTAAGGAAATCGTTCAGATGGCCCGCGATGCCGGCGCCCGGAATGTGTACTTTGCATCCGCTGCACCCCCAGTTCGTTACCCGAACGTTTACGGCATTGATATGCCGACGGTGAATGAGCTGATCGCCCATGACAAGAGTATCGAAGAGATCTGCCAGGTCATCGGTGCCGACTGGTTGTTGTACCAGGATCTCGAAGACCTGATTACCTGTGTTAACGATGTTAACCCTGAAATTGAAGCCTGGGAGTGCTCAGTATTCGACGGCAAGTACATCACCGGTGATATTGATCGCGCGTACCTTGATCGAGTCGAGGCTCTGAGAAATGATCAGAGCAAGAGCAAGCAGAACGGCGATGAAGCCGACAACGGCATCATTGACTTGCACAACGATAACGACTGATTGACGGCGCTCCGGCCTTCAGTGAACAGTAGGAAGAACGCGTAATGACCTTTAGCCGCGAAGAACACGTACTGATCCCCGAATCGGACCTCGAGGGTATGTCCATTGATACCCTGGCCGTTCGGGCCGGCCAGGTCAGGACCGGTCAGCTTGAACACAGCGACCCGATTTTTCCGACCTCCAGCTTCGTTTACGGCAGCGCCGCTCAGGCAGCGGCCCGATTCGGGGGGGAGGAGCCGGGCAATATCTATTCGCGGTTCACCAATCCGACTGTTCAGGCTTTTGAGGGTCGTATTGCTGCAATGGAGGGTGGGGAACGTGCGGTTGCAACCGCTTCTGGAATGGCGGCCATACTGAGCACCTGCATGGCATTGCTGAAGTCCGGAGACCACGTGGTGTGCTCCCGTGGGGTTTTTGGCACCACTAACGTCCTTTTCCAGAAGTACATGGCGCGCTTTGGGGTGGAAACCACCTTTGTCAGCCTGACCGATATGGATGAATGGGCTGCAGCGGTTCGCTCCGAAACGCGGATGCTGTTTCTGGAAACGCCCTCCAACCCCCTTTGCGAGGTGGCGGACCTTGCCGCATTGTCCGAACTGGCCAAGCGTTCCGGTGCGCTCCTGGTTGTCGACAATTGCTTCTGCACCCCGATCCTCCAGCGCCCCCTGGATTTTGGTGCCGATATCGTCATTCATTCCGCGACCAAATACCTGGACGGCCAGGGACGTTGCGTGGGCGGCGTGGTCGTAGGCCCTAATGCATTGATGGACGAGGTCTACGGCTTCTTGCGGTCGGCTGGACCGACCATGAGCCCCTTCAACGCCTGGGTGTTCCTCAAGGGTCTGGAAACCTTACCGATTCGTATGCGTGCGCATTGTGAGAATGCGCTAGAGTTGGCCAAGTGGCTTGAACAGAACCCGATGGTGGAAGAAGTTTTCTACTCAGGACTGCCCGCGCACCCACAGCATGAGTTGGCAAAAAGCCAGCAAAAAGGGTTCGGCGGCGTGCTTTCATTCAGGGTTTCTGGCGGACGGACCGAAGCGTGGGCATTTATCGATGCAACACAAATGATCTCCATCACAGCCAACCTTGGTGATGTGAAAACCACAATCACTCATCCCGCCACTACGACCCATGGCCGGTTGTCTGACGAAGACAAGGCGAAGGCCGGAATCACCGAGAACCTGATCAGGCTGTCGGTTGGCATTGAGGATGTCGAGGACCTCAAACGCGATCTGAGTCGCGGGCTTGAAGCGCTGGGACAATAACTCGGCGCTAACGCGCCATCACGGTGGCAGCAGATAATCAGAGCCGTATCACGGCTGGTACACCCAAAAGGCAAAGGATTCGTCAGGCAGTTCATGGCAGAGGCAAAAAAAGCGACTCAAACACCGCCGCTCACTGAAAAACAGCAGCGTTTCCACGGACTGGTTGCCCAAGGCGCCAGGGAAGGGACGGTGATCGCCATGATCGTGCTGGCAATTTACCTGGCCATGGCGTTGGTGACGTTCAGTTCCGCCGACCCAGGCTGGGCAAGTGTTGGCCACCAGGTTGACGTAACCAACGCGGCCGGGCGCACAGGGGCCTGGCTGGCGAGCCTGTTCATGGACTTTTTTGGTCACGTCGCTTTTCTCTTTCCGGTGATGGTCTTTGGCTATGCCATCATGATGATCCGCCGCCGTAACGACCCACTGGAAATGCACTGGCCGTTGTTCCTTTTGCGATTCGGCGGGTTCGCACTTATCTTGTTGTCCGCAACCAGTCTCCTGGCACTTTATTCCGTGCTAGGCCTGAATGCCTCATCCGGCGGCGTGATGGGCGTGGCCGTTTCCGATGCCATGGTCCGTTTGTTCAACCTGCCCGCCACAACGTTGATGCTGGTTGCCATCTTCCTGTTTGCATTGACGGTGACCACCGGGCTGTCCTGGTTTTGGTTGATGGATCGTTTGGGCGCCATGACACTTTCCGGCTACGAACGGGCAAGTGCCTTCATCCGTGGGCGCTTCAGCAGACCTGAAGCTCAGGGCTCAGCTGAACCCGTGGTGCGCAAGCAATCCAAGGCCACAGAGCCTGAACCTCCAGTGCTCCAGGCGCCGACATCTCCAGCCCCAGAGAAACGCAAGGCCCCAGGACTGCTCGCGAAGCTTGGCAATTTGTTCAAACGTCCGGCGAAGAAGGGCAGGGCGTCCACCCAGGATGAGCGAAAAGAGCCAGGCCTGGACGGCGTTATGCCGGATATCGGCGAAGAGACCGTCTGTTTGGAAAGCTTCCCGAACGAGCGATTCGAACCGGAGGAGCGTCCGCTGGAAAGGTCGGCGGAGAGAGCGATGGAGAGGCCAGTAGTCGCTGAAAAGGCGATCACTGAATCCAGACCAAACAAACCGCCTGTTCAGGTTGATGAACCGAAGAAAAAGCTATCCAAGTCTCTGAAAATCCTGCCTTTCAAACGGGATGAAGAGGCTCGAAAAAAGGACAGCGAAACTCAGCCTTCCCTGTTTGATGACATTGAATGTCCAATTCCTCCGATCTCATTGCTCGACCCCCCTGAAGAGCAAAAGGAAAAGGGCTATTCCGAAGAGTCGCTTGAGCATATGTCCCGACTGCTTGAGGAAAAGCTGTCTGATTTCGGCGTGTCGGTGGAAGTGGTTGAGGTTAATCCCGGCCCTGTAATCACCCGTTTCGAGATCAAGCCAGCACCGGGTGTCAAAGTCAGCAAAATCTCTAACCTTGCGAAAGACCTTGCCCGCTCGCTGGCTGTGCTTAGCGTCCGGGTGGTCGAGGTTATTCCCGGCAAATCTGTGATCGGCATTGAAATCCCGAATGAAGCCCGGGAGATGGTGCGCCTAAGTGAAGTGCTGGGCGCGAAGGTCTTCGAGGAGTCCTCCTCACCACTGACGCTGGCGTTGGGGAACGACATTGGGGGTAACCCGGTGGTCGCCAACTTGGCCAAGATGCCCCACCTTCTGGTTGCTGGTACCACCGGGTCAGGTAAGTCCGTTGGTGTGAATGCCATGCTGTTGAGTATGCTTCTGAAGGCATCGCCGGAAGAGGTTCGTTTCATCATGGTGGACCCCAAGATGCTGGAACTGAGCATCTACGACGGCATTCCTCATTTGTTGTCACCGGTTGTGACCGATATGAAGGAAGCCGCCAACGCCCTGCGCTGGTGTGTCGCTGAGATGGAGCGCCGGTATCGATTGATGGCCAACCTCGGGGTAAGGAACATTGCCGGCTACAATCGCAAGGTCAAAGAAGCTATGGAGGCTGGTGAGCCGCTGCTTGACCCGTTGTGGAAACCGGATGAATACCTGGCCAACGACGAGCAGGAACGGCCGGAGCTGGATACGCTGCCGTTTATCGTGGTGGTGATCGACGAATTTGCCGACATGATGATGATTGTTGGTAAAAAAGTGGAAGAGCTGATTGCGCGGATCGCCCAGAAGGCCCGTGCGGCCGGCATCCACCTTATCCTGGCAACCCAGCGCCCCTCGGTGGACGTCATTACCGGCCTGATCAAGGCCAACATCCCCACACGTATCTCCTTCCAGGTGTCCTCAAAGATCGACTCCCGGACCGTACTGGATCAGGGGGGCGC
This sequence comes from Marinobacter zhejiangensis, assembly GCF_900114775.1. Classification (GTDB taxonomy): domain Bacteria; phylum Pseudomonadota; class Gammaproteobacteria; order Pseudomonadales; family Oleiphilaceae; genus Marinobacter; species Marinobacter zhejiangensis. The sequence continues at coordinate 362,700 of NZ_FOUE01000004.1, forward strand.
AGAACAGCTGCTGGGCCATGGTGACATGCTGTACCTGCCACCGGGAACGGGGTTGCCAGTGCGTGTTCACGGCGCCTTTGTTGACGATGACGAAGTGCACCGCGTGGTTAGTGCCTGGAAGGCCCGAGGTGAGCCGATTTACGTCGACGATGTTCTGAATGGCGCGGAGGGCGAAAATCTTCCGGGTGTCCCCACGCTGTCGGAAGGCGGCGATGACAACGAAAACGATGCCTTGTTTGATGAGGCGGTGGCGTTCGTAACCGAGGGGCGTCGGGTATCCATATCTTCTGTTCAGCGTAAGTTCAAGATCGGCTATAACCGGGCGGCTAACCTGGTTGAAGCCATGGAAGCTTCGGGTGTCGTCAGTCCTGCGGGCCATAACGGAACCCGTGAAGTACTGGCCCCGCCACCTCCCCGAGATTAGGAGAATTACTATGGTGCTTCGTAACGTCCTCCTTGCCATGACCGCGCTGATTGCCGGTCTGTGCTCCCCAGTCACCCTGGCGCAGGACGCTGATCCGGCCAGTCGGCTCGCCGATATCCTGAAAGGGTATCGGACCTATCAGGCCAGCTTTATCCAGATCCTGGTCAACGAAAGTGGCGGCCCGGTCCAGGAAACCCGTGGAGAGCTTAAGGCTCAGCGGCCTGGTTTGTTCTATTGGGAAACGCAGGCACCACTGTCCCAGTTCATTGTCAGTGATGGCGAGAGCGTGTCTGTGTATGACCCGGACTTGGAGCAGGTCACCATCCACCGCCTGGATGAGCGAGCAAGCAGCACCCCGGCACTCTTGTTGAGCGGTGAAGTCGGTGACCTCTCCGAAAGCTATGAGGTGAGCCAACGGGCACTCGGCGAAAAGACCCTCGAATTCACCCTGAAGCCTCGCAATCCCGATTCGCTGTTCGTTTCCCTGCGCCTGTCGTTCTATGACGGTGAGCTTCAGGAAATGCGAATGGAAGACACCCTGTCCCAGTTCAGTATTCTCAGCTTTGACAACGTTGAATTGAACTCAACCCTCCCAGACAGCACCTTCACATTGGATTACCCGGAGGGCGTCGACGTAATTCAGGACGACGTCTGATGCAGGACAGCCTGTTTGGCGAACAGCCAGGCATAGAACCACTGGCCGCCCGGATGCGGCCGAAGACCCTTGATGATTACGTTGGTCAGACTCACCTGGTGGGGCCGGGTAAGCCGCTGCGCCGGGCGCTGGAGCAGGAACAGCTCCACTCGATGATCCTCTGGGGGCCACCCGGCGTCGGCAAAACCACCTTTGCCCGTTTGCTGGCCAACGTTGGGCAGCTCAGCTTTGAAACGCTCTCAGCGGTGCTTAGCGGGGTTAAGGACATTCGGGAGGTGGTCGAGCGAGCCAAACTGCGAAAGCAGTCAAATGGCCGCGGAACCCTGCTGTTTGTCGATGAGGTCCATCGCTTCAATAAAGGCCAGCAAGACGCCTTTCTCCCGCATATTGAAGATGGCACCTTTATCTTTGTGGGTGCGACTACCGAAAACCCTTCTTTTGAACTCAACAGCGCGCTGCTGTCCCGAACCCGCGTCTATGTACTGAAAAACCTTTCTGAGCCCGAGCTGCAGTTGCTGCTTCGGCGAGTGCTTGCCGCCCCTGAAGGGCTCGCCGGACAGGTGGCAGTCGCCGATGAGGTGTTGGCACTGATCGCCGCAGCAGCATCCGGGGACGCCCGACGAGCACTGAATATTTTGGAAGTAGGAGCCGACCTGGCGGAGCCCAATGACCAGGGCGTACCCACGATTTCGCGGCAGAACCTGGAACTGGTGCTGCAAACCAGCTTGCGCAGGTTCGATAAGGGCGGCGACGTGTTCTACGACCAGATCTCGGCGCTTCATAAGTCAGTTCGGGGGTCCGACCCCGACGCCTCGCTCTACTGGCTCTGTCGAATGCTGGATGGCGGCTGTGATCCGCTTTACGTGGCCCGCCGGCTGGTACGTATCGCCAGTGAGGATATCGGCAATGCAGACCCGCGAGCGCTTAGACTGACTTTGGATGCCTGGGATGCCCAGGAACGTCTCGGGTCGCCCGAAGGTGAGCTGGCCCTGGCACAGGCCGTAACGTATCTGGCGTTGGCGCCCAAGAGCATTGGGGTCTATCAAGCATTTAACCAATGCATGGCGGACATCCGTAGCGAGCCTGACTACGAGGTTCCGATCCATTTACGCAATGCGCCAACCAAACTGATGAAGTCGCTCGGCCATGGGGATGAGTACCGCTACGCCCATGATGAGCCCGGGGCGTTTGCAGCCGGCGAATCGTATTTCCCAGAAAGCATTCATGGACGCCGCTACTACCACCCGGTAGAGCGAGGTCTCGAAATTAAACTGGCTGAAAAACGGGAAAGGCTGGATGCCCTGAATGAGGCCAGCCCGCGGCAACGCTACCCAAACGACCCCGGAAGCTAATGCCAGCGCTGTGGCAAGGCGCGCTGGCGTAGGTATAATGCTGACATTGTGTCTTTAGCCCCTGGTGCTGTGGGCTCCTTTATAAACCCGAACTTTCGAAAATCAGGATAACCATGCTCGACCCCAAACGTGTCCGTAACCAGACCGAAGAGATTGCCCGTCAACTGGCGGTGAAGAACTACGCCTTCGATATCGCCAAATTTGAGCAACTCGAAGAGCGCCGTCGTTCAATCCAGGTGCGTACCGAGACTCTTCAGAGCGAGCAGAACAAACGATCAAAATCCATCGGAAAGGCCAAGGCGGCAGGCGAAGATATCCAGCCGTTGCTCGAAGAGGTTGAGAGCCTGAAGAAGCAGCGCTCTGAAGCCGAAGAGGAGCTTCGTCAGCTTCAGGATGAACTTAACGATTTCCTGGCCGGCATTCCCAATGTTCCGGATGACACGGTTCCCCCGGGCGAAAGTGAAGATGACAACGTAGAGGTTCGCCGCTGGGGGACGCCAAAGGAATTTGATTTCGAAGCGCTGGATCACGTCGCTTTGGGTGAAAACCTGGGTGGCCTGGACTTTGAACGTGCCAGCTCACTGGCGCACGCCAGGTTTGCGGTGATGACTGGCGGTATTGCCCGCCTGCATCGTGCACTTGCCCAGTTCATGCTCGACCTGCATACCAGCGATCATGGCTACACGGAAGCCTACGTACCTTATCTGGTGAACGCCGATACGCTTTATGGCACCGGCCAGCTGCCGAAGTTCGAAGAAGACCTGTTCAAGATGGAGGGTGAAAACCCTCTTTACCTGATCCCGACCGCGGAAGTGCCCGCCACGAACCTGGTGAGCAATACCATCCTTGGTGATAACGAGTTGCCGTTGCGCCTCGTGTGCCACACGCCCTGTTTCCGCAGTGAGGCCGGATCTCACGGGCGTGATACCCGGGGGATGATCCGTCAGCATCAGTTCGACAAGGTTGAACTGGTACACGTTGTTCGCCCGGCAGAATCCGACGCTGCGCTCGAAGCACTGACCGGCCACGCCGAAAAAGTACTGCAACTGCTTGAGCTGCCGTACCGGGTAGTGGAACTGTGTGGTGGCGACATGGGCTTCTCTGCTGCTCGTACCTACGACCTCGAAGTCTGGTTGCCGGGGCAGGGCAAGTATCGTGAAATTTCTTCTTGCTCTAACACTCGTGATTTTCAGGCACGGCGCATGCATGCACGTTGGCGTAACCCGGAAACCGGAAAGCCCGAGCCTGTGCACACTCTGAACGGTTCAGGATTGGCCGTAGGCCGTGCTCTGATCGCTGTAATGGAGAACTACCAGCAGGCGGATGGCAGCATTCTGGTTCCCGATGTGCTCAAGCCGTACATGCGAGGCATTGACAGGATTCAATGAACCAAAACAGACAACAGGGCGCCCCAATTGAGGGCGCCAGCACCAACACGGTGCCAACCCGCCATCAAACCAACCCAGTGACAGATAGCCGAAACGATTCTGCCGGCGAAGTGTTCCTCATTGGTGCGGGCCCGGGCGATCCCGAACTTCTTACCCTGAAAGCGTGGCGCTTGCTGAGTACCGCCGAGGTGGTGCTTTATGATCGACTCGTTTCCCCTGAAATTCTTGAGCTGATTCCCGAAGAGGCTGAGCGTATCCACGTCGGCAAACGGCGGTCAGAACATACGTTGCCCCAGGACCAGATCAACCAACGATTGGTTGAACTCGCGAAGAAGGGTAAGCGGGTAGTTCGACTGAAGGGGGGAGACCCGTTCATCTTTGGACGTGGTGGGGAAGAGATTGAAACGCTGGCAGAAGCAGGCGTACGTTTCCAGGTAATTCCCGGAATCACTGCTGCGTCAGGTTGCGCCGCATACTCTGGCATCCCACTGACTCACCGGAGCCATGCCCAGTCTGTTCGATTTGTTACCGGGCACCTGAAGGACGACACCTGTGATCTGCCCTGGCAGGATTTCGTCCAGAATAACCAGACGCTGGTTTTCTACATGGGCCTGGTTGGGCTTCCGGTTATTACCCGTGAACTGGTCAAACACGGGATGTCCGAGGATATGCCCGTTGCCTTGGTTTCCAAGGGCACTACGCCGGAACAGAAGGTTGTTGTTGGCGATCTGAGCAATATTGTTGAGCGGGTTAAAGACAGCGGCGTTACCGCCCCGACCATCATTATCATTGGTCATGTGGTGAGCCTTCGTTCCAAGCTCGACTGGGTTGGCGATCCATCGATTTGATCGCCGCGAGACACAAAAAAGCCGAAGCACCTGGTGTCTTCGGCTTTTTTGTGTCTGGCTACCGGGTCGTTCAGCGCGTGGGCAGAACGTCCTTCAGCTTCTCTCTCATTTCCCGAATGGCCTTCTCGGTCGTATCCCAATCGATACAGGCGTCGGTAATGGAAACACCGTACTTGAGGTCGTCCAGGTTGTCCGGGATGGCCTGCGCGCCCCAGTTGAGGTGACTCTCAATCATCAGGCCCTGAATGGATTTATTGCCCTCAAGGATCTGATGGCTAATATCCTGCATAACCAATGGCTGAAGCCCCGGGTCCTTGTTTGAGTTGGCATGGCTGCAATCCACCATAATGGAATTACGCAGCCCCGCCTTTTCCAGCGCCTGTTCGCACAGGGTAACACTGACAGAATCGTAATTCGGCTTGCCGCCACCGCCCCGCAGTACCACATGACCATAGGCATTACCGGCCGTGCGAATGATGGAAACCTGACCCTGCTGATTGATGCCCAGGAAACTGTGGGGGTGGGAGACCGATTTCATCGCATTGACGGCAACGTCCAGACTGCCGTCGGTCCCGTTCTTGAAGCCAATGGCCATGGAAAGTCCGCTACTCATTTCGCGATGGGTCTGGGATTCCGTGGTGCGAGCACCGATGGCGGACCAGGCGATGGTGTCCTGCAGGTATTGGGGAGAAATCGGATCCAGTGCTTCGGTTGCTGTCGGCAGACCAAGCTCGGCAATGTCCAGGAGTAAACGGCGCCCGATATGGAGACCTTGTTCGATGTCGAAGGTGTCATCGAGGTGTGGATCGTTGATCAGCCCTTTCCAGCCAACCGTTGTCCGGGGTTTCTCGAAGTAAACGCGCATGACAATCAACAGGGTATCGCTGACTTCGTCCGCCAGGACTTTCAGTCGCTCAGCGTATTCCCGGGCCGCTTTAACGTCGTGGATGGAGCAGGGGCCTACTACAACAAACAGTCGATGGTCCTTGCCGTCCATGATGTCATAGATCGCCTGACGACCTCCGTCCACAGTAGCCGCCGCCTTATCGGACAGAGGCATTTCCTTCTTCAGCGCTTCAGGCGTGATCAGTGTTTCCTGACTGGCCACGTTGACGTTCTCGAGCTTATTACCGGACATTCTGTTCTTATCCTCGATGTAATACGTTCTCGGAAGCAGTGTCACGAACTAAAAAGTGCTCCCGACCTTGATCGTTGTGCATGCTGGAACCGGCATCCCGCAAAGGCTCCAGAGGGTTCGATATACTGCGCCATTTACCTTGCCTTTGCAATCGGATGGCGCCCAGGCCCATGCGGCACCTGTGCCCCATCCGGGTAGATGTTCGTTGGTTACATAAACAGGTGGAAGTAGCGCTGCTTTCATGACGTAATGAACTGATTGTCGGCGATATTGCCTTTTTATCCAGAACCGGACGCTATGTTGAATGTCATTGACGACCCATGAGAATCCAGTACGACTGGACACCGCCGCTTTAGAGAAGAAAACCGACGCCATCATTCAGGGCATCCGTATTCCGGATCTCCCGTACCCGATCAAGGCCGTTGACCCTGGTCAGGAACCGGACTGGCGTCCGCTGTTGCTATCCTGTTGGAGTGAACAACGGAACGAAACGGTCTCCCACGTACTCCGCTCGGTATCCGTCTGCTGGACTGTCCGACAGGTTAATGCGGCCTATATCTCCGACCGGGTCATGGATGTCTTGCTGAAAACCTCGGGGTTGCACCTGGCCCTGGTCCAAAAAGTTGCCCGTTTGAGGTTCTTTCTCGCATGGCGGTTATCCGAAGAGGGCGGTAGTGCGTTTGACGGCCACCTGTGTGAGTGGCTGGACAGCCTGGGTGAGTGGCGCGGCTGGAGTGATACCGGAGGGCGTTCATCACGGGTTTTGCTGGATCAGCTTGAAGGCATGGTCATTGCGGTATCTGCGAGCTTTGAAACGCAGTCACTTGAACCGTTTCACCGCTTTTGTGACCAGTGGAAAAGCGATGCCCTGGCTCGTCATGAGCGTACGGCCAAACTCCAGGTCCGGTTGCTTGAATCGGAGACCGGCATGGCACGCCAAAGGCAGGCCGAGCAGGTGGCGCGAGCGGCTATTGGCCGCGCACTCACCAACCGGGAATTGCCACCCGTTATCTCAGGCTTCATCCGGAACCATTGGCTGCCGCTGATGCGTCAGGCCGTGCTGGCCTCCGGAACCGAGAGTGCGGATTGGCGTCATGCGAACAAGCTACTCCAGTGGTTGACCTGGATTGGTGACCCCTCGCTGTCCCATGGCAGCTCCGAGCGCCTCTACAAGGTAGGGGAGCAGATTGGCGACAGTTTGTCGTCAGTCTGGGAACGGGTTCAGGGTGGTTCGCTACCAAGTGGTGCTATGACCGCCATTGAGGGGGTAATCGTCGCACGTCTCAGGGGCGAAGAACTTGAGCTGGCTCCTGCGCTTGATGGCGGCTTGGAGACCTTTGACGAGTCTTGGCTATCCACCCAGAATCCATCCTCAGCCGATCTCGCAGCGGTCAGCAAGCAGTGGTTCGTTGAAGGTGTGGGGGCGCATGAACAGCGGCGGTTCTTTACCGCGTTTCTGGATGCCTCCAGTGAAGTGCTCTGGACCAATGGGGCAGGCACCAAACTTGGCATAACACCCTGGCATACGTTTGTTCAGGCACGAAACAGTGGCGCACTGCGCTTGCTGCCTCAGATCAACGGCTTTGAGGATTTGCTCTGTGACACCGTCCAGTCGTTAGACACCCTGTACCATCAGCAACGGCAGCAACGCCGGGCTGCTGCCGAGCGTGCGAGGGAGCAGGCCGATGCGCTTCGAAAGAAAGTGGAAGCGGCTGAGGACGCTAAACGGAACGAACTGGAAATGCAGCGGCTGGAGATAGAACGAGAGCATGCCGAACGTGAACGACGACAGCAGGAGCAGCGTGACGCTGAAGCGCTCAGGCTTCGCCGGGAAATGGAGTCCCAGGCGCGAGAACGTGTCGACGGGTTGAAGCTGGGAAGCTGGATAGCTGTTAATGACAGTGATACTGACAGTTCGCCCACCCGATTGAAGCTTGCGGTAAAAATTGCAGCCACCAAAAAATTGGTGTTTGTCGATCGTCTTGGCCTCAACCGAACGGAATATACCGAACAGGGACTTATCGACGATCTTGTTGAGGGCCGGGTGCGGGTACTCAGCGATGCGGCAGAGTTTGACGATGCCCTATCACGGGTGGTCGGGCGAATCCGGATGGGTAAGCACTAAAGAACGACTAGAATACCAGAGAGCCCGTCGAATTCGATTCTGGAAGGGAAACCGATGGATGAAGCATAGTGCCGGCGATCGTGAACAGCGTTCCGAGTACCGTTTAACGGGGCGCGCTAAAGTTGAGATTGAGCTAGAGGCTGCAGACCCTGAGCTGAGGCTATCCGCACACACGGTCACATCCTATACCCGTGATGTGTCGGCACATGGGATTCGTATAGAGACCGCTGAGTCAGTCAGGGTTGGCGCCCTGTTAAACGCGAAGGTACAACTCTCACCCGAGGAGAGGCCTTTCGAGCTGGTGTGTGAAGTGGTTTGGTGCGAAGCGACCAATGCCGGGGAAGAACGTTGGTTAATCGGGCTTAGAATGGCTGAATCTGAGGATGTCCGATTCCTGGACTGGATTGAAGCGGTTGCGGAAGCGATGGCGGGTGAATGAGTCCCGGGAGCGCGGAAGACGGCTCCCGGGTTGAAGCCAAACTGAACTTAGTCGTCCAGCTGGCCCATGGCGGTGACGTTAAAACCGGCATCAACGTGCATGATTTCCCCGGTTACGCCACTGGCCAGGTCGGAGCACAGGAACGCGGCTGCGTTACCGACTTCTTCCTGAGTAACGTTACGCCCCAGCGGTGCGCGCTTGGCATTTTCCGCAAGCATCCGACGGAAGCTCTTGATACCGGACGCTGCCAGGGTCTTGATCGGCCCGGCGGAGATGCCGTTGACCCGAACCCCGTCCTGCCCCAGGCTTGAAGCCATGAAGCGAACGTTGGCCTCCAGCGACGCTTTAGCCAAACCCATCACGTTATAGTTCGGCAACACCTTTTCGGCGCCAAGGTAGCTCAGGGTCAGCAGGGAGCTATTGTCGCTGAGCATCTGGCGGGCTCCTTTGGCGAGGGCGACAAAACTGTAGGAACTGATGTCGTGGGCAATACGGAAGCCGTCACGGGTCGTGACATCGACATAGTTGCCGTCAAGTTCGTGCGCGGGCGCAAAGCCTACGGAATGAACAATGATGTCGATCTTGTCCCAGTGCTCCCCGATGGCTTTGAAGACGTTTTCAATTTCTTCGTCACTGGCTACGTCGCAAGGGAATGTCAGGGAGCTTCCCCAGCCCTCGGCGAACTGCTCAACCCGAGATTTGAGCTTGTCGTTCTGGTAGGTGAACGCCAGCTCGGCACCTTGTTGATAAAACGCTTCCGCGATACCGGCCGCGATGGAATGTTTGCTGGCTACGCCTACAATCAGCGCTTTCTTGCCGCTGAGAATTCCCATTTGATGTCTCCCTGAGTAGCAATGTTCAAGTATTATCCCCGAAGCTGTGTGACGGGGTTACGCTCAATTGGTCGTAGTCCCGGCCACAGCGTCGGTGTCGCCATTACCGGCGTGCTGGTAGAAGAAGGCAGCTGACAGCAGCTCCCGAGTGTAGTCCGATTGTGGCTGGGCAAAGATAGATGCGGCATCGCCATATTCCACGATTTCACCATGGCGAAGGACCAGAAGCTTGTGGCTCAGGGCGCGAACCACCGCCAGGTCATGACTGATAAACAGGTAGCTGATGCGGTAGCGCGACTGGAGGTCCAGTAGCAGCTCGATAACCTGGCTTTGAACGGTACGATCAAGGGCCGAAGTTGGCTCATCGAGAATGATCAGTTCTGGCCGCAGCACCAGCGCTCGGGCGATGGCAATGCGCTGCCGTTGCCCTCCTGAGAACTCATGAGGGTAGCGGTGACGGTCTTCCGGATTGAGCCCGACGTCCTCAAGTGCCTGTACCACTTTATTGTCATGCTCACTGACGGGGGTGTCGGGCTCATGGATCTCCAGTCCCTCGCGGATAATCTCTGAAATGGACATCCGCGGGCTCAGGCTTCCAAAGGGATCCTGAAACACAATCTGAACCCGTCGCCGATAGGGCCGGAACTGCTTTTGGTTAAGGTTGGCCAGGTTTTTTCCGTTCAGCTCGACCGCGCCTTCGCTGGCTGTGAGTTTGAGCAGGGCATGTCCAATCGTGGTTTTGCCGCTGCCACTTTCCCCCACAATCCCCAGCGTTTCACCCGGATTGACGGAAAAACCCACGTCCTGAACGGCCTGAAACCAGGTCTTTGGTTTGCCAAGCCAGGTTTTTGAGGTCGGAAAGCGCACATTCAGGTCTTTGACGGTGAGCAGGGGGGCGTCCGCGGTGGAAGGCGTCGGAGGCGTTCCCTTGGGCTCCGAGGCCAACAGCTTCCGGGTGTAAGCGTGCGCTGGTTGAGAGAACAGGGACTCCGTATCCGCCTTTTCCACCAGCCGGCCTTTTTCCATCACCGCAACGGTGTCAGCATAGCGGCGGACAATGGTGAGGTCGTGGGTGATCAGCAACACCGACATACCCAGCCGCTTTTGCAGATCGCCCAAAAGTTCCAGTACTTGCTTTTGAACGGTGACATCCAACGCGGTGGTGGGTTCATCGGCAATCAGCAGGTCGGGCTCATTGGCCAGCGCCATGGCAATCATGACGCGCTGCTTCTGCCCACCGGACAGTTGATGGGGGTAGCTGCCCAGTCGCTCTTCCGGATTGGGGATTCCAACCAGGGTCAGTAGTTCAATGCAACGCTGCCTTGCCTGCGGCCCCCGCATACCCATGTGCAGCGCCAGGGTTTCAGTGATCTGCTTTTCCACTGTATGGAGTGGGTTCAGCGAGGTCATTGGCTCCTGGAAGATCATGCTGATGGTACGTCCACGTACCTGACGAAGCCGCTGTTCCGGAGCTTTGAGCAGGTCTTCTCCCTGATAGCGGATTTCACCCGTTGGGTATTGGACGTGCCGTCCATCGAGAAGGCGAAGGACGGAGAGGGCGGTGATGGACTTTCCGGATCCGCTTTCGCCAACCAGCGCCAGCGTTTCACCTGCCCGAAGGGATAACGATACATCTTCAACAACGTTTTTCCCGTCGTTGAACCGTATGGAAAGGTTGGAAATGCTCAGCAATTCTTCCATGGCCTAGTTCTTCCTGGGGTCAAACGCATCACGAACGGCTTCACCAACGAACACCAGTAACGTCAGCATCAGTGCGAGACTGACGAAAGCGGAAATGCCAAGCCAAGGCGCGTGGAGGTTGGATTTGCCCTGGGCGATAAGCTCTCCCAGCGACGGCGATCCCGAGGGGAGGCCGAACCCCAGGAAGTCCAGGGAAGTCAGCCCGGTAATGGCACCGGTTAAAATGAATGGCATAAAGGTCAGCGTGGCGACCATCGCGTTCGGAAGGATATGCCGAAACATAATCTTGCGGTTACCCAGCCCCAGCGCCCGTGCAGCACGCACGTATTCAAAATTGCGGGCACGAAGGAATTCCGCGCGAACCACATCCACCAGCCCCATCCAGCTGAACAACAGCATAATCCCCAGCAGCCACCAGAAGTTCGGTTCCACAATGCTGGAGAGGATAATGAGCAGGTAAAGCGCAGGAAGTCCTGACCACACCTCAATAAAGCGCTGGCCAAGCAGATCCACCTTACCGCCGTAATAGCCCTGGAGCGCACCGACGGCCACGCCCACAAGGCTGCTCAAGATGGTCAGGATCAGACCAAAAAGAACCGAGATCCTGAAACCATAAATCACCCGTGCTGCGACGTCCCGTCCCTGATCATCGGTGCCAAGCCAGTTTTCGCCAGACGGAGGCGCCGGTGACGGTACATCCAGGTCGTAATTGATGGTGTCGTAACTGAAGCGAATCGGTGGCCACAGGATCCAGCCGTTTGCGGTGATCTCATCCTTGATGAAGGGGTCCCGATAGTCCGCTTCTGTGGGCAAAAAGCCACCAAAGGTCTCTTCTGGAATGTGTTCCAATAAAGGGAAATACCAGTCCCCTTTATAGGACAGCGCCAGCGGTTTGTCGTTTGCAATCAGCTCTGCGGCTAAGGAGAGGACGAACAGCGCAAGGAAAAGCCAAAGAGACCAGTAGCCCCGCCGATTATTCCGGAAGTTCGATAACCGGCGTTGCTGGATGGGGGAAAGGTTCATGATGGCCATCATCAACCCTCCCGACTTTCAAAGTCGATACGGGGATCGACAAGCACATAGGTAATGTCGCTCACCAGTTTCAGCACCAGGCCAATCAGTGTGTAGATGTAGAGCGTTCCAAACAGAACCGGGTAGTCGCGGTTCAGCGCAGCTTCAAACCCGAGCAGCCCCAAACCGTCCAGCGAGAAGATAACCTCAATCAGCAGCGAGCTGGTAAAGAAAAGAGACACCAGCACACCCGGCAGACTGGCGATGACGATCAACATGGCGTTACGGAAGACGTGACCGTAGAGTACCTGCCGTTCCTCAAGCCCTTTGGCGCGGGCCGTCACCACATACTGCTTACCGATTTCATCCAGAAAGGAGTTTTTGGTCAACAAGGTGAGAGTAGCGAAACCGCCAATGACATTGGCAGTAACCGGCAGGGCGAGATGCCAGAAGTAGTCGCCGACCTTTTGCAGCCAGGACATCTCGTTCCAGTCGGGTGATGTCAGACCTCGCAGCGGAAACAAGTCGAAGTAGCTGCCCCCCGCAAACAGGACAATCAGCAGGAAGGCGAACAGGAAGCCGGGGATGGCGTATCCGACCACGATCGCGGAGCTGCTCCAGACATCAAAACGGGAACCGTTGGTGACGGCTTTCTTGATCCCCAGCGGGATGGAAATAAGGTAGATAATGAGGGTGGACCAGAGCCCCAGCGAGATCGAGACAGGCATTTTGTCGAGGATCAGGTCGATGACCGAGCGGTCACGATAGAAAGAATCACCAAAATTAAAGGTGGCATAGTCACCAAGCATTTTCATGAAACGCTCAGGGGCAGGCTGGTCGAAGCCGTATAAATGCTCCAGTTCCTCAAGCAATTCCGGACGGATGCCCCGGGTGCCCCGGCTTTCGGATGCCCCATCGCCACCGGACACTTCGCTGCCTCCGCCGCCACCGGCACGGGTGAGTGCTCCGCCCCCATGCCCCTCCATCTGAGCGACAAACTGTTCAATCGGCCCGCCAGGAGCCGCCTGAACAATGATGAAGTTCACCAGCATAATGCCAATGAGGGTTGGTATGATCAGGGCCAACCGTCTGAGGATATAAGCGCCCATAGTCAGCGCCCCCCCCGCAACCAGAGGGGGCTTTCCTGCCGTAGGGCAGAGCGGAACTGGTTCATGGTGTTATTGCTCAATCCACCAGTTATCGAGATCAATCCCGTTTTTGGGAATGGTTTCCGGCCTGTTCAGCTGGGACCAATAGGCAATTCGGTCCATGGCCAGGTGCCATTGTGGGATGACGTAGAAACCGTGGAGAAGCACTCGGTCCAGGGCGCGAACACGGTGTATCAGGGACTCCCGATCCGGCGCTTGGATTACCTGGTCAACCAGTTCATCGACAACCGGGTCATTGATTCCCATATAGTTCCGGGAGCCGACCATGTCCGCGGTCTCTGAGGACCAGTATTCCCGCTGCTCATTCCCTGGTGAGTCAGACTGGCCAAGTACCTGGGTAATCATGTCGTAATCGAAACTACGCACCCGCTGAATGTACTGGGTGGTGTCGACCATCCGGACTGCAACGTCTATTCCCAGCTTTTCGAGGTTGGCTTTGAAGGGAAGCACAACCCGCTCAAAGGTCTTCTGGAACAGAAGGATTTCAAAGGTCAGGGGCTCTCCGCTCTCAACATTGACCATCTTGCGATCACGGATTTCATAGCCAGCTTCCTTGAGCTTCAGCATGGCGATGCGAAGATTGCCCCGCAAGCTGTTGTCGCCCGTGGTGCTTGGCGGATTATACGGCTCGGTAAATACGCTGGCCGCCAACTGATCGCGGAAGGGCTCGAGAATCTCAAGCTCCTCGGGTGTTGGCAGTCCGCGTGAAGCCAGTTCACTGTTCTCGAAGAAGCTGTCAGTTCGGGTGTACTGCCCATAGAACAGGTTGGTGTTAGCCCAGTCGAAATCGAACGCATAGGCAAGGGCTTCACGAACCCGAGGGTCTGCAAACTGTGGGCGCCGGGTATTGTAAACAAACCCCTGCAAGCCAACGGGGCGGTGGTGCTCCAGGCCTTCAGTGCGAATCAGTCCCTGGTCAAACTTGTCGCCAGTGTAGGCTGTTGCCCAATTTTTTGCCGAACTCTCAAGGCGGAAGTCATAGTTCCCTGCCTTGAAGGCTTCGAGAGCGACGGTATCGTCAGTGTAATAGTCGAACCGGATATGGTCGAAATTGAAAAAGCCCCTGCGTACTGGGAGTTCTTGGGCCCAGTAATCATCAACCCGCGAATAGGTAATTGATCGACCGGCATCGAAATTCCCGATCCGGTAGGGACCACTGCCAACCGGTGGGGTCAGTCCGTTTTTTCCAAATTCATGGTCATCCCAGTAATGTTTGGGAAGTACCGGAATCTGGCCGAGGATGAGTGGGAGCTCCCGATTCTCGCTATCACCAAAGTCAAACCGGATTCGGTGACTGCCCTCTATGGTGACGGCCTTAACGTCCGCATAGTAGCTTCGGAAGAAGGGGTGCCCCTGGGTGGTCAGAAGTTCAAAGGTGAACTTGACGTCTTCGGCGGTTATGGGGGCGCCGTCGTGAAAGCGTGCCTCTTCCCGCAGATTAAAGACGACATAGCTGCGATCATCCGGAGTTTCTACCGATTCCGCGATCAGGCCATATTCACTGAATGCCTCATCAGCACTTTGAACCATCAGGGTATCGTACAGGTACGTGTTGATCCCGACGGCGGCGATCGTACCGATAACAAAGGGGTTGAACGAGTCAAACCCGTTGGACACGATGCCCCGTCGCAGGGTTCCGCCTTTGGGGGCATCGGGGTTGACGTAATCGAAGTGAGGGAAGTCCGCCTGGTAAGCGGGTTCTCCGTGCATCGCCAGGGCGTGCTGTGGGGCGACCTGGTCTGCGGAAAGTGGCAGGCTGCTGAACCCGAATAGTGCAGCAGCCATCAAGGAAAGAGCATTACGGTATGAATTCGTCCTGTTTCTTACCATGGATCTCGCACTTGTGGATTTTTGTAATGGTTAGTTGGCGTTACGAATATCCACGTAGAGTACCAGACTTTGTCCGGGTTGGAGATAGCGCGAAGTATTAAGGTTATTCCAGCTTGCGATGTCCCTCACATTGACCGAAAAACGGTTGGCAATGGCGGACAGGGAATCGCCACGGCGCACCTGGTAACCCACCCGGCGAACCATGGAGCTGTTGCGGGCGCTGGCAACGGTTGCCGGCGAAGCGTTCTGGGACCAGATCACCAACTTTTGGCCAACCCTGAGCGGGTCGCCTGGAGCCATGCCATTCCACGCGGCAACCTGGCGAACCGTGACGCCGTTCTCACGGGCAATGTCCCAGAAGGTGTCGCCAGAGCGGACGGTGTGCTCAAGCCTTTGACCGTTTCCACTGCGACCCCCACGGGCTTGGGTGGAAGCGAGCCGCTGGCTTTCACTCAGCGCATAGGCGGACGTTCCTTGCCTTGCCGTTGGGATCAGCAGGCGCTGCCCAATGCGAATCATGTCACCGTTCATGTTGTTAACTTCTTTGATGACGTCGGTGGTGGTACCGAACTTTCGTGCAATCCGAATCAGGCTGTCACCGGATTCAACACTGTAGTTCTGCCACGAAACCCGATGCTCGGGGGGCAGGGCGTTGAGCCCTTGGCGGAACTGTTCAGCACTCTCGGTGGGGACAAGCAACCGGTGCGGGCCATCTGGGTTGGTCGCCCAACGGTTGTAGGATGGGTTGAGCAGGTAGATCTCGTCGATACTGACTCCGGCCAGGGTTGCGGCCTGCGCGAGATCAAGTTGCGAGCCGGTTTCGACGACTTCGAAGTAGGGCTGGTTGTCCAGCGATGGAAGTTCGATGCCATACGCCGCCGGGTCCTGGTAAATTTTCGCCAGGGCGATCAATTTCGGAACGTAATGGCGGGTCTCTCGCGGCAGGTCCAGAGCCCAGAAATCCGTTGGCTTGTTGGCGCGCTGGTTGCGACGAATTGCACTGGAAACAGTGCCACCGCCGCTGTTATAGGCGGCCAGCGCGAGGGTGTAATCCCCGTCAAAACGAGTGGCGAGCCTGTCCAGGTAAGTGTACGCAGCATCTGTGGCCGCCAGGATGTCACGCCGGTCGTCATGCCACCAACTTTGGGTCAGGCCAAAATACTTGCCGGTTGATGGAATGAACTGCCAGAGGCCCGCTGCACGCCCATGGGAATAGGCGAACGGGTCAAATGCGCTTTCAACGACGGGCAACAGCGCAAGCTCAGTCGGGAGGCCCCGCTTTTCAGCCTCACCAACGATATAGTGCATGTAGCGACTGGCCCGCTCCGATACCCGGCGAATGTATGAAGGGTGGTTAACGTACCAGTTGAGCTGTTGCTCTATGCGCTCATTGGTAACCGATAGATCCAGGGCAAATCCGTCTCGGAGTCGTTGCCACAGATCGTTGTTTGCCATTGACGGCTCGACTTGCGGAGGAATGTCTTCCAGCGACTCCCGCGCTCTCTCCGCCGCTGCACGCAGTTCCGGGTCGATGGAATCATCAATACCGGATCCTGACACCTCGCCATCATTGCCGGACTCGACTGAGCGCACCAACCCTTCATCCCCGGCGGCAACTTGCAGGTTGTCTGAAGAAAGCAGCATATCCTCTTGATCTTCTGAGGAGTTCCACCACGAACCCGTTGGGGAAGACAGGCTGCTGCAACCAGCGGTAAGCGTGCTGGCGAAGAGGATTGTCGCAAAACGTCGTGACATCATAAGTCGAAGGCCCGGTTCAAATTCCCGTAAGAACCTGAATCTTAATGTTATGAATGGGATAGCTTGTAAATGTGTACAGAATTCTATGGGATGCGATTTTCTGCGGTCAAGAAGACTCGCGTTACTTCACCGACACCTTTTGTTAAGGGACGTGCAGTTGACGCGGTTTCGCGTCAAAAATGATCCTTGCCGTGCCTTACTGCCGCAAATACCTGGTCTGGACCGTCGCAGGAAAGGTTGTGGCTCTGGGCGTAGCGAGTGGCAGCGGCGATGACTGCAGGGTCATCCCAGCGCAGGAACGGGTTGAGCTGCTTTTCTCTGCCAAGAAGAGCGGGAACAGTGGGGGTCCCGTCTTGACGAAGCGCCTCACATTCGCGCTCAAAATCCGCCAAGGCTTGATCGGCGGGTAGCAGGTTCCTGGCGAATTTAAGGTTCGACAAAGTGTATTCGTGGGCACAGTAAACCCGGGTGTCATCGTCTAGCTGGAGGAACTGCTCAAGGGATGCCCGCATCTGAGCCGGCGTCCCTTCAAAAAGCCGGCCGCAGCCGCAGACGAACAGGGTGTCGCCACAGAACAGCGCCGGGCAGCCATCCACCGGTGAAGGGCAAAAATAGGCAACATGATCGAGGGTATGCCCCGGTACAGCCATCACCTCAAAAGTCACGTTTCGCCAGATAAGTCTATCGCCGGACGAAACCGTTTCTGAGGCGGCCTTGAAGGGGGAGTCCGATGGCGCGACTATTCGGTCTGGCCCCAGGGCTCGCACCAGTTCCGCGATGCCGCCGACATGATCGGGGTGGTGGTGAGTCACAAGAATGGTGTCGAGAGTGAGGCCATGTTCGTCGAGGTAGGCAATGACTGGACGCGCATCACCAGGGTCAACCACCAAAGCTTTGCGACTGTCACTGTCGAAAAGGCACCAGATGTAGTTGTCGTTAAAGGCTGGGATTGCAGAGATCGACAGCATGGTTACCCCGATGTTAACCAGTTGATGTGACTGCTATCATAAAACATTCGTTCATTTAGCCCAATGCCCGGGCTTACCGGAGTGAGGTGGTGTCAGCTATGGACTCAGAACGGCTGGGTTATGCCGAGCGCCTTCGGAATTTTGAACATTGGTTCCAGACCCCTCTGGGGCGAGCGCTTATCGCCGATCAGCGACGGTGCGTTGATTCCGTTCTGGCCGATATTGCGCCGGGTGCCCGGCTATTGCAGATGGGGCTGAGTCACCGCCTGCCACTGACCTCCGGGCTCGATTTCACCCACAAAGTCGTGACCACCCCCGAGTGGAGTCGCCATATGCCCGATGGCGTGGCGGTCTGCGACAACGACGAGCTTCCATTTTCCAGTGAATCCATGGATCTTGTGATCCTGCATCATGGCGCAGACTTTTCTGCGTACCCCCATCAGGTGGTTCGCGAAGCCTGTCGGGTTCTAAAAGGCGGCGGGCAGCTACTGCACATGGGGTTTAATCCGGTCAGCCTCTGGGGCTTGCGAAAGCTTCTGAGCCGAAGTCATAACGGTCCCTGGGGTGGGCGGTTTATCCTGCGGTCACGGATGGAGGATTGGTTGCGACTTCTTGATCTCGGGATCGATCGCTCTGGCAGCTATTTTCTCCATTTGCCCCTGAAGAACCTCAGCCCCAGCGGCGGCTTCCCATTCCTTGATAGAATTGCTGATCAGGGAATCCTTCCCGTGGGCGCCTATTACTGTATCCTTGCCACCAAACGAGTGGGGGCTCCGGTGCAAACCAGGCGGAGCTGGCGCCAGGGCAATGTGATTGCGCTTCCTGGCACCACCGCGATTGGCGCCTCGCGAGGATGTATCCGTGACAACGGTGGAGTGAATGGAAAATAAGGTAGTGATGTATACCGACGGCGCCTGCAAGGGCAATCCAGGGCCGGGCGGCTGGGGGGTAGTTCTGCGGTACGGTGACGCAATGAAGACCCTTCATGGCGGTGAACGGAACACCACCAACAACCGCATGGAATTAATGGCCGCCATTCAAGGGCTTCGCGCCCTGACCCGAACCTGCTCAATTGACCTTTACACCGACTCCCAGTATGTCCGCAAGGGCATCACGGAATGGATGAAAGGCTGGAAAAAGAACGGCTGGAAAACAGCGGCGAGAAAACCAGTGAAGAACGACGACTTATGGAAGGCCCTTGATGAAGAGGTGGGTCGCCATACGGTCACCTGGCACTGGGTTAAAGGGCATGCTGGAATTCCGGACAACGAGCTTGCCGATGAGTTGGCCAATCGCGGCGTGGATGAACTGACCTCGGCTTAATCAGGATTACCAATGCGACAGATAGTACTCGATACAGAAACCACAGGCATTGACCCGAACGATGGTCACCGGATCATTGAAATTGGTTGCGTCGAGCTGATAGAGCGCCAGCTGACTGGCCGGCATTACCACGTTTATATCAACCCCGAACGCGAGGTTGAGGCCGAAGCAATAAGCGTTCACGGCATTACCAACGAGTTCCTTGCCGACAAACCACTGTTCAAAGACATCGTTGAAGAGTTCTTCGATTTTATAAAAGGCGCCGAACTGGTCATCCATAACGCAGCGTTTGACGTCGGCTTTATGGATGCCGAGTTTGCCCGCCTCAGGCCGGTCCGGAAAACGGCGGACCACTGTGGCATCGTTGACTCCCTGGCCATCGCCCGGGAAAAACATCCGGGTCAGAAAAACAACCTCGACGCCCTATGTAAAAGGTACGGTGTCGACAACAGCAGTCGTGAGCTTCACGGCGCTTTGCTCGATGCGGAGATACTGGCGGACGTCTACCTGCTGCTAACCGGGGGGCAGACCGCACTGACTCTTGACGACAGCGATGAGAACTCAGGGGAGTCAGGGGGCATTCGTCGCCTCTCGTCCAGCCGCCCAGCTCTAAAAGTTGTCCACGCGGGAGCAGAAGAGGAGGCCGCCCACGCCGAGCTGATGGGCGTTATCGAGAAGGCCGCCGGCGAAACACTGTGGGGCAAACTCGAGCCCTAGTTCAGTGCCTCGGATCTGTTACCAAGTGCCTTGCCGGTGAGAACTGGGTCTGAGTGTACTTATTGTTACACTTAGGGTTTCTTGAGGAACATGAGTTTTGTGTTATAAGTAATGGTCAGTTCGCCAGTTTTTTACGTGGCGCGCTGTTCGGTCAGGGAGTGGCTTGGGCATAAGTCGGCGAACCGTCAGCGCATCGCCCGTAGCTAACACGGCCCCAATAAGAAAGAGGAAGCGGCTTGGCGCCGCAAACAGGTACAGGAAGCGTATATGGTTCAATCGTCTCTAGCGACGAAATCTCAGTCGTTTGACTTGGTCAAAGATGAAATTGGGCAGACCATCCGCCAGGCTGAAGCCAGCCTGGAACGCTTCCAGGAAAACCGTGACAGCGGGGAAGATCTGCAGAACTGTGTCGATTTCATCAACCAGCTGCGCGGGATTTTCGTCCTTGTTGAACTGAGGGGTGGGGCGCTGTTATGCCAAGAAGCAGTAGCGCTCGCCAACGATGTCCCAGTCGGAGCTAATGACGACAAGAACGTCCTGCTCACCACGCTGAACACCGCACTTTTCATCCTCCGGCGTTACGTTGAGTACTACCACCAGCAGCGTGAGGATCACCCTGAACTTTTGTTGCCGGTGATTAATGACCTGCGCGAGGCACGCAAGGAAAAGCCCTATCCCGAATCTGGCTTTTTCGATCTTGATGCCAAGCACCGCCCTGATTTCTGCAGTCATATCCAGGTAGCGCCGTTTGAAGGCAATGAACGCGACTTCGAAGTGATGGCTCGCCGGATGCGCCTGACCTTTCAGGTGGCACTGCTGAGCGCACTTCGCAACCGCAGCGACGTTGTGAGCCTGAAGCTGATCAGTCGTTCTGCCCGGGGATTTGTCCAATTGTGCGGGCGAGGGTCGATGGCTCAGATGTGGTGCCTCGTCGCCACCGTTGCAGACACCATGCTTGATCGTGCGATGGGCTTTTCCAAAGCACGAAAACGCATGTTGATGCGCATCGAACGATACACCCGCGAAATCGTTTATGTCGGCCGGGTAGCCACCGCCAAGGACGCCCCGGATTCGTTAATTAAAGACCTGGTTTACCTGCTGTACCGCAGCGGCTCGGCCAACCCGGAAGTCATCGATATTCTTGCCGGGTTCGGTACAGCTCCGGCAGAGTACTCGGACTCCATGTTTGAGGCGCACAGTAAGCGCCTCTACGGACCGGGTTCCGACGTGCTCAAGTCGCTTTCCGAGGCGCTACAGGAAGAGCTGAACCAACTTAAGGATAAGCTCGACATTATCGAGCGAGGCATCGAACCCGACCTGGCCGAGCTTGCCTCCATTGCCGAGACCCTCGAGCGCCTGGCCAATACGCTGGTTATGCTTGACCTCAACCAGCTTTCGAAAGCATCGCGCGCAGAAGCTGTGAAGCTGCGGCAGTGGGAAAAAGACTCACGTCTTCCCGGGGAAGAAGAGCTGTATACGCTGGCCGATTCTGTTCTCGCTATCGAGAGCGCCATCGCCCAGATGGAAACCCGGGGTATCACCTCTGAGACTGATGCGCTCGCCGCTGCCCGCAATACCCGTGACAGTTCGCTCTATCTCCGTGAAGCGTTATTTGTTGTGGGGGACGAGGCGAAAGGGGCTCTGACCCTCGCCAAGCGGGCCATCACAGCATTTATCGAATCAGACTTTGAAAAGCTCCATCTCGCCAACTTGCCGGCAACCCTCCATAGCATCTGGGGCGGATTGAAGATGGTTGATGACGAGGAAGCGGCCAGTGTGCTTGGACGGGTAGCAAGCTCCATCCAGACCAAGCTTCTCGATGAGAAAGAGGCGCCGTCAAACCAGATTCTTGAAGCGCTCGCAGACGCATTAACGTCGCTGGAGTATTACATCGAGTGCATTGGCACCCGGGAAGAGCGAAACCCGGATCTGCTGAAACTCGCTGAGTCCTCTCTTGACGATGTAGGGTTGTAATTAAGCCTTATCCTCCTCGTTGGTAGTCGCGTGCTTTCCCTGCTTGGCGGAATGTTCGTGGCTACCGCCTCACGGCTCTGTGATCGAAATGCACAAGACATAAAAAAACCTGCCAGCTGGCAGGTTTTTTTAAAGCAGGCTGGAACTTAGCCCATGGTGAACAGTTCACCCAGCTTGGTTGCCAGCATCATGTCGCCTTCAGCGCGCAGCTGACCAGCCATGAAAGCCTGCATGCCGTCAGTTTCGCCGGAAACGATGCCCTTCAGCGTGTCAGTGTTCATGATCAGGGTAACAGACGGATCATCGTTTTCACCTTCAACGAGTTGGCAAGTGCCGTCGTTGATGACCAGGTGGTAAGTGCTGTCGTCTTCGATAGCAAACTGGAATACCAGATCCAGGCCAGAAGCGGCGTCTGCGTTGAAATTCTGGGAAAGTGTTTCAAAGACCTGTGCTACAGACATTGTTTTACCTTCTAGTATTTTTGGCTTTCGCTCTTTTTTGAGTATTTGCCGGCGCGCTCTGGCCTTTACGACTGAAATGAGCAAGCGTTCAATATCCCGGCAACGCAATTCGACTTTATGGGGATGGTGGTTGGCTGTCAAGCTTGATCGAACGCTTGTTTTAATTTTTTCAGTTTTTGTCGCCTCAGGCCAAGCGAACAAAGAACCGCAAACAGCCTTGCTCAAGCTTGTTAGTTGCTCCCCCTCAGTTACAATCAACTCCCTTGAACTCAAGTCTCAGTTGGAGAAAGGCTTTGGAATTTCTGTCAGATTATGGATTGTTCTTGGCTAAGGTTGCTACCGTCGTCGTGGCGCTGATCATTATCATCTCAGTCATCGCGTCGGCGGCCCAGAAGGATCGTGGGGATCAGCAAGGAGAAGGGGAGCTGCGTACCCGGAAGCTTAACGACCGGTACCGACGCCTGAAAGAAGCCCTTCAGTCCAGACTGATGGACGATGAACAGCGCAAGCAGTGGCAAAAGTCCGAAAAGAAGCGGCTCAAAGCAGAGCAAAAAGCCAAAAAGCAGCGGGCCAAATCGACCACTGACAACGAAGGTGCGCCACGCAAGCCGCGGGTTTTTGTCCTTGATTTCCACGGTGACATAAAGGCCAGCGATACGGACATGCTTCGGCAGTCCGTGACTGGTGTGCTTAGCGTTGCTGAGGCAGGAACCGATGAAGTGGTTGTCCGTCTGGAAAGCGGCGGCGGACTGGTGCACTCCTACGGCCTGGCGGCGGCTCAGCTGGATCGCATCCGCAATAAAGGAGTGGCGCTGACGGTTTGTGTTGATAAGGTCGCCGCGAGTGGTGGCTACATGATGGCCTGCGTTGCCGACCGTATCATCGCCTCCCCCTTCGCCATTCTCGGCTCGATTGGGGTTGTCGCCCAACTGCCTAACTTCCATCGTTTGTTGAAGAAGAACGATGTCGATTTTGAGGTGCTCACCGCCGGGGAGCACAAGCGAACCCTGACTGTCTTTGGTGAAAACACCGAGAAAGGGCGGCAGAAATTCCTGGATGACCTGCAGGACACCCACGTTCTGTTCAAGGAATACGTCGGTGAGCGCCGGCCAGCTCTAGACATACACGCGGTTTCCAACGGCGACATTTGGTTTGGCAAGCGAGCATTGGACGTTCATCTTATTGATGAAGTGATGACTTCTGACGAATATCTGTTGGCAGCCTGCGAACGGGCGGATGTCGTTGCAGTTGGCTTCCATCAAAGGCGTTCCCTGCCGGAACGCCTTGGGTTGGCGACCAGCTCAGCAATCGAGCATTCATTCTGGCGCATCGTTGGCACATTCCGTAATCAGAATATTCAATAATAAATCACAAACAGAGGACGGCAGAGCAATGGCTGAAGACACTCAATTCAAAGCGTGGCAGGTCTCAGAGCAGGACGGTGAATTCCGGGGCGAAGAGGTTACCCGCAAGGTGGCTGATCTGCCGGAGCATGATGTGCTGATCAAGGTCCACTATTCATCCCTGAATTATAAAGACGCCCTGTCTGCCTCTGGAAATCGCGCGGTTACCCGAGAATACCCACATACGCCGGGCATTGATGCGTTTGGCGACGTGGTGTCCTCAGCCGACGACCGTATCAAGGTAGGACAACACGTTATTGTGACGGGCTATGACCTTGGCATGAACACCGACGGTGGGTTTGGAGAATATATCCGTGTACCCGCAGCTTGGTGCGTGCCGATGCCTGACGGCTGGGATGGGCTCAAGGCCATGACCTACGGCACCGCTGGCCTGACAGCAGGGTTGTGCGTCAGCAAGATTCTCATGGCTGGCGCCAAGCCGGAGCAGGGCAAGGTCGCTGTAACCGGCGCTACCGGCGCCGTTGGCAGTGTTTGCGTTGAGCTTCTGGCAGGGCTGGGGTTTGATGTGGTTGCCATCAGCGGCAAAGCCGACCAGCAGAGCCTACTTAACGAATTGGGCGCCCAGGAGGTAGTTGGTCGCGAGACCCTTACCCCGGGCAACCGACCGTTACTGAAGCCGGCGTATGCCAACGCCATCGACACAGTTGGTGGCGCGCCGCTGGCCGAGTTGCTCAAGCAAATTCAACCAGGGGGGTCCGTCGCCTGCTGCGGTTTGGTTGCCGGCGCTCAGCTAGAGACCACCGTGCTGCCTTTTATACTTCGGGGCGTCAACCTGCTCGGGGTCGATTCAGTTGAAATACCGCTTGAGGACAAAGTGGCGGTTTGGGAAATGCTGTCTGGCGAATGGGCCTGTCCGGTCACAGAGCAGCACCGGCGAACCATCGGCCGCGCTGAGCTTGCTGGCTCGCTCAGTTCATTCCTCAAAGGCGAGTCGGTCGGAAAGGTCGTCCTTGATCATTCACTCTGATCAGTAACCCTTAGTCGAGGTGAGACATCTCAAAAAAAAGAGGGCTCCAGCGTTTGCTGGGCCCTCTTTTTTTTTGAGTCGACCGAATCAGGAAGCGCGACGACGGAACAGTGGGACGTCAGTGTCCGTTGCTGCCTGATAGCTGTTGCTAAAGAAGTTCAGGCAAGCAGCCGCCTTGCTGGCGTCCTTGTCTTCCCGAAGGGCATAGGCGTCAAAGCCACAGCGCTTCATGAACTGCAGCTGGTCGAGCAGGACGTCACCAATGGCTCGAAGTTCATTCTGATAGCCGAACCGCTCCCGCAGAAGGCGCCCGATGCTGTATCCGCGGCCATCACTGAACTTGGGGAAGTTAACGGCGATCACCGGCAACTCGTTTACCAGGCCATCCAGGGCTTCCGGTTCGTCATGGCTTTCAAGCCAGACGCCCACATCGGTACGACCGGAAAAGTGTTCCTGTCCCGCGATCCATAGGTCCATCGGGATAAGCACAGGGCCTTCGGGAAGGTCCAGCGAATCACCAGGGGCAGGGCGCGCTACCACAGTCCAGTTGTCGGCGTTGATTGAACCGTCTTTGCTGATAATGTCAGGCATATACACGCTCCTTAAACGGATCGATACCAATACGGCGGTAGGTGTCGATAAACTCTTCTTCGTCGTTTCGGTTCTTCACATACACGTCAACAATCTTCTCGATGACGTCTGGCATGTCTTCCTGAGCGAAAGAGGGGCCCAGAATTTTACCGATGGTGGCGTCATGCTGTGATGAGCCGCCAAGGCTGACCTGGTAGAACTCCTCGCCCTTCTTATCTACTCCAAGCACACCGATGTTGCCGACGTGGTGGTGACCGCAAGCGTTCATGCAGCCTGAGATATTGAGATCAATGTTGCCAAGGTCGTACAGGAAGTCGAGGTTGTCAAAACGACGCTGGATGGATTCAGCGACCGGGATCGACTTTGCATTAGCCAGTGCGCAATAGTCACCGCCAGGGCAGCAGATGATATCGGTAAGTGTATTGAGGTTTGGTGTCGCGAAGCCCATCGGGATGATGGCCTGCCAAAGCTCAAAGAGTTGGTCTTGCCGCACATCCGCCAGAACAACGTTCTGTTGATGGGTAACCCGTATCTCACCAAAGCTGAACTGGTCGGCAAGATCCGCAATCTGCTCAAGCTGACGGTCGCTGACGTCGCCCGGTGGTGTACCGGTCGCTTTCATGGTGAGTGTCACAATCGCATACCCGGCTTTTTTGTGGGAGTCGACATTTCGGCCAACCCAGTTATCAAAAGCCTTGTTCTCGAACCGCAGTTTTGCCAACGCATCGGACTGATCGGCAACCGTTTCGTATGCTGGCTCAGTGAAGTAAGCCTGAACACGCTCAATGGCTTCAGCGGTAAGCTTGGTTGGAGAACCCTTAAGGTGCGCCCATTCCGCCTCAACTTTTTCAGCAAAACCTTCCGGACTCAGGGCCTTGACGAGGATTTTGATCCGCGCCTTGTACTTGTTATCCCGGCGGCCATAGCGGTTGTAAACGCGGACAACGGCCTCAAGATAGGTCAGCAGGTCATGCTCTGGCAGGAATTCGCGGATGACAGGACCGACCATCGGGGTACGCCCCAAACCGCCGCCCACATGAACCCGGAAACCCAGGTCGCCGGCGTCGTTTTTGACGACCTGCAAACCGATGTCGTGAACCTGAATCGCTGCGCGATCGGTGTGCTCTGAGGCGTTGACAGCAATCTTGAACTTACGCGGCAGGAACGCGAACTCCGGGTGGAAGGTTGACCATTGCCGGATGATCTCGCAGTAGGGACGAGGATCCACAACTTCGTCCACCTGAACGCCTGAGAACTGGTCCGTGGTGGTGTTACGGATACAGTTACCACTGGTCTGGTTTGCGTGCATCTCAACTTCGGCAAGCTCTGCCAGAATGTCGGGCACATCTTCAAGCGCCGGCCAGTTGAGCTGCACGTTCTGGCGGGTGGTGAAGTGTGCATAGCCCTTGTCGTAGTCACGGGTGATACGTGCCAGGCGACGAAGCTGTCCGGAACGCATCATGCCGTACGGTACGCAGATACGAAGCATTGGCGCGAAGCGCTGGACATACAAGCCATTCTGGAGGCGCAGAGGCAGAAACTCGTCTTCGCTCAATTCGCCGGCCAGTGCGCGGTCGGTCTGGTCCCTGAACTGGGCAACCCGTTCGGCCAGAATCAGCCGATCGTGTTCGTCGTAAACATACATAGCGGTACGTCCTGCTAAAGAGATTTCGGGCTATTTTGCGGTGGGGGAGAATAGCATTACCGCTATATTCTTAAAATGATTATTTCCAAATATGGTTATCGGTTTTAGAGATATAGATTGGACGAATCAAAGATCCCAACCTAGATTGAAGAGTACTTATAAAACAAAAAGGAAGGCGTCATGAAAAAGAGTGTCCGCACCGACAGTCAGGTTGATTCTGTGGCTGCAGTCGTATTGATCCTACTGATGGTTGCCTTTGCAGTGACGTGGGTCTCCGGCCAGTAGTTCAGGGAATAACCAGCTTAACCACCACCACGAGCGTCAACACAAACAGTACAGTAAAAACGACACCAGTAATGATGTAGGGCCAAGGGCTTTGGCTGGAGAAGTCCTCCTCTCGCCGTTTACTGGACTGCACGCCCAAGGCTCCGGCAAGAACACCCTGAATAACTTTCAGAATGCCTGGCCTGGATGGCGAACGAGAGTTTGGCGTTTGGGTATTCCGGGGGGTTGCCTGGCGCGTCATGGGCTTCTTTCCTTGCAAGCTTTCAGGAAAGGCTAGCCCATGACATGAAGAACAGCCAGGCAGGTTCGACTAGCGGTTACTCGGCAGGGTCGTAGGCCAGGCTTGGGGCCAACCAGCGCTCGGCCTCGGCTTGCGAGATACCTTTGCGTTTGGCGTAGTCTTCGACCTGGTCACGGCCGATGCGCCCGACGGCGAAATACTTCGAATCCGGGTGCCCGAAGTACCAACCGGAAACGGCCGCTGCTGGGAACATGGCAAAGTGCTCCGTCAGCTCGATCCCCGCATTGCTGGTTGCGTCAAGCAGGGAGAACAGTGATGCCTTCTCTGTGTGATCCGGGCAGGCCGGATAGCCCGGAGCCGGACGGATACCACTGTATTGCTCGCGAATCAGCGCCTCGTTATCCAGCGTTTCATCGGATGCATAACCCCAGAACTCTTTGCGAACCCGCTCGTGCATGCGCTCGGCGAACGCTTCAGCCAGGCGGTCTGCCAGGGCCTTGACCATAATCGCATTATAGTCGTCGTTGGCCTGCTTAAACTCCTCAGCAAATTCTTCCGCGCCAATACCTGTCGTTACCGCAAAACCGCCGACATAATCGGTGGCGCCAGCGTCTTCCGGCATCACAAAGTCCGACAGGGCAGCCATGGCCTGGCCTGAGGCCTTTTCATCCTGCTGCCTGAGGTGGTGCAGGGTGGCCAGCTCCTCGGAGCGGGTTTCGTCGGTGTAGAGCACCAGGTCATCGCCCCGGCGGTTGGCGGGCCAGAAACCAATAACGGCGCGAGCGGTTACCCGCTTTTCATCGATCATTCGACGAAGAATCTTCTGGGCGTCGTCGTACAGCGTTCTTGCCGCTTCACCACGCTTTGGATCATCGAAGATCTTTGGATATTTGCCCGCCATATCCCAGGAGATGAAGAAAGGCGTCCAGTCGATGTAGTCCACCAGCTCATTCAGGTCGTAGGCGTCAAAGGCGCGGACCCCGGTGAACGCGGGCTTGCGAGGCTGATAGCCGGAGAAGTCGAGCTGAGGGGCGCGGGAACGGGCTTCCTCAAGCGAAACCAGCTTAACCCTTTCGCCACGGTTTTTACGGCGTTCACGAATTTCATCGTATTCCTGGCGTGCCGCTTCAACAAAATCCTGCTTTTGTGACTGACTGAGCAACTGGGAAGCGACATTAACGCAACGGGATGCGTCGGCGACGTAGAGGGCGATGTCGTTTTTGTACTTGGGCTCAATCTTGACCGCGGTGTGCGCCTTGGAGGTGGTCGCTCCACCAATCATCAGCGGAATCTGGAAGTCCAGGCGCTGCATTTCGCTGGCAACGTGCACCATTTCGTCGAGAGACGGGGTGATCAGCCCACTCAGGCCGATGATGTCCACATCTTCCGTTCGGGCGGTCTCAAGGATCTTGTCGCACGGAACCATGACACCAAGATCAATAACTTCGTAGTTATTGCACTGAAGCACAACCCCAACGATGTTTTTGCCAATGTCGTGAACATCCCCTTTAACCGTGGCCATCAGAATCTTGCCTTTGGCCTTCTGACCCTCGGTCTTCTCCGCTTCGATAAACGGAATGAGGTGAGCAACCGCCTGCTTCATGACGCGGGCGCTTTTTACCACCTGGGGCAGGAACATTTTCCCGTCACCAAACAGGTCGCCCACCACATTCATTCCGTCCATCAGCGGACCTTCAATGACATGGATCGGGTGGCTGGCGTTTTGTCGGCAGGCCTCAGTGTCTTCTACTATGTAGGTGGTAATGCCTTTGACCAGTGCGTGCTCCAGACGCTTCTCAACCGGCCACTCACGCCACGCCAGGTCTTCGACTTCCGTCTTGCCGGCTTTGCCACGGTATTGTTCGGCGATTTCAAGCAGGCGGTCGGTGGCATCGTCGCGGCGGTTGAGCACAACATCTTCCACCCTTTCTTTCAGTTCCGGCTCGATTTCGTCATAGATGACGAGCTGACCCGGGTTGACGATCCCCATGTTCATACCAGCCTTGATGGCGTGGTACAGGAAAACTGAGTGGATGGCTTCACGAACCGGGTCATTGCCCCGGAACGAGAAAGATACGTTACTGACCCCGCCAGACACCGATGCATGCGGCAGGTTCTCACGGATCCACCGGGTCGCTTCGATAAAATCAACGGCGTAGTTGTTGTGCTCTTCAATCCCGGTCGCAATGGCAAAAATGTTAGGGTCAAAGATAATGTCGGCGGGGTCGAAACCGATACCGGTGAGCACATCGTAGGAGCGCTTGCAGATCTCGGTTTTGCGCTGGTAGGTATCCGCCTGACCGGTTTCATCAAACGCCATCACCACCACCGCCGCACCATACCGCATGCAGTCCCGTGCCCGATTAATAAACTCTTCCTCGCCTTCCTTAAGGCTGATGGAGTTCACAACCGCCTTACCCTGGATGCAGCGCAGGCCAGCCTCGATCACGTCCCATTTGGATGAGTCGATCATGATGGGCACACGGGAGATATCCGGTTCTGAGGCAACCAGGTTCAGGAACGTCACCATCACGTCCCTGGAATCGAGCATACCCTCATCCATGTTGATATCGATGATCTGGGCACCGTTCTCAACCTGATCCCGGGCAACACTGAGCGCTTCCTCGTACTGCTCGTCTTTAATCAGTCGCAAGAAACGCTTGGAACCGGTCACATTGGTGCGTTCGCCGACATTGATAAACAGCGTGTTCTTATCACCGGTGAATGGCTCCAGGCCGGAGAGTCGCAAAGCTGCCGGCCGCTCGGGGATCTTGCGGGGAGGGTACTTGGCCACGGTTTTGGCAATGGCAGCTATATGGTCCGGGCGTGAACCGCAACAGCCGCCGATGATGTTGAGGAATCCATCACGGGCGAACCCTTCAATGATGGCGGCCATTTCCTCGGGGGTCTGGTCGTATTCACCAAACTCATTCGGCAGGCCCGCATTGGGGTGGGCGCTAACAAAGGTGGTGGCCTTGTTGGACAGTTCCTCAACATAAGGACGCAGGGCGTCAGCACCCAGCGCACAGTTCAAACCGACAGAGAGCGGTCGCGCGTGGGATACCGAGTTCCAGAACGCTTCGGTGGTCTGACCCGAAAGGGTCCGGCCAGAGGCGTCGGTGATGGTCCCGGAAATCATGATCGGCAGGGTAATGCCACTGTCTTCGAAATATTGCTGGGTGGCATAGATCGCCGCCTTGGCATTCAGCGTATCGAAGACGGTTTCAATCAGGATGAGGTCAGATCCACCTTCAACCAGCCCGGATACGGCCTCGTAGTAATTGTCGACAAGGGTCTGGAAGTCGACATTTCGATACCCCGGGTTGTTAACGTCAGGAGAAATAGACGCCGTTCGTGATGTAGGGCCCACAGCTCCGGCCACAAAGCGGGGCTTCTGCGGGTCACGGGCGGTGACTTCGTCCGCGATCTTTCGGGCCAGCCGGGCTGATTCGACGTTCAGCTCCCTAGCGATACTTTCAAGCCCATAATCCGCCTGGGAAAGCCGGGTGGAGTTGAACGTATTGGTCTCAATAATGTCTGCGCCGGCCAGCAGGTAGTCTTCATGAATCCGCATCAGCAGGTCTGGCTGGCTCAGGCAGAGAAGGTCGTTGTTACCTTTGACCTCGCGATCGTAGTCGGCAAAGCGGTCACCACGAAACGCCGCCTCGTCCAGCTTTTCGTTCTGGATCATGGTGCCCATACCTCCATCAAGGACGACGATGCGTTCTTTCAGGATTTCTTGAAGGGAGTGCAGGCGTTGCTCTCGGTCGTTCATAGTGACTGCTTCCGGGTGCTATCAGTAGTAGGTGACAATCAGAGTCGTAATATAAAATTGGCGCAGGATCATAGCAAAATTGCACAATGTCGTCCTGAGACAAATTTCAATAGTTGATCATCATACAGCGTTAGAAAAAAGACTGAGTGTTTTACTTGGTCTTTTTTGTCCCGACGATCTCCATTAAAATAGAGCCACACTCGTTAAACAGGTTTGAAAAATGGCACTGGTAACTGTGACAGATCCCGCGCGGGACTACCTTGCGCAACTTATCGAAAAGCAGGATGTCGAGGGCATGGGTGTACGGGTATTTGTAACCCAGCCAGGCACCAAGCATGCGGAAACCTGCCTTGCTTACTGTCCGCCAAATGAGATTGTGCCAACCGACGAAAAAATCGACCTCGAAAAGTTCGTTCTGTATCTGGACCACGCCTCGGTGCCGTTTCTTGAAGACGCCTACGTCGACTACTCCAAAGATCAGATGGGGGGGCAGCTGACCATAAAAGCGCCTAATGCAAAAGTCCCCAATGTCGACGAGAACGCGCCGCTGACGGATCGAATCAATTACGTACTGGCATCGGAAATCAATCCAGGCCTTGCCTCCCATGGCGGTGAGGTGTCGCTGGTTGAGGTGATTGAAGGCGGAATTGCGGTACTTCGGTTTGGCGGTGGCTGCCAGGGCTGTAGCGCTGTGAGCCTGACCCTGAAGCAGGGCGTGGAAACCACGCTTGTAGAGCGCGTTCCGGAAATCACCGGTGTCCGTGATGTGACCGACCATTCGGTTAAAGAGAACGCCTACTACCAGTGAAGCGCTGCCAAGCGCCCACCTGCTCGAACCACTAAGACCAGCCTCCGGGCTGGTCTTTTTTTGCAGCTTTCTTGTCCCCTTTGGCATGGCGGCACGGCCAATGCCGGTAGCGACCACATCCTTCATCATTCTGTAAATAATTAATAAATCGGGCCGGGTCCCGGTTCATTCACAGAATGCAGTTCTAACCCGCGCTATGCGCTTACATACTTTATCTGGGGTTCGTTTTGGTCGACGTCGCACTTTGGTCCGTGCCGTTAATGGCAGCAGTGGTCGGTTGGATTACGAACTGGCTGGCGATTCAGATGTCATTCTATCCCGTCCAGTTTATCGGTATTGGGGGCATTGGCTGGCAAGGCGTTATTCCCCGCAAAGCCGAAAAAATGGCGCATATCTGCATCGACCGAACCCTCCAGCAATTTGGAGACCTTAACGAGGTCTACCGCAAGCTTGAGCCCCAGCGCATCGTTGAGCAAATTCTATCCCAGGTTACCCCACGGCTTGACGAGTACATCGACGAAGTCATGTACGAAATTCAGCCGGTACTGTGGGACAACATGCCACTATTCCTGCGCAAGCGCATTTATGACTGGGCGAGGGAGCAGCTACCTTCGCGGATCGAGTCGCTGGTTGAGGATTTTGGTGACGATCTGAACGACCTGGTTGACCTGAAAGCCCTGCTTAGCCGCGAGCTTGCCCGCCATCCGGACCTGATGAACCGGATTTTCAAGGAGGCCGGCGAAGTTGAGCTCAACTCAGTCATCAACAAAGGGGCGATCATCGGCGGAATTCTCGGGGCGATCCTGGCCCCAATCTGGGTTAGGTACCCGGAGCCCTGGGTGTTGCCTCTGGGCGGCTTTGTTGTTGGCTTCATCACCAACTGGCTGGCCATCAACCTGATTTTCAGCCCCTTGAAGCCAAAACGGGTGTTGTTCTGGAAAGTACAGGGCCTGTTCCTCCGCCGCCAGCCTGAAATCAGCGACATCTGGTCCAGATTGGTTGCCGAAGAGCTGATCACCGTAGAGAAAGTCGCAGATGCCATGCTTCACGGCGAGCACGGCGACCGGACACGGGCAATTATCCAGAAGCACCTCCGGCCTTTGCTGGACAATACGGTAGTGATGAAACTCACCACCCAGGTCGCAATCGGGATGACAGGTTACACAGACCTGAAAAAGGCCATGAATGAGAAGGCCGTACTTGCTACCCGCGACGTATTTTGTGACCCCTCGTTTAACCGGGATCGGGCCCCTGTGGTTGCCGGTGTTCTGTCAGAGCAGATGAAAGGCCTTGGGCCAGCGGAATTCCAGGATATATTGCGACCGGCCTTCCGGGAAGAAGAGTTGCAGTTAATGGTTGTTGGCGGACTGCTGGGGGCTTTAGCGGGAGCTGTGCAACTGGCGGTCTTCATGTTTGCGCTTTAACACAGCCAACGCCTGACCCGAATCAACACACGGAGATCACTATGGATTTTTGGCTGTTAATACTGGCAAACATTGTCGCAACCTCTATTGTTATAACGTCTATTTTAACAATTGGTTATATTTACTTTTTAAAGCCATATCTGAACTCAAAAGTGGAGCAACTTCTGCAGGCAGCTGACGGAGTTGAGGAAAGAGTGGCTGCGGGCGTCAAGCGCGGGGTGAGCGAATCGCTCAAGGAAATCCCCGAAGCCGCAGCCAAAGACTCGACGAGACAGTTCTTACGATTTGGATCCGAGCTGTTTGAAAATGGGCTGAGCAGCTTTCTCGGCAGCGTTGACGACTTGGCAAGGAAAGATTCCACCAGGCGGAACGCCCCAGGTAGCGACACCGCCTGAAGCCCCACAACTTAAAACCGACCTCTATCCCTTTGGCTCCACAAATCCTGGGCCTGCGACATTGCTTCTGACTGAGACATGGCGCAGCCAGACTCAAGTAGCGCAAAGGCCGCGGTTGATATGACTGCAGCCTCGCCGTAACTATCTTCGACCTCGCCCCGCCAAAGGCGTCGCATAGACTCTGGACTAATGTCTTTGGGTTTGACATGGCGTCGATCAAAGAGTGGGGGCCACTCCTCTTCACTCAAGGCTTGTTCGCCTGAGGACGCAATGCGCGCACGGAAGACCTTCAGTGCGTTATCCGGATTTCGTTCGATCTCTCCGCCTTCGCCCCTAATGACCGCAACACGGGGGTAGCCCAGCAACAATCCAGCCTCTTGGTGCATGCCGGCATAGGGCGGATGAAAAATCCCTTGCAGCACAGTAGGCGCGCTCAGGGGGTTGATCAATCTGGCCAGGGAGTGGACCGGTGACCTGAGCCCCATAACCGGTCGCAGGTCGATCATGTTCGCCAGGTTTTCAGCAAAGCACCTTAATGGCAGGTAACTAAATCCCTGGCTATCTAGCTGGTCGCTCACCTCTGACCAGTGCCGGGCAGGCGCAAAACCGAACTCTTCCAGTGCCTCGCTCAAATAGATGCGCTCAGGGGTATGCCCCTCCGCGCCATGAATGAACACCCGCAAGCCGTGATCGGCAAGGAGGAGGATTGAAAACAGGAACCAGGGGGCATGGCGACGCTTGCCCGCGTAGGAAGACCAGTCAATATCCACCTCAAGCCCTGCCGGCGCCTGGGACTGCTCACGGACTGCCTGGACGAAACCAGCAAGTTCTTCCGGCGTCTCTTCTTTAACCCGAAGCAGCATGAGGAAAGCGCCAAGCTGGACATCCTCAACCTCGCCCCGGAGTATCATTGCCATTGCGTGCCGGGCTTCCTCAAAGTTCAGCGAACGAGACCCGCGCTTTCCCTTACCAAGAATTCTTACGTAGGGCGCAAACGGATGTTCGCCTTCCTTTGGGGCTGGCAGGAGAGTGGCGTCATTATCGGCGGTCATGATGGTTCTATCTCTTCTGGATCAAAGGCAGTTAGTGGGCCGGGGTAGCCCGGCAATCCGACAAGCCGTCTTCGCAGGCGTACCAGGAAACAACTGCATCAGGTAAATGCTGTTCCCTTTTTCCTCGCCCATGGCGTCTTTCACGGCCTTAACGAACAAGCGATTCGATGGCGGCGACATGTCGTATTCGTGATAAAAGTCCCGCAGGAAATTGATAATCTCCCAGTGCTCCGGAACAAGCTCAATGGCGTCCTCCTGAGCAATCAGCACGGCGACATCGGGCGACCAGGAGGCAACGTCTTCAAGAAACCCCTCGTTATTGCGAGCTGGTAAAGTCATAGTGGTCACCAGCAGATCACCCGATCGGCTTCGACCGTCAGTTTCACCATCCCGTTATAGTCAATCGAGACAACACTCGCTCCGCTTGTTAGCCCGCGAGCCTTAAGATCTGCTTCCAGCGCAAAGCAGTGGGTGGGAAGCTCAAGGGAAGCCACCCCTGCAGCAATAACCGCATTTTCCGTGAGCAGCAACTGGTCATCGCGATCAAACGCCGCGAGACAGCGACCAAACCGAGCCTGCTCGGGAGACTTATTGACAATATGCAAGGTCTTCATAGGCACACCACATTCAGGTAATTGGCCACGAGCTCCGGTGAATACTCTACGGCGACCGCCCCCTCAACAAGCTCGTCCAGGGTGAGGGCATTGGCCTCCAGAGAAAGCCGGTCAGCCAGAATTTCCTCTATCCCAAAGATAGTGGCGGCCGATACGTTCCGCTCAACCGCCTTTTGGCTAATGCCGGCAGGGTCTTGCCCCTTGCGCAACCAATTTACACCCGCACCGGTGAACAGCAATGACGCGGGCTGATCAAAAGCTGCCAGTGACAGCGCCATATCCAGCGACTCCCGGCCGCGCCAGCTGCCATAGGGGGACTGATCAATTACAACGAGTACAGTCACCGCTCAGTGCTCTCCGTGAAAATAAAGGGTTTTCGAGGTGCTGGCGATGCTTTCGACCCATTCACCCAATCCCAGTAATTGATAGGGCGTGACAAGATTAGCTGCACTGCGTTCATAGCGTTGCTGCTCTTCAGAATTCAACACTCCCCGGCGAAGGGCAGAGGCAATACAGGCAACACCGGGGATGCCGTGCTCGATGAGGAATTCAGCCCACGCTAGACTCCAGTTGGTTTCGTCACTTGGAGGGGTGCTCAGCGCGGAAGCCAGGTGCACGCCATCGCCATACAGGAAGACCCTGTCGATACTGTGGCCCTCGGCGATGACAGCCTGTGCAAAGCTCAGTGCGGTCTGGGGTGCCTGACTGGAGTAGGGGGCGCCTGTAATAACCAGCGTGAATGCCAGCGATGTCGGGGAAGTCATGAATGTGCGTGCCTGCTTATGATTCGGTACAACCTATTGTAACCCACAAACAAAAAGCCCCGGCAACAAGGCCGGGGCTTTGGGGGCTAGCGCAACAATCAGTCGTCGCTGAAAGCACCAATCAAGTGCAGCAGGCTGACAAACAGGTTGTAAATGTTCAGGTACAGCGCTGTTGTGGCCATGATGTAGTTGGTTTCGCCGCCGTTAACGATACGGCTGGTATCAAACAGAATGAAACCGGACATCAGCAGAACAATGGCCGCGCTCATCGCGAGCTGGAACGCACTGACATCAACGCCAAACAGGGAGGCAACCAGGCCACCCACCATTGCAAACAGGACAACCATCAGACCCGCAAACAAGAAGCCGCCCATGAAGCTGAAGTCTTTCTCGGTGGTCACCACATACGCAAACAGGGAGAAGAATACCAGTGCAGTACCGCCAAGCGCCTGCATTACCATTGCGCCACCGCTAGGCAGAGCGAGGTAGTAGTGAAGCATGGGCCCAAGAGAGAGTCCCATCAGGCCTGTAAAAGCAAAGACCACACCAATACCGGCGGAACTGTTAGCAGTGCGTGGCAGGACAAACCAGACCAGTACCAGGGCAGTGATGCTGCAAACGAGGCTGGCGCCACGTCCCAGACCGACACTCATGGATACTGCTGCCATGATGGCACTGAAGGCAAGCGTCATTGCCAGCAGACTATAAGTATTCCGCAGTACCTTGGTGGTACTGGCGCTTAAGTCGGTACCGGCATGGGATGCCGAGTACATACCCTGACCATGCTGCGCATTTACATTTCTGTGTTCCATCATTTACTCCGTCTTGATAACGAATCAGTTTTAAACTACCACCAATAATAGTGTTCTGGTTGTAACTTTCAACGATTTACGACAGCAGACTGCCCAAACTATTTCATTAAACGACGGTAATGTTGAGAAAAAATTTCAAGGCGTTGACAGAGCAGGGGATTCAGGTATGATGCACACCGCTGTCGCAATGACGGCGAACAGAGTGTTACACGGTGGGCTGGCAGAGCGGTTGAATGCACTGGTCTTGAAAACCAGCGAAGGTTAATAGCCTTCCCGGGGTTCGAATCCCTGGCCCACCGCCACTTCTCCTCTTCGCAATTCTCCTTATTTTATCCACCCCCAAGTTGCGCTAGCCTGAAGCTGTTAACTCAGGTTTAATCCGCTTGGAGGAAGCTATGTCCCGGGATTCAAACAGGAAATACGCCGTTTCGGCTAACCGTACAGAGTCGCGTCACCGCATACGCTACGTTGAAACCGGCGGTGCAGCTGTTGATGCTGGCGAATGCGCTTTCTGCGAATCAACGCCAGTTCTGACGGATAGCGAGCAGAAAGAGGGGGCCGTCAGCCTCCCCAAGACAGGTCCGTGCCCGACGGGTTCCAGCGACTAACCTGGAAGAAACGCTCAAACATCAACCACTCAGACTGCATGGCCTCCAAATCAGTGAGAGCAAAGGCCACTTGCTGCCCCGGCAAGGCCTGAACCAGGCGACTGCAGTCAAGCGTGCTTACCACACCGATCTTCGGGTAGCCCCCTATTGTTTGCCGGTCGTTAAGCAACACAATGGGGTTGCCATCCCCCGGCACCTGAATGGAACCCAGCGCAACACCTTCAGAGATAACCCCAGACGGCGGCGACTGCAACGGGGCACCGCTCAATTTGAAGCCCATGCGATCAGACTGACTGGAAACCGTATAACGCTGACCGAACAAGCGGTGACGATCATCACCTGAAAATTGGTGATACTGGTACCCAGCGATCACCCGACACAAAACAGGCGACTCATAACGCCGCTGAAAGCGTAACGGGACGACTCGCTGCGGCAATATTCCGGCCGATTTCCCGCCAATCACATCACCAGCCGCAATCGGGTTCAAGCCGTCGACACCCTCCCGCATAACCACGGATTGGCTGCCAAACACGGTTTCCGACAACACACCACCAGGGATGGCAAGATAGCTAAATCTTCCATGCCTGACGGGTGGAATGCGCAAGCGATCCCCACGCGCCAACTCCAGGGTGCGCCAGGTCGGCATAAAGTCCTCATTCAGCTGCACTTCCCATGCAGCCCCGGTAACAGCAACTGTCACCGGAGCAAGGGCCACTGCCTCAAACCCGCCAAAGGCCAGCTCGAGGCAGGCACTTCCCGGCGCGTTTTCCAGCAACTTGTTGGCCCACATAAAGGCGTGGCGGTCAGCGGCGCCGCCTTGCGCCAGCCCGTGCCGCTGATAGCCCTGGCGCCCATTGTCCTGCACCGTCGTCAGGGGGCCTGGGTTTTCGATGCGGAAAAGGCTCAAAGCTCCCCCCCCATGGACAGGTACTCCTTCCGAGAAACAGGAAAGAACCGGACTTGGTCGCCGATACTGAGTCGCGATAATGAGTGACGATCAAACATGACGGTGGGAGAGCGACCGATCAACTGCCAGCCGCCTGGCGAAGTCCTTGGGTATATGGCGGTTTGCCCGTTGGCAATGGCAACACTGCCCGCCGGTACGCTGGCTCTTGGCACGACCTTCCGAGGAGCCTGTATTTGTGGGTCAACCGTCCCCAAGAACCCAAAGCCCGGCAAGAACCCCAAGGCGTACACCTGGTAACTGCGCTGGCTGTGCAGCCTGATCACTTCGTCGACGGAGAGCCCCTTCAGTTTGGCGAGCGCCAACAAGTCAGGCCCACTCTCTGGGGAATAGTAAACTGGAATTTCGTGGCTATGACCCTCAGAGGAGGGTTGGCGAGTTAACTGAGCCAGGCCACCCACTCCTTGCCGAACAATACGTGTCACATCACGGAAATCGCGCTGCAGTGGGTCATAGACCACCAAGAGTGTGGTGTACGATGGGACAAGATCAACCAGCCAGCCCTCACCATTGAGGTCCAACCATTCACAGAGTGCGACAATTTTCGAGGTCAATGCGGGGTCAATACGATTCCCCAGCGTCACCAGTACGCTATTTTCAGAGACGCAATCAATCATTGCCCGGCGCTTTGAAGGGCATCACGGATCGCTTTCACCGCCGCCAAGGCGTGTTCGTTGTCACCGTGCACGCACAGAGACTCCGCCGGGAGGTCGAGCCACTGACCAGACACACTTCGCACACCACCATTCGTCGCAAAGGAGAGGGCCTGCGCCACGATGGTGGCGGGATCATGATGCACCGCACCGCTCTGGGTGCGAGGCACCAGCTGGCCGCTGTCATCGTAGGCACGGTCCGCAAAGGCTTCAAAAATGAGGGGGACACCGATTTGGCACGCTAGCGCGCGGTGAGCCGAATGATCCAGTGTGATCGGGATCATCAATGCCAGGTCAGAGCGATAATTCGCAACAGACGCCATCACAGTGCGAAGCAGGGATGGGTCTTTCATCATGTCATTGTTCAAAGCCCCATGGGGCTTAACATAAGCAAGCCGAGCGCCTTCAGCTCTGCAGATACCCTCAAGAGCACCAATCTGGTAGAGCATGAGTGCCGTAATTTCTTCGGGAGTATGCGCAATGGAGCGACGACCAAAGCCAACCAGATCATGATAGGACGGGTGAGCACCGATCTCGACACCATGCTCAAGCGCCATCGCAACGGTTTTGTGCATGATCAAAGGGTCGGAGGCATGAAAACCACAGGCCACATTGGCCATGTCGATCCAGGGCATGACCAACTCGTCCTGCCCCATAGTCCACGCGCCGTAGCTTTCTCCCAAATCGCAGTTCAGTTTCATGGCGTCCGTTTATCGCTTCCTACAACACTCATCCTATAGACCGCCAACCCGGCAGGATGATCCCATGCCCCGGCAATAACTTACTGACTGGCACCCCGATCAAGTGCACTTTTCAGAGACTGCGCCAGCATCTCTGTTTCTCCAGCGCTAACAGGCCAGCCGCTCAAATTGTCTTCGATCAGCTGAACCAGCGCATCGATATGAGCAGGCTCGCTGTTGAGCGCTGGAATGTACGCAAAACTGTCGCCGCCGGCTTCGAGAAAGTACTCGCGGTTTTCCTCGTCAATCTCTTCGATGGTTTCGAGGCAGTCGGCCGAAAATCCTGGGCAGAATACATCAACACTTTTTACGCCTTTGGCTGGCAACGACTTCAGGGTTTCATCCGTATAAGGCTGGAGCCAGGGCTCCCGTCCAAAGCGCGACTGGAAGGTGGTCATGTACTGGTCTGCACCGAGTCCCAGACGCTCGGCGAGGAGGCGCGATGTCTTGTGACACTCACAATGGTACGGGTCGCCACGGTGAAGATATTTGAGCGGTACGCCGTGGTAGGACAACAACAGCATGTTCGAGCGCCCATTTGCCGCCCAGAATGCTTCGATCTGCGACGCCATGGCTTCGATGTACGGTGGGTAGTCCGGGTAATGACTGATAAAGCGCAAGTCAGGGAGCCAGCGCCGCTGCCGGTAATCACGGGACAGGGCATCAAACGTCGACGCCGAGGTGGAAGCCGAGTACTGCGGATAGAGAGGCAGAACTACCAAACGCCTAACGCCCTGAGCCTGAAGATCGTCCAAAGCACTGGCAATGGACGGATTGCCATAGCGCATGGCGTAGCGGACAACAACGTGATCACCGTATTTCGCATGCAGCCGCTCGCTGATGGCCTGGCACTGATTCTTGGTGTGAATCAGCAGCGGCGAGCCATCCTCTTTCCAAACCTTGCGATAGGCTTCCGCAGACCGCCGGGGCCGAATTCTCAGGATAACGCCATTCAGGATTAGCCACCACAAAAGGCGGGGCACTTCGACCACCCGAGGGTCAGACAGGAACTCTTTGAGATAACGTCTCAAGGCGCCAGGTGTTGGTTCGTCCGGAGTACCGAGATTGGTGATCAGCACGCCCAGCCGTTCGGGTTGGCCATGGGCGAAGTTTTCAACACCTTTGTAACGCATGAAATATGAGTTCCTGTCCGAAGGGTAGCAATCAGAAGTTTAACGTTTGTCTGCAAAATACTGCAGGCGGGGTTTAAGACCGTTGAGATCATAGCCAGCGTTGTACGCCTTGATCAGCAGCGCGTCGGCAGGGACCTTTGACGACTGGCTCATCACCCAGAGCGCGCAGCAACGAGTGCCTGAGCGGCAGAACGCCAGGATTGGCTTCTCCGCCTGCTCATAGATTTCAGCAAAGCGCTCAACGTCATGATCAAAAATGTTGCCAGACTGCACCGGCTGGTACACCCAGGCCAGCCCGGCTTCAACCGCGGCCTTTTCGATATCAGCCATCGCGGGCTGACCCGGCTCCTCAAAATCCGGTCGGTTAGCGATAATTGTGCGAAACCCGAGCCTTGCAGCCGTTTCAACGTCGCCCACCTGGATCTGTGGTGTGACCGTAATATCGTCGTCAATCTTTCTTAGGTCCATAAATCACCTGTAAAAAAACGTATGATGACACAGCTTGCGCTTGGTGTCAGATGGCTCAGCTTGCGGCTTTTCCGGGCGCAAACCAGCCACGCTCAAACAACTCAAAAATTGCCATTCCAGCGACCATTGAGGCCGTGAAGACCAGCGCCTTTATTTCGCCCGCTCCCAAGCCCACCAGCGCAGGCCCCGGGCAGAACCCTGCCAATCCCCAACCAACGCCAAACGCCAGGCTCCCAAGCACAAGCCGCTTGTCGATCTGAGTGGCGGTCGGCAACCGAAGGGGGCCTCCAAACACGGTTACCGTGCGCTTTTTAGCCACCATGAATCCGAACAAGCCAACACCAATGGCACCCGCCATGACCAGCGCCAGCGAGGGGTCCCAAAGACCCGCCAAATCAAGGAAGCCGAGAACTTTGTCAGGGTTGGCCAGGCCGGAGATCATCAGACCAAAACCAAAAAGCAGGCCAGATACGAATGACACCAAGGAAAATTTCATGTGTTTAAGCTCCGATAATGTGGCGAATCAGGTAGACGGTTGCAAAACCCGCCGCCATGAAGGTCAGGGTTGCCACGAGCGATCGCGGGGAGAGCCGGGAAATACCGCAGACACCGTGCCCGCTGGTACAGCCCGAACCATAGCGAGTGCCGACACCAACAATCAGACCAGCAACAATGAGCATCGGGTAGCTCGCGTCGATTTGGATGGGCGGGAGGTCACCAGCGAGGAGCCAGAGCGACGGAGCCCCGATCAAACCAGCAAGAAAAGCCACACGCCAGCCAATATCGCCCCGGGTAGGACGCAGGAGCGTACCAAGAATGCCACTAATGCCAGCTATCCGACCATTGGCCAGCAAAAGCAGGGTAGCCGCGACACCGATCATAAGACCGCCAGCCAGGGCAGTACCCGGAGTAAATGAGTTCCAGTCAATTTCAATCATCGTTCGTTACCTGTCTCTTGGGAGCA
This sequence comes from Marinobacter zhejiangensis, assembly GCF_900114775.1. Classification (GTDB taxonomy): domain Bacteria; phylum Pseudomonadota; class Gammaproteobacteria; order Pseudomonadales; family Oleiphilaceae; genus Marinobacter; species Marinobacter zhejiangensis. The sequence goes on from NZ_FOUE01000004.1 coordinate 405,141, forward strand.
AAACATTAAATACAGTTGGGCCAGCATGGCCCGAACGTTATCGGACGCGATCCGGTAGTAGACGTTCTTTCCCTGCTTCCGGGGCTCGATCAAGCCTTCACGCCGAAGCACGCCAAGTTGCTGTGACAACGACGGCTGACGAATCCCGGTCAGCGCCTCCAAATCACCCACACAGGCTTCACCTTCCGTAAGATGGCAAAGCAGCATCAGCCGGTCCCTGTTGGCCAGTGATCGCAGGAACTGACTGGCATTCTCGGCCGACTGTTGCATTTGCTTGAGATCAATTGCAGCTTCCACTTCCATAGAACACCTCACTTCACAAAAACATAATATATAAAAATGTATACCGTAAAGACAAGACCAAAAAAGCCCGGCTTTGGGGGCCGGGCAGAGGCGTGCGAGTAGTATCCATGAAAGACTTCCAGACAACCGGCATCAGCAGGGACACCGGTATAGAGTAGTATTGACCATATATTGAACAGATCAAGGCGGGATCAGCCCACTTTCATCACATTTCGTCATATCGGGAGAGGGCTTATGCCGGGCTGAAACCACTGAATTTGACCGGCCGCTGTAATACAATAGAGCGATTGCCAATTTCTTCCGCATTAAGCGGAGCTTCCAGAGGTTCCAACGAGATGTCTGACCAGAACGAGAACAAGCCAGAGAGCGATGCCCAGCTTGCAGGTAAAATCAAAGATTCCGCTAGGCAGATCTGGCTTGCCGGCCTGGGGGCGTACAACAAGGCAGAGGAAGACGCGGGGCGCTTCTTCGAACGCCTGGTTCAGGAAGGCGAGCAACTTGAAAGCAAAACCCGCGACGTGGTCGAAAAACACGTAAAGCAGGTAGAAGATCGCGTTGACGACGTACGGGAGAAGGCAACCGGCACTTGGGACAAGCTCGAGCACCTGTTTGACCAGCGTGTTTCCAATGCCCTCCGCCGCTTGGGAATACATCGAAGGGAAGAGATTGAGGCGCTCGAGCACCGAATTGCTGCCCTCGAAGCCGAGCTCAGCAATCTGCGCGACAACAGCGCTGAAGAAGAATAAAGCGCCAGACAGCTGTCAGAGGTAATCCTGACTTAGCAGCACCACTTCTTCCCGCTCCTCTGCCGCCAGGTAGGGGAGCAGAAGATGCAACATTTGGTAAACCCCGCGCCCGGGATCAGTTGCATCCCTGTCATTGAGCTTTGCAAGACTGTCAAAGCTGCTCCAATAGCATGTGGTCAGCGTCAGCTGCTCACACAGGGCATTGAGCTCATTGGGTGCAAATCGGGCAATACCCTGAGTATCCAGACTCCCACAGATAACCCTGAAAGCCTGGCGTTTGCGGTTGAGTATTTTCCGGAACCGGGACTGAATGCTGTCGTACCGGGAAAGTACATTCACCAGATCCTGATAAAGGAAGCGGTAGCGACTGACTGTTTCGAACAGGATGTGGAGAAAAAACGAGATTTGCTCAAGGGAAATAGGCACATGCTCCGGTACCGCCAGCAGCTCACCAATTTCCGCCTCATAACGATCAAACAGAACAGTGACGATGTCACCCTTACTCTTGAAGTGGTAGTACAGGTTGCCCGGGCTGATATCCAGTTCGTCAGAAATCAGCAACGTGGTGACGTTAGGCTCACCAATCCCGTTGAACAGCGCGAGACTGGTGGTCAGAATCCTTTCTTTTGTCTTGATCTTCTTCGTCATGGAGATCCTGAGGGTGATGCAGTCTGTCAGTCGTCAAACCGAGCCCAAATCGGACAATGATCTGATGGGCGCTCCATCGCACGTATATCGTAGGAAACGCCAGACTCCGTAGCCCGTTCAAGCAGGTTATCGCTTGCCATAATCAGATCAATGCGCAGGCCCCGTTTCGGCTCACGCTCAAACCCTTTGCTGCGGTAATCAAACCAGCTGAAGGTATCGCATTCATTGGGGTGCAGGTGGCGGAATACGTCGGTAAACCCTCGGGACTCAACCTGGGCCAACCACTCCCGCTCTTCTGGCAGAAAGCTGGTTTTTCCCTCACGCAACCAGCGCTTGGCATTTGCCTCACCAATACCGATGTCCTTCTCGGTGGGCGAAATGTCCATATCGCCCATCACTACGACATCCTTTCCGTCTGACTTCAAGGAGTCGAGGTATTTCATCAGGTCAGCGTAGAACTTTTGCTTGGCAGGAAACTTGACCGGATGACTGCGATTTTCCCCCTGCGGGAAATAGCCGTTGATCACGCAAAGTTTACGCCCGTCACGATCAAATTCTGCGGCAATGAAGCGGCGTTGCGCGTCAGCATCGTCCCACGGATAACCCTTCTGGACAGACAGCGGTGCTTCACGCGAGAGCAGGGCAACGCCGTAATGGGTCTTCTGGCCGTGGAAATGCACATGGTATCCCATCGCCTCGATCTCTGCCGCGGGGAAGTCCGGGTCTGTGACTTTGGTTTCCTGGAGCCCAATGAAGTCTGGTTGGTAAGCATCGATCACAGCCTGAAGCTGATGCAGGCGAGTGCGGATACTGTTGACATTGAACGAGACGAACATCATGGGCAATTACTCTGCTGACGTTGGGACTAATGGTTTTATGCTTAAGGAAGCAGGGCTTGGAAAACCGGCAAAGTCTACCACAGTTCCCATGGAGCCAAATTGCCTGAACGCCACACTGCCTGACGACAACACAGCCTAAATCCCTGGCCCAACAACTTGGCAAATGGCGCCGTCACAACGAATCAGCCCCGAAGGATGGCTGGGCGATGATAAAAATGGGTAATCGTGCCATCACTGAATTTGCTGAAAAACTCACTGACCTCCGTGATTTTCTTTAACGACCTCAACCCGGTCACCGGATCACGAACCAGGACCTTGATACCGTTAAAGTTTTCCTGAATATTTGAAAACCTGGCCCGCATCGAGCAGGTGACAACATCGCCTCGATTGAGCGCCAGAGCCTCAGCAAGGTAGTCACAGTGCGCCTCTATTTGCCCCTCGCTCAAATTGTCGCGGGTATCCAGGTGGTCCAACTTAACGCGGTCAACAATACATTTTGAGTAGCTATGAGGGTGGGCACGTGCGTGCTTCCTGAAAGCCTCCCAGAAAAAGCTGTCAGTCAGGTCGGCAAAGTCGGCCATGTTGGTAAGGCAGGCGTCAACCCGGTCAAAGTTATCGGGATCATCAAGTACCTCGTTAATGGCTTCCCGCAGGAGCCAGTCAAAGCCAAGAGCCGTCTTGTGGGCATAGACCTTGCGGTACATCTGGTGGCGGCTGTAAACAAAGTCTTCCAACGCACCGAGGCCTTTGTGGGTAATCGCCAGCCCCAGCCAAGGCGAATCAACATCCCAGCCGAATCGCAGGTTGCTCAGCAAATGGTCCAGATTGAAGCCGCCAATCGTGACCGATGAATGAAATCCGTCCCTCAACATATAGTCGGCCCGGTCGGCATCTATCTCCCCGGATACGATCGAGCTGAGCAGATCCATCACCATGGCCGGAACGTCTTTCTGGTCCAACACGCCGTTTGCCGCGTCAGGTCCGGCAATGAACGACCAGAAGGTAAGCGCGTGCTGCTTGAATGCCGGGCTCGGCTCAACGGTGGTAGTTTCCATGATGCCCAGCACATCCTCCATCGCAAGACCCGACTCATCGAGAGCGATGGCAGACAAGACCTCGTGCGCAACCCTTACCGAATAGTGCTCGTGTTCCAGCTCATCAGGCGGGGCAGCATAGTACCGGGTGTAATTCTGACCGGACCAGAGCGAGTGAAATCGTTCGGGGTGCGCCATCAACTCATGAATGCGGCGTGCCTTGGTGAATTGATGAGAGAAGCTGGAATGACCGCTGTCGTGCAGCAGACACCCCAGACGAATGACCTTGGTAAGGTAGTCAATGGCATCAAGCTGGTTGAGCGAAAGATCTGTGTGATCGCTCAGCTGTCGCTCTCTGAGGTAGGCATCGATCATAGCCCGGAACATCCGCCCGCCAACATGCATAACACCGACGCTGTGAAGGAAGCGGGAATGCGTGGCCCCGGGGAATACCAGGCTCAGGATGTCGTTTTGACAAATATTCCGCAGTCGCTGGAAAAGAGGATGATCGATGACCTGGATTTCATGACGGTAAAGGGGGATGCCACCATGCACCGGGTCCATAACCAGCTTGTCAAACGCACCCAAGAGATCGTTAACTGCGCTACGTATCACGAATTTTAATCCCAAAACCTGAATTATTGTCTTGTTATATCACAGGGGCGTGCCAGAATAGGCAAAAGAGCACTCTCGAAAGCCGTTTTGTCCTTTCACATAGGTAGTTTAGGACGATAACCATGAACTCGCGCACCGAGCGCATACTTATTATCGACCCGGACAACGACGCCCGGCTCGAACTTGATCGTTACCTGGAGTCCAAGGGTTTTTACGTTTGCGGCTATCCGGATATCCAAGCTGCAAAGTCACTCTTTGACGATCAACCGCCAGACGCCATTTTTGCCGACCTCCCTCCTGAGGAAATTCAGCAGCTCAGCGAAAAGCTGGACGGCAGCGACTCATTCATTCCGCTAATCGCCTATGCCCGCGCAAAAGATGCCTGCGAGGTTGTCTCAGCCTTGCGCGCAGGCGCTGAGGACTTCGTTCTCAAGCCCCTGTCAGAAAAGAGCAAGGTTGACGATGTTCTTGGAAAACTCTTCGACCGCGTTCGGGTCAACCGGTTGAACCAGCTTTACCGCCAAGAACTGGAAGAAGCCAACAGCGACCTCAGAGCCGGTATTTCAGAGTTGCGCGCAGACCAACGGGCAGGACGAAAGGTCCAGCTCAAGATGCTGCCGGACCGGGACCGTCAACTTGGCGGACTCACTATCGACCACCTGATTAAACCGTCTCTCTATTTAAGTGGCGATTTTCTGGATTATTTCCGGCTCTCCAATGATCAGACTCTGGTTTACATTGCAGATGTCTCCGGCCACGGCGCCAGTTCAGCATTCGTTACCGTTCTTCTTAAAAACCTGACCAACCGACTGAAACGCAACCTCCGACGAGGGTCCAGCGACGACATTCGTTTCCCTGATCGCTTTCTCCAGCGAATCAATACCGAATTGCTGGATACAGGCCTCGGAAAACATGTCACAGTGTTCGTGGGGATCATTAATGAGCGCACCCATACACTGAAGTATGCCGTTGGGGCACATTTCCCTATGCCAATCCTATCCGTTGAGGGGGAGGCGCCCATGTTTCTTGAAGGGAACGGACTGCCCGTTGGGTTGTTTAAAGACCCGGAGTGGGAGGTCTATGAAATCAGGCTTAATGGGCCATTCCAGCTTTTTCTGTTCTCCGACGGAATACTGGAAGTCATAAAAGCCAAATCCCTGACAAAAAAGGAAGAGAGATTACTTGAAGTCGTGTCGGGAGGTAGTCACACTATCGCCTCTTTAAGCGATGCCCTGAATCTCGATGAGATCACAGAGCTACCTGACGATATTGCTATTGTATCGGTAACCGATACGCTAAATTCGACCGGCCAGCCAGGAACTGACAACCCCGCTGACGGTCCAGAGTCAAAATAGTGGCAGTGTAGATGATGGCTGGCTACAAGATCCTTCAGGCTGAAAAGCAGGGCATTTATGTCCTTAAGTTTATCGGCGAAATCCGGCTGAACCTCTGCTCAACGCTGGACAACCTGGTTGAGTCCATCACCCAGGATCCACAGTTCAAGACGGTTGTTATCGATCTGACTGAAACCGAGGTGATCGACAGTACAACCCTCGGTTTGCTGGCAAAGATCGCCATGGCGGCTCAGCAGCAAAGTCATTTCCTGCCCACCCTGATTTCGACCAACCCCGATATTACCCGCATAATCACCTCCATGGGCTTCGACAAGATTTTTATCATTGTCCGCGAGCCAGCCTCCCGCATAGAAGAACTCGAAGAAATTCCGGTCCTGCGCGCCAGCGAACACCAGGTGCGAGACAAGGTACTGGACGCCCATCGCGTCTTGATGGGGCTCAACAACAAGAACCGGGAAGAGTTCAAGAATCTTGTTCGTGCCCTGGAGTGCGAAGAGCACGGTTAACTGATTCGGGCTTATTGTTTGCCCGAAGTTTCACCTTTGAACACATTCGTATCTATTGATACGCAGACGGACAGTGTATGCCTCAAACGACGAACCCAACCAGCAATACAGAAAACAAGAAGGAACAGGTCGCGGTACTGGGCGGCGGAAGCTTTGGTACCGCCATCACCAAGGTGCTGGCCGAGAAAGGGCACACCGTACACTTTTGGATGAGAAGCGCCGAACAGGTTCAGGAGTTGGCGGAAAAGGGCACCAACAGCCGTTACATGCCCGGCGTCCAACTGACTGGAGACATCCGCCCATCCACCGACTTTTCTGCCGTTGTTAAGAATGCAGATGCGGTGTTTGTCGCCATCCCCAGTAAAGCCTTCAGAAACGTGATTCGCGAACATGCCAGCGACTTTCACGATGGCCAAATCGTTATCAGCCTGACCAAAGGGATCGAGCGCGACGGCTTCAAGCTCATGAGCGAAATCCTCCAGGAAGAGATCCCGCGCACCCGGATTGGCGTGTTAAGCGGCCCGAACCTGGCGGGTGAAATCGTCCAGCGTGACCTCACTGCAACAGTGATTGCCGCCAAGGATCCCGATGTACGCAGGACCGTACAGAACCTGCTGGGCTGCGAATATTTCCGGGTTTACGCCAATGTCGACATCTATGGAGTCGAACTCGCCGGCGCCCTGAAAAACATCTACGCGATTGTCGCTGGCATGGCTTCCGCACTAGAACTGGGCGAAAACGCCAAATCCATGCTGATCACCCGCGGCCTTGCCGAGATGAGCCGGTTCGCGGTGAGCCTGGGGGCGAACCCCATGACGTTCATGGGCCTCGCCGGTGTTGGCGACTTGGTGGTGACATGCACCTCATCGAAGAGCCGAAACTTCCGAGTTGGCTATGCTGTAGGGAAGGGCGCCCAGCTGGAGGACGCTGTGGCTGAGCTCGGGCAGGTGGCAGAGGGCATCTACACGCTTCAGCTGGTAAAGGAGAAGGCGGAAGATGCCGGCATCTACATGCCTCTTGTCCGGGGGTTATATGAGATCCTGTATGGCGGCGCATCCATCAAAGCCGTTATCAACGGATTAATGATGGCGGTGCAGAACTCCGATGTTGAGTTCATTCTCCCGCGCACCCTGACTTACTGAGTATGACAACGGGGGCCAACATGAACCTGGTTATCATGCGTCACGGCGAAGCTGGCTGGCATACGCTTGACCAAGAGCGGGCGCTGACAGAGCGCGGACGACTGGCAACTGCCGAGGTTGCCCATCGCCTTGCCGAGTCAGTTTTTCGCCCATCACTGATTTGGTGCAGCCCGCTTGTCAGAGCCCACCAGACCGCCGCCATCGTGTCCGGAATTCTTAACTGCCCGGTGCAGGAAAAGCCGTTCCTTACACCCGATGACGACCCCGGTCTTAGTCTCGACGCCCTGATTCAGGAGCCCCCTAAAAAATTGATGATTGTCTCCCACATGCCTCTGGTCGGCGCACTGTCGACCCTGCTCGTGGACGGTCATCGTCACGGCATCCCGTTCATGACCAGCCAGGCTGTCGTGCTTGATATGCCCATCGCAGGTCCGGGATGTGCAGACCTTCGCGAACAGTTTTTACCGTGACAGTGAGTGATGAATAACTTCCCAATCCAGTATATAGAGCCGGTTTTCCGACCACCCAGCGAGGCCAAGTCGCTGATCCTGCCAGTGACCAATGGCTGCTCATGGAACCAGTGCACCTTCTGTGAAATGTACACCCAGCCACAGAAAAAATTCCGCGCCAGGAAAGATGACGACATTCGCCAGGACATCGCCAACGCCGCAGACGCCTTTGGTGGCCAGGTGAGCCGGGTATTCCTGGCTGACGGCGATGCCATGGTCCTGCCTACCCGGCGGCTTATCTCAATCCTTGAGGAGCTCAAGCAGGCTTTTCCCGGGCTCAGGCGAGTCTCCAGTTACTGCCTTCCACGAAACCTGGCTCGTAAAACGGTGGATGAGCTGGCCGCGCTCAAAAACGCTGGCCTCGAAATCCTCTACGTTGGCATGGAGTCGGGGGACGATGAAGTTCTGCGCCGGGTGAACAAAGGGGAGTCTTACGAGTCTACCCGCTCGGCCCTGGAAAAGATTCGCGAAGCCGGACTGACCAGCTCAGTCATGGTGCTGAACGGGCTTGGAGGGAAAGCACTCTCAGAGCAACATGCCGTGAACACAGCCCGTCTTTGCAACGAAACCCAACCCGACTACCTTTCGACATTGGTTGTCAGCTTCCCGCAGGGCGAGGAACGCTTCAGGGAAGGCTTCGGTGGGGACTTCGAGCCCTTATCACAACAGGATCTGTTCAAAGAGATTCGCCTGCTACTAGAGCATCTTGATCTTCAGAAAACGGTATTCAGAAGCGACCATGCGTCAAACTACCTCGTGCTCAAGGGAACATTGGGTCGTGACAAAGCCCGAATGATCGACGAAGTCGACTTTGCCATCGCCAACCCCGGAGCGGCCCCGCTGCGTCCTGAGTGGATGAGGGGGCTATAACATGAGCGTGGATCCCAGCAAAATTGAAACCCAGATCAAGGATGCGCAATCCGGCCAGAAGGGCCTGCCACCTATAGATCAGTGGAACCCGGAGCTGTCTGGCGACATTGATATCCGCATCCAGCGTGATGGCATCTGGCTGTACCAGGGGGAGCCTCTCAAGCGGGAGGCGATAGCGCGAATCTTTTCCACAATCCTTCGCCGCGAAGAAGACGGAGCTTACTACCTGGTAACGCCCGTCGAAAAATGGCGCATTCAGGTTGACGATACCCCGCTGCTCGCCCATTCACTTGAGGTGCGCATGGACGACAGTACCGGGCAGGTGCTGAGCGTGACCACTAATATGGGAGAGACTCTGGACATTGGGCCAGACCACCCGCTTACCGTGGGTACGTACGACAGCGAAGATGAGCCGCGACCGGTCGTTGCTGTCAGGCATGGTCTGGAAGCTCGCGTGGTTACAAGCGCCTTTTATGAACTCGCAAACTACGTCGAAGAGCGTGAACATGAAGGCAGGAACACCCTGTGCGCCCTCAGCAAGGGGCATTATTTCTCCCTGGGGTAGGGAAAGGGGTTGAATTACGAGCGCCCGCCCCAAGAACTACGGTAGAAAACGCAGTCTGACCCTTGTTAGACTGTGCATTCGAACTCGTTGCCGGGCTTGGCCCATAGCGAAGATTTTGGTCGTTAGTCCCTCTGTTCAGTCCGACTGTTCACGATCACTTTCGATCGATTTACCCATACCAACAGTCTTAGTGACCAACAAGGAGATCTCATGGCTCAACCTCGCGTTGTAACCATCCATTACACCCTTACTAACGACCAGGGCGAAGAGCTGGACTCTTCTCGCGTAGAAGGTCGTGAGCCGCTGACATACCTGGAAGGCGCCCAGAACATCATTAATGGCCTGGAAAGCGCACTGAACGAAAAGGGCGCCGGCGACCAGCTCAAGGTGTCTGTAGCTCCTGCTGATGGCTACGGCGAAGTAAACGAGGAACTGATCCAGCCAGTGCCCCGCACCGCTTTTGAAGGCGTAGACACCATTGAGCCGGGCATGCAGTTCCAGGCCCAGACTCCGGGCGGCCCACAGATCGTTCGTGTTGTCGAAGTCAGCGAAGAAACCGTCACCATCGACGCCAACCACCCGCTGGCAGGCCAAACCCTGCACTTCGATGTTGAGATCGTCGAGACCCGCGAAGCAACTGAAGAAGAGCAAGACCACGGTCACGTTCACTGATCGCGCTTCCTTCGGGTACAAAAAACGGCTCCTTGTGAGCCGTTTTTTTATGCCTGAATGCTGAGCCCAACAAAAAACGGCCCCGAAAGGCCGTTTTTTGTGAACGCTCCGAACTTACATGTTCGGATAGTTGGGGCCACCGCCGCCTTCCGGCGTCACCCAGGTAATGTTCTGGGCGGGGTCCTTGATATCACACGTCTTACAGTGCACACAGTTCTGCGCATTGATCTGGAAGCGCTTGCCGCTGCCATCATCGGCATCGACCACTTCGTAGACGCCAGCCGGGCAGTAACGCTGAGCCGGCTCGTCGTACTTCGGCAGGTTCTCCGAAAGCGGAATATCCGGATTGGTCAGCTTCAGGTGAACCGGCTGATCTTCCTCGTGGTTGGTGTTGGAAATAAACACCGACGACAGGCGATCGAACGTCAGAACGTTATCCGGCTTCGGATAGGTGATCTTCTTGCACTCCGACGCAGGCTTCATCATTGCATAATCAGGCGTCGTATCATGGAAGGTGAAGGGCAGGCTGCGACGCAAAATGTTCTGCTCGAAGAATGCTACCGCACCACCAAGAACGTTGCCGAACTTGTGCATGGCTGGGCCAAAGTTACGCTCATCATACAGTTCTTTGTAGAGCCAGCTGTCCTTGAAGCGATCCGCGAAGCTGGTGATTTCTTCACCGGTCTTGCCTTCTTTCAGGGCTGCAAACACGGCCTCAGCACCCAACAGACCAGACTTCATGGCTGTATGGGAACCCTTGATCTTGGAGAAGTTCAGTGTGCCAGCGTCACAACCAAGCAGCAGGCCGCCTGGGAAACTCATCTTCGGCAGAGAGTTGAAGCCACCCTTGGTGATGGCGCGAGCACCGTAAGCAACACGCTTTCCACCTTCCAGATACTTCTTGATTTCAGGGTGGTGCTTGAGGCGCTGCATTTCCTCAAACGGGCTCAGGTGTGGGTTGCTGTAGGCAAGGTCAGTGATCAAGCCGACATACACCTGACCATTCTCCAGGTGATAAAGGAAAGAACCACCGGTGGAGCCAGACTCATTCAACGGCCAGCCTGTGGTGTGAACAACCAGACCTGGCTCATGTTTGGCCGGATCGATATCCCACAGTTCTTTGATGCCAATGCCGTAATGCTGAGGATCTTTGCCTTCGTCCAGGTTGTACTGCTCGATCAGCTGCTTACCCAGGTGACCACGACAACCTTCAGTGAAGAGGGTGTACTTGGCACGAAGCTCCATGCCTGGCATGAAGCTGTCTTTCTGGCTGCCGTCACGGGCGACACCCATGTCACCAGTAATAATGCCTTTGATCTGGCCATCTTCAACGATGGTTTCGGCAGCGGCGAAACCAGGGTATACCTCTACGCCCAGTGCTTCGGCCTGCTCACCCAACCAGCGACAAAGGTTGCCCAGGCTGATGATGTAGTTGCCATGGTTGTGCATGTTGCGAGGCACAAACGCATTAGGAATCTTGGTGGCACCTTCCTGACTCTTGAGCAGGAAGATATCATCACGGGTCACCGGCGTATTAAGTGGCGCACCCTTTTCCTTCCAGTCAGGGAAGAGTTCATTGAGGGCAGTGGGCTCGAATACGGTACCGGCCAGGATATGGGCGCCGATTTCAGAACCTTTCTCTACAACACATACGGTCAGTTCTTCGCCGGCCTCTTGTGCCAACTGCATTACCCGGCAAGCCGCTGAAAGGCCAGCAGGCCCACCGCCGACGATCAGAACATCAAATTCCATCGATTCGCGTTCCACGTTGGTCTCCTCAAAACTTCACAGTGGATATAAGGACTTCGACGCTACTCACTCAACCCGCCCGGCATTTCGCAAGTGCCGGATAAACCGAGCTGTCACTAACTAAAGGCGAAGAAAAATCCCGTCTCTCTCTTTTAAGTTGCCCAAGGTCATGATTACCGTGGGGCATTCAGCGGCCGAAGGCCGCCTTAGGGGGCGACATAATACCGGACAACTCCGCATTAAACGACTCCCAAGGGGCAGATTTACTGGCCCAATCGCCTCCAAGGATATAACAAAGCAGGAATCAAACAAACGTTTGTTTGAATTTTGTCTTATCCTTTGGCATTGTTAGCAAGTTCGATGTCCCGTAAGGCCTCAGGCTTCGCCGCCTGGGCGCCCCGCCATCGACCAGGCAAGGCCGGTCAGTGCCCGTTGCGCAAAGCGTCCCTACCCAGGGATTTAGCGCTGGCGGATCACGATCTCGCAGGTGTAATTTGAGTCGTTTTTTAGTATCGTCTCATTTCCGGCGATCAGTCAACACGCCTTCAATTGACCTTACTAACGGTCAAGCTGTGTAAAAGGCGGCTATTGACCCGTCCGGGCTTTGCATTCAGTATTATCTCGCCCTGACAGTTAGTCTGCGCGAACAATGCTGTTTAAACGATCGGCCAAGGCCCTGGTAACGATGCCCAGCGAGCCGGTCGATACGACAGGAATCAAGAATATTCCGGCTGCCGCCATCATATAGAGGGGCAGCGGGCGAGTATTTTTGATTGCGAGTCATAAACCCATCGTAGAAGAACGAGGAATCTATGAAGGTTCTGGTCGCTGTAAAACGAGTAATCGACTACAACGTAAAGGTGCGCGTCAAGCCGGACAACACCGGCGTTGATCTCGCCAACGTCAAAATGGCGATGAACCCTTTCTGTGAAATCGCTGTTGAAGAAGCGGTTCGTCTGAAAGAGAAAGGCGTCGCTAGCGAAATCGTCGTGGTATCCATTGGTCCTAAGGCCGCTCAGGAGCAAATTCGTACTGCTCTGGCTCTGGGCGCCGACCGTGGCATCCACATCGAAACAGATGAAGAGGTTCAGTCTCTCGAAGCGGCCAAGCTGCTCAAGTCTGTTGTCGAAAAAGAAGAGCCAAAGCTGGTTATCCTGGGCAAACAGTCCATCGACTCCGATAACAACCAGACCGGTCAAATGCTGGCTGCACTGACTGGCATGGGCCAGGGCACCTTCGCGTCCGAAGTGGTTGTTGACGGTGACAAAGTGAACGTAACCCGTGAGGTTGATGGTGGTCTGATGACCGTTGCCCTGAACCTGCCTGCGGTTGTGACCACTGACCTTCGCTTGAACGAGCCGCGTTACGCTTCTCTGCCGAACATCATGAAGGCCAAGAAGAAGCCGCTCGAATCTATCAGCCCGGCTGACCTGGGTATTGAGATCGCACCGCGCCTGTCCACCCTGAAAGTTGAAGCTCCGGCTGCACGTCAGGCGGGTATCAAGGTGGCTGACGTTGCTGAGCTGGTCGATAAACTGAAGAACGAAGCGAAGGTGATCTAAATGAGCATCCTTGTCATTGCTGAACACGACAACAGCAGCCTGAAGCAGGCGACTCAGAGCGTTGTGACCGCGGCCAAAGCCATCGGTGGCGACGTTGACGTACTGGTTGCCGGTGCAGGTTGCGGCGCAGTTGCAGAAGCAGCTGCCAAAATTGAAGGCGTAAACAAGGTTCTGGTTGCAGACAACGCTGCCTACGGTCACTTCCTGGCCGAGAACCTGTCTGAACTGGTTGCTGAAGCCGGTAAAGGCTACAGCCACATCCTGGCTGCCGCCGGCACCACGGGCAAAGACTTCATGCCGCGCGTTGCTGCACTGCTGGACGTTGCCCAGGTATCCGACATCATCCGCGTTGAATCTGCCGACACCTTTGTTCGCCCGATCTACGCCGGTAACGCCATTGCCACTGTTAAGAGCAGTGACAGCATCAAGGTAATCACCGTACGTCCGACCGGCTTTGACGCTGCTCCGGCCGAAGGTGGCTCCGCTGCCGTTGAAGCCCTGGACATCGTCAAGGACGCTGGCCTGTCTTCTTTCGTTGGCGAAGAGAAGGCGGTTTCCGACCGTCCGGACCTGGCAAGCGCTGGCATCGTGATCTCTGGTGGTCGTGGCATGCAGAACGGCGACAACTTCAAAATGCTGGAGCAAGTTGCTGATGTTCTGGGTGCCGCTGTTGGCGCATCCCGCGCTGCGGTAGACGCCGGCTTCGTACCGAACGACATGCAGGTTGGTCAGACCGGCAAGATCGTTGCCCCTCAGCTGTACATCGCTGTTGGTATCTCCGGTGCTATCCAGCATCTGGCGGGCATGTCCGACTCCAAAGTGATCGTTGCGATCAACAAGGACGAAGAGGCCCCGATCTTCCAGGTGGCCGACTACGGCCTGGTTGCGGACCTGTTCGAAGCAGTTCCTCAGCTGGAAGAAGAGCTGAAGAAAGTCGTTTAATACGACCTTCATCTAAAAAAGGGTGCCTTTGGGCACCCTTTTTTATTGTTCGATATTTGTCACCCGGAACAATGAGCCAAGAGGGCAGGCTCTCATTTTTCGTCGGACGATTGGTCTTTCCCAGGTTTTGATGGGGATTGCCGTTCCGCGATCATATCCGCAAAGACGTGCAGTGCCCGGTTGGTCGTTCTCACCGCCTTATAGAACGTCCGGCTTTTTTCATCGTGAACCTCACGGGCTTTTTTCGCTTTCGCTTTCAGCTCCTCAGAGCGCGAATAGCGGTCAACCAGATCAAACGTGGTGCCGGTAATGGTTCGATGTATCGCCTCAACTGCAGTCGTCCCTCCACGAACCGTATCTTCCATCAGGATTTTTCGGTTTCGCAGCTCCATACGCTCCATCCGGCGCCTCTGGATATCATTGGCCCGGCGGGAATGTACGACTCGCAGCCTTCGGAAGCTGATCCGGTTCTGAACGTGCAACAGCCCCGCAACGCCCAGAAGGATTGCACTGACAACGCCCAACAAAATTCCCGTGACGATCATTGCCAACCCTCACCGGTACTCAATTTTCATTTCAACCTGGATGTCACGCTGGGCCATTTCTTCCGCAACTTCCTGCATGACACGCTGATAAACCATCTTGGTGACCATAACGGGCAGACGATCAGCAACAACCCGGGCAGACCGAGACTCCCGCTTGGCGACAACCACCGGCTCCAACACTTTCAACGTCAGCATCATTTCTGGCTCCACATCCCGGAAACGATCGGCATTCAGCTCAAGCGCAGCCGCCAAAGCCTTCCTTTGTTGCACCAGCGCCCAGCACAGCATTCCACTGACCAGCGTTAGCACCGAAAAAGCAGCAATTGCCAGATAAACCACGATAATCCTCCAATGCACCAGGAGTGACTCTATTCCTGGCAAGTGTGCAGCAGTGAGGCATGGAAACGATTGGCCGATGCGACAGGGCCCCGGCATGAAAGATGTGAATTAGGGCCAACTGCAAACAGTTGCATACATACCTGAATGCACTCACACTTTATGGCAGACGTTTAACACTAAGGACCAGCATGATCTGGCTGAAAGCGTTCGTAAGTGGTTTTCTCGCCACCCTTATTTTTCACCAGGGGCTTTTCAGTCTGCTGTACCTGGCAGGCCGGGTATCCATTGAGCCCTTCAATTTCGAGCCCGTCCCGCCGTTCGGCATCCCGGCTGTGGTATCGCTTTCCCTGTTTGGTGGCTTATGGGGCCTGGCACTTTGGGCATTGCTTCGATCCGCGACCAAGGCGTGGTTCTGGCTACTCGCTGTTGTGCTGGGCGCCATCGGACCAACCGCGGTCGCCATGCTGGTAGTGTTCCCCCTCAAAGGCCTTGAGGTCTCCCAAACCACCTGGATAGGGGGACTGTTACTGAATGGCGCCTGGGGCCTGGGCGTGGCCATATTCCTGACCATTATGGGCACTGGAAGAGATCGAACCTGACAACAAGGAATCCCAATGGAAAACCAAAACTACGATCTGGTTGTGTTTGGAGCCACCAGTTTCGTTGGCCAAATACTGTGTCACTACCTCGCCAGCCAATACGGCACTGACAAAGACCTCAAATGGGCCATTGCCGGGCGCTCAATGTCCAAGCTGGATGCCCTGAAGCGGGATCTGGACAGCACCTCCTTGCCGGTCCTGCAGGCGGATGCGGCTGACTTGCAATCATTGACGGCTCTGTGCGAGAAAACCCGGGTAGTCATTTCAACGGTTGGCCCCTATGCGCTCTATGGTGAACCGCTGATCCGGGCCTGTGTTCAGACCGGTACGGACTACTGCGACCTGACCGGCGAAGTACAGTGGATTCGCCAGATGATCACCCGCTATGAAGAGCAGGCCCAGGCCAGTGGCGCCCGCATTGTTCATTGCTGCGGTTTCGACTCCATCCCATCGGATCTTGGCGTGTGGTTCCTGCAGAACGAGGCGACCAAGAACCTTGGAGAACCTTGCACCCAGGTCAAGATGAGAGTTAAAGCGGCCCGTGGTGGACTGTCCGGCGGCACCGTCGCCAGTCTGATCAACGTCACCAAAGAGGCGGCCGCCAACCCCCAGCTAAGGAAAGAGTTGGCCAACCCGTTCTCGCTGGCACCAGAAGGTCATAAATCAAACCAGCGCCAGCCAAACGTAAAATCGGCCGAGTACGATCCGGATTTTGATGTCTGGCTGGCGCCGTTCATGATGGCCCCCATCAACGTCCGCATTGTCCATCGATCAAATGCACTCCAGGGTGCCCCCTATACCGAGGAGTTCCTCTACGACGAAGCGATGATGACCGGAAAAGGCATGAAAGGACGCCTGACCGCTCTGGGCATCACTGCAGCCCTGGGCAGCTTCATTGCCGGAGCCGCCATCAAACCCACTCGCTGGGTGCTGGAGAAGTTCGTGGTACCCAAGCCAGGCGAAGGCCCCAGCCCCGAAGCTCAGAAAAATGGCTTTTACGACCTTCGCTTCCTGGGCATGACAGCCAGCGGCAAGACGGTGAGCACCAAGGTAACCGGCGATATGGACCCGGGCTACGGTTCAACCGGGAAAATGCTCGGCGAAGCCGGTGTTTGCCTGGCACTGGACATCGACAAAGCCAGCACCGGGGGCGGCTTCTGGACCCCAGCCTCCATCTTTGGCGAGAAGCTGGTCAACCGGCTTTGCGAAAACGCCGGCCTGACGTTTGAGCGGGTAGGGTAGGCTAACCCGTCATTCGCCCCGGGGTGGTTGGAGCATCAGCAGACGATCCACCTCGGGCATTGCACTGGCATCATGGGCGGCAACCAACAGCGTTCGCCCCTCAAGGTATTGGCGCATCCCGCAGGAAATGGCCGCACTTGTCGCTGCATCCACCCCAGTAAATGGCTCATCCAGAACGACCAGATCCGCCTCCCTAAGCAGGGTGCGGGCGAGGGCAATCCTCCTGGCCTCACCACCGGACAACTGACTCCCCAAGCGCCCCAGCCAACCGTCCAGCTGGCCGGGAATCTGGCTGATCCGCTCATCCAGCCTTACCAGTGCCAACGTACGCCAAATCAGGGCGTCGTCGAGCTGGCGTCCGTCTGGTACAAGGTTACGCCGAACCGTGTCATTAAAGATCACGGTTTGCTGCTCAAGGTAGGCGACCCGCTGCAGACCCGCTCCCCTGGCGATGACGCCCCCAGTCGCCTCCACCAACCCAGCCGCTACATCCAGCAAGGTCGATTTGCCTGACCCGGAGGCACCAACAACCCCAACCCATTCGCCACACCTGATGGCGGCAGTAACGCCCTCCAGAGCCACAACCTGACCTTCCCGGCAAACGCTCACATCCTGAAACGATAGCAAGAGGCTTGCGTCTTGCGTGCCGCCCGCCGTATCGGAATGTCGACCCCTATCCTCTCCACCTTCTGCGTTACTTACTGCATTCAATCGCCGGGCCGCGGCTTGGGTACTGCCAAGCACACCAAAGGCATCGGGCAGGGGACCCAAGACCTCCGCCATCCCAAGCAGCATCAGGGGCATCAGTACCGCAACTGGACCACTAATCGCGCCCCCGCGATAGAGCTCAAGCCCCACCCAAAGTGCCACCAGAACCGCAAGGTTGATACAAATACCGCTGAGTGCCCGGTGCCACGCAATGTTGCGGCCCAGCCGGGATTGGTCCGTACTCCAAATCGAAGCTTGTCGGGCGAGGTCTTCATGGGTCTGAGCCAGCAACCCGGCCGCAGTCAGCTCTGCCTGACCGCGGAGCTGATCAATCAGGCGCTCGCGCAAGGCATTCTGACCATCAACCCGCTGCCGGGCGACCTCACCGTTACGCAAGTGCAGGGCGGCCGTTGACAACAGAAACGCCAACACCAGCAAAGCCCCCACAAACCCGGCCATCAGAGGTGAATACACAAACAGCGCCACCGCAATCAAACCACCGGTTAACAACAACGCCAACAGGGTTGGCGCAACGAGCCGAAGGTAGAGCGTGTCCATCACATCGACATCGGAGGTCAGCCGGGCCAGCCAATCAGCCCCTTTCAGGTGTTGGCGCTGGAACCCCGGAACCGACGACAACGCCTGAAAAAGCGTGACCCGGAGCGCGGCCAAAAGGCGCAGAACCGTATCGTGGTTATAGACCCGCTCCAGATAACGCCCAACCGTTCGGGTAACGGCAAACAAACGTATGCCGCCACCCGGGGTATAGATATTCAGCTGGGCAGCGATGCCGGCCGCGAGCAACATCCCCGTAACCGCAGTGGCGGTAATGAACCAGCCAGAAAGCGCCAGCAGCCCCAGACCGGACACCAGCGTCAGCAAAATGAGCAGGGCACCGACCACAAGGCGGCGCTTGTCGCGGAATATGAGCGTTAGCCAGGGCACCAACTCACGCATGGACAGAGCCTCCATTGTCGAGGGTCAGCACTTTATCGGCGATCTCAAGCAACGACTGGTGATGGGTGGCCAGTACGAGGGTTTTTCCGGCCAATTTCAGCTGCCGAAAACCTTCAATCAGTATGCGCTGACTGGCCAGATCCAGGCCCGCAGTAGGCTCATCCAGCAGCACCAGCTTGTAGTCCGCCAAAAGCACCCTTGCCAGGGCCAACCGGCGGGCCTGGCCACCAGAAAGCCCATGCCCCGTTTCGGAAACGGCGCTATGAATCCCCCTGGCTCGCTGATTAACCAGAGGCCCGAGCCCCACCTTCTCCAACGCCCCGATCATGTCGTCGTCGCTTGCTGACGGCGCCACCAGACGGAGGTTGTCCGCCCAACTACCCTGCAACAGGAAGGGGGACTGGCCAAGCCAACCAAACGGCGTCGAGCCTGCAGGCTTACCGAAGATAGACACCACACCAAAATCGGGCTGAGAGAAACCGGCCAAGAGATTCAAAAGCGTACTCTTACCGCCCCCAGACGGGCCGCAAAGGGCCAGGCACTGCCCCGGTTCAACAGTAAGCGACACCCGATCCAATACCGGCAGACCGGGCTGGTAAGCGAAGCTGGCATCCTTGACCACCACCGCCTGGGAGATCGCACCTCCCTCACGCGTCATCTCGCCACCCGCAGCCTCGGAGGCCACACACTCTGACGAGCCGCATGCCATACGCGCCCGCAACAACTCGGCAGCCCCCAGCGCAGCGGCGCGGTCGTGGTAGTGCTGAGCGAGCTGTCGAAGGGGTTGGAAGAACTCCGGCGCCAGCATCAACACAAACAGCCCGGAATAGAGGGTCAGTTGATCGGCAGGTCCATAGTCGATGTAACCAAGCAGACCAAAGCCGATATAGATGGCCACCACGGCAATCGCCACCGACGAGAAGAATTCCAGCACGGCCGACGACAGAAACGCGACTTTAAGGGTTTTCATGGTCACCACCCGAAAGCGGTCAGATGCCTTTTCCAAATCGGCCGCCGCACGCTCGGTGGCATCAAATAGCTGGAGGGTGGTGAGCCCACGAATCTTGTCCAGAAACTGGCCGGACAATCGCCCCATGGTAAGAAAATGTTGCTGGTTAAGCTTTTCCGCCCCCATCCCCACCAGAGCCATAAAGAGCGGGATCAGCGGTGCCGACAACAACAGGAAGATGGCGGCAAGCCAATCAAGAGCACCAACAACCACAAGGATGATCATTGGCACGACCGCACTCAACACCATCTGGGGAAGAAAGTGGGCGTAGTAGCCATGCAGGGCCTCAACCTGCTCAATCCATTCACTGGACAGCGCGGCCGGTGACTCCTGCTTCAGACTTTGCGGCCCGGCATGACGCCAGGACGCCATAAGATTGCGCCGTACATCGCCCCTTATCCGCTCACTGGCATTGGCCGCAAAGTGACCCTGCAAGCCTTGAGCGAGTCCTCGAACAAGCACCGCAACCACCAGGGGAATCAACCAGACAACAAGGGAGGGCAGGCCCGCACCAACAATGACAGCCTGATGGACCAGATAGGCCAGCAACCCCATCTGCACGATGGTTGCCACACCGGCCAGCGTGCCAGCAAGGATGGTCAGGGCAATTGGGCGGCGATGGCCCCGAGCCAGCTCAGACAGCCATCGCCTTGTCTCGCGGGGATTAGTGGTAGCCGACACCGGCCTTGACCTTGCCGCGGAATACCCAGTACGTCCAGGCGGTATACACCAGGACAATGGGAATAACGAACAACAGGCCCAGCAGGAGGAACAACTGAGAGTTGTAGGCCGAAGCCGCATCCCACAAGGTGTAGTTTGGCGGCACAACGTACGGCCAGCGACTCACCAGCAAGCTCAGGTACGTGGCAATGAACAGCCCCATGGTGGAGACAAACGGCATGGCCTCACTGCGGTTGCGTACCGACCGCCAGATCTGGAACGCAAACAGCAGGGTCAAGGCCGGCAGCACCCAGATAATGCTGAATCCGGAGAACCAGCGCTCGAGCACCAACTCGTCAACATAGGGCGTCCAAAGGCTGATAGCCGCGAAGATCACCAGTACCGCAACCAGCAACGGCGTTGCCAGACGGTAAGCCCATTCCTGAAGCTCACCCTCAGTTTTGAGAATCAACCAGGTCGCCCCCAACAACGCGTAACCGGCCAGCATGCCGACGCCTGTGAGCACGGTAAACGGAGTGAGCCAGTCGAGGGCCCCGCCGACATACACCCCATTGGCGGTTTCAAAGCCCTGGATATAAGCACCCACAACAGCGCCCTGGGCAAACGAGGCAATGGTTGAACCACCGGCAAACGCCCAGTTCCAGAGGTAACGGGAGGTTCGCGCCTTGAAACGAAACTCGAACGCTACCCCACGGAAGATCAAACCCGCCAGGAGCAGGAATACGCCGATATAGAGCGCAGGAAGGAAGATGGTGTATACCAGCGGGAATGCCGCCAGAAGCCCGGCACCGCCCAGCACCAGCCAGGTTTCATTGCCGTCCCAAACCGGGGCGACCGAATTCATCATGGTATCGCGGGCTTGTTCATCCGGTGCAAACGGGAACAGGATGCCGACCCCCAGGTCGAACCCGTCCATCAGCACATACATGATCACCCCAAAACCAATAATGCCTGCCCAGATAATCGCAAGATCAAACGGCTGCATGATCAGTGACCTCCCTGATTTGCTGGATTAGCGCCAGAATCGTCAATCTCAAAGGGTACATGGGCGGCGGACAGCGGCCGCGCAGGCCGGTCACTTTCGTCCACGTGTTCGTCTTCGGTGCCTTCCAGCCCGACATACAGCACGCGCATCAGGTAATAGACGCCAGCCGTAAATACCATGCCGTACACCACGATGTAGCCAATCAGCGTAAACAGGGCCATGCCACCGGTGAGGGAAGGGGTCACCGCTTCTGCCTGCGTCATGATGCCGTACACCAGCCACGGCGCTCGCCCGGTTTCGGTCACGAACCACCCGGTCAATACGGCAAGGAACGGGGCAATACTCATAGCCCGAAGGCCCTGCAGGTACCACCCGGTTCGCCACAACCGGCCACCCACACGAAGCACCAGCCCGGTCACCGCAAACAGGATCATCAGCACACCAATACCGACCATGACCCGGAAGCTCCAGAACACCAGCGCAACTGGCGGCTGCTCTTCTGGTGAAACCTCGTTCAGTCCCTTGATCTCGCCGTGCCAGTCGTGGGTCAGAATGAGGCTCGCCATATTGGGAATGCCAATCTCAAAGTGATTGGTCTGATTTTCCTGGTCAGGAATGGCGAAAAGCAACAGAGGCACGTCGCCGGAGGTTTCCCAGTGCCCCTCCATTGCCGCCACTTTCATCGGTTGATGCTCAAGCGTACTCAGACCATGGAAATCACCAACCACCGCCTGGGCCGGAGCGATAAACAGCAGCAGCCAAAGGCACATAGACAGCGCCTTCTTGTTGGCTTCAACCTCACGACCGCGAAGCAGGTACCAGGCACTGACGCCCGCGACGACAAAACTGCCCGTCAGGAACGATGCCAGCGCCATGTGCATGAAGCGGAACGGGAAGGACGGGTTGAAAATCGCCTCACTCCAGGACACCACATGAAACACGCCCTCGCGGAACTCGACACCCGCAGGCGTCTGCATCCAGCTATTGGCCGCCAGAATCCAGAACGAGGAGATAAACGTACCTGTAGCAACCAGAATCGCTGAGGCCAGGTGAGCGCCTGGCGGAACCTTGTCACGCCCAAACAACAACACACCGAGGAAGGCTGCCTCAAGGAAGAAGGCCGTTATCACCTCATAACTGAGGATCGGCCCCAGGAAGTTGGCGGATGCCTGTGCAAAATTGCTCCAGTTGGTACCAAACTGGAAGGACATCACAATCCCGGACACAACGCCCATACCAAAAACCACGGCAAACACCTTGGTCCAGAAGGCTGAAAGCGTTATCCAAACGGGGTTTCGGGTTTTGAACGCAAGCCCTTCAAGGACTGCGATAAAGGATGCCAAACCAATGGTAAACACTGGAAATATGGCATGGAAAGACACGACGAATGCAAACTGAATGCGGGATAGTAAAAGGGGATCCAAGTCCACAGGAACCTCCACTTGAGAGATCTGAAGCTGTGTTTCCAGCCTCCCGAGGTGCAGGAGACCGACTTATAATCGTTAGATATAATGTTATAACCAAAATTATTTTGCAATTGCGCCAGCGATCAGATGAGCGCATAAAACGACAACAAGACAGCAGGCTCAGCGCACCGCGCGAGCATTATGGGGCATAGCATGAAGTTTTACGATGAACGAATCCTTCCGGTCTTGATCGACAAGACCTGTTCACTGGGTCAAGTGATGAAACTGCGCAGCCAGGTGGTGCCACACTGTGAGGGTACCGTACTGGAAGTGGGCATGGGCTCTGGCATCAACCTGGAGTTTTACAACCCCGAGAAGGTATCGCTGGTGTATGGACTGGAGCCCTCAGAGGGCATGCGCCGAAAAGCCAGCGCCAACCTCGCAAAATCACCCGTTCATGTAGAATGGCTCGGACTACCGGGGGAGCAGATCCCTCTGGACGACAACTCAGTGGACACCGTGCTGCTTACTTTCACCCTGTGCACCATTCCCGATTGGCTGTCAGCCCTGAAACAAATGCTCCGGGTATTGAAACCCGGCGGCAAGTTGCTTTTCCTGGAGCACGGACAGTCACCGGATGAGGCAGTACACAAGTGGCAGGACCGCATCACTCCCGTCTGGAAGCGAGTCGCCGGCGGCTGCCACCTCAACCGCCCAATTGCCGACATGATCAAGGAATCAGGGTTTATCGTGGACACCGTTGAGAACCTGTACGTCCCCAAATCCCCCAAAATCGCCAGCTACATCTACAAAGGCACCGCCCACAAAGCCACAGAGTAGCCATCAAATCCAGGGCAGGGGGCCGACCTTCAATTGCGTTATCCGCCAAGGCCTTATACAATCCTGCCCCTGATTTACCTCCCTCCTTGCCCGGATGGTGAAATTGGTAGACACAAGAGACTTAAAATCTCTCGGCCGCAAGGCCGTGCCGGTTCGATTCCGGCTCCGGGCACCATTAAAATCAAATAGTTAAAACCTCCTTCGATTCCGAATACTTCCTCGCCAATTCCTGTGTAGACGTTATGTAGACAAGACGGCATCCTTCAGGCGACTGAAAATTGGCGTAGGGTATCCCTAATAAACAAAAGCGAACATTCGCAGCACCTCATATCCTTGCCGTTTTCTGCCCCAGTTGAGCGCTTGGTCGCTTCTCAAGAACCCGGCAAACGATCAAATGGACTAACTGTTCCAGCTCGTCGATCGCCAATAATGTGGGTGTAGATTTCAGTCGTCCGAATATCGCTGTGGCCGAGGATTTCCTGAACCGTTCGGATATCACTTCCCGACCTCAGCAGCTCAGTGGCAAAAGCATGGCGAAAAGTATGCGCCGTCACCCGTTTGGTCATTCCGCTCGCTAGCACAGCCTGCCTTAATTGCCGCGCGTATGTTGACACTGCCAACCAAAGTCTTTCATGACCGGCCCGTACTTTTTGTGCAGAGAGGCCGGGACCGATGTGAGCCCGAATCCCTCGGCCAGGTCGGACTCATGTATTGCGCGTGAATGGGCGATTTGCCGATCCATGTTCTTTCTCACGTTGCCGGGGATAAGGGTATATCGATCTTTTCGGCCCTTACCGTTGAACACCAGCAGGTTCCGGCTTTTCAGGTCGATGTCTTTTATGCGAAGCGAGAGAGCTTCGCTGATCCTCAAACCACAGCCATAAAGAAGTGCAGTAATTAGCCAATACTCCGCTTCCATATTCCCAAGAATAGAAGCGACTTCCTCTGGGTTGAGAACCGTGGGCATGCGTCGGGGTGTTTTCGACATCTTGTAGTGCAGGTTTTCGATCTCCCTTTTCAGCACATTCTTGTAAAGGAAGATTATGGCGCAGAGTGCCTGGTTTTGGGTGGCGGGGCTGACCCCTCGATTTACGGCGAGATGATTCAGGAAACGCTCAATTTCGTGATTTCCCATCACCTCGGGGTGCTTCTTGTCATTGAACAGAATGAACTGGCGGACCCAGTAGAGATAGGCTTTCTCGGTTCGATAGCTGTACTGCTTCGTCCTGATTTCTGTGCGAACCGATTGCAGAAACGGTGATTTTGACACAGTCGCCCCTCCGTGGCTGAATGCTGTATATTTATACAGTTATAATGAAAAAGCCTCGAAAATGCTAAAAATTCTGCGGCTTAATTTGCATGAGGCTGCACACTTTTCACAGAGCACCCTAGTAGTCCATTGATTTAGAAGCGGATTTTTTTGGTCTTTTGGATTTAACTTGCAGAAACGTGCAACAATAACTCGCGTGCAAACTTTTCACAGAAGCAGGGCAGGAAAAGCACCTGGGAGCCGGAGAGTAAGGGGATGAAAAGTAAAGGCTATTCGGGCTGTGACTCAATTTTGGACAGGGTAGTGGCGTTGCGGTTTAATAAGAATTCAAACTAATAAGCTGTTAAGCGAGATCAGGAATCGATTGATGGGTGTACTTTGGACCACATATCCTCTGAATGATGAAATGACGGAGTGGCTCGACTCTCTTGAGGTGCCTTACCCTAAAACACCATCAAGGTTCCCAACTGGCCGTGAAGTTAAAGATGCGATAGCCGAGCTAGGCGGTGTCAAAGTTACTATTCGAGACAATGGTGTTGGTGCTACTTGGCAGGCTTGGTTGGAATCCGAGTCAAAACCAGATGAGCTATGGACTTTGCTCAACATAACTAACTATTCGGGCGATAATGAGTCGCAAGAAATATGGTTTGAAAAAGGTCATGATCAACTGATCAAGCAGATTTTAGCTGTGATTTGCAAGAAGTGCGGGCCCTTGGTTTTAATACCTGACACAGGTGGAGATCCAGAAGTTGTCGGCGCATAACAAGCACAAGCAAGGAACCAAACTACGCTCCGCCAATTTGCGGTTCGCTTCGCTCAATTTACCGCAAATTGGCTCCACTACGTTTGGCCCCTGTTGTGGCCGTTAAAGGAAGCAAGTGAAGAAGATTCTAATCTTTGTGTCGTTCTCAGTCTTGGTTGCATGCTCTAGCGATCAAACGGCATTCGAATTCAGTGATTATTCAAAGTGTGAGAACGATAGCGGGGAAAGGACGTTTGCGCGTGGCTCTCTCAATTCCTCTTGGGACGGCACTTATATCAATGCTGTTGTAGAGACCAATCTCAATTGTGCTCAAACACCGCAAAAACCGAGCTACCAAATCAAAGATAATGTGTTGGTATTGGGTTTCGAGACTATTAGCCCCAAAGGCGGCTCGGCTCTTTGCGAATGTGGGCATAGAGTTGAATTCTCAATTCGGTCAGAAAAAGAAATACCAGTTAAGGTTCTAGTCAATGGGGCGGAATTCAGGCCCCTTTAACCAGTAGCGCAAGCGGACCGGTTTTCCGGCGCGGTTGCGCCTCCAAACCGGCCGCTTCGCATAGCGTTAGCATTTTCGAGAGGAAGTTGAGTGAAAGATGGGCTCGTAACTATAGTGCCGGTTATCGGTGTTCTCGGTGTAGTCATTGGTGCTTTGCTGCAAGGCTTTTTTAATCGGAAAAATCAGGTGGCAAACAATCTCTCTGAGCTCCAAAACAAAGCCTATTCTGATTTCCTAAATTCTGTATCGAAAATAGCTGTGGCTCAGCGTAAAAATCAGCGAACTGTCGTAACCGAGGAACTCTCAAATTTAGCAGACGCCAAGTCGCGAATTTGTGTTTATGGCCATGCTAGTGTGGTTCATCATCTAGCTGATTTCTTGAGAGCTGGAGGTACGCTGCAAACTGAACAAGAAATCCTTTCGTTCACAAGGTTGTGCCTCCAGATTCGTGAGTCTGTAGGTATGCGCGATAAGGAGCTTTATCCCTCGGATATCTCCCAGCTACTGTTTAGTATCGACGTCAAAGATGTCAAAACACCAGGCGCCTGATGCTAACAAGGCAATTAAATTCGTTCCGGCCCGATGGGCCTCCACCGGACGCCCTTGTCAGGGCGCCGTTTATTGCTGGCGTTGAGGCTGTAGAAAAACCCCAAAATCCCTAGATTTTGATAGCATCAGGCAAACGGACAAGGAGTCGTCACGTGGCCAAGTTCAAACCTAAACCCCGTTTCAAACCCTACAACCACGACCAGAACGCCATGGTCGTGATCAACTACCAGGATCAGCTCCAGCCCGGCACCTTTGAACACGCGGTGCACTACCTGATCGAGCACAAGCTGGACCTGTCGGTGTTCTACCCCAAGTACCGCAACGAAGACACTGGCCGGCTGGCCTACGATCCGGCCATCCTGCTGAAGATTATCCTGTTCGCCTATTCCCGGGGCATCACCTCCAGCCGCGAGATGCAGTGGTGCTGCGAGACCAACATCCAGTTCAAGGCGCTGTCCTGCGAGACCGTGCCCCATTTCACAACGCTGGCCAAGTTCGTCAGCGGCCATGCCGAGGCCATCGAAGAGTTGTTTGAACAGGTGCTGCTGGTGTGCCACGAGCAGGGCCTGCTGGGCAACGAACTGTTCGCCATCGATGGCTGCAAGATGTCCTCCAACGCCAGCAAGGAATGGTCCGGCACCTTCAAGGAACTGGAAGAGAAACGGACCAAACTAAGGCGCTTGATCCGCCACCACCTTAAAGCCCACTACGAACGGGACGAGGCGGAAACCGAGGTCGAGCTGGATCGGGACATCCGCCGGGCCAAGACCATCCTGTCGCTGGATGAAGCCCTACAGAAAGTGGACCGCTTCCTAAAGACGAACCGCCCAAGGATGGGCCGGGGGAAGCGGAGCAAGGAAGTGAAGAGCAACATCACCGATAACGAAAGCGCCAAGATGACCACCAGCAAGGGCACGATCCAGGGTTACAACGGCGTGGCCACCGTGGACAAGAAGTACCAGGTCATCATCGACGCTCAGGCCTTTGGCGAAGGCCAGGAACACCACACCCTGCAACCGGTGCTGGAAACGGTCGAAGCCCGCTACAAAAAACTGGGCATCGCAAAGAATATCTACCAACAAAACACCGTCATCACCGCCGACACCGGCTTCGCTAACGAAGCCAACATGCAGTACCTGCACGAACGGCAGATCAACGGCTACATTCCGGACAACAAATTCCGCAGCCGCGACCCAAAGTTCCAGAATCAGAAAGCCAAGTACGGCAAGCGGCATCAGAACCAGACGAACACACGCTGGGAAGACATGTCACCGGATGTCGGTGGTGGAACCGGTGTTCGGCAACATTGGCACGAACAAGGGGTTGAACCGCTTCAGCCTGCGGGGC
Organism: Marinobacter zhejiangensis; assembly: GCF_900114775.1. Taxonomy (GTDB): domain Bacteria; phylum Pseudomonadota; class Gammaproteobacteria; order Pseudomonadales; family Oleiphilaceae; genus Marinobacter; species Marinobacter zhejiangensis. The sequence continues at coordinate 432,934 of NZ_FOUE01000004.1, forward strand.
CGAAAAAAGGTCCAGGGTCAGTGGCAGCTCTACTGTCTGGTGCATAACATAGAAAAATTAACGAATTACGGGCAGTTAGCGGCATAAATGAGGGGCATGACAGGGCCGTCTGTGCCCGAGTCAGAGCAGGCATACCGCTTACAGATTAGAAACAGGGCCGAATTCGACACCTTGAGTGGCGGAATCGGGAAATGGGCCAGTTACTGGCTGGAAAACAACATTGGACATCGGGCAGTGGGAAGCGGCTCCGGGAAGCGTTTTTCTACAGCCTCGTTAGGCACAAAAGAGGATTGCATGGAACTTAATTGTAATTGTAATTCATATGAAGATCTTCCATTGGATCTTGCTGTTATTCAGCAGAGAGTTCTGGAATATCAAAGCATGAAGAAGCACCTTAAACAGTTGACGCAAAAAATTGTAGAGAGATGGGTCGAGCATTATCGGTTATTCAGGTGTGAAGTATGTGGTCAGTACTGGCAGTCATCTTTAGCTCCGCGCGATGATGAAACATGGTATTTATTTAGAGTGCCAAATACCACGCAAAAATCATGGAAAGAGAGGCCATATATTTCGCCAGATATGATAGTTTTATATTTTGAAGCTAGAAGGGAATTTCTATCCAAAGATTTTGGCTTAAGCTCAAAACTGTGCAAAGTTGATGGTTGTAAGGAGTTTGCAATTTCGGGTTTAAATAAATGCCAATATCATCAGTTCTTGCAAATAGAAGGTCAGGAAGAAATGGATAATTTATTAAACAAAAGGTGGTTCGGTCCATACAGTCCTGACCTAATAAAAAATGCCTAGCAAACGCAAGCACTCGGGTCAAATTTCCGCTGCGATCCAAGTTGCCCGGTGTTGCGGGCGTTAAATGCTACAGGAATGTATGAGCTACGATCATCCAGTTGAAGTTGTCGAAAATGATGTGCTTGTTGTCTCTGTCGTAGGTGCAGACGGTGGATATTTCATGTGGCAAAAAGGCCTAACCCAAGAGGTTGGTTCGGACGACGGTACCTACTTCGAGTTCGATGACCAGATCAATGGCCGCCACAATCAAGTTAAAGAATGCACCGTAACCAACTATGGTATTCACGTAGTGCTTGTGAATGGCAATTTGAAGAATTTGTACTTTTCTCCTGGCTTCGACAAATTTAAAGAGCTCCAGACTGGGCTAAACAAAATATATGCTGAACAAGTAGGCATCGTTGAGTTCAGCACTTAACAATCGCAGGCAGTTTGCTACGCCGCCCCAGCTGCGGGCGCTATAGCACCATCTGACTGTTCACTTTGCGACCATAGTGATCGAAGACTGGTTCACGCAGGTTGCTTGTGCAACGTATAGTTATTGACAGAACTCCAAGGTGGCGGGTAAACCTCACCACTCAGCTTCTCCCAGGAATAAGCGGTGCCGTCGGGCAATGTGGCGATTTCCGCTTCTGTCGGAGTACGGACCTGGGTTAATTGCTTTAGCCGATCCAGCCAGGAAGAGCCTGGATTAATCTCGGGCTCTTCTACCTTCTTTGGTCGTTTGATCCCCCAACGCAGCGCCCGTGCTACCCAGTATCGACTTTGAGCAAACAGACCAAACAGCTTGCCTTTCGCGGGTTCGCCGTACTGGATAGCCGGGCCATCCAGCTAGTCGCCGGTTTCCTGATCGAACTCTAGCCATTTGGCCGTTCTGATGGGCTGATCCGCCCGTTTGGCACAAGGGCCATTCATGGCCACGCCTCCCAAATTGCAATTTAAACGCTAACCAAAACACAGCGTTACCGTTAAACTCAGTAATAAGTTTTTTTGCTCGAATCAGAAAAGGGATGTTTTCATGCTAGCTACCCAGTTGCGCACACTATTCACCTTCCTGGTCTTGATGACCTCAGCCGCGTCAGTTGCGGCGACTGAGGCGGAGGACGCCATTGATCTGCTGATGGAAAAATCAGGATTAACGGAGCAGGTTCAAAGCATTCCGCTGGCGATGAAGGAGGGCATGACGATGGCCCAGCAGCAGAGCCAGGCGATTCCTGACCCGGTGTTTCAGGCCATGCTCAGAAGCGCCGACCGGGCGTTTGTCACTGAGGAAATCCTAACCTCACTGCGGGAGGCGCTGAACACGTCGCTGGAGCCTGCACAGGTGGAGGAGCTTCTGGAATGGTACAACTCGCCACTGGGCATGGAAATCACCCAAGTGGAGCAGGAGAACACCGGCGTTGACGCTCAGGAGCGAATGATGAGCCAGGCTGACAAGCTGCTCGCAGATCAACAGCGAGTTAAGTTTGCCCGCAAGCTGGATAAGCTGTTTGGTGCAACCGATATGGTCATGGACCTTCAGCAGTACACCGGGATGGCGGTTCTCTCAGCCCTGGTGATTGCCAACCAACCAAATGCACCGGTTGATATGACCGCGCTCAATCGCCAGATCTCCAACCAGATCGAAGCGACCCGGCCAGCGGTGGAGCAGGGCATCATCCTCTCCCTGCTGTACTCCTACCAGGGTATCGAGATGTCGAAGCTGGACCGCTATGAAGACTTTCTGATGGAACCCAACACTCGCCACTTCAATGGTGTGGTTCTGGACAGCCTGAACCAATCGCTGGAGCAGGGCATTGAGGAGTTCGCCAAAAGCCTGGCAAACCTGTTAGGCAGCAACCTTCAGCAGAGCTAAGGCCGGGGCGACTACCACTCGACCCGGTCGCCCACCTCAATACTGTTGCTTTCGAAGAAGCCCTGGTTAACCTCCAGGGCAAATCGATACCGGACACCCGCCGGATAGATCGGGCAAGTCGGCTGCTGGATGCAGAGATCCATAGCCTTGATCGAGCCGATGGTGCCGTCTTCATCGAGATAGGCAATATCCAGCGGGATCAGGGTGTTCTGCATCCAAAAACCGAAGCTCCCGCTGCGGGACACCTCGTATACAAACAGCATTCCACTGTCCCACGCCATCGAATCCCGCCCCATCAGCCCCACGCGCCGCTCACTGGGAGAGTCGGCAATTTCGGCCGTCAGGGTGACGACCTTATCGCCGGACACAATGCGTACGGAACGCTTTTCAAGCTCCGGCGAGGGCGGCACATCAACCACAGGACGATGACTGCAGGCACCAATCGCCAGCGTAGCCGCGGCTAGCACCAGCAGTTTTCGAGTGGACTGAAACGCGGGATTAACCTTGATCATGAGCGCAACCGATAACCGGATTTGAAGATCCACCAGATCGCGGTCATGCAACCCAGCATAAAGACCAGCGTCATGGCGACACTGATGCCCACATGTATATCAGAGACACCATAGAAGGCCCAGCGGAAACCGCTGATCAGGTACACCACCGGGTTAAACAGAGTGATGGTTTGCCAGATCTCGGGCAGCATGTCGATGGAGTAGAAGGTCCCCCCGAGGAACACCAGCGGCGTCACAATCATCAAGGGAACAATCTGCAGCTTCTCAAAACCATCGGCCCAGATGCCGATGATAAAGCCGAACAAACTGAAGGTGACCGATGTCAGCACCAGGAACGACACCATCCAGATGGGGTGAAGGATGGTGTAGTCAACAAAGAGCCGGGCCGTTACCAGGATGATCACCCCCAGGATCACCGACTTGGTGGCCGCCGCGCCGACATAGCCCAGAACCACCTCCACGTAGGACACCGGCGCTGACAGCACCTCATAGATGGTGCCTGAGAACTTGGGCATGTAGATGCCAAAGGAAGCATTGGAAATGCTCTGCATCAGCAGGGATAGCATAACCAGACCGGGGATGATGAAGGCCCCGTAGCTGATGCCGTCGATTTCCCCCATCCGGCTGCCAATGGCTGAACCAAACACCACAAAATACAAGGAGGTGGAAATGACCGGCGAGGCAATGCTCTGCATCAGGGTCCGCCACATCCGCGCCATCTCAAAGCGGTAGATTGCTTTGACTCCGTATAGATTCATTCCTGTCTCCAGCTATGGCGTCACGCTTATTCGTGGACGAGCCCAACAAAAATCTCTTCGAGCGAACTCTCGCGGGTCTGCAGGTCGCGATACTCGATCCCCATCTCTCCCAACTGCCGAAGCAACCGTGCTACGCCAGCCTGCTGTTGCTGGGAGTCGAAGGTATACACCAACTCAAAGCCATCTTCCGACAGCTCAATCGGCTCCGCAGCCAGCTCTCCGGGGAGCGACTCCAGCGGCTGCTGCAACAGCAGGCGCAACTCTTTCTTGCCCAGCTTTGCCATGAGCTGATCCTTACCCTCGACGAGGATAATTTCACCCTGGCGGATAACCCCGATACGGTCCGCCATCTCTTCAGCTTCTTCGATGTAGTGGGTGGTCAGGATAATGGTAACGCCATTGGCTCTCAGCCCCCGAACCATCTCCCACATGTCTCGACGCAATTCCACATCGACACCGGCGGTGGGCTCATCAAGAAACAGGATGCGGGGCTCGTGTGACAGCGCCTTGGCGATCATTACACGACGCTTCATTCCACCGGACAGGGACATAATCCGGCTGTTGCGCTTGTCCCAGAGCGACAGATCCTTGAGAACCTTTTCAATATGGGCAGGGTTGGCCGGCTTACCAAACAGGCCACGGCTGAAGGACACAGCGTCCCACACCGTTTCGAAGGCGTCGGTATTGAGCTCCTGCGGAACCAGCCCAATGGCTGATCGCGCCGCCCGGTAATCACGGACAATATCGTGGCCAGAGGCAAGCACGGTACCGCTGGAGAGATTGACGATCCCACAAATGATGCTGATCAGCGTAGTTTTGCCAGCACCATTGGGGCCAAGCAGAGCGAAGATCTCGCCCCGTTGGATGTCCAGGTTAATATTCTTGAGCGCCTGGAAACCGCCTGCATACACTTTGCTCAGGTTCCGGACCGAAATGTCAGGTTGCACGGAGTTCCCCTATGTTCGCTTGGATCAAAGTGCTGAATTTTCTCACGTCTTTACCCAAGGGTAAAAGAGCGAAATGTACGTGATGGCCGCTAAACGCCCGTATAATAGCGAACTTCAGTGAGAGGAGGGGTTCAAGTGGTGCGTGGTGTTGTTATAGCGATTATTTTGGTGGGGCTGCTGGCTATGGTGGCATTGGCGCCAAGGTGGTTAATGGAACTGTCGGGAAACCAGCCTGAGACAGACCAGCCTGCGTGCAACCTGGCCCATGAACCCTGCACCTGGGACGTTGACGGCTCACACTGGCAGGCCAGCCTAACCCAGCTGCCGGATGAACAAGGCAGCGCTCGCTTTCGCTTTTCCATCAAGACCAATGCCACCATCGAACGAATGCACGGCGTGCTTCGCGGCGAATCCATGTACCTGGGCGAATACCCCGTATTGCTGACATACAGCGACTCCGAACAGGAGTGGCAGGGCGTGTTTACACCGCCGGTCTGTACGGTTCAGGACATTATGGTCTGGCGCATCGACCTCGAACTCCCGGGGCGACCCGCACTCAACGCAGGCCAGCGCCTGCTGTTTGAGGTCCACCGCAAGTAACGCGACCGCATTTGCTGTTAGAATTGCGGATCGTTTTTTCAGGCATCAAGGATTGATAACGCTATGGATTACGCAAACGGCGTCCAGCACGTTTTACTCAGAAAAATTCACAAGGCCGAAAAGGAAGTCATGCAGCTCAAGCTGGATTATTGCCGCTTTGTCTTTGGGCTGAGCCATCGGTCAAGCGTGGTTGCCGGCGGAAAGGTATTCCGGGTCAGCGCGGTCGATGTGGAGAGCATGAAACTGCGCCAGGATGGCACCTACACAAAGCCCTCACTGAGCGGGGTTCCCGCCGAACCGGAACAGGCATCGGAATCGGTCGAGATCGGCAACGAATGGACTCTGGCCAGCGAAGGGGCTTAACCAAGCCCCTCAGATAAAGGCGTTGTTTGTAATCGCGGTATTGAGTGCGCTCTCACCTGGAATGAAGTGGTGAGCCTGCCAGTGCTCAGCGCCCTCCAGACCACTGCGATAACACGCCAGATATATTGGGCAACGGGTCAGGTGCACCATTGCCTCCCTGGCATCCTCTGCATCAAACTCCAGCTTTCGCCCCATCAGCTGACTAACAACCCCCATCACCCGCTCAGAATGGCGCTCAGCAGGAGCAACAAGCGCCCCAGCGGCACCGTACATCCAGGCCGCAGCGTATTGTTTGATGGACAGCGGCGACTCCACAAGCACCAGATGACTGTTGCGGCAAACCCTATCCTGAAGACCAAAGAGAATGTGTAGCTGGGTAATAAGCTCGGTACGATCCGTTGCGGGGGAGAGTGCGGCGCGGTGGGACTCATCACCTTGCCGCTGGTAGACACACGACTCCATAGCCGCGCCATCCGAAACCGTCACGCCCATGCCAGCTAAGGCGAAACTCTCCCCCCGCGCCAGGTCGGTCATCCGGTAGCCCAACACGAAGAACAAACAGGCCAACCCCAATTCGGCACCGACTACAATCAGGCTTTCCAGCATAACACTCCCAATAGCTGTAACTGTTAACGAATTTATTGTAACAACATGTAACGTCCAGCTAAGTGGAAGCAGTCGCAGTTTTGGAGTTTTTAGGTGCCAGGCAATAAAACTGTGACCAACCCGGCACGGCGAACGGAAGCCAGTTCTCGCGGAAAGCTCGCGACAGGCACCTGAACCTAACCCTAGCAGGTGGGCAACGTCTGAAGTGCAAGGCGGCCGCGAATAAACCGGGACAGTTTATCGATGCCGATGTTCAGGAGGGCGGTTACCCCAATCAGGATAAGGGCGCGATCGAACTGAATATTCTGGATCGCGCTGTCGACGAAAAAGCCCAGCGTGTGGATCCCGAGTATGCCGAGAATTGCGGTTTCCCGCATGATGATTTCCCAGCGATAGAACAGCAGCGCCAGGAACGAACGATAGACCCTTGGAACAATCTCGAAGCCGTACCGGCTCAGCCCTCGGGCGGCGTCTGGCCGCAACCCGATGCTACTTGACTGCCGCCCGACCAGATGACCGATGATCCCGCCATTATGAAGCGCCAGCGCGACCACTGCCGGCAACATTGAGGGCCCCCAGATCTGCAGCAGAATATAGGCCAGCATGTATTCCGGGGTTGATCTCAGGATGACCAAAAACACATGCCCGCCTACCCGGGTTGGCCGGTTGCCGAATTGGCGCGAGATCAGCGGGAACACCAGCAGGGTAATAAGGCCGGTCAACACCAGCGCCATCTGGGTCAACAGCAGGGTATTCCAGATACCCGGCAGGGCCTCGGTTACCGCAATATCTGCAAACCAGTCAGCCAACCCCGCCCAGCCATCTCCCTGCCGCAGCGGCGCCGGAATGATATCTTCGGTGAAAAATCGCGACACATTGCCCCACACAATCGGGAAGCCATCTCCCAGACAGAACGGCGCAGCAGCGAGGTAAAACGGCAACGTCTGCCGCCTTAACCAAAGCGGGATGGTCGCGATCAACAGGTAGAACAGAATGAGCATTGCTCCGGCTTCGGAGTACAGCCCCTGGGCAAATGAGGACTCCAGGTAAAAGCCCAGCGTTGGAAGGCCGACAAAACCAAGAACGGCACTGGACCTGAGACCACACTCAAGACGATAAGCCGTGTAAGTCTTGATCTGCTCCCAGCACTGGGGAATCCGGGCATACAGGTAGCTGGACACCACGCCGGTTCCCCTGGGCAGCGCCCGGGATGGTTCAGGATCGACTTCGTCCAGGATTTCGGAATAGACCTTGGCAAAGATGCCACAATAGGGAATTGCAATGGCCAGCACACCGGTTAACGGGTGAAAACCAAAGAACTGTAGAAAAATCAGCGCCCAGAACAGCTCATGAACGGATCGGATAACGGAGCAGAAAACCCGCACCGCCGTCCACTTGAAGGCCAGTGCCAGCAAGAAACCAAAGACGCTACCCAGGGCAACACCCACAAACGCAAAGGCAACGGTTCGAAGCAGGGCAGTGGCCAGGCCCTGATAGGAAAAGAAATCCGGCGTCACCAACCCAAGAAAGAAATTACCCAGATCTTTCCATGGGTTTGCCGCGGTGATCGACAGGTCCGCAAAAAACGCACAGCCTATGGCTATCGCCAAAAACAGCAGACTGACACGAACAGTGGGGTAGGCGGACATAAACGGCATGGATCAGTACAGTGGCAGGATATCGGCCGTTGAAAGCCGGTTGCTTGGCTCATCCAAGGCGATGACACCGTCGCTGATCCCAACAATCCGGTTGCAGTACCGAAGCGCAAGATCAACATCATGTAAGGCAATGAGGGCACTTCTGAAGCGTTCTGATAACAGTTCCATGACCCGGTTGGCCATTGGACCATCGAGGGCAGAAACCGGCTCATCAGCGATCAGTGCAGACGCACCCTGATAGATCGCGCGGCCAATAGCTACGCGCTGGCGCTGACCACCGGACAGCGAGGCAAGCGGAACCCATTGTTTGTCTGAGATCGCCAACGCCTGCAGGACCTCGCACACCTCGGCGCGATCCTTCTTGAACGGGCGAACCAGCGACAGCGCGTTATACCAGCTGGAGCGCTGATTAAGGCGCCCCATATACACGTTATGAAACACTGGCAGCGCCGGAACCAGCCCCAGGTCCTGAGGAACCAGGGCAATGTCCGACCCACACTGCTGCCAGGCAAGCTTGAGCAGAGTGGACTTGCCCGCGCCGCTTCGACCAACGAGTGCAACCCGTTCGCCATCAGCAACCGTCAGGGACAGCGGGCCTAACACCCGCCGGCCACCGAAAGACGCAGAAAGATTGCTCAGCTCAATAACGGACATTAATCCAGGACACCAATCTGCTCGGCAACGGCCCGGATTGGCTCATAGTCGTCATTTGAAGCAGGAATGAAGCGGGTACGGGGGAAGCTGGCCAAAAGTTCTGGGTCGTCCAGCTCAAGCAGCGCCTGCTGAACGCGCTCTTTGAAGCCTTCACCAAACCGCTCGTCAACGTCACCACGAACAGTCCACTGGTAGTCCGGATAGGTAGGCGTTCTCCAGATAATTTTTACGGAATCGGTATCAATGGTGCCATCGGCCAGCTCTTTTTCCCACACCTGGAAGTTGAGCGCGCCAACCTCGAAGGTTCCGGCCTCAACCAGTCGCAGGGTACGGGTATGGTTGCCACTGAAGCCAACACGGGAGAAGACCTCTTCAGGGGCTGCATCGAAGCGCTCACGCAGATAGAACTCCGGCATCAGGCGACCTGAAGTGGAACCTTTTGAACCGAAAGTGAACGTGCGGTTACGAACGTCATCAGACAGGGTCTCCGCTTCTTCAAGGCCGGTGCTGCTGTGAGCGATAAAGTAAGTCTCAAAGGCCTCATCTTCCTGGCCCTGGGCCAGCGCCTCAGACCCCGGCACCAGTCGGCGAGCCTGAACACCGGACAATCCACCGAACCAGGCCAGCTGAACCTGGTTGTTGCGGAATGCCGTCACCGCTGCCGCATAGGACTTAACCGGCACGTAGCGTACATCCACGCCAAGCTGTTCAGCCAGGTAATCAGCAACACCCTGGAAGCGCTCAATCAGTTTGGTTTCATCTTCATCCGGAATGGCAGTAAACACGAAGGTGTCTGCCATTGACGCTGAAACCGAGGAAAACGCAAGGGCCAGCGCCAGCAAAGCGCGACGCACCATAAGCTGCAGCATGTGAGCATCCTTATTCATTGAGTCAGGTTGAGGAGGGGAGTCACCCCCTTATTAGAAGGGCTCCAAGGATACCCGGAAATCGTCGCGCCATGTAGCTCCAACCACCGAAAAAACGGTGCGACAGGTCAACCCCGAATAATGATGGGCTCAAGCTCACCTGATCGGGCCAACACCTTGCCGATGGCGACCGCAGATGAGTAACCAAGCCGGTGCAATTCCTGCAGGCAGGACTCAACCCGGCCTTCCGGAACTCCGGCCAGCAGCCCACCAGCGGTCTGAGGGTCAAACAGCAGCGGGTAGCGAGGGTGCTGACCCCATACCTGCTGATCCCGGATGCCCCGCCTCAAACGGACGTTCTCCGGCTGCAGAGAGCTGAGAATCCCCTCAGCGACGGTTTCTTCGGCACCCTCAAGTATCGGAAGGGCAGACAACTCCAACTCCACATCGACATCCGAAGGTTTGGTCATCTCAAGCAGGTGACCCAGCAGCCCAAAACCAGTGATGTCGGTGCAGGCAGTTGCGCCATGCTCCCGGAGGCACACTGCCGCCGCCTGACTGGACTGAACCATCGAGTTCAACGCCCCATCAATCCAGCGTCCCTTCGCCTGGAGTCGGCCATGGGCGGCAAACAGGGTTCCGGTGCCCAAAGGCTTGGTGACCACCAGAACATCGCCGGGTTTCAGCCCACCCTTGCTAAGGACTTTGTCGGGATCAATCAACCCATTCACCGCAAAGCCGACGGCCAACTCACGCCCCTCACCAGTATGCCCACCAACGAGCGCGCAACCGGCGGCATTGAGAACCTCCAACGCGCCGGCCATCATTTGGTAAACGGTGTCTTCCGTCTTCGATTCAATCCCGTAGGGGATGGTCGCAATTGCCGTCGCACTCTGAGGCTCAGCGCCCATGGCATAAATATCGCCAAGGCTGTGATTGGCCGCCACCTTGCCAACGATGTAGGGGTCATCGATAAACGCCCGGAAAAAATCCACGGTATGAACCACCGCCTTTCCGGCGGGCACCGTCAGTACCGCCGCATCATCCGGAGCATGAAGTCCGACCAGGACATCATCCCGCTGCACAGGCTGAAGCTTGCCAAGGGCTCTCGACAACACCGTGCTACCCACTTTTGCACCACAGCCACCACATCGCATCGCGAGGGCCGAGACAGCTTGAAGGGCATCCTGCTCATTCAGCGCCGCACCGGTATCGACGCTACCCACCGCACCTGCCATGTCCGGAAGCTCATTGAACTTCGCCATAAAGCGGCGGTCGATCCAGTCTTTCCAGCGCCACAACCATCGACCCTGGGCGAATGCGTTGCCCCGGGAGGCGACGGCAAAGCGATCTCCAGTGCTGATCAGTGCGAGCCACCGTTTTTGCGGATGGTAGGGCTTGGGCGCCTGGCCCTGCGCCAACCGGCACAAATTGTCAGCCAAGGGGCGCCCCTGGCGAACGGCAAATACCCCCGCTTTCTCACGTGGATGATTGACCATATGCGCGATATCGCCTGCGGCGAAAACCCGCGGGTCGTCCAGGCTTTGCAAGGTGTCTCCAACCTTGATAAACCCATGCTCGTCCAGTGCAAGCCCCGATTCACGGAGCCAGGGCTGACCGCCAGCGTGAGTGGCCCAGAGAACCTCGTCAACAGCAATACTTTCGTTATCGTCCAGCATCAGCCGGTGAGCACCGACCTGTGTCACTGCAGAACCCAGATGAAGATTTACTCCGCGTTCACGGAGTATGTCCTCAAAGGCTTTCCTTACGCGGGGATTATGGGTAGGCAAGATCTGAGCGGCGGTGTCGACCAAATGGAAGGTGAGCTGACTGCAGTCAACACCACGCTGAGCGAACAAACGCTGCAATCGATACTGCATGGCAAGCGTCAGTTCAACACCGCCAGCGCCCGCACCAACAATCGCGATGGACAAAGGACCAATATGCGCCCCCATTCGATCGAGAAGACGCTGCCAATGACTGTCGAATCGATTGATCGGCTTAACGGCGGTTGCGTATTCAGCTGCACCGTCTACGTCGGCAAGCCTGGGGGAGGAGCCAATATTGATAGAAACAAGGTCATAGCGGACCTCTGGACGCCCTTTGCAGCGCACAACCTGTGCTGAGCGATCAAGCCCAATAACTTCGTCACGATAGAATCGGGCGCCTGCGTATTCAGCCAGCCGGCTCAGGTCGATATGGACGTCATCGTATTGGTAATGCCCGGCGATGTATCCGGGCAGCATTCCGGAATAGGGGGTATGGGTATCGCGGCAAATCAGGGTGAGGCGTACGCCAGGAACGGGGTTCATCGCAAAACGCTTCAGAACCCCGACATGACTGTGACCGCCACCTACCAGGACTATGTCCTGTAAAACAGGTTGTTCGGTCGTTTGCATTAAAGCAGCTTCTTGGCTTCACCGGACCATTGATCAAAGCCCTTCATTTTTGCGAAAGCCTGAAGCTTCTCTTTTTCAGCGGCAGAAGGGTTGGCAATCTGGTCGATTGTATTGATGCCCAGGTCAGCCATTTTCTTCGCGGTAGCAGGGCCAATACCCTTAACCTTGGTCAGGTCATTTTGGTTGACCGGCTTGGCAGCCTTTGCGGCAGGCTTCTTCGCCGCTGCAGCAGGGGCCTTCTTGGCCGGAGCAGCTTTAGCCGCTGGCTTTTTAGCAGGCGCTGCAGGCTTTGCCTTGGCACCACCGGCCGCTTTTTCGACAGACTTAACGACTTTCTCTACCGGCTTGGCGGTCTCGGGGGCCTTGCCCGCAATACCCAGACGCTCCATGACAGCATTCTGGATATCCTGGAATTCACCAAGACGGCGCTCCAGCTCATCGTGGAAACGCTTCATCTCGCGCTCACGCATATCGTCAATTTCACGAAGCAGCTTCTTGACCGGATCCTGAATCTGGTTTTGCAGGGTATCAAACTGCTTGAGCGCGTCGTTGATCAGTTTTTCAACCTGGGCAGAGGTCTTTTCGAACTCTTTGTTAACCTTTTTTACGATCTTGTCGACGCTTGGCTTTGCTTTTTTCGCCATGATGGCTTTCTCCCGATGTGTCAGTGTTTCAGCTAAATCTGTCGTTAAACCGCCGCTGTGCACCAGCGCTGTTATTATTGGAGCTTTATATTACAACAAGTTAGTGCCAGCTATGCTGGGCCGGGCAGGGCTGCCCGCAACATGGAAAGGTCAGGCCATTTGCCTCAGGCTGGACGATGGCCCGGACGAACGCCTCGAGCGCAGTGACTGCTTCTTGGTCACCACGTCCCGTATACGCTTGAGCTGTTCAACAATCGGGGAGTTTGGATTTCCATCATTTTTAATAAAATCAATGGAATAAAAGAAGTTGCTACAGTGCTTTCTTCGCTCCGTGATCAAACCGCTCACCCCTTTTGCACGAATACTGTCAAAGGGCATATCCATCACCAGATCCAGCTGTAACGTATCTCCCGGATTGAATACCTTATCGGTTTTGAGCACACAACCGAATTGATTCAAATCAAAGAGCTGGGCTTCGACAAGCTCCTTTCTGAAAAGCCCATGCTTGACCTGGAAGCAGGCGACAAGATCCGGTATTGCTTCGTTCATTTATTCGTTATCCATCATTATTCGTTGGCGCTGCCGTCGCGGCGCCTGAGACACTGGCTGATTAAACAATAGTCATCGCTGAATCGTTTTGCAATGATCTCAAGTTGATAGCCTTGGTGTCTCATGCATTTCGTCAAATCCCATAAATTTCCCGCCGGCGATCCTTCAGGTTGGTCACCGACCCCTCATTGCGCACCAGCTTCAGCTTTTCCAGGTCCAGATCGGAAAACATGATCATCTCTGTATTTGGCGTGGTCTCTGCCATCACCGCATCGTGGGGAAACGCAAAGTCGGAGGGCGAAAATACCGAGGACTGGGCGTATTGTACATCCAGATTTTCCACTTTCGGCAGGTTTCCAACACTCCCGGTGATCACGACATAGCACTCATTTTCAATGGCCCTGGCCTGGGCGCAGTGGCGAACTCTGAGATAGCTGTTTTTGGTATCGGTCCAGAAAGGCACACAAATGATATCAACACCGTCATCCGCAGCCATCCGCCCAAGCTCAGGAAACTCAATGTCGTAGCAGATCATGATCGCCACTCGCCCGGCATCAGTTTCGAACACCTGGAACCGATCGCCGCCTTCAATCACCCAATCCCGGCGTTCATGCGGCGTGATGTGAATTTTCATCTGCTCATCAACCCGCCCGTCACGGTGGCAGAGATAAGAGACATTGTAGACCCGGTCATCAACCAGTATCGGCATCGACCCAGTCACGATATTGATGTTGTAGCTGACCGCCATTTCCGACATTTCATCGCGAAACTGCTGAGTAAAGCCGGCCAGGAAGCGGATCGCCCGGGTCTGGTCAATCTGGTCTGTCAGCCCCATCAAAGGCGCGTTAAAAAACTCAGGGAAGAGGGCGAAGTCACTTTTATAGTTCGACAGCGCATCCACGAAGTACTCAACCTGGCGCAGAACCTCTTCAACTGACCCGAACTCGCGCATCTGCCACTGAACCGCCCCCATCCTGACCTGCGTCTTTTTGGCCTTAAGTACAGCCTGGGGCGGGGTGTACAGAATGTTTCGCCACTCCAGCAAGGTGGCGTAGCCAAGGGACTTTTTGTCCTCCGGCAGATACTTGTGCATCAGGCGGGTTACCTGAAAATCATTGGAGAGCTGGAAGGTCAGGATCGGATCGTACACTTCCCGTCGCGCCACCCGCTGAATGTAGTCCTCCGGGCTGTTCTGGTCAGCGTACTTGAAGTAGCCAGGAATGCGCCCACCCGCGAGAATACCCCGCAGATTCATCGAGCGGCACAACTCCTTTCGGGCCTCATAAAGCCGGCGTCCCAAACGGTAGCCCCGGTACTCCGGATGAATAAAGACATCCAGCCCATACAGCGAGTCGCCTTTCGGGTTATGGAGGATCTTTTCATTCCGGAGAATCAGGTCGTCGTAGGTGTGAGGATTGCTGAAGCGCTCATATTTGACGCACACCGTGAGGGCCACAGCCACTAACTCGCCCGAATCCTCAATACAGATCTGCCCATCCGGGAACTGAGCCACCAACGCCTCAATGGTTTCCCGGGGCCACGCCCCGCCGATGTCATCGTATATTCGATCCATCAACTCCCTGAGCTGATCATAGTCGTCAGCGGCCAGGTTACGGAGATTCAGGTGGAGTTCTTCATGCGCCATATTGCGAGTCTCCTGGGTCAGAGGCTATTACCACGGATATTAGACCAAGACGGCACAAGGAATCGACTGCGGCCATGACCCTAGCGGCCAATCCGCGCCTTGAGTTCGTCCAGGGTGCGCTGCCCAACCTCTGCCGAGTCCTGGCCAAGGTAGGGATTATCGAGAACCAGCAACGTTCGCCGTTCCAGGTGCAACTCATCCAAAGCTGCACCGTAAAAGCGATCGAGAAACTCGGCAAAACTGCCATCAAGAATGGCTCTATCCATCCCCAACTGAAGACGCTGGGCCGCTTCAGTGTCATCTGGCCCAACAAAAAAATACGAAAGCATCGGGTAGGCGAGAAGCAGGTCCGGCTCGACCGTCAGGCTCGGATCATTCTCAAGTTCAAGATCAAACAACACCTCGCTGACACCTCGGGCGAAGCATTCGAACCGCTGGTTTCGGAGCATTCTGAACAACGTTTCGTATCGGGCGTTTGCGATCACCTCAATACCATTGACCTGAAGGATGCTTGAGTCCGGCCAATGCAACCCCTGACCAATCCGAAGCCCCCGCTCGGCAAAATCTGCAATGGTCTCAACACCTCGAAAACGCTCCACCTGCGCCTTGCTGACCACGCACACACGAAACCCAAGCAGGCCACCGTCAATCGGGACGGGGATGGCCATCAACTCTTTTTCACGTTCAACTGAAGTTGCTACGGCAGCGATATCAATCGCCGTTTGATGGGGCTTGGATAGCTCAAGGAGGGCTCGCCCCTGAACCATCTCGACACTTCGTTCGATCCGGTAATCGCCGTACTCCGGCGTCTTACTCAGGGCCAGGTTAACCAGCTCATAAATAGCCGGACTGTCGAAATTTCGATACCACAGAATGTAGCTTCTGACCGGGCGATCTTGATTCGTCAGAACCTGGTCATGCAGGACGTGCGTTTCCGAGCCGACCGCAAACCCCGGCACAAAACCACAGAAGAGCAACCAGCTGAATGCCGTTATGCCAATACCACTACGTACCGCCATACACCATCAGACTCCGTTCTGACTACAGGGAGGCGAGTTCCTCCAGGAAAACTTCGCCATACTTTTCCAGCTTGGCCTTACCTACACCGCTGACCTCAGACAGCTCTACCATCGAGGAAGGCCGACGTTCGAGAATCTCCATCAGGGTCGCATCGTGGAAGATGACGTACGGCGGAACCCCTTGCTGTTCGGCCAGCCGTTTCCGGCAACTCCTTAACGCCTCCCAGCCCTTCTGATCGGTAATATGCTCCCGGGCTGGCGAGCGCCCGCGGGTTCGGGACGATGTTTTTTTGACCGGGTCCTTACGCAGCAGAACAACATCTTCACCCCGCAGGAGTGGCCGACATTCGGGCGTCAGCTGGAGCGCTCCGTACCCTTCAGGGTCAGCGCGCAGATAACCGTTCGCGACCAGCTGGCGAAATACTGATTTCCATTCACTGGCCGAGAGTTCACTGCCGATTCCGTACGTGGAAATCCGGTCATGACCGGCCTGGGCGATGCGATCATTTTCGCTGCCTCTCAGCACGTCAATCAGGTAGGTTACACCAAATCTCTGTCCCGTCCGATACACACAGGACAAGGCTTTTTGAACCGCAACGGTTCCGTCCCAGGTTTCAGGGGGCGTCAGACACGTATCGCAGTTTCCGCAGGGCGAATCCAGACTATCGCCAAAATAGCGCAGCAACACCTGCCGGCGGCAACTGATGACCTCACACAACCCCAGCATCGCGTCCATTTTCTGGCGCTCAACCCGCTTGAACTGCTCGTTACCCTGAGACCCTTCCAGCATCTGGCGCAGTTTGATGACATCCTGAAGTCCATACACCATCCAGGCCGTTGACGGGTTTCCGTCGCGGCCTGCTCGACCGGTTTCCTGGTAATAGGCCTCCAGGCTTTTCGGCAGGTCCAGATGGGCTACAAACCTCACGTCTGGCTTGTCGATGCCCATACCGAAGGCAATTGTTGCAACAACAATCACACCGTCTTCCCGCAGAAACCGTTCCTGGTTATGCGCCCGTTCCTCGGGTGGCAGGCCGGCATGATAGGGAAGGGCGTTATAGCCGTGCTGACTCAACATCCGCGCTGTGGCCTCAACCTTATTCCGGGACAGGCAATACACCACCCCGGAATCACCTTCATGCTCCTCTTTAATAAAATCTAGCAACTGCTTGTTTGCATTTGTTTTAGGGGTAATTCGGTACTGAATATTAGGACGATCAAAACCGCTAATAAAATGGCGTGCGTCCACCAGTGAAAGGCGCTGCGCGATTTCCTGGCGCGTCCGCTCGTCAGCCGTCGCCGTCAGGGCGATTCGTGGCACACCAGCAAACTCTCGCGCCAACAATTCAAGGCCGAGGTAGTCTGAGCGGAAATCATGCCCCCACTGGGACACGCAGTGCGCCTCATCAATAGCAAACAGGGCGATAGACACCCGGTGCAGCAGCTCCAGGGTTCTCGGTTGCAACAACCGCTCCGGCGCGCAGTACAGCAGGTCCAACTCGCCCGTCATCAATTCATTTTCAGTCGCCCAGGCTTGCTGGATGTCCATGGTTGAATTGAGGTAGGCCGCCTTTACTCCTTGCTGGCGGAGCGCAGCGACCTGATCCTGCATCAGCGCTATCAGGGGAGAAACGACGATGGCAGTGCCTGGTCTTGCAAGGGCCGGGATTTGGTAGCACAGAGACTTGCCGCCGCCGGTGGGCATCAGAACGAGGGCGTTATCACCACCAATAACGGTACGGACAATATCTTCCTGAAGGGGACGGAAGCCCTCATAGCCGAACACCTGGCTAAGAATGTCTTCTGGCGCACGCCGCCCGGCAACCGGCTTTTCCGGGGATAGATTCTCGAAGTCCGTCGGTATGGAGATATCGGTCACAGCGCAATTAGCCAAGTTAAACAGAATGTCGCGGAATCATAACAGAAAGGCCGGACAAGAAGTCGGATAAGCGGCTACAATAGCGCCATTTTGCGAGCCGACCGCCCCCAGCTGCACGGAATGGCGCGGAGACCATAAACACCAAGGCCCGCCAAGACATCACATAATAGGAATTTCATGCAGGAATTTGACGCGATTCGTCCGTATACCGACGAGGAAACCCCCGCCGCACTGGACCGGCTGGTTAACGACTCCGAGTTCCTCGACCTTATTGCGCGATTCAAATATCCGACGATCAGTCGCTGGCTGCCGGGCCTGATTCGAAACAGAATCCGGAACTGGCTGCTATCACGCTTTGCATCGGTGCGCCGCATTGATGAAATCCAGAGCGAGCTGTACGAGCATGTTGAACACTTGATCGAAAACACCACCACCCGGGTCACCCAAACCGGCCTTGAGAACCTGGACAAACAGAAAGCGTACCTGTTCATCTCCAATCACCGGGACATCGTTTTCGATCCGCTGGTCGTCAACTACCTGCTTTACCGCCAAGGGTTTGAGACCACTCGCATCGCCATTGGCGACAATCTGCTTGAAAACCGCGTATTTGCCGAACTAATGCGCCTGAATAAAAGCTTTGTGGTTCGACGGAACCTGCAAAGCCCCCGGGAAATGCGGGATGCGTTCCAGCTGCTGTCGTCGTTCATTAACCACAGCATCGAAACCAAACACAGCATCTGGATTGCCCAGCGCGAAGGACGCGCCAAAGACGGCCTGGATCAGACCGACCCCGCCATCATCAAGATGTTCTACATGAGCCAGAAAAAAAGCGGTCTGGACTTTAGCGACGCCATGAACAAACTGAACATTGTTCCGGTGTCGATTGCCTATGAATACGACCCTTGCGATGCAGACAAAGCCCGCGAGCTGGAAATTCGCGCCCGCACCGGCGAATACACCAAGAAGCCCGGGGAAGACACTGACCAGATCATGAAGGGCATGACTGGGTTCAAAGGGCATGTCCATGTCCATTTCGGCGCCGCAATCAGCAATGCGCCTGACAACCCTAAAGACCTGGCTGCCGCCATCGACCAGGAAATGCACGCGCATTACCACCTTCATGCTTCCAACCTGGTGGCTTACGACCAGCGCAGCCAACACCCCAACGCCCACAGCACAACGCCTGAAACCTCGGACACCCTGGTGACGGCCGAAGCCTGGAGCCCTGCTGAGCTGGATGCAGCTGAGTCGGAGCTAAACCGCCGCCTGGAAGCCTGCCCCCAGCAGATCCGGCCATTCCTCCTCGACATCTACGCCAACCCGGTGACGAGCGCACTGGCAACAAAAGAGTAGTGGTGTACACTAACTGATCAGGCGCAATTATCCGCACGGCCTTCAGGCTCAAAGCCTGACATGAATAATAATAAGCGGACAGGTTGGGGGAATTCGCATGGAATACCGCCGATACAAGCGGGTACCGGCTCGTTTGACGTTACTTATTTACAGAAGAGGGGCCTTGGTCGCCACGGGCATGCTGAGAAACATCAGTAAAAGCGGCCTATTCATATCAACGCACGGCCCCGACCTTGATCTTGATCAGGAAGTAGAGATCGAGTTCAACCTGCACGGTCGCCACACATCCGGCAGCCAGCGAATCCGAGCAAAGCTGGTGCACCAAACCCCTACAGGCATTGGAGCACAGTTCGCTGGCGGGGGAGACAAGGAGTCACCCGTTCTCAGAGCCTTGCTGAGCTGGGTAAAGGAAACCAACCTCCTGATTGGCCGCCCACGCACAGAGCAAGCAGCCGCACTCTGATCAGTTTCTCCAGAAGCCCGGTGACAACACCACCACGACACTGAGAATTTCGAGACGCCCAAGAAGCATACCGGCACACAGTATCCACTTGGCAGCTTCAGGCAGGGAGGCGAAGTTACCAGCAGGGCCGATGACCGCTCCCAGCCCAGGGCCCACGTTGGTCAGCGATGTCAAAGCCCCGGAAAGACTGGTGACGAAGTCCAGGTGCAGCGCCGCCAACGCCAAGGTGATCAAAAGCAGGCACAACAGGAAGATAAACGTGTAGGCAATCATCGAGGTGATGATCTCATCGCTTACCGGCCGGCCGTTAAAGTTTCGCGTCAATACCGCGCGAGGGTGAAGGAGCCGCATTAACTGCTCTTTCAGTAGGATCAATGACAGCTGGAAACGAAAAATCTTCATCCCACCGGACGTGGACCCGGAACAGCCGCCCACAAACATCAGGAAGAAGAACAGGGCAAACGATAGCGAGCCCCAGGCGCCGTAGTCTTCTGACGCATAGCCAGAGGTTGTCACCACGGACGTCACGTTAAACAGCACCGAGATGTAGCCGGAAACGATGTCGAAGTCATCAGTAACAAACCACCGGTACAGCGTCAGGAAGAAAGGCACAAGCAGAAGGATCGAAACAAACAGACGAACCTGCTGATCCCGCCACAAAACCCCACGCTGCCCGTGCATCTCCCGCACAAACAGGAAGAATGGCATCCCGCCGATCGCCATGAATATGGTCGCCTCGAACAGAATCAGATCAGAATCGAACTTCCCCATTGAGAGGTCGGAGGTCGAATAGCCGCCAGTCGCAATACTGGTCAAGCCATGGTTGAACGCATCGAACAGCGTCATCCCCGACACCCAATACACCAAGACCGCAATCACGCTGAAGACCACGTAAACCAGCAACAGCCCACGGCTCAAGGTTTTCATGCGGGGCAGGGCCTTATCGGTCCATTCGGATGATTCGGTGGCGAACAGCCGCATTCCGCCCACCCGAAGGAAAGGCAGGACCGCAACGAACATACCGATAATTCCGATGCCACCAATCCATTGAAGGATCGACCGCCACAACAGGAGATCCTGGTCCAGGGAATCGAGCCCGACAAGAACCGTCGCGCCGGTGGTGGTAATGCCCGACGTCGCCTCAAAGATGGCATCGGTCAGGGATATACCCGTATCACTTAAATAGAACGGCATGGCGGAAACCAGTGAGATAACCAGCCAACTGGATACCGTGAGAACAAACATGTAACGAGGCTTTAGGTCCCGGGGTTGACGGTACGAGACCAACATACCCAGAATTCCGGCCGTGAACACCAAAGCCGCGGACTCCGCGAACGCAATGGCATTGGGCGCACTGGCGTTAAGAAGGAGCAGGGGAGGTAGTGTCATGAAAATGCTGAGCAGCACAAACATCACACTGACGATAAAAATTACCGGATAAAGGTTTCTCAAGGGATACTCTGTCTTGATCCAGACCAGCCTCACAGTCGAGCGCCAGCATACCCTCGACCTTACCCCACTGCAATCTTCGCAAGCGCGAATTGAATTGCGCGCACAGGTGGCGCAGAGTGGGAATGTACAACGTAACTTCAACCCCGGGGCATACCATGAACCATCTCGCCCACCTTTTCCTGGCACCGGCAAACGCGGAGATCCGTGTCGGCGCGCTATTGGGCGACTTTTCCCATGGACTGGAATCCCAAAAACTACCTGAACGCGTTCGTGCAGGCCTACAGCACCACCGGGCCGTCGATGCCTTCACAGACAGCCACCCCCAGGTTCTGGCTGCGAAAACCCTCTTTTCGCCTCAACGACGGCGCTTCGCGGGCATAGCTCTTGACGTACTGTTCGATCACTACCTCATACGCCACTGGCAACAGTTCTCAGAGGTCACCCTGGAGAGCTTTATCGGCGAGGTCTATCAAGACCTCGCCCGTAACCGCCACCTCATGCCAGAACGTATGGCCGCCGTCACTAGCAGAATGATTCTGGATGACTGGTTCTCAGCCTATCAAGACCTGGACACCGTGGGCTTTGTTCTTGACCGACTGGCTGGCCGAATCCGGTTTAGCAACGAATTTTCAGGCGCACTCGAGGAAATTATCCCCAATGACACACAACTGGAAGAACACTTTCTGGCGTTCTTCCCTGACCTCATTACTGCCGCTCAGGCAGAATCGGGCAGGGAACGCTGATCCCTGACCGGGGTGTCATCTTTCTGGTGATAACTCGTCACCTGGTTCCTGCCAGACTCCTTGGCCCGATAAAGCGCATGGTCGGCCGCAACAAACAAGGCTTCCGCTGACTCGAAACGCTCAACATGCAGCGATGCCACACCAAAACTTGCTGTCAGACCAAACCCTTGCGCCGTTTCCCGCTCAACCGCCGAACGAATCCGTTCCGCCACAAACACTGCCTCCCGCTCATTGATTTCAGGCAGAATGATCACAAACTCTTCTCCGCCATAACGGCATACCGTGTTGGGCTTCCTGACATTCGCCTTGAGAATTCCGGCCACGGTCTTCAAAGCTGCATCACCTTTGGCATGGCCGTGGGTGTCGTTGAACTGCTTGAAGTTATCAATATCAACAACGATAAGCGCAAGATCCTGCTGATTTTGCAGAGCACGCGCGAACTCAATGGCCATCTGGTCATTGAAGTAGCGCCGGTTGTAGAGCTGGGTGAGGGCATCGGTAAAACTTTCTGCCTTGAGCTCGTTAAGGCGACTGGCCACCGCCAGGCTCAGCAGCACCATTTCAATCAGGGAGCCGATCTGGAAAGCGTTCTGGGTAAAGAAGTTATGGGGAAGCAAACCAAAGGTCTTCGCCATGTACACATACACCGACAGCAGCAGCGCAGAGAAGGCGATCATGTAGTAACGGGCAGTTCCCGTCCCCCTGGCTAACGCGAGCAGACCCAGAATCACCATGTGAACACAGATAGCGACCGTCAGCACCGAAAGCACGATGATCATGAAGTGGTAGCTGACAAACGGCGCCGCAACCGCCGATATCAGTGACGCCATTTGCAGAAAGTACGCCACCGCATCGCCCCGCGGGGAGATTTCCGAGGAGTTCAGAATTGTTCGACTGAACAGCGTCCCGCCAAACAGCGATATCCCCAGCAACACAAGCAACGCCTTGTTCACCAGGAACGGGTAAGCCGGAGCCAGGAACTGGAAGCTGATGCCGTTATGAATGGACATATAGAGCCCATAACTGGCGAGGTAAATCAGGTAATAGGAAAAGGCCCGCTCACGAACCATGAGGTACATGAACAGGTTATAGATCAGTAGAACGAGGAATCCGCCATAGTAGATACCAAGCGCAAGGTACTCCCGAACCGCCATGTTAAGGAAATCGACCGGGGCATGGGCAAACAGCCCAATATTGATCGCCCCCTGGGATTCAAAGCGCACATAGACAGTCCGCTCGCTGTTCGGTGGAAGCTGCATGGGAATGAGAAACAGCCGATGCTCGACTGGACGAGTGTCAAAGGCCCTGAGATCGCCAGTCGCCAGGTGTTGCTGGAGACCACTTTCATCGACGTACCAGGCATCGAACCAGTCAATCAGCGGATAATCCTGCCGAACAATAACTTCCCGGGACTGGTCACTTGGGTTGGCCAGGGTGAATCTTGCCCACCAAGCCGACGTCGAAAACCCGAAGTTTGAGGATTTCCCGTTCAGCGACTCAAACTTCCCGGCATAGTCGAGACTTTGAACCTGCTCAAACTCAAGCGTTCCGTCAGGATCCTCGAGCAACTCAAGATGCCCTTCGAGATCAATACGCTCGCCGGACGTTATATTTGCCGGGGAAACCAAGCCGGATACAGAATCTTCGCCAATCCCTGCGCTTGAACCCATACCCGCCTGTGCCACCACGCTCGATATGAGCGCGAGCAGGGTACAAAGAACCACTCCATAATGACGCATACCAGACTTAGCCAACTTGCTCCTCAGGCCTGAAACAGGAGGGAAACCAATTTGTTTGTATTATTAGCAGCCCAACATAGTAGCGATAAAAATAGGGCATTTATAGATACAAAATGCAGTTCCTCACTAAATAACCGAAAGCAGGGCCCAGGCGCGCGCGCAAAAGGCCCGAAAGGCTTGCTCAGCCAGACAAAATAGACCCTCAAACACCCACCCTCATGTCGTCTATCCTTGTTGTAGCTCAACAACACATCATTGCCAGAGGAAATCAGAGATGACCATCCGAATCGTCACTATTTGCGGGAGCGTTCGCCCAGGAAATTACACCAGAATGGCGCTGAATGTTGCCACCGAGAAACTCAATGAAGCGCCCGGGGTCGTCGTTGAAGACATCAGACTGGAAGACCTCGACCTGCCATTACCAGGCCTGCCTGCCAAGAACCCGGAGGCCATCGCACGATTCCAGAAGACCGTCAGCGAAGCAACCGGCGTGCTGTTGGCATCACCCGAATACCATGGCGGCATCAGCAGCCCCATGAAACTGGCCATCGACAACCTGGGTTTTCCAAGCAACCTCGCAGGCAAACCCATAGCCATCCTTGGTGTCGCCGCCGGGGTCATCGGCGCTATCAAATCCAGCGAACAACTCCGGGCAATTTGTGCCCACGTGGGTGCTGTACCACTACCTCTGGCGGTATCGGTCCCAAACATTCAGCGGACGTTCAACGAACAAGGCCAATGCCAGGATCCAAAAACCGAAGAGTTGATTGGCCGCTCCGCAACAACCCTGCTGGACTACATCAATAACGCCGTTTGCCCAAAAATAAGCCTGGAAGCGCTGCTGAGAGAGCAGGAGGCCTAACTGCCCAACCCGGGAAACCACCATTAACAGACCATTAAAGGACTGTTATACAAACATAATTTCCTGGAAAACACCCCAGTAGCGGTGCAATGATCGGAGAAGTAATGCTCCTTATCTCTTTGTAAAGGAAACGGGAAATGAAAAAATCTCTGTTGCTCGCCCTCAGCCTGAGCGGCGCCGCTGCCCTGAGCACCACTTCAGCTGTTGCAGGCGACATCTATAAATCCGGAGGTGTTGGCGCCTACGCCGGTGCAAACTACACCTTCGCCAATATTGATTTTGGCAATGCGGATGCTGATGTTGGCACTTTGGGCGCGAAAGTAGGCGTCATGGCAACTCCGTTCTTTGGTGTGGAGGCCCGGGGCGGGTTTGGCGTCGATGATGACAGGGTAGGCGGTGTTGAAGTGGCCTTGGACAACTATTTTGGCGGATATGCCACCCTGAACCTGGCTAACGAATCGCCAGCCACGCCATACGCCATTATCGGCTTCACCCGAGTGGAAGTTGAGCTGGACAACGGCTTCATGTCCGTCAAAGAAGACGAGTCCGACTTGTCCTATGGCTTGGGAGTCAACATCGAAATGGCGCCCCAGATTTCCGGCAACCTGGAGTACATGCGCTACTTCGACAAAGACGACGTAACCGTTGACGGGCTTGGACTTGGGGTAACCGTCACTTTTTGACGGGCATTGTCAGCACCCACAGCTTAAACGGGCGAAGCCTGCTTCGCCCGGTAACCGATGTCAGTCAGCAGGGTTTCATGGTGCATGATGGATATCAGCAGTAACGGGGCGCAATCTCAGGTTAGTCTTTCAACAACCCACGCTGTATTTAACATAATATACATTATGCGCACTGGCATGCGGTACAGATAACGCTGGGAAACGGGCCAATGGACGACCAAAACAAGGCACTTTCAGCTCTAACTCCAACAATCAACCAAAAAAGCCCCTTCAAAGAAGAGGCAAATGGAGAGCACAACAACGAGCTAGCCACCTTCATTCTGGTATCTGGAGCGGCGCGTGCCCTTCTGGACCTAAGGAGCTATACCCACCATCGACATGCAACTCCGCACCAGTTATGTAATTGGCATTACTCGACGCAAGGAATGCCACCACCGCCCCAACATCAGCCGAACTACCAACTCGAGAGAGCATGTTATATGGCGCCGACATTTGATCCGCCTTTTCTTGACTTCCGTTACAAATATTAGAAATCGGATCGGACCAGATATGCCCTAAAACAGCCAAATTGACGCGAATACCTTCTTTTGCATAATCAACAGCCTGGGCCTTTGTCAAATGCTTGAGTGCGGCCTTGGACACCGGGTATGCCCAGCGACCAGCATGGGGAAACTGCCCTGAAACTGATCCAATGTTTACAATCGCCCCCTTGGCTTTTGCGAGGAACGGACGGGCAATCTCTCCGAGAATTGCTGCGGATACAATATTGACATTCAGCGTATCGAGCCACGTCTTTCGGCTAGTCGAGGCACCTTCGTCGCCATACACACATGCATTATTGACAAGAACATCAATTTTCGAAAATCGATCATGCGTTTCCTTGATCAAACGCTCTATTTCATCATCGTTTTTTAGATCAGTCTTTATAAAGCATGCTCTATCGCCAAGGTCTTTCACCAATTCATTCGCACGACCCTCACTACGCGCAGCAACAACCACAGTAGCGCCACAGGCATGCAGGTGTCGGACAATCCCCTCGCCAATTGACGCCGCACCACCGGTTACAATAACTACTTTCTCTTTAAGGTCTTGCATAACGCTCCTCCAGATTACTCGCTACACCACGGGGCTTATTTCTCTTCTTAAGAGCCGTATAACAACTGGCGTACTGAGAGGGGTTCACGACAAACAGCCACTGTTTGAATTTCGTCCACCTGGAGAGGCTCAGGTTGGAGATTTCCAGAATTTCATCCATTTGGCGCAGCGAAAATGGAACAACATACGTGCCTTTAAAATAGTTCCCGTCTGTACGCTTATCCGCCCACCGAAGACGCTCGTCAACGTATTCTTGTTGCTGAGCCTCGTTTGGCAAGTCAACCCCACCCCTTAAATACTCCGAAACGAACATTGCCGCCGTCTCACAGCTAAGCTGACTGAAAAACGACGAGTTGTAACCAACAAACGCGAGCCCCGGGACGCCGACGGGGATAACCTGCTTGTATAGATTGAAATCGCCATTCTCTTTGGTTAGCTTTTTCATCATGTCATCATCAAAGAATGAAATTTCCTGATGAAACCCTGTACCGGCTACAACAACATCCGCCTTCAGCCTTGTACCGTTTTCCAGATAAATATATTCATCCGAAAACCGATCTATTTTTGTATCTCGATGAACTTTTATCTTACCGCCTTTGACTTTTTTGAAAAAACCATCGGTAGCCAAACTTATCGATGTTCTTGCAATAGTCTCAATAGGTCCATAAGGATATAACCCGCACTCCTTAAGCTTTAATTGCTTAGAAATAATCCAGCCCACCGAGTTAAGTAAAAAATTACGAATAGGCTTCGCGGGTCCATGAATGATCTTATCGAATCCCTTTAATTCGATATACGGAAACAGGCCCTCACCAAAACGTGTCAAGAACAGATGCTTAAAATTCAGCACCCCACCAATTTTCTTGGGCACCTTCCAAATAATTTTTCGTGCCACGACATCGGTAGATTCAGCGACCTCCGCTATTGAATTCGCTGCATCGCACGATGATTTCCCGTAACCAACAACTACAACACGCTTCCCTTTGACGTCACTCAGGTCATTTAACTCAGAGGTGTGAATTAGCTTCCCTCCGCGATCTTTCCAAGCCGAAGAGCCCTCAAATTCAGGGATTTTTGGCTTGGAAAATATACCGTTGCATACAACCAAAAAATCAAAAACAGACTCCCTTGTATGCCCGCCAGGACTGCTCTTTGTTTTTAATGACCAACTTTTACTTTCCGTAACATAGTCTGCGCTTACTACTTCGGTATTTAAGGAAATAAGTTCCCTAAACCCGAACTTATTAACATAAGACTCAAAGTATTTTTGCATCTGACTGCCGGTCGGCCATTCAGGATAGCTTTTGGGCATCGGGTGCTCGGAGAGTGCATAGGTTGAACCTGGATTCTGTGTCCCAAGCCCCGGATATCGGCGCGAAGAGGTCCACACACCACCGACCTCGCTATCTTTCTCAAATATTGTGACTTCATACCCAAGTTCATACAGCAGCTTTCCCGTGGATAATCCCGCAAACCCAGCGCCTACGACAGCTATCTTCTTGGCCATTCAATGTCACCTCTTATTTTAATATTGTTGTAAAAATTCTCACTTATGAAGGAATTGAAAACTACTGGTGAGAAACCGTAGAAATTAAGTAAGACTTCTTAGACTCTCATATGCAGAGCGTTACCGCCCGCCAGGACCGCCTTCTCTTGAGACGCGAAGCAGCGCCCCTTAGCGCATCAAGGCTCACCGCCCCAGCTTTTTCGCCGACTGCCCCGCAATACCGAAGTGTTGTTTGGGCATTTCATTGATGATCACCCGGACACTCTCCAATGGCGCGTCCAGCGAGCGGCAAATGGCCTCCGATACTTCCCGGATGAGCG
>NZ_FOUE01000006.1 GCF_900114775.1 Marinobacter zhejiangensis
TGTAGTGGTCAACTAATCCCGGACAGTATTTTAAGTTTTTCCTCGGCAGCAACCGGAGAAATGCCACCGTTGAATGAGTGTGGTCGCTGCCGGTTGTAGTAGCCCATCAGATAGCCACCAACATCCTTCTCTGCCTGCAACAGGCTTCGATATCCCAAGGCCGGTATCCACTCTGATTTCAGGCTTCGGAACAATCTCTCCATCGGTGCGTTGTCCCAACAGTTGCCGCGCCGGCTCATGCTTTGCGTCATCCGGTAGCGCCAGAGCCGCTGACGGAACTTGCGGCTGGCGTACTGGCTTCCCTGATCCGAGTGGAACATGACTTTTTCTGGTCGACCACGCTGTTCCCAAGCGTGATCCAGAGCTTTTACAACCAGATCAGCATCCGGACTGGAGGACATGCTCCAGCCAACGACCCGGCGTGCATAGAGATCCAGCACAACGGCCAGATAACTCCACCGCTGGCCGCTCCAGATGTAGGTAATGTCACCACACCAGACCTGGTTGGGCCGGTCCACTGCAAATTCACGAGCCAGATGGTTTGGGATATCCGGCCGTTCAACAGTGGCCTGCTTGTAAGCATGAGGGCCTGGTTGCTTGCAGATCAGCCCCAGTTCGCTCATCAGACGTCGAACCTTGAAGCGGCCAACGCTGATGCCTTCGTCGCTGAGCATGTCCTTAATCATCCGGCTGCCAGCAGAGCTGCGGCTCTTGGTGAACAAGCGGTTTACCCGAGCCTTCAGGGCCAGACGCTCAACGTCTATGTGGCTCTGCCGGTGGCGGTACTCGTAATAGCTGGAACGACTGATATCAAACGCTTCACAGACCAATTCCGTAGACTCCTGCTCCCTCAATCGGTCTATCAGCGCGTACGATTCATCTCGTCCGACATCAAGAGAGCAGTAGCCTTTTTTAATATGTCCTTCTCCCGTTCCAGCCGATTACAGCGGGCTTCCAGCTCTTGGATACGGCGTTGCTCCGGGGTAAGGGCCTTGCCCTTCGGGGTGATCCCTTCGCGTTCATCCGTTAGCTGTTGCACCCATCGCCGGAGGGCGCTTTCACCCACGCCCAGGGACGTACTCGCCTGGGCAATGGTGTAACCTTGATCCAGCACCAGGCTGGCTGCTTCCTGCTTGAATTCAGGAGTAAAGGAACGTCGCTTTCTGGTCATCAGACACCTCGTTTATGGTGGCGATCTTACCACCTTCGTTGGTGTCCGGAATCATTGAGCCACTACATTAGGACACCGTGGCTCACCCTCCTTCCTAGCCACAATCTCCCTAACATGCGCCGCATGTTCCCGATTCGTCCGAAACGAAGCCACCAACCGCCCTGACTCAACCTTCTCAACAACCTCCCTCACCTCATCCTCAGAAAGCACCAACTCCGAATGCGACTTAATAAACCGAATATACCCCCCACCCTGCGTCACATTCCCCGGCATCTCCGTCTTAAACGTCGAATCCCCCACAAACACCACCAACGAATGCATCTGCTGATCACCCAGCCCCAGCAGGCCCTGCAACGTCTTCACATGCTTGTAGTTCTGATGCAGCGGATTCTGAAACTTCTGCGAGTGCTTGAAGATCTTCTGCGTCCAATACCGCTGATTTGGCTTACCAAAGATCCACCCCTTCATGTTCTTGGTTTCCACCACAAACACCCCATACCGGGAAACAATGATGTAATCGATCTGGGTGGTGCCGTCTTCGGTGGGCAGGGTGACGTTCTTGATCAGGTGGTAGCGGGTCTTATCGAGGAACAGGCGGGCAGAGGCATTAACCAGGAACTCGCCGGCTTTGCCCTTAAACCAAGGCGACTTGAGGATGCCCGCCAGGATGGCAAGCGGGATCAGATACCAGAGAGCGGTAAAAAGAGGCTGTAGAACCGGGGAGAAGTCCATCCGTTATCCCTAACAGAAAACATGCGAGTCCGTTTCGTTTGACTACACATTAGACCAATATTCCCGATCTGTCATAGGGCACACTGCAAAAAATCGTTAACAAACAACGCCTAATAAAAAAGCCGCATGGTTTCCCTTGCGGCTTTTGTTGTGAAGATTGCCGTATTAGCACGGCATCTGGCGCGATCAGGCAGCGGCGAGCATGCCTCCGGCCACCACCACAGCCCCACCCAATGCACGGGTGACGCGGTTATCCGCCTTGAGCATCAACACCCCCAG
Source organism: Marinobacter zhejiangensis (assembly GCF_900114775.1). Taxonomy (GTDB): domain Bacteria; phylum Pseudomonadota; class Gammaproteobacteria; order Pseudomonadales; family Oleiphilaceae; genus Marinobacter; species Marinobacter zhejiangensis. Next base: position 2,183 of record NZ_FOUE01000006.1, read on the forward strand.
CCCCCGGCCAGCAAACGTAATAGCCAACGTAGCAACCGTAAACCCACTCAAATAAGCCACCAACGCAGCCCCCGCCGGCATCTCCGCCCCATGGGCAAACCCATGAAACACCATAAACGCCCCAACCAGGGAGCCACCCACGGCAGTCGGCAGCTTGGCCAGCGTCGCAATCAGAATCCCCGCCAGCAGCACGGAGAAGGTAATGCCGGTTTCCACACCCGGCAGGCTCAGCCCACCCCAAGCCAGCACCGCGCCCAGGATCATGCCGCCGATCACAAAGGCCGGGGTGGCGTTTTTCAGGGTGGTGCTCTGGCGCACACTCCAGAAACCGATGGCCGCCATGGCCAGCAGGTGGTCCAGGCCCAGCATGGGGTGCAGCAGGCCGCTGGTGAAGCCGCCGGTGCCATGGCCGGTGTGGGCGGAAGCGGCGGTGGAGGCGGCCAGCAGGGCGGCGGCGCTCAGCAGTTTGGTTGCCAGTTTCATAGTCGTTCTCCTAAACAGTCTGGTGTGTCTTGTCCAATTCGGAATCAGGCGCTTTCGGCCAGTTTTTCGGGCCTTCTTTCCGGCAACATGCCTCTTTCGAGGATGAACGAGATGATTTCGTCCAAACCAACGCCGTCATACAGGTTGGTAAACACAAACGGCCGCTCGCCGCGCATCTTCTTGGAATCCCGCTCCATCACCTCCAGGGAGGCGTGGACCTGTTCGGCAATGTCGATCTTGTTGATGATCAGCAGGTCGGATTTGGTGATACCGGGGCCGCCTTTGCGGGGGATCTTGTCGCCGGCGGAGACGTCGATGACGTACAGGGTGAGGTCGGACAGTTCCGGGCTGAAGGTGGCGGAGAGGTTGTCGCCGCCGGATTCCACCAGCACCAGTTCCAGGCCCGGGTGGCGGGACTGGAGGTCGTCGATGGCTGCCAGGTTCATGGAGGCGTCCTCACGGATGGCGGTGTGCGGGCAGCCGCCGGTTTCCACGCCGAGGATGCGGTCGGCGTCGAGGGCTTCGTGGCGCAGCAGGAAGTCGGCGTCTTCGCGGGTGTAGATGTCGTTGGTGACCACGGCGATGTTGTAGTGGTCCCGCAGGGCTTTGCACAACTGGCGCAGCAGGGCGGTTTTGCCGGAGCCGACGGGGCCGCCGACGCCTACTCGTAAACAATGTGTCATGGGTTATTCCTCTTCGTCGCTAATTCGTTTATCTCGTTGACTCCGTGAAGCGCGGCAAGTGGGGCGGTCCTTCCGGGACTCGCTCAAGCACATCCATGTGGCGCTCGAGCTCCGCCATCCATGGCTCCGCACGGTCCCGGAAGGACCGCCCCACTCGCCACGCCATAGTTCGGAGTGGCATTCCAATCTGTCTTCAGCTCCGAAAGAGCCTTGAATACTGTGTTTCGTGTAAGGCACTGCCGAGGGCGAGCCCTGGTAGTACCGGTCCTAATTCGTCATCACTCAGGCCCAAAGCCTTGTCCACCGCAGCCACCAGTTTCGGCCGTAGATGCTCGGTCAGCCGTTGGGCGGCGGTGTGGCCCAGGGGCATGGCTTTGCAGGCGACGGCGAGCTGGTTTTCCAGCCAGGCCCAGGCGAAGCCCAGCAGGGTCTGGCGTACCGGAACCTGTCTGAGGTGCGCGGCCCAGGCGAAGACGGTGACGTACCCCGGTTCCGGGGGCAGTTCGCCGTCGCTCGCTTGAGGCAGCAGCTCCAGGCTCTTGAGCAGGCGGACCAGGGCCGCGCCGAGGCGGACGTCTTCGTCGGTCAGTTCGGCGGTTTCGCGGGTGGCGTGGAGCCATTGGTTCCAGTTGGCCACGGTGGAGCTGTCGCCTTCGGCCCAGGCGGTTTGCAGCCGGGCCAGCAGGGGCAGTTCGCAGCGGGTGAGGCCGTCGTCCAGTACGCCTTCCAGCCATTGCCCCAGTTCGGCCTCGTTGGTTACCCACTGCAGCTCAAAGGCGCTTTCCAGGCCCTGGGACCATGCGAAGGCGCCGATGGGCAGGGCCGGGCTGACCAGTTGCAGCAGGCCCAGTAGGGCCAGGTCGCCGGTTGGGCTGTCGGTGTTAGTGATGGCTGTGGCCATGACTGTGTCCGTGGTCATGATCGTGACTGTGTGAGTGGCCGTGTCCGTGACCATGGCTGTGGCCCTGTCCGGCTTGTGCGTAGGCGCCCGGTTCCGGGTCGAACGGGGCCTGGTGGTGGACGACGGTGGCGCCGAGGCGTTCGGCCAGTTCTTCCAGTACGTGGTCGGGCGGGAAGCGGACCCAACTGCCCTGGTCATCCTGCCCTATCGCCAGCGACACGTGGCGGTTGCCCAGGTGGTAGCACAGCCTGGCCAGTGGCAGGCCGGATTCGATGCGGGCGGTGACCACCGGTTCGTCGGCGGCGCGGATGCGGACGACCTCGCCGCCCTTGGCCATCAGGTGGTCCCCTTCCCGCAGCACCGGGCCACGGTCGAGGAACAGGCCGATGTCGTGGCCGTTGTCGGTGGTGGCCCGCAGGCGGCCACGGATGCGTAGCTCGTACGGCAGGGTCAGGGTGTCCAGTACCTCGGCTTTTTCCACCGGGGCGATGCGTTGATTCATTTCCAGCATTTTGTTTCTCCTCTCGCAGGCTCAGGGCGTTCCATCAGAACAGGTGGTAGCGCTGGGCCAGCGGCAGTTCGGCGGCGGGCTCGCAGGTGAGCAGTTCGCCGTCGGCGTGTACTTCGTAGGTCTGTGGGTCCACGGTGAGGTGTGGGCAGGCGTCGTTGAGTTTCATGTCGCCCTTGCGCACGTCCCTTACGCCCTTGCAGGCAGACAGCGGGCTGTCCAGCCCCAGCTCTGCCCCGATGTTAGCGTCCAGCGCGGCCTGGCTGACGAAGGTCAGGCGGGTGGCACTGGCGGCCTTGCCGTAGGCCCCGAACATGGGGCGGTAATGCACCGGCTGGGGCGTGGGGATGGAGGCGTTGGGGTCGCCCATGGGGGCGGCTGCGATCATTCCGCCCTTGAGGATGCAGGCGGGTTTGACGCCGAAGAACGCCGGGCTCCACAGCACCAGGTCGGCCAGCTTACCCACTTCCACCGAGCCGACGTCATGGGCGATGCCGTGGGTGATGGCGGAGTTGATGGTGTACTTGGCGATGTAGCGTTTGGCGCGGAAGTTGTCGGCGCCCAGGTCCTGGTCTTCCGGCAGCAGGCCGCGCTGGACTTTCATCTTGTGGGCGGTCTGCCAGGTGCGGCACACCACTTCCCCTACCCGGCCCATGGCCTGGGAGTCGGAGGAGATCATGGAGATCACGCCCAGGTCGTGGAGGATGTCTTCGGCGGCGATGGTCTCGCGGCGAATGCGGGAGTCGGCGAAGGCGACGTCTTCCGGGATGTTGGGGTCGAGGTGGTGGCACACCATCAGCATGTCCAGGTGTTCGTCCACGGTGTTCACGGTGTAGGGCCGTGTGGGGTTGGTGGAGGACGGCAGTACGTAGTCCTTGGAGCAGGCGGTGATGATGTCCGGGGCGTGGCCGCCGCCAGCGCCTTCGGTGTGGAAGGTGTGGATGCAGCGGCCCTTGAAGGCGGCCAGGGTGTCTTCCACAAAGCCGGATTCGTTGAGGGTGTCGGTGTGGATGGCCACTTGCACGTCGTACTGGTCGGCCACGGTGAGGCAGTTGTCGATGGAGGCGGGGGTGGTGCCCCAGTCTTCGTGCAGTTTGAGGCCGATGACGCCGGCTTTGATCTGGGCTTCGAGGGCTTCCGGCAGGGAGGCGTTGCCTTTGCCGAGGAAGCCGATGTTCATGGGCAGTTCGTCCACGGCCTGGAGCATTTTGCCGATGTGCCAGGCACCGGGGGTGCAGGTGGTGGCGTTGGTGCCGGTGGCGGGGCCGGTGCCGCCGCCGAGCATGGTGGTGATGCCACTCATCAGGGCTTCTTCTACCTGCTGGGGGCAGATGAAGTGGATGTGGGGGTCGATGCCGCCGGCGGTGAGGATTTTGCCTTCTCCGGCGATGATTTCGGTGCCGGGGCCGATGACGATCTGGACGTCGGGCTGGGTGTCGGGGTTGCCGGCTTTGCCGATGGCGGCGATGCGGCCTTTCTGGATGCCGACGTCGGCTTTGACGATGCCCCACCAGTCGAGGATGAGGGCGTTGGTGATGACGGTGTCCATCACGCTGTCGTCGTTGCGCTGGCTTTGGCCCATGCCGTCGCGGATGACTTTGCCGCCGCCGAATTTTACTTCGTCGCCGTAGTGGGTATGGTCTTGTTCGACTTCGATCCACAGGTCGGTGTCGCCCAGGCGGACGCGGTCACCCACGGTGGGGCCGTACATGTCGGCGTAGGCTTGTCTGCTGATTTTCATGTTTAGCCTCTTAGATTTTTTGTCCGTGCAAGAGCCGGGCAGGTAGCCCCTTCCGGGACTCGCTCCTTCGGCACATCCATGTGACGCTCGAGCTCCGCCATCCATGGCTCCGCACGGTCCCGGAAGGGGCTACCTGCCCGCCTCCCAGAAACATGAGTTAGTCCAGTTTGCCCATCACATCGCCACGGAAGCCGTAAATCTCGCGCCCGCCTGCATACGGGATCAGGGTGACTTCGCGGGTCTGGCCAGGTTCGAAGCGGATGGCGGTGCCGGCGGCAATGTCGAGGCGCTGGCCCCGGGCCACGTCGCGGTCGAATTCCAGGGCCGGGTTGGCTTCGGCAAAGTGGTAGTGGGAGCCGATCTGCACTGGGCGGTCGCCGGTGTTGGAGACTTCAATGGTGGTGCGTTCGCGGCCGGCGCAGAGTTCGATGTCGCCGTCTTTCAGTTGGTATTCGCCGGGAATCATCACTAAACCCTCAGACGATTGGATTGTGGACGGTGACGAGTTTGGTGCCATCGGGAAAAGTGGCTTCCACTTGTACTTCGTGGATCATGTCGGCCACGCCGTCCATGACGTCGTCTCGGGTGAGGATGTCGGTGCCGGAGCTCATGAGTTCAGCCACGGAGCGGCCGTCGCGGGCGCCTTCCATGATTTCGGCGCTGATCAGGGCGATGGCTTCGGGGTAGTTGAGTTTGAGGCCACGGGCCTTGCGGCGTTCGGCCAGCAGTGCGGCGGTGAACAGCAGCAGTTTGTCTTTGTCTCTGGGTGTTAGCTCCATTGCTAAAGCTCCGTTCTTCGTTGTCGTTGGTTGGCCGATCAGGTCAGCCAGATTCTTGGTATATGGGCGGTCAGGCCGGTGAGCCGTGGCCGCAGGGTTTCCCAGGCTTGTTGGCACAGCGCCCAGGCTTCGTTGCGTTCGTTGCCCAGGTAGCGCAGCAGCACCACGCCTCGGCGGCGGGTGATGGCCCAGCGGTTGGAGTTGGGCAGAGCCTCGCGGACGGCTTCGATGGCGTCGGTTTCGTCGTCCAGCCCGACCGCCCATAAAGTGGCCTGGACGGTGGCGCCGCCCTGCCCCCATTTACCGGCAAAGCGCGGGTGGTTTGGGTCCAGCGGTTGGCGTTCCAGCCACAGGGGTTGGCCGTCGAGGGTCAGGCGGAAGCGCTGTTCCAAATGTCCGGAGACGAACGGCAACCGGCTGGCCGGGCGGCCGAGGGCGAGGATTTCCCAGCCCAGGGTGCGGGCGCCGGTGGCCAGTTCGATGGTGGTGCTTTGTTCGCCGCGGGAGCCGTCGAAGGCGAGGGTTTCTTGGGGCAGGTATTCGAGGATGGCGTCTTTGGCCACCGTCAAATGGGTGTGCTGGGCCCAGGCGACGCCGTGGCTGTCGGCTTTGTAGAGCTTGGCCGCCGCCGGGGTGGTGAGCAGGGCGTGACTGCCCTCACCCACGGTGGCGTCGATCGTGAGGGCGTCGCCACTGACCAGCCCACCGGGCGGGTGCAGCAGGTAGACGTGACAGCAGCCTGTACGCCCTTCCGGGTAGAAGGGGCGCTGGACCCGCAGCGGGCCGCTGTGGTGGCGTTTGGTCAGGCGGGTGACCCGGTCGCCGTGTTCCAGCCGGGATTCGAAACCGAGGGACAGGCTCGCCGCCCAGCGCCGGCCTGCGTCGAAACGGTGGCCGGAGTCGTTGGCGGCGGCGAGTGCCTGTAAGTTCGGGAAGGCGGTCATACCGTCAGGTGCTGCTTGATGAGTTCGTCGGACAGCTCGCCAATTTCGCCCTGGGCCACGCGGCGGCCCCGGTCGAGGATGGCGAAGCGGTCGGCGTACTTGCGGGCGAACGGCAGTTTCTGTTCCACCAGCAATACGGTGAGGCCGTCTTCGGCAATCAGCTTGCGGATGACCTCGCCGATCTGCGCGACGATGTTGGGCTGGATGCCTTCACCGGGCTCGTCGAGGATCAGCAGTTTCGGTTCGATCACCAGCGCCCGGCCAATGGCCAGTTGTTGCTGTTGGCCGCCGGAGAGGTCACCGCCACGGCGGTTCTTCATTTCCTTGAGCACCGGGAACAGCTCGTAGATGCGCTCGGGGATCTGCTTGCTGCTGTCCTTGCGGGCGGCGAGGCCGGTGCGCAGGTTCTCTTCCACCGTCAGCAGCGGGAAGATCTGCCGGCCCTGAGGGACATAGCCGATGCCGAGGCGGGAGCGGTCTTCCACTTTTTGCTGGGTGAGTTCTACCCCACCGTTGTAGCTGAGGGTGCCGTCTTTCACAGACTCTTCGCCCATGATGCACTTCATCAGCGTGGTCTTGCCCACACCGTTGCGGCCCATCACGCAGGTGCACTGGCCCTTGGGTACGTCCAGTTCCAGGTCCCACAGGGTGTGGCTTTCGCCGTAGAACTGGTTGAGTTTGTCCACTTTCAGCATCAGGCGCCCTCCCCCAGGTAGACTTCGATGACTTTCCGGTCGTTGGAGACCTGATCCATGGTGCCTTCCGCCAGCACGCTGCCCTGGTGCAGGACGGTGACTTTCTTGGCGATGGAGCGGACGAAGCCCATGTCATGCTCGACCACCACCACCGACTGTTCGCCGGCGAGGCTGGTGAGCAGTTCGGCGGTGCGTTCCATTTCCTGCTCGGTCATACCGGCCACCGGCTCGTCCACCAGCAGCAGCCGTGGCTTCTGCATCAGCAACATGCCGATTTCCAGCCACTGTTTCTGGCCGTGGGAGAGGATGCCCGCTTCGCGGTTGCGGAGCTGGCTGAGGCCGATGAGTTTGAGCACCTCGTCGATGCGGTCCCGGTGCTCGCCGGAGAGGCGGGCGGTCAGGGTTTGCAGTACACGCTTGTCAGCCGCCATGGCCAGTTCGAGGTTTTCGAATACCGTCAGCGCCTCGAACACGGTCGGCTTCTGGAACTTGCGGCCGATGCCGAGGGTGGCGATGTCCGGCTCGTTCATGGTGAGCAGGTTGTGACGGCTGCCGAACCACACCGAGCCGGTGTCCGGTCGGGTCTTGCCGGTGATGATGTCCATCATCGTGGTCTTGCCGGCGCCGTTCGGCCCAATGATGCAACGCAATTCACCGTCGTCGATGGTGAGGTTGAGGTTGTTGATGGCCTTGAAGCCGTCGAAACTCACGCTGACGTCTTCGAGGTAGAGGATCGGGCCATGGCGCACGTCCACCGGGGACGCCGCCGGGGCCAGGAATTCAAACACCCGATCACGGTTGGACAGTTCCTGGAAGATGCTCATGCGGTGACCTCCTGACCGGTAACCTGGTCGTCGTCATCCGCCTTCTTGCGACGTCGTAGCAAGCCGGCGATGCCCTTGGGCAGCAACACGGTGACCAGCACAAACAGGCCGCCGAGGGCGAACAGCCAGGCATCTGGCATGACACCGGTGAACACGGTCTTGGCGTAGTTGACCAGCAGGGCGCCAATGACGGCACCGTACAGGGTGGCACGACCACCAAGGGCGACCCACACCACCACCTCGATGGAGAACAGCGGCGAGAATTCGCTGGGGTTGATGATGCCCACTTGCGGTACGTACAGGGCACCGGCCACGCCCGCCAGCATGGCGGAGACCACGAACACGAACAGTTGCACCCGCTCGACCCGGTAGCCGATGAAGCGGGTACGGGCTTCGGCATCCCGGCAGGCCACACTGACCCGGCCCAGTTTGCTGAGCACGATGCCACGGCAGACCACGTAGCCAATGGCCAGGGCGATGCCGGTGGCGATGAACAGCCCCAGGCGGGTGGCGTCGGAACGCAGATCAAAGCCAAGGATGTCCTTGAAGTCGGTGAGGCCGTTGTTGCCGCCGAAGCCCATCTCGTTACGGAAGAACGCCAGCATCAGCGCGAAGGTCAGCGCCTGGGTGATGATCGACAGATACACCCCGGTGACCCGTGAGCGGAACGCCAGGAAACCAAACACCAGCGCCAGCAGGCCCGGTGCCAGCAGCACCATCGCAAAGGCGAACCAGGCCATGTCGAAGCCGTGCCAGAACCAGGGCAGTTCCTGCCAATTCAGGAACACCATGAAGTCCGGCAGGACCGGATCACCGTAGACGCCGCGATCACCGATCTGCCGCATCAGGTACATGCCCATGGCGTAGCCGCCGAGGGCAAAGAAGGCACCGTGGCCCAGGCTGAGGATACCGAGGTAACCCCAGACCAGGTCGACGGCCACCGCCAGCAGGGCGTAGCACAGGTACTTGCCCAGCAGGGTGACGGTGTAGGCACTGACGTGCAGGGCGTGATCTTCCGGGAACACCAGGTGCAGTATCGAGACCAGTGCCACCGCGCCGATCAGGATACCGAGGAACAGTTGTGTGGAACGCTCGTTAAAGGGACGCAGCAGCCACGATTGTGATGAAGACATAGCTTAACCCTCTGCCGCGCGGCCCTTCTGCGGAAAGAGTCCCCGCGGGCGTTTCTGGATGAACAGGATGATGAAGACCAGCACCACGATCTTGGCCAGGACCGCACCGGCCCAGGGTTCCAGAATCTGGTTGATGGTGCCGAGGGAAAGGCCGGCCACCAGGGTGCCCCAGAGGTTACCGACGCCGCCGAACACCACCACCATGAACGAATCGATGATGTAGCTCTGGCCCAAATTAGGACCAACGTTGGTGATCTGTGACAGCGCCACGCCCGCCAGACCGGCCACGCCGGAGCCCAGACCAAAGGTAAGGATGTCCACCTTGGTGGCCTTGATGCCCATGGAGCGGGCCATGGCGCGGTTCTGGGTGACGGCGCGGACTTCCAGGCCGAGGCGGGTTTTGCGCATGATCAGCATCAGCCCGGCGAATACCACCAGCGCGAAGCCGATGACGTAGAGCCGGTTGAGGGTGAGTGACAGCGCCTCGTTAATCATCAGCGAGCCGCTCATCCAGTCCGGGGTGACCACCGAACGGTTGAGGGGGGAAATCACGGTACGCACCAGTTGCTGCAGGATCAGGCTGACGCCAAAGGTGGCCAGCAGGGTTTCCAGCGGGCGGCCCTTGAGGTGCTGGATCACGGTACGTTCGATGGCGATACCGGCCAGCGCGGCGACAAGGAAGCCGGCGGGAATGGACAGAATCAGCGCCAACCCCGGCTGGCCCGGCAGCAGCTGCTGCATGCCCCAGGTGGTGTAGGCGCCGAGCATGATCAGCTCGCCGTGGGCCATGTTGATCACGCCCATCACGCCAAAGGTGATGGCCAGACCAATGGCCGCCAGCACCAGCACCGAGCCGAGGGACAGGCCGAAGTACAGGGTTTCAGCGGCGCTGTTGAGTTTGAGTTTGGTTTCAATACTTTCCAGGGCCTTGCTGGCGGCAGCGGCCAGTTCGGGGTTGTCGCCTTGGGCGGCATTGTTGAGTGCAACGCGGGCCTGGGCATTGAGGCTGCCGGACAGCACCGCGACGGCGGCGAGATCGCCCTGCTCCACCCGGTGGATGGCCAGGGCTTCTTCCAGGGCGGCGCGGACGTCGCTGTCGCCTTCGGTCGTCAGCAGAGAGACCACCTGCTCTGCCAGCACGGCATCGACCTCGCCTTTCAGGGCGCGGGCGGCGGCGAGGCGGGTGTCGGCGTTATCCACGGTCAGGTCGATGACCGAGAGCAGGCCTTCCACTTCTTTACGCAGTGCATTGTTGATGCGGAGCTTGTCGATGTTGCGACGGGACATTTCGCCGAGTTCTTCGCCGCTGAGGGCATCGGCCACGGTCCAGTCACGGCCACGGTTGGTGAGCACAATAACGAACTGGCCGGTGTCCTTGGTCTGGCTGAGCTTGCCATCGGCGTAAGCTTCCAGCCAGGTTCGGGCGCGCTCATCGCCACTGCTGGCGATGTCGCTGATGATCTGTTCTTTCTGGGCATAGGAGGAGTCAGCCAGGGCCTGAAGCAGCGCTGTGGCTTCGCTGTCGCTGGTCTGGGCATGGGCCACGGACGAGACGGTCAGCGCAAGGAACAGCAGCAGGCTGGTGAGCGATCGCAGGATGCTCATGGGGGTCTTCCTTGGGCAAATGGTTGGTACGGTTGTTGGCAACCCGGTTGGTTATGGGGGCGCCCCGCACAGCGGAGCGCCCTATCTGATCTCAGCCAGACTTATTCGGCAGCTTCGTCAGCGGCGCCGCCACAGCTGTGCGTAGCCACGTTGTAGTTGCCGCACTCCAGAGGCTTGCGCCAGTCACTGATCAGGTCCTTGGAACCCGGCAGGAAGTCAGACCAGGCGTCGCCAGCCACGGTGGACGGGGTTTCCCACACCACCTCGAACTGGCCGTTGTCCTGGATCTCACCAATCAGCACCGGCTTGGTGATGTGATGGTTCGGCATCATGGTGGCGTAACCGCCGGTCAGGTTGGGTACGGTGACCCCGATGATGGCGTCCTTGACCGCATCCACGTCGGCGGTACCGGCTTTCTCAACGGCGTCCACCCACATGTTGAAGCCGATGAAGTGCGCTTCCATGGGATCGTTGGTCACGGCGTCTTCGTTCCCGGTGTAGGCGGTCCAGGCGTCGATGAACTCGTAGTTGGCGTCGCTCTCAACGCTCATGAAGTAGTTCCAGGCCGCCAGGTGACCCACCAGCGGAGCCGTGTCGATGCCGGACAGTTCCTGCTCACCCACCGAGAACGCCACCACCGGGATGTCGGCCGCATCGATGCCCTGGTTGCCCAGTTCGCGGTAGAACGGAACGTTGGCATCGCCGTTAATGGTGGAGACCACTGCGGTCTTCTGGCCTTCGCTGCCAAACTTCTTGATGTCAGCAACAATGGACTGCCAGTTGGAGTGACCGAACGGGGTGTAGTTGATCATGATGTCTTCTTCAGCGACGCCATGGTCCCGCAGGTAGGTCTCAAGGATCTTGTTGGTGGTGCGGGGGTAAACGTAATCGGTACCCGCCAGCACCCAGCGCTCGACACCCAGCTCATTCATCAGGTAGTCCACCGCTGGAATCGCCTGCTGGTTGGGCGCGGCGCCGGTGTAAAACACGTTTTCGGAGGATTCCTCTCCTTCGTACTGGACCGGGTAGAACAGCAGGCCGTTCAACTCTTCCACCACCGGCAGTACGGATTTACGGGAAACGGAGGTCCAGTTGCCGAAGATGACGTCAACCTCTTCCTTCTCCAACAGCTCGCGGGCTTTTTCCGCAAACAACGGCCAGTTGGAAGCCGGGTCTACCACCACCGGTTCGAGCTGACGCCCCAGCACACCACCGGCTTCGTTCTGCTGTTCGATCAGCATCAGCATGGTGTCTTTCAGGGTGGATTCACTGATGGCCATGGTGCCGGACAGGGAATGGAGAATACCGACCTTGATGGGGTCATCAGCGGCCAGCGCGTTCAGGGAGATGGAAAGGGCAAGAGCAGAGAGTCCGGTTTTAACGTGCTTTTTAATAGTCATTGCTGTGCATCCGTTTCAGTTGGTTTGCTTGCACTTCTCGAAATCGCGTACAGGCAATTGCATCCGTCGTTCCACAGCAATTTTTTATTATATAAATCATAGAGATATGACAAAAAACCAGCACTTGAAACAGGTCGCAGCCGCTCCTCCGTGCACCGCAACGGAGCGGGCTACCGGGCATAGCCCCAAAACTGAGCATTTTCCGCAACTTGCATCGCACCATCACGGAGCGGGCGTCCTGAGCCAAACCACCAATACACATCTAATTAGTTGTTATAAAAAGATATTTATTTAAATTTGACTTGTCACACAGGCCCTCTAAAGTACATAGCTCGCTAACAACAAAAAGCCGTAACCATGACACCCTGCAAAATCGTTATCTTTGGCGCCGGCAGCATCGGCTGCTATATCGGAGCTCGCCTGCTATCCGCCGGGGCGGATGTCACCTTCGTTGGCCGCCCCCGCATGCAGGAGACCCTGCGGCAACACCCCCTGGTCGCCACCGACTATCAGGGCTTTCGCTCAGAACTGCAGCTGCAGGACCACCAGTATGTGACCACTGCGGAAGCGGCGGCCGAGGCCGACCTGGTGCTGGTCACCGTAAAGTCGGCCGCCACCGAGGAAGCCGGCCAGGCACTGGCTGCCCATGTCCGCCCGGGGATTCCGGTGATCAGTTTCCAGAACGGCATTTCCAACGCCCAGCGCCTGCAGGACACCCTGCCCCAGGCCTGCGTACTGGCGGGTATGGTGCCGTTCAACGTGCTTCAGCAGCACCCCGGACACTTCCACCACGGCACTGAAGGCCACCTGATGGCCGCCACTCACCCGGGCGTTGAACCAGCCCTGCCCTGGTTTGATAAGGCTGGCCTGAGTTTGGAACTAAGGGATGACATGCCATCGGTCATGTGGTCGAAGCTGCTGCTCAACCTCAACAACCCGATCAACGCCCTGTCTGGCGTGCCGCTGGTGGAAGAGCTGTCACAGCGGGACTACCGGCGCTGCCTCGCCATGGCCCAGGACGAAACCATCCGGCTGCTGGATGCCGCCGGGGTGCCCATCATCAACCTGACCGGCGTGCCCACCCGCATGATTCCGAAACTCATGCGTCTGCCGGACTGGCTGTTTACCCGCCTGGCCAAGAAGATGCTGACCATCGACCCGGTTGCCCGGTCGTCAATGTGGGAAGACCTGGAGGCAGGCCGGCCAACGGAAGTGGACTGGATCAACGGTGAGGTGGTTCGCCTGGCACAGTCCCTGGGCCGGTCGGCGCCGGTCAACGAGCAGCTGACCGCCCTGGTGCACCAGTGTGAACAGGAGCGTAAGGCCTGGCCGGCAAACGGGTTATTGAATGCACTGACCCAAGCCAGCACATGAACCTCAACGTAAGCCAGTAAAAGGATTACGTAGCTGTAAGCCATATCTCACAGCCACCGTCTGCAATGTCCCGTTTGCCCCAGCCGAGGCCGGCGTAGAATAGAAAGGGTCAAGGATGACCAGCCTGCACGGACGCAGGCACAAGGATGAAGGGACTGCTCCACAGGATGTGGGCGTACAGGGACGAACGCGCAAGGACTCGCGCAGCCTGAAGGATCAGGCGGTTGGCCGGCTGCGGAAAGGAATAACAGGGACAGTGTTCCTCTCCGAGCCCCATCTCCTCTCACTCTTCTCGTTTTATCAAGGATTACCGACTCTGTTTCTCCTGTTCAGTCTTGGGTCAGTCACTGACGCCAACCTATAACTACAGGAGAAAACCGATGAATCGAAATCCAGTTCTGGCCGCCCTTGTTCTACTGCTATCCCTGCTGGCCGCTCCCGGCTATGCCACCGAAGAACCCGACACCACCACAGTTATCAGCAGCGCCATAAATATCAACACTGCCACCGCTGAACAACTGACCAGTCTGGACGGTATTGGGCAGAGCAAGGCCGAAGCCATCATCGCCTACCGCGACAGCCATGGCCCGTTCCAAAGCCCGGAAGACCTGGCCAACGTTCGCGGTATTGGTGAGCGCACGGTTGCCCGCAATGCCGACCGCGTGACAGTGGAGTAACACCCGCCGATTTCCGGAAAATGGGCTAGACAGCCCCGCTCCCGCTGCCTATCGTGAATTTATGACCACGAATGGATTTGTCAGCGGGAGCATCGTATGGCTGGCCCGACCCGGATTTACCCGTCCAAACCCGCCAAGGTGTATTTGTTTGGCACCTGCCTGGTTGACCTGCTCTACCCGGAAGCCGGGCTGGCAGGCATCCAGTTGCTGGAACGCGAAGGCATTGAGGTGCTGTTCCCCCAGGCCCAGACCTGCTGTGGCCAGCCCGCCTACACCTCCGGCTACCATGACGAAGCCCGGGCGGTTGCCGCTGCCCAGCTGGACCTGTTCCCAGAGGATTGGCCCATAGTAGTGCCGTCCGGCTCCTGCGGGGGCATGATGCGTACCCACTACCCGGCGCTGTTCAAAGACACGCCATTGCAGGCCCGCGCCAACGACGTGGCCGAGCGGGTCTGGGAGCTAACCGACTTCCTGCTCAATGTCTGCCGCATCCAGCTGTACGACCTGGGCGAACCCGCCACCGTGGCCATGCATACCTCCTGTTCCGCCCGCCGGGAAATGGGGGTGGCGGCCGTCGGTCCAGCCCTGCTGGGCCAGTTGAAGAACGTCACCGTCAAGGAACAGGCACGGGCCGAAGAGTGTTGCGGCTTTGGGGGCACCTTTGCGGTCCGCCACCCGGAAATCTCCGGCGCCATGGTCAACGAAAAGGTAGCAGCCCTGGTCGATACCGGCGCCCGCCAGTTCGTGACGACCGATTGCGGCTGCCTGATGAACATTGCCGGTCATGCCGAGAAATCCCTGCAACCCCTGAGCGGCCAGCATATCCTCAGCTTCCTGTGGGAACGAACCGGTGGTAAGGGGGGCACGTCAGCATGAGCCAGTCACCCCATCAGATTGATGTACGGGAGTTCCACCCCAGGGCCCAGGCCGCCATCAACAACCCCCAGATCCGCCGAAACTTCCGCAAGGCCATGGACGGGTTGATCAGCAAGCGCAAGCTGGCGTTTGAAGAGTGGGACCTGGAGTCGCTACGAACCCTGGGGGCCAATGTCCGCCTGAAGGCGCTCTCCCGGTTACCGGAGCTGCTGGTGCAACTGGAACAGCAACTGGTCGCCAACGGTATCCAGGTGCACTGGGCCAACGATGGCGACGAGGCCTGCCACATCGTGCAGGCGATCTGTGCCCGCCGGCAGGCCAAACGGGTAATCAAGGGCAAGTCCATGGTGTCTGAGGAAATGGAACTCAACCATTACCTGGAACAGCATGGCATCGAAGCCCTGGAGTCCGACCTGGGGGAATACATCGTTCAGCTTGCCGAGGAGACGCCGTCCCACATCATCATGCCGGCGATCCACAAGAATACCGATGAAATCTCCGAGCTGATGCACGATAAAACCGGCACCGAACGCTCCCACGATGTCGAATACCTGACCGCCAGCGCCCGTCAGCAGTTGCGTGAAAAATTCATGAAGGCCGATGTGGGGGTTTCCGGTGTCAATTTTGCGGTCGCGGAAACCGGCACCCTGTGCCTGGTGGAAAATGAGGGCAATGGCCGGCTGACCACCACGGTGCCCTCCTGCCACATTGCCGTGACCGGCATCGAAAAGGTGGTGGCCAACCTGGAGGACGTTGCCCCGCTGCTGGCCCTGCTGACCCGCTCGGCAACCGGGCAGCACATCACCACCTACTTCAACATGATTTCCTCCCCACGCCGCCCCGACGAACTGGACGGGCCGGAGGAGGTTCATCTGGTTCTCGTCGATAACGGTCGCGCCACGGTGTATCAGGACGACGAATTGCTGGACACCCTGCGCTGCATTCGCTGCGGCGCCTGCATGAATCACTGCCCGGTCTACGCCCGTGTTGGCGGCCACGCCTACGGCACCACCTACCCTGGCCCCATCGGCAAGATCCTCATGCCACACCTGCTGGGGCTTGAGGAAACCCGGCATTTGCCAACCGCGTCCAGCCTCTGCGGAGCCTGCGGTGAAGTCTGTCCGGTGCGAATCCCTATCCCGGACCTGCTGGTTCGGCTACGGCAGGAGTCGGTGGACGGCGACCACCTGCACCCGGCCCGGGTTCGCGGCCACGGCAGCAAGCGAAGCAAACTGGAGGCCATGGCCTGGAGAGGCTGGCGCTGGATGCATACGTCCGGCAACCGCTACCGTCTGGGTACCCGTCTGGCGACGCGGCTACGTGCCCTGCAACCTCGCCAGCTTGGTGCCTGGACACGTTACCGTTCGGCACCGCGACTGGCGCGACGGAGTCTTCACGAACTGGTCAGGGAACACCAAAACCAACAGGGAGGCCCCCAGTCATGAGCGCCCGGGAACAGATACTGCAACGGCTGAGACAGCGCCAGGGCCAGCCCCTTCAGGCACCGCCTTGCGATTTTTCGGTGATGGAACACCGTGACTGGAGCCCTGAGGAAAAGCTCGAACGGTTTGAGCGGACCCTGGAGTCGGTGCACGGTGAGGTTCACCGGGTAAACCGGGCGCAGTGGATGGATCGGCTGGCCGACGTGTTGAGCACCCGCGGCGCGCGTAACTTGCTGGCATCGACCTCCCACTGGATTGGCCAGGCCTTGCGCGATGCCCAGCGGGAGGACCTGCCGCCCTTACTGACCTACGATCGCCCCATTGAGGGCTGGAAGCCGGAGTTGTTCAACTCGGTGGATGCCAGCATCACCTCAACCCGTGGCGGTATCGCCGAAACAGGCTCGCTGATCCTGTGGCCGACCACCGACGAACCCCGGTTGATGAGTCTGGTGCCGCCCGTTCATATCGCAGTGCTGGACGCCCGCGAGCTGTACCCCACGTTTCTGGACGCCATGCGGGCACAGCACTGGGCAGCGGGGATGCCAACCAATGCCTTGCTGATTTCGGGCCCGTCCAAGACCGCCGATATCGAGCAGACCCTGGCCTATGGCGTCCACGGCCCGAAGGAGTTGATCGTGCTGGTGATTGAGGACGAACCGGACTCAAGCCCCTGAGTTTTGGCCCTGGGTTTCCAGCATGTTTGGCTGCAGCACTTCAATCCAGTAGCCGTCCGGGTCCTTGATAAACGCCAGGCCTTTCATCTTGCCGTCATCCGGGCGCTTCACGAAGTCCACGTCCAGCTCTTCAAACCGTTGCGCCGCAGCATACACGTCCGGTACCGCGATTCCGATATGGCCAAAGCCCTGGGGCTGGTCGTTACCATTGTGATAACGGAACTCCGGATCGTCTTCCGAACCCCAGTTGTGGGTCAACTCCAGCATCGCCTCACGGCCGAAGGTGAAGGTGGTCCGCTTGGCATCATCAGCGGGCACTTTCGATGCCTGTTGTTCATCCAGGTAGGCCAGGAAGTACAGGGAGAATTTCATCTCTGGGAAATCAAGCTTACGAACCAGGCTCATGCCCAACACCCGGGTATAGAAATCCAGGCTGACCGCCGGATCCTTGATCCGCAGCATGGTCTGGTTGAACACATATCCTTCGGTTTCCGGAACCGGGGTATCGAACAACCCCGGAGCTTCCTCAAAATGCCTGGGCATGGCGGGCTCCACTGTCAGATTCAGATGAGCCCTGACAGTGCCGCCTGACCGGCGGGTTTGCAAGGGGATCTAGTGGCTATTCCCTATCTTCGCTCGCCACGCCCCAGGCCTCACGCCAGCTTGGGCAGAAACGACGTGTCCATCCAGTACTTTTTCGGGTTGCTCTCATCAATCAGCACCGGCACGGTGTCGCTGGTGATGTAGTCCGAGGGGTCAAACCACAGGTTGTCGCTGACAAAACGGTGAATGTCCCCCGTCTCCGGGTGCTGCCATTGGGAGACGATGCGGTAGGGATTACGCCCATTCACCTCAAACCCGGTGTTTCGTTCAACGCTCTGGAATGCCGTCAGGATGCGAACTCCATTCTTCTGCAGGAAAGCCTTACCACGCTGGTGGAGCAGCCCGTATGCCGTCATGCCGAAACCAACGAGACCAAACACCAGGCCCAGCCCACCAACGATGGTTGCCGCCCCCCACAATGAGAAGAAACCATTGATCCGTGCTGCTTCCGGCTCCCCGGCCTCATACAACACCTCGACCCGCTCACCACGAGTGTAGGAAGGCGGGTTGGATCCTGTATTGGACTTGAACTCAACCTGCCTGCCGCTGGCATCCCGGAAGACCACCACCGGGTAATAGGTGGTCGAGTCACTGGACCGGGACAGGACCAGATCAACCACCTGCCCTTGGGCAGACACCGCACGTGTCAGAAAGTCCGTGGTGTTGTTGTACAACAACGAAGCCCCCACCAGCATGGCAATACCGATGACAGAGAATACGTATTTGATGATTGAGATTTTTCGATTCATGAGAAACTGCTAATCCAGATTATGCGGCAGTGTGTTTGGGGCTAGGGCCGTACTGGTTGGCTTCCCGATCACCTTCAAGACACAAAAAGACCAACAGGACGATAGGGCCCACCGCCGGTACAAAGGAGACAAAGAACCACCAGCCAGAGCGGCCAATATCGTGGAGGCGGCGAACCATGACCGACATGCAGGGCACCAGCATAACGAGGGCGTACGACATATAGAGGATAAAATACAGCTGTAGCTGGAAGTCCACGATCACCAGCCCCGTGGCAATCACTGAATGAATCAGTATAAACAGCCAGTATTCCTTGCGACGCGCCCTGCCAGAAAACACCGCATAGTTTTTCAAAACGTTCAGATACCATTCCATGGTTTTTTCCTTCCTTTCAATCCATTGAAAAAGCCCGCCGTGCATGGTTTGCGGGCGAAAGGATTATACTCATTCGAGCGTCCTGTTTGTTGATCCAGTCGTGATTGGGGTATTCCCCTGAAACTGAAGTGGGGCACACCAACTTGAGCAGCGATTTTCCCCAATGACGCCAGCTGGTAGAATGCGTGGGAACATGGATCGTTCCCAACCTTTGCACGGAGCACGCATGCGTTACGCGATACCACTGATTGCTGCAGGCCTGATGGCTGGCTGTTCCCCCATTGCCAGCGAAACTCTCAGTAACACCGACATTGAAGCCATTATGGATCGGGTTGAGAACAATCACCCGGACCTACCTTCCTCCCAGAAAAAGGCAGTCACTGAATTGGTGGTCCGCGCGATAGATACCATGGTATTTGTCGAAGGAGGCACCTTCATGATGGGGGAGTTTGGTGTGCCTTGTGAGCCAGGTTCAGAAGAGACCTGCCACGCGGACATCTGGCCTGACAATGACGCGCTCCACGAAGTAACGCTGGACGATTTCTACCTCTCGAAATACGAAACCACGCTGGGTGATTTCGATTTATACCGGGCGGTCATGGGCAAAGCCCCCTATGCCCCGGAACTTCGCTCCCGTGAAGACCGACAGCACCTGTTCGAACCAAACTTGCCTGCGTGGACCAAGGAATGGCAGGAAGTTAAGGACTACTGCCTCTGGGTTGGCGAACTGGCGAACAGATCCGTCGACCTGCCAACCGAGGCCCAGTGGGAGTATGCCGCCCGCAATCGGGGAGAAAACGTTCTGTTTGCTACGAACAATGGGCAATGGGTTAGAGGCGTCAATTCTCCTGGCGACGACGGAATTATGAAAACGGTCCCGGTTGACAGCTACCCACCGAACCCGCTCGGCATTCACCATCTCACATCAAACAGTGCTGAATGGATCAACGACTGGTATTCAGATACTTATTATCAGGAAAGTCCTAGCAGTAATCCTCAAGGCCCCGAGACTGGCGAGACCAAAGTCATCAGATCTGGAGGATTTCGCACATCAGATAGCGCAAGTACCACCATACTTAGAGATAACATCCCGCCAACTGAAAGCTCGTATCTAATGGACCAAGGCTTCAGGTGTGCCCAGCACTAAGCCCAGGCACTGTTGTTGGGATCACGGAGCATTGCCAGTCGGTGCCGCAATCGCTCAGACTTTTGCTGCAGGGGTACCGGCACCCAAGCCAAATTAAGTGACCTCTTGGTGGGCTTTATTGCCAGATCCGATGTAATCCATTGATGAAATTGGGAGAGCTGGCTATCTGAAACACCATCATCAAGAATGGCGGCCATCATTCTTAGGCTACTCATTGGGTCAACCTTTGTACCATCTGTTGACATATGTTCGAGAGACTCAAAGAACTGACGCCAGGTTTTGATCTGCGAAACAATGATTAACAGGGCTTTTTCCTGGTCCTCTTCCCAGCTCTCAATAAACGTTTCACAGAGTGTCGACATCATCATGCCCAGCGTCTCTGGCGGAAGGCGATGGTACGGCAGTCCATTGAAGTGAAGGTCATCAAGTTTTGCGCTTTGCTTAGCCTCTCTTATGATTCTGGCAGCAAGCAATTCAGCTGCGTCTTTACGACTTGCCCGCGCCGACCACACTTCGTTAAAACTCCGAATTGGGCTACTCAGAAGTTCAGCTATGTCCTGGGCCTGATCCGTTATTCCTAAATACAGAGCCCGCGTCCACTGTGTAAAAAGTTCATCATCAATATTGGAGATAAAGTGATAGTCGGCCTCAGCTAATACTTCGAAGACCGTCTTTGCCAAGTTCCAGACTTTGTCAGCTCCTATTTCGCTACCAAAAGCGCCGCTTGCTCCAGGCCCAAACACGAGGCGCCCCTTACAGGCCAGAACCACCTTCCCTCTTACAACCTGGAGCCGAAAATCAAACCCCGCCCCAACTCCCAGCGCCAACGTCCCACCCGCAGAAATCTTGAACAGATCCTGCCAGTTAGCGTTCGTTTTGAACTGCTCATCCGGGTGTACCCAACTGAACTTTCCACCAACTGCACCGCCAACTTCCGCCCCGGCGAAGGCATTGCCTGACACCGCAAGACCGGCACCAGGGCTTGCTTCAACTTTCTTTTTGTCCGACAGCAAAAACGAAGCTGCGCCAGTGGACAACCTGACATTGGCCTCCCCACTTACACGACCGCCCACAAAGCAGTTCAGAGTAATGTCGCCTGAGAAACGGAAAGCGCCAAAGGCCATGTCGGTCAGTTCGCCATTACGGTTGCGGTAGGTAAAGCGACAATCCCAACCCGCTTCGTCTGGCACAAAAACTTCAGCGAGTTTCGCTTCAGCCTCCAACAGCGCCATGGAGGCACTGGCTTTGGTACCAATATCAATTTCGCCGGTACTGAGGTCGAACGCGTTGACGCCCGCGCTGGCCTGCATAGCAAAACGCATTAAGTGTGCCTCAGCGCTGACTTGGAAGTTGTTCTCGGTTGGGCTTTCGTCATCGCCACCAGAATTCCAGGTCAGCTTGGAATGCTCCTCTCCCAGCAGGTAGTGTTCATCGCTGGATTCATAGAACTTCACTTCAATATTGCCAATCGGGCTCTTGGCAGCATCTGCAGCAATACCCTCCCGAATTTGTCCGATCAGCGCCCTGGCGGTGCCAGACGGGTCACTCAACATGTTGGATATGGCACGGGTTTTACGGACATAACGGACGGAGGCATAGGCTGTTACCAGCCGCTGGTAGGCTTCACGACGAATGTAGTACCAGCGTCCCGGGCGACTGAAAACCATCACCTCCACGACGCCGGTTTCCCGATGGGAACTTCGCGCAGCTCCAAAGCCGCGCTCTATGCTGTTGCCATGAGAGGTCAGGAAATTTTCAGAAGCAACGCCATTGCCTTTTACGCCACTGGATGCGGTGCCCTCACCAAGCGAAGCGACCAGATCCCGGCGCTCTTGGCGCAGCATTTCCAGGCGTCGCTGTTTGGCAGTGGTCAGGATGTCTTCACGCATTTCTGCCGAATCATTCACCGCTGACCACAGGTAGTCCGAGTCAAAATCGTTGTACCACTCGATCTGTTCGTCAATGGCGGCGATCTCGGAACTGATGCGGGATGCTTTGTTCGCGTCCTCATCGTCGTTCTCGTCCGGTGCCGGGTCGATCACCCCCATTTCTGAAGCCTTTTGCATCCATTGACGCTTGGGGCCAGGCTCGCCCGCCTGAGGGTTTTCGGCTGCATTTTGCGCCTGGCTGAACTCCGCCATTAGCGCATCAATTGCGGCAATCTCCCGGTAAAGGTCATCCGCGGCCTCTTCCGGTAACGCCACACACCATTCATCATCGCCAGCCCCAGTTACGTGAATGACTTCGGCATATTCATCCGAGCATTCGGTGCAGGAGGCCTGGCCACTGGATTCGTCGCCGGTTGAACGGGGAGGCGGCAATGGTTGCGCATCGTTCGCGGCCTCTGCGACATCCGTTGCCGGAATCTTCAGTTCCCAGCCTACCTGGATGTAATCAATATCGGTGATCTGCGGGTTTACGCTCTGAAGTTCGTCTACCGTTGTCTGGTACCGATCGGCAATGGCAGACAGGGTGTCTCCCGCCTGAACTTTATGCGTTTGCATGTGACTTCTCCGGCGTGCTTTCCATAGCAGTTAATCGTTCCGTGAGGGCAAGGTCATCGCGGGATAAGGTGGACCGAAAAGGTTCAAGACGCGGAAAATCAGCGCCGTGTTGAATCGCCAGTCGCAGCCAGCGTTCCATATGTCCGGTCTTCTGAAAACCTGCCTCCCTTGCTGATTGGAGACAGTTGAATACCCAGTGTTTGGGGGATTCAACCGAGGTCAGTGCTTTTGCATAGTGGTCGGCGTAACCACACGCCTCCCCAGCCACCCAGTAAACCTCGGCCTCCCGGAGCTCCTGCTGTGTCACCAACATTCGCTCACTCTCCCAACTTCCGCAGTGCCCATCCTCTATGGCAACAGTTCCGCGCCAGCCATGGCCATCGTGCCAATACCAACGACACCCCGGGACCAACAAGGCCTGGCGTTTCTGTTCAACCAGGGCACTCAATAAGGGAGCAATCATTCTTGGTTCATAGAACCTAAGTAGATGGCCGGCTCCGGCTTGGCTGCCGCACAGCCTGGCCGCGAGGTTTTGCCGAAGCGTTTCCACGGTTAGCTCGGATTCAAACACCACACCCAACGAAGCTGACTCGAGTTGCGACAATAATTGCCGGCGGAAATCTGCGGCGCTCCGAAGGTCGACCAAAACCGGCCCATTTTCCCAGGCATCCTGCCATTCAGTCCCCTCGAACAGACTCCACCACTGAAGTCGCTCATGACTCATTGCGGAGTAGATCTGCTCTAGCAGATTGTCCGAGGCCGCCAGCTCTAAAATGGCGTAATCATATGTTTCAGGTGCTGAGGCTCTCGGGGCAACGCATTCAAGCGTGGTTATGTAATGTGCAGCGTCCATGTTCATCAAACTCACAAGCGGTGACCGTCAATGCCCCTTCCCGGGCGGCTTGTTTCAACAGCGGGGCATGCTGTGTCTGAGCTGACACCACGGCATACCGTGACTCTTCGGAAGCAACCGGCCGCTGAGATGCCTGCGCCAGCTGCGCCGAGGCATTGTTCGGCTGCCCCTGATCCGAAAGGACGCCTGGCTGTTTGGGCACCTGCGCGGATACACCACTTCCACTGCCCGGAGCCCCCCCAGAGTTCATCTTCACCATCGGCCCGGACACGGTGACACCGCTGGGATCGACTTTGACGAAGCTACCACCGGCTTTGAGGGTAACTTCGGCACCTGCTTCGATGACGATTTTCATCCCCGCCTTATGGTGAATCTCGTTGCCGGCCTCAATCAGCTGGGACGTTCCCTGGCGGCTGTGGTGGCTGCCGTTGACGGTAAGGCTGTAATCGCCACCAACTTTGAGGCGCTGCTCACCGTCCACCGTGAGGTGGTCATTGGCTTTGATGTGGCTGATCCGCTCGTTCTCCACCGTCAGGTGGCTGTCGTGTTTGATGACTTCGGTGCGGTCGTTTTCGGTGAGCAGGTCCAGGTCTTTCTGGGCGTGGAGGTAGATCTGTTCCTGGTTGGCTTCGTCTTCAAACCGCAGCTCGTTGCTGCCCTCGCCCTTGTGGGTCTGGGTTTTCAGCACGGTGCGGGTTTTGTGTTCCGGCAGTGCGTAGGGCGGCGTGTTGGTGGCGTGGTAGGTGCGACCGGTGATGATGGGCTGGTCGGGGTCGCCGTCGAGGAAACTGACGATGACTTCGTGGCCAATCCTGGGCAGTGCCATAAAGCCGTACTGGCCACCGGCCCAGCCCTGGCTAACTCGGAGCCAGGCACTTGAGTGTTCGTCGTTGTCTGAATAGCGGTCCCAGGGGAAACGCACCTTGACCCGGCCGTGTTCGTCGCAGTGAATCTCTTCGCCGGCGGGGCCAGTGACGATGGCGATCTGGGGGCCGTCCATCAGCGGCCGGTGGCTGGCCTGTGGCCGCCAGGTGCGATCCGCCGGGATGGCCTGGAATTCGTTGTGGTAGGTGGTGGGCTCGCTCCCACCCTCTTCTTCCAGGGCCTGGGGCTGCTTGCCGGTGTGGACCACGCCAGTGATCAGCCAGTCGCGGTTGAGGCTGTCCTGGCTGTGGCCGGTCAGCGGCAGCTTGGTGCCCGCGGCGACGTCGGGGCGGTTGCTCTTGCCGCTGGCCACGCTGGCGTCGTTGCGCAGGGCCTCCAGTTTGGCCTGGGTGAAGGCGGTGCCGCTGGCATCGGCCTTGAAGCGGCCCGGGTAGTCGTAATGCTGGTAATCGTCGCGCTGGCCATCCAGATTGGTGGCAGCACGTTCGTGCATCAGGGCGTAGGCGGGGTTCTGGAAGGTGTAGTCCTTCATCGCTACCGAGGCGGCGCGAACCCGTTCCCGGTAGTTGAACGCAAAGACCGCCAGTTGCCGGCTGTTACCGCCGGCGGCGGCGTTGTAGGTGACCTCTGGCAGGGTGACGGTGTCGCCGTGATGGTCTGAGATCGTCAGTGGCTGGTTGTCGGCGTCGAGGTCAAACCGGTAGTGCCAGCCCTCTTCCGCTGCGAGGCGCTGGAGGAACGCCAGGTCGCTTTCCCGGTGCTGGACGCAGTATTCCCGTTCTGCGGGGGTGCGCTTGAGGTCGAAGACGGTGTCCGCGATGCCGCGTTCTTCCAGCAGGGTTTTCAGGATGGCATCCGGGGTCTGGGTCTGGAAGATGCGGCTGTTGTGCATCAGTCCTAGCCGCCACAGCGGGGGTTCCACCACCACCTCGTAACGGGTGCGGCGGTGGCCGCTGTCGCCGCGGGCAAATTCGGACACCACGCCGGTGAAGCGGCGGAGTAATTGGCCGTCCTGCCAGATCGCCAGTTCGACCGGTTGTTCCAACACCTCGTTAACTGCAACGGTGGGGTCAAAGCTGGCCAGTTCCAACTTGCCATGGAATAGCTGGGACAGGGCTTCGGTGAATTCAAAGCCAACGACGACAAACAGGTCAGCGGGCAAGCCGCCAATGCGGGCAGTAAACTGCAGCCCCTGAGAGAGGGGGGTGGAGGCATCGGGCATATCTTCAGTCCTTGAAGAAACATCAGTCGATTATTGGCTCATCCTGAGCCTCGACCGATTATAACGCCCATGCGCAGGATTAAAACCTGTACAGGAGAACCCGGTAACACTCCTTACAAATAAAAAGGGGGCACATGCCCCCATAAGATAAGACCAAACCTACCTCTTCAACCTCACACCAACTGGTGCTCTTCACCTTTGTAATAGGCTTCAACCCGAGGGTTCATGACCCGCTTCCACAGTGGCGGGATGCAGGCCAGCACAACCATGGTTGCGTAACCCGCAGGCAACTGGGGCGCGACTTCATGGTGGCGCAGGATCTGGTATCGGCGCTTGGCGTAGGCGTGGTGGTCACTATGGCGCTGCAAGTGGAACAGGAACACATTGGTGAGAAAATAATTGGAGTTCCAGCTGTGCTCCGGCATGGTTCGTTCGTAACGACCGTTGTCCAGCTTGCGACGGTGCAGACCGTAATGCTCCAGGTAATTGACGATCTCAAGCAGGGTAAAGGCAATAAAGCTCTGCCCCAGGAAAAACGCCGCGCCCAACCAGCCAAACGCCACCGTGAAACCAACCAGAACCATGGCAGAAATGCCGTACCACCAGATCAGCTCGTTATGCCAGCTCACCACGTTCTGCCCTTTGCCCTTCAAGCGCTTGGCTTCAAGCTTCCAGGCATTGAGGAAGTTACGGAGATAGGCCTGGGGAAGGAAGTTGTAGAGGGATTGGTTATAGCGGGACGACGACGCATCTTCTGGCGTGGACACGTGCACGTGATGCCCCCGGAGGTGTTCTACTTTGAAGCCGGCGTAGCACACCAATGACAACAGGAAGCCACCCGCCCAGGTTTCAAGCTTGTCGTCCTTGTGAACCAGCTCGTGGGCCACATTGATGCCCAGGCCGCCCACAATACCAATCGACAGGACCCAGCCGACAATACCCAATGTACTGAATGCCCCTCCGGCGGCAACCGTCGCACTCCAGACCAGCAATACGGCGAACAGGACGACCCACCCCAACGTTAGGGCGCGGTAGAAGCGCTCCTGGATCATGGACGGTACTTCTTCGTCCTCGTTCGGGTTGAGTTCGTCTTTACCCAGCAGCAAATCCAGCACCGGGATAAGCCCGAACACAACCACGGGTGTGCCCCAGGCAAACAGGTTCACCATGTCCAGAGATTGCCCGGCCAGCAGCAACAACGGCGGTATGGCCAGCGGCAGCATGGAAATCAGGTAGCTGTATTTCTTGAGTTTCAATAGCAGCCGTCGGCGTGCCGTGTCTGTGGAAAGGGTCTTGCTCTGGGTTGTCATAGTTTTCGCTCCGGCCCATTCGATGTCTTGGTGTCATATCCGACCAGGCAATCGCCCTAGGTCGGACCAGCGCCACATTTGATGGCGACACCTGCATTATTGTCCTACAATTTAACAATAGTCAAATGAGCAAGAACTCGCCAGTGGAACATGGCCCTGAAAGACAAATCAGCGCCAACGGACGAATTGAGCTCTTGGGGGCTGTGCTAAACTGCCCGCATCAGGGAGGCCGTTGAATGGTTCCGGCACTTCCTGCCACAGACCGGATTCAGGATGCCTGAGGAACAGATGTAACCGTTATGGAATTCCAGCCACCCAACACCCTTGCTGAACAGATAGCCAATTACCTCGCCCAGCAGATCATGACGGGGACGGTCCAGCCTGGGGAGCGCATCCACGAAGCCAGGGTGGCAGCAACCCTGAAAGTCAGCCGGGCGTCGGTCAAAGAGGCCCTGTACATTCTGGAACGGTGGCATCTGGTGGATATCGCCCCAAGAAAAGGCGCGTCGGCCAGCCAGCTCGATGCGGTACATGCCACGGAACTCTATGACGTCTACATGCACCTGCTACAGATGCTTGCCGATCGCCTGATTGACACCTGGACCGAGCCTGGCCTGGAGAAGGTGTTGTCCAACATCCGCCTGGTGAGCCAATGCCTGAACAACCGGGGCAATGTGCTGGCCGTCGTCGAGGCCAGCTTTGCCGTCATGGATGCCTGTTGCGAGCTGGTGGGCAACCCCTACCTCACCGAGGCGCTGACCAATTTCAAGCCGGCGGTCAGCCGCACCTATTACCTGAGTTCAGAGCGCTACCAACAGGATCTGGAGCGGACAGCGACGTTTTTCCAGGGTTTGACGGCAGCCGTACTGAGCCGGGATAAAGCCCTGGCCGCCGATCACATCAAGCGCTTTGGAGACCATCAGAAGCAATTGATTGTAGAGGCCTTGTCGATCCAAACCCCGACAGCACCCCACCCCAAATCACCCGCCTGACCCGGTGTCAGGGTCTGTGATATCGCTCACAGACCCTGATCACAAATCACCCTATCGTAACAACATGTAACAAAACCCGATGTAAGCTGCGTCGATTAAGTGGTTCCCTGCAGCCAGGAATAACGAAGAACGAAAACAACAAGGACAAAAGGACCGGGGACATCATGTCATTCAAGGCTTCGTGGGGAACGAGACTTCCCTTCTCTTTGCTCGCACTGTCGGTCGCATCGTTTCCTGTCTGTGCCATTGAATCCATCAGTGACAGGGAACTGGCAGGTATCACGGGCCAATCTGGCATTGTCGTCGAACTGGATGCCGGGGTAGATGCCGGCGGTGGTGCAGGCGCGCAGGCGGCTAATGGCGGAACCAGCGGGATCACCATCGAAATGGCGGCAACCATCGACATCGGCCAGATCCGCTACGTCGATGACGCCCCGTTGGACATCAACAATTTCCACCTGTCCGGCCACAACGGCACGATGTTGGATAACATGAAGCTCACCATCGATGTTGCCGGCGATGGTGAGATACTGGACTACGGATTTTCGGAGCTGGCCCGCCGAGGCGCCGACGGAATACTCGACCCAGCCAACCCCGATGTCGCCTACGCGATGGGCACCTACTCGGTCGGTGGCCAATATGGCAAACAGTTCAACGATGGCGACCTGGTGATGCACCTGAGCCCGGTCACCAGCGGCGACCCCAGTAACGTCAACGACTACCTCAATGCCATCGACTTCGAGCTGGGCATTGACAGCATCGTCACCGGAGGAAACCCGGCCAGCACTACCCTGTTCTCAGACATATTCCTGACCGGCTACCTTGGCCCCACAGACATTGTGGTTCGCAATGATGGCACCAGCTACACCCGCCCCAACGGAGATGTGGTTCAGGGCTCTGAACTGCAGATCAGCAGCCATTTCCGGATTGATGACGGCTCCTTAAACTGGGACGTGGCCGACGTTATCCTGATCTTCAACCTGGCCGCGGTTGGGATTGAAGGACTCCAGGTCCATAACCGCCGGGGCAACGATACCCTGGGGCATTTCGGCATGGCCAACCTGGCTGCCAGCATTTCCGCAGGCACCAGCGCCACGTCCGGCATGCAGGGGATGTCGATCCACGACGTCGAGTTCCGTGCGGACATCGACATGCCCACCTTCCGCATTGGTAACCAAAGCATTGGTGGCGTCTACTTCACCGACTTCGTTATTTCCGACACCACCATGCTGGTCTATGGCCACTGAGCGTTGAGAGACCACGGATTCACAGCCCGTCCCCATTCGGTTTAGACTTGAGGGTCAAGGAAACCACAAGGGGATGAGCGTGTGAGCGGTATACCTGTCGGCATCAGTACCTGCCTGCTGGGCCAGGAAGTCCGTCATGACGGCGGTCATAAACATTCCAGGTTTTGCACCCAGATCCTGGCCAAACACTTCGACTTCCGCCCGGTCTGCCCGGAAATGGCGGCAGGACTGGGCGTCCCCCGCCCTGCCATCCATATCCGTGACATTGATGGCGAACTCCGGCTGATAGAAACCAAGAGCACCCACGACCATACGGAAGCCATGGAGCACGTCATCAAGGCGGTGATTCCTACCCTGGGTGATCTTCGTGGTTACATCCTCATGGCCAAATCTCCCAGCTGTGGCATGGAGCGCATCAAGGTTCACAATGCCGAAGGCCAGGTCGTTCATCGCGACGGCCGAGGCCTGTTTGCCGCTGCGCTGATGCAGGCGCACCCACTGATGCCGGTCGAGGAAGAGGGGCGGCTCCATGACGATGGCCTGCGGGAGAACTTTATCGAGCGGGTATTCGCGTACGACGACTGGCTGCTGAACGTCGCCTCGGACCTCACAGCCAAGGCCCTGATCGAGTTCCACACCCGTCATAAGTTCCAGCTTCTGGCCCATAACGAACCGCTGTATCGCCAATTGGGGCCACTGCTGTCGAATCTGAAGGATCAGTCGCTGGAAGCTGTCGCCCAGCGTTA
Organism: Marinobacter zhejiangensis; assembly: GCF_900114775.1. GTDB lineage: Bacteria > Pseudomonadota > Gammaproteobacteria > Pseudomonadales > Oleiphilaceae > Marinobacter > Marinobacter zhejiangensis. The sequence goes on from NZ_FOUE01000006.1 coordinate 31,553, forward strand.
CATTGAGGGGTTCATGGCCGCAATGACCTGCAAGGTGAGCCGCGGAGCTCATGTCAATGCGATGCAACACCTGATGGGATATCTGAGGGAGGCCATCGGCGATGCCGACCGCCAGGTACTGCTGGAACAAATCGAGGCATACCGACGCGGCGAGCTGCCTTTAATCGTGCCGATGACTCTGCTGCGGATGGCCCAGCGGAGAGAACCGGTGGACTATGTGGAGTTGCAACACTACCTCAGCCCTTATCCGGACGAGCTGGGACTGCGAAACCGGGTCTAGGCAGCCCCGGCACTGACACTTCGGGGCTACCCAGCGAGCCAGGCCATCAGGCCTGGCTTTGTTCTCCGGCAACGCTCTTGGCGGCCTGACGGGCACGCTCAGCTTTCTTGCGGGCTTTGCGCTCGGCAATTACCCGGGCGGCGTCTCCGCCCACGTGACTTTCCCCGCGCTGCTCCGCCAACCGCATCTGGCGCTCACGCTCGGCAAAACGGGCCTTCTGCGCCTCACTCAGGCTGCCGATACACTGATGGCAGCTCACGCCCTGCTCATATTCCGGACGCAGTTTGTCTTCCTCGGTAACCGGCCGGCGGCAGGCATGGCACTGATCAAAAGCGCCCCGCTCCAACTGGTGATTCACCGTTACCCGGTCATCAAAAACGAAGCACTCACCCTGCCAGAGGGAGTTTTCAGCGGGAACCTCTTCCAGGTACTTGAGAATGCCGCCCTTGAGGTGGAACACCTCGTCAAACCCCTGCTCTTTGAGGTAAGCCGTAGACTTTTCACACCGAATACCGCCGGTGCAGAACATCGCCACCTTCTTATGCTTGGCCGGATCCAGGTTCTGCTTGACGTAGTCCGGGAACTCGCGAAAGGTGTCAGTTGCAGGGTTAACGGCGTTCTTGAACGTGCCAATCTCGACTTCGTATTGGTTACGAGTGTCCACCAACAGCACGTCCGGGTCTGAAATCAGGTCGTTCCAGTCTTTCGGCTCAACGTAAGTACCCACCACCCGCTTCGGGTCGATGCCCTCAACGCCCATGGTGACAATCTCGTTCTTGAGCTTCACCTTGGTCCGCTTGAACGGCTGGATATCAACAAACGACTCTTTGTAGTCCACGCCCTCAAAGCGCTCGTCGCTATTAATCCACGCCTTGACCGCATCAATGCCGTCACGACTGCCAGCGATGGTGCCATTGATGCCCTCACGAGCCAGCAACAAGGTGCCACACACCCCTTGCTCAAGCATCAGGTCAAGCAGAGGCTGGCGAAGGTCTTCAAAATTTTCGACAACTGCGAACTTGTACAGCGCGCAGACTACGACGGTATCAGTCATCTCTTTCTCCTGCTGACCGGATCGTAAATCCGGAGCATTAAACCCATTTTAAATAAGCCGTATCGGTGACGGCGGGCGAATTTTAACCGATGCCGCGCCACAAGAAAAACGCCCCGGCGATGCGGGGCGTTATCGACAAACTTAAAATCGGTACATCAGACCCGCTGTAAGGGCACTGATTTCAACTTCACTGTCTTCATACAGAACCAGATACTCAAGGTTAAAGTCCGAACGTTCCGTGATGGAGACATTGGCACCTACCCCATAGGAGACATCGTCATCACTGCCACTGTCGTTAAAAACCGTGGCACCGTAGACGCTGGCGGTAACCTCTGACTTGATGCCGGTGTAGCCCAGAATCACATACGGATACACCGGAGTTTGGTTGGGGATTCCCGCAAGCACATAGCCACCAATGCTACGCTTGGTTTCAACAGTAACCTCTGCCCCATTGCCGCTAATGGAGTCATCCGTTACCCCAAACCCAGCACGACCTTCAATTGCGATGTAATCGTTGAGGCGCCCACCGATCCGAAAAGAAAGGTGACCGTAATTAAAGGTATCTGGCGCCTCATCGATATCAACCGATAACCGAGACAGGTTTACTCCAACATAGCCCTTGGGCGTGCTATCAACTTCCGCGTGCGCACTCATGGCCATCAACGCCGAAACCGACGCAGCGATTACTGCTTTTTTCATGTCTTTTCCCTGTTAGATGTACTTTATTCGGGGTATCCCCGCATCCACGGGCCGGCATGATAGATCATCTGGCTCATTTAATACGAACACATGTCACGATCACGGGAAATATTGCACGAATTAACAGTCCCTCAAAAAGTTTACTCCGAACGGGTCCCAAGCTCCCGTTCGACAACCGCTGACAGCTGTCCCCAGCCTGGACGGCTGAGCTTAACGCTGTCCACTAGCACTGTCGGTGTGCTGGTGACCCGAATGCGCTTGGCGACCTCAACACTGTTCTCGATGACTTCTCGATGAAGTTCGCTCTCCATGCAGCGGCTGAAACGACGTTCTTCAAGCCCCAACTCTCTGGCATAGCGGGCGAAGATCTCGCTGGCAACGCTGGAGTTGCTCCACTCGGTCTGATTGGCAAAGATTCGGTCATGCATTGCCCAGTAACCCTCCTGATCACCGGCACAACGCGCGGCCATAGCTGCGGGCATGGCGTTCTGGTGCTGGCCCAATGGAAGGTCGAAGAAGACAAAACGGACCTTGCCGGACGAAACGTATTCATCCTTGAGCTGGGCACTGGCCTCAGCAAAGCGACCACAGGCCGGGCACTGGAAGTCTGCAAACTCACGAACCACTACAGGGGCATCCGCATCGCCGATGCTGACACCGAACCGGTCCAGCTCCGCAGGGAAAGGTTCAGCATTGGCGGCCGCTACCGGGAGGGATTCTGCCTCGGGCTCCGGGGGCTGGGTTACCCAGAACACACCGGCCACAAGCGCGACCACCAACAGCACCACGGCCACAATCACTCCGGTCTTGCCACCACCCGTCTTCCGGTCTGCCGGCTTGCCGGTCTCATTGCGACGTTTTGCCTCGCCCATATTCACTCCTTACCTGTTATTGACGTGAGACGCTAAGATCCTGCCGTCATTCAAAAAGTTCCCAGAGAGCCTACCAGAAAACCCAGCATTCACCAGTCTCCCATCAATTGTCGTAACTGATGGTTCAATCGCTCTACCTCCCGCCGCAACGACTGAACATCATCCAGCAGGTCCAACGACATCGCCAGCCCCGGTACATTGAGGTCCAGGTCCCGCTGCAGCCGTTGCGCCTTCCGTAACCGGGCCAGGGCCGGCAGGTCAAAACACCACTCTCGGACCTCACCTTCCTCGACAGGTGAAATCACACCGTAATTCACAAGTTTGATGACAAACTCGGCATGAACTTCACCGCGTTCACAGAACTCTCGCAGGGTGAAAGTGGTGTGGGCGTCGATCAGCTCCACATCATAAATGGGTTCACTCTTTGCCATGGTGCCGCTCCCGTTACACGCCCAACTTGCTTCGCGGATTAAAGGCCGGCTCGGCCTCGGCTAACTTCGCATACAACTCTGCCGCCTTTTCACTGTGCTGTTCAGGCATCACGATCTGGAGCACAGCAATCTCGTCACCGGGGTGTTTGCCCGGTAACCCCTTGCCCTTGAGGCGCAGTTTTCGACCACTGGACGACCCCTTGGGCACTTTCACATTGACCCGACCATCCACGGTAGGCACGGTGATTGTGGCGCCCAGCGCCGCTTCCCAGGGCGAAATCGGCACGGTTACGAAGATATCCCGCCCCTCAATGGTGAAATGCGGATGGGGCGCCAGTTCCACTTCAATGAACAGGTCTCCGGCTTCTCCGCCCCCAATCCCGGGTGCCCCCTGGCCTTTCAGGCGAATGTGCTGCCCTTCCCGCATCCCTTGGGGAATCTTCACCTTCAGGGTTTTCTGGCGAGCCCGGACATGGCCATGCTCGTCCATTTCATGGACCGTGAACTGAACTTGCTTTTCACAACCATGAAACGCCTCCTCAAGAAACAGCGACAGGCGGGCATGCACATCTTCCCCTCGCATGCTGGCCTGGTGACGGAAGCCAAACCCGCCCCGTTGGCCACCGCCGCCACCGAATATCGACTCGAAGAAATCGCTGAACCCGCGGGCATCGGCATGGGTATAGCCACCGCCACCAAAATGAGCCGCGCTTTCCCAGCCCGGTGGTGGCTCAAACTGCCCACCCTGAGATCCGTACTGGCGAAGCTGGTCATACTCAGCTCGTTTCTCGGGGTCTTTAAGCACCTCATAGGCCTCCCCGACGTCCTTGAATTTCTCGTCGGCATCCGCTTCCTTGCTGACGTCCGGGTGGTACTTCCGCGCCAGCTTTCGGTAGGCCTTCTTGATCTCTTCCGGCGCAGCGGACTCACTGACGCCGAGGGTAGCGTAATAGTCCTTGAACTCCATGATGCCTCTCGCAACAAAAGTGATGGGTAACTGGAATAACTATTGTTGGCGAGCGGAAATTTACAAGGTGGGGATGATCAGGGTTTAAGCGTATTCAGGAAATGGACTCAATAAAAAAGGGGCAGATATCACATCTGCCCCTCTTCAGGTACGTCCGATCAGAACCGGATCAGTTCACTTTCGGATCCAGCTCACCAGAGGCATAGCGCTCGAACATCGCGTCCAGGCTGACTGGCTTGATCTTGCTGGCGTTGCCGGCACAGCCAAAGGCTTCGTAACGGTCGATACAGATATCGGTCATCGCCTTGACGGAAGCCGCCAGGTATTTGCGCGGGTCGAACTCTGAGGTGTTCTGCGCCAGGAAGCGACGGATGGCACCAGTGCTGGCCAGACGCAGGTCGGTATCGATGTTGACCTTACGCACACCATGCTTGATGCCTTCCACGATTTCCTCAACCGGCACACCGTAGGTTTCCGGGATTTCGCCGCCGAACTCGTTGATCACGGCCAGCCAGTCCTGAGGTACCGAGCTGGAACCATGCATAACCAGGTGGGTACCGGGGATGCGCTGGTGAATGGCCTTGATCTGGTCGATCGCCAGGATGTCCCCTGTCGGCGGACGGGTGAACTTGTAGGCGCCGTGGCTGGTACCGATAGCAATCGCCAGGGCATCCACACCGGTCTTCTTGACGAAGTCGGCCGCTTCTTCCGGGTCGGTCAGCATCTGGCTGTGGTCCAGCTTGCCTTCTGCGCCGATGCCGTCTTCTTCACCGGCCATGCCGGTTTCCAGGGAACCCAGGCAGCCCAGCTCACCTTCAACGGAAACACCACAGGCGTGGGCCATTTCCACGGTACGACGGGTTACGTCCACGTTGTACTCGTAGGAGGTCGGGGTCTTGCCATCTTCCCCCAGGGAGCCGTCCATCATAACGGAGCTGAAGCCCAGCTGGATGGAGCGCTGGCACACGGCCGGGCTGGTGCCGTGATCCTGGTGCATCACCACCGGGATATGGGGAAACTCTTCAATCGCAGCCAGGATCAGGTGGCGCAGGAACGGCGCACCGGCGTACTTGCGGGCACCGGCGGACGCCTGCACGATCACCGGGGAGTCGGTCTTGTCGGCCGCTTCCATGATGGCGCGCATCTGCTCCAGGTTGTTAACGTTGAACGCGGGCACACCGTAGCCATACTCCGCTGCGTGATCCAGCATCTGGCGCAAGGAAATCAGGGCCATGGGTATTCTCCTTAATTAATCTGAATTCGGTTTAAACGTTTCTTACGCGCCGCGTTCTTCGAGTACGGCTACGGCCGGCAGCACTTTACCTTCCACAAATTCCAGGAAGGCTCCGCCCCCGGTGGAAATGTAGGAAATCTTCTCACTCACACCATACTTGTCAACGGCGGCAACGGTGTCGCCGCCACCCGCCAGGGAGAAAGCATCGCTCTGGGCAATCGCATCCGCCAGCGCCTTGGTGCCATTGCCAAACTGATCAAACTCGAACACGCCCACAGGGCCGTTCCACAGGATAGTCTTGGCAGATTTCAGCAATTCGGCGAACTGGGCTGCGGTTTGCGGGCCGACATCCAGAATCATGTCACCATCAGCCACTTCATCGATGGATTTGGTGGTGGCTTCCGCCGTCTCGGCAAACTCGCTGGCAACAACCACGTCGCTCGGCAGCGGGATGTTGACCTTGCTGGCAATGTCCCGGGCCGTGTCCACCAGGTCATGCTCGCACAGGGACTTTCCTACCGGGTGACCGGCCGCGGCCAGGAAGGTGTTGGCGATACCGCCACCCACGATCAACTGGTCACAAATTTCGGACAGAGCGTTGAGCACATCCAGTTTGGTGGATACTTTGGAGCCACCAACGATGGCAACCACCGGCTTGGCGGGTTTATCCAACGCTTTACCCAGGGCATCCAGTTCAGCCGCCAGCAACGGACCGGCACAGGCTTCAGGTGCAAAACGAGCGACACCGTGGGTAGAGGCCTGGGCACGGTGTGCGGTGCCGAACGCATCCATCACGTAGATGTCGCACAACGCGGCGTACTGCTTGGACAGACCCTCGTCGTCTTTCTTCTCGCCCTTGTTGAAACGAACGTTCTCAAACAGCACCACTTCGCCGTCGGCGACCTCAACACCGTCCAGATAGTCTTTCACCAGACGCACGCCCTGGCCCAACAGGCCTGACAGGTGATCGGCCACGGGCTTCATGGAGGAGGCCTCGTCATAGACGCCCTCTTCCGGACGGCCGAGGTGAGACATCAGCATGACCTTGGCGCCAGCATCCCGGGCAGCCAGGATGGTCGGCAGCGATGCACGGATGCGGGCGTCACTGGTCACTTTGCCGTCTTTGACAGGTACGTTCAGGTCTTCCCGGATCAGTACGCGCTTACCGGCGAGATCCAGATCGGTCATTTTTTTGATGGCCATAAGGTCGTCTCTTCAAAAATAATCAGTGTTTACGTTTAATTCAGTTCCAGCCAGCTCCGGCTGACATCCAGCATCCGGTTGGCAAAGCCCCATTCGTTGTCAAACCAGCACAGCACCTTGACCATGCGACCACCGGTTACCCGGGTCTGGCCGCCATCGACCACACCAGAGTGGGCGTCATGGTTGAAATCGGAACTGGCGAGCAATTCATCGGTATAGCCGAGAATGCCGTTAAGCGCACCGCCGGCGACCTGCTTCAACAGGGCATTCACCTGCTCTACCGAGGTTTCCTGGCGTACATTCAGTGTCATGTCTATGGCCGACACATTGGTTGTCGGCACCCGCATCGCCACTGCACTGAAACGGTCCTTCATCCGGGGCAAGAGTCGTTCGATCCCCTTAGCAAGACCTGTGTCCACCGGCACGATGTTCTGCAAGGCACTGCGGGTGCGGCGCAAGTCGTGGTGGTGGTAGGCGTCGATCACCGGCTGATCGTTCATGGCGGCATGGATTGTGGTCGTCACGCCCTGCTCAACCCCAAAGGCCTCGTCCAGCACCTGGATCACTGGCACGATGCAGTTGGTGGTACAGGAGGCGTTGGATACGATTCGATCCGCCGCCATCAGTGAGCGCTCATTCACCCCGAACACCACGGTACGATCGACATCTGCTTCAGCAGGCTGGGAAAACAACAGCCGCTTGGCACCCGCCGCCAGGTGTTGTTCCGCCGTGGCCCGGTCGGAAAATGCTCCGGAGCACTCCAGCACCAGATCAACATCCAGCTCGGCCCAAGGCAGTTCTGACGGATCCTGGCAACTCACCACATTAATACGGTCGCCGTTCACCAGCAGCTGGCTCCCCTCAACCACCACTTCGCCACGGAAACGACCGTGGGTGGAGTCGTACTTGGTCAGGTGGGCAATGGTGTCGATATCCGACAGCTCATTGATCGCGACCACCCGAAGGTGGTCACGAAAGCCGTTCTCGTACAGAGCCCTGAGGACACACTGTCCGATACGGCCATAGCCGTTAATGGCAACGCGAAAAGGCGCCGGGGCGGACATCAGGCTTCCAGCAGCTCCTGTGCGACGGCCAGTATGTTTTCAACGGTGAAGCCGAACTCCTTGAACAGCTCACCGGCAGGGGCGGACTCGCCGAACGTGGTCATACCCACAACCCGGCCATCCAGGCCCACGTACTTGTACCAGTAGTCTTCGATCGCCGCTTCGATGGCAATACGGTTGGTCACTTCCAGCGGCAGCACCTGCTGTTTGTACTCTGCACCCTGGGCTTCGAACACATCCGTAGACGGCATGGAAACCACACGAACCTTGTTACCCTGCTCGCGAAGCGCGGTGGCCGCGTCCTGGGCCAGGCCCACTTCGGAGCCGGTCGCGATCAGGATCAGGTCAGGTGTGCCTTCGCTGTCAGACAGGATGTAGCCACCCTTGGCCACGTTTGCCAGTTGCTCGGCGCTACGGGCCTGGTGCGGCAGGTTCTGACGGGAGAAAATCATCGCCGTCGGGCCGTCCTTGCGCTCCAGCGCAGACTTCCAGGCCACCGCGGACTCAACCGCATCGGCCGGACGCCAGGTGCTCATGTTCGGGGTGGTGCGCAGGCTCGCCAGCTGCTCGATGGGCTGGTGGGTCGGGCCATCTTCACCCAGGCCGATGGAGTCGTGGGTGTAGACATGGATGGCACGTTGTTTCATGAGTGCCGCCATACGGACCGCGTTACGGGCGTATTCCATAAAGATCAGGAAGGTTGCGCCGTAAGGTACAAAACCGCCGTGCAGCGCGATACCGTTCATGATCGCCGACATCCCGAACTCACGGACACCGTAGAAAATGTAGTTACCGGAGGCATCGTCACGGGTCAGGCCTTTACAGTCGCTCCACAACGTCAGGTTGGAGCCGGCCAGGTCGGCTGAGCCACCCATCAGCTCCGGCAACAGCGGGCCGTAGGCATTGAGGCAGTTCTGGGAGGCTTTGCGGCTAGCGATGGTTTCGCCTTTGTCCTGGAGCTCTTGAATGTACGCCTGTGCCTTCTCTGCAAAGTCCGCTGGCAGGTCTCCCGCTACCCGACGCTTGAACTCAGCGGCCAGCTCCGGCTCAGCCTGCTGGTAGGCAGCGAATGCCTCGTCCCAGCTTTGCTCAGCAGCAGCGCCTTTATCACGGGCATTCCAACCCGCGTAGACGTCTTCAGGGATCTCAAACGGCCCGTGGTTCCAACCCAGGTTCTCACGGGACAGGGCAATCTCGTCATCACCCAGGGGCGCGCCGTGACAGCTCTCGGTGCCTTGCTTGTTCGGTGAACCGAAACCGATGATGGTCTTGCAGCAGATCAGTGTCGGCTGGTCGGTGTTGGCACGCGCCTGCTCAATGGCGTTACGCACCGCTTCGGCGTCATGGCCATCGACCGCCGGGATCACCTGCCAGCCATAGGCTTTGAAGCGCTCAGGGGTGTTGTCGGTGAACCAGCCCTCAACCTCACCATCAATGGAGATGCCGTTATCGTCATAGAAGAACACCAGCTTGCCCAGACCCAGGGTGCCGGCCAGGGAGCAGACTTCGTGGGAGATGCCTTCCATCAGGCAGCCGTCGCCCAGGAAGGCGTAGGTGTAATGATCAACGATGTTGTGGCCGGGACGGTTGAACTGAGCCGCCAGGGCTTTCTCGGCAATCGCGAAACCAACGGCATTGGCAATACCCTGACCCAGCGGGCCGGTGGTGGTCTCAACGCCCGGGGTATAGCCATACTCAGGATGGCCCGGGGTTTTGGAGTGAAGCTGACGGAAGTTTTTCAGGTCATCAATGGAGACATCGTAACCAGTCAGGTGCAACAGTGAGTACACCAGCATGGAGCCATGACCGTTGGACATTACAAAGCGGTCGCGGTTGGCCCACTCCGGGTTAGCCGGGTTGTGGCTCAGGTACTCATTCCACAGCACCTCTGCGATATCCGCCATACCCATGGGCGCACCCGGGTGGCCGGACTTGGCTTTTTGCACCGCATCCATGCTCAGCGCGCGAATGGCGTTGGCTAGATCTTTGCGAGATGGCATTGTCGGTTCTCCACTGACTTAGACGTAAGAAAAGGGTCGGATCAAAAAATAGGCGCGTATTTTCGCCGATTAGTAGGCGTCGGGGCAAATCGGATAGTCAAAAGTCTTTGCTGTGGATTTCCGAGAGTCCGCCTGGCCACAAGAGATCTATATCAAAATATTTTGATATGACTATTGATTGACCACTTTTTACCTTCTAAACTCCCTTCCCATGACTAGCATGACCACCCCAAACCAGCCCGAAACCGTCAACGTAGACGCCCTTGCCCCTATCTATAAGGCAAGCGGGGATCCGCTGCGCCTGGAAATCCTGCGGGTACTTCGGCGCGATACCTTCGGGGTGCTTGAGCTGAGCCAGCTGTTTGATATGCGCCAGTCCGGCATGAGCCATCACCTGAAGGTCATGACCAAGGCTGGCTTGCTGGAACCGCAGCGGGAAGGCAACGCCATCTTCTATCGTCGCCCGCTGCACCTGGACAGCGACAAACTGGTGGACCAGACCGTGCGTCAGGTGTTTGAGATGGTGGACCAGATTCCGCTCCCGCTGCATCTGGAGCAGAAAATCGAGGCCATCCGCACCCAGAGAGCGGACCAGTCCCAGGCGTTTTTCTCACGCCATGCGGAGCAGTTCCGCGAACAACAGGAACTGATTGCCGCGTTCGAGCTCTACGCAGAGCCCACCGCCGAATTGATTCGTCAGAGAGCGGTAAAACACAGCTGGCAAACTGGACTGGAAATTGGACCTGGCGAAGGCGCATTCCTCAAGGTCATGGCAGAGGTCTGCCGCCACGTTGTTGCGCTGGATAACTCCCGCGACATGCTGGCCAAGGCGACCCGTACCTGCATTGAGGAGCGGCTGAACAACATTGACCTGATCGAAGGCGTTACCGACACCTTGCTGGCTCGGGGCGATGCCTTTGACCTGGTGGTTGCCAACATGGTGCTGCATCACGTTCCCAGCCCGGCCGACATTTTTCTGGATGCGGCCGCGCTGATGAACGGCGGAGGTTGCCTGATCATCAGCGACCTGTGCAGCCACGACCAGAATTGGGTAACGGAAAATTGCGGGGATCTGTGGCTTGGCTTCGAACCTGAGGAGCTGACCAGCTGGGCCGAGGACGCGGGCCTCAGCAGTGGAGAGTCGCTCTTTATAGGGCTACGCAACGGCTTCCAGATTCAGGTTCGCGAGTTCTGGAAATCCGCAGGGACCAGTTAACAAACTGAACTTTTTTAAACCATATCAATTTTTTTTGATATACAATCAGCCACCGATAACCCCTTGGATTCCGGTGGCAACGACAACCGGCCGACGCTTAATTGCTCATATAGGAGCCAAAACTATGTCTGACTACAGCATCTTTACTTCTGAATCGGTCTCTGAAGGCCATCCGGATAAACTGGCTGACCAGATTTCCGATGCCGTGCTGGATGCAATCCTGCAGGACGACCCGCACGCCCGTGTTGCCTGTGAGACTCTGGTGAAAACCGGTGTAGCCATCGTCGGCGGTGAAATCACCACATCCGCCTGGGTTGATCTGGAAGACCTGGTTCGTTCCGTCATCAAGGACATCGGCTACACCTCCTCCAAGGTTGGCTTCGATGGCGACACCTGTGGCGTGATCAACATCATTGGTAAGCAGTCTGTCGATATTGCCCAGGGCGTTGACCGTCAGAAGCCGGAAGATCAAGGCGCCGGAGACCAGGGCCTGATGTTCGGCTACGCCAGCAACGAAACCGACGTGCTGATGCCTGCGCCGATCTGCTATGCCCACCGTCTGGTAGAGCGCCAAGCCGAAGCCCGCAAGAGCGGCCTGCTGCCCTGGCTGCGCCCGGACGCCAAGAGCCAGGTAACCTGCCGCTACGAGAACGGCATTGTGACCGGCATTGACGCCGTGGTGCTGTCCACCCAGCACGACGAGGACGTCAGCCAGAAAGACCTGCAGGACGCGGTTATGGAGCTGATCGTCAAGCACGTGATCCCAGCCGAACTGCTGCACGCCGACACCAAGTTTCACATCAACCCGACCGGCAAGTTCGTGATCGGTGGCCCGGTGGGCGACTGTGGCCTGACTGGTCGCAAGATCATTGTTGATACTTACGGCGGCATGGCCCGTCACGGTGGTGGCGCGTTCTCCGGCAAAGACCCCTCCAAGGTTGACCGTTCCGCAGCTTACGCTGGCCGTTACGTTGCCAAGAACGTCGTTGCTGCCGGCCTGGCCGACCGTTGCGAGATCCAGGTGTCCTACGCCATTGGTGTTGCAGAGCCAACGTCGATCTCCATCAACACATTCGGCACTGGCAAGATTGGCGACGACAAGATCATCGCCCTGGTCCGCGAGCACTTCGACCTGCGTCCGTATGCGATTACCCGCATGCTGGACCTGCTGCACCCGATGTACCGTGCCACTGCGGCTTACGGCCACTTCGGTCGCGACCCGTACGAAATGACCGTGAATGGCGAGACCTTCACTGCCTTCCCGTGGGAGAAGACCGACAAGGCTGCGGCCCTGAAGGACGCTGCTGGAGTTTAATTCCGGGATTTACCTCGGTTAGCCCGCCACCTCTGGAGGTGGCGGCGCTGAGGTGAAGCCTTTGCGGACACGCTGCGAGTACATCCATGTACGCTTATTTCCGGCCATCCATGGCCTCCAATAGTCCGCAAAGGCTTCACCTCACCACCGCTTGATAGAGCGGAGACAGTTTTTCAATAACGAAATTGACCGTTCGGGGTATCCCCGACGGCAAGCACCCAAAGCTTAAAAGAGGGTGTGGGGGCGGCCTTCCGCGGAAGGCCGCCCCACCCCCGAAATGCGCAAATTCAGCAGTCCGAAAAACAGGCTGTAAAAATCACAGAAAGCGACAGGAGAACACCATGAGCACTCCGGCAGAGCAACTGAACGCCAACCAGGATTACAAAGTCCGCGATATTTCCCAGGCCGACTACGGTCGCAAGGAAATCCAGATCGCCGAAGGCGAAATGCCGGCACTGATGGCCCTGCGTAACAAGTACAAGGGTGAGCAGCCGCTGAAAGGCGCCAACATCATGGGCTGCATCCACATGACCATCCAGACCGCCGTATTGATCGAAACCCTGGTGGAACTGGGTGCCAATGTGCGCTGGTCCTCCTGCAACATCTTCTCCACCCAGGACCATGCCGCTGCTGCCATCGCCGCCCAGGGCATTCCGGTCTTCGCCTGGAAAGGGGAAACCGAGGAAGAGTACGAGTGGTGCCTTGAGCGCACTGTTGGCGCCGACATCGACGGCTGGGAACCGAACATGATCCTGGACGACGGTGGCGACCTCACTGCCCTGCTCCACGACAAGTATCAGGACATCCTGGCCAACTGCCACGGTGTCACCGAAGAAACCACCACCGGTGTCCACCGCCTGCAGGAAATGCTCCGCGACGGCAGCCTGAAAGTACCAGCCATCAACGTCAACGACGCGGTCACCAAGTCCAAGAACGACAACAAGTACGGTTGTCGCCACAGCCTCAACGACGCTATCAAGCGCGGCACCGACCACCTGATGGCGGGCAAAAAGGCCCTGGTTATCGGTTATGGCGACGTAGGCAAGGGCTCTGCAGCGTCCCTGCGTCAGGAAGGCATGATCGTCAAGGTCACCGAAGCCGACCCAATCTGTGCCATGCAGGCCTGCATGGACGGCTTTGAAGTGGTCTCCCCTTACCTTGGCGGCGTAAACACCGGCACCGAAGATGGCATCAACAAAGACCTGCTGGCAACGACCGACCTGCTGGTCACCACCACCGGTAACTTCAATGTTTGCGATGCCAACATGCTGAAGGCCCTGAAGTCCGGCGCCGTGGTGTGCAACATCGGTCACTTCGATAACGAAATCGACACCGCCTTCATGCGCAAGAACTGGGAATGGGACGAAGTTAAGCCGCAGGTTCACCTCGTTTACCGCGACCGCGCCAGCAACGACCACCTGATCCTGCTGTCCGAAGGCCGCCTGGTAAACCTGGGCAACGCCACCGGTCACCCGTCACGGATCATGGACGGCTCCTTCGCTAACCAGGTGCTGGCGCAAATGTATCTGTTCGAGCGCAAGTTTGCCGACCTGCCAGAAGCCGAGCGTGCCGACGCGGTGTACGTTGAGGTACTGCCGAAGCATCTGGACGAAGAAGTTGCCCGCGCGATGGTGGAAGGCTTCGGTGGCGTGATCACCAAGCTGACTTCAGACCAGGCGAAATACATTGGCGTACCGGTCGAAGGCCCGTACAAGCCAGACAGCTACAAGTACTGATCAGCCCTTCAGGGCTGTCAGACCAAGATCAGGGAGCAGTTCATGGAATCCCAAAAGCAGTTTAAACGACGCTTCAGCTTTGAGTTTTTCCCGCCCAAGACCGACCAGGGCAAGGAAAAGCTGCAAGGCGTGCGTGACCGCCTGGCGAGCGTAAACCCGGATTTCTTCTCGGTCACCTTCGGCGCCGGAGGCTCCACCCGTGACCGGACCGTGGAAACCGTACTGAACCTGCACAAGCAGGGCATCTCCACCGCACCGCACTTGTCCTGCGTAGGCGGAACCCGCGAGAGCGTGGCGGAGTTGCTGGACCTGTACAAGGCCAACGGCATCAACCGGATTGTCGCCCTTCGCGGTGACCTGCCGTCCGGGATGGGAGCCTCCGGTGAGCTGCGCTATGCCAACGAACTGGTAGAGTTTATCCGCGAGCACAGCGGCGACACCTTCAATATTGAAGTGGCCGCCTACCCGGAGTTCCACCCCCAGGCCCGTAACGCCGAGGACGACCTGAAGAACTTTGCCCGCAAGGTACAGGCTGGCGCCAACAGTGCCATCACCCAGTACTTCTTCAATGCGGACAGTTACTTCTACTTCATCGACCGGCTTGAGAAGATGAACGTGACCATTCCAGTGGTCCCCGGCATCATGCCCATCGTCAACTTCTCCAACCTGGTGCGGTTCTCCGACATGTGCGGTGCCGACATTCCCCGCTGGATCCGCAAGCAGCTGGAAGCCTACGGCGACGATGCCGACAGCATCCGCAAGTTCGGTGAAGAAGTGGTCACCGATATGTGCCGCAAGCTGCTGGAAGCCGGAGCGCCGGGCCTTCACTTCTATACCCTCAACCAGGCCGAGCCAAGCATCGATATCTGGCAGAACCTGGGCATTGGCGAGCGCGAAAAAATCGCTTTCTGACACTGCCCTATCCGCCCCTTCCCGATCCGGGGAGGGGCCATTCTTACTCCAACCTTCCCGCCCGAACGGCGTCATGGTCTACACTTCCTGAATGAACCCAACGGTCTGACAGGGAGTTCAACCATGAGCAAACAGTGGCTTTGTTCCGTTGTCACGACTGCCTGCGTTTTGGCCACAACGCCCCTTGGCGCAGACACCCTAAAGGTTGTGACAGACCCCAGCTTCGTGCCCTTCGAAATGATGGACCCCGCAACCGGCCGCATGACTGGCTTCGACATGGACATCCTGGCCGCCGTCGCTGCCCGTGCAGGCTTCGATTACAGCGTCAGCACCATGGACTTCAACGGCATCATCCCATCACTGCAGACCGGCAATGTGGACCTCGCCATCGCCGGCATTACGATTACCGCCGAACGACGCGCCATCATCGACTTCTCCACCCCCTATTACGATTCGGGTCTGCGCATCCTGGTTCGTGAAGACGATGACCGGGTTCATCGGATCGACGACCTTGAAGGGCTATTGGTCGGCACCAAGCTGGGCAGTACCAGCTACGATTTCCTGCTGTCCGAACTGGGCGACAGTCACGGCGTCGTTGCTTACCCCGACAGTCATGAGATGTTTAATGCCTTGATGGCCGGAGATGTAGACGCGGTGTTGTTCGATGCCCCCAATGTGGGGTTCTTTGCCCGCAACCGGGGCGAAGGGCACGTCAAAACCGTAGGACCACTGTATCAGGGACAGCAATACGGCATTGCGTTCAGAAAAGACAGCGACTGGCTCCACGAGGTAAACAGTGCGCTGGAGGAGATCCGACGTGACGGCACCTATCGAGCCATCTATGAGAAGTGGTTCGACTCCCTGCCTGAGGGGCGCTAGGAGTGCCGCCACAGTCAGGGGGTCAAGATAACGAGGCCTGCAGGCTTACAGGTCGTCGTTGATGAGCGTGCGGCTGACGCCGTGCTCCAGATCCATTTTGGTGCGGGAGTCGTCAAGAATGAACTTGGCCACTTTCTTCCCGATCAGCGGCAAATCACAGCGTACATCCAGCGATACGTGGTTGGTACAACTCTCACCATTTCCCTGAAGGCGCATGGTGCCTTTGATCTTCGCGGGGACGCCTTCGAGGTGAACCCGGTACTCACAGTGCCACTCGTCATCGTCCTTGCGAAACCAGTGTTCTTCCTGGCGAACCTGATTCCATTCCCGGGCAAAACTGGCCAGGAAGCCCGGAACGGCCGCAGAGGATTTCAGTTCCCGACTGAACACCAGCTTGGCGGTCTGATCGGTACGGCTCAACTCTTTAATCTGGACATTACGTGCGCCCACTTTGTCATTCTTGGCGAGGATGTGCCCCTCACTAAGAAACGCCTCCAATACCTTGTCCAGACCGGCATCGTAGGCGTGTGCAACTTCCAGTTCCATAAACTGTCTCCGAATTTTTTATTTAATCCATTGTGCGATTGCCCCCCGTTTGCCACATTGGCCGCGAGACCATCGGCCACGGGCAATCCAGCCACAGAGCTGGCATCCAGTGCCGCGACCCCAGTATGATGTGGCCCCACCAAGACCACTGCTCTATCGAGGGCCAATAGGAGACCTGACCATGCGCAACGCAGAACTCGTCGCAAGAGACCTCAAAGCTGTCTGGCACCCCTGCACCCAGATGAAAGATCACGAAACCCTGCCACTGATACCCATCAAGCGTGGCGAAGGTGTATGGCTGGAGGATTTTGAGGGCAACCGTTTCATCGATGCGGTCAGTTCATGGTGGGTCAATCTGTTTGGGCATGCCAACCCCCGCATCAATGCGGCGATCCAGGAACAGATTGGTCAGCTTGAGCACGTGATCCTCGCCGGGTTCAGCCATGAGCCGGTGGTGCGTCTTTCCGAGCAGCTCATTGAAGTCACGCCTCCGGGGCTGGACAAATGCTTCTATGCCGACAATGGTTCCTCCGCCATCGAAGCGGCACTGAAGATGAGTTACCACTACTGGAAAAACCACGGCAAGCCGGAGAAGAAGAACTTCGTCAATCTCAGCAACAGCTACCACGGGGAAACCCTGGGCGCTCTCGCCCTCGGCGACGTGGCCCTTTATAAGGACACCTACCAGCCCCTGCTGATGGAAGTCATCACCGCGCCCTCACCGGATGCCTATAACAAGGAACCCGGGGAAACCGACAAAGCCTACGCCCTACGCCAGTTTGAGGCTATGGAACAGATCCTGGCCGAGAAGCACGATGAGATCTGTGCGGTGGTGGTTGAGCCGCTGATCCAGTGCGCTGGCCACATGCGCATGCACCACCCGATCTACCACACCAAACTTCGCGAAGCCTGCGACCGCTATGGCGTGCATCTGATTGCCGATGAAATTGCCGTGGGCTTTGGCCGCACCGGCACCCTGTTTGCCTGCGAGCAGTCCAACATCACCCCGGATTTCATGTGCCTGTCCAAAGGACTCACTGCCGGGTATCTGCCGCTGTCGGTAGTCCTGACCACCAACAAGGTCTACGACGCTTTCTACGACGACTATGACACCCTGCGGGCCTTCCTGCATTCGCACAGCTACACTGGCAACCCGATCGGCTGTGCCGTTGCCCTGGCCACGCTCGATATCTTCCGCAACGACGGCGTCATCGAAAACAACAAGCGTCTGTCCGCCTGCATGGCCAACTCCGTAGCTCACCTCGCGGACCACCCCAACGTGGGCGACATCCGCCAGCACGGCATGACCCTTGCAATCGAAATGGTGAAGGACAAGGCCAGCAAAGCCGCCTTCCCCTGGCAGGAGCGTCGCGGCCTCCGCGTTTACCAGCACGCCCTGACCCGTCAGGCGTTGCTGCGCCCCCTCGGCAACGTGGTTTACTTCATGCCCCCCTACGTCATCACCGAGGATCAGATCCAACATCTGGCCGAGGTTGCAGCGGAAGGCATTGAAATCGCCGTTAGGGACTAAGCCATGAGAATCCCCAGGATTTACACTCCGGCGCCACTGGCCGCAGGACAAAACGTACCGCTGGACGACAATGCCGCCCAGCATGTTGGCCGGGTCCTGCGCATGCAGTCCGGCGATGCCCTGGAACTGTTCAATGGCGATGGCATGGACTACCCGGCCATTATTGAGCAGGTGGGCAAGCGCGAGGTGATTGTTGCGATTGGGGAGCCTCACCACAACAACAGCGAATCGCCGCTGAAACTGGTACTGGGACAAACCCTCTCCAAGGGCGACCGCATGGATTACGCCATCCAGAAAAGCGTCGAAATGGGCGTTACCACCATCGTGCCGCTGGTGTCCGAGCGCTGTGATGTGCGGCTGAAAGGCGACCGCGAGGAAAAACGCCTGCGTCACTGGCGCGGCGTGGCCATCAGTGCGGCGGAGCAATGCGGGCGTGCCGTGGTTCCCGAGATTGCCCCGGTCATGACACTGGATGAGTGGTTCGACTACACCCGCAACACCGCCGTCCGACTGGTACTGCACCACCGTTCCAGCCAATCGCTGGCGTCACTTACCCGGCCCGACGAAGTCGCCTTACTCATTGGGCCGGAGGGCGGCCTGACCGCCCCGGAAATCGAGGCCGCGGAACAGCGCGGTTTTATCCCAACCACCCTCGGAGCCCGGGTTCTTAGAACGGAGACCGCGCCGGTTGCGGCCATTGCTCTGTGCCAGTGGCTATGGGGGGATTACGGAAACGGGAACCTCTGAGTGGCTATTGCGTCTCCCCCCCGGCGGCGGCCTAGTCATTGACAAGATTACCTGACTGACAACATCATCCTGCGATTGCGTCAACAACTCCTGACCACAGTGCGCCTGAGCGGGGCGCTTCCGCATCACCATAGCGCGGAACCTAATAACACTAAAACGATAAAACAACACGCGAGTTCCAGATGACGAATCTCTTATCACAGGCAGAATTCTGGCAGTACCTCAGCATTCCTGTAGTTGCCGCCCTGATTGGCTGGAGCACCAACTGGCTGGCCATCAAAATGACGTTTTATCCTCTGGAATTCGTCGGTCGGCCACCGCTACTGGGCTGGCAGGGAATCATTCCGTCCAAAGCCCATAAAATGGCGTCCATCAGTGTCGATGCCACCATCTCCAAAATCGGCACCGTGCAGGAAATCTTCCAGCAGATTGACCCAAAGGTGCTGGCGGCCCACGTCCTCGAAACCGTCGACCCCAGGGTGGAGGAGTATGTTGATGAGATGATGCTGAAGGAGTACCCCACGTTCTGGGAAAATCTGCCAGCATCCGCCCGTAAGATGGTCTACGACCGGGTTCGCAAGTCCATGCCCCAGCAGATCGACAGCCTGGTGGACGACATCTCCGACAACATTGAGGGGTTGCTGGACATCAAGGGCATGGTCATCGACCGCCTGGTGGCCGACAAGCGTTTGCTGAACCGGATTTTCCAGGAGTGCGGCGAGGTTGAGTTCCGCTTTATCATCAACTCCGGGCTGTACTTCGGTTTCCTCTTCGGCCTGGTTCAGATGGCCGTCTGGTATTTCTATCAGGGCTGGTGGGTACTTCCGGTCTTCGGCCTGCTGGTGGGCTGGGCCACCAACTGGATCGCCCTCAATGTTATCTTCCGCCCGCTGCATCCCAAAAAAGTCGGCCCGTTCAAGATCCAGGGTCTGTTCCTTCGGCGCCAGGAAGCGGTCGCCGAGTCGTTCTGCCACATTGTGACCCACGAAATCCTGACCGTTGGCAACATCATCAGCTCGATCCTGAATGGCACCAACGGCGAGCGCGCTCGCAACATGGTTAAGAAGCATATGAAGCCGCTGGTGGATGAAACCGCTGGCATGGCCAAAGCTCTCACCCAGATGGCCTTCGGCCCCACCGGCTTTGCCACCCTGAAAAACCAGGTTGGTGAGAAGGCCATCGAAATTTCCCAGAACTCGTTCAACAACCCGGTCTTCCAGAAAGACCGGGCCGAAGCCGTCAAGAGCATCATGGTAGAGCGCATGGTGGCGCTGTCGTCTGAGGAGTTTCAGGACCTGCTGCGCCCCTGCTTCCAGGAAGACGAGGTCAAACTCATCCTGGTTGGCGCTTTCCTTGGCTTCGCCGCGGGCGTCTGCCAGTTCGTCTTTGTCTTTGGTCAGTCTCTGGGGTTCTAGCCCTAAACGAGAACCGGGCCCTATGGGCCCGGTGACTGCACATCAGCAAACAGCTATTTACGATCAGGCGTCGCCTCACTGCCCTGACGCAGAAGTTCCGCCAGGGTCTCGTTTCCATTGGCAACGCTTTGCACCATCAATGCCTCCGGCAGCACCCGCGGCAGTCTCGCCACCATACGTTCTTCGTCTCGGCGTGAGGCATTCAGCACATCCTGCACCGTAATGGTATCGAGCGACCGCGCCGGCACCAGCAGGTCCCCCCCCTCTCCGGCCAGCATCAGCAGGCCGGCCCGGATCAGCTTGTCGCTGGCCTCTCGGGTCAGTTCCGCCGGCACGTGCAACTGGCGCTCAAGCACCTCCTGTTGCGGCGCTGGCTTACCTTCACTGAACGGTTTCGCCACCAGCCACATCAGCACCAGACTGACGCGCTCCTGCAACTCCGGCGACAGCGGCACCTTCTGGTGCTTGGAGATCGCTCCCGGGTTCTGCAGGTAGTAGGTGATGCTGGCCCCCAGGAGCAGGATCATCCAGTTCACGTAGACCCAGATCAGCAGGACAATACCGATGGCAAAGCTTGAGTAGATGGCGGCATACTTGGCCGACCCCGCCACAAACGAAGCAAACAGGTAGCCCGCGGCCTGCCAGGTCACGCCGGCGATCAGCCCGCCAATCATCGCGAAGCGCAGCTTCACCCGGGTATTGGGCATAAAGATGTACACAAAGGTAAAGGCGCCCACCACCAGGAAAAATGGCATCAACCGGCTGAGCATCACTATGACCGAACCGAAAGGCTCAATCTCCATCAGTTTGACCATAAACGAGGATGCCAGGATCGTCGCCGTCAGACCGATGGCCGCCGCCATCAGCAACGGCCCCACCATAATCACACTGAGATAGTTGCTGAACCGCTGGGCCATGGAGCGCATTTCCGGCACCCGCCAGATCATGTTGAATGAGCGTTCAATCTTCTGCACCAGGGAAATCACGGTGTAGACCAGCAAGGCCAGCCCCACCGACCCAAGCACCCCAACCTTCATGTTATCCACGAAGCCCAGAATCCGTTCGCCCAGCTCAATACCTTGTTCCCCCATGGGCTGGAAGAACTGGAACAGCAAGGGTTCCAGCTTCTGGTGCACCCCCATGGCCTTGAGCACCGAAAAACTGAGTGCCAGCAATGGCACGATGCTGAGCAGGGTGGTGTACACCAGGCTCATGGCATGAAGCGCCAGGTTCCCGGTCACCAGGTCCCTGATCAGGGCATAGGCTGTTCGCCCAACGGAATAGAGCCAGGTCCAGGGTCGCTGGACCGGAGGGTTCGGATTGGCCAGTATCCAGTCTTCGGCCGCTTTCAACCGCTGTTTCAATGACGTCGTAGTCACACCATGTCCTACTGTCTGTTCGCTGTAAATGACGCCCCGGCGTAATCCAGGGCAGTCTTGCCGGCGCCTGTCACGGCGAGCTTACACCACATAGTGCGCCCGGCCGCCGGAACGCACACCTTCCAGGTTACTGGCGGTAATCCACACAATACGCTGACGAGCTTCGCGGCTCGCCCAGGCCGAGTGCGGGGTAACAATGAGGTTGGGAATGTCGTCAGCCAGCAAGGGGTTGCCGTGCCGGGGCGGCTCTTCGGTGAGTACGTCAAAGCCCGCGCCACCGATCACCCCCGCTCGAAGGGCATCCACCAGGGCCTGCTCATCCACCAGCCCGCCGCGGCTGGTATTGATCAACAGGGCATCGGGTTTCATTTGCTGCAGCTCCTTGGCCCCGATCAGGTGACGGGTTTCATCCGTCAGCAGGCAGTGCAGCGACAGCACATCCACCTGGGGCAATAATTCAGCCAGGGGGATCCGCGGGTAACCGTCGACCTCGCCAACGGGCTGCCCGGGACGGGCGCCCAACAGAACCTTCATGCCAAACGCACGAGCCCGTTCGGCGACCCCGCGGCCCAGATCGCCGTAGCCCACAATGCCAAGGGTTCGCCCTTCCAGCTCCATGATGGGATGATCCATCAGGCAAAACATGTCGCTGCGGCCCCAGCGCCCTGCCTGTACGTCCCGATGGTAGTCCACCAGCCGCGTCGCCAACGCCAACATCAGTGCCATGGTGTGCTGGGCCACGGTGGAGCGACCATAGTTCACCACATTGACCACCCGCACCCCATGCTCCCTGGCCGCCACCAGGTCGATGTTATTAACCCCGGTGGCCATCACCGCAATCAGCTTCAGGTCCGGGCAAGCCTCAAAGTGCTTTCGGCCAATCATGACCTTGTTGACCAGCACCGTATCAAAGCCTTGCAAACGCTCAATGACCTGATCAGGTTCCGTGCGGTCGTGGGTTGTGAGGGTATCGGCCACATGAGTCAGGGGGGACAGGTCAACGTCGTTCCCCAAAGTGATCGCATCCAGAAAGACGGCATTCATCCGACAACCCCTGTTTCATTCATAAATAGAGCACCAGATTACACAGAATCGGGCCAACCCTGAATAAGTCTATGACATTACTTGCTTTCATGGACATAGTGGGCAATTTCGCCGTCATTATCCAAAACCCCTCTCACCTTGATGACGATGATGTAGACTTGTTAACAACCCTTTATCCACTCAGAGCAGGGATCCATCATGGAACACGAATTCTGGCACGACCGCTGGGCCAACCAGGAAATTGGCTTTCACGAAGGCACGGTGAACCAGTTCCTGCGCGACCACTGGTCGCTGATGGTTGGCAACAACGACGACACCGTTCTCGTTCCGCTGTGCGGGAAGGCCCACGACATGTGGTGGCTCAACGACCTCGGCCACCCCGTCATAGGGATTGAACTCAGCGACATTGCCTGTAAGGATTTTTTTGCGGAAGCGGGAGAGAAAGCCAATGTACACCCCGGCGAGCCGTTCACTAAATTCAGCCATGACACGCTGTCGTTGTGGTGCGGCGACTTCTTCCAGCTGGTGCCGGATGATGTCAGGAATGTTCGTCTGGTCTACGACCGGGCAGCGCTGATCGCCCTGCCACCAGGGATGCGCAAGAAGTACGTCGACCACCTGACAGCCATCCTTCCGGATGGTGCCAACATCCTGCTGATCACACTGGATTACAACAGTGAGGAAATGAAGGGCCCGCCATTCAACGTCAGCGACGAGGAGGTTCGTGCCCTGTTCGGGGAGGATTACGACGTCGAGTTGCTGTCCAAGCAGGACATGGCGCGCGACAATCCATTCGCCAAGCGCCGGGGACTCAGCTGCGGCGCTACCGAGAGTGTCTTCCGTCTGAGCAAGCTATAACGCCGTGATCAGAGCTGCCTTTCCTGCAGCCTGAACCGGCTCCGCTGCTCCGGCAGGAGCACGTACTTCGCCATATCAGACTCATAGGCCCCAAAATCATGGAAGTTCCTGCGTCCCTGACGCAAGGTGAGACCATGGTTGGGGCCGGAAGGCGCATCCAGCTCATCCACATCCTGACCGTCATCCTCCCAGAAGCACACCGGGCAAATCTGGTAACTCCCGCGTTCCGCCAGCGAGATATAGTCACAACACGGGCATTGCACTCGCGGTTCCGGTACCACCGGGCCTTCCCATTGGAGGTCGTTGTTGCCCAAACGGCGTTTGATCCAGTTCAGCATGATCTTTCGAGCCACCCATTAACGTGCACAGTCTTAGAGTGAAAGTGTAGCCTCTTCAGCACTGGTTGTTGACGGCACAACCGACCGAAAAAGGCGATCACCGGAGCCAATGCCGGGGCCACAGGACGGCAACCTATGGTCACCGTTTTTCTGGAAACAAAACCCATTGCTGCCTGTCCAATGCTCAAAGACTGAACTAAGCTGAACTTGTCGGTGTCCAGTTAGCCGAAGGAAATGTCGGAGAACAGGCACCCATTCCCACCGATAACACAAAATCCAAGCGCCAAGCGCGTTGCCAACGAACGGGGAACAATGAGTGGATCATAAATAACAGACAGGACTGCTGAACACTGACACCCATCACCGCCTACATCCATGCGGGTTCAGCAGCCAGGTCTCAGGAGCGAGGAGTAACCATGAGCATTGTGCAGCACTTCAAGACACGGTATGACGAAACCCAGGAGGAAGAGTATTCCCTGGAGGAATACCTGGAGATCTGCAAGCGGGACAAAGCCGCTTACGCCACGGCAGCGGAACGGATGCTGTTGGCCATCGGCGAACCTGAGCTTGTTGACACCTCGCGGGACACCCGCCTGTCACGGATTTTCTCCAATAAGGTCATCAAGCGGTATCCGGAATTTTCGGAGTTCTACGGCATGGAAGAAGCCGTAGAAAACATCGTGTCTTTCTTCCGCCACGCCGCCCAAGGCCTGGAGGAAAAGAAACAGATCCTGTACCTGCTCGGCCCGGTCGGGGGCGGTAAAAGCTCCCTGGCCGAAAAACTCAAGCAACTGATGCAGAAGGTGCCGTTCTACGCCATCAAGGACTCACCGGTCAACGAGACACCGCTAGGGCTCTTCGATCCGGATGAAGACGGCCCCATTCTGCAGGAAGAATTCGGCATTCCCCGCCGCTACCTGAGCAACATCATGTCACCGTGGGCGGTCAAACGCCTGCACGAGTATGGCGGCGACATCAGCAAGTTCCGGGTCATCAAGCGCTACCCGTCCATCCTCGACCAGATTGCCGTGTCCAAGACCGAGCCCGGCGATGAAAACAACCAGGATATTTCCGCCCTGGTGGGTAAGGTCAATATCCGCATGCTGGAAGACTTCTCCCAGGATGACCCCGATGCCTACAGTTTCAGTGGCGGCCTGTGCCGGGCCAACCAGGGGCTGATGGAATTCGTGGAGATGTTCAAGGCGCCGATCAAGGTTCTCCACCCGCTGCTGACCGCAACCCAGGAAGGCAACTACAACACCACCGAAGGCATGGGCTCCGTCCCCTTCGATGGCATTATCCTGGCCCACTCCAACGAATCGGAATGGCAAACTTTCCGTAACAACAAGCACAACGAGGCCTTCCTTGACCGGGTTTACATCGTCAAGGTGCCCTACTGTGTCCGGGTCACGGAAGAAATCGAGATCTACCAGAAACTGCTGAAAAACAGCTCGCTGTCTGGCTCCCCCTGCGCACCGGACACCCTCAACATGCTGGCGCAATTCTCGGTGCTGTCGCGGGTCAAGGAACCGGAAAACTCCAGCATCTTCTCCAAGATGCGGGTCTACGACGGCCAGAACATCAAGGATACCGACCCCAAAGCCAAATCGATCCAGGAGTATCGTGATTCCGCCGGGGTCAATGAGGGCATGGAGGGGCTGTCGACACGTTTTGCCTTCAAGATTCTCTCGAAGGTGTTCAACTTCGACACCACCGAGATTGCCGCCAACCCGGTACACCTGCTCTACGTGCTGGAGAAACAGATTGAACAGGAGCAGTACCCCAGCGAAACCCAGGAGCGCTACCTGAGGTTCATCAAGGAGTTCCTGGCACCGCACTACGTCGAGTTCATCGGCAAGGAAATCCAGACCGCGTATCTAGAAAGCTACAGCGAGTACGGCCAGAACCTGTTCGACCGCTACGTCACCTACGCCGACTTCTGGATTCAGGATCAGGAGTACCGCGACCCCGAAACCGGCGAAATCCTCGACCGCTCCGCCATCAACGATGAGCTGGAAAAAATCGAGAAACCCGCGGGGATCAGCAACCCCAAAGACTTCCGCAACGAGGTGGTCAACTTCGTCCTGCGGGCCAGGGCCAACAACCAGGGTCAGAACCCGTCGTGGCTCAGCTATGAAAAACTGCGCAGCGTGATCGAGAAGAAGATGTTCTCCAACACCGAGGACCTGCTGCCGGTTATCTCCTTCAACCCCAAAGCGAGCCAGGAGGACCAGAAGAAACACAAGCAGTTCGTCGAACGCATGGTCGACCGAGGCTATACCGAGAAACAGGTGCGTCTGCTGGCCGAATGGTATCTGCGGGTCCGCAAGTCCCAGTAAGGCGCTGTGGATGACGGTTCCGGAACTGCGGGCGCCGATGCCAGGGAGCACGGTGCAGGTCGCGGTTCCGGAGTCCCCAGCGATTCCCGGTATAAATGACTATCAAGAGGTGCAGTTATGGGAATGACCCATATCGTCGACCGGCGACTGAACGGCAAGAACAAGAGCGCCGTCAACCGCGAGCGTTTTCTCCGCCGTTACCGCCAGCACATCAAGAAGGCCGTAGCGGACGCGGTTCAGCGTCGCTCAATTACCGATATCGAACGGGGGGAGAGCGTCAGCATTCCTTCCCGTGACATTCAGGAACCGGTCTTCCACCATGGCCGCGGTGGACGGCGTGAAGTTGTTCACCCTGGCAACCGCGAATACGTCGCCGGGGACAGTATTCCCAGGCCCCAGGGCGGCGGCGCAGGGGGTGGCGGCGGCCAGGCCAGCCCCGATGGTGAGGGCATGGACGAGTTCGCATTCCAGATTACTCAGGAAGAGTTTCTCGATTTCCTGTTTGATGACCTTGAGCTGCCCAACCTCGCCCGCAAGAAACTCAAAGACACCGAGACGTTCAAGTATGTCCGGGCCGGCTACTCCACCCAGGGTGTCCCTGCCCGCCTTGATGTGGTCCGCTCGCTGCGGGGCGCCCATGCCCGCCGCCTGAGCCTTGGCGGTGCCCGTCGGCGCAAGATTCGAGACCTGGAGCAACAGCTGGCGGAGCTGAAAGCCAGCCCCCAGGAACAGGACCCGGCGTTCAGCGTCGAAGACCAGATCGAGGCCCTGGAAGAAGAAATTCTTCGCCTGAAAAACAACCTCCGGCGTATCCCGTTCATCGATGACATCGACCTGCGCTTCCGCCAGCATCAGAAACAGCCACAACCGGCCACCAGCGCGGTGATGTTTTGCCTGATGGACGTGTCCGGTTCCATGACCCAAATGCACAAGGACATCGCCAAGCGCTTCTTCATCCTGCTGTACCTGTTCCTGAAGAAAAACTACAAGAAGATCGACGTGGTCTTTATCCGCCACCACACCAGCGCCAAGGAAGTGGATGAGGAGGAGTTTTTCTACTCGCGGGAGACCGGTGGCACCATCGTGTCCAGCGCACTCAAGTTGATGAAGAAGATCGTTGACGCCCGTTATCCGCCGTCTGAGTGGAACATTTACGCTGCCCAGGCCTCCGACGGTGACAACTGGAATGACGACTCGCCCATCTGCGGCAAACTGCTCAAGAACGGCATCCTGCCCCTGGTTCAGTATTTCGCCTATGTAGAGATTACGCCCCAGGACCACCAGATGCTGTGGTACGAATACGAAAAGGTCATGGCGGAGGCTTCCAACAGCTTCGCCATGCAGCAGATTGCCGACGCCAGTGAGATTTATCCGGTATTCCGTCAGTTGTTCGAGAGGAAAGCGGCATGAGCGAAAGCATCGAGCAGCCACCCAAAACGCCGCCCAGCAAGCCCGCGGCCCGAGAGCCCATTTCCACCGGTTCGGAGTGGACGTTTGACCTGATCGCCCGGTACGACGAGGAAATTGCCAAGTGTGCCAAGGAGTTCGGTCTGGACACCTATCCCAACCAGGTCGAAGTAATCAGTGCAGAGCAGATGATGGACGCCTACAGTTCCGTCGGCATGCCGGTTGGCTATAACCATTGGTCCTTCGGCAAACAGTTCCTGAACACCGCAAAGAGTTACCAGCGTGGCCAGATGGGCCTGGCCTACGAGATCGTCATAAACTCCAACCCCTGCATCGCCTACCTGATGGAGGAAAACACCCTGCCGATGCAGGCACTGGTGATCGCCCATGCCTGCTATGGCCACAACTCGTTCTTCAAGGGTAACTACCTGTTCCGCACCTGGACCGACGCCAGCGCCATCATCGACTACCTGGTATTTGCCCGGAACTACGTGGCCCAGTGCGAGGAACGCCATGGTGTCGATGCGGTGGAGGAGATCCTCGACTCCTGCCACGCTTTGATGAACTACGGGGTCGACCGTTACAAGCGCCCCGCCCCCATCTCGGCCGCCGAGGAACAGCGCCGCCAGAAAGAGCGGGAGGAATACCTCCAACGCCAGCTCAACGACCTGTGGCGCACCATTCCCCGGAGCCAGGACGGCGACGAGGAAAAGAACCGTCGCAAGCTGCGTTACCCCGAGGAACCCCACGAAAACCTGCTGTATTTCATCGAAAAGAACGCCCCGCTACTGGAAACCTGGCAACGGGAGATCATCCGCATCGTGCGCAAGATTGCCCAGTACTTCTACCCTCAGCGCCAGACACAGGTAATGAACGAGGGCTGGGCCTCGTTCTGGCACTACACACTGCTCAACCGACTGTACGAGAAGGGGCTGGTCACCGATGGCTTCATGATGGAGTTCCTCCAGAGCCATACCGCGGTGATCTACCAGCCGCCCTTCAACAGCCCGTGGTATTCCGGCATCAACCCTTACACTCTGGGCTTTTCCATTTACACCGACCTGCGGCGCATCTGCGAGAACCCCACGGATGAAGACCGGGCCTGGTTCCCGGACTTTGCCGGCACCGACTGGGTCGAGACCCTTCATTTCGCCATGAAGAATTTCAAGGACGAAAGCTTCATCCAGCAGTTCCTGTCGCCCAAGGTGATGCGGGACCTGAAGCTGTTCGCCATTGAAGACGATGACCAGGCGGACGCCTACAAGGTCACCGCCATCCATGATGAACCCGGCTATCGTCAACTGCGGGAGAAACTGGCCCGGCAGTACAACCTCAGCTACCGGGAGCCGAACATTCAGGTCTGGAACGTTGATTTGCGTGGCGATCGTTCGCTCACCTTGCGCCACGTGCCCATTGACCGGATTCCTCTGGCCGAGGACACCGAAGAGGTATTACGTCACACTCACAGACTTTGGGGTTTTGATGTCCACCTTGAGAGTGTTGATGATGGTAAACTGGTGCAGGAGTTCCATTGCCCTCCCAGGGACATGGATGAGGAACGGGACACCTGAGATCAACCTATCAGTGAAAGTTACTTTGCCACTGCTTGTGTCGGGCCTGGCGGCATTTCCGGCGCACGCCGATGTGTACACAGATGCCGCCGAACGCTGGCTCACCAACGAATTCACCGAATCAACCCTGAGTCACGAGCAGCAGATGGACGAGCTGGCCTGGTTCAGCCAGGCCGCCGCTCCTTATCGGGGCATGACGATCCGTGTGGTCTCCGAACGCATCGACACCCACGTCTACGAAGCCAACGTACTGGCCCGGGCCTTCCGTGACATTACCGGTATTAACGTGATCCATGAGGTGACCGGGGAGGACGACCTGGTCAAGAAGATCCGCGCGCAGATGGACACCGGGCTTAACATCTACGACGGATACATCAACGACACCGACTTTATCGGCACTCACTTCCGTTATGGCAAAACCGTTGCGCTCTCCGACTATATCCAGGCGGAAGGCGCTGAGGTGACGCTCCCCACACTGGATCTGGACGATTTCATCGGCCTGGACTTTGGCACCGGCCCGGACGGTAAGCTGTATCAGTTACCGGACCAGCAGTTTGCCAACCTGTACTGGTATCGCCACGACTGGTTCAGCCGCCCCGACCTGCAACGGCAGTTTGAAACCCAGTACGGTTACCCGCTGGGGGTTCCGCAGAACTGGGCCGCCTACGAAGACATCGCCGAGTTTTTCAGCCATCGGGTCCAACGAATCGACGGCCAGCGTATCTGGGGGCATATGGACTACGGCAGGACCGACCCTTCGCTGGGCTGGCGCGTATCCGATGCCTGGCTGAGCCTGGCCGGTGCTGGTGATACCGGGCTACCCAATGGCTACCCGGTTGATGAGTGGGGGATCCGCATGGATGGGTGCCATCCGGTCGGCGCGTCTGTCGCCCGTGGCGGGGCGCTCAACAGCCCCGCCGCCGTATATGCCATCACCAAGTATGTGGAATGGCTGGAGCAATTTGCGCCTCCTCAGGCCTTTGAGCTGACCTTTACCTCGTCTGGCGAATGGATCGCCCAGGGCCAGGTGGCCCAACAGGTGTTTTGGTATACCGCATTCATGCCCGCCCTCACCGCACCAACCTCCAGGGTAACCGGTCAGGATGGCCGCCCGCTCTGGCGAGTGGCGCCCTCTCCTCGAGGCGCCTATTGGCAAGAGGGCATGAAATCCGGCTACCAGGATGCCGGGGGTTGGACTTTCCTGAAAAACACCCCGGCGGACCGGCTCGCCGCCGCCTGGCTGTATGCCCAGTTCACCGTATCGAAGACCGTCTCGCTGCAAAAGCTGCTGGTCAACCTGACCCCGATACGGCTCTCCGACATTGAGTCAGAGCAGTTTGGCGAACAGGCGCCCTACCTCGGCGGCCTGGTCGAGTTCTATCGCAGCAATGCCCGCAATATCTGGACACCAACGGGGGTCAACGTTCCGGACTACGCGGCCCTTTCCGGCTACTGGTGGCAACACCTGAGCCAGGTTCTACGCCATCAGGCGTCGCCAGAAGAAGCCATGACAGCGCTGGCCCGGGACATCGATATAACGCTGGAGGAGCTTGGCAACGACCCCGACCTCTCCTGCGCGCCGCAGCTGAATCCGCCTCGCCCCGAGGCTGACTGGCTGCAGGTTCCCGGTGCACCCAAGCCCCGCCTGACCCAGCAGCCCACGCCGGTCACCTTGCCCTATCGGGAGGCCATCGAACAATGGTAATCCTGCGACGCCTGACGGGTATCCTACTGTTGCTGACCGCCTGTGGCGGAAGCCGGGCGGACGAACCGCTGACCCTGCTGACCTTTGACATTCCGCCCCTGGTGAATGAGCAGGAAGGCCGGCAAGCCAGCGGCTATGCCTACCGGGTTGTCGAGCGAATGTTTGAACTGGCTGGTGACGAGTTCCGGCTGGAATTCCAGCCTCCTAAGCGGGCCCTGCGATCGGCCATGGAGCTGCCGAATACCTGTGCCTTTCCCGTCGATCGCTCTCAGGAGCGGGAAACCAGCCTCAGCTGGATTGGCCCGGTCTCGGTGAGCCGCCACGGCCTCTATAGTCATCCCGATCGCCCCCACCCCATCGCCACCCTGGATGATGCCCGTCAATGGAGCATCAGCAGTTACCTCGGCAGCGGCGTTGGTGAGTACCTGCAAACCCAGGGGTTTGACATTCACCTGGCCTCAAAACCGTACCTGGGCCTGCTGATGTTGCAGGCCAACCGCGTCGATCTGTGGATCGCCGACACCCGGGCGGCGCCGCTCATTGCGCGGGCCCAGGGCATAGAGCTGAATGAACCGGAGCTGGTGTTTTTCACCACCCTGCGCTCCATGGGCTGTAATACCAGCATCCCTCAGGAGCGCCTCCGCAAACTGGAGCGGGCCTTGCTGACCCTTTATCGAAACGGCGAACTGGCCGACATTATTGAGCTGGCTCCGTGACTCCGCCAAGCAACAGTCGGTAGGCCCAGTCCGACGCTTCCGGCGCAAACGTGACCACGACCAGCGCCGTCCCCATCACCAGTACCGGCAGGATGTAGCGAAAGTTACGCTGCCAGAAACTGCCATGCAGACTTTCCCAGTCCGTCGGTACCCCAACCACCTGACGGGTCAGCAGGTGGTTCAGCGCAACCGGCGGTGTCAGGTAGCCCATCTCAAAGGCCAGCACCGTCATTACCCAGAAGTGCAGCGGATTCACTCCACTTTCCAGCGCGATGGGCGCCAAGGTCGCGTTAACGAGCAACACTGCGCCGTAGGGATCCATGATCATGCCAATAATCACCAGCATGCCCATCAGCAATGCCAGGGTCAGCCACACCGATTCAAGGTCGCGGGGAAACAGCTCCAGCAGCCCAGAACGCTCGATCAGTCCGCCCATGCTGACCGACAGAGCCATCAGCATTAACAGCGCACCAATCAACGCAGATGAATCGTCAGTCGCCCGCATGACCGCATCACGAAAACGCGTCGGTGTCGGCTGTTCGATTGGGTCATCGGGGTCACCTTCCTTCAGTATCAGCCGCTCCATCGCCACCACCAGCAGCATGACCAGTGGCAGGATGGCCGGTGCCGAGAACTCATCCAGCCCTCGACCAAGCAGGAATTCCCAAGCCATCACCACGGTGACAAAGCAGGCGATGTAGGGCAGCAATGGCCCAAGCGCACGCACCATACCTGGCAGCGCCCGCGTCGGCGAAGCAATCCGCAGCGTCGACTTGCCGCCCAACACCAGCACATAGAGGGTATACAGCAGGGCCGTCAGCAACAGCACCCGGGCACCCGCGGTAAACAACTCGTCGGTGGTGACACTGCTGTTCAGGGTGGCGACGATCACCACCAGCAGGCACGGCCTTAGCATGGTGCCCATTGAGCCTGAGATCGCGGTGGTCGCCAGCGCCAGCTGCTCCGAGGTACCGGCGCGGCGTAATTCCCGGTAGAGCGTCATACCAGCAGCGAGGATGAAGATCCCCGACGCACCGCTGTAGGCCGTGGGCAATGCCGTCAGCAACAGCACCACCACCCCCAGCCATTTGGGCGGCAATTCCCAGGGCCGGATCAGGTCAAACACCTTACGGGGCAGATGAGTCCGCGCCAGCAGCATGCCCACCCAGACGTACAACCCCAGGCTCAGGAACAAGGCTGACAGCTCGGCCATCATATTGAGGTACACGGCAATACCGTGATAGAAACCGTGCCAAGCAAACTGGGCAGCCGCTGTCAGGCACATGAAGCTGTACAGGGGTATGCTCAGCAGCGCCCGGTTCCAGGACGAGCCCGCCGGCAGATCCGTTCGGGGCTGGCGGAGCTGCCAGACAGAGATCAGGGTCAACCCGCCGAAACCGGCCACCCAGACATCGTGCATAAAAAGATGGGCCAGCGGCATCCCGGCGGCGGCCTGGGCCAGCTCCTGCTGACGGTACAACAGCGCGGACAGCGTCAGCAGACCATTGGCGATCAATTGCGCCAGGGTTGCCACCCGGTCGTCCCGCTGACTCTCCACCGGCCGCAGGGCAATGTGCTGGCGACGCAGGGTCGCAGCAGCGGCACAGAACAGCAGCATTAACCCCAGCAGCACCCGGCGGTTACCGGTCACCAGCACCACGGCCTGGGCCAGCCCGGCCTCAATCGTGGCATACACCCGCACCGCGGGCGTATCCAGGGCCTGCAGACGTTGCCAACTCCGCCACTGGGTTTCACAGGCAGCGGTCTGAGCCTGCAACGATGCGCGAATAGCAGCTCGATCAATATCACCACCAAACACGTCGGCAAACGGGTCGTTCGCCAGCTCCCGCTGCCGGTCATGCACCGCCTGCTCAACTGCCTGATCGAGGTCGGGCTGGCGCTCACAGGACGGTGACGAAACCTGGTCAAGCACCCGCAGGCTGAAATAGTCCGGCCAAGTGGCACCACCGACCTCCAGCAGGCGGGAGTGCAGGGTTTCGCCCACCGCAGCCAGCAAGGTCAGCATCAGGACGACCAGCATTGGTAACGCAGACAGCCCTCGGCTGAAGGCCAACCCTCGTGGGCCCGACAGGGTCCCCGTGCGCATGGTCATGGCTTACTCAACCGGGTTGGTGCATTCTTCACGGGTACTGTCAGTACGACAGCGGATCTTGCGCTGCAGCGACAGCATATCGGCGTTGTAGTAGCCTTCATCACGCAATTGCAGACGGGCCTGCTGCATCATCCGTTCGTACTCGACACGGTCGTTTTCGGGAATCGGAATCCACCACTGCTCCGGCACCTTTTCCTCTTCGGCGGCCACCCGGCTGATGATCTCATCAAACCCCTGATAGAAGGCTTCCCGGACAAACTGGGCCAGTTCATTGGGAACCACCTCACGGCGTCCGATCAGCTGCATGGTGATGTGGGTCAACGGCAGGTCGATAATGCCGCCGTCCGGCGCCAGCCCCTTGTAGAGTTCCAGCACTTCGTAGCCTGCCAGCGGCGCTGCCAGCACATCCACCACGCCGGTATTGAACATGTTGGGGGCATTGACGATGTCCGCGACCACTGGCGTGGCACCCACACCAGCAATCATCTTGGCCTGGGTGGGGTCATAATCCAGCACCACCACGCGCTTTCCGGAGGCCTTGGCGAGGGTATTAATGCTGCGGTCATTCACAAACACGTGGGCGGCACCACCGGGCGCAATGCCCATCACCACATAGTCTCCGCTGACCATGCGCTCGGCACTGCGGGAGTCGGCCATCAGCTGCAGGGCCAGGCGCATCTGACTGCGCTCCGGAAAACCGCCAATGGAATCCAGGGTACCGGTGTACTGGTTGAACAGGCGGGCTCGTAAACCGCTCATCAGGGCAGCGTCACAGGTGCCGGATTTCAACTCCTCCACCATGATCGATTCGCTGGTATACGGCACCATCTCCACGTTAATGCCGTACTGCATGATCTTGACCCGCTGGGCCTGGGCCGCGTTGAAGATGGGCCCCGAACGGCCAAAGATATCCCAGATACAGACCCGGTATACCTGATCCGGGTCTGGCTCCAGTCCTGTCAGCGCCTGCATGGCGGCAATGCGCACATCCAGTGGCTGACTCTGGTCATAGACCTGGGCTCGCAGCGCATCGTCGGAGCCATGGCTGGCTAAGGAAAACAGAACGGAAAACAGCAGCAGTGCAGCACGGTACAGACCCGTACCAGGGGAGTGTCGGAAAGGCATTGTTATTGTTCCTGATCGGCTGGTCTCGGTGGCGCTTAGCGCCAGCATTCACGCAGACTACCAGTATCAGGTTCCGGGAGGACTGACCCTGAGGCCAGCCACCCCCGTCAAACAAACCGGCTAATGATTCAGGCCGGTTCCGCCAGGGACTTTGGCAGCGCAGGGATAACCTTGCGGCCATAGGTGACCAGAAGGAATCCAATGGGGAACATCAGTACGCCGTAAACCGCCGCAGGAATCGACATTTCACTGGATTCCAGCAGGGTCAGGGTCACCATCAGCGCAATGGTGCCATTCTTGATTCCAAGTTCCATCGCCACCGCCAACGACTCCCGCTGGGAGAGTCCCGCCATCCGGCTGGTCACTACACCGATCACAATACCGCCCAGGTTGAGCAGCAGCGCCGCCAGGCCAGCCTGAGCCGCCAGTTCGCCAATCCGGTCGCGAATGCCATACAGCAGGCCAACAATAAGCAGCGCCAGCACCACACCACCAAACAGGCTGACAATTTTCTCCGCCCGGATTGCCAGAGCCGGAGCGCGCGTGCGCACCAACATGCCCAACGCAACCGGAAGCAGGACCACGCCGACAAGCATGACGATGGTCTTGCCTACCGGCAGGGATATTTCTGCCGAAGTACCGAAGTACAGCCCAAGGGCATAGTTGGTAAAGAACGGTAAGGAAATGATGGTGATCAAGCTGGCCGACACCGTCAGCAGGATGGATAGGGCCACGTTGCCACGGGCCAACAGGACAAACAGGTTGGAGGTCGTACCGCCAGGACAGGCAGCAATGATGACCAACCCGACCGCAATGGCAGGCGCAAGCCCGAGTGCTCCGGCCAGGGCCAGGGCCACCAGCGGCATGATCAGGATCTGGGCAATGCTCCCGACGATCATTCCCCGAGGGTTAACAGTGACTTGGTGAAAGTCCCTCAACGTCAGGGTCATGCCAATGCCGACCATGATGATGAACAGGGAAAGGGGCAGTCCAAAGGAAATCAGCGGCCCGGATTCCATAGTAATTCTCCGATAATGTTATTGTTGTGTCCGCCCGGTTGGTGCCGTTCGGTAGTACTGGTCGCATATCAATCCAGAGTTTGCAGGTACGCCTGCAGCGCTGCTGGATCCACGACCGTTATCCGTCCATAAGACAACTCCAGCAGGCCTTCGGTTTCAAATCGTTTGATCACCTTGTGGACACCCTGACGGCTCATTCCCATCATATTGGCCACGTGCTCCCGGGTGAGAAAAAACGTCACCGGCTCCGAGCCGAATTGACCATCACCCTGAATCTGAACCAGGAATAGCATCCGCCGGGCAAATCGCGCCTCAATTCCCCGCAAGGCGTCGGTCTCGATGATGGACATCGCCGACCACAATCGCCGGCTGACCAGGTCCAATGCCACCGGATAGCTTTCCGGGTAGTTCTTCAGCAACTGTCGGAAGCCCTCCCCGGGGAGTTCAACAACCACCGCCGATTCATGGGCCGTAGCCCCATAGACCCGCGGCATCTCCGGCGAAAATACGGTATCCCCAAGCCATGCTCCGGGGCCAAAGATAATCAGCGTCGCCTCCTTGCCGGCGGCATTCACTGAACTCACCCTTACCGTACCGGAGGCGATCACACAGAGGGTCGATTGACGCGATCCCACGTCGTAGATCGACTTGCCAGCCACAAACTGG
Source organism: Marinobacter zhejiangensis (assembly GCF_900114775.1). GTDB lineage: Bacteria > Pseudomonadota > Gammaproteobacteria > Pseudomonadales > Oleiphilaceae > Marinobacter > Marinobacter zhejiangensis. The sequence goes on from NZ_FOUE01000006.1 coordinate 67,934, forward strand.
CGCTGTCGCGCCATGGCCGTGGCCTCATCCAGTGCCTGATCGGGAAGTCCTGCCAGAAGCGGGCACCCTGCAAGCACCGATTTGATATTTATCATGGTCGTAAACTATAGAAGTAAGCCAGAAAACAATGTAAACGATTTGACAGTTTTGCGCTCTCTGAACTGCCTACACTGATAAAAATGCTCACAAGGCAACTCCAACAACAACCAGCAGATGAGAGCTACCCTATGACTACACAACTGGTAATTCCCTCAAAGAAAGATCACGTCAGCCCCGAGGAATGGCAGCTGCGCGTGGACCTGGCCGCCGTCTACCGTCTGATCGCCCTGTACGGCTGGGACGACCTGATTTTTACCCACGTTTCGGCTCGCATCCCCGGTGACGAGCACCATTTCCTGATCAACCCCTACGGCATGATGTTCGACGAGATCACCGCCTCCAGCCTGGTACGGGTTGACCAGGACGCCAACAAGATCGATCCGGATGACTTTGACATCAACCCGGCCGGCTTCACCATTCACAGCGCCATTCATGCGGTACGTGAAGACGCGGCCTGTGTCCTGCACACCCACACCACCGCCGGCGTAGCCGTATCGGCCCAGCAGGAAGGCCTGTTGCCGCTGTCGCAACAAAGCCTGTTCCCGCTGTCCAACCTGGCCTACCACGAGTACGAAGGGGTCGCCCTGCGCGAGGATGAGAAGTCCCGCCTGCAGGCAGACCTGGGCACCAACAATTTCATGATCCTGCGCAATCACGGTCTGCTGACCACCGGAAGCAGCATTGCCGATGCGTTCCTGGGCATGTATGTCCTGCAAACCGCCTGTGAGATCCAGCTTCAGGCGATGTCAGGCGCCCGCCCACTGACGCACGTTCCAGATGGCATTGTCGATACCATCAAACAACAGGCAGAACAGGTCACCAAGGGCATGGGAGGGAAGCTCGCCTGGCCGGGTCTGCTCCGCAAGCTTGATCGCATCGACCCCAGCTTCCGCGACTGACAGAGGACCTGAACATGACTGACATGACCACGCCACACGCCCAGTTCACCCATATGAAAGATGGGACCGCCGAAGACTGGGGCATCATCGCCTCCCACTTTGGCGAATTTGCCAAAGGACTGCCGGACCGCATCATGCAGCACATGGAGTTGCTCAAGGGCGACTTTGGTGGCTTCCCCATCGACCGCCTCAGCCACTGCCTGCAAACGGCCACCCTGGCGCACCGGGATGGCAAGGATGACGAATACGTAGTGTGTGCCCTGCTCCACGATATCGGCGACACCCTGGGTTCCTACAACCACGCCGACGTCGCTGCGGTGCTGCTGGAGCCCTTCGTCAGCGAAGCCAACCACTGGATGATCAAGCATCACGCCATCTTCCAGGGCTACTACTTCTTCCATTATCTGGGTATGGATCGCGACCTTCGAAACAACTACCGCGACAACCCCCACTTCATGCGCACGATCGAGTTCGTCAGCAAGTACGACGCACCCGCGTTTGACCCGGACGGTGAAATTCTGCCGATGGAGTTCTTCGAGCCGATGATTCGCAAAGTATTCGCCAAACCGGTACGGTCACTCTACAAGGAAGCGGAAGCCGCAATGAGCTAATCCCGCGCACACCGGCAGTGACCTGATCACTGCCGGTGTGAGTACCGTTTCACGACTCCACAGGTCACCCTTCTTTTGTCCCTCTTCCCCCTCGTTTCAACGCGTCTGTAACCGTATACTCAACAGTAAACCGGTGGAACCTTTTCAAACATAACAACGTGTGCCCTTAACGATCGCGGCACATGACAAAAACCATCCCAGAAAAACACCACCCCACGTTCGTTCAACCGAGCAAGGGATGCAAGAGGACGACGAATGAAACGCCTGGCAACACTGGACGCCTCCTGGCTGGCAGTAGATTCCGAAGACACGCCAATGCACGTTGGCACCATGCAGATTTTCTCGGTACCGGAGGGGGCTCCGGATACCTTCCTGCGGGACCTGGTCGAACGCATGAAGACACAGCGTGAGGTGGCCAAACCCTGGTGCTACAAACTATACCGCCCCGGGGCTTTGGGGCGCCTGCTGACCCCCGCATGGAAGATCGATCAGGACATCGATCTCGACTATCACGTGCGACACTCGGCGCTGCCTAAACCCGGCAGTGAGCGGGAACTGGGGGTTCTGATTTCCCGGCTGCATTCCAATCACCTGGATTTCAGCCGTCCGTTGTGGGAGTGCCACATCATTGAGGGCCTGGAAAATAACCGTTTTGCCCTCTACACCAAAATGCATCACTCTCTGATTGACGGCATCAGTGGCGTACGCCTGATGCAGCGAGTGCTGTCTACCGATCCGGAAGAGACCCACATGCTGCCGCCCTGGGCCGTTCGCCCGGAGCAGCGCCGCGCCAGCAAAGACGACAGCGATGCATCATTCAGTGGGGCGGTGTCGCAAGCCCTGGACGCGCTCAAGCTTCAGGCCGACATGGCCCCTCGGCTTTGGGGAGCGATGTCTCGACTGGTCAGCTCCATGCGCCATCCGGAAGACAGCCTTACAGCCCCGTTTACCGGACCGGTTTCACTGCTTAACCATCGGGTTACCGGGCAACGTCGTTTTGCCACCCAGCATTACCAGCTCGACCGGCTCCGCAAGCTGGCCAAAGTGGCCCAGGGCTCAATGAACGATATCGTTCTGTACCTGTGTGGCACTGCCTTGCGCCGCTTCCTGATCGAGCAGGGGGAGTTACCCGATACCGCACTGACCTCAGGTATTCCAGTCAGCATCCGCCCTGCGGATGACCAGAATACGGGTAACCAAATCAGTTTCATGATTGCCTCGCTGGCAACCGATGAGCCTGACCCGCTGACTCGTCTTCAGCACATCAAGAGTTCCACCCGGAAAGCCAAGGAGCACCTGCAGAAGCTACCCAAAGCCGCCCTCACCCAATACACCATGATGTTGATGTCGCCGTACATCCTTCAGCTGATGACCGGGATGGGCGGGCGCATGCGGCCGGTATTCAACGTCACCATCTCCAACGTTCCCGGGCCCAGCAAGGCGCTGTACTACGAAGGGGCAAAGCTGGAGGCCATGTACCCGGTTTCGCTCATTGCCCACGGCGGCGCCCTGAACATCACCTGCCTGAGCTACGACGGCTCGTTGAACTTCGGGTTTACCGGTTGTCGCGACACGCTGCCCAGCATGCAGAAGCTGGCGGTATATACCGGTGAAGCACTGGACGAGCTGGAAGCCCTGCTGATGCCCGAGGTGGCCAGCAACTCCGACCGGAGCGAGAAAGCCAAGACCCGGGCCAAGGGCTGATCGACCGACTCAGCTGGAAAGAGGGGCTTGCTCGCCGGTGCGCCAGTGGGCAGCCCCGACAAAAATCAGCTGAAGAAAACGCGTGGTACGCTTACGAATCTGCTCAATCTGGTAGTCATCCTCCGGTGACACGCCAATCAGATCGGTCAGGCTGAAGGCCACCGTCCGCACCACCAGGTCACAGGTCAGCTCCAGGTCACCGTCATTGAGGTGGTCGACCAGGCGCAGGCGCCTCAGATCATTGCCAAGCTCACTGGCAAAGAACCGCAACTCACTGCGAATTCCCTCCTGAACCGCCCGGCTCTCCCCGGCCATGCCCTGCGCCATGAATACAAAGAAGCTCCGGTTTTGCTGGACGTGACTGATGAAGATCGCCACCGACTCATCCATCAGACGATCCGCCTGCAACACATTGGCACGGGCTTCCCGCATCATTCGCCGCAGCACCAGCCCCAGCTCATCCACCAACTGAAGACCCAGGTCATCCATATTACGGAAGTGCCGATAGAACGATGTCGGCACCACCCCGGCCTGACGGGTGACTTCACGAATGCCCAGACTGGCAAAGTGACGCCCCTTGCCGACCAGCTCGAGCGCAGCGTTCATCAACTTGTCCCGGGTTTCACCCGGCTTACGGCGTTTTCGCTCAGTCATACCCACAACGATCTCTGATACCTGCCTCCCGTTCTCCGGTTGGCCCACTCCCCAGAACGGGGACTGACAAGTGTACACAAACCTGTCTGAAAGTTGACACAATCCAAGTCATAACAGGCCATTAAACCTGAGAACTGCGTCAGAAACATCAGACCAACCAGATTAAATCGAAAATAATCTCTTAAAAACAGCACATTACAACTGACAATCAAGCATAGACCCGGATCATTGACACCTCAATTGCCACTTGTGTACATTCGTTCACATAACGTGAACAACTGTACACATGAAGGATAAACCATGCTGTCTATTCTGGAAAATAGCCGTTCCATACGCTGGCTCGGCAAGCAGCTCTTCAACCGCGAAGACCCCAGTGCCTTTTTTGATCCGCTGCTCAGCCAGCTTGACCCGATGATGGTGCGTCAGTACATCCCCGCGCGGGTTATTGAGATCTTTGATGAAACTGCCGACACCAAAACCTTCGTACTGAAACCAGCCACGCGCTGGCCAGGCTTCGGTGCCGGACAACATGTGAACATCTGTATCGAAATCGATGGCACTCGCCATAACCGCACCTTCAGCCTGTCTTGCTCCCCTGAGCAGTGGCGGCAGCAGGGTACGGTATCCCTGACCATCAAACGCCTGCCTGGCGGTCGAGTCACCAACTGGATGCACGACAACCTCAAGCCCGGTGCAGTACTGGGGCTGGGTGATGCCTTTGGTGAGTTCCAGCTGCCGGTCAACCCGGAACCGTTGCTGTACATTGCCGGCGGCAGTGGCATTACCCCGATCCTAAGCCAACTGGAAAGCCTGGCCGGAGCCGACTGGCGTGCGCCGGTCACCCTGCTCTACTTCGTGCGTACCCAGGCCGATGTGATTGCCGCCGAGAAGCTGTACGCCATCCAGCAACGCTGGCCCGCGTTCAGCCTGAACGTAGTCACCACCGAAGACGGTGACACCCCGCAATACCTGAGCGATCAGCATCTTGAGCAGGTACCCGGCGTCAACGCCCGCCGCTGTTACCTGTGTGGGCCGAAGGGCCTGATGGACCTGGCGAGCGAGCTGCTCCACCGTCGCGGAGTTACCGAGGATCGCATCCACAGCACCTTTTTCTCCGCCCCCGCTGCCGCGTTGGTCAGCGATGAGCTGGGAGGGGAGGTTCGCTTCAGTCGCAGCGAACTGACGGTGTCATCCGAGGGTGATGCCGCCCTGCTCGACATCGCCGAGGCCGCGCGTCTGTCGCCACAGTCCGGATGCCGCATGGGTATCTGCCACCAGTGCAGTTGTCGGAAAACCAGCGGAACCGTCATCAACCGGCTCACAGGCAAAGCCTCTGGCCCTGGTGAGGAAAGCATTCAACTCTGTATTTCCATCCCCCAAGGGCCGGTCACTGTCGACCTTTAACCCTGGCACCCCCACAAGAACAACGACACCGGGCTCCACAAACGAGCCCGGCGAAGGAGCACTGACCATGAAAAAACTGACTGAAGAACAACTCAACGAATTGCAACAGGATCTCGACGCCATCCGTGACGAGGTTCTGGCTGACCTGGGTGAACGCGATGCCAACTACATCCGCCGCATCATCCGCCTTCACCGTACCCTGGAAATCGGCGGACGGGTCATGATGCCCTTCGGCTTCATCCCGCCGGTATTCGTTGCGGCGACGGTTTCCCTCGGCCTGGCCAAGATCATTGAGAACATGGAAATCGGCCATAACGTCATGCACGGCCAGTACGACTGGATGAACGACCCATCATTGAATTCCCAGACCTACGAGTGGGATACGGTGTGCACCAGTGAATCCTGGCGCCGCACCCACAACTACGAGCACCATACCTACACCAACGTGATCGGCAAGGACCGGGACTACGGCTACGCCGTGCTGCGCCTGAGCGACGACGTGAAATGGCACCCGGGGCACCTGCTCCAGTTCATTAACTACCTGCTGCTGACCGTATTCTTCCAGTGGGGGGTTGGAGTGCATGAACTTGAGAGTGAGCGGCTGCGCCGCCGGGAAATCACCTGGGCGTCGAAGTTGCCGTTCCTCAAGTCCTTTGTCCGCAAGGGGGGTCGCCAGGCATTCAAGGATTACGTCTTCTTCCCCTTGCTGACCTTCCCGGTCGCCCCGATCGTGCTGGCCGGTAACCTCGGCGCCAACCTGATCCGCAACCTGTGGTCATCCACGGTAATTTTCTGCGGCCACTTTACCCAGGACGCCGAGACGTTTACCGAGCAGGAGTGTGAAAACGAGAGCAAAGGGCATTGGTACCTGCGCCAACTGACCGGGTCCAGCAACTTCACCGGCAGCAACTTTGTCCACATGCTGAGTGGCCACTTGAGCTTCCAGGTCGAACACCACGTGTTCCCCGATCTCCCCGCCCACCGCTACAAGGAAATCTCACCGAAGGTGCAGGCGGTGTGCGAGAAATACGGTATTCACTACAACACCGACAGTTTTGCCCGCCAGTACTGGACGGTACTCAAGCGCATTGGCAAATTCTCACTGCCGGATCGGGTACGCCTGAAACTGGACACGCAACCGGCGTAACGGCCAAACGTCTCCGTCTCAGCCTATTTGCAGAAGCCGCACCAGTTGCGGCTTTTTTTGTTCGGGAAGAATGTCCGCCAGGGTGTACTTGTCCAGCGTGGCCAGGAACGCCTGCAGGGCTTCGGAGAGTATGCCCTTGAGCCCGCACACCGGGGTGATGGTGCACTGGCTACCGGACGAAAAACACTCCACCAGTTCCAGGTCCTGTTCGGTTTCCCGCACCAGTAAGCCTACATTGATATCCCCAGGCGCCTTCGATAATCGCATCCCGCCATTCTTGCCCCGGACGGTCTCGATGTAGCCTTTCTTGTTGAGCTGGTGAACGACTTTCATCAGGTGGTTCTTGGACACCGAGTAGCTGTCCGAGATTTCCTGGATCGTAACCAGTTTGTCCGGTTGCAGTGCCAGGTAAATCAATACCCTGAGAGAGTAGTCGGTATAGCGAGTGATGTGCATCCAAGGTCTCCGATGCGGGGGCAGGACGGGCCCGGAAAAAAACTAGTACGACGGCCGCGACAGCAGGTAGCCCGCCAAGCCACAGAAAAACAGGCCCAACGAGGCCAGTAGCCAGAACGGCGAGCCGTTGTAGTACAGGATCAGCCAGCTGACCGAGAGCATGGTGCAGGCCAGCGCCTTGGCCTTGGGAGGCACCACCTGCCTTGCCCGCCAATTCACGATTGTCGGTCCGAACCGTTCGTGGTTGAGCAGCCAAGTCTCAAACTCTGGTGAACTGCGTCCGGCGGCCCAGGCGGCAATCAGCACAAAAACCGTGGTCGGCAGCAACGGCAGGATCACCCCGGCAATGGCAAGGCCAACACAGAGGTAGGCCAGTAATCGATAACCGCCCTTACTGATGGACATTGTCGCAGAGTCACCTGTCATATCTGGTAGGGCCATTCTAACCGCATTCAATGCAGAGGTCTTCCCAGCGCACGCAGGGACACCAGCCTTACGATGTAAGCCACCTTGATCCCGGTCGCAAACAACAGCGTACCAATATGGGCCGCGACCTGGCCGAACATGGGCACCTTTGCAGCCAGTGGGTAGGCAATCAGAATCGTCACCACCAGCGCCACCAGAAACAAGGCCAACGTGGTATTTGCCATTGTCAGTAATTGTTTCATTGGTCGTTTCCTCTTCTCGAAACAGACTCCTGGGCAGGGGTCGTCTCAATCAAAACAAATATTCTGTTTACATCTTATATTCAAAAGATGTATTTTGAAAGCATGTTAAAAAGAGACCGAAGAGGTACCGACCATGATCACCTTGAGCGAACAACCCATTGGCCAACTGGCCCGAGACCTGCCGGGGGCCACCGCGGTGTTTCACCGGTTCAAACTGGACTTCTGCTGTGGCGGCGGGCAGTCCTTGCGGGAGGTTGCCACCCGTAAGGGAATTAATCTGGCCGATGTCCTGGAAGCACTGTCTTTGCTCCAGCAGGACACTCCGGATCTTGACCTGCTGACCCGGCTGGACGACCAACCGCTGGTGGAACACATCCTTACCCGCTACCACGACGTGCATCGCGAACAACTGCCCGAACTGATCCGCCTGGCCCAACGGGTAGAGCGAGTCCACGGCGGCCACCCCAGCTGCCCGGCGGGGCTCAGCGCTCATCTGGAGGAAATGGCGGCTGAGCTGGAAGCGCACATGCAAAAAGAGGAGAAAATCCTGTTCCCGATGATCACCCGTGGGATGGCAGGCATGGCCGTGGCGCCGGTGCAGGTGATGCGCCACGAGCATGATGACCACGGCGCAGCGCTGGATAAGCTGCTGGCGCTGACCCACGACCTGACCCTGCCGGAAGGCGCCTGCAACACCTGGCAGGCGTTGTACCGGGGGCTACAAACCCTGAGGAATGACCTGATGGAACACATCCACCTGGAAAACAACGTGCTGTTCCAGCGCGTGGATGGCCAACTGGGAGGCGAGCACCATGGCTAACTACCGCCGACTCTGGCTCACGTTGATCGCTGTGCTGGCGATCACCTTTGCCTTGCTCGGGTACTTCGGTGTCGAAGTCTACCGGGCCGCCCCCCCCATCCCCGACCGCGTGGTCAGCGATCAGGGCGAACTACTAATGACTGAGGACAGCATCCTCGATGGTCAGACCGCCTGGCAGTCCGTGGGCGGAATGCAACTGGGCTCGGTCTGGGGACACGGCGCCTACCAGGCACCGGACTGGACCGCTGACTGGCTGCACCGGGAACTGACCGCCTGGCTTGAACTGGCCGCCCAGGACACCTATGGCCAGGGCTACCACGACCTCGACGGTGCCCAGCAGAACCAGCTGCAGTACGAGCTGAAACAGACTTACCGGAGCAACAGCTACAACCCGGACACCGGAACCCTGGTGCTGTCTCAGCGGCGCATTGACGCCATCAACGAGACAGCGGCCTACTACCGAACTCTGTTCAGTGACGACCCGGCGTTGCAGCCAACCCGGGAAAACTACGCCATGAAGGAGAACACCCTGCCGGACGAAGCCCGTCGTCAGCAGCTCACCGAGTTCTTCTTCTGGACCGCCTGGGCTGCGTCCACCGAACGACCGGGCAGTGACGCCACCTACACCAACAACTGGCCCCACGAACCGCTAATCGACAACGAACCCACCGCAGAGAACGTGGTCTGGTCAGTGGTCAGTGTGATCCTGCTGATTGCCGGCGTCGGTGGACTGGTCTGGGCCTGGGCCTTCCTGCGTCGTCACGATGAACAGGACCCGGACGCCCCGCCAGCCGACCCGCTCACCAGCTTCGCCCTGACCGCGTCACAGAAAGCCCTGGGCAAATACCTGCTGTTGGTGGTGGCGCTGTTTACCTTCCAGGTCATGCTCGGCGGCTTTACCGCCCACTACACCGTGGAAGGCCAAAGCTTCTACGGCATCAACGTGTCCGAATGGTTCCCCTACTCACTGGTCCGCACCTGGCACATCCAGTCTGCGCTATTCTGGATCGCCACCGGCTTCCTCGCGGCGGGTCTGTTCCTCGCCCCCATCATCAACGGCGGCAAGGACCCCAAGTTCCAGAAACTGGGGGTAGACCTGCTGTTCTGGGCACTGGTGGTGGTTGTGGTTGGCTCCTTTATCGGCAACTACCTGGCCATCGCCCAGATCATGCCAGCTGAGTGGAACTTCTGGCTTGGCCATCAGGGCTATGAGTTCGTTGACCTGGGCCGGCTCTGGCAGATTGGCAAGTTTACCGGCATCGCCTTCTGGCTGGTCCTGATGCTGCGGGGCATCGTTCCCGCCTTGCGCCAGCCCGGCGACAAGAACCTGCTGGCCCTGCTCACCGCCTCAGTCGTCGCCATCGGCCTGTTCTACGGTGCCGGCTTCTTTTATGGCGAACGCACTCACCTGTCCATCATGGAGTACTGGCGCTGGTGGATTGTCCACCTGTGGGTGGAAGGTTTCTTTGAAGTCTTCGCCACCACCGCTCTGGCCTTTATCTTCTGCAGCATGGGCCTGGTGTCCCGCACTGTGGCCACCTCTGCGAGCCTGGCCTCCGCGTCACTGTTCATGCTGGGCGGTGTACCTGGCACCTTCCACCACCTCTACTTTGCCGGTACCACAACCCCGGTCATGGCGGTGGGCGCTACTTTCAGTGCCCTGGAAGTCGTGCCACTGGTGGTGCTGGGTTACGAAGCCTGGGAAAACTGGCGCCTGAAACAGCGGGCACCGTGGATGGAGAACGTACGCTGGCCGCTGATGTTCTTCGTCGCTGTGGCGTTCTGGAACATGCTAGGCGCCGGGGTGTTCGGTTTCATGATCAACCCGCCCATCTCGCTGTACTACGTGCAGGGCCTCAACACCACACCAACCCACGCCCATGCGGCCCTGTTCGGTGTCTACGGCTTCCTGGCCCTGGGCTTCACCCTGCTGGTATTGCGCTACATCCGGCCCCGGCTGGTCTTTGACGAGCGCCTGATGAAGACCGGTTTCTGGTGGCTCAACATCGGCCTGGTGCTGATGCTCGCCACCAGCCTGCTGCCCATTGGCATCATCCAGTTCCTGGCAAGCGCCGATCAAGGCCTGTGGTACGCCCGCAGCGAAGCCTTCATGCAGACCGATCTGCTACAAACCCTGCGTTGGGTCCGCACCTTCGGGGATGTGGTGTTCATCGTCGGCGCTTTGGCAGTGACCTGGCAGGTGGTCAAAGGCTTGTTCTTCCCGACCTTGAGGGAGGAAGAGCTGACAGCTATAGGCCAACCTCTGGAGCAAAATTCATAGCCTGTCGAATAGCAACATCGGTGATGCGATATCACCTAACTCTGGCTGTTTGGCGGCCGGATCGTTACAGAGCAGGGCCATGGATGGCCCGATAGCTTGGCCGGCACACGGACGTGCCGTCCAAGCGGTGGCGTAACGATCCGGCCGCCAAACAGCTTCACTCAAACACCAGGCTACACCCCAACAGGATCCTGGGGTTACCCCCCCAGAGGTATCAAACCAACCCCCAGGATTTGAGATACTGACCCCATTCTGGAACCGGCTTTACAAAGACGGGACACTGACCATGCCAAACGCCCAACTGACCGACCGCTTCGGCCGCACCATCAACTACGTGCGCCTCTCGGTCACCGACCGTTGCGACTTCCGCTGCGTCTATTGCATGGCAGAAGACATGACCTTCCTGCCCCGCCAGCAAGTGCTGACACTGGAAGAAATTGCCCGCCTGGCCCGCACCTTCATCAGCCTGGGCACCGAAAAAATCCGCCTCACCGGCGGCGAACCCCTGGTCCGCAACGACATCCTCGACCTGGTCCGCGAGATCGGCGCCATGGGCCTGCGAGACTTTGCCATGACCACCAACGGCAACCAGCTCACCAAACTTGCCCAGCCGCTCCGACAGGCCGGACTCAAACGCCTGAACATCAGCCTCGACTCCCTCGACCCGGACCGCTTCCACAGCATCACCCGAACCGGACACCTCAACCAGGTCATTGACGGCATCGACGCCGCCCGCGAGGCCGGATTCGACGGCATCAAGCTCAATGTAGTGGTTATGAAAGGGCGTAACGAGGATGAAGTGCCAGCGCTGGTCGAGTTCGCCCGCGGCAGGAACCTCGACATCAGTTTTATTGAAGAAATGCCCCTGGGCCAGATCACCGAACACCACCGGGGTGAAAGCCTATTTACCAGCGACCAGGTCCGCGCCATGATCCGCCAGCACCACGACCTGGTACCCGCCACCGCCGACAGTGGTGGCCCTGCCCGTTACTACCGTATGCCCGACAGCAACATCCAGGTCGGCTTTATCTCGCCCCACTCCCACAACTTCTGCGCCACCTGCAACCGGGTCAGGGTCACCGTGGAAGGACGACTGCTCCTGTGCCTGGGCAACGAACATTCCGTTGACCTGCGCCGGGTCCTGCGGGGCTACCCCGTCAGCGACGACAAGCTCAGGGACACCATTATTCAAGCCATGGACCTCAAGCCCGAACGCCATCACTTCTCCAGCGATGGCGATGTCCAGATCCTGAGATTCATGAACATGACCGGGGGCTGACCCCCGGCCCTTACCTTTACCCGCCCTGAAAGGCGAGCCTTCCTACTGCAAACTCAAAACCCATTCCGCCAAGGTACGAGCTTCCTCTTCAGTCACCGCATTGGGCGGCATGGCGGCGGACCCCCATTTTCCACTAACACCGTTCTTGATGCTGGTGGCCAGAATATCCACCGCACCTTCCTGGCCGGCATAGCGGGCGGCCACTTCTTTCAGAGCTGGACCTACCAGCTGGCTGTCAACGGTATGGCAGGCCACACAGGGTTTACTGGAAAACAGCGCCTCTCCGTCTTGCGCCTGAAGCGGGGCTGTTGCCAATGCGCCAGCGGCGAGACTTAGCGAAAGCAGGATTTTTTTCATCGTCGTTTCTCTCTCACTCAGGGTTTACTCAGGGTTTATTCAGAACTGTCGGCGCTACCGTGGGCAGGCATATGGCCCATGGTGGCGTGGCCGGAAACTTCCTCGGTGCCGATATCTGTCATGGATTGCAGCACCGCCAGTGTGATTTCTTCGTAGCGCAGGAGACGTCCACCATAGTTCGCCATGAACTGCCGCGCCAACGACTCGCTGGCAAACGAAGCCAGAGTCGGCCCCATGGCGCCAGCGCGCTCGCTACCTACAACATAGTAGGCCAGACGGGCATCCACCAGCGCGGCATCGTCAGGGCGCTGCCAATCGGTCTGAGCCATGTCATGCACATACACCGTGTAATCCCGGTGCTGTTGTTCCGGTTGCAGCAACCAGGAGAACAGATCGCGGGTCGAGCAGAACTTCCGCACTGGGGCGTTCCCTCCCAGAACCTCCCCCTTCGGCCCGGGGAAGCCGGCAATCACCATGCCACACACATGGCATTCGTCGCCGGATTCAAACGCCACTGGTGGCAACTGGCCAACCGACTCATCCGATGACGGTTGAGAGCACCCCGCCACCACCAGCAGCCATCCCAGAACCAAAATACCGCTCCAACGAACCGATCTCACCGTCATACCCTCCTAGCCTTAAACAACGCCAGCGCCGCCATAAACGGCGCCACCACCCAAACCAGCAACGCCCCCCACAGCCCCCAGGGGCCCATAGGCAAATCACCGCCCAGACTCAGCACCCCGGCCAGCTCACCACCATCACTGAACGCCAAGATATTCAGCAGGCGATAGATGTCGGTCGGATTTAACAGCAGCAGCCACGGCAGCAGATCAGGGTGCAGCGCCCCTTCACTGGCCACCAGGAGCCCCAACAACAACAGATCAAACACCAGCACGAACAAGAACCACAGCGCCAGCGCCAGCCCGGCGGCCACCGGCTTCTCGCTGACACGCACGCTGACCAGGTAAGCCAGTGCAACGAAGCCCCAACCCAGCAAAATGGACGACAGGATGAAGCGTCCCAATGCGATAAACAGCGGCACCACCGGCACCCCGTCCACCATCAGCGCAATCGCCACACCCGCCGCACCAAACCCCATCACCGTCGCCAAGGCCAGTGTCAGGCCATGGCCCAGGAACTTGCCCAGCAGCAACTGGCCCCGGGTCAGCGGGTATGTCATCAATAACAGCAGCGTGCCGCCCTCGTCTTCGCCGACAATGGCATCGTAGGCCAGCAACAGCGCAATCAGCGGAATCAAAAAGATACCCAGGCTGGCGAGACTGGCGATCGTGGCCGGTGTGGTGGCGTAGCCAATACTGCCGGAGGCTGCCGTGCCCGCCCAGGCAATGCCCATCGCAAGGGTGGCAAACACCAGGGTAATCGCCAGCAGCCAGCGATTACGCAGGCTGTCGAAGAGTTCCTTGCGGGCAATGATCCAGATGCTTCCCATGTCACTGCCCCTCCTGCGAACCGATGTCCATGAAGTGACAATAGAGGTCCTCCAGGGTCGGCTGGTGGATTTGCAGGTCTTCCACCAACCCGGAACCCAGCAGCCCCTGGATCGCAGCCATTTTCTCCCCCGGGGCGACCACCAGTTCGATGGTATTGGCGTCTTTGACCAGCGCACTCAGTCTCGGCAGGCTGCCATTGAGCCGGGTCAGGGTTCCCTGGCTGTCGGCACTGCGCACAATCAGCCGGACCGGCAGCTCCGCCCGGGCCCGCAATGACGGCAAATCCCCCAACGCCTGCAGGCGCCCTTTGAACAGGATCGCGGCCTGGTCGATGTAGGGTTCAACACCCGGTAACACGTGAGAACACAGCACAATGCCGGTGCCCCGGTTACGAAGGCAGCGCAGCAGGCGGTAAAGCTCCGCCGTAGCCACCGGGTCCAGCCCGACGGTCGGCTCATCCAGAATCAGCAAACGGGGATCGGCCAGCAGGGCCTGCGCCAGCCCCAGCCGTTGCCTCATGCCTTTGGAATAGGTTTTCACCCGGCGGTTGCAGGCATCCTCCAGTCCTACCTGCTCCAGCAGTTGCGGCACCTGACTGCGGGCAGCCCCCTTGAGACGGGCAAAGTGATCGAGTATCTCCCGCCCGGTCATTTGCGGGTAAAACATCACGTTCTCAGGCAGGTAGCCAATCTGCCGGGCTACCGCCGGGGTTCCGGCCTGACCGCCCAGGACCGACAAACTGCCTCGTTGCGGCGCCATCAATCCCAGGATCAGCTTGATGGTGGTGGTCTTGCCCGCACCGTTGTGGCCAAACAGCCCCATTATGCGACCGGGCGCCAGGGTCAGAGTGATGTCTCGCAACAAGGGTTGCCGACCGTAGCCAAACTCGATGCAGTTCAACTCAAAGCTGTTCATCAATACTCCCTACTGCCGCCGTGGGCCTGCGCATATACGGGAAATGGTCGGTGACCCCGGAGGCCTTAACCACGGGGAAAGCCCTCTGCACCCAGCGCAGGGTGTCCACCGCCGGGCTGTTCATCAGTATTCGTGCTTCCGGGTAAGTCCATAGCAGCCGGTCCACCTGATCGTTGGGCTCGTAGGGCACGTCACCGAAACCGTCCTGGTTCCGGTCCCAGCCCAGGTAATCACTCCAGAAATTGCCCCGACCTTCATCGGACCATTCCTGGGGGCGGGTCGCCACGTACTTCACCTGCCGCTGATTGCGGACAAAGGCATTGCCAAAAACCCGGTTGTCTTCCGAGCCTGCGGTCAGGTGAATACCGATGTCGCTGTTGCTGAACACGTTGCCGGTGAAGATGTTGTAGAGGGAGTTGTAGATAAACACGGCCTTGCCTTCAGCGCCGTCAATCGTCACCCCGGCGGTTTGCCCCTGGGTGACGCCGTCAATCACGTTATCGCGGATCTCAGACTGGGTAATAAAGTTCATCAGGATGCCGTAGTTGCGGTCGCCTTCCGAGCGATTGTTGATCACTGTAAGCCGCTTGCTCTGCATCAATGCATAACCCGTACGGGTGTTACGGGTGATGTTGCCCTCCAGGTGATTGCTGTGGGAGTACATGTAATGGATGCCGTAGCGCAGGTCAGACATCACATTGTTGGTGATGCGGTTGTTGTTCGCCGTCTCGATGTAGATGGCGTCGCGGGTCTGGTGGATCTGGTTGCCGTCAATGTGTGCGCCCTGGGTGTTAAACAGGTGAATACCGTTGCCACGGTCCTGGGACCGCAGCGTGGTATCCCCCTGGATCACGTTGTGGCGCACGGTGGCATCCGCCGCGGCATCCAGCCAGACGCCGAACCCCGGTCCACTCAGGCGGTTGTTTTCGACAATCACACCTTGGGCCTCGCGAGCTACAAAGATGCCAGCATCCAGGGTGTTGAGGTCACGCCCCCAGTGGCGGATATCGCATCCACGAAGGGTCACCTCTGGCGCGGAGATCACCACCGCATGGCCCTCCCCCCCGGCATCGATCACCGTGTCGGGCGCGCACTCCACAGTGACCCCTGCCACTCCGAGGCTGATTGCCGGCAACTGCGCCCCCGGCAGCACAAAGCGTGTGCCGGGGGACAAGCCGTCGAGTTCAGTCTGGATACCCGCTGACACCGCAGCACCGCACCAGCCAAGCCATAGCGACAAGCCAATACCAAGCTTGAACATCCAGACGCTCCTGCGTGTGATCAGGCTTTCTCGACGATCATCCGACCTCGCATTTCCATATGGAGGGCGTGGCAGAACCAGTTGCAGTAGTACCAGAACACCCCCGGTTGATCGACGGTGAAGGTCGCTGACGCGGTCTGCTGCGGGCTGATTTCCATGCTGACGCCGTGATTCACCATACAGAAGCCGTGGGTCACATCTTCGATGGTATCGAGGTTGGTGATATAGACCGTCACCTCATCCCCCTGCTTGACCCGGAATTCAGTCATGCCATAGGTCGGCGCGACTGACGTCATGTAGACCCGGACCTTGTTGCCGTCCCGGACGACCTTGTTGTCCGATTCCAGGGTCACGCCGTCTTTCTCGGCCTGTGTCCGGGCGCTGGCAAAGAAGGGATCATCACGGCTGTAGATCTTCGCCGGCTTGATCTGGTCCCGTCGCACCAGGATGCAGTCATGGGGCTCGGCAAAGGTAGGGCCATCGTGCACCAGCGTCATCTCTTCGCCGGAAATATCGATTAACTGGTCGTTCTCTGGATGCAACGGCCCGGCCGGCAGGAAGCGGTCCTTGGAGAACTTGGACAGTACCACCAGCCACTTGCCGTCGGCGTCCCGTGACTCGGTCAGGGAGGCGTGGTTATGGCCCGGCTGATAGTGGACATCCAGCTTCTGGCGGATGTAGTCCACGCTCTCTCCGGCGTAGTTGCGGATGGCGTCTTCAATGTTCCACTTGGCAACCTGGCTGTCGATGAACAGGGTAGTGTAGGCGTTGCCACGGCCATCGAAGGTGGTGTGCAGGGGCCCCAGCCCCAGTTCAGGCTCGGCCACAATCACGTCGCGGGCGTCGCTGAGTTTGTCGTCGAACAGGTCGTCCAGACGGTCAATGGCGATGATGGATACGGTCGGGGAAAGCTTGCCGTTGGCAATGAAGTACTTGCCGTCGGGCGAGGTGTTGAGACCGTGCGGGTTCTTTGGCACCGGCACATAGCGGGTGAACTCAGAGCCATGACGACCATCCACCACCGGAACCGGTGAGTCGCCAATGGTCTTGTGGTTACCGGCTTTCACCGCTGCCGCAATACGCTCGATGTTGAACACCACCACCCAGTCCCGGTCGTTGCGCATGGTGCCCGCCAGGTCCAGGGCCTTCTCGGAGTTGTAGCAGGTGGACGCCGCATAGCGGCCGGTGTAATCGGCGTCGGTATTGTCGAGGTTACCATCCACGATCACCTGGAAGGCGACTTCCATGGTTTCCGCGTCAATGGCATTGAACATGGTGTAGTGGTCTTCCAGATTCTCCATGTTGGTGCCGTCGTTGGGCTGCGGGATGACAAACTCCGCGTTGCAGAACACATAGTTGGTCTTCGGCACCTTCTGGAGACGCAAACCGTGGATGGCCTGGACATTGGGCACATGGGTGATCTTGTCGCACTTCATGATATCCAAACGAATCCGCGCAACCCGGGTGTTGGCCTTATCGTTGATAAACAGGTAACGGCCATCGTAGCGACCATCGGTCATGGAAATATGGGGGTGGTGGGCGTCACCGTTAAGGAAGGTGTTGTCGTGACCCAGTACATCCTTACTTTCGTTGGTGATACCCCAGCCAGTGGCGGAGTCGGTGTTAAACACCGGGATGCGCATCAGCTCCCGCATGGACGGAACGCCCAGCACCCGGACTTCCCCGGAATGCCCGCCACTCCAGAAACCGTAGTACTCATCCAGCTCACCCGGATGGATCACCGCCTTGTTGCGCGCTTCTTCGGCTGCGGCCGCCCAGCTTTCCCGGGACATAACCGCCGAACCCAGTCCGGTCGCACCGACCACCCCCGCTGCTGCCGTGGCACCCAGAAAATGCCGACGGCTCAAACCGCCAGAGGCTTGGGCGTTGTTCCGCTCGTCTTTCTTCGTCATGACATCCAACTCCGTAGTTAACGTACTTGGGGTACCCTTACGGTCAATCCAGCTGGACCGCGGGAATCTCATGCTCCGGTCGCCCGGGCGCGTTCTGACCACGGCGCCCCCGCCGCTTGCTGATCAGCGGTGGGCACTTGTGGTCGTCAAAATAGGTCATCTGGCAATCAAGGCAGTAATGGCATTCCATGTAATTGATGGTGCCATCCGGATGGATTGCCTGGACTTCGCATTCCTTCTCGCAACGGCGACAGGGCTTGCCGCATTCATGACGGCGCTTGAGCCAGTCGAAGATCCGGAACCGGGTTGGCAGCGCCAGCGCGGCGCCCAGTGGGCACAGGTAACGGCAGTAGAGCTTGCGGGTGAACAGGTTCACCACCACTAGCAGGACCGCGTAGGTGACAAATGGCCAGGACCGATCAAAGTGAAGGGTGATAGCGGTCTTGAACGGCTCCACCTCGGCCAGCTGTTCCGCCGTGGCCATGGACTCCAGGGACACGCCAAACAACCCCAGCAGGATCAGGTATTTGATGGCCCAGAGCCGTTCATGCACGGCAAACGGGACGTTGTACTGGGGCACTTTGAGCCAGCGGGCGACTTCGTTTACCAGCTCCTGCAGCGCGCCAAAGGGACACAACCAGCCACAGTAGACGGCCCGCCCCCACATCAGCACGATGGCAGCCACCGCGGTCCACAGCACAAACAGCATGGGATCGATCAGGAAGGTGTCCCAGCTGAACCCGGCAATCACACTGTGAACGAAGGTCAGTACGTTGACGATCGATAGCTGCCCCAGGGCATACCAGCCGATGAAGAACAGGGTATAGACCAGAAAGCCATGGCGGATGTTGCGCATCAGCCGGGGCCGCTGTACCAGCCAGTCTTGGAAGAACAGGATGAACATCAGCACACCGATGCCCACCGCCAGCACGGCGATCTGGAACTGACGCTGGTACCAGACCTGGACCCAGAGAGGCTGGTCAGCCAGCAGGTCTTCTTCGGTGAGCACGGGTTCCGGGCGGTTGAAGTATTTCTCGGGTAGCTGATAGGACAGCGGGAAGACCCGGAATTCACTGTCCAGCGGACCGGTCTGACGTTTGACGGTCAATTCCAGCGCCCACTCGGTACCGGGGTCAAAGAGGTATTGCTGGCGCACGATGAACATGGCCATCTCGCTGAACCGGGGCATATCGTCAGCATAGACATCGCTGAGCCGGTAATAGTCGAGATCACGGAAGTTGAAGGTATCGCCGAACTGGCGGATCTGGAGCCGGTCGAAAATGCCGCCACGGACGTAGCCGGAACCCTTGAACGAATAGTCGCCGTTCGCCATCACAGCAATGGCATGCTCACCAGGTTGCAGCTCCGACATCAGCCAGTCGTACTGGCTATCCCCCAGCAGGTTGCGACCAATGGTGGGGGCGTTCAGGTAGGCCGCATACAGGTCGATGACCGGCCCCTGGTCCTGACCACGGCGGGCCCGGTTGCGGTGGTCTGCCGAGGTCCCCTTGAAGGCCTCATTGACCTGCTCGCGCTCCAGCAACAGTCGCCGTATGGAGCCATCCCCGGTCAGGGTCGCCCAGCTTTCAGGGGCCATCAGGGCGGTGTCGATCTCGGCAATGGGCGGCCGTTGCGCCCCTTCGCCCGCCACCAGGCCCAACGCCACTCCAACTTTATGGGCGGTACGCATGATCACTTCATTGACCACCATGACCGTCACGGTGGCGCCAGAGACCCCATCGACCGCAATCCGCGTGGTGGACGAACTGCCACCCACGGTCACCCGCTGGTCGGCTTTCAGTCCGATGTACTGGTCGGTGAAGTCGTGCAGGCGCTGCTCGGGAATCCCCACCAGCAGGATCGGCTCGTGATGCTCAATCACTCGCACCGCCACAATATTGGCCGCTGGATCGAGCACTACCACTGCGTTGAGGGGTTTTCCGGAGTAGGCCGGAGTCTGGACGAAATCCAGTGACTGGTAGGCGTAACCAAGCAGGCGTTCGCCCGCATACAATTCGAGGATCGCCCGGTTATCTTCCCGGGGTTCGGCACGATCGGCCTCAGGTACCCGCTGCTCCAGAAACTGCCGCAGCCCGATCGGCTCCAGTTCGGCCACCGGCATGGCATAGCTGTGTCCAGCCACCAGCATCAACAGGGTCAGCAATACCCGCTGCAATCCTTGAACGATAACCGTCACGCTGTTCCCTCCATGAACACAGTCACCACCCTGCCCCGCCTCGTCACGACTGTTCCGGGCGTCACCACTGACGGTGAGCAGCAGAAGACATGGGATGCTGTGATCAGTGCTTCAGTGTCACCAGTGCGCCATCACGATCGAACGGCAGATAGTTTCCAATGTAGCCCAAGCGTATGGTTTCAACCATCATCGACAGGGGCTGGCTGGCTTCGTCCGACGATGGCTCAATGCCACCGCGACCAGACATCGCGGCCACAAAGACCATATCCCAGGCTTGCCCGGTCTCGCGGGATTCCTCACAGAGATCTTCGAAATCAGTCACTTGCGAGGGCGTCTTGTCGACACAGACCACTGGCACCAGGGCGCCACCGTCGCCACGTTCAAACTGCTGTCGTTCAGCCTCCGAAGCATCGTCCGGCAACTCGGCCCGGCAAAATACAAACAGCAGGCGCTGGGGTTCGGGCTGCTGACAGGCTGCGGAGATAAAATCTTGGTAACTGCTGATCATCGTCGTCATCCGGAAATATCGTCCAGGGCCAGGACAGAAATAAGCTGTTGGTGGCGCGCACGCACCATCTGGGCAACCGCTGCCACTTCCGTTACCTCATAGCTGCGGCCGTAGTGTTTCCTGAAACCAAATTCGTACAGCCGGACATGGTCATCCGGCGTCACCCCGACACCCTCCAGGCAGGCCCGCGCGCACTGCAGCGGACAGCCATCAATCACCGTGATGGCACGACCGGAGCGCGCGATTTTCACCAGGCTGGGCACCTTGCCGCCAACGCCTGAAATACACGACATCTCAAAGTCACCGGCGTGGTCGAGGGAGACGGCTGCGTTGTTGGCCAGCTGGGCTACGTCCGAGCAACCGGAACAGGCATAGATCAGGGGGCGATCCTTCCTTGACGTTACCCTGGCGATCACTTTCGAGGTCATCATCGCGCCTCCATCGAAACATTCCCCTCCATGGTAAGGAAGCCTCCGGCCAGACACCCTTCCCCATTGGAGGTATATAAACGGCGCAAAGTGGATAGGTGCAGGTAACCCAAAAACAGCAGAAATCCGCCCTGGAGATAGCCCCATTGGCGCGTTAGGGGTAGGTCTGGAAGCTATTGATATTCGTCAAGGTTGGCGTAACGGCCGGTGTGACGTAATCAAGCCACACCATCCAGAAACCGGGGGTTTCCACCATGTTGAGTGAAAGGGATTACAACCCGCCAAAAGCTCATAAAGCGTTGCTGTTTTCCACGCTCGCGTTCACTACGTGCTTCGCCGTATGGACCATCTTTTCCATCATCGGGGTCAAGATCAAACAGGAGCTCGGGCTCTCCGAGACCCAGTTTGGCCTGCTGGTCGCCACACCCGTGCTGACCGGTTCGATCAGCCGTCTGTTCCTCGGCATCTGGACCGAACGTTTTGGCGGACGCCTGGTGTTCACCATCCTGATGCTTGCCACCGCTGTCGCCGTTTACCTGCTTTCCACCGTCAAGACCTATGAGATGTTCCTATTGGCGGCGCTGGGCGTGGGGCTGGCGGGGGGCTCATTCATTGTCGGCGTTGCCTACATTTCCGAATGGTATGACAAGGGCCACCAGGGCACGGCACTGGGGGTATTCGGCGCCGGTAATGTGGGGGCGGCGGTGACCAACTTCGCGGCCCCATTCCTGGTGGTTGCGTTTGGCTGGCAGACTACGGCACAGATCTACGCGGCCGTGCTGGCCGGTATTGCCATCCTGTTCTATCTACTGACCGAGAACGATCCCCGCCTGGCCCGTCGTGCCAAAGAGGGCGTCACCTCCATGCCCTTGCGGGACCAGCTGGCGCCACTGGCCAAACTTCAGGTCTGGCGTTTTTCGCTCTACTACTTCTTCGTGTTCGGCGCCTTTGTCTCTCTGGCCTCCTGGCTACCCCGTTACTACGTCGGTGCCTACGACATGACGTTGGAACAGGCCGGCATGCTTGCCGCCCTCTACACCGCACCAGCATCAGTTTTCCGCGCCCTCGGCGGCTGGATGTCTGACCGTTTCGGTGCCCGAACCGTGATGTACTGGACTTATGGCGTGTCCCTGATCTGCCTGTTCATCCTGAGCTACCCGGAAACCAGCTATGTGGTCCGGGGGATTGATGGCCCCATTGAGTTCTCCATTGTGGTGCCGGTTACCTTGTTCGTTGTCCTGACCGTTTCTCTCGGCTTCGTGATGTCCCTGGGCAAGGCCGCCGTCTACAAGCACATCCCGGTTTACTACCCGGATCACGTCGGCTCGGTTGGCGGCCTGGTGGGCATGATCGGCGGCCTCGGCGGCTTCATCCTGCCCATCGTCTTTGGCGCCATGAACGATCTGATCGGGGTCTGGACCAGCTGCTTCATGCTGCTGTTCGTCATCGTGCTGGTGTCTTTCCTGTGGATGCACGGCGCCATCGTCCGGATGGAAGCCCGCCGCTACCCAGAGATCAAGAGCGCGGAAACCTCACGGTTCCTGCCTGAACTCCAGCCCGACTATGGCCGCGAAGGGGCCACGGGCAAATAACCCAAAGCCGGCATGCCCAGCCGTGCCGGCCGTTACCCACTTCTGACCAATACCTGTGAGGTTTGATATGACCGACATCAAAACCTGGGACCCGGAGGACGACCAGTTCTGGGCGTCCTCCGGCAAACAGATCGCTACCCGGAACCTATGGATCTCCATTCCCAGCCTGCTCTGCGGATTCGCGGTCTGGCTTTACTGGGGCATCATCACCGTTCAGATGCTGAACCTGGGCTTTCCGATTCCGAAAGCCGACCTGTTCACCCTGAGCGCCATTGCTGGCCTGACCGGCGCTACCCTGCGCATACCCAGCAGTTTCTTCATCCGCATTGCCGGTGGCCGCAACACCATTTTCTTTACTACAGCACTGCTGATGATTCCGGCCATTGGTACCGGTTTCGCCCTGCAGGACGTCAACACCCCGCTGTGGGTCTTCCAGCTACTGGCGTTCCTGTCTGGCATCGGTGGCGGCAACTTTGCCTCGTCCATGTCCAACATCAGTTTCTTCTACCCGAAACGCCAGCAAGGTCTGGCCCTGGGTCTGAATGCCGGCCTCGGCAACGCTGGTGTCACCACCATGCAGATCCTGGTGCCACTGGTGATGACCTTTGGACTGTTCGGCGGCGAGCCGATGATTCTGGAAAACACCTCCGGCACCCTGATTGGCAAGATTCCCGCCGGCAGTGAAACCTGGATCCATAACGCCGGTTTTGTCTGGTTGCTGCTGCTGATCCCACTGGCCCTGGCGGGCTGGTTCGGCATGAACAACATCCGCACCGATGCGGTGTCTCCCAACATCGGCTCCCCGACCGGCGCCTTCGGCAAAATCACCGGTATGCTGCTGGTCGGCTTCCTGACTGCCGCCATCGGTCTCTACATTATCCTGCCCGCCCCGGTTGGAATCGGCGCGCCTGACTGGACCAAGTGGCCGGTGATCCTCGGCATCCTGCTGGTGACCGTCCTGCTGTTGAAGATGATCCCGGGCGAGATCAAGCCCAATCTGCAACGCCAGTTCCGTATCTTCTCCAACAAGCACACCTGGATCATGAGTGTGATCTACACCATGACCTTCGGCAGTTTCATTGGGTTCTCCGCCGGTTTTGCTCTCGCCATCAAGGTGGTGTTCGGCTACCAGCACGTCATGGTCGATGGCGTTATGACCCACGATCTGGCCAACCCGGATGGTCCCTCTGCCCTGATGTATGCTTGGATGGGGCCTTTCATTGGCGCCTTGATTCGTCCCGTAGGTGGCTGGATCGCCGATAAGGTCGGCGGCGCCCTGGTGACCGGTATCGTGGCCATCGTCATGATCGCCAGTTCCCTGGCCGTGGCCTATTACCTCAAGGCTGCCTATAACTCCGCCACTCCGCAGGAGTACTTCATGCCATTCCTGCTGCTATTCCTGGTGCTGTTTGCCGCCAGCGGTATCGGTAACGGCTCCACCTTCCGCACCATCGCCATGGTGTTTGATAAAGAGCAGGCGGGCCCTGCCCTGGGCTGGACTTCCGCAGTCGCGGCCTACGGCGCCTTCGTTATTCCCCAGGTATTTGGAGAGCAGATCAAGGCTGCCACACCGGAAATGGCACTCTACGGATTCGCCCTGTTCTACGGTGCCTGCCTAGTCCTGAACTGGTGGTTCTACCTCGGCCCGAAGGCGGAGTACAAGAACCCCTGACACGTCCGGTTTAATGTGCGCTTGCCGGCCCAAGGGCCGGCTTTTTTATGCCTGCAATACCAGCCTATACATCACCCGCCCGTATAAACTTCAGCCTCGCCTGGGTCATCAGAGGCCCGGCGACACGATGATATGTACCTGGGGCCATGGTAATACCGCCAGCCAGGCAATACATCTGGAGGTAGTTAGCGGCTTTGGTGTGAGAGGCAGGAGATGTGCACAAAAAAAGGGCAACGGCTTGCACCGTTGCCCGAAACCCACTGGTAAGAGTGGTCTGATGGAAGCTTTATTGGCTGATGGCAACCAGCCGCATGGGGTCAGGAATGAACACCCGGCTCCGGTTGACCCGGACCAGGCCCTGGTTTTTAAGCTCAGCCAGGATGCGAGAGAACGTTTCCGGCTGCATGGCCAGGCGGGAGGCCACCAGGCACTTGGGCAATGGCAGTTCAACCTCGATACCGCGCCGGCAGTTCTCGGGCAACAGGTCAATCAGGTAACGAACCAGGCGATCCCGGGCATTCTGCACGGTCATGATTTCCAGCTCGTGGAAGCGGGAAACAGCACGGGATGCGTAATGCCTAAGGGCACTGCGGGCGTACTCCGGATGTTGCTCCAGCATCTGCTGGTAAATCTTGATCGGGATCACCAGCACCTGCCCCTGGCATAACGCTTCGGCGTAACAGGCGTAGCGGGCCGGTTCGGCGTAGATCATCACTTCGGCAAAGCAGTCGCCGGGGGCAATGCTGTCGAGGGTGCGCTCCACTCCGGAAGCGTCCAGGCGGTACAGGCGCAGGCGTCCGGACAGCACGAAATAGAAATGCTGGGCGGGCATGTCCTGGTGGTACAACAGCTGGTGGTGACCAAGGGCCACCCGACGGGAGCGACTGACGATATAGTCGAAGTCGTCATCGTCGAACTCCCTGAACAGGGCATGCTCACGCAACGGCTTGAGATCGTCAGTCATGGCACGGCGCGGCCCGGCCGTGAACAGTATTGGTTTATGTATCTGCGGTTCCACCGCGTGCGCTGCACCCATGACGAACTCCTTCATGTAATCCTGAAAGTCTGCGTTGATGTCATGGTAAGTAAGGCTGAGGGCTTTGGCGCTCCCCCGATGGAGGTAGTTCCCGGGGTTAAATGAGGTATTCCATAAACAAGAAGGCCGGAGCAAGCTCCGGCCGGGTAACCCGAAACGGGTCGGCTACTGCATAAGCGGTGAATCCGGCAGATCCAGGTCAACGCCGGATACGCCAATATCCATCGCCAGGGCCTGCACATACTGGCGCAACGCCCGTCGGCTGACGCTTTCGAGCAACTGGTGTCGCACCATGGATTTGGCCGCATCAAAAGGCAGCGGCTCGCCTTCCAGGCGCTGGTCTACCCGGACAATATGCCAGCCATAGCGGGACTCCACCGGGTCAGCAACCAGCCCTTCCGGAGCGGCCCATACCCGCTCTTCGAACTCGCGGACAGTCTGCCCGCGGACCAACTGGCCCAGGCTTCCACCGTGTTCACGGGATTCGCAGGCAGAGTGCCGGCGGGCTAACGTTTCAAACGACGCCCCCTCTTCACGCAGCTGACGAAGCATCTCGCGGGCCAGGTCTTCCTGTTGCAGGCGCTCGTCAATATCATCCGGGGCGGCCGCCAGCAGGATGTGGCTGGCCGCCAGGATGGTTGGGCTGTAGAACTTTTCCCGGTTTGCTTCGTAGTAGCGCAGGCAATCCGCCTCCGCTGGCTCCGGCACGTCCAGCTCCCGCTCCAGCACCGCGGCAATCACAGCCTCTTCGTTATCATCCGTCACTGCCAGCTCCAGTTCACCGGCCCGCCGCAGCAGCAGTTCCCGGATCACCAGGCTGACCGCAGCTTCGTGCCAGGCCGCACTCAGTTCCCCGGCAGGGTGGTGCTGCAGCTCGCTGGCGATGTCGGTCTCGTCGATCAATTGGTCACCAACATACACCGGCGGGAACTGATTGCGGGGTTTGTCGGCGTCGCCGGTTGGGATCAGTTGCATGGTTTGTGCTCCCACTGTTGTTGGTAAGCTTTTTGGGTTTAGTGCAAGGTCTTGGCAGAGGGAGAGTCTGCTTCGCCGCTTGGAAGGTACATCCTTGTACCTGCCAAGCTACCGGGGCTTCCCTGCCCCTGCTGCGCGACTCTCCCTCTGCCAAGCCCCCAAGCTCCGTGCCCTCCCCGACCGCCATCAGGCCCTCTTACGGACCACCTGGTAACGCCGGGTCAGGTACTCCAGCGGCGCGCTGAACATGTGCACCAGGCGAGTGAACGGGAACACCACAAAGATCGTCAGCCCCAGGAAGATGTGCAGTTTGTAGATCCAGTGCACATCGGCGATGTGGTTGGCGACGCCGCCCTGGAAGGTCAGGATACCCTGGGCCCAGGCCGAGAACTTGAGCATGGTGCCGCCATCCAGGTGACCCATGGTGGGCAGGATGGTCAGCAGTCCCAGCGCGACCTGGGCGGTCAGCAGCACGATAATCAGGTTATCGGCACCACTGCTGGTGGCCCGGACCCTGGGGTCGGTAAAGCGGCGAATGGTCAGCATCAGTGCGCCGATAAAGCAGGCCACACCGGCAACACCACCCACCACAATCGCCATCACCTGCTTCTGGCCCGGCGTGATGAAGGGCTCGTATGCCCAGTGCGGCGTCAACAGGCCCACAAAGTGGCCAAACAGGATGACCAGTATGCCGACATGGAAGAGCACGCTGGCGAGCACCATGTTCTTCTTACGCAGCATCTGGCTGGAACCGGCCTTCCAGGTGAACTGGCCGTGGTCATAGCGGATCCAGCTGCCGATGAACAGCACCGCCAGGGCAATGTACGGGTAGATCCCGAAGATCAGTGTATTGAGATAAGACATCCGAATTCCCTCCTGCGCCTCAGGCGCGCCCTGCCCGAGCCCTAGTGACACCGGGCATCAGCTCGTCGCTTAAATGGATGGTCTGGACCTGTTCCAGCTCCCGCCGGCGCTGGCCTACAGCGCCTTGATCGCCGCAGGACCCGCCCTGGTCATCCACAAACTTCACCATTTCCTCTTCCCACACCTGGTCCAGCGCTTCGGGGGTGTCGTCCCGCTCCTCCGAAGCCACCAGTGCCGCCAGTTCCTGGCGATCCGGCTCCCGCCCGGCAATCTGAAGCAGGGCGTCGAACAGCACGTGGTACTGGCTCTCTCGCTGGTACAAGCGCTCCGCCAGCAAGCCGAGGATGTGGTGAATGTCCTCCAGCCAGCTCTGGATATCCGCCGCCGGTCGGGTAGACAGGAACTCCAGGAACAGCGGCAGGTAGTCCGGCAACTCCCGGGCGTCCAGTTCCAGGCCGGCCGCCTCGTACTGGGCCAGCAGATCCACCATCGCCTGGCCGCGATCGCGGGACTCACCGTGAACATGCTCGAACAGCAGCAGTGACAGTGAGCGACCACGATCAAAGGTCTCGACGTAGGCTTCCTGCAGGTCCATCAGGTCACCCCTGCACAACCCCTCAATACAAACCAGCAAGGCTCGTTTCTGGTGGGTTTTCAGCAACCCGTCTTCCAGTACCGCGGAGGTCAGGTCATCGTGGGCGGCTTGCAGGGCAGCCGTGGGGTAATCCAGCAATCGCGCAATGACTCGCAAGATATTCATACGATTCCTCCTCAGTCCCGAAGCTGGCGTGGGTCAACCTGTTTCACCGTTGACAGTTTCTGCACCATGCTGGTGGTCTGTTTCTTGCCACCAAACAGGCTGAAGTCGCTGTCTCCGCCGTTGCAGCCGTCGCCGAAGCTGAAGCCGCAACCACCGCGCTCAGCGTAGGGCGTTGCATCGGGGAAGGCCTCCTTGGCCAGCTCTCGATGGCTGGTGGGAATCACGAAACGGTCTTCGTAGTTGGCGATGGCCAGGTAGCGGTACATCTCATCGGCCTGGGCTTTGCTCAGCCCGGCCTCTTCCAGTGCCCGCAGGTCTTCCCGCCCTTCCACAGTTTCGGCCCGCTTGTACAGGCGCATCGCCATGATCCGCTTGAGCGCCAGCACGATGGGTTTTTCATCCCCGGCAGTCAGCAGGTTGGCCAGGTACTTGACTGGAATCCGCAGGCTCTCGATCTTCGGCAACACACCGTCAAACTCCACCTTGCCCGCCTCAGCAGCGGACTGGATCGGTGACAGTGGCGGTACGTACCAAACCATCGGCAGGGTGCGGTATTCCGGGTGCAGCGGCAGGGCCAGTTTCCAGTCCACCGCCATCTTGTAGACCGGGCTTTCCTGCGCAGCCTTGATGACGTTGTCCGGAACGCCGTCTTTTCTGGCCTGCTCGATCACCTTGGGGTCGAACGGGTCGAGGAAAATCTCCAGCTGCTTCTCGTACAGGTCCTGCTCACCAGGGGCGCTGGCCACTTCCTCAATACGGTCGGCGTCATAGAGCAGTACGCCAAGGTAGCGGATTCGGCCAACACAGGTTTCAGAACACACCGTAGGCATACCGGACTCGATCCGTGGGTAGCAGAAGATGCACTTCTCGGACTTGCCGGTTTTCCAGTTGAAGTAGATTTTCTTGTACGGACAGCCCGACACACACATCCGCCAACCGCGACACTTGTCCTGGTCGATCAGGACGATGCCGTCCTCTTCCCGCTTGTAGATGGCGCCACTGGGGCAGCTGGCGACACAGGCCGGGTTGAGGCAGTGCTCACACAGCCGCGGCAGGTACATCATGAAGGTGTTTTCGAACTGGCCGTAGATATCCGCCTGTACCTGGTCGAAGTTCTTGTCCTTGCGACGCTTGGCAAACTCGGTACCGAGGATTTCTTCCCAGTTCGGGCCCCACTCCACTTTTTTCATGCGCTCACCGGAAATCAGTGAACGGGGACGGGCCACCGGCTGATGCTTGCTGTCACCGGCGGTGTGCAGGTGTTGGTAGTCAAAGTCGAACGGCTCGTAGTAGTCGTCGATCTGGGGCAGGTCCGGGTTGGCGAAAATGTTCGCCAACACCCGGAACTTGCCGCCGATGCGTGGGCGGATGCGGCCGTTGCTGTCCCGCAGCCAGCCGCCTTTCCACTTGTCCTGGTTCTCCCATTCTTTCGGGTAACCGACACCGGGCTTGGTTTCGACGTTATTGAACCAGGCGTATTCCATACCTTCACGGCTGGTCCAGACGTTCTTGCAGGTGACCGAACAGGTGTGGCAACCGATGCACTTATCCAGGTTCAGTACCATGCCAACTTGCGAACGGATCTTCATTTCACGGCCTCCTGTACATCGTCATTGCCTTCACCATCAAGCCAGTCCACCCGGTGCATCTTGCGCACCACCACGAACTCGTCGCGGTTGGAGCCGACGGTGCCGTAGTAGTTGAACCCGTAGGAGTACTGGGCGTAGCCACCAATCATGTGGGTCGGTTTCGGACAGACCCGGGTAACCGAGTTGTGGATACCGCCACGGGTGCCGGTCACTTCGGAGCCGGGCACGTTCACAATCCGCTCCTGGGCGTGGTACATCATCACCATCCCCGGCATCACCCGCTGGCTCACCACTGCACGGGCTGCGATAGCGCCGTTGGTGTTGAACAGCTCGATCCAGTCGTTGTCCTCAACGCCGATGTCGCGGGCGTCGTCCTCACTGAGCCAGACGATCGGGCCACCCCGGGACAACGTCAGCATCAGCAGGTTGTCGCTGTAGGTGCTGTGGATTCCCCACTTCTGGTGCGGTGTGATCCAGTTCAGCGCCTTCTCCGGGTTGCCGTTGGAGTGCTTGCCGATCATCGGCGCTGCCGCCTTGGTGTTGATGGGCGGACGATAGACCAGCAGGCTCTCGCCAAAGGCCCGCATCCACTCATGGTCCTGGTAGAACTGCTGGCGTCCGGTCAGGGTGCGCCAGGGAATCAGCTCGTGGACGTTGGTGTAACCCGCGTTGTAGGAGACATGTTCATCTTCCAGGCCTGACCAGGTCGGGCTGGAAATGATCTTGCGGGGCTGGGCCACAATGTCGCGGAAGCGGATTTTTTCCTCTTCCTTGTTGGTGGCCAGGTGGGTGTGATCCAGCCCGGTCAACTCAGACAGTGCCTGCCAGGCTTTCACAGCCACCTGACCGTTGGTTTCCGGTGCCAGGGTCAGGATCACTTCCGCCGCATCGATGGCGGATTCGATCTTCGGACGTCCAGCGTTGGCGCCATCCAGATGGGTGTAGTTCAACTCCTTCAGGAAATTGACTTCCTTCTCGGTGTTCCAGTTGATGCCCTTGCCGCCATTGCCCAGCTTGTCCATCAACGGACCCAGCGAGGTGAAGCGGGCGTAGGTGTTGGGGTAGTCGCGCTCCACCGTAATGAAACTTGGCGCGGTTTTGCCGGGAATCAGGTCACACTCGCCCTTCTTCCAATCCTTGACGTCAAAGGGCTGACCCAGTTCCGCTGGTGCATCGTGCAGCAACGGCAGGGTAACCACGTCCTGCTCTACGCCCAGGTGGCCTTCGGCGGCTTTGGAGAACGCCTTGGCAATGCCCTTGTAGATCTCCCAGTCACTGCGGGCTTCCCAGGCCGGATCGGTGGCGGCGGTCAGCGGGTGAATGAAGGGGTGCATGTCGGAGGTATTGAGGTCGTTCTTCTCATACCAGGTGGCTGTCGGAAGCACGATGTCGGAGTACAGGCAAGTGGTGGACATGCGGAAGTCCAGGGTCACCAGCAGGTCGAGCTTGCCGTTCTTGGCCTCGTCACGCCAGACCACTTCCTCCGGCTTGGCGGCCCCTTCCTGGCCCAGATCCTTGCCCTGCAGACCATTGGTGGTGCCGAGCAGGTATTTGAGCATGTACTCATGCCCCTTGCCGGAGGAGCCCAGCAGGTTGGAGCGCCAGACAAACAGGTTACGCGGATGGTTCTCCGGCGCTTCCGGATCCTCACTGGCAAACGCCAGGGAGCCGTCCTTGAGGGACTTGGCCACGTAGTCGGCCACGTCCATTCCCGCCGCTTTCGCCTCGGCGGCGATGGTCAGCGGGTTGCGGTTCAGCTGGGGAGCCGACGGCAACCAGCCCATGCGCTCGGCGCGAACGTTGTAGTCAATCAGGCTGCCAGAGAACTTCGACTTGTCGGCCAAAGGCGACAGAATCTCGTCTACCCCCACTTTCTCGTAGCGCCATTGTCCGGAATGGGCGTAGAAGAACGAGGTGGAATTCATATGCCGGGGCGGACGCTGCCAGTCCAGACCGAACGCCAGCGGCTGCCAGCCGGTCTGCGGCCGCAATTTTTCCTGGCCAACGTAATGGGACCAACCACCGCCACTCTGGCCGACACAGCCACAGAGGATCAGCATGTTGATCAGACCACGGTAGTTCATGTCCATGTGGTACCAGTGGTTCATACCGGCACCAACGATCACCATGGACTTGCCTTTGGTCTTGTCGGCGTTGTCGGCGAACTCGCGGGCAATACGGATCACTTTTTCCGCAGGAACCCCGGTGATCTGCTCCTGCCAGGCCGGAGTGTATGGCCTGATCTGGTCATAAGAGGTGGCACCGTCGTCGTCACCCAGGCCACGGTTGATGCCGTAGTTGGCCACCATCAGGTCAAACACCGTCGCCACGTAGGCGTCATCGCCATTGGCCAGAGTGACCTTACGGGCGCCCATCTTGTGGGTCAGAGTGTCGCTGATCTGGACGTGGTTGTAGTGCTCGTGCTCGATGCCGCCGAAGTACGGGAAGGCCACCTCGACCACATCATCGTGCGTATCGACCAGCGACAGGCGCAGGTTGACGTCCTGGCCATCGGCGGTCTGTTTCAGGTTCCATTTGCCCTTTTCACCCCAGCGGTAGCCGATGGAGCCGTTGGGCGCGGTCAGTTCATCATTGCCTTCGTCGATGGCTATGGTTTTCCATTCCGGGTTGTTCTCTTCACCCAGGTTGTCCACCAGGTCGCTGGCACGAAGGAAACGGCCGGGCACATAGCGACCATCATCGTTTTTATCGAGCAGCACCAGGTAGGGCATGTCGGTGTAGCGGCGGACATAGTCGGTGAAGTAGGCGCTGGGCTTGTCGATGTGGAATTCTTTGAGGATGACGTGGCCCATGGCCATGCCGAGCGCCGCATCGGTTCCCTGCTTGGGATTGAGCCACTCGTCGGACAGCTTGGAGACTTCCGCATAATCCGGGGTAATGGCCACGGTCTTGGTGCCCTTGTAGCGCACTTCGGTGAAGAAGTGGGCGTCCGGGGTCCGGGTCTGTGGCACATTGGAGCCCCAGGCGATGATGTAGCCGGAGTTGTACCAGTCCGCGGATTCCGGAACGTCGGTCTGCTCGCCCCAGGTCTGCGGAGATGCCGGCGGCAAGTCGCAGTACCAGTCGTAGAAGCTCATGCAGACCCCGCCAATCATGGACAGGTAACGGCTGCCGGCGGCGTAGGACACCATGGACATGGCCGGGATCGGCGAGAACCCGATGATCCGGTCTGGCCCATACTGTTTGGCGGTGTAAACGTTGGAGGCAGCGATCAGCTCGTTGAGCTCATCCCAGCTGGAACGGACAAAGCCCCCCATGCCACGACGGGTCTTGTACTCCGCACTTTGCTTGGGATCTTCGACAATGGATGCCCAGGCAGCGACCGGGTCGCTGTGCTGGGCCTTGGCGGCGCGCCACAGTTTCAGCAGGTGCTTGCGGGCCAGGGGGTACTTGAGCCGGTTGGCACTGTACATGTACCAGGAGTAGCTGGCCCCACGGGGGCAGCCACGGGGTTCGTGGTTGGGCAGGTCGGCGCGGGTACGCGGGTAGTCGGTCTGCTGGGTTTCCCAGGTCACCAAACCGTTCTTGACGTAGATTTTCCAGCTGCAAGACCCGGTGCAGTTCACGCCGTGGGTGGAGCGAACCACCTTGTCGTGCTGCCACCGCTTGCGGTAGCTGTCTTCCCAGTCACGGTTGACCTCGTGGGTTTCACCGTGGCCCTGGGCAAACGGTTCGCGCTTCTTCCTGAAATAATTCAGCTTATCGATCAAGTGACTCATGGTCTCTCTCCAGACACTGTGGGCCAGTCAGCTGGTACCAACAACGGTGTTTTGCCACCGGCACCATTTGGTTCCATTGTGAGAGAGTGGACTGGTGAAATCTGCGTGGTTACCCCGAGATAGCCGGCTTCTATCCCCATCGGGGTAGTCAGGGCTTAGACCTTGGGAAGAGCCATCAACAACGAGAGCAATTAGAAGGGAGCGATTAGAGCGAGCCGTCAAAAGGACTGTCGTGGCGGTACTCGGCGGATTCCACCGTCAGCACTGCCAAACCACATAGCGAAAAGAGCAGCATGAAAACGGAACTGCGAATCCCGGTCAGGTCGTTGGCCACACCAAACAGCAGCGGCAGAGCGAAGGCCGCTATACAACCGCTGGCCAGCATCATCCCCCCCACCCCGCCGATCTGTTGTGGGTAGTGCTCGAATAACAGCCGCATCACCGCACCCAGACCGGCTCCCATGGCGGCGCTCAACAATGCCAGCAGCACCACCGTCGTGGTGAGTGACGCCGCCAGGTGCAGCTCGATCGTTCGCTCGATGCCCTGAATAGACAGCGTGGTGTCGGGGTAGGACAGCGCAAACAGGAATAACAAGGCAAACACCAGCGCCAGTCTCAGCACCAGGGTTGAACCAAAGCGGTCGGCACCGACGCCCCCTGGCACCTGAAACAGCACCATCGGCAACGCAAACAGGAGTGACCAGCGGGCCCCTTCATCCAGCGGAAGGGAGTAGACCGCCGACAGGTATCCTGGCAGCCAGAGGATCAACGCAATGAGCCCTCCAAACAGGAAGGCAAAATACAGCGAGAAACGACAGACCATGGGCGTTCGCCAGAGTCGCACCGATGACAGCCAGCAGGTACGCCGCGACGCAGTCGGCCTCGCCGGCTCCGGGTCGGTCAGCACCAGAAGCAGCAGGATGATCAGCACGGTCACCAACAGGTAAGCCAGCGGGGCCAGCTCCCAGGAATAGGCCTCCCGTACCGCCGGTACAATCAGGTAGGAAAAACCGGCCCCACTGGTGCCCACGCCAAAAACCCCCAAAACCAGGCCCGCCCGGGACGGCGGCAGGTAGCTGACCAGGTAGTGCAGACCGGCACTGAACAACCCCCCGGACACGCCGAGACCCGCCCCACAGAGCAGAAAGCCAACATACGAGGTTGCCCAAGTCATCGAGAGCAGCGCCATCGCCAGCACCGCCAGGCAAACCAGGATGACCCTCCGCCCGCCCAGACGCTGGGTCAGCAGCCCCAGAGGAAACGACAGCAGGCCGCCGGTCAGCACCGGCGTTGCAATCAGCAAGGCAAACTGGGTATTGGTCAGCTGGAATAGATGCTGGAGATCCACGCCAATCACCGCAAACAGGGTCCAGCAGGCGAACGCAACAAAGAAGGCGGCCAGGGTAAGGGGCAGAACAATCGTCAAAGAGGTCTGGTCGACCGTCGGCCGATGCTGCGAAGTCATGACTCAGGTATCCAGGCTCGGAATACATTGCTATTGTGATTCTTTGAACCGAGGCACTGCAAAAGGTCATTGGGAAGACTATCTTCCGGGGTAGGCATCTACCTCCAAGGAGGTAGTCCGAAACACCAACCACCTGATTTAGTATGGTATGGAAGGTCAAACGCAAGAATGACCGGGCCCCGTGGCCACCCACTCATATCGGAAAGCTTGAGTTCAATGCTGGGTAATTCACTGGTACACAGGATCGGGGCGGTCGTCACCTCGATCAGCATCGTTGCCCTTGTCAACATCGCCATTTCGATGGCGATCTCCGCAAGCATCCAGGGTAGCGCCACCGCCATCAACGTGGCCGGGTCGTTGCGCATGCAAAGCTACGTCCTGTTCAGCGACTGGTTACAGGCTCAGGACACTACGCCCCCGATTGAAGAGACGGAGCGCCTGCACCGTATCGACGATTTTACCCGTCGCCTCAACAACCCCGCTTTGGTTGACGCGTTGCCGCAAACCACAGACCACCCGCTCGCGCAGCGATACCAGGTCATCATTTCCGCCTGGCAACACAATATTCGCCCTACCCTGTTGGCGTCACCCTCGTCACAAAACCCGGTGGAGCTGCGCGCGAACATTGCCAGTCTGGTGGCCGAAATCGAGGTCCTGGTCACTCAGCTGGAAGAACGCACCGAAGCCCGTGTGCGGCTGATGAACCTGGTCCAGACCATCAGCCTGGTGTTCGCGGCGCTGGTGATTTTCCTGATGATGATCGACATCAAGAACCGGGTAATCAAGCCTCTTGGCCGGCTGCTTCAGGTCGCCTATGCCGTGGGCCGCAAGGACTTTGACCAGCGCGCCAACCTTGAAGGGAAGGACGAGCTGAGCAAATTGGGGAAGGCCTTCGACCAGATGACCAGCGCCCTGGCCGTCAGTTACAGCACCCTGGAAAGCGAAGCCTCAGAGAAAACCCGAGAACTGGAAAAAAGCCACGCCGCACTCGAGCTGCTGCACAAGGCGAGCCGTTCACTCTATTCGAGCCATGACCTCTGTGGTGGTGCCATCCCCCTGCTGCAAAACCTGGAAGAACTCCTCAGTATCGGCCCTATTCGGCTGTTCCTCCATGACCGCAACTCGCCGGACATGGTCGAGGCCATCACCACCGCCACCGTGGAGCGACCGTACTACTGCAAGGACCATGACTGTAACGCCTGCCTGGTGACTCCAACGGCGTTTGACTGCCTGCCCAACGACACCAATGGCCGCCGCCTGCTGTTGCCGATCCAGACCGCCAATACCCTGCTCGGCACGCTGGAAGTTTGGTACCGCAAGGAACCCGGGTTGCCAGACATTTCCCGGCGGCTGCTGGAAACCCTGTGCGACCAGCTGGCCACCGCCATTTTCCTGCAGAACCAGATCACCGAGCAGCAGCAACTCACCCTGGCTGAAGAACGGGCGGTGATCGCCCGCGAGTTGCACGACTCCCTTGCCCAGTCACTCTCCTACCTGAAGATGCAGGTGGCACGGCTTCGCCGGGTAGGCTCCGCCAACGCCAACGAATCCCTGCACGAAGACATCCTCAACGAACTCAGCACCGGCCTGAACAGCGCCTACCGGCAGCTGAGAGAACTGTTGACCACGTTCCGGCTGAAGCTGGATACCCCCGACCTCGGCACCGCTTTGCGGGAAACCATTACCGAGTTCGGCGAGCGCCTGGAAAGCCAGATCCACCTGGACTACCACCTGCCACCCCGAACCCTGTCGGCGAACGAGGAGATCCACGTGCTGCAGATTGTGCGCGAGGCCCTCGCCAATACCGTCAAACATGCCGAGGCCACACGGGTGGAGGTTGAAGTTCTGTTCGATTCGCCCAAGGTCAGCGTCGTCATCCGCGATAACGGCGTCGGCCTTCCCGATGGCGAGCAACCGGCGCAACACTATGGTCTGATCATCATGCAGGACCGGGCCAGGACCCTCGGTGGCAAGCTGATGGTTCATAACGTCACCCCCAGCGGCGTGGAAGTGTCACTGACATTTGTGCCCCAGAGCCGCCACCTGATTCCCACCAAAAACTTATCAGAACAACAAGCTTCCTGAGCGAGAGAACCACCATGGAGACTACGGAAAACCAAGCCAGCATACTGCTGATTGACGATCACCCGCTGCTGCGGCAGGGCATCAAACAGCTGGTGGAACTGGAAGACGATATGCAGATTGCCGGTGAAGCCAGCAACGCCCTGGACGGCATTGCCCTGGCCCTGGACCTTGAACCCGACCTGATCCTGCTGGACCTCAATATGCCGGAAATCAACGGCATCGAAACCCTGAAGCGCCTGCGAGCGGAAAACGTGAGCTCGCGGATCGTCATCTTTACCGTGTCCGATCACGAAGACGATGTGGTCGCCGCCCTGCGCGCTGGCGCCGACGGCTACCTGCTCAAGGACATGGAACCGGAAGACCTGGTGCCTCAACTGCGTCAGGCCGCGACCGGCCGCATGGCCATCAGTGACCGGTTAACTGCGTTGCTGGCCCAGGCCCTGCGGGACCAGAAGCCAGAGACCGAGAAAGCCGACTACAACAGCCTGACCCCCCGGGAAAAGGACATACTCAAGCTAATTGCCGACGGGCTCTCCAACAAGATGATTGGCCGCCGGTTGGACATCAGCGATGGCACTGTGAAAGTCCACGTCAAGCACCTGCTCAAAAAGCTCAAACTGCGCTCTAGGGTAGAGGTTGCGGTCTGGGCCGTCGAGGAAGGCCTGCACCGCGACTGACCGGCACCCGGGCCGACTCTGCGAAATATCAAGTCGGCCCGTTGCCAGCCACGCTAAGCTCCGGACACACCCTCTGTGTCAGGAGCCAGCCATGGCCTTTCTCCCCATTCCCCGGAGCCTCTTCCCCGCCCCATTGCGACGACAATGCCGGGCTCTGCTGGCAGAATACCTGCCCAGCCCAGCACCGCTGTTCCATAGCCTCGAACAACGTATCCCCCAGCCCGCCAGACAACTGGCGGTTGAGTTGCCACTGAACCAGCTTTTTGCGGATGCCATCAGCGATGGTGAGTTTGAAGTGCTGGAAGGACGCACCTTGCGACTGGAGCTCGACGGCGGCTTCCCTGGCATCACCCTGGGCTACTGGCAAGGCCGCTTTCGCCAGGTGGAAGGCCGCGGAGAGGCCACCATTCGGGGATCCCTGAAGGCGTTCCGCCAGCTTGCGGAACGTAAGGTTGATCCGGATCAGCTGTTCTTCCAGCGGCGGCTGGTGATTGAGGGCGACACCGAACTGGGGCTCACCCTGAAGAACCTGCTGGACGGGCTGGAGTGGTCGCTACCCCAACTGCCCACGGCCCCCTGGCGCTGACGTTCAGCCTCTCAGCTCCATCCCTGGGCGACCGTACCAATAGCCATCACAGGGGGGGGCCTCAACCAGCGCCAGGGGATCGGATGGCGGCACCTGCCCACGCCGAACCTGATCGAATCTGGCCACCACCTCTGCCATGCCCTGATGCTCAGGGCTCAGGCGAACCGTTGACACCCCCATCTCAGCCATGTCCGGAAGCTGGCGCATGAGGTCGTAGCGGGCGCCCGACAGCGTCGAAATACCGTTGATCCGAAACAGTTCCTGGGCCTCCCGGGACCGCAGCGCCAGACCATCGGGGTGCTGGAGGCAACGGAACTCACAGTTATCTTTCGGCAGGTTGTAGTGGCGAGCGGTAAAGCAGCGGGACGACCAGGCCAGGGGCAGGAACCCCCAGGAAAAGACTTCCACCGGCAAGTCCAGACCTTCCTGCTCCAGCTCTTCCAGCAGGCATTGCAAGGTGTCCCGGGACAGCTCCACCGGCAGGCACCAGCCCTGCAAGCCGCGATTGGCCAGCACCCTGAGCGTCGCCGTGTTGTAGATGTTCATGGCGGGACCGGTGACAAACGGCAGCTCATGGCGTATCGCCAAATTCACCGCACTCTGGTCATTGGCTTCCACCAGAAACTCCTGCTGACTGCAGAGCTTACGGAGCGTGCGGAGATCCGCTTCCGATTCCACCAGGGTGAGCGATGACAGCACCACCTTCTTGCCGCACTGCGCCAGCTCCCGGGCCAGGCCCAGCCAGTCGTCCGGTTTCAGCTCCCGACGCCGTGAGCACACCGCCTCCCCCAGATAAATCGTATCCACCGGCCAGTCCGCCGCCTCACCATAGAACTCAAACACACTTTGACGGGACCAGAACCAGAGAATCGGCCCCAGGGACAGGTTCAACATTCGTACCTCCCGGTTATTTCCATTGACGGTGATAGGCTCCAAGGGTGGTCAGGCCACCCTCGGAAACGCTGGCCAAGGTGTCCTGCCAGGCAGGGTCCACGGCAAAGCGGTCCGGCGTGTTCGCCAGACGGTCCAGCGCCTGACGCCAGGTTCCGGCCACCTGTCCGATATAGGCCGGGCTGCGCTGGCGGCCCTCAATTTTGACCGCACGGATGCCCAGCTCCGCCAGCTGGGGAATCAGGTCCATGGTATTGAGGCTGACCGGCTCTTCGATGGCGTGATAGACGTTGCCCTCAACATCAAAACGGCCTTTACACAAGGTCGGATAGCCAGCGTTCTCCCCCGGTCCGTAACGGTCGATCAACACGTCATTGAGACGGGATTCCAGCCCGTTGGTGGTTTCCTCCCAACGCACTGCCTTGGCCGGGGAACAGGCGCCACGGGTGTTGGGGGATTCGTCGGTCAGGTAGGACGACAGATAGCAACGGCCTTCGGCCATGATGCACAGGCTGCCGAAGGCAAACACCTCCAGCTCCACCGGGCTCTGGCGGGCCACGTTACGAACCTGGTCAAGGGAGAGCACCCGTGGCAGCACCGCACGGCGGATATCAAAGGCGTCCTTGTAGAAAGACAGAGCCTCGTAGCTGGTGGCGGAACCCTGCACCGACAGATGGCGCGGCAAGTCCGGGTGGTGGCGGGCGGCGTAATCCAGCAGGCCCATGTCAGCCAGAATGACCGCGTCAACGCCAAGCGCCGCTGCCCGGTCCACCGCTGATGTCCACTGTTGCCAGCCCTGGGGTTGGGGGTAGGTGTTGATGGCACAGAACACACGGCAGCCACGGCTATGAGCGTATTCGATGCCTTCAGCGGCACGCTGATCATTGAAGTTGAGGCCGGCAAACTGCCGGGCGTTGGTGCTGTCCCGGAAACCGAAGTACACCGCATTGGCGCCGTTATCGACGGCGGCCTTCAATGCGGGCAGGGTTCCGGCTGGGCATACCAGTTCCATGTCATCCCTCCTCTGCTATGAATGGAGAGACTAGACGGTCTGCGTCCTGGTCACCTTGATGATTATCAGACCAGCCCGCTGGAGCTCCCTGCCCCAGCCTGGCCAAGAGGAATGTTCACAACGTCCAGGCTGTGCCGGGCGCTCAGATAATCCGGGAGAAACGCTGACCAGCGCCGCCCTTGCGGTAGTAATCGAACAACTGGCAGATCGCACGGATCAGCAGGCGCCCCTGAGGCTGAACCTGCAACGTACGGCCATCGTCGGCGATCAGACCATCGTTCACCATGGTCGCCAGTTGCGCCAGCTCGTCGGCAAAATAGAAATCGAACTCCCGTTCCCATACCTGCTCAAACTGCTGTCGATCCAGGCGGAAATGGCAGATCAGCTGTCCTATCACCCAGCGCCGGATACGGTCGTCATCCGTCAGCTCTACCCCGCGAACAATGGCCAGCCTGTTTTCGTCGATGGCTTGTTCCCAGTCCGCCAGCACCGGCGTATTCTGGAAATAGGCATCGTCGGTCTGACCAATAGCCGACACTCCAAGGGACACCAGGTCACAGTCCGAGTGGGTGGTGTAACCCTGGAAGTTACGGTGCAGCTGGCCGTTACGCTGGGCTACCGCCAGGCTGTCGTCCGGCTTGGCAAAATGATCCATGCCAATGTACTCGTAGCCTGCCTCCAACAGCCGGGCAATGGTGTTGTGCAGGATCGTCAGCTTCTCAGCCGGAGTGGGCAGGTCTTCCGCCCGAATCCGGGTTTGCGGGAAGAAGCGCTCCGGCAGGTGGGCGTAGCTGAACACCGACAACCGGTCCGGTGACATGTCGATCACCTGTTCCAGGGTTTCTGCAAAGGTGTCTGGGGTCTGGTGCGGCAGGCCGTAGATCAGGTCCAGATTAATAGACCTGAAACCCAACCGGCGGGATTCGTTCAAAACCGCCTGGGTCATACTCAAGGGTTGAATCCGGTTCACCGCCTTCTGGACTTTCAGGTTCAGGTCCTGAACGCCAAGGCTGATACGGTTGAAGCCGAGATCCCACAGCGTCGCCAGGGTCTGGTCGTCCACTTCCCGCGGGTCAATCTCAACACTGAAGTCACGTTCGTCATCCGACTGCAGGTTGAACAGGTCGCGGTACCCCGCCATCAGTGTTCGCATGGCCTCGGGGGGCAGGAAGGTAGGCGTGCCCCCGCCCCAGTGCAGTTGTCGCACCTGACGCTCGGCACCAAACAGCGGGGCCTGCATGGCGGCTTCTTTCAGCAGTCGCTGCACATAGGGCATGGCCTTGTCGCGCTTGCGGGTGACTTCCTTGTTACAGGCGCAGTAATAGCAAAGGCGCGCACAGAACGGCAGGTGTGTGTACAGCGACAGCGGCCCGCCCTGGGCGCGGCTGCGCTCGGCCGCCGCCAGTAACTGGTCAACGCCGAAATCCTGATTGAACTCAACCGCCGTGGGATAGGAGGTATATCG
Source organism: Marinobacter zhejiangensis (assembly GCF_900114775.1). Classification (GTDB taxonomy): domain Bacteria; phylum Pseudomonadota; class Gammaproteobacteria; order Pseudomonadales; family Oleiphilaceae; genus Marinobacter; species Marinobacter zhejiangensis. The sequence goes on from NZ_FOUE01000006.1 coordinate 109,398, forward strand.
AGGCCCACTGAGGTCGTACCGACGAATCAGCGCCTCATTCCAAACCAGCGTTTTGGCAATCTCATCATACCCTTGCGCCAATTTGGCCTGCGCTCCAGCGTTACCCAACATTCTGCACACCTCCCATCAATTCAGCTTTGCAGTCTAGCAGGCGGTGCAGACAGGGCTTTTGACGGACATCAAAGCACCGGCAAAACCCTTGTGCCGACAGACTTCAGCTATACTTTCAAGGAGCCTCCAGACAATGTTGGGGTTCCCCTGCGAGCAGTGCATTGCCTTGAGGCTCCTGATCAGCGGCGTTGTCATCGCATTGCGATAGGCCTGAAATTTCACCTGACGGCAAGCTCGACAGGAGGCCACCATGAACCCCACCAAACGCATCATCATCTGCTGCGACGGTACCTGGAATCAGCCCGATATTGATCCCACCAATGTGGTCAAACTGGTTCGTAGCATTGAGCCGGTCGCCGCAGACGGCACCCAACAAGTGGTTTTCTACGATCAGGGCGTCGGCACCGGCAGCAAAAGCGACAAGCTGCTCGGCGGCGCCTTCGGTAAGGGACTGGCCAAGAACATGCTCGACTGCTACCGCTTCCTTGTGCACAACTACCATGAAGGCGATGAAATCTATACCTTCGGGTTCAGTCGCGGTGCCTATACCTCACGAGCCTTTGCCGGCTTTGTCTACGCCATCGGCCTGATGAAGAAAAGCAGGTTGGAGCAACTGCCAAAGGCCTACCAGTACTACCGTACAGAGCCCCGCAAACGTCCCCCAAGCAGTTACGACGACAACCCCCGCCCCAACATCCGCATGGTGGGGGTATGGGATACCGTCGGCGCCCTGGGCGCCCCGACCCCACTGCTGGGCCGTTTCACCAAACCTTGGGTCGGTTTCTTCAACACCCACATCAGCCCGATCATCGAGTATGCCTATCAGGCCCTGGCGCTCGACGAACAACGGACCACTTTCCGACCCGATCTATGGACGGGCACCGTTGAACCCCACCAGACGGTAGAGCAGTGCTGGTTCCGTGGCGTCCATTCCGATATTGGCGGCGGCTACAAGGAGTCCGGCCTGTCCGACATTGCCCTGTTCTGGATGGTGGGCAAGGCCCAGGATCTGGGCCTGGAAGTGGACACCGACTACCTGCGCCACATCTGCCACCCCAACCCAAACATGGCCGCACATGACTCCTTCAGCACCGGCTATAAGCTACTGGAAAAGCTCAAGGTCAAACCGCTGATCCGCAATGTGTATGGCGAACAGGAGGACGAGCGCACCCGGCCGCTCAACGTCACCATCCACGACACCGTAATGACCGCCATCCGCTCCGGCCACTATCTGCCGCAAAACTTCGACTTCCCGTTCCCTGAAGAAGTCGTTGACCAACCGGAGAGCGATCACGACTACCACGAGCGCAGGCACGAGACCCGCCACACCGTGAACCATGTGGAGGCCGAAGTGGCGTTGGCACCCGATGCCCAACCCCTGTCCTGCGAGTTGCTGGATTACAGCCTCAAGGGCGGTGTACGCATTCGCACCAACCAGCCGATCCAGGCCGGTGCCAAGGTGCAGATCGCCAGTGACTTCTTCGACCCTACCGAAGCCGTGTGCGTCTGGACCAAAGAACAGGATCACGGTCTGGCGTTCGAGAAGGCCGCCTGATCCCTGCGGTTTTGTGCCGATGGCAGGCCCCCGGATTCAACGGGGCTTGTCATCGGTACGAACCTCAACCACCAGGCCATTCTGCAGCACCACCACCCGGCGAAACTCGTTACGCCCAAATTCATAGAGCCATTCCTTGACCGGCATTACCACCACACCAGCGCCCGGGTAACCCGGCCAGCCAGCGTCAAAGGAACGCCAGTACACCCGCTGGGACAAGGCCTCGCCACACCGGCTCAACACCTCGTATTCACTCAGCCCCTCCCGCAGGAAACCGCTGGAACACCGCTCACCACTACCGGTGACAAAACCGTAGCCAAGGGACTCCTCCCGATACAGCTTGCCGTCGCGGAACTCCAGCCGCCGGATCAGCCGGTGCGGCCCGGGGTTGTAGTACCAGTGTTCGATGGTGTCGGTGACCCCCAGGCCTGGCACCGCGGCAGACGGATACACTGCAATATGGTCAGGCTCACCGCAGCGCTCCCGCACCTCCACCGGCCAATCGCCAATATCCACCAGGGAATTGCCACAGCGAAATGCGGCGGTCGCAGGCCAGGTTTGCAAGGCCAGAAGCAGCACCAACGGGAGTAACCGGTTCGCAGAGAACATGACCACCATGACCAGCCCTCCCCCTTTCCCTACCCCATCCCCTAACCCGCCGGGCCGATTTCGCAGGCCAGCACCAGCGCCCAGAATTCCGAGAAATCGTTGACCACGACGTCGGGCTTGTCCGGGTGCTGGTGGGTACCGGGGAATATCTTGTTGAGCCAGGGCAGGTCCCACTGGGCACCATTGAAGAACACTGCGGTCATGCCCGCGCGCTTGGCGGCGATGATATCGGTGGTGCTGTCGCCCACGTACCAGACACTGGGGTCAGCCGGATACTCAAGGTTATGGGCGGCCAGCAGCAGCTGGTCAGGATGAGGTTTGCGGAGCGGCGTATCGTCGCCACAGACATTGGTGTCAAACAGGTGGGCCCACCCCGTGCCTTCAACGGCGCCGAGTTCGTGTTCGAAGAATTCCCGGTCCCGGTTGGTGATCAAACCGACCTGAATGCCAAGACGCCGCAACGCCTCCAGCATGTCCCGCACCTTGGGCTCAAAGGGCTTTACGGTGCCGTAATGGTTGCGGTAGTGACGGTTGAACGCTGTGTGGGCGACCTGTTTGGCCTCCTGGTCTTCGCCGAACAGCACTTCGAATATATCGGTGCGGGAGATCTTGCGATCGGCTTTGACCTTGGGGTGCAGGGCGGCAAACTCCCGGACGTAGGCCACCAGACGGGCGTCTTCCGGGGTCTTGCTGTCCTCCGGCATCACCATCCGTTCCATCAGGTTCAGGGATTGGAACTCCGGCAGCATGTCGTCCACTGCGTGGTACATGGCATCCAGGGTATCCACCAGGGTGGCGTGCCAATCGAACAGGATGATGGCGGGCCGGATCAGCTTGGCCACCGCCGGGTGCCAATCGGCTTCGAGCCGTGGCTCCGGCGGCTCCGGTGGCGGGTGGTACGGCGGCCGGACAGTCTCAGGCTCGACGGCAAAGGCCTGAGGGTGGTTGCGGCTGAGCAGGTCCAGCCCGGACATCAGGTCGTCGAAACTGTCGAGGATGGCATGGGGTGAGTTGCGATGACTGAACCAGCTCTCTATCCGCTCCGGCTCCCAGCAGGCGCCGTTGTAGAACACCCGGGTGATGCCCGCGTGGGCCGCAGTGATCATGTCGACAAAGCTGTCCCCCACATACCAGGCGCTGTCGTCTGCGGGCAGCCCCAGGTTATCCAGAGCCTTTAACATGATTTCCGGGTCCGGTTTGTAGTGGGTCACGTCATCCGCACAGACCGTGGTATCAAACAGGTTCGCCCAACGGCCACTGTCCACCGTGCGAATTTCGGTGTCGAGGAACTCCCGGTTGCGGTTGGTGGCCACCGCCAGCTTGATGCCCATTTCCTTGCAGGCTTCCAGATAATCGTAGACACCTTCCTGGAAGGGGCGAACCTGGCCAAAGTACTTTCGGTAGGCCTGATTGTAGGCCTCATGGGCGATCAGCCGTGCGTCCTTGTCATCGCCGAAAATGGCGTTGAAGATATCGGTGCGGGATACCCGGCGCTCGGCCAGGATTCGGGGATGCAACCTTCGGTACACGCGGATATAGCGCACCAGGCGGGCATCGTCCGGGGTCAGGCACTTGTCTTCCGGCAGCAGCCGCTCCACCAGCCCAAGGTCTTCCAACTGCGGCAGCATGTCTTCCATCGCACTGAACATGGCATCACTGGTGTTGACCAGGGTGCCATGCCAGTCAAACATCAAGACTCGGGGGGGCGAGATCTCGTCGGAAAATCGAGCCATACGCAGGCCTCCTCCTGAAGCATTGGGAATCCACCACTGCCTTCAGTTAAGGTCATTTTTCCCCTGAGCACCAAACTCCAGCGGGAGACTATTGGCCCCGCATCATCTCCCGCTGATTTTGCAGCATCTGCTCCATCATCAACTGCATCTGGTCAATGCGCCGCTCCATCTGTTGCATGCGCCGATCCTGATTCATTGCTCCAGGCCCCTGACCTTGTGCACCGGGGTTGCGATTCGGGTTCATCATGCCCTGATTCTGACCGGGCATCTGACCGGTTCCGTTCATCATCCCCCGTCCCATCATGCCTTGCCCCATCATGCCGCCATGCATCTGATACATATAGCGCTGCATCAGTTCCATGTGCTCCGCCATCAGCTCCTGACGTTTTTCGAGAGACCCTTCCTCATGAATGGACTCCATAAGCTCATGCATCTCCTCCATGTTCTTTTCCATGTGCTCATACATCTCATCCGGGTCTCCCATTGGCATGTTGCCCGGGGCCCAGTTTTCATGGCCATAGTGAGCAAAGGCCGGAACAGCGACAGCGCCAATAATTGACGCCAGTACAACGGGCTTCCAGTTAATCATGGCAATTCTCCTGAGAACGGTTACAACAACACAGTGATCGCTGACTTGTTCAAACGTCATCCATGCGACCAACCTGGCGGGCCAGCCGCATGGCTTCATGCTGCTCCATATCAAGCAATGCTTGCAGCAAATCCTGGGCCTCAGGGATATCGGCTTTGCTCACCAGGGTCTTGTACAGGTCCATGATCTGGTCGTGGAAGCTGAAAACTTCCCGACTGATCTCATCAAAGCTCATTTCGGCATAAGGCCGGGAGCAGGAACGATGGGTCTCCAGCGGCTGGTGGTTCAGGTAGTCGTAAACCCGGGTGTCCATTGCTTTGCCATCGCCCTGATGCTCAAACTCGGCAACCACCTTCGCCAACTCCGCTTCATGGGCTGCCAGATACTCCAACAACATCTGGGCTCGCTCCTGTTTATGCGTTTCAGCACAATGGGACAGACACTCAGACAGGTGCTGGTGCAGATCCCGGGTCCAGTCGATCAGCTCACGAAAGGTCTTGATTTCCATAGTAGGCAGTTCCCCCTTGCTCTCATGTTATCTAACCAGAGTTGACTGAATTAAAACTGAAAAATTCACCATGACAGTGATTATCCACCGGCAATTTGACGCAGGTCAGTCATCGGACCAGAAGCACACGCCAGTCGCGCTCACCCATAAAAAAACCGGTAATGGACTACCATTACCGGCTTCATTGATGAGTAAAAACCAACACTCAGAACATCAGCTTAGCACCAATCACCGAAAACCATTGCTCGCGATCTCCACCACTGGCCCGGGTGAAATCAGCGGTATCGCCGTACTGGTTTTCATGGACCACGCCAAGGTAGGGAGAAAAGCTCCGGTCCCAAAGGTCGTAGCTCAGTCGCAGCCCGGCTTCGGTGCTGTTGAGCCCACGCCCCACACCAATCTCTTCATCCTCATCAATCCCATAAACCACTTCGAGCGAGGCGATGAGGGTCAGGTAGTTGGTGAACAACAACTCGTACTCAGCATCGAGCTCCGCCAATGCATCGCCGTCATCACTGAGGTAGAGGCTCGCATCCACTTCGAACCACAAGGGTGCCAGCCCGGAAACACCGAGCACACCATAGGTGCGATCCGGGCCTTCCGGCGTGTCAAACCGCACCCCCAGCTTGGCATCAAAGAAGTCCGACACCGGGGTCTGCACCAGCAACTGGTTCTCCAGCTGCTCATAGGCATCGTGTTCCTGCTCGTATTCGCCTTTGGTGAGCCAGCGGAGCTTCAGTTCATCACGGCCATAGAACAGGTCGCCGTCCCAGGTGAACAGGGTGTCATCCTCGTCACTGTAGCGATACTCGACTTCCTCGAACTGAGCCCCCCAGAAATAACGGGCAGACTGGGTATCTTCCTGTTCACTGCCGGCAGCCTGAGCTGTCGCCAGCGGAGCAGCCATCAACAGAGCGAGCCAAGAGGTGGCGACCATGTGTCTGATCATGCCTCACCTTCCTGGCCGTCAACGGCCTCCGCTTCTCCGTCAGCGACCGAATCCGGGCCACCTTCCACAATGACCTTGCGGAACATGCCGGAGGCTGCGTGATAGGAGAGGTGACAGTGGAATGCCCACTCGCCGGGAGCATCGACTTCCGTTTCCATATACACAGTCGTGGCTGGGGCGACACTGATCACGTGCTTGATCGGGTTCCATTTGCCCTGGCCTACGTCGAGGATCGACCACATGCCATGGAGGTGCATGGGGTGGGTCATCATGGTTTCATTGACGAACTTGAAGCGAACCCGCTCCCCGTATTGCAAACGGATCGGGTCGGCATCTTCGTATTTCACACCATTGATGCTCCAGACATACCGTTCCATATTGCCGGTCAGTCGAAGCTCAATCTCACGGGTCGGCTCCCGTTCTTCATACAGTGGTCGCTGTGCCCGCAGATCGGTGTAAGCCAGGAAACGGCCACCATCTGCAGCTTCGGGGATCAGCCCGCTGCCATCGGCATAGAACGGGTTGTCGTCTGCCTCAGGCATGGCATGCCCCATGGCCGCATGATCCATCACCATGGTGGAGCCAGACATATCCATACCGCTGTGATCCATGGTCATGCTGCTGTCATTACCAGGCATGTCACCATGGTCCATGCCACTGTGATCCATACCACTGTGTCCCCCCATATCCGCCATCGTCAGCAACGGCGCTGGACGCAGTTCGGGAACCTCGGCACTCATGCCTGCCGCCGTCGCCAGGGTGCCACGGGCATAGCCGGAGCGCCCCATGGACTCAGCAAAGATCGTGTAGGCTCGATCTTCCCGGGGGCGAACGATCACATCGTAGGTTTCCGCTACACCAATCCTGAACTCATCGACCGTGACCGGCTGGACATAGTTGCCATCGGCTTCCACCACGGTCATTTCCAGGCCCGGGATGCGCACATCGAAGTACGTCATCGCCGATGAGTTAATGAAGCGCAGCCGGATTCGCTCACCAGGCTCGAACAGTCCGGTCCAGTTCTGCTCCGGACTTTGCCCGTTGATCAAACCAACGAAGCCCTGAACATCTTCAATATCGGCCTTCATCATGCGCATATCACCCCACATCAGCCTGTCCTGCAGGGTGGACCAGAAGCCCTGGTCCGCCACGTCGGAAAAGAAGTCCCCAACGGTCTGCTGCTGGCGGTTGTAGTAGTCTGCCGACATTTTCAGGTTCCGCAGGATCCGATCACCGGAATGCGGGTGCTTGTCGGTCAGCTGTACCACGTATTCACGATCGAAACGAAACGGCTCCCGCCCTTCCGGCTCAATGATAATCGCCCCGTAGGCACCATCCGGTTCCTGAAAGCCACTGTGGCTGTGGAACCAGTAAGTCCCGTTCTGCACGATGGGAAACCGGTAGGTAAACGTTTCCCCGGGCTCAATGCCGTCAAAACTGATGCCGGGCACGCCATCCATCTGAAAAGGCAGGACCAGCCCATGCCAGTGGATGGACGTGGACACGTCCAGGTTATTGGTGACGTGGATAGTGACATCCTCGCCCTCTTTGAAACGCAGAACAGGCCCTGGCGAACTGCCGTTATAGCCGATGCCTGATTTGGTGAATTCCCCGGTGTCGATCATCACCCTGTCGACCGTCAGGTTGTATTCGCCTGCCTGGGCGGTCCAGGACAGCAGGCAAGCCAGCACAAATAGAGCCAATACTTTCATAATGAACGCCTACGCCCTTCAGATATCGATTTCGCCGTACATGCCCGCCTGGTAATGCCCCGGGACATTACAGGCAAACTCCAGGCTGGACTGCTGACTGAAGGTCCAGATGATCTCCCCACTCTGGCCAGGTTCCAGCAACACGCTGTTGGGGTCGTCGTGCTTCATGGTATGGCCATTGCCCATGTCCATGTTCATCATGTCGTGATCAATACGGTCACCGAGCAGCACGCCGTGCTCCACCATCATCATCATTTCTTTCTGGTGAGCCTGGTGCATAGCCGCCGTACCGATGTTGAACTCATGAACCAGGGCCCCCTGGTTCGTCACCCGAATGCGCACAGTTTCGCCCTGGCTGACATCGATCACTTCAGGCTCGTAGTAGTTGTCGTACATGGTGATATCGACGGTACGAACCACATCCTCGGCCTTGCCCGGCTGGCCAATGCTACCGGCACTATGGTGCCCATCTGCGGCGTGGCCGCCCTCTTCTCCGTGGTGGCCACCACCGTGGGCACCCGCGGCAAAGGCTCCGGCCGACAGGCCCAGGGTCACAGCAGAAACAAGAACTTTCAGCGACAGGGACGTCATACACGCTCCGTTTAATTATCTTCGTTAATCACATGGTTACGTTGTCAATCGGACAACCACCGTTCACACTGACGAGTACTCTGCCGGACAAAACTGAATTCTTTCTGAAAGCCTCCACCGGAAAGCCGTTTCAGTTTGAATTCAGCCGGCCACCGTAGACTTGCGGGTTTGGGAAAATCGCGGGAACACCACTGTATGCGTTTGCTGCTTGTAGAAGATGACCCACTCCTGGCCGAAGGGCTGGCACGACAGCTGGCCAATGCCGGCTACAGCGTGGATTGTGCGGAGACCGCCGCCCAGGCACGCCAGCTGGGCAATCAGGAAGAGTACCGGATCGCCATACTCGACCTGGGGCTGCCAGACGGCAACGGTCTTGATGTACTGCGGCACTGGCGCGATCAAAAGCAGGCACTGCCAGTACTGATCCTGACCGCCCGGGGGGACTGGCAAGACAAGGTCAATGGATTGAAAGCCGGTGCCGACGACTACCTCGCCAAACCGTTCCAGACCGAGGAATTACTGGCTCGTCTCAATGCCCTGATCCGCCGCAGCGAAGGCCGGGTCGAGAGCTGTCTCAGAGTTGGGAACTACGAACTGGATGAAAACCGCCAGTGGATCAAAACACCCAATGGCGAAGAACACGCCCTTACCGGCACCGAGTTCCGGCTGCTGCGCTGCCTGATGAGCCGCCCCAAGCAAGTCTTTTCGAAGGAAGATCTAATGGAACAACTGTACAACCTCAACGAAGCGCCGTCAGACAACACCATTGAGGCTTACATACGCCGCCTTCGCCTGCTGATCGGCAAGGAGGCCATTCTCACCCAACGTGGCCAGGGTTACCGCTTCCATGCTCCGGACTAGCCCCGCTCGTTCGATACGTACGACACTGTTTACCTGGCTGTTGCCCGCCGCTGTTGTGGTGATCGCCCTGGCCTGGCTGATCCATGGCCAGTTGCTGGCGCACATGTCCCGCTCATTCGCCGAGTCACGACTGCTTGAAGAAGCCAACTTCATTGAGCACCAACTGAGAAAATCCTGGGGAAACGACCAACCGCTTGGTGAAGCCGGCCGCTCGGTGGAGGAGGTTTTTCACCATGCGTTTGCAATCGGGACGGAAGGCCAGCGCCATATCTCTCCGGAAATCTGGCAACCGGCCCTGGCACCGCTGCTTGCATCCAGGGTCACCGGCACCATCAGCGGCAAAGCTGAATTAATCGGCGCAACATCCGCTACCTCCTTTCTCGCCTATCGCCGCAGTGGAAATATCGATGGCAGCCCATTCACCATCGTTGTCGCCGAAGATCTGACCGTACTGACGCAGGGGGAGAAAAGTCTCCATCTGTGGACAGCTGCCTTGTCGGGCGCCCTGTTGTTGATGCTGATTGGCATGATATTCCTGGCGGTGCACCTGTCCCTGCGCTCCGTGAAAGGCATACAGCAGTCGCTACTGGCACTCCAGGCGGGAGAACGGGAACGGCTGGATCAGGACACCCCGGTGGAATTTGCGCCTCTGACGGGCCAGATCAACGGCTTGCTCGACACCCTTGAGCAGCGACTCCACCATTCCCGAAATGCCCTTGCCAACCTGTCCCACAGCATTAAGACGCCGATTGCCGCCGTTCGTCAGGTGCTCGAAGACGACCAACGGCCACTGGACAAGCCGTCAAGGCAGCAACTGGTTCGCAAACTGGCCACCATTGACCAGCAGCTTGAAGCTGAACTGCGGCGGGAGAGAATTGCCGGCCCGCGGATCGGCCACCGCGCACATCCGGTCAAACAGGCAAGAGAGCTGCTTTGGATGTTGGGGCGACTGTATCCAGATAAGCGCTTTGACCTCACCACCGACCTGCCGCCAGACACGGTCTGGCCGGTTGACGAGCATGATCTCAATGAAATGCTTGGAAACTTGCTGGACAACGCCGGCAAATGGGCCACAACGCAAATTATCCTGGAACTGGCCGACACTGGTCAAAGGTGGGTGGTGCGGGTGAAGGATGATGGCCCCGGGGTTGAGGCATCGCAACTCAAGCAGCTGGGCACCCGTGGGGTTCGCCTCGACCAGCAAACGCCCGGCCACGGCATTGGCCTCGCCATCGTTCGCGACCTCGCTGGCCGCTACCAGGGATCGCTGACGTTCGGGATCACCAATTCCGGCGGGCTGGAGGCCTGCCTGGAGCTTCCGGCCACACTCACAACCCCATAAAAAAGGCAGGTCGACGTACGCCGACCTGCCTTTAGCTCGCTCTTATCGATGCTGAACCGACAGTGAGTAGATACCGCCGTTCTCTTCGTAGCTGCGAGCCGTTACGCGATAAACGCCTGGCTGGAAGGTCCCGGTGATGCGAGAGTTGTAGTTGTCACCGCCATCATCGTCCTCGGCACGGAAACCGTCCGGGCCCTCGACCGCCAGCACTGAGTCCAGCCTGGTGGATTTCATATCGATCTGATACACGCCTTCCGCTTCAATGGTCAGTGAATAGGTGTCAGAACCTGAACGCATCCACGCATTGATTTCCGAACCGACCTCCAGGGTATCGGTATCGGTAATGTCGATATCCATGTTGGAAATTTCGATGGTGTACAGACCGGTGCTCCGCTCTTCGTAGCTGCGAGCCGTTACGCGATAAACGCCTGGCTGGAAGGCCCCGGTGATGCGAGAGTTGTGGTTGTCACCGCCATCATCGTCCTCGGCACGGAAACCGTCCGGGCCCTCGACCACCAGCACTGAGTCCAGCCTGGTGGATTTCATATCGATCTGATACACGCCTTCCGTTTCAATGGTCAGTGAATAGGTGTCAGAACCTGAACGCATCCACGCATTGATTTCCGAATCGACCTCCAGTGTATCGGTATCGGTAATGTCGATATCCATGCTGGAAATGTCGATGGTGTACAGACCGGTGCTCCGCTCATAGGAGGTTGCCGTCAGGGTGTACTCACCCGGTGCCAGTATGTCATCAAGGCTGGCGTTGTAATCCTCACCACCATCATCGTCTTCCGCGCGGTAGCCGTTAGGGCCCTGCAATACCAGCTTGGTGTCAAAGTCGCCGGAGGTCATGTCGATCTGGTAGGCACCGGCGGTTTCCACGGTCAGGGTATAGGTACGCGGTTCCATCTGCAGCCAGCCCATGGTTGAGCCCGGCACACTGAGTTCGCCGGTATCGTTCAACTCAATAGTTCTGGAGACAAGTTTGAACGGGCCATAGCTGTCAGCCGTCGCGCCACTGACCACCACTGCGTAGTCGCCGCTTTCCTCGGCACGGAAGCGCAACGGCGACGCACTCGCCAGCAGCTCATCCTGGTCATCGTACAGCGACATTATGCCTTCAATGCTGCCATCGATCTCAATCTCAACCAGTCCCCCCTCAGCCAGCGACAGCCGGTAGGACTGGTATCGACTGCCATCCTTGACGTTGAGCGGGCTTTGCGTCGTCAGTTCACCACGCAAGCGCTCACCCACTACTAACTTATCAGCGCTGCTACCAACAATGGTCACTCTGGTATCAGAATCCGGGGTCGACAGCGGGCAGCCGGCCAGCATGGTCACCGTCGCGGCACCCAGAGCACCTTTAACCAGAGAAGAAGCCTTACTCATAATTTATCCCTGTACTTCCATAACTTGATGAATTTATGGGCACTTGCCGTGCGCCTTCCTTGCAGGAAATCAAACGGGCTACATCATAGCCGTTTATTCCGCCCAAGTTGAAGTTAGCGAAATTATCTTCCCGTTTTCGGATGAACAACTTCAGCCATCGACGGGCCACAGGGTTTCAGCCACTCAGGCACGCCAGAATGGCTTGCCGGCCTCTTCCAGCAAACTGCCTGCGGGCAGGCCAACATCCCGTTCCGCGTCAAAGGCCGATATTTCCCGCAGCTGGCGCCTCAACTGCGCCCGCGACCGATGGCGTTGCCACCACACTGTCAGAATTTGCCGAATCCGTTGCATCCTGCGTTTACCAGGCGAGGGCAAAGTAACGGGTTCATATGGCTCCAGTGGAGGAATGAATAGGGGTTTCTTTGCTTCGGCATGAGACGATTGCATGGTGTTTCCCTCCAGGAAATGTGAATTGAGGCAGGCCTGCCATTCACATTAAACTGCTGCTATAGAGGGCAATCCATCAGTCTTAATTGAAGGGAGCGTTCGCAAAACATGAATATAAAACTCGATAAGCTACGCTCCTTTGTACTGGTGGCTGAGGAGGGCAACCTGACGCGGGCGGCCAAGCGTCGGCACACCACCCCTTCCGCCGTCAGCGAACACCTGCGCCAGTTGGAAGAACTGTTCGGCCTCAGCCTGTTTGAGCGTTCGCCCCGGGGAATGATGCTCACCGACGCGGGTAAAACCATGCTGGTCCCGGCCCGCCAGGCGCTGCAACAAATCAAAGAGCTGGACGAAACCGCCCGGCGCCTGCGCAGCGAAACCCCTACCCGGCTGTTCATGGGGCTGAATGCCCCACCGGAATACCTCAAGGTGGACCAGATGCTACGACTGGCCGCCAGGGAGCTGCCGGATGTAGCCCTCGAGCTGTGTACCAGCTCGTCGTTTTTCATTGCCGAGCAGGTCCGTAATGGCGACATGGACCTGGGCTTTGTCTACGGTGAATTTGCCGATGATGACATTCACAGCATCGCCCTGGCCCCTATCCGGGTGTGCGTGGTGGGGCCAACCGACGGCTGCCTGGCGTTCCCCGAATCCCTGTCAGAACGGCGGGCCCTGCCCTGGATCTGGCCGTCAGCCAACTGCCCATTTTCGAAGATGATGCCCGACCTCCTCGGCGGAGGACGCGAGCAAGCCACCGTTGTGACCAGTTCCGAGGACGAACACACCACCTTGTCGATGATCCGTGCCGGGCTGGGCTATGGCGTTGTTGAAGGTGAACTGGCTGATCACTGGGCAGAACGAGGCGGCATTCGCATCTACCCACAACCGGAAATGAGTGTTCGGCTCAATTTGTTGATCCGCAGGGACCAACTGGAACGCCGGAGCAACGCAGCGATTGCCGCTCTGATCGACCGGCTTTGGCACCCGGTGCCAGCAAACAGCGATACCGAGGCTGTGGGCGAAGTGACGACCCCATAAAAAAAGGCAGGTCAACATACGCTGACCTGCCTTTGAGCATTGCGGCAAGCCTCACGGCCTGCCTTAAGCCCGCTCTTATCGACGCTGAACCGACAGAGTGTAGATACCGCCATTCTCTTCGTAGCTGCGAGCGGTTACTTGATAAACGCCCGGCTTGAAGGTTTCGGTGATACGGGAGTTGTAGTTGTCACCGCCATCATCATCTTCAGCATAGAAACCGTCGGGGCCTTCGATAGCCAGAACCGAGTCCATGCTGGTGGAGCGCATATCCAGCTGGTAGACGCCTTCTTCAGCGATGTTCAGGGTGTAGCTGTTGGGCGAGGAACGCATCCAGCCATTGATTTCAGAGTTCACTTCCAGGGTATCGGTTTCGGTGATCTCGATATCCAGGCTGGAAATCTCGATGCTGAACAGACCAGCGCTTTGCTCGTAGGAGGTGGCAGTCAGGGTGTACTCACCCGGCTCCAGCATGTCGCCGATGCTGGCGTTGTAATCCATGCCGCCGTCATCGTCTTCGGTGTGGTAGCCGTTAGGGCCCTGCAGCACCAGCATGGTGTCAAAGTCATCGGACAACATATCGATCTGGTAGGCACCAGCGGTTTCCACGGTCAGCTCGTAGGTGCGCGGTTCCATCTGCAGCCAGCCCATGGTGGAGCCAGGAACAGTCAGCACACCGGTGTCATTCAGCTCCATGCTCTTGGAACGAATATTGAACGGGCCGTAGCTGTCGGCGGTCAAACCGCTGATAACCACCGCGTAGTCACCACTTTGATCAGCCCGGAAACGCAGCGGCGAGGCGCTGATCAGCAGGTCATTCTGGTCGTCGTACAGGGACACAACGTTTTCCACGCTGCCATCCACTTCAATCTCAATCAGGTCACCCTCTTGCAGGGACAGGCTATAAGCCTGGTAACGGCTACCGTCCTTGAAGTTGAGCGGGCTTTGGGTGGTCAGTTCACCACGGGAACGCTCCCCGATCACCAGCTTTCCATCAGTGCTGCCAACGATGGAAGCGCCGCCACTGCTTGCGCCACTCATGGCCTGACATCCTGCCAGCATAACTACGGCTACACCGCCCAGGGTGCCCTTTACCAGAGAAGAAGAATTCTTGCTCATATACTATCCCTATACATCCTTAGTTTGACGATTGACTGGGCACACAATGCACCCATTCCTTGACGGAAATCCAACGACCTACATCATAGCGATAAATTCTTGTCTTATCGTTGAATTTTGAAAAATTTTGTAGAATCTTCCGGGGTCAGATCAGCCCCGGAGCTCAGGCGAGCTTCAGGTCATCATGGGCCTGACAAAGACGGTCATGCAGTACCCGTACCCTCTCGGCCTTGGGGTCAACCGTCCGGCTGCCGTAGCTGGCTTCAAAACGGCAGGCCGCATAATCCCGGGCCTTCTTGCTGTAGTCCTGAATCCAGGCATTGCGAGCGGGCATCCGCTCCGGACGAATCGGCCAAATCCCTGGCCGGGGCGTTAGCCGCTCCAGGCCAATACGCCAGGGCTTGGGACTGACCCTGGCCCGGAAACACTTCTGGTTGCGGCACATCTGCAGGTACAGTGGGTCCGCTTTCAGCGCCAGCAACAGCTGACGACTGTCCTCCGACATCGGGTCATACGTGGTGTGCATGGCCAATACCCGGTAACCCATGGGCGTGCGGTATAGCCTGAGATGAACGTCGGGATGACGCTGGGCGTAAGTTTCAACAGCACTACGAACAAGCGCAGGTTGACCTCCGTGGCGACGCTCATGCCATCGCACCAGCGTTCGGGCCAGCCCGCCCGAGCCCCAAAGTCCCAGGCCGGCAACGCCAACAAACAGCCAGCCGGAGCCCGCAGCCACCGCCAGTGCAGCGGCCAGCACCAAAACAATCAGCACAATGGCGAAGGTCAATCGCGTCGGCGGGTTCTGGGGAAAGTCGATATCGGCAAACAACACGTCCGGGGTGTTCAGGCACAGCGCGCCGTAGACGTTGCGGGTCATGACCGTTTCGCCATCACGGGACACGACCTCTTCCCGAATGGGAAGCCCCTCGGCACCGTTGTACGTCAGTTTGTGGTCAACACGGCGAACACGCTCACCAGCCCGGGCTCGGGTCATAGCCTCTTCGGCCCGCTGCCGGGCATGGGCTTCAGCCGCAGCCTCGCTGTCATCGGACCAACCAAAACGTTTGATGGTCACCTGCGCGCCGCTGATCCGATCTTTGACTTTGGCCTCTGCCCAATACTGGGGAACGATCATTACTTCTCCTTGTAACCTGCTGGCATCACCACCCACTCAGGGTCTTCAAATGAGCCTACCCGGTGAATTTCGACGAACGGGGCCGCGCTGCGGATGATACCTGCGATGCGTTCATCATGCTGGGCTTCCATCGCATCCCGGGCCGCCTTGCTGTCCCAGTGGGCGATGGCAATCAGGCCATTGGGATCTCCAATTTTCCGGTGCAGTTCCGTGCCTCGGGCCCCCGGCGCCTGCTGAATCAGTTCCGACGCCCGGACCCAGACATCCGCATACTGCTCGGCGGTATACCCTTCCTTGATGCGGACTTCGAATATGTATTTCATACGCCCCCCTTGTTCCTGCCTAATGACTCTTTCGTATCGAGCCATTCATCTGGCCGTCAGTCCAGCCGCTTTTTGAACCGCAACGACGCCAGCACCAGCCCCAGAACGGTGAAGCCGAGCAACCAGAACGCATCGTCAGACATGTCCGCCAGACTGGCATCCCGCAACACCACACCACGGACAGCCCGCATGAAGTGTGTCGCCGGCAGCACCTCAGCAATATGCTGGGCCAGCTCCGGCATGCCCTCGTAGGGAAACATGAAGCCCGACAACAGAATCGATGGCATCAAAACAAACACGGTCATCTGCATGGCCTGCAGCTGGTTTGACGCCAGCGTCGAGATCACCAGCCCGAGGGACAAGCTCGCCGCGATAAACAGACCGGTAATGGCCGCCAGGTGACCAAGGCCACCGACCACAGGCACCTGGAATACCCAATACCCCAACCCCAGGATGATGGAGACCTGAACAAACCCGATGAACACATACGGAATGATCTTTCCGAGCATCAGTTCCATCGGACGGACGGGTGTGTTGATCAGCATTTCCATGTTGCCACGCTCCCGTTCCCGCACGATGGCGGCCGACGTGAACATGATCATCGTCATGGTCAGGATAATACCCACCAGCCCGGGCACAATGTTGACCACGGTTCGTTGTTCGGGATTGAAATAGAGTGCCACTTCAAAGGTGGGCACATTCCGGTTGGCCGGCTGGCGAAACAGCTCCTGCAGAGGCATGGCGCGAAGCCCCTTGATGGCTGCGGCGATCATGGTATCGGAGCCATCCACCACCCATTGCGCCACTGGGCGGCTGGTTTCCTGATCCGTCGATGGCGGGGAGCCCAACCCCACCGCAGGGTGGCGGGCCACCCGCTCACTGAGGTCCGCCGGAATAATCAGTGCGGCCCTGACCGTGGCATCCACAATCGCGGCCTCGGCCTCCTGCGGCGTGGCATAACGCTCGGTGAACTCAACCACCTGGGTGGCCGCTATGGTTTGCATCAATACCCGCGACAAGCCACTGTTGCTCTGATCCACCACGGCGACCGGGATATGCCGGATGTTGGTATTGATTGCAAACCCGAACAACAGCAGCTGGATCAGCGGGATCATCACCACCATGCCAAAGGTCATTCGGTCCCGCCGCAGCTGGGTCAGCTCCTTGGCGATGATGGCCAGAATACGCCGGAGCCCGTTCACTGCCCCTCCCTGGCTGCGCCGGTGCAGGTCACAAACACGTCCTCCAGACTCGGCCGCACCGCTTCCAGGCTGGTCGCCATCCGGGCTTGCGGCAGCCCCGCCAGCCATTGCTGCGGACGCTCAACCCGGTCATCAACCAGCACGCGTAAGCGCGCACCAAGCTGTGCCGCAGACACCACCTCCGGCAGTCCCAACAAGTCCTGTTTGAGCTGCCGCAGATCGGGGGCCTCCAGCTCAACCACCCGCGCGCCCATGGTGGCCATCAGCACCTCTGGTGGCCCATCAGCCCGCTTCTGCCCTGAGTCCAGAATGGCCAGCCGGTGGCATCGTTCGGCCTCGTCCATATAGTGGGTCGACACCAGGATGGTGGTGCCACGGTCGCACAGGTCAAACAACTGCTCCCAGAAGTCACGCCGGTTCTGGGGATCGACCGCAGAGGTTGGTTCATCAAGAAACAGCAGGCTCGGGTTGTGGAGGGTTGCCGCAGCCAGGGCTAGGCGTTGTCGTTGCCCCCCACTCATACTGCCTGCCCGCTGTCTGGCCAGTGCCTCCAGGCCATAGGTCGATAGAAGCTGCTGAATCCGCTTGCGGGCTTCCCTGAAGCCAAGGCTGTAGATTCTGGCCACAAACTGGAGGTTTTCCCACACGGTCAGGTCTTCATAAAGGGAAAACCGCTGGGTCATGTAGCCGATCTGCCGCTTCAGCGCCTCGGCCTCTTGCGGCAGTGAAAGCCCCAGCACTGAAACGTGGCCATCGGACGGTTTGAGCAATCCGGTCAGCATCCGAATGGCGGTGGTTTTGCCGCTGCCGTTCGGCCCCAGAAACCCATAGATGGAGCCGCTCGGCACCTGGAGATCGAGACTGGACACGGCGGCCAGCTCGCCGAAGCGACGGGTAAGTGCCGTAGCCTCGATTGCCCATTGCGTCATTGAATCACTCCCCCGCCGGCATCCGGGCCTGTACCGGCACGCCGTTCGGCAGGTCGGCGGCAGACGGCGGCAACTGGATCTCCGCCAGGTACATCAACCGGCTTCGCTCCTCCTGGTTAAGCGCGTAATAGGGAGAGAACGCCGGGTCGGTACTGATCCAGCGGACGGTACCTTCAAAGGCGTCCGTCAGGCCATCCACCTGCACAGGGAGAGTGTCCCCCTCGCGGATTCTGACCCGGTAGGGTTCAGGCACATACACCCGGGCAAAGGGCACATCACCGGCCAGCACCACCGCCACCGGGCTGCCCACCGTAACCCGTTCGCCAAGGTTCCAGGGCAGGCTATCGAGCAGTCCGTCGCGGGTTGCGGTAATGGTCAGATCGTTCAGGCGCTTGCGTTCGCTGGCCAACATAGCCTGGGCAGCGTCCAGCTCTGCAGAGCCCATGCGCAGGTCCTCCTCCCGGGTGCCATTGGTCAGTTCACGCAACTGCTCCTGGGCGCTCCGCAGGTTGGCGCTGGCTGAATCCCGGTTGGCCAGTGCACGATCCAGCTCAGCCTGGCTGACCATCTGGCGGGCTCGCAGGTCACGATTTCTGAGGTAGGTATGCTGGGCGTCAACCAGGGTTGCCCGTGTACCCTCTACCCGGGCCTGTGCCGCAGCCACTTCCTCTTCCCGGGCACCGTTGCGCAACTTTTCCAGGTTGGCTTCGGCCCGGGCAACATTGGCCTGGGCCTGGGCCACCATCGCCTGCTGCTGGCGCGTGTCGAGCTGAACCAGCAGGTCGCCTGCGGCCACCATACTGCCTTCGGCAACCGGCAGTGCAACAATGACTTCGTTCACCGTCGCCGTGTGGGCCACCCTATCCCGCTCCAGGGTGCCAAGGGCCACGGGGGCAGAGCGGTCACTGCAAGCAGTGAGCAATACGCAAATCAGAATGACGACTGTCCATTTCATGCATGACCTCACGTCACGGGCGAAGCTCAGTGATCAATCGGTTGATGATTCGATCATAGGACAAAACCAGGGGCCGGCGCGATGCGAAGGCTCCTGCCGGGGCGCTGAACTCACAAACCTGGTCGCGTTCGTCAGGCCGAAAACGGGTATGTGAACAACATCAGGTGAGACAGGTTGAGCAGCCAGTGAACCAGAACGGCCCAGACCAGCCGCCCCGTCCACAAATACGTCAGGCCGTAGACCAGACCTGCCAACGAAGCCACAGCCACAAAGCTCCAGCCGCCGGGCACATGGGCCAGACCAAACAACAGCGACGTGCCCAGCAAAGCCACAATCCAACCAAAACGGATCTGTAACTGGCGCTGTACCAGACCCCGGAACAGCATTTCTTCGGCTATGCAGGTATTCAGCAAGTTGGCAATCGCAAACACCCAGAACCATTCGGGAAGCCCGTGCTGCCAGTGCACCAGCTCCAGCACTGTCGCCAGCAGCATCACCAGTGCCAGGCCGGCCAGCAACAAAAACGGAGTCAGCAAGGGCAGGAACCCGCGCCTTGGTGTCAGGCTCTGGCGTATCATCGGCAGCCAGCCCAACAATGACCAGGCCACCCAGATCTTGTCGTGATTGAAGTAGAGATCGATCGCTACGCTGGCAGGCTTCATGACCACCTGCTCCGCCAGCAGCAGACCGTCATAGCCCGGCGCGGTATGGACCAGCAGGGGTAGGCTCGCACCGCCCCACAGGGCGAAATGGAGGTATCGCAAGCCGTTCCGGGCCGGGCGTTCCACCATCCAGGCCGACAGCAGCAGGTATCCGAGGACATACACCGAAAACTGCCAGGAACTGTAACCCACCCACAGCGCCAGCAAGCAGGCCAACAAAGCACCGCCATAACGCAACCGGCGATCCAGACTCAGGCCGGAAGCAATCAACAGCACCGAATAGGCAATTCCAAATGCCAGCATGTATCAGCCTAAAAGGACGTTATAGGGGCCGGGCACCCTGCTTGCCCCGACTCTGCTCAACCGATTCAAGAATGGTCGCTGCCCGAAACCCGTATTCTGTGTCCGGGTACTTATAAGCAAGATAGCCATACAGGGCCAAAGCCGTCTGGTAGTCCTCCAGGTTCTGATAGCTCACGGCTTTCATGAATAGCAACTGCGCCCGTTGGTCATCGCTGTAGTCGTAGGCGTTCAACGCCCGGTCAGCAATGGCTATGGCATCGGCATAATCGCCATCGGCGAGGTTGTCCTGAACCCGGATAATAGCGCCGTCCCTCACCATGGATGCACAACCGACCAACATAACCGCCAATAACACCACCAGCACTGACTTCATGCTTACTTCTCCCTTTGAAGCTGGACACCCGGGCCTGGGCAGTAACATCGCAACGTCCGGCGGACGCCCGTTATTCGGCCTACCTTATCTCAAACCCCAGAGCGTTCACCAGTTGGGAAACGGCACAACGGGGTTCATAGGCAATTGTCACAATTACCAGGTCCCGCTGACCGGCAGCACCACCATCGCCAGCGACCGAGAATGTAAAGACCGGCAAAAGAATAGAAAAAACAACTTTTATATCAACTACCTACTGGTACTATTTCGCCTTTACCCCTGAACAGCGGCGAGCCTTCTGATGAACCAGTTCGACAAGCACATCCACATTCCCCTGAACCCCTCCAGTACCGACAGCATTCGCCACGCACTGGTTCGCTACCAAGAGCTGCTCCAGTCCGGCGACGCTTTCCGCCAGGAGTTTGGGCTGATGTTCAACGTCGAGTTTGTCGCCGAGACAGAGAACGGCCACCGCCGCCTGCAGCCCGACGATGCCGGAAAGAATCAGAAACTGTTGGCCTTCGCCCTGGAGATCACCCGGGAAGGCACCCACAAGGAAGTGGAAGCGGATGAGGAAACCTACATCAGTGAACCGATCCTGTTCGCCCGGGCGCTGACCTATCCGGAACTGACACCGGAGCTGCTGCGCACCGCCGAGGCCATGGTCGCCTTTGCCCGCCGCCGTAACGACAGCGCCGATTTTTGGGTCGACGACATGTACGTGTTTGGCCTCGAAGCCCTGTTCATGCTGGCCATCGAGCACGAAGAAACCGCCTGGCTGCTGGCCAGTTTCTTGATTCCGTACTGGGATACCGAACATGAGCACGCCCACGCCGAACTGATGCCCATCCTGGTTCAGGCCGGCGGCTGGACCCGCGACCTGATCAAGGCCTACGTCTACTGCGACAACACCGAGGTTCGCCGCACCTTCAACCATCCGGGCAACACCCCGGACCTGGCGGATTACCTGCAGCAGCACCCCGAAGACTACGACTGGTTCTGCAACCAACTGGCCGAACGTCTGCGCCGGCAGCCGTTGCTGGCTCACCCCGGCGAAGCCCCCAAAGGCGAGGCCTTCCCGGTACTGACCTTCTTCCATACCCTACGTGCTCGCTGGCCGGTGGACGCCGACCCGTACGATGAAGGCGACTGGATCGACGAGGTCAGCCAGTTGCCGTTCCTGGACACCACCCTGGAAGGTGCCGCCCTGGCAGTATTCGAGACCGTTCAGCAGCAGACCTCATCGCCCCTGATGGTGGTGGCAGAAGCCCATCAGGAGGATGACGAGTGCGGTGAGCCGTTTGGCAACCGATTCGAGAACGCCCTCAGTTTTGTCGGCAACCTCAACAATGGCCCGGACCTGCGGCGCTATGTCCTGGGCGAACTGACGCCCGACCAAGCCATTGAACTGCTGGCGCGGATAAAGCCCTACGACTTCGATGCCATGGGTCGCTTCGGTACCGGGCCGGATACGCTCTACCCATTTATCGTGAACCTGACAGACTGGCTGGAACCACCGTTCGCCACCGCCGACGTGATCGCGAACTTTCACGACTACTTCGCCTCCCTGCTGCCCAGCCTGCGGGCGAACACTGAGGGCGCAGAACGGAATGAAAATGCCCTGCGCATGCTGGACGTGTTCTGGCGAGCGCTGGGCTGCCCTCAATTCCCCTATCGCCTGTTAGAGAAGCTGCAGGAGTGGTCGTTGCTGAGCGAGGCCGACTACCGCCAGCGCTATCAGCAGCAGCCTGCCGCCGACGACCAGCGCTTTGTCGCCTTTGCCCATAGCCTGGATCGCCTCAACCACTCCGGGGAAGCCCTGCAACTTGCAAGACTCCAGACGCTGGATGACAAGGTCGCGGGGCACAAGGCCCTGCTCGATCCCGGCCATTGGCCTTCTCACTTGGGCGCCTTAACCTACGCCACCTGGTGCGCCCAAAGCCTGACCGTAGCCGACAAGCCTGCGCAGCAACTGACGGCCTGGCTGGAAGCCCGCTTGCCGGAGGCGATGTACGATGCCCTGAGTGACTGGGCAGACAGCGACACCCTGCCCCCGCAACTGCGGGAGTACCTGACCGATCGCCAGCCCGCGCCCTTTGATTCCGCGATCCATCAGGACATGTTCCGGATGCTGGAAAGCAGCCTGCACCGCGATGGCGGCCGGAGTGGGCCCCGTGTATCGGACCAGCAACCCGCCTACGCGCTGTTCCAGTTTGAAGGTGGATTCCAGTTGCCCCTGTTGAGTCTGTTCTGGCTCCAGGTCGCCGGCTGGCTGTCCCGGGTCTCGCCGGAGCTGATGCTGCTGCGGGAACGCTGGTGGCGTCTGATGCTCGACCTGGCTCCCCAGAAAGTGATTCGGCAGATACTGAAACTGCACTCCAACTACCCGCTGTACCAGGGTATTGATGACCCGGCGCTGGAAAACACCCTGCACAATCAGTTGACCAAGAGCGGCGTCCGCGAAGCCGAACTGGACGTTTTCCAGCTGTGCAGCGATGCCCAGGTGGCCGGTTACCGGCCCGCCAATGAACGCTACTGGCAGCGCTACGTTGGCCAGTTGGATCACTTCGGCGAGATCGATCCGGAGGACCGCAGCATGCTGGGCGCCAGTGCCCGCCGGCAGTATGCCGACATGCTCGAGGCGCTGCGTAAACGGGAAGACCGGGACCGCATCCGCTTCTTCACCGACCTCAGGAGTCGTCACCCCGACGCGCCCCTGCCGGACTGGCTGGAAGCCGATTTTGAGCAGGCACTGACCGAGTACCTGGTCGCCAACAGCAAGGTCGACAAGGGTCTGGAGTGGGACCAGGTTGGTCCGGCCAAACGCAAGGTGGGCGAAGAAACTGCGGCCCAGGTACTGGCCTACCTGAACGCGTCCGAGCCATCGCCCGACCGCAAGGCGATCCAGACCCGGCTGAAGAAAACCCTGGATCAGCAGCTCAGCTCTGATACCACCGCGGAAACGCTGGCGGGCCCGCAGTTCTACCTGTGGGGCTTGCTTGACGAGGTGCGCAGCAACCGCTTGCTGACACTGATGCTGAACCATTCCCGCACTGGCCTGAAAATGCTGGACTGGCAGGCCCTGCACCCCACCTATGTGCACCACCTGATCCAGAGCAGCGAACTGACGATGGAGGAGCGCTGGCACCATGAGATCGTCGGCCACAACAGCATCAGCGACCCGGACGTCAGCCAGGAACTGTATCGCCGTGCCGCCGCCTGGGCCCTGCAAAAACTGGAACCGCTGGACATTCCCGACGCCCTGCGCCTAGCCTTTGCCTTCGAGAACGGCATGACCGACTACCTGTTCGAACGTGCCAGCCAGGGCCCACTGCCGGATCTCAGCAAGGCCCTCAACGGCAAGGACCGACAACGCCTGGCAGAACTGCTGGGTACCCGCAGCGAAGCCTGCGAACCGGGCCTCGCCAGCCTGCTGAAAGACAGTTCCAGGGCCGTCGCGGCCCTGGCTTCACGATACCTGAGCAAGTAACGCAGACTATGGACAGAAAAATGGAGCACCCGGAACTCATCCTGTCGCCCCGCAATGACGGTGGCTGGAACCAACTGCAAGTACTCACGCCCTGCGACAATGGCCAGCAACTGATCTGGCAGGCCGAACTGACCGGCAGCGAGCGCAATATCCTCCTAGCCGCGGAGATCGACGGCCGGAACTTCGTGGTGGCCGATCAGGCTGGCCATGTTTTTTTCGGCAACCTCGACACCCAACAATGTCGGAAAGTCTTCACCCTGCCGGTGCATGGTATCTGGGGCGCCTGTTTCCTGGATCAGGAGCGCCAGGAATTCTGGTATTCCGCCACGCTGGCTAAAGAGGGAGCCACCGACGCCCACGGAATACAGGAGGAAGTCGACAAGCTGATGGGCTGGTCGCTACCGGATTGGCAACCGATCGCCGACATTGAACTCCCCAGCTATATTGACCACCGGACCATCGTCCGCCGCACCGATGGCTGCTTCCTGTACTACCACAGCATGGACGGCGAGCACGGTTTCTACCGCTGTAGCCCCGATTCCGGCGCAATCGAACTGCACACCTTGCCGTCGCACCCCATACCTGACATCCACCGCAAGGAACGAGTGATGGCCTTCAGTCCGCGGCTGGGACTGGCCCTATTGCCCGCCATGGACAGGATCACCATCGACGCCGGGGGCGCGCGCCTTGGCTATGGCATGCAGCTGATTGACCTGAACAGTTTTGACATCCTTTGGTCCGACACCGTGCGCTATCTGGCCCAGCAGGCGAGCGGTTGCAACAAGGCAGAGTTCAATTGCCTGCTGAAGCATGCCCGAGGCGAAGAGGTCAACACCGGTGCACTTGAGGACGCATTGGAAGAACTGACCGAGAGTTTGAAAAGGGTGCACTTCTGCGACAACGAAGTCGCCTTCTGGCTCGGTTGGGGGGATACGTTGCAGAAAATCACCCTGGACGCTTCCGGCAAGCACGCCATCACCCAACGATCGGCTCTCTACAAACTGCAACCGGAGCCCGCCCACTTCGGCAATCAAACTAACCCGCTGAACCACGAGGCCTATCACCTGTTTGGCTACAACCTGAAGCAGCTCCCGGACGGTTCGCTGTTGACCATCTACTTCGGGATCGACCAGGTTGACCTGACCCATGGAACGCCCTGCCCGGCCCCGGATGGCTCCGACGATGAATGGCAGCAACTACCCTGCCGGAGCTTGCCGGAACCAGAGCTGATCCTGACCGAGCAACAGGCGCAGGCCTTCACCAACGCCGGCAAACTGACCATTGACGTCAACTACTTCGCCCTGCCCGATGAACTCCTGGACGGCGCCCGCCAGCTTGCCAGCGCCATGCAGGATATTCCCGCCAACGCCAAGGGCCAGCGGCTGGAATTGCTGTTCTGCGACCGGGACGGCGGCGAATGGAACGAACGCCAGTTCGTGTCCCGTACCATAGAGGTGCCGGGGGTGGCGGAGCAACTGGCTACGGCAGTGCGGCTGTTCAACGCGTTCCCTGACGCCGGGTTCCTGCGCAGCGGCGACAGCCAGCCGGCGCTGTCAGACACAGTTCTGGCCCTGGCCGGACACAGCGTGGACCACCTGCCATTGCTGGCGGAGTACTTCAACGTGATCGATGGCGAGCACTGTGCTTTCTTCCACATGGAGCACACCCTGCCACTGATCGAAGAACGCTACGGCCAGCCCGGCAGCAGTACCTACGAACCCTATCGCCAGTTCATCCAGTCGCTGCCGTGGCCATTCAATGGCGAGGAGTAACTCCATGGCACGCCTCAGCCAGTCGAATGCAACCAGGCTGACTCCCCAGGGCCGAGAACAACCTCCCAAGATGAAAGAATAGTTTCAATCGTTTAACGATGACGGTGCGATAACGGCCCGGAAGTGAATGTCATCGTTACCCGTTAACGATTAGAATAGGCCCCTTTCGTTATTGCCTCCGGCCCGGGAATCTCCCGGGCCGGCGCGTTATTCAGGGGCCGCCAGATGACAATTGCCCGGACAATTCCCCAAGCCGCCCCACACAGTGCCCGACTGGTGCAACTGGTGTCGGCTCTCGGCCAGACAGCCACTACCGATAGCCACGCTTGTTTTGCTGAGCGGCTCGGGCGCCTGTTTGGCCTGGCGGACACCATGGAACTGGACAGTGCCATCGGATTTCGCGCCAAGGGTCCTTTTGAAGCCGACTCTGAAAAGGCCGACAAGCTCAGGTCCGACCTGGTAACCACCCGCAGCAAGCTGATGGAAAGAGTGCGCCAGAGCTTCACCGCCTCGCCCTCCGACACCATGCCCAGTCTGCCACCTCTGGATCAGGACCTGGAGGAAGCGGGCAACGTACCGCCGGAGCGTGCAACGTACCTGAACTTTTACTTGGCGCGACAGCGGGAGCTGGCCGCCGGCACACGTCAGCTGCGCACCCGCATCCGCACCGCCATAGCGACCACGGGCCCGGCAATGGCCCATCTGGCGCAATTGGATACCGTGTTTGATCACACCCTGGCCGGTTACACCAGCCAGGGTTTCGCCACACTGCCGACGGTACTCGAAAAACGCTTCGACGCCCTCTGGCAAAGCCGGCAACAGATGAATTTCGACCAGCAAGACCATGACCCGGCTCACTCCCCCGCACAGGGTTGGACCAAGCCCGGCGGCTGGCTCCACCAGTACTGCAATGAAATGCAGATGTTGTTACTCGCTGAACTGGATGTTCGGCTGGAGCCCGCCATCGGTTTGCTGGAGGCATACACCAACGAGGTAAGCAACACCCCATGACACGCCTTCTTTTTCTCCTGACCTTCCTGCTCGGCGCTGGCGTCGTTGGCTGGATCGGGCTGGGTTTTCGTGAATCGGACCCGATCGCCCTGACCGTGACCCTGCTCATCGGTGCGGTTTACGGCTTCGGGTTTCTGGAGCTGATGCACTTTCGCCGTACCACCGGCCAGCTCGACACCGGTCTGAACACCCTGCCACAAACCCGGGAGCAACTCGGCGACTGGATCGCCAGACTGCCCCCGTCTTTGCAGAACGCAGTACGTCGTCGGGTTGAAGGCGCCCCCATCGCCCTGCCCGGCCCCATGCTGACCCCCTACCTCACCGGGCTTCTGGTCATGCTGGGGCTGCTCGGCACTTTTGTCGGCATGATTGTGACCCTCGACGGCGCCGCCACCGCCCTTAACGGCAGCAGCGAACTGAGCGCCATTCGCAGCGCCCTGGCGGCACCGATTCAGGGCCTGAGCCTGGCCTTTGGCACGTCCATTGCCGGCGTTGCTGCTTCGGCAATGCTGGGACTTGCAGCAACCCTCAGCCGCCGCGACCGCACCGTCGTATCCCGCACACTTGAAAACAAGGTACGCCAGGAACTGCACCACCTGTCCCTGAACCATCAACGGGAACAGGCCTTCACCGCCCTTCAGACACAATCACAGACGCTCCCGGAGCTGGTCACCGCCATGCAGGCCATGACCAGCCGACTGGAACAGATGAGCGAGCAACTAACCGGCACCCTGACCCGCAACCAGGACGACTTCCACACCGCAGTGTCCGCCCAGTACCAGCAACTGGCGGAGTCGGTGGCGCAATCCCTGCAGGACACCCTGCGCGACAGCAGCCGCCTGGCAGCCGAAGGCCTTACGCCCATCATGGAGCAGGCCATGGCCCAGCTTGGCGAGCAGGCTGGCCACACCCACCAGCAACTGACCGACATTACCGAGCGCCAGCTAAGCACCCTGGCACAACAGTTCCAGCACACCACGGAACAGGCGGCCACGCATTGGCAACAGGGTCTGGCTGAACAGAACCAGGCCAGCCAGGCGTTTGCCGACGACATCAGGCAGGCGCTTCAGACTCACAACGCGGATTTCCGTGACGGTGCCCAACAGGTTCTCGAACAGCTCGCCAACACACAGCAACAGCTCACCGAGCAAACCGGCAAGCAACTGGCCGACATCAACCAGCAGTTCAGCGCCACCACAGAGCGTGCCGCCAGCAGCTGGCACAACGGCCTGTCAGAACACCAGAAAGTCAGCGCCGAGCTGGCGAAAGAGGTGGGCGAGTCCCTCAAGAGCCATCGCGAGGAGATCCGTGATGAGGCCCGGCAAATGCTGGAACACGCAGGCGAGGTTCACCAGCAGCTGACCGACCGTACCGGAGAGCAGCTCGCACAGCTCAGCAACGAGTTCCGAGCCACCACGGAGCAGGCTGCCAATAGCTGGCACCATGGCCTCGCCGAGCACCAGAAAAGCAGCGCCGACCTGGTCCGTGACATCAGCGCGTCACTCACATCGCATAATGAGTCGTTCCAGACCACAACCCAGAGCCTGCTGAACGGCCAGCAACATGGCCTTGAGGCACTGACCGAGGCCATACGCCAGCAGCTGGGCAACCTGAACGATGAAGAACGCAGGCGTGGCGAAGCGGCGGTGCAGAGGCTGGCAGAGCTGGAAGCGACTGTCGCCAGCCACCTCACCCAGCTTGGCACGGCCCTCGAAGCCCCAATGACCCGGCTGATCGAAACCGCATCGGAAACTCCCAAGGCGGCCGCCGACGTCATTACACAACTGCGTCAGGAAATGGCCCGCAACGCCGAGCGGGACAACGAGCTCCTCAGCGAGCGTCACCGCATCATGAGCGAGCTGGATGCCCTGCTCAACAGCCAGCGTGATGCTGCGGCAGCGCAGCGCGAGGCCATCGAGACCTTGATCCGCTCCACCAGCGAAACCCTCAGTGGCGTCAGTGACACCTTCTCCGCCCAGGTCAGCGAACAGAATGCCCGGCTTGCCGATGTAGCCGATGAGGTGACCGGCAGTGCCCAGGAAGTGGCCAGCCTGAGCGATGCCTTCAGCCTCGCCGTGACGCTGTTCACCGAATCCAATGACAAGCTCCTGGCCAGCCTGACCCAGGTTGAACGTTCACTGGAAGCCTCCGCCACCCGCAGCGATGAGCAACTGGCCTATTACGTTGAGCAGGCCCGCGAGGTCATCGAGTTAAGCATGACATCGCAGAAAGACGTCATTGATGCGCTCGGTGCTCTCCGCGGCCAGCCAGCCGCCGTCACGAGCTAAGGAGCGCAACGGATGGAGGAGCTTCACGACGTTGACGGCCAGGCAACACCGGTCTGGGCCATTTTCTCTGACCTGATGGCCGCACTGGTCGGCATCCTGGTACTCGTGCTGGTGTGGGTAATTGGTGTCCAGCTCGAACTG
Organism: Marinobacter zhejiangensis; assembly: GCF_900114775.1. Lineage (GTDB taxonomy): Bacteria > Pseudomonadota > Gammaproteobacteria > Pseudomonadales > Oleiphilaceae > Marinobacter > Marinobacter zhejiangensis. The sequence goes on from NZ_FOUE01000006.1 coordinate 138,535, forward strand.
AGCCAGTCCCTGGAACAGGAAAAACAGGCCCGCCTGGCGGAAGAACAGCGGCGCATGGCCCTTGAGCAGGCGCTGGCCGACCCGCTGGCCAGTGGCCGTATCACCTTCCGTGACGGCCGGATCGGCATCAGCGGCAACGTCCTGTTCGGACTCAATTCCGACCAGTTGCAGCCCGAAGGCAGCGAACTTCTGCAATCACTGGTGGCGCCCTTGCAGGTATACCTGAGCCAGCACGATGAACTGCTGATGGTCAGCGGCTTTACCGATGACCTGCCAATCCGGCGTGGCAACGGCCGCTACGACGACAACTGGGGGCTATCCGCACAACGGGCACTGACCGTCACCCGAACCCTGATCGAACAGGGAATGCCGGAAAACAGAGTGTTCGCCGCCGCCTTTGGTCCCAACCATCCGGCAGTTCCCAATGCCGATGAACAATCCCGGGCCCAGAACCGTCGGGTCGAAATCAGCACGGTGCCGCGCCTTTCCCAGGAGAGCATGGCCAGTGAGTGACGGCCTCATTCAGGAGCAGGCCCGCCGCCTGGATCAACTCAAAGCCCAGGGCGCCGACGGCTACGACCCAGTCCGGTTCTGCTACCTGACTTCCCTGACCCAGCGCCTTCAGGGCCGGCCCCGGGTGAACCAGAACGTAGCCGACCGGCTGACCGGTGCCATCGATGAGTTTGAGACCCGCTTCACCGAGTCCCAAACCCGCGCCCGGAAACCGAAAGCGGAGGCACAGGACTCCACCCCGGACCAGACCGGACCGACCCCGTTAGCGGCACTGCTGCATGTGTTGAGGGCGCCGGACGAGACAGCCAGCGCTGACGAGATTCCTGCAGGAGGCTCTTGGCAGGTGCCGGTCCCCGTAGGTTCACTCGCCGTCGCACCACCTCGCCGTGAGCTGAAAGCCCTTGGGGAGCTGCGGGCCTTACAGGCACGACAGACCATAGAACAGCTGATTGAGGATGCCATCGCACGCACACCAGCGGACGCCGGGCCCATGAACCCGCACCGGCTGGTGACCCGGGCGCTCAAGCAGATGCGCGCGCTGTCACCGGAGTATGCCCGCCACTTTGCGGGCTATGTCGATACCCTGCTTTGGCTGGAATACGTAGGGAAGAAAGCCTGAGCGTCACACAACGTCGGCAAACACCGCGATGTAGTGACAAACGCTTCCACCCAGGACAAACAGGTGCCAGATGGCATGCATGAACGGCACCCGGTCCAGCATGAAGAAGATCACCCCCACCGAATAGGAAATCCCACCGGCGATGATCATGTTCACGACAAATTCGGAGCTTTGGGCCAACAGCTCGTCATACGCCAGCACCATCAGCCACCCCATCACCAGATAGTTCAGCAAGTGGGCGGTTTCGTATTTTCGTGACTTGACGATCTTGAGCACGATCCCTACCACCGCGAACGTCCAGACCACCCCGAAAAGGCCCCAGCCCCAAGGGCCACGTATCGTCACCAGCAGAAACGGTGTATAGGTGCCCGCAATCAGCAGGTAGATTGAGCAATGGTCGAAGATATTGAGGAGTGTCTTTGCCTTAACGTGCTGAATACCGTGGTACAGCGCCGAAGCCGTGTACAGCAGAAACAGACAGCCGCCGTAGATGGATACGCTGACGATCTTCCAAGGATCACCATCCAGGCTGGCCAGGGTAATCAACAACGTCGCAGCAGCCACCGCCATCAGTGCCCCAACGCCGTGGGTCAGCGAGTTCACCATCTCCTCGACGAAGGTTTGTTCCCTGACGACAACTTGTTCATTATTCGGATCAGACATCGTGAACCCTCCACTTCCTTTATTCATACCCCGTTCGTGTGTCAGTTCCATGATCCATTGGTTGAGTATGGCCTACTTTTTCGCTGATCACATAACAACCAGCTTGGCAAACCGGATAAACCGGCGTAAGCTTGCCCCCCAATTAATCACACACCCTGCGGCATGGCCGTCGGGTACAACGTCAAGGGAGGAAATCATGTCACAACTCAAGCAGGTATCCAGTAACTGATACTGCCTTCCTCCCTATCGGCTGGAAGGCATTAAGGTCTTCCGGCGCAGTGATATGCAGAACGCATAGAAACCCTGGTGGACCCTGTTCATCAGGGTTTTTTCGTTTCAGGCGGTTAGCTATCCCCTCAAACGGGCTGCGTCGGCACTTAAGTTTTATGAGAAGGAATTCGTTATGCCGATTCGGACAACGATCAACAAAGGCAGGGTGCCGGTCAAAATTTACACCGACCAGGTGGAATACGGCGCCCTCAACCAGCTGGCCAATATTGCCCAGCTACCCATCGTCCATAGCCACATCGCGGCCATGCCGGATGTACACATGGGCATTGGCGCCACGGTAGGCTCGGTCATCCCGACCCTCGGAGCCATCATCCCCGCAGCGGTTGGCGTGGATATTGGCTGTGGCATGAACGCGGTTCGGCTGACCCTCAAGGCCAGCCAGCTGCCAGAGAGCCTGCGCAGAATCCGCAGCGCCATCGAAGCCGCGGTGCCGGTGGGCTTTGACATGCACAGCCGCCCCAGCATCCAGCGCAAGTCGGTGGCCCAGCTGGACGCTGTGCTGGATGAAATTCTGGGCAAACACCCGGGACTGACCAAGATGCAAAAGCCGCAGGTTTGGGCGAAGCAGCTTGGCACCCTCGGTGGCGGCAACCACTTCATCGAGCTGTGCATCGATGAAAGCCAGGATGTGTGGATCATGCTGCACTCCGGCAGCCGGGGCATTGGCAACGTCATCGGGCGCTACTTCATCAGCCTGGCGAAGAAGGATGCTCAACGCCACCAACTGCATTTGCCGGACAAGGATCTGGCCTACTTCTCGGAAGGGGCAGATCACTTTGACGACTATGTGCAGGCGGTGGAATGGGCCCAGGAATACGCCCTGGTCAATCGTCGCGAGATGATGCGGCTGGTAGTGGAGGCCATCCGCCCTCACCTGCCAGAGTTCCAAGTGAGCAAGGAGGCCATCAACTGCCACCACAATTACGTGGTGCGGGAGACCCACTTCGGTGAACAGGTGTTCCTGACCCGCAAGGGGGCGATTGCCGCTGGCAAGGATCAGCTCGGGATTATTCCGGGGAGCATGGGGGCCAAGTCCTTCATCGTCCGGGGCAAGGGCAATGCCGAGTCGTTCTGTTCCTGCTCGCACGGTGCCGGACGGATCATGAGCCGCACCCAGGCCAAACGGCAGTTCAACCGTGCCGACATGGAAGCCCAGACTCAGGGCGTGGAGTGTCGGAAAGACAAGGGCGTGCTGGACGAAATTCCGGGCGCCTACAAAGACATTGATGAAGTCATGGCCAACCAGAGCGATCTGGTGGAAGTCGTGCACACCCTTAAACAAGTCGTGTGTGTTAAAGGTTAAGGAGAAAAGTTATGGCTAAAGGACCAAAACCGATGCGTAACTGGGCCGCGTGCGACCCGCTGATGCGCAAGGGCGGCGCCCATCAGGACGCCAAACTCACCCACCGTCCGCGCCTGGACAGACGTCAGGCGCTGGATGAATTTGAAGACTGGCAGGATGAGCTGTCAGACCGGGAGCAACCGGAACACCGCGAAGGGCCGAAAGGCCCTTCTTTTTTGCCTCACCCGACACAACCATCCTCGGTAAACTTCACCCTGGCCACCGCACCATAGCGGTCGGCGTAGCTGGCCAGCAGGTCTTCATCCCGCCACCACCAGCGTTTGGCGTTGGTCATTAACCCCTGTTTGTACTCGATGCCGTGGGGCAGCCCAAGCTCCGGACGAATGATGGTGCCATCGGGGTAGCTCAGCAACTCGCTCTCGGCCTCACCGAACCCTTCGATACTGACCTTGCCGGTACCGTCCTTGAATTCAAACTCAATGGGCACGATTTTGGTGGGCAGCCAGTTTGTCACCAGTTCGGCACCAAACAATCCGAAAATTCCGCCCCCGGCCTTGCCAGTACCAATGGCGGCCAGGGCTTTCTGCTGGGCCTCGCTGGCTCGCGAATCGATATAGGCACAGGCAACACCACCGCCCTCCTCTACCGGTCCGGGAAATTTGTAGTACAGGGCAAACCGGGTTCCATCCAACGGCACATCATCAAACTGCCCTTTGAGCACATTCCACACGCCCCACCCCATGCAACGTCCCTCGGAGGGGCGGGCGTTGAAGTTACAGGGGCATCCCCAGTCACAATTGCAGGCCGTAAAATAATCGGCCTCGAAGCTCCACTTGCTCATAGCGTCACCTCCTGGCGGCATGCTCCGCTCAGTTACCCCAAAGTTTAACCGTTGCAAACGGTGCAGCTAAGACGGATGGGGCCTAAGGCCCTTAACTGAAAGAAGATCAGGCAGTAAAGACCAAGACCGCAGGAGATCGGTCTACAACAACCAGCTGAATGAGCGCTTCAGGAAGTCAACACCGCCGTCTTCCACCACTTCGCCGTGGGCCATAACCACTGACCTGGGGCTCCAGCTGAGAATGCGGAGCATGTGTCGCCGGGCTTCACGCTTACCAAACAGGAAACTGAGTCGCCAATCCAGTGGCGTCTTGCCGTTGGGGGCAACAATCCCAACCGCACGGGCCATGACCCGCTGCCAGGGGCTGAGCTTCTCCGGCGCGAAGTTCTCCACCAGATCGGTCAGGATCAGGGTGCTGGATGGCTTGTGGAAAAACACACACTCTTCCATCGCACTGGAGCCGGTAAACAGCAGCTGATCAATGTCCCCGGTCCACGGGAAATAATCTCCGGCATTCAGCTCGCCGCTGAATTTCAGGTCCGGGCGCTTGCGGATCAGCTCTTCGGTGCCAAACAGCGCCGCTCTCGGATAGACCTGCTGCCAGTCCGCCAGAAACAGGTGGTGCAATGCGTTCGGGGCCACCAGATAGGCAACCGGTCCCATGGCATCAAGCTCCAGTCGTAACCCCGGAGTCAGCGCTACCGGGCTGTGAATCCACAGTTGCCCGGAGGCCAGCCGAACCACCGTCATTCGGGTGGAGTAAGGCATCCCGCAGAAAGACACCGTTCCACCGTCGAAAATCCAGATTCCCTGTCCCAATGATTTCATGAACGATCCCTTGCCGTCTGGGCAACATGGTTAATCAGAACTCCGCCACTTCCCTGTTACAACGCCACGGCAATGGCCAAGGTTCCCTTAACGTAACAAGAGCGCTCAGGCATTGGATGACTTAGCCCCGGCCACATTTCGGGCAATTTCTTCAAGATGGGTTTCCCAGGTTCCACAACAGCCGCCCCACATATCGATATGGGGATAACGCCGGGCCAGGCTGCCCATCAGCTGCCCCAGCTCGACCGGGTCCCCCTCCTCCAGGTGTCCCAGTTTGCACAGCGAAATCTTGTCCATCTTGGCCGCATTGGGGCGCAGGCTACGGATGCGCTGGATCCAGTCACCGGGCTCAAGTGCCGGTTCGAACTCGACAGGATGGGAACAGTTGATGCCGTAGCAGCCTGGCCTGGCGACACCGGTTGACCGGTCCACCGACTCAATCGCATCCTTCAAGCTGGGGCCCGAATTCAGCCGGTGGCGGCTGTCGAGGGTAAACGACAGGCAAAGCGGAAGCCCTTCGCGGGCCGCAGCACGGGCAACGCCAACAGCTTCCGGCACATTATTGAACGTCGCCCCCCAGACCATATCGACACCGGCCGCCTTCAGGGTGGCCATCTGGATGGCATGATAGTCTTCCGCCTCCGCTTCGGTAATCGACCGGTTCAGGGCATAGGCATCCCCTCTCGGCCCAACCACCCCGGCGATCCGAATGTCCGGAAGCTGGCTCTGGTAGGGCTTGGCCACGTCGCGCAGGAACCCGATGCAGCGGTGCTGCATATCCGCCAGGCCCTGGGGTGAATAACCCAGCAGCTCGCCCCAATCCGGACTGGCCCGGTAATCCAGACCACTCACCAGCGCGCCAAACCCATGCCGGGCAGCAGTATCCAGATAGCGTTGGTACATGCCGGTCAGCGCATCCACAGCCGCGGGGTTATCCAGCAGCGGAAACATGGCAAAGTGCGGCAACTCGAAACCGAACTTGTACATGATTTCGGTCTCAGCGCCGCCTTCGGTGAGATAGAGCGCGCCCTCAGGCTGATTCGGAAACAGCGGTGTCATGGGATTTCCCCGCTCAGTTTCCTTCAAGATAGTTCAACCTCAGGGGATGTCACGGTGGTCTCAGCGGGTATAAAGCCAGGCCACCAACCGTGGCGCTATCAGGGACACCAGCAACACCAGAACAAACAGATCGCCCCTGAGCACATTGAAGGTCTGCAGCAACTCCGGCCAGGACTTCCCAGCCACGTAGTGGCCAAAGCCAAACTCGAACAGCAGTGTCATTACCACCCATTGGATGCCGATCAGCCAGTAGGGGCCTGCCAGCCAACGAAAGCAGACAAACGTCACGATCAAAACGATCAACGCCAGTGCAACACCACTCACAGGCAGCGCCAACCGAGCCCCCAGCAGCGGTTGCAGGATAGCTTCCCTCAAGAAGCCATTGAGTACCGCCAACACGGCGATCAAGAGCCAAACGGCAGCGTTATTCCAGTACGGGTTCATCTTGGCAGTATAGTGAGTGTCAGGCACCACCGGGGCACATCAAAGGCGGTTCGCCTTAAAATTCTCCGCCTGCACAAAAATCTCCTTGTAAACCTCATCCCGGTCTACTGGCGGATAACCATGCTTGGCCAGCACCAGGATCAGGCCCACCTTCAACTCCGCCTTGATGTCTTCACGCTGGTTCCAGTCGGTGTATTTCACCTTGTCGTCCACCACCACTTTCACTGCTTTGGCCAGATCCAGCAGTTTGTCGTCCGGGTAGGTGAAATCGTATTTGATGGCCAGATCACGAAGGATGTCGTAGAACGCTTTCTCTTCGAGATCGATTCCCAGGTCCGCAAACGATCCCCGTTCATTCTTCAGAGCACGAATCAGGTCAATAATCTCGTCGGAGAAGTCTTCCAGGACGTTGCTGACCAGCACATCGTCTTCTTTACGCTCGTTATATCGCTCCACCAGGGCCCTGAACTGTTTGGAGAAATCCACACCCCGGGCGCGGTTTACTTTCTTGAAGTCCTCAATGGCCTTCGCCAGCAATTGCTGTAGCAACTTGATCTTGGTATTGGGCAGTTTGATCTTCTCGATCTTGGCCAGGTAGTCATCGTCAAAGATGTTGGTGGCTTCGGCAGTGTCCTCACCGAGTTTGAATATCTCCTCCACGCCATCGGCTTTCAGGGCTTCGGTGATCATCTCCCGCACTTTGGCATTCATCTGCGCGGTATCCGGCGCATTACCCTTGGTAAGTTTGAAGACGATGGAGCGCACCGCCAGGTAGAAGTGAATCCGGTCCCGCTCAACCTGGGAGACCCCTTCAGAGCCACTGCAAATGTCGTAAGCGGCCTTCAGACGTTTCACCATAGCCATAAAGCGTTTTTCAATCTTGTCGGTGACCTGCACATACTCCGCCGCACGATTCAGGCAATTGAGCTGCTCCAGCGCGCTGCCCTCAAAATACGGACGGGCATCGAACTTGTGGAACAGTTTGCCCAACAGGTCCAGGTGATCCTTGACCACGATAATCGACTGCTGGATCTCCTCGATGTTCTGCTGGTCTGCCTTGTTGTAGTGGGCCAGGGCCAGGTTCATCTGCTTCTTGATGCCGATGTAGTCCACCACCAGACCTTTCTGCTTGCCCTCGAACTTGCGGTTAACCCTGGAGATGGTCTGAATCAGGTTGTGACGCTGGATAGGCTTGTCGATGTAGATGGTATCGAGGAAGGGCACATCAAACCCGGTCAGCCACATATCCACCACAATGGCGATCTTGAAATTGGAGCGAGCATTCTTGAACTGCCGGTCCAGTTCCTTGCGATACTCCGCTGACCCCAGCATGTCGTAGAGCGCCTTGGGGTCGTCCTTGCCCCGGGTCATGATCATCTTCACCCGCTCCATGGGTTTGATTTCTTTCTTCTCCTGTTCCGTCAGCTTGGCGCCATCTTCGGCGCTCAGCACCTCGTTCCACTGGGGCCGTAGCGCCACCACCTGTTGCCAGAAGTCGTAGGCCATCTGGCGGCTACTGCATACGAACAGGGCCTTGCCCTTCACCGTTGCGCCTTCATCCAGGCGCTGCTCGTAGTGCTGGACAAAATCCGCCGCCAGTGCCCGAATCCGGTCCGGGTCGCCGAGAATCATGTTCATGTTGGCGCTGGCTTTCTTGCTCTCTTCAATCTGGTAATCGCTGGCGCCGTCGTCCGCACACTGGTCGTAGTAGGCTTCGATTTCCTTGAGTTTATCGTTATCCAGCACCACTTTCGCCGCACGGCCTTCGTAAACGATAGGCACGGTGATCTCATCCTTCACCGATTCGGTCATGGTGTAGCTGTCCACCACCTCACCGAACACATCCAGAGTGGCGTCAATGGGAGTGCCGGTGAAGCCCACAAAGGTGGCGTTGGGCAGGGAATCGTGCAGGTACTTGGCGAAGCCAAAGGTGCGTTTGACACCCTTCTCCGTCACTCGCACCTTCTGGTCCAGGTTCACCTGGCTGCGGTGGGCCTCGTCGGAGATACAGATGACGTTATCGCGGTCGGTCAGCAGTTCGGTGTCTTCGGTGAACTTGTGGATGGTGGTCAGGAACACCCCGCCGCTGGTTCGGCCTTTCAGCTGCTGCCGCAGGTCGTCCCGGCTCTCGACACTGATCACCGTCTGGTCACCGATGTACGCTTTGGCGTTGGTGAACTGGGCGGAGAGCTGGTCGTCCAGGTCGGTACGGTCGGTGATCAACACAATAGTGGGGCTTTCGAAGTCCACGCTTTTCATCAGCAACCGGCTGAGGAACAGCATGGTAAAACTCTTGCCACAGCCAGTCGCACCAAAATACGTGCCGCCCTTACCATCGCCTTCAGGCTTTCGGTGAGCCTTGATGTTCTCGAACAATTTGCGGGCGGCGTAGAACTGGGGATAGCGGCAAACGATCTTGTCTTCCCGATGGGACTTGTCCGGGAAATAGACAAAGTGGCGGATCACTTCTCGCAGCCGGCACTTATCGAACAGCCCCTGGATCATGGTATGCAGCGCATTGATGCCATCCTGATCAATGGCCTCGTCGCCGGTTACCTTGCGCCAGGTGTAGAAGTACTCGTAAGGAGCAAACAGGGAACCCATACGAGAATTCACCCCATCACTGATCACGCACAGGGCGTTGAACTTCATCAGTTCCGGGATATCCCGGGCGTAGCGGGTGGTGAGCTGCACGTAGGCGTCATGAATCGTGGCCTCTTCCCGGATCGCACTCTTGAACTCGAACACCACCAGCGGCAGGCCGTTGATGTAGAGAATGGCATCGGGGATGCGCTTTTCCAGGCCTTCAATTTCCATCTGGTTGACCAGCCGGTAGCGATTCTTGGCTGCGTTGAAGGCCTCGCCATCATCAGCAATCACTGTCTGAAGTTCATCGGCTGAGGGTTGCCGTTGCTCCGGCAAGTCGCTGTAATCCAACAGCTGGATATACAAATCTTTCTGATTGGGGTCTTCCCGCTTTAGCAGGAAGCCATCAGCCACCATCTTGTGGATGGCGCGGTTGGAGCCATAGAGGTCTGCAGAGGGAAGCTTGTCCAGCTTATTGATGACCGCTGTGATTTCGCCATCGGTAATACCGTCACTTTTATAACGGACTGCCAAATAGCTGGCCAGGTCGTCTTTCAGCAACACCTCCGAGGGCTGGCGCGAGAGTGTCACACCAGAGCTATGGGGATAACCTCGTTCCCCAAGCAGCGCAATGATGGCTTGTTCCAGCCTTTCCTCAGTGAACTTTGACATGCGGCGTCCCTACTGCAAATGATGGTGTTCCAATTGGGCAGTCGATGAATCGATGTTAACTGATTTTATACAGGTTTTGCTGAGTATATGTCTTCTTTGTCGGCAGGTATCTTGTACCAAAAATCATAATCGACAATTGCCAGGTAGCAATCGCGCATACAAACTATCCATAGCTAGCCAAGAGGGGAATCATAAGCAATGACGAACGAGTTTAAATTTACGCTTACGTTTGCGATTCCAGAAGCCCTTGAGCCAGAGAAACTGGAAGAGCGCCTATTTGAAGCCGGCTGCAACGACGCGATTCTCGGCCTGGGTCAAGAAGGACGACTCGCCCTGAACTTTACCCGCGAAGCCAGCTCTGCCGAAGCCGCCATGGCCAGTGCCCTGAAAGACGTACGCAAGGCCATACCGGAGGCTCGTCCACAGCTCTCTGGACATGCGAATGGAATACTAAAATAGGATGGGGCAAGGAGTGGTGCCGACCCAGTAAAGGCTAAAGCCTAATAGATACTACGGAAGCGCTCCGCCACCTTGCCAACCTGATACATAACATTGTTGTCCCGGGCAAGGTCATGGGCGTTTGGTTTGAGGATGGCGATCAACAAATAGTGGTCATCGTTCATCGCACCCTGACAATAGAGTAGATGGCAGTCACTGGTCATCTGAAACTGCATGGCACGTATCGGCCAGTCGGACTCAGCTTCTTTCAGGTGAATATGCTGAACCTCTTCGTCTCGAATTATCTTGAGGGTGACATCACTGTCGTAAGGTACATCGCGTCCAAAACTATCGGGGCGCCGCCCGGTCGACTTGTATTCCCTGAAATCTTCTACCAGTTCCTTTAGCTGTCCTTCCGGCACTGCACCATCAATAATTTTGGACGTGAACACCGCTACCACTTGGTGAATTCCTCCAGATTCTCAGGCTTGGCATCCTTCAGCGCTGCTGCACTGCTTTTACAGTACTCAGCCAACTCGGCGCCAGACGGACGGAAGCGACCGCGAAAAGCCCGGGCTTCCTCCCTGTCTCCAATCAGCCTCATCATCTCCTCAAAGAGCTCTGCACCAATCACGTAGCCAGCGGGTTTGTTGTGGCTCAAAACCGCAATGGGTTGATCGCCAAAGTATTGCGCAGGATTATTGCGCAACGCAGAGATGCTTACGGATTTCTCCGCCAAGATGGCGTGAGTTTCCATAACGAAACCTCTCTTAATAATCTTGATAGTTTTAGATCAAACTAATGCACAATATTTTGTGCATATTTATGCCAAATATAATGCTAGCCTTCTATTTTGTCAAAGTAACGGACCAGAGCACAGGAGGAGCGCTTACCTTCCCAGCAATTCCAACATCGCCTTTTTCGGCCAGATAAATCCCTTACCCTTCACCGTACACGGTCGCTCCGCCAGCCAGACGCCGGTGCTGTAGGGCGCCAGGTCGGTAATCGACAGGTTGTCGTACCAGACCTGGTGTTCCAGATCCTGCTTCATCTGGTTCATCGTGCCCTGCACGGAGCGGTCGCACTCCGTGTCACACACCAACGGCCCGAGCGCACCCGCAGCGACCTCCATCTGAGCGTCATTGGCCCCCGCCTTGAGCAGGGTGTTCATCAGGGCATCCTGAAACCACCAGTCCAGATCGGCAAAATCCGGTTTGGTCAGGCAGGTGGCCAGCACCGGGAACCGGGTGGCGTCGTGGATAAACAGCACACAGTTGCGGCGCTGGATGGTGAGCAGGTTGGCGTGCCAGCCACTGAGCAGGCTCTCGGCCTCGTCGTTGGCGGCGAGGGGCAGTGGCCGCTTGCCGTTCAGCCTGCCGGCGCTGGTCAGTGGGAGTTTGGCGAGGAGCTTTTTGGTGCAGCGGAGGTGGATCATCAATTAGCCGACGTCATGCCAGTATCTGGGATTAGGGTCCTTATTGCTTTTGGATTGTGGTGTCCAGTTTTCCATCGGCTCAAGTCCCTCTCGAACATGAGCTGTCGCAAATTTTGCGACAGCTGGGCTCAGCACCACTCAGTCGTGCCCCACTTTACCAAAATCATCGTGCTCACTCGCCCCTCGGTTCCAGTTGCGATGAAATGAGGTATCACTTACCTTTCAGCAGGTTATGAGCTTCTAAACAAGGTTATGGCATTAATGGTGAAATATCCGCTAGTGCCGACAGCGTGTAACGTGGTTGCCCTCGGCCGACCTGCATGATTTTCAGCGTTACTTTCACAGGCTTATGCAACCACTCCCGGTTCAGCACATCCGCATCATCGACAGTCTGATCGACCTTGCCTCGAACCAGCGTGCCGTCTTTCGCACAACTGAACTCAAACGTCCTGCCCGCTGGAAGTACACCCTGAAATTCCCCTTCAAAGGTTTCCGTGGACTCCCGGATATTGTCCTCCTTCAACCGCAAACTGGAGGACTTGAGCTGATCGAAGTTCTGGTAACTGAAGGCATGTTCACCGAACTCGAGAGCGCACCAGGCTTGTTGCTGTACCAGCAAGTCGAGGAAGTCATGAACCTTTTTGACAGAGCGGGGATGGATTTCATCGATCAACTCAGCCACGTCGTCGTCACTGCCGATTGCCGCCAACCGGAATAACGATTCGATCTTCTCCATGGCATCCGCCGACTGGGCCAACTCCGGAAACAGACTGGACTCCTGAGACGGCAGCTCAAATTCAAACCCGAACGAGCCAATGGCGGTGCCGGTGATCAGCAGTTGATGTTTGTCTTTATTGGGTAAGGGGCCGATGTGCTTGAGATTCTCGGCCAGCCCTGCGGCAACTGCAACAAAGGCATCCGAGAAAGCGCCAGCGGCTTTGGCACCGAAGTCTGCGGCTATCCCGTAGCTTCCCAGTACCGGCTTGCCCCGAAAGGTCAACTTCGCTTTCTTTTCCATGGACGGCTTGGGGGTGCGTTCCAGTGCGGATTTCACCGACTCGAGCCGAGCCTCAAGACTCATTCGCTCAATGACATTTTCTTCCGGAATCTCCGCAAGCATGGATTCGAGTTGCCAGGCTTCGGAACTCAGAGAGGTATAGTTGTTACCCATGGTCCAAACCTCCTTTGGCGAGCAGTACCTGCGTTGCGGCAGCGTCCTGATCCGGGGCCAGGCTCACTTGCACGAAGCCTTTCCAGAGACCGTCCCGGCGATGGGACCACAGGCTGTACCAATAGGAAATCTGCTTGACCATGGGTGAACTCAGCGGCTGTCCCAGAATTGAAAAGTACGCATCTACATTATAAACCTGCTTGAGGCGTGAGTGATCAAACAGGGTTTGGGCACGGCCTGCCAACGACCCTTGCGTTTCCCCGGCAGGAAGATAAAAAAACGTCACCACATCCACATCCCGTGGCGCCCGCCCTTCCGTCACCTCGACCTGTTCCATGAAACTGCCATCCAGCCACTGGAAGCCCTGCACCACACCGGCTTGATGTAGTGCCTGCCGAAAATCCAGCAGGCCCGAGAGAATGGCGCGACGTTCGGGTGTGGTTCCCAACTGCTCACAAAACTGAGCCAGTTCGACCTGATAGGGCGAACGGTCAGCACTGGTTCCGTCCGCGCCAGGCCGGATGGGCGGTACAATACCGACACTCGTCCAGCCAGGTATGGGTTGTTGCAAGGTCATCCAAAAATCCTTTTTCGGTGATTAATTATTTGTTGGAAACAGACTAATACGCAGCCCGAGGTTTGGAAAGTCGGCCATACAGCCCGCGGGGCATGTCACAGCACCTCCGCCACCTGCCGTTCCGCCTCCGGCACCCGGAGTTCGCCTGAGAGGAGTTTGGGGAGGAGAGTGTCGCGGAGGCTGCCAAGCGCGCTGCTTTCATCTCGCAACGCCTTACAACGGGCGAAGATAGCCTCGACCTGATTGGAGTAGTGACCAAGAGCTTCTTCTGGTGGAACAACCAACTTCGTCGCGTAAACAACATTCCGGTTAACACCGGGAACAGCCGAATCAGCTCCCATTGACTTTATGTCAACCAGCTTTAGGGCTTGGAATACCCAATGAAGTGGAAGGTGTGATTTGTTGGCCACGTGAAAAACGGTATCGATTGGAAAACAGTCTTCTTCCACCCAATACAACGAGCCAACAGTACCCTTTCTTCCAACAATAATGCTAGGCCCCTGAACAAGCGAGGCATTGTGATATCCCGACAGTCCACCTGAACCATACACAGGGACGCTTCCTTCAATCCTTTTGGTCGCAGGTAACGATTTGCCATACGCGAGCTCGATCAAATTGCCTATAGGCTCAACCCCCCACCCCTCCGGCACCCACCCCAACGCCTCGGTAAACACAAACCGATCCGGAAACTGATTGCGAATGGACTCGGGCAGCGGCTGGCGCTGGTCGCCCAGGGCGGCCCTGGCCTGGGCGCGGGCTTGCAGGGGGTCCGGAATGGGGTTGCCGGCGGCGAGGGCGTTGTCGATCACCGGGTCGAAATCCACAAACCAGCTTTTGAACAGGGCCTGGGCCATGGATTCTAGGGTGGTGTTGATTTGGCGGTTTAGGGTGATTTTGTCCTCTAGAGAGCCAAGAACTTGAGCAATTGCAGCTTGCTCGCCCAATGGGGGAACTACAATTGGAAGCTTTTTCAAATCAGCGCCAGTAATTCCCGCTACTGCGACTTGACGGAGAATTGAGCCAATCAAATGCCGACCGCGCGGGGAAAGAAAGAAATAATACAGATACTCAGAAAGCGCCTTTGCTTGGTCAGGCCTAGCCCGGATTATTGAAGACTCAAACGTTGTGCACTCTTTTATTTCTTTAACAATCGAACACTTACCAGCCCCTTCAGCAGTAAGCGATCTCCGGGCGAATAATAAATCCCCCGCCTTGAGCGTTGCTTTTTTGATTTCGTTCTCGGTTAATTCAACTCGTTTCATAGGCACATCGAAAAGTCTGGGGAATCCGAATAACTCCCCCATATTTACAATCTTTGCGCCTGATCCATGAAACTCCTTCTTTTTATAGATCCCGTTCCGCACGGGCTCCGACAATAGGTCCTCGAAAGGGACTTCCAGCCACTCACTCCCCATACCCAAGCCCCTCCAGATTCTCCCGAATCACCGCATCCAGTTTATCCCCTGCCGCCATCTGCCGGTACAGGGTCTGGGTCAGGTCCTTCATCTTTTCCTCGAAGGGGATGCCGTCGTCCTCAATCTCTGCCGCGCCCACGTATCGGCCGGGGGTGAGTACGTAGTCGTTGGCCTGGATGTCGTCACGGGTGACGGACTTGCAGTAGCCGGGCACGTCCTCGTAGTCGCCGTCTTTCGCTTCGCCCCGCCAGGCGTGGTAGGTGCGGGCGATGTGGGCGATGTCGTCGGCCGTAAGTTCCTTGTGGATGCGGCTGGTCATGGAGCCCATATTACGGGCGTCGATGAACAGGGTTTCGCCCTGGCGGTTGCGGTGGTTGCTGTCGTTGTGGCCGGGGATGGTCTGGGCCTGTTTGTTCTTGGTGAGGAACCACAGGCACACCGGAATCTGGGTGGTGTAGAACAGCTGGCCGGGCAGTGCGATCATGCAGTCCACCAGATCGTTCTCGATGATCTTCTGGCGAATGGCGCCCTCACCCTTGGTGTTGGTGGACATGGAACCGTTGGCCATGACAAAGCCCGCCGTGCCATGCTCGGAGAGCTTGGAGATCATGTGCAGAATCCAGGCGTAGTTGGCATTGCCCACCGGGGGCACTTCGTAGCCGGCCCAGCGTGGGTCGTCAGTGAGTTCGTCCGCCGTCCGCCACTGGTCCAGGTTGAACGGCGGGTTGGCCATGATGAAATCGGCCTTGAGGTCCGGGTGCTGATCCTTGAAGAAGCTGTCCGCCGGTACCTCGCCGAGGTTGCCGGCAATGCCCCGGATGGCCAGGTTCATCTTCGCCAGTTTGTAGGTGGTGGCGGTGTATTCCTGGCCGTAGATGGAGATGTCTTTCTGGTTGCCCTGATGGCTCTCCACGAACTTCACCGACTGCACGAACATCCCGCCGGAGCCGCAGCAGGGGTCGTAGATCTTGCCCTGGTAGGGCTCGATCATCTCGGCAATCAGGTTAACCACGCACTTGGGGGTATAGAACTCGCCCCCGCCCTTGCCTTCGGTGGCGGCGAACTTGCCGAGGAAGTATTCGTACACCCGGCCTACTACGTCCTGTTCACGGTCTTCTACCGTGTCGATGTTGTCGATGGAGTCGATCAACGCCGCCAGTTTGCTGACGTCGATGCCCAGGCGGGAGAAGTAGTTGTCCGGCAGCGCGCCGCGCAGGGATTTGTTGGTCTTCTCGACGGTGCTCAGGGCGGTGTCGATCTTCAGGGCAATGTCGTCCTGCTTGGCGTGCTTCTGGATATGGGACCAGCGAGCTTCTTCCGGCAGGTAGAAGACATTCTTCATGGCGTAGAACTCCACCATGCCCACATAATCGCCCTGGCCCTCGTCGATAAGTTCCTGCTTGCGTTCCTCGAACTTGTCGCTGACGAACTTGAGGAAGATCAGGCTGAGCACCACGTGCTTGTACTCGGAGGACTCAACCGTGCCCCGAAGCTTGTCGGCGGTGTCCCAGAGGGTTTGCTCGAAGCTTTTGGTGGACTTCTTGGCGGCGGGTGTTCTGGCCATAAACTGCCTTCTTATGGAGGTGCGAAAAGTTGAGGGGCATTGTTGCGTTTGCTGGAGAGTGGATCAAGCCCGGAGAACTGTCACACGCCGGTAATACACCTCCGCGACAATCTGGTGTATACCAAAGGAGTGAGACATGCTTGCCGTATTTGACCTGGATGAAACCCTGATTCGCGGAGACAGCTCTCAACTGTTTACCCACTTTCTGCGCGACCAGGGGATTGATAACACTGCCGATGTTGAGGCCAAGGATCAGGCCTTTATGGCCGCGTACCACGCCGGCGAACTGGACCTGGAAGATTATATGACCTTCAGCCTGGCACCCCTGAAAGGCTGGCGCCGGCCAGAGGTGACCGAACTGGTCGAGGAGTTTGTGAGCACCATCATCCAGCCACTGGTGCTGCCAACAGGCCGCGAGCGGGTGGAGTGGCACAAAGGCCAGGGGCATGAGGTGCTGATTATTTCCGCCACCGGCGAGCACCTGGTGTCTCCCATTGCCGCAACCCTGGGTATTGGCGAGGGCATTGGTGTCCAGCTGGAGTGGCAGGATGACACCCTTACCGGCGCCATCGGCCAACGCCGGCCATTCCGCGATGGCAAGATCAATGCACTGCAACAATGGCTGTCCGGACGCGCGTCCACGCCCGAAAAAGTCTGGTTCTACTCAGACTCCCACAACGACCTGCCGTTGCTGAAGCATGTTGATCACCCGGTGGCCATGAACCCAGACCCGCAGCTGGCGTCCCATGCCCGCGCCCATCGCTGGCCAATCCTGATTGATGAGTCCGTAAGGGCATGACCCTGCGCTTTCTCAACCTCGCCCAGACTCACCTTCGCAGCGGGGCTTTCATCAAAGTGACGGCCCTGCGTGAGCGGTCGCCGGCTTCCCCGGAGCGAGCGGCCCGTCGCCGCCGCCCCGCGGGCCTTCCCATTGCCCTGTCCCCAGACCTACCCCAGCACCACCAGCAGTAGCCCGGCCAGAATGACCGCAACGCCCAGCAGTTTGGGCGGGTGCAGCTTCTCCCCAAGGAAATACCAGCCCATGGCCACACCCATAGGAATGCTGATCTGGCGGAAGGCCACCACGTAGCTGACATCCTCGACGTAAGCCATCGCCCACACCACCAGCGCATAGGTACCCAGCATCAGGGTTCCGGCGGCCATGGTACTCGGCCAACTGGCCCACATCCGCCGCCAATGCTGACGTTCCGCAGCCTGCAGGGACAACCCCAGACTGAGCCACAGCACCGTCGCCCCTGCCTGGAGGATGACAAACACCAGGGCCACTTCGCCGTCCAGCCAATGGCCTTGCAACAGGTCACGCATGTGTGACGTTGCGGCGTCATCAACGATGGAATAACCGGCGGTACTGGCAGCGGTCAACAGCGCAAACAGAGTGGCCAGGTTACGATAGTTGTTGAGACTGAAATCCCGGAACCGCTGCATCGGCAGCACCACACAACCGGCCACAATCATCACAATCCCAAACACCGCCGGGACGGTAATCCGTTCTGCAGTGCCAAGGAAGATTGCGCCCACCAGCAGGATCAGCAGTGGGGAGGAGCGAGCCAACGGATAAACCACCGACAGCTCACCATGACGATAGGCGGCGGCGAGGAAACTGAGGTAGGAAGCCTGAAACAGCCCACTCAGGGCCACCAGCCACCAGAGCCGGGCATCCAGCCCCACCAGCATTCCGGAGTACCAGACCAGCACCGGCAGGGTGATGACCACACTCCACAAGGTGCTGTGCCAGAAGAATGCGGCGCTGGGGCTGACTTTCTTGCCAAACAGATTCCAGCCCGCATGGGCCAGGGCTGAAATCAGGACAATGATAATTGCGGACAGGGTCATCGGGAGGCCCCGGGCTGCGGAATCACTCCGTGCCCTGACGCCAGGCCCGGGTGGAACGATCCACCCAGTAGCGTAACGCCCCCTGGATCAGCTTGGCACCAGCGCAGGTCACCGTGATCAGCACCGCCATCGCGGCCGCCGGAGCGATGTCGCCAGCTTCATCCATGCTCAACACCGCTACTGACGCCAGCTGCGAGTTCGGGCCGTACAGGAACACCACCGCCGAGACCGTGGTCATGGCATTCACGAACAGGTACAGCGCCACATCCAGGATTGCCGGCAGGCACAGCGGCAGAGTCACGGTGAACAGTACCCGCCAGCGGGACGCCTTGAGGGACTCGCCTACCGCCTCGAACTCTTTATCCAGCTGTTTCAGCGCCGTGACCGCCGTCAAATGAGACACCGCATAGAAATGGCTAACGGTACAGAGAATGAGGATCAGCAACGATCCATAGATCACGTTCAGCGGGTTGTCCGGGTGGTTGAAGAAGAAAATGTAGGACAGGCCCAGCACCAGCCCCGGCACCGCCAAAGGCAACAGCGACAGGAACTGGAAAGCACCGGACAACAGCTTCGGCTGGGGAGTACGCTCCATCAGCCAGGCATTGAAGAACACCAGGCCAGTACCCACCAGCATGGTGCCCAGCGCCATCTGCAGGCTGTTGATGTAGGCCCCCCAGCCACCGCCGTCCATGCGGCCAAACTGATAGTTATTGAGACTCAGGTCCAGGTTGTAGGGCCAAAACTTCACGAACGAGGCATACACAGCCATACCGATAATCGCGAGAATGAAGATCACGGTCGGGGTCAGCACCATCGCGCCAATGGCATCGCGCTTGCGGTCCACCCGGGGCTTATAGGGCACTGAACGGGCGGTAAAGCTGGCCGACTGCTTGCGTTGTACATAGCGGTCAGCGAAGAACGCCAGCATCGCCGGCAGCAGCAACAGGACACTGACCACAGCCCCCATCTCGAACTTCTGCTGGCCGATCACCTGCTTGTAGATATCCGTGGCCAGTACATCGAACTGGCCACCAATGACCTTGGGCACCCCGAAATCGGTAATCACCAGGGTAAAGACCACGAAAGCGGCACTCACCAGGCCGTAACGGGCCCCCGGCACCGTCACCGTCCAGAACGTCCGCCAGGCACTCGCCTTGAGCGCCGTTGCAGCTTCATAGTGACGGCCATCGGCGTTATCCATCGCCGTCAGCAGGATCATCAGCGCATGGGGAAAGGTCCAGAAACAGGAGCCCATGATAATACCGATAGGGCCATAGATTTCCGCGCCCATCAGCCAGTCCTTCAGGACACCCTGATTGCCGAACAGGTACACCAGACTGATCGCAGGCAACAGCGACGGCGCAAGGATCGGCAGCACCAGAACACCCCGGACCCACCCGGTCATTGGCAGCCGGGTACGGGTCAGTGCCCAGGCCGCCATGAACGCCAGCGACACCACGATGACGGTACTCAAACCGGCCACCCACAGGGAATTGAAGAACGCCGACTCGATACCGCCGGAACTGAGGTAACGGGCAAAGTTGTCTAAGCCGACAAACTCACCGGCCTTGTTCTCCACACTCTTCGAGAGCAGCGTATACAGGGGCGCCAGCACCAGCAGTGACAAAACGGCGCAGCCGGCCACCAGCAGGACAGAGAACAGCCAGCGGCCAGACAGTTTCTGGCGCAGCCCGGTCAGGGACCAGGCGCGGTTGGGGAGCACAGCGGAATCAATCATGAACGAGTTGTACCAAGGTAAATCAGGTTGCTGAAAACAGGACCGTCAGGCCGCAAAACAATGCAGCGCATCCGACGGCAGGTGCAGGCAGATCGAGCGCCCAACCACTAGGTCAAGCTGACGGGCCGAGCGTGGATCAACATCCACCACCAGGTCGAGTTCCACGTCAGACAGGCGAATCTGGGTACGGATAAAGGCGCCCAGGTAATCCATCGCTTCAACGCGACCTTCCCAGTCTCCATCACCGACCGGCATCAGGTGTACGTCTTCCGGACGGATCGCCAGGCGTACACTGTCCTGAACTTCTGGCATCGGGCGCACCAGTTCCAGTTCCCGGTTGCCGACCTTGACCCGCTGACCGTTGAGCGGGGCGCTGTCGATGAAGTTCATGGCGCCGATAAACTCCGCCACAAAAGCCGACTTCGGCTGCTGATAGATTTCCAGCGGCGTGCCCACCTGCTCAATAACGCCGTTATTCATCACTACCACCCGGTCTGCCATGGCCAGCGCTTCTTCCTGGTCATGGGTCACCAGGATGGTGGTCACGCCCAACTTTTTCTGCAGGTTACGAATCTCACTGCGCAGGTGATGGCGAACCTTGGCATCCAACGCCGACAGCGGCTCATCCAGCAGCAACAACCCCGGAGAAGGCGCCAACGCCCGCGCCAGTGCCACCCGCTGCTGTTGACCGCCGGACAACTGGGCCGGGTATTTCTTTGCGTGGTCGCTCAGACCAATCAGCTCCAGCAGCTCCGATACCCGCGCCTTGATCTGGGTCTTGCCCATACCGATGCTGCGCAGGCCGTAAGCAATGTTGTCGCACACCGTCATATTGGGAAACAGCGCGTAGGACTGGAACACAATGCCGAAATCCCGGTCTTTGGGCGGCTTGAGGGAGATGTCATCACTGCCCTGGAACAACTGGCCAGCGCTCTGCTGCTCCAGCCCGGCAATGATTCGCAGCAAGGTGGTTTTGCCACACCCCGATGGCCCGAGGAAGCACACCAGCTCACCGGGTTCGATGGTGAGATCAATGCTCTTTAGGGCAGTAAAATCGCCGAAATTCTTTTGAACTCCCTGGATTTCCAGGCGACTTCCTTGGGTTTGTTGGGTCATGGTAAAAACCTCACCGCGTTAAAAATTAGATGTATCTCGAAATCCAACGGTGGCCGATGGCTGGTCTTCCGTAGCAGCGGCATGGATGCCGCGGAGCCCCGCCAGGTACATGGATGTACCTTGAGGGGCAGCGAAGGAAGACCAGCCATCGGCCACTCGCACACTTTCCCAGGCTACGCCCAGGAACGAAGCCGATTACTCAGCCTCAGACTTGTTGTCGTAACGGTTCGCCCACTCGGCCAGGATGGCTTCGCGGTTGCCGGCAGCCCAGGCAAAATCGTTCTGGATGATCAGCTCTTCCGCGTTGTCCGGGAAATGCGGGATCGGCTTGGCAACACCAGGCATTGCCACGATGGCGTAGCCTTCGTTGTACATTTCCATGGCCTGACGGCTGATGGACCAGTCAACCAGAGTCTGAGCCGCGTCCAGGTTGTCGGTACCGTTTACGATAGCGGTCGCTTCCACTTCCCAACCCAGACCTTCATCCGGGAATACCAGCTCCAGAGGCGCGCCCTGCTCTTTCAGACGGGCACCACGGAAAGCAAACGAAACACCGATCGCGGTTTCACCAGAAGCCGCCATCTTGCAAGGCTTGGAACCGGAGTGGGTGTAGCGGCTGATGTTCTGGTGCAGGCCATCCATGAAGGTCCAGCCTTCGTCTTCGCCCATCATCTGCAACCAGGCAGACACGTCGAGGAAGCCAGTACCGGAAGAGTTCGGGTTCGGCATGACCACGTGCCCCTGATAAACCGGGTTGGTCAGATCCTGCCAGCTGGTCGGCATCGGCAGGTTGTTGTTCTCGGCTTCAACCGTGTTGACACAGATCGCCGCCATCCAGGCATCCATACCTACCCAGGACGGGGTTTCATCGCTGTCACGGAACTTGGAAGACAGCGCTTCCAGACCTTCCGGCGCGTACGGAGCCAGCATGCCTTCGTTCTTCAGCATCAGCAGGCTAGTGCCCGCCAGACCCCAAACAACGTCAGCGCGGGGATTTTCTTTTTCTGCCAGCAGGCGAGCGGTAATGACACCTGTGGAGTCGCGCACCCAGTTGATCTTGATGTCTGGATGATCTTCGTTGAAACGCTCGGCGTATTTCGCCAGATCTTCAGCTTCCACCGCGGTGTAAACGGTCAGTTCGGTCTGAGCCTGGGCGCCCATGGCAAAAGTCAGTGCGGACAGGGCAAGCGCTTTCTTCAGGTGTTTCACAACGTTCTCCTTAATACTTTGGCAAGTGGGTGAGGTTTCTTTTATTTGGTCTATACCAGTTTTCATCCTCACCACCTTAGGTGTATTTGATTGCAAAAACGTGACAAGCAGATGACGTTTCTTCGGCGCCGGAATCAGGGGCGCTCGCCCGCAGCCAGCCGGTGATCAATATCCGCCAGCACCTCGGGCAGATCCGCAATGCTGTCAATCACATAGTGAGCGCCTGACGGAGCCATATCGCGATAGCCACGAGCCAAATACTCAATCCGCTCCTGCTCATCCAGAGCCGCCATCGCCTCTGCACTGAGACCAACCGCGTTTCCTGATGCCACCACGGCCACGGTCCACATGCCCGCATTCAGACCTTCCTCGATCCCGGTAGCGGTATCGTCCACCTTGACGCAGGCCTGCACTGCGGTCACACCCAGCTCAATGGCGTTCTTCAGACTCATATGCGGTGCCGGACGCCCCTGGGGCACTTCCGTGGCCACCACCACACTGGCAGGCTCAAAGCCCTGCTCTTTCAGGCGGGGCAACATCACCTCAACCATCTCGCGGCTGTAGCCGGTGTTCACGCCCATGGCAACGCCCTCTTCCTGCAGCAGCGCCTGCAACTCCAGCGCCCCCGGGATCAGCGTTGCCCGCTCCGCAATCGCGGCGGTTTGCAGGGGCAGGAATGCCTGGTAGAGCCGGTCGATGTCAGCGTCGTCCGGGGCCTTGTCAAAACGGCTCTGCCATTGCTTACTGATTCTCGGCATCGCCAGCAGCCGGCGGATGTGTTCACGCTTCTCGGTACCCATGGGCTCACGGGCTTCGGCTTCAGACAGCTCAATGTCCTCTGCCTCGAACAGCTTGAGGAACGCCTCGATCGGTGCCAGGGAACCGAAGTCCACACAGGTTCCGGCCAGGTCCATAATCACCGCCTGCAGCGGTCCGGTGTAACGACGGGTGTAGCTGTACATAATGGTGTCCTTGCTTGAAATCAGTGTTGGTCAGGTCAGGCGTTTTTCAGGTCATCGGGGGCGTCAGCAGGCGCCGGTACCGGAAGCGGCAGCCCCAGCTCCTGGCAGGCGCCCGCAATGGCAGAGATCACCGCGTCGATCTGCTCATCGTGAAGCTGGCCGATACAGCCGACACGGAAGCTGTCAGCAACCGTCAGCTTGCCCGGGTAAATCACAAACCCGTGGGCCTTGATGGCGTCGTAGAAACGACGGAAATCAAAAGCCGGACTTTGCGGAGACAGGAAAGTGGTAATGATTGGAGACAGCCACTCATCCACCAGCAGAGTCCGGAAACCGAGTTCCCGCATGCCGGCCACCAGCCGGTCACGGTTGCGGGTATAGCGGGCCAGGCGACCATCAACGCCGCCTTCGGCCTCATGTTCTTTCATCGCCTGCAGGAACGCCGCAACCACGTGGGTGGGCGGGGTGTAGCGCCACTGCCCGGTCTTTTCCATGTAGGCCCATTGTTCGTACAGGTCGAGGGAGAGGCTGTGACACTGGCCGGCAGACGCGGCCAGCAAAGCCCGGTCAACAATGGCAAACCCAAATCCAGGCACACCTTCGAAGCACTTGTTGGCGGATGACACCAGCGCCGCGCACGGCAGCTCGGCGACATTGACCGGCAACGCCCCAAACGCGCTCATGCTGTCGATGATGAGACGCTTGCCAGCCTGGCGGCAGGCCTCGGCAATTTCCTCAATCGGGTTCAGGATGCCGGAGCTGGTTTCACAGTGGACGACCACCACCTGCGCAATAGCCGGGTTCGCGGCCAGTACTTCGGCCACTTCGTCACCCCGGGGCGGATGGTAATCCCCTTTGTCGATGGCGATGTACGCCCTACCCAGAGTGTCGAGGATCTTGCCGATGCGCTGGCCATAGGCGCCGTTCATCAGCACCAGGGTCAGACTTTCCGGTGCGATCAACGTTCCCAGCGTCGCTTCTACCGCAAAGGTGCCGCTGCCCTGCATCGGGACACAGACGTGGGTATCGCTGCCGCCAGCAACCGCCAGCAAGCGACGGCACACGTCCGCCGTCATGCCGTTGAAATTGTCGTCCCAGGAGCCCCAGTCGTGGAGCATGGCCTGCTTGACCGTGGCACTGGTGGTTAGCGGGCCTGGTGTGAGCAGATAGGGGTCTTTTTGGTTCATGAGAGTCTCCATGGGTATTAGCCGGTACGCTTCCGGGCGCGGGCCTCGGCACAACGGCGGATAAAGGCAAGGTCGTAACTGTCGATGGTCCCGAAACGGTCCAGTCGGAACCGCTCCGGAGAAACAAAGGGGGTCTGTCCTGTCACCAGCTCGGCCATCAGCCGGCCAATGCCACCCGACATACCAATACCGGCGCCAGAGCAGCCGGTGGCAGCAAAGAAACCATCCACACCAGGCATCGCGCCCAGCAGGTAAAAACCATCCGGGGTATAGCTGGAGACGTTGCTCACGTAATGCGCCAGCTGCAACTCATCCAACAATGGGCACTGGGTGTGCAAGGCCTCATAGCCTCCCGCCAGGGCTTCCTCTCCCGTCGGGTCAACGTCAAAGCAATAATCGTGGAGGCTGTCCGGGAGCTGGTCGGGGTGGGCAAAGACCGCCTGCTGGTCACGCAGACCAAACAACAGACCTCCCACTTCCGGGCGGGCATAGGCACCGCTGTCGGGCAGGATGGTCATTGGCGCATCCACCGGAATACGACCGTGGGGCGCAGATATCCAGTAATGACTGCGAACCGGAGCCATACCCAGGTTAACCCCAAGCTGACGGGCCAGAGCCGTGCTCCAGGGGCCTGCTGCATCGATCACAGCACCCGCCTCAATACGCTCCCCTGATGCCAGTCGAACACCGGTCACGGTGCTCCCCTGCTGGAGGATATCGGTCACCGTCTGGCGCAGACGAAAGCGGACGCCCTGCTTGCGAGCTTGGGCGGCATAGGCCATGCACAAGGCGTAAGGGTCGATGTAGCCGTCATCAGGCAGCCACAGCGCCGCCGTGTCTGGGCTCAGGGCCAGCCAGGGCGCGCGCTCCACTGCTTCATTCGCTGTGATCGAGTGGGCGATAACGCCAACCTCGGCCGCCCGCTCAGCCGTTTGCTCCAGTTGCTGCCTGCCCGCTGTAGTGGCGGACACCTGAAGGCTGCCAACCTTGCGCAGGGGTAAGGGCTCACTGACCTGGTCACTCAGGCGCTCAATCGCCTGGAAGGTTTCCATCACCAGCCCGGTCAGCTCCCGATAGGGACGCACGCGAGTCAGCAGTGCCGCTGCGTAGCTGGTGGTCTGTTCACCCAGGCCGTGGCGTTCCACCACCGTCACCGACAGGCCTGGCTGCTGGCTGAGGTAACTGGCGATGGCGCACCCGAGGATGCCGCCGCCGATGATGAGAATGTCTGGGTGTTGAGAGGTGGACACAGTGTGTTTCTCGCTTATCTGGTATAGACCAGTTTGGCGAGACACTATGACGGTTTGATGACGTTTTGAAGACTGCGCTATGACAGATGGACGTTGGCGAACCAGAAGCCGCGAGCTATCTCACGTCTACCTGAATACTCAGGGTATCGTGAAGCCAGAATTCCTCATCGAACTCCACAAAGCAGCCTTCATTATCGCGACTGCAGCGGGTGACGTAGAGCCCTGCCGTACCGGCATTGACCCCCAGCGCCTCAGCCTGGGGATCAACCAGGGCGGTCGGGAACATTTCGATCTGCTTGCGGGCCAGCTCCAGGCCATAATGCTCCCGCATCAGCTTCCACAGCGAACGGTTGAAGTCGAAGGTCTCAATACCCGGCAGGCGCCTGGCGTTCAGGTAAATGTTCTCAACCAGCACCGAGCGGCCATCAATCTGTCGGCGGCGGTGCAGCCTTACAATGGGATCGCCTTCAGCCAGGCCGGTTTTGGCAGCCAGCCAGGCATTGGCCTCAATCGTTGTAACGTCCAGTGTTTCCGTGGCAGGGACACGCCCTTGGGCAACCACGTTATCGGAGAAGCTGTAATCCTCGGTCGGGTTATAGACCAGGCGTGGCGGTGACACGAACCAGCCCCGACGGTTGGAACGGTAGATTCGCCCTTCCGCCTCCAACTGGGCCAACGCCAGGCGCGCCGTCACCCGTGTGGTGTGGTTGCTTTCCGCCAGCACCCGCTCGGAAGGCAGGCGGCTGTTGGGTTGCAGCAACCCATTTTCGATCTGATCCGCGATCTGATCCCTGACACGCAGATAGATGGGGCCGTTGGCTGAACTCTGTTCCTGTTCCCGCTCACGCATTCTTTTTTGTTTCCTGTGGATTACAAAACCCGCGAACCTACCGCAGATAGGTGACGCAAGTATGACAAAGCCGCTAAGCTTTTCGTACCTAACCGGCACATAAGGAGCAGGAAAGCCGCCATGAAAATCGGCCAGGTATCGAAACAGACCGGCATTCCCGTCGAAACCATCCGCTACTATGAAAAAGTGGGGCTACTGCCAGAGCCAGCCCGCGAGGACAGCGGATATCGCCGCTATGGCAATGAACACGTCCAGCGACTCGCGTTCATCCGCCGCTGCCGCACCCTGGATATGACCCAGGAGGAAATCCGCGAGCTGTTGCACCTGGCGCAGCAACCCGGTCGCAACTGCCAGGATGTGGATGACCTGCTGGCCCGTCACCTGAACCATGTGCGGGCAAGGCTGCGGGAGCTTCAGGATCTGGAGCAAGAACTGGAACAACTGAGGGACGCCTGCTCCAATGACGGCACTATGGCGCAATGCGGCATTCTCGGCGGGCTCACGGAAGCGGTGAAGCCCGCGGAAAAGAATGGGCATGGTAACCACATTCCCGGCAGCCATGGCCACTGATTGCGATGCAGCCATGGCCACCGATTACGAAAAAGTTGTCACACATCATTGACCCTATAGCCACTACAGGGTTTTAAATACCTCCATAACCGAAATCAAGGAGGTACCCATGCCCTGCCAATGCTCCGCCCCGGAACCCAAAGTGCCCGACGCCCGCTTTCGCAGAGCCCTGTGGATTGCCCTGTGGGTGAACCTGGGCATGTTCCTCGTCGAAGGTATTGCCAGCTTTCAGGCCGGCTCCGTTTCGCTGATGGCGGATGCCATTGATTTCTTTGGTGATAGCGCCAACTACGTCCTGTCCCTGAGCGTACTGTCCATGGGATTGCTATGGCGAGGCCGGGCCGCACTGGTCAAGGGTGTGACCATGTTGCTGTTTGGTCTGGCCGTCTTAGCCAGGGCGGGCTGGAACCTGCAGGCGGGAGTGCCACCGGAAGCGATGACCATGGGGGCCGTCGGCGCACTTGCACTGGTGGCCAACATTTCGGTCGCGATGCTGCTGTTTGCCCACCGTGACGGCGACTCGAATATGCGTTCGGTGTGGTTGTGCAGTCGTAACGACGCCTTGAGCAACATTGCCGTCATGCTGGCCGCGGTTGGCGTGTTCGGCACCGGCAGCGCCTGGCCGGATTTGCTGGTGGCGGCAATTATGGGCGGACTTGCGGTCACCTCGGGGCTTAGCATCATCAACCACGCCCGCAGCGACATCTCCGAGGCCAAAGCCAATGCCTGCACGTCGTGAACGCTACATGAACAAGGCGACCATCACAGGAATGTAAGCCAACGCAAACACCGTAGTCAGCAAGGCGGTGCCAGCCACCTGCCTGGGCGCGGTGTCCAGCAAGGTGGCAATGACCACGGTATTGGCTGCGATCGGGGTAATGGAAATCAGGAAGATGGCCTGGTGAACCTGCAGGCTGTAGAGGTGGAAAAACTGGCTATCCAGCCACGCCAGGGACAGCGCCATCAGCGGCCAGGACACGAACTTGCCAAAGAATGCCAGGCCGGTGAAACGCCAGTTACCGGCCAACCCGCTGAAGCTGACAATGCTCATCCCGATGATCATCATGCCAAAGACGCTGTACGCTCCCCGCAGGTTATCGAACAACGGCTGGAACACGTCGGAAATCTGCACGCCGGCCAGGTTCAGCAGCACCGCCAGGGCAAAGGCATACACGGCCGGCAGCTTCACCACCCGCTTCAGCGAATCTTTCACCCCCTCCCGGCCCCTGGCCGCCAGATAAAACCCGACCGAGGACTCAAACAGGGTGGTGCCCAACATGGCCACAATGTAGAGGCTGAGCCCTTCTTCACCGAACAGCAGCAATGCGACCGGGATGCCAAAGTAGCCGGTATTCCCCGTGGCGGTTGCCAGTGGAATCACGCTGGCACTGTCATCACCAACCCAGCGCTGGGCCAGAGCCCGGTGAACCAGGGCAATCACGGTACACAGACAGAAGGTAAGCAGCGGCAGCAACACAACGCCGGTGGACAAGGGGGCACTCATCACCCCGGCAAAGATCACCGACGGCGTAATCATGTACATCATGATGCCGGCGATGTGACGACCACTGGCCTCCAGGTAACGCCCGGCAAACCACCCCATCGCAACGGTGATGTACAAAGGGAACAGTTTGTAGAGCAATGCCATTGCTGCGGCCATGGGAACTCCAGACAGATCAATGAATTGGCAGTTTAGCAGCGCCAGAGGCATTGCCTGAAGCAAACACCCATGCCCTAGCGGTTTTTACTGAGCTTGCCCGCCCCTCACCCACGGCCTAGACCTTTGGCTAAATCCTGATCAAAAAGCCATTGACGCCCTCCTCAACCGGAGTTACCTTTACGTTAACGTCAACTTGGGTCCGCACTATGAACGGCATGACCAAAACACGCACTTACTCCATCAGCGACCTCGCCCGGGAGTTCGATGTCACCACCCGAACCATCCGCTTCTACGAGGAAGCCGGCATGCTGTTGCCGGAGCGCAATGGCCAGACCCGCATCTACACTGACGAAGACCGGGTCAAGCTCAAGCTGATCCTGCGAGGCAAGCGCCTGGGGTTCAGTTTGGCGGAATCCCGCGAGCTGATTGAGATGTACGACCCGACATCCGACAACCTCAAGCAATTGCATGCCCTGCGGGCCAAGATCCAGCAGAGCCGCGAAGCGCTTCAGCAACAATTGACCGACATCCAGTTGATGCAGACCGAACTGGATGCCGCTGAAGAGCGCTGCCTGGAGGCTATGCGGGAGCTAGAGTCCTGATTGAGTAACACCCTATAGCAATAACAACAGCCAACAACGACGAGCAGTTACCGACTTACCAGTACAAAGACAAAATTGAGGTGAGTAATGGCAACACAGAACAGCTACATCAGTGGTATCAGTACGACTCCCTTGCTGGGCATGACCATCGGCGAGGCGTTTGACCAAACCGCCAACCGGGTACCGGACAGCGACGCCCTGATCGTTCACCACCAGGACCTGCGTTACACCTACCGGGAACTGCAGGCGGAAGTGGATCGCTGTGCCAGAGCGATGATGGCCCTGGGAATCGCCAAGGGCGACCGGGTCGGCATCTGGTCCCCCAACTGTGCCGAGTGGTGCATCAGTCAGTTCGCCACCGCCAAGATCGGCGCCATTCTGGTCAACATCAACCCCAGTTACCGCCTGCACGAAGTGGAATACGCCCTCAAGCATTCCGGCACCTCCACGCTGATCCTGCAGGGCCAGTTCAAGACCTCGGACTACGTGGCCATGACCACCGAACTGGCCCCGGCGCTCAACTCGGCACTGGACGGCCCACTGCACAGCGACAAGCTCCCCGACCTGAAACAGGTGATCTGCCTGGACGCTGCCCACAAGGCCCCCGGTATGCAGCACTGGGACGACCTGATGGCCCTCGCCGACGCCACCAGCGATGCGGATTACCAGCAACGCCAGCACACCCTGCAGTTCGACGACGCGATCAACATCCAGTACACCTCCGGCACCACCGGTGCGCCCAAGGGCGCCACCCTGTCCCACCACAACATCCTCAATAACGGGCTGTTCGTGGCAAGGCGGATGAACTTCAGCGAACAGGACCGGCTGGTGATCCCGGTGCCGCTGTACCACTGCTTTGGCATGGTGATGGGCAACCTGGGCTGCATCACCCACGGCGCCGCGATGATCTACCCGTCGGAAGGCTTCGAGCCGGAGGCCACCCTGAAAGCGGTGGTCCGGGAAAAGGCCACCGCCCTCTATGGCGTGCCCACCATGTTCATTGCCGAACTGGAGCACCCGGACTTTGCCAGCTTCGACCTGTCCTCCCTGCGCACCGGCATCATGGCCGGCTCCAACTGCCCGGTGGAAGTGATGAAACAGGTCATCGACAAGATGCACATGACCGACGTCACCATCTGCTACGGCATGACCGAGACCAGCCCGGTGAGCCTGCAAACCGAGCCCACCGCGCCGCTGGACAAGCGGGTGACCACCGTTGGCACCATCCACCCGCACCTGGAAGTGAAGATTGTCGATCCGGCCACCGGCGCCATCGTGCCCCAGGGCGAGAAAGGCGAACTGTGCACCCGCGGCTACAGCGTGATGCTGGGCTACTGGAACAACGAGGAAGCCACCCACAAGGCCATCGACAGCACCGGCTGGATGCACACCGGTGACCTGGCCACCATGGACGACGAAGGTTACGTCGCCATCGTTGGCCGCATCAAGGACATGATCATCCGCGGCGGTGAGAACATCTACCCACGGGAAATCGAGGAATTCCTCTACACCCACCCTGCCATCTCCGACGCCCAGGTGATTGGCATACCGGATGAGAAGTTCGGCGAGGAAGTGATGGCCTGGGTCAAGCTGGCCGAAGGCCAGCATGCCACCGAAGAGGATCTGCGGGCCTTCTGCAAGGCCAACATAGCCCACTTCAAGGTACCCCGATATTTCCGCCTGGTGGACGAATTCCCGATGACCGTCACCGGCAAGATCCAGAAATTCAAGATGCGCGAAATCAGCATCGAAGAGCTCAATCTCTAATTCAACAGTCAAAAACAATATTTCTGCCCTTGGCAGCACATGGAGCACACAGATGAAAAGCCAGTACACCTCCCTCAACTACAGCCTCGGCGAAACCACCGACATGCTGCGGGACCAGATCAACCAGTTTTCCGCCGACCAGATCGCACCGCTGGCTGACAAGACCGACAAGGACAACCAGTTCCCCAACGAGCTGTGGCCCAAGCTGGGCGAGATGGGTCTGCTGGGTATGACCGTCAGCGAGGAGTACGGCGGCAGCGCCATGGGCTACCTGGCCCATGTCATCGCGATGGAAGAAATCAGCCGCGCCTCTGCCAGCATCGGCCTGAGCTACGGCGCCCACTCCAACCTGTGCGTCAACCAGATCCACCGCAACGGCACCGCCGAGCAGAAGGCCAAGTACCTGCCCAAGCTGGTCACCGGTGAGCACATCGGTGCGCTGGCCATGAGTGAGCCCAACGCCGGTTCCGACGTGGTCAGCATGAAGCTGCGGGCCGACAAGAAAGGCGACCGCTACATCCTTAACGGCAGCAAGATGTGGATCACCAACGGCCCTGACGCCAACACTTACGTGATCTACGCCAAGACCGACGTTGCCAAGGGTCCCCACGGCATCACCGCCTTCATCGTCGAGCGCGACTGGGCCGGCTTCAGCCGTGGTCCCAAGCTGGACAAGCTGGGCATGCGCGGCTCCAACACCTGTGAGCTGATCTTCCAGGACGTGGAAATCCCCGAAGACAACGTACTGGGCGGCGAGAACCAGGGCGTGAAAGTGCTGATGTCCGGCCTCGACTACGAGCGCGTGGTGCTGTCCGGTGGACCGGTCGGCATCATGCAGGCCTGCATGGACATCGTGGTGCCCTACGTCCACGAGCGTAAGCAGTTCGACCAGCCCATCGGCGAGTTCCAGCTGATCCAGGGCAAACTGGCCGACATGTACACCGAACTGGCCGCCTCCCGCGCCTACCTCTACGCCGTGGCCCAGGCCTGCGACCGTGGCGAGACCACCCGCAAGGACGCCGCCGGCGCCATCCTCTACACCTCCGAGCGCGCCACCAAGATGGCCCTGGAAGCGATCCAGATCCTCGGTGGTAACGGCTACATCAACGAATTCGCCACTGGCCGCCTGCTCCGTGACGCCAAGCTCTACGAGATTGGTGCCGGCACCCAGGAAATCCGCCGCATGCTGATCGGCCGCGAACTGTTCAAAGAATCCCGTTAAGGGCGATTGTTATGGCTATTCTCCATACCCAGGTTCAACCCCACTCCGAGGAGTTCCACCAGCGCCGCGAGCACATGCAGGCCCTGGTGGACGAGCTTCGCAGCCGCTTCGACACCATCGCCCAGGGCGGTGGTGAGAAGGCCCAGAAGCGCCACACCGACCGAGGCAAACTGCTGCCCCGGGACCGAGTCCAGCGGGTACTGGACCCCGGCTCGCCGTTCCTGGAAATCGGCACCTTCGCCGCCGACGGCGTCTACGACGACCACGTACCGGCCGCCGGTGTGGTCGCCGGTATTGGCCGGGTCCACGGCATCGAGTGCATGATTGTCGCCAACGACTCCACCGTGAAGGGCGGCACTTACTACCCGCTGACGGTGAAGAAGCACATCCGCGCCCAGACCATTGCCGAGGAAAACCACCTGCCGTGCATCTACCTGGTGGATTCCGGCGGCGCCAACCTGCCCCAGCAGGATGAGGTGTTCCCGGACGCCGAGCATTTCGGCCACATCTTCTACCGCCAGGCCAACATGTCCGCCAAGGGCATTGCCCAGATCGCAGTCGTGCTGGGCCTGTGTACCGCCGGTGGCGCCTACGTGCCCGCCATGGCGGACGAGAGCATCATGGTGAAGGGCCAGAGCTCCATCTTCCTGGCCGGACCGCCGCTGGTGAAAGCCGCCACCGGCGAGACCGTCACCGCCGAAGAACTGGGTGGCGCTGACGTCCACACCGGCATTTCCGGGGTGGCCGACCACTACGCCAGCACCGAGGCCGAAGCCCTGGAGCGCGCCCGTCGCTGCATTGCCAACCTCAACTACACCCGCCCCAACCACATGGCCCTGAAAGAGCCGGTGGAACCGCTTTACCCGGCGGACGATATTTACGGCCTGATCCCCAGCGACCTGCGCACCCCTTACGATGTAAAGGAAGTGATCGCCCGCCTGGTGGACGGCTCCGAGTTTGACGAATTCAAAGCCAACTACGGCAAGACCCTGATCTGTGGCTTCGGCCACCTGTACGGCATGCCAGTGGGCATCGTCGCCAACAACGGCATCCTGTTCTCGGAGTCCGCCCAGAAAGGCGCCCACTTCATCGAGCTGTGCAGCCAGCGGGGCATTCCGCTGATCTTCCTGCAGAACATTACCGGTTTCATGGTCGGTAAGGACGCCGAGCACGAAGGCATTGCCAAGCACGGCGCCAAGATGGTGACCGCGGTGGCCTGTGCCCGCGTGCCGAAACTCACCGTAGTGATCGGCGGCAGCTTTGGCGCCGGCAACTACGGCATGTGTGGCCGCGCGTACAAGCCCCGTTTCATGTTCATGTGGCCCAACGCCCGCATCGCGGTGATGGGTGGTGAGCAGGCCGCTGGCGTGCTGGCCGACGTCAAACGCGCCGGTATCGAACGCCAGGGCGGAAGCTGGTCGGCCGAGGAAGAGCAGAGCTTCAAGCAGCCGGTGGTCGACCAGTTCGAGCGCCAGTCCAGCCCCTACTACGCTAGTGCGCGACTGTGGGACGACGGCATCATCGACCCGGCTGACACCCGTCGTGTGCTGGGCCTGAGCCTGTCTGCCGCCCTCAATGCACCGCCCGAAGACACCCGCTTCGGCATCTTCAGAATGTGATGGAGGCTGACGACATGAGCACAGACGCTGTACGTTACGAAACCGATGCCCGCGGTGTGACACGGATTACCCTGAACCGCCCGGACAAACGCAACGCCTTCGATGCCGACATCATCAAGGCGCTGACCGACGCGGTGAACCGCGCCTCGGACGATCCCGCCTGCCGGGTGATCGTGCTGGCCGGGGACGGCAAGCACTTTTCCGCCGGCGCCGATCTCAACTGGATGAAGCACACCGCCACCCTGACCGCGGATGAAAACCGCGAAGACGCCCGCGCCCTCGCCGGTATGCTCCAGGCCATCGACCTGTCACCCAAGCCCACCATCGCGCGGGTCCAGGGTGCAGCCTTCGGCGGCGCAGTGGGTCTGGTGTGTGCCTGCGACATGGCCATCGCCACCGAAGACGCCCGCTTCTGCCTCAGCGAAGCCCGCCTCGGGCTGGCACCGGCCGCCATCGGTCCCTACGTGGTCCGGGTACTGGGTGCCCGTCAGGCCCGTCGCTACTTCCTCACCACCGAAGAAATCTCCGCCAACCACGCCGTCGACCTGGACCTGATCCACGAGATGGTCGCCGCCGAGCAACTGGACGACGCGGTGAACAACCTGGTGGAGCGGCTGCTGAAGAACAGCCCGCAGGCCCTCGGTGCCTGCAAAGAACTGATTGCCCGTACCGGCCACAACCAGCCGGACGAAGAACTGATCCGCTACACCGCGGACCTGATCGCCCACCTACGCACCAGTGACGAGGGTCAGGAAGGA
Organism: Marinobacter zhejiangensis; assembly: GCF_900114775.1. Taxonomy (GTDB): domain Bacteria; phylum Pseudomonadota; class Gammaproteobacteria; order Pseudomonadales; family Oleiphilaceae; genus Marinobacter; species Marinobacter zhejiangensis. The sequence goes on from NZ_FOUE01000006.1 coordinate 173,321, forward strand.
CTCAATGCCTTCCTTGAAAAACGGTCGCCGAGCTGGATTCAGGAGTAACCCGATGACTACGAACCCAATCCATACCCTCCTGATTGCCAACCGTGGCGAAATCGCCCTGCGCATCATGAAGACCGCCCAGGCCATGGGCATCCGTTGCGTGGCGGTGCATTCCGAAGCCGATGCCGGCGCGCCGTTTGTCGATTTCGCCGACGAAGCCATCTGCATCGGCCCTGCTGCTGCCGCAGACAGCTACCTGAAGGTGGAGCACATCCTCGACGCCGCCCGCCAGACCGGCGCCAATGCCATCCACCCCGGCTACGGCTTCCTGTCTGAGAACACCGAACTGGCCGAGCGCTGTGAGGCCGAAGGCATCCACTTTGTTGGCCCACCCGCTGGCGCCATCGCCGCCATGGGCTCAAAGAGTGCTGCCAAGGCACTGATGGAAGAAGCCGGCGTACCGCTGGTGCCGGGATACCACGGCGATGAACAAACCATCGAACGCTTCCATCAAGAAGCCGAGAAAACCGGCTTCCCATTGCTGATCAAAGCCAGTGCCGGTGGCGGCGGCAAGGGCATGCGGGTGGTCCGCAGCCTGGCCGAGGTGAACGACGCCGTGGCCGCGGCCCAGCGTGAAGCCAAGTCCAGCTTTGGCGACCCGCACCTGCTGATCGAACGCTACCTGGAAAACCCACGCCACGTGGAAGTCCAGGTGATGTTCGACAAGCACGGCAACGGCCGCTACCTGTTCGACCGCGACTGCTCGGTGCAGCGCCGTCACCAGAAGATCATCGAGGAAGCCCCGGCCCCGAACATCCCGGACGCCGTCCGCAAGGAAATGGGCGAAGCCGCCGTACGCTGTGGCGAAGCCATCGGCTACGTCGGTGCCGGAACCGTCGAGTTCCTGTACGAGCCCGGCGCTGGCTTCTACTTCATGGAAATGAACACCCGCCTGCAGGTGGAGCACCCGGTCACCGAACTGATCACCGGCCTCGACCTGGTGGAGTGGCAGCTCAAGGTCGCCCAGGGTGAACCCCTGCCGTGGGCCCAGGACGCCCTGCACTATTCCGGCCACGCCATGGAAGCCCGGGTGTACGCCGAAGACCCGGACAACGACTTCCTGCCGGTGACCGGCACCCTGTTCAGCCTGCGCGAGCCCGAGGGCCTGCCCGGTGTGCGGGTGGATTCCGGCGTGTGCCAGGGCCAGGAAATCACCCCCTGGTACGACCCCATGCTGGCCAAGGTCATCGTTCACGGTCACACCCGCGACGAAGCCCGCCAGCGCCTGGTGAACGCCCTCGCCCACTACCGCGCACTGGGGGTGACCCTCAACATTGACTACGTCTGCCGGATTCTGGAACACCCGGACTTTGCCGAGGCGAAGCTGACCACCCACTTCATCGAGCAGCAGGGCGACACCCTGTCCCGGCCGGCCTTCAGCCACCGGGAGCAGATGGCGCTGAGCTGGCTGGCCTGGCACCACGCCACCGCCGCCGAGCTGCCGGCCGCCGGAGGCTCTCCCTGGAATTCCAGAGACAGCTTCCGCATCGGCGGCCCCAAAGGCCAACGCTGCGAACTGCGCATCGGCAGCGAAGACGACACCCTGCACTACTGGATGGAATCCGCCGGTCATGGCCGGGTCCAGCTCGACAGCGAGGATCAGTCCATCGCCCTGAAGTGGCACCGTGACCCGGACAGCGACGGCGTGATCGTTCGCCTCAACGCCCGCACCGTCAAACTGGGCTGGGCCGTCCACGGTGAACGGCTCGGCGTCTTTGCCAACGCGGTGCACTGGGAAGCCCTGGTTAACCACCCCGAGGAACAGGCCGGCGATGCCGCTGGCGACGGCCAGATCAAGGCCCCCATGCACGGCCGCATCACCGCCGTCACCTGCCAGGTGGGCGATACCGTGGAAGCTGGCACCGCCCTGGTGGCGCTGGAAGCCATGAAGATGGAACACACCCTACGGGCACCGGTGAACGGGACCATTGCCGCTGTCCACTGCAACGAAGGCGACAACGCCGGCTCCGGCCAGGTGCTGATCGAGCTTCATGCAGAGTCTGTCGCAGAAACAAGCGCAGAGGAGGACAGCGAATGAGCCGGGAATTCGTCACCCTGGTGGAAATGGGACTCCGGGATGGCCTGCAGAACGAGGCCACCCCGGTACCGGCGGACGTTCGCGCCCGCTGGTTCAACGCCCTCGCCAAAACCGGCCTGAACCGCATCGAGGCGGGCAGCTTCGTCTCCCCCAAGTGGGTGCCGCAGATGGCCAATACCGATGAGGTGATTGCCGGTATCCAGCGTCGCGCGGACCTGTCCATCGAAGTGCTCACCCCCAACCAGAAAGGGCTGGAGGGTGCACTGGCGGCCAACGCGGATGTCTGTGCGGTATTCACCGCCGCCTCGGAAAGCTTCACCCAGCGCAACATCAACTGCACCATCGCCGAAAGCATCGAGCGCTTCCGACCGGTGGCCGAAGGCGCCAAGGCCGCGGGCAAACGCCTGCGGGCCTACGTCTCCTGCGTGGTGGGCTGCCCCTACGAGGGCGCCATCAAGCCGGCCCAAGTGGCTCCGGTGGTGGAACAACTGCTGGCACTGGGCGCGGACGAAATCTCCCTCGGCGACACCATCGGCGTCGCCCGCCCCAAGGAAATCCACGCCCTGCTGGATGCGGTACTGCCGTTGCTACCGGCGGAAAAGCTGGCCCTGCACTGCCACGATACCCGTGGCCAGGCGGTGGCCAACATCTACGCCGCCCTTGAGCGCGGCATCCGCATCTTCGACAGCGCCGTCGCCGGCCTCGGCGGCTGCCCCTACGCCAACGGCGCCACCGGCAACGTCGCCACGGAAGATGTGCTGTACCTGCTGGACGGCGAAGGCTTCGACACCGGCATCAACCTGGAAGCCCTGGCGGCAGTGGGTAATGAGATCTGTGATTTCCTGGAAAGGGATAACCCGTCTCGGGTTGGGAAGACGTTTAGGGGTTAGGTCTGACGAATACGACATAAAAAAGCCCCGCAAGCGCGGGGCTTTTTACTTCCAGTCGCGCCGGTTACTGGAGCGACAGTGGCGGCACGGTGGTTGCCGGCAAACCGATTGAGGTGGCAGACAAAAGAGAGGCAGCCCATAGAGCTTCTAAACCAGTATTATCAGTACAGGTCCCCGCCTCCCAGAAGCTTTCATAATTGAGAACCTGCGGTCATGGGGTCACATCATGGGGTCAGCGGCGTGCGCCCAAGCTGGTGGAAACGGCGACTAAAGCTGTCTGCAGCGACGTAGGTGGTCGCTGCAGACAGCCGGCCCAGGTCGCCGGGCTACAGCGCAGAAAACTCTGCCTGTTCTATCGCCGAGTCCAGAAAAATGTTGTTGATGCGATTCATAAACCGCTCCGGCATGCGCACGCGCTTAATGTGCTCGAGGCCTTGAAAGCCTTGGGGGCCGATCTCTTTGATGTGGCGTGGGATCACCAAATCGACAAAGTTGTTGTAGGCAAAGCCACTCACACGAATCTCTACGACCGATTCTGGCAATGACAGTGATGTCAGCGCATTGCGTGTGAAGCAATAGTCGGGAATGGTTTCCAGCGGCGCTTCAATTTTCAACTCTTCCAAGGCGTTTCTGGAAAACGCCCCATGACCGATGTAGGTAATTGCCTCTGGGATCACAAGGCTCTTTAACCGGTTGTTGTAAAACGCGTCCTGGCCTATGTAGTACAGCTTTTCGGGGAAAGAGATACTCGTCAGCTGGTTTGTAGAGAAAGCTTCCGCGTGAATTTCTTCCAGAGTTGGAGGTAACACCACGGACTTCAGGCCTTTGTTCTTAAAGGCATAGCGGTATATGGCCCTGACCACCTCACCCTTGATTGTTTCGGGGATCACCAAATCGGTGGCGTCTCCGTGGTAGTCGCCAATAACGACGCCGCCGTCTTCAACTTCATAACACTCAAACAGGTCCTCTGAGCTTGACATTTCTTAGCTATCCTTTTGGTTTTTTGGCGCTGAAAAGAACTTAATCGCCATCATTGCGGATTATCACCGTGGCATTGTTGTCACCCTGAAGCCTATTCGTGCGACTCGATGGTCGATTTCATTGATTGCCACTGGCGTGCGGGTAGAACCCGTTCGAGCAATTCCAGTTCATTGGCCGCCTCGAAATCCCGAGCGGTCACAAAAAAATCGTCGTCGGTTCTGATTAATGTTGCCAGTCGAGGGTTGTTCATCAGGCGGCGGCAAAACTCGACGTAAAACGTGATTACCAGTTCTTGTTGGCTCTCGAACTCCAAAGCGTCCAGCTGTGCATTGAGCTGGTCGAACAACGCACTGCAGCCTTGATGAAAGTCGACAGCGTCCAGGCCTCTTTCGCTGAAAAGCTCCGCGTCTGGAGCGTTCAGCCAGCTTAACGGTGCATACTCCGGATTATCGTCAACCTCGTGCGGTTGGATCAGCGCCAAGGTAGGGGGGAAGGGGCCCTGGAGCGAATACTCGAACAACACACAGCGTACTTCGACGCTTTCCAGCGATTCCTGGCTCAGCCCCGCCAGCAACCTGCTCTCAATGGCCTCGTTGGCCTGTTCCAACAGTTCTTCCAGCGAAAGCGAGTTCATTGCCCGGTCGTAGAGTATGTCGCCGTTGTCGAGTGACTCTATGCGGTCAACCGTGTAGCCGTCGTCTGCAAAATAGACCCGCTGTCGTTGCTGGCAGGTGTAATCGTGCGCCGGATTGACGCTCTCGCTGGTAATGTCACACATCCAGCGTTGGGCGTCCGCAGTGCCGCACTGCTGATACTGGTACCGTTGGGTTAAGCGCACGTGGGTGTCAACGCGCTCGTAGAGCAGCGGCAGCCCCTGATCGTCGCGGGTTATGCGTTCAACCTCCACAGCGTTGACGTGACCGTCGTTGTGGTAAGCCTGCAAGCGGGTTTGGGAGTTCTCCTCGCGTTGGAAAAAGAAATCGTAGCGGATGTCTTCGCCATAAACCTGGGTGGCGTATTCGAGTTGCCTGTCATTCAATGCGAGAAGGAACCGGTCATCGCCTGGCACCTCTTCAACGGTGGGGTACAGGGCCACCTGAGCGGGGCTCAGGTGCAGCAATTCAACCGCAAAGGGCTGCAGCGTAAAGAAGTCCGCGCCGGCAAATACGATCTGTTCACCGCGGTTCGTAGCGCGTTCCAGCAATTGAGGATACTCTTGGGGCAACGCTTCAAACAATTCGAGTACATCCCTCATGGTGTAATCAACCTCATCCAGTGGTAGTGGCTATAAGCAAGTTATCAATCGACGCAATGCCTCATTTATGACCCAAAAATCTGGAGAAATAAAAAATATCAGACTGTTCAGTAAGTTACGAGTTCTCTGTGCAATCATTCGTAACGTGAAGTTTGGGGCGGTTAAAAACACTGCACATTGAGCCTGAAGCCTCAGCGGCGCGCCCTTTGGGAGCCCTGAAGGGCTCCGTAGGTCATGGGGTCAGGTCTTGAACAAGTCGCTCCCATACAGGATGCTACTCCTGATGGAACGGCCGGACCGGCTGAGGCTGACAAGACTTTGAAAACCGGGACAGATTTATTCCCTCCCCCGGTGAAGCGGTGGAAAAATTGTCCGGCAACAGTGGCTGGTTATAGATGGGGCTCCTCCGGGATCTGAGCCAATAGGTCAGTAACCCCGATATCCACGCCCGCCTGCGATAGCAAAGTAGAAACTTGCCCTCGGTGATGAGTCTGATGATTAAAGAAATGAAGCATCAGGCTCGAATATCGCTTATTGGCGGGAATCCCTTTGGTGTTGTGGTAGCTGAGGATGAAATCCAGATCGCCTTCGGATAGCTGGGCTATCCAGTTGACAACCTGCCGATCTAGCCAGAGTCGCTGCTTAAATAAGCTCCCAAGATCGTCAAAGAGTATCTGACTCAGGTTTGTCGGATTTTGAAGGTCAGCGACCTCACGCAACGAGTTCAAACAGGACGGGTGGGTAGCAAAACGTTTGAGCCAGATGGTATCCCCAACGAGGATGTGATTCAGAGTTCCCAGGATAGAGCCAAAGAAGGCCCCGCGGTGCTTCGCCAGATCCGTCGCAGAGAGCTGTCCCGCAGTTTCATACACCTTCGAGTTCATCCACTGGTTGTAAGTGGCTAGCAATTCAAAGTGACATTTCAGGCTCATCGGAGTTCCATCTCATGTATAACGCCTTGGATAAGCTGCCGGGATGCAGCTCAGTACCGGTCAGCTTCACCCACTGGTTAAGCATTTTCCAATTTCTGTCCCAATTCCGAGATAAATAACCAAAAATCACCAGTGTCAAAAGCTACGACCCAAGATGCTTCCAAAGTTAATTCGGCTTGCCTGTTTTGTGGTTTGGACATCCTTAGCTTCACCTTAATCAAATTGACCGAGAAATCCCCAAGAAGTGAGCCTCTTGTGTAGTAATTGAAATTCCCATCCGATTTGGTCTTTTTGAAGCCATACTGAGCTAGTTTCTTATCGAGCTGGTCTACATCAAGCGATGTGTCTATTGGTTTTCGGTACTTCGGTAGTAATGTGAAAAAAGGCTTTTTACCTGACGCCAGCCTGTAAGGCAGCACCTTATAAACGGCAGTAATCACCACTACCAATGCTACTGCCACTATGAGTATATTTTGTGTACTCATCATTCTCCTTTACGCGCTTAACAGCAATTAGATAGAGCGCCTCAATACTGCACAAATTTGTGCTGCGTCATGATTACGCAACCTCATAGCAACACCATCTCAATGAGCGCTCAATAAAACAACAGCTTAGCCAATCATCAGGCACTTCGCTATGGCATCGTTTGACGCCCATGTTTGCTCTCACAATCGTACTGTACAAAGCCGGCAGGAAAGAGGCGCATACAGTTCTGGCGGCGCGGGGCAATAAGATCTGTGATGTCCTGGAAAGGAATAACCCATCGCGGATTGGGAAGACGTTTAGGGGTTAGGTCTAACGAAGACGACATAAAAAAGCCCCGCAATCGCGGGGCTTTTTTTCTTCCAATCGTGCTACTTACTGAAGCGACAGTGGCGGCGTTATGGTTGCCGGCAAACCGATCGAGGTGTCAGACATAAGAGTGGCAGCCCATAGATCTTCTGAACCAGTACTATCAGTACAGGCCCCCGCCTCCCAGAAGCTTTCATAATTGAGAACCTGATTGGCAATCGAGTCTGTGCCAATGGGCACCATGAACTGACCTTCCTTTCCCGCCCAAAACGCAGATTTGGCAGGAATACTCTGATTGGGAGTACCATCAATATAGATACGGGCGTCGCCCGTACAACCCGCGGCAGAGTAAATGGTGAACTTGTCCAGGAAGCTTCCATCCCAACCGATGCTTACCAGATAGTTGTAAGGATCCGGTGTACGCAGAGTAATTTCAGTGGGGGTCGCCCCCAATACGGAACCGAGTACCACACCGTTACTGTCCACCAGTTCGGTTCCGCCGCCCCCTTGATCACCGTTACACACATGATGGGTGTAATCCACCTCACCGCTTTCCAGCACGGCGTTGTTGGCGGTACCGCCACCGTCACCGTTATCCAGACCAGAGGTAACGGTCACACCGCCATACGGGCAGTCGGTTATGGATGGCGTATCCTGCTTGACCAGGGTGGTCTGGCCATCAGAACCATTGGTGCCGTCGGTACCATCCTGACCATTCGCACCATTGCAGATATAACCCGTAGAATCGATTTCCCCGGCTTGCAAGGTGCCATCACGGGAAATGCCCGAGTTGTCGCCATTATCCAGACCAATATCCAGACGCTGCCCCCCATCCGGACAGTTTGCTGGAGCTGCCGCAGTCAATGTGGTGAGTACCGTAAAGCCATCCACACCGTGACAGACATAGTTCGTCGCATCGACTTCACCGGCCTCAAGCAGGCTATTACCCGCAGTACCGCCGCCGTCGCCATTATCCAGGCCGCTATCCACCCGGTAGCCGCCAGCCTCGCAGTTGCCACCGGCCGGCTCCGCCGTCAGGTTGACCAGGGAGCTGGTGCCATTCGCACCATCTGTGCCGTCCTGACCATCCTCACCATTACAGACAACCTTGGTTTCGGTGATTTCTTCATCGGAGAGCTCGCCATCCCTATTGGAATCAAAGCCCACCCTGAACTCAACACCACCGTTGGCACAGACCGGCCCAGGTGCCAGATCAACAACGCGCGTGGTCGCACCATCCTGTCCATCATCGCCGTCACAGCCCACCGCCGTCAGTCCAAATATGGCTATTAATGAGGCCACCCCTGCTTTCGATACGTAATTCATATCCCCACCTGTTCTTATGTAATTGATGTTGTGGTGTCAGTCAGCAAACACGCCAGGCGCGTAATCTTTTGCGCCGCCGACAGCCTATGTCAGCAGCACATGAATGACTACAAGGGCTTTTTATCAATTTCGGGCTTTATATCACTTCTGGGCTTTTTATCACTTTTGGCTTTTTCCCTTAAAAGCGAACCAATCGGCCCAGGTTGGTGCTCCCCTTATAAAAAAGCCCCGCAATCGCGGGGCTTTTTTACTTACAATCGCCCTACTTACTGAAGCGACAGTGGCAGCGTTATGGTTGCCGGCAAACCGATAGAGGTGGCAGAAAACAGAGAGGCAGCCCACATATCATCGGATTTGACCTCTTCAGTACAGGTCCCCGTGTCCCAGTAGCTTTCATAAGCGATAACCTGATTGGTAATAAGCCCCGTGCCATTGGGCACCAGGAACTGATTTTCCTTCCCTGCCCAAAACGCAGACCTGGCAGGAATTTTCGCATTGGGAGTACCATTGATATAAATATAGATATCGCCGGTACAGCCAGCGCCAGAGTAGGTGGCGTAATTGTCGCGGAAGTTTCCGTCCCAACCGACGGTTACCAGATAGTTGTAGGGATCCGGCGTACGCAGAGTGATTTCAGTCAGGGTCGCGCCCAATACGGAACCGAGCACCGCACCGTTACTGTCCACCAATTGGGTTCCGCCGCCCCCTTGATCGCCGTTACACACATGATGGGTGTAATCCACCTCACCGCTTTCCAGCGCGGCGTTGTTGGCGGTACCGCCACCGTCACCGTTATCCAGACCAGAGGTAATGGTCACACCGCCATACGGGCAGTCGGTTATGGATGGCGTATCCTGCTTGACCAGGGTGGTCTGGCCATCAGAGCCATTGGTGCCGTCGGTACCATCCGTTCCATCAGAACCATCGGCACCGTCCGTACCGTCCTGACCATTCGCACCATTGCAGACATAACCCGTAGAATCGATTTCCCCGGATTGCAGGGTGCCATCGCGGGAAATGCCCGAGTTGTCGCCATTATCCAGACCAATATCCAGGCGCTGCCCCCCATCCGGACAGTTTGCTGGGGCTGCCGCAGTCAATGTGGTGAGTACCGTAAAGCCATCCACACCGTGACAGACATAGTTCGTCGCATCGACTTCACCGGCCTCAAGCAGGCTATTACCCGCAGTACCGCCGCCGTCGCCATTATCCAAGCCGGTATCCACCCGGTAGCCGCCAGCCTCGCAGTTGCCACCGGCCGGCTCTGCCGTCAGGTTGACCAGGGAGCTGGTGCCATTCGCACCATCCGTGCCGTCCCGCCCATCCTGTCCATCATCGCCGTCACAGCCCACCGCCGTCAGCCCAAATATGGCTATTAATGAGGCCACCCCTGCTTTCGATACGTAATTCATATCCCCACCGTTTCTTATGTAATTGATGTTGTGGTGTCAGTCAGCAAACACGCCAGGCGCAATCTTTTGTGCGCCGCCGACAGCCTATGTCAGCAGCGCACAAATGAACACAAGAGCTTTTTATCAATTTCGGGCTTAATATCACTTTCGGACTTTTTATCACTTTTGGCTTTTTCCCTTAAAAGCAGATCACTCGGCACCGATAAGTGCTGTACGGCCAGCAACACGCAGTTAGCAACGACAGGGATGAAAAGCAGCCGGTAGCATTTAGTCTGCTATATTTTTTGAAACGGAACTCTTTCATTCCATTTCAGTTGATATTGCTCACGCCACGCAGTGCCTGCCGAATCAAGCCACTCAATAGTGGCCTGAACGCTTTCTTCAGTTACATTGAAGCTCTCTATGTGGTGTTCTATGGTTTCGTCACACAGAGTCAGTATTTCAAGGTACTCATCAAACGAATCAGCCAGGACCACGAGCGAATCCTTCGTTCGTGGCCCGGTCCATTCTGGCAGCCCCTGGACGAAAGCCACAACTTTATAACCACCCCTAAGATCTATAAACAACCGGCTTGAACCGCCATCTCGACCTATAGGCAAAACTTTTTCTCGCGGGAAATCAGCATTCTTTCGTTCCTGCTTCAGTTCAAACGGATTGCATTCCCATTCACACGAGTCGCTCGCTTGATACAACCCACTAAAAGACAGGTATTCACTTGTGCCGTCTTCAAACTCTACGAGAGTGTCGTACTCCAGATATCCACCATTACACGCTTTAAGGAACTGAACGTAGTCCTCAGGTAAAGCACACCCCAGCGCCTCTTCTAAAACCCCTATCTCTTTTTCAGTAGCAGGCGTACCGGGATCGTCTACGATTAAATTTTTATATCTCAATCTACAAATCCGTCTGGAGGCTTAACACTGCTGGCACGCTCCATTTTTCTAATGAAAACGTGCCTACCCTTGTCATGTTTCTTTTTTCAAGAGCACCTTTTCAAAACGACCTGCCAAGTGCCGTATACCAGTTTTTTCCCGCAATTATTTGACCGGCTTCTTCGAGATACTTTGAATCTTTAGTATCTATGTACTTTTGACAAACCTCTCCAATCTCACTTTTCTTTAAATAATCAGGCAGGTCTTTCCAATCGCTTAAATCGCCATGTGCAACAGAATAGAATGCGATTGCAACCTTTCTCCAATCCTCATTATTTTTCTTAAGCTGCTCAATACTCTTTTTCATATACCATTTTTTATATTTAGCCGACGCCTACTGAAATATAATGCCCGAAACATGGGACATATTTGGAGTCGCGAGGCGGCGAAAAGCGGTCGCCGTGATGCCTCTGGTTACGTTTTACCCACTAATTTGGTCAAATGCGACTCCATGCCGCTATCGTATTTATTTGTATATTTTTTATACTCACGAATGCATTCAAGCCAATTTTTCAGGTATACCGCTTGGCTTTTCGAGTTTTCACTTTCTTCCAGCCACATTATTTTATAGCGCCTCAAGCTTTCCTTTAAAAGGTTGTAGCGCTTGAAGCAGAGGGAACACAGTGACCTATCATTCCAAGCTTTTTTTAGAACCTCGGTTTCATATTTCTGGCCCTCAGCGCTCCACACAAATTCATGAGAGCACTTCTTACATTTGATCTTAATGTCGTAATAAAAATCAAAGCGTGGATCATAGTAATCGTACGACCTCTTTAGTTCATCAGGCCACTTTGATTTATCAGCAGGGATTTTTTTCATCACACATAACGCCAAGCTGAGTCGCGAGCTTCAGCACGTCCGGTGGAGGCCCAATGGGCCGGAATGAATTTGATGCACTGGTTAAGCATGATTGTGAAGCCCGAATTCATAACCCACTTTGATGATTGTGCCCAGCATCACGGCGCACAACACAGTCAAAGGGATGAAGAAACGTGACCGCCCAATCTTTAATCTATGGCACACCGCGAGAGCCGCTGCTACCAACACAATTCCACCGGAGATCACGAACATTATTAGGATTGCCCGATCTTCATAGAACCCCGCATGATTACCGACCCAATGCTGCGACTCCAACGGCTCTGCCGATGAAAAAAACGAGCTCAACCAAGCCATTTTCTCAGCGTAAATATACAACGAATCGTTGATGTACCAACTGTGGTAATACGCCAGAAAAAATAATGTCATTGCTATCGCAATTAACGCGAAACAGACCTTGTGCGTTGTGGGAACCATATTCATTGATACTTAACGCCTGCAGCATGCGCGCCCATGGAATGGAGCCGAAGGCGCAAAGTAATGGGCGTCGCCGTGCCTGCACTGGTTAGATTTTATCGGCAAAGCCCTGAAAGTCAGCGTTTATTTCTCGGATTTTCGCCTCGTCATCGGCAAGATTTCGCTTTCCGTTATGCCGGAAATAGTAATCAATGAGTTCATAGGCCCACTTTGCATCAACGTAGGCTAAGAACAACCCCCGTTTAATTGCTTGAGGAGCGTAATCCCCTGCTAGCCTTTGATTAAACGTCGCAATGTGCCCGTAAATCGAGTTGATGCTGAGGCGCTGATCGCTAGTAATATGGAGACAGATTTCTGGATAATACTGAGTATAGATTGGGTGAGTAATCGCATGGGGCCATATGGTTGCTCGAGGTGCATCATCTGTGTTGATGCTCTTTGCACAACGCTCCATTGATTTCTCTAAATGTGCCTGTAGATCTTTGAGCTCAGCATTCAGTGCCCCCACGAGTTTTCGATTCTTAAGGTGACTTCTCAGCAGCTCTGATCCTTGGCCAAGCAGCCAGCCTACGACTACTCCCAATAAAGTCACCGTGGATTTACTCAGCTCTTCCATGCCTCACCTTAAAATCTAACAGCAATTAGATAGCACGACTCGATACTGCACAAAATTGACTGCATCATGATTACACAGTTTCATAGCAACAGCGCCCTACCGAGTTTCAGTTAAAACATGAGCTTAGCCAATCATCGGGTGCTTAGCTAAGTAATTATGTGACGTCTACGTTTTGCTCTCACAATCGCACTGTACAAACCCGCCGGGAGTGAGGCACTTGCTGTACCAACGTCATCAGGCACCAAACAACTGCTGTCGGTAATCGCTGGGGGTCAACCCTGTCCATTTCTTGAACGCCTTGTCGAAGGCACTCAGCTCTGCGAAGTGTAGCCGGTGGGCAACCTGCTCTACCCTGAGGGCGGGGTCTGCCAACAGGCGGAGGGCGAAATCCCGTTTCAGGCTGTTGAGGATGTCACTGTACGTTGTTCCCTCTTTTTTGAGCTTACGCCAGTACAAATTCTCCGATAGCCCTAGCCTGTCGGCGATCGTGCTTTGTGGGAGCCAGCCCTCTTCCCGGCTTAAAACCAGCAGCCGCCGAGTTTGCGCGGTAAACGGCTCTGAGGTATTCCGCACCAGCATCATATTGTGGTTGTCCCGCAGCATCAGGCGAACCTGGTCTTCTGTTGCGGTAAATGGAACATCCACGGCAGGGGCGTCGAACACGATCTGGTTCACCGGAGCGGAAAACACCAGGTTGTCACCAAACAGGTACCGTAGATGGCTGTCCTTGGGCAACTCCGGGAAGGTGAAGTGAACGGCCCTGGGCTTAAGTTCCTCGCCGACGAACCAACTGATCAGCCGCAGCCAGATCAACAGCATGCTCTGGTAAATAAATCGATAGCTGATCGGGGCGCGTTCGTCGAACCTCAATATGAGGGTAACGGAGTCCGCAGAGCGCCGAAGCTCCCAGCGAAACTGGTCGGTGAACAGCCCAAAGAAAAGGTTGCCGTAATCCGTCAACGACTGGAGGGTACGGCACCCCACGCCCCCGATGGCGAATACCCCAAAGGCCCGACGAGGAATAGGGGCGTCCAGAAAGTGGAGAAACAGATCCCCGCACTCCGCCATGACCCGCCGAATAAATCCTGCGTACTCAAGAACGGACAAACGGAGCCCTCCGACCTCCAGTTGCCGGCGAGAGAGCCCTTCCTGGGCCAGCAACCGTTCAGCGGTGTTTGACGCGACCCCCACCCCCTCCAGTACGTCAGCCAGAAAGGCAACGGGAATGGTTTGGGTCATCAACAGGTCTTGCAGTGACTTGTAGGTGGAGGCCATCGATTACTCCGAGATTTGCACGCCAGCACCAACAATGTACCCATTATTGCAATGATTGGACAACCTTAACGCAGGATTGAAACCTGTTTTTAGAGCGAGCTGGCCGCTAACGTTTCGGTTAGACGATCCGTACCCGGTCTGGCTCCCGGATCGGGCAAACTGCTATGTGAGGGCTCCATGAATCGATCTGACGAACGCCAGTTGTTGAAACAGTGCCTTAGCCTGCTTGAGGAAAAGTCCACCACGCTGTCCCCCGAGAGCCACACCTCCCCAACGACGCGTTACACCGACCCGGCTCGCTTTGAGCAGGAGCTGAAGGCCATTCACCAGCGCCTTCCCATCGCTTACCTGCACAGCAGTGAACTGCCCGAGCCTCATCATTTCCGGACCATTGAGACACACGTCGGCTCGGTTCTGTTCACCCGCGGGGAAGACGGCCAGGTTCGCGCGTTTCACAATGTCTGCCGTCACCGTGGTACACGGGTTGAGTCGCGGTCATCCGGCTGTACCAAAGCCTTCTCCTGCCCCTACCACGCCTGGCGCTACAGCACCGAGGGCGAGTTGGTCTCAGTGCCGTTTGAACAAACCTGCTTTCCGGAGTTGAACAAAGGCGAGCATGGGCTGGCAACGATACCCTGCGCCGAGGCCCACGGCTTTATCTGGCTGTGTCCCCTGGCAGACTCCCAGGAAGCCGCCGAGCAGCAGGTGGCACAACATCTCGAAGCGGTGTCCGGTGATTTGGCGTGGCTGGCGCCAGGCCAGTTGCACGTCTTCGAGCAGCACCGGCAACGCTGGCGCTGTAACTGGAAAATTCTCCAGGAAGGCGGGCTGGAAACCTATCACTTCAAGTTTGCCCACAAGAACAGCATCGGCCCCTACTTCCTGAGCAACACCTGCGTGACCAACCAGTTCGGAGCGCATTTCCGGGTGGTGATGCCCACGGAAAGACTGAAGGAAGTCACCGAGGCGTCACTGGCCGACACCCGCCTCCGGGACATCACCCACATCGTCTACGGCCTGGCACCGCAAACCACGTTCCTGGTCCAGAAGGCTCACATCGACTGGATCCAGATGATCCCGGTCAGCGTCGACGAAACCGACGTCATCATCACGTCGCTCATCCCAACACCACGCGAGGAGCTGAGCGCGGAAGAGTTTACCCACTGGAAACGTAACCAGAGCATTTCCATTGCCACCCTCGATGAGGATTTCGAGCTCGGCCAGTCCATCCAGGCGGGCCTGAACAGTGGCGCGAATCAGAGCCTGACCTTTGGCCGCAACGAGGGCGCACTGGCCGCCTACAACCGCTGGGTGGAGGACCAACTGCACGCATTCAGTGATTGAAGAGAAACTTACGCAGGGGCGCGATCACTCGCGCCCTACCCGCTACACGCCATAAGAGGCATGCCAATGTCCCAACAGTTTGATGTTCGCCGCTACAACAAAGCCGACCACGCCAAAACTCACCCGCGACTGAAACCCGCACCGGAACGGACGGCACCGGAAATCGACCGGGATTTCGAGCGCCTGATGCGGGATGGCTACGTCATCATCAAGAACCTGATTCCCCAGGAAACCTGTGCCGCGATCAAAGCCGAAGGTCTTGCCCTGCTCGGCCAAACCGGCCGCAATGCGTTTGAAGGCCACCAGACCCAGCGGGTTTACAATGTACTGTCGAAGACGAGGCTGACCGACCAACTCGCGACCCACCCTCGCATCCTCGGCCTGATGGATCGTTTGTTTGAACCAGGGTTTCTGCTGTCGCAAAGCCAGATCATCAACATTCTCCCGGGCGAGGCTCCGCAAGGGCTACATCACGACGACGCCTTCTACCGGCTCCCGCGGCCCCGCCAGCCCCTTGGCGCAGCAACGGTCTGGGCCATTGATGATTTCACCGAGGACAATGGCGCGACAGTGGTTGTGCCGGGCAGCCATCACTGGGGGGATGACCGGGCTGCCAAGCGGGAGGACGCCATCCCGGCGGTGATGCCGGCCGGATCGGTGGTGTTCTTCCTAGGCACCACCTGGCATGGCGGTGGTGAAAACCACTCGGCAGGCGCCCGTTTCGCCATCACCCATCAGTACTGTGAGGCCTACATGCGCCAACAGGAAAATTACCTGCTTGAGTTGTCCAAGGAGACGGTGCGGGGGCTCTCGCCGGAACTCCAGGCCCTGGTCGGCTACTCAATCTACCCGCCGTTCATGGGCATGGTGGAAGGCATGCACCCTCTTCGTACGTTGGAATGACGTGATTCGAGCTGTTAAGCAGCCATCCCAGGGATCGGATGGCATCGGTGGTTCAGGCCGTGCTGACGTCTCGCGCAAACGTGAGGCCGTAAAAGACATGGGCGACCACCAGGCACCCGGTGACCAGGCCAACCGAATAGCTTGTGCCCCAGATCGCATAGATCGCCGCCACATGGCCGAGCATCAACCCCCACCACAAGGCCATGCCAACCGCACCCAGCACTTTGTTGTGCTTACGGGTGAAGTTGTGGATGCCGAACCCCCAGACGAGAAACGTCCAGAACATCGACCAGCAAAAGATAATGGTGAAAGCAACGTTTATAGCTATATCTGAGAGTTCCACGATCCATGGGTTCCTTTGTAATTCCGATCTTCCCGCACGTTTATTTTTAGGCCAGACCGAAGGCTACTCGGTGGCCGTCGCTGGAGGCACTGACGGACGGGCGCCAATTGGGTGGCAGTTCTTCAGCACCACACGCCCCTGTAGCATATCGCCACGGGAGTATTCCCGGAAAATGCACTCGTTGGTTTGCGGGTTGTAGTCCTCAATCCACAGGTTGTCGTCTTTCCAGGTGGAGCCAATGTGTTGCAGCCCCTGGGGGATCGTAATACTCATCACGCCGCCGTAGCGCTTCACGAAGATCTGCTGCAACCAGAAGTAATAGGCCATGCTGCCAACCACGGCGATGACGGCCGCCAGGACCAGTGCGGGCTTCCATTTTCCCAGGCGCATTCCAAGCCCAAACAGGGCAACACACACCAGGCCAATAACAACAATCCAGTACAGGTAGGTAACCATAACAACATCCTTGTGGATGGAAGTGGGGCATTCGTCACGTTCACTAGACCCCGACAGAATAGCAGCCCTTTCCTGCCTGGGCGCAACTCAATGTCTAACCACGCCCATAGCAGCAGGGGAAAAACAACCCGTCGTTGGCTACTCTGTGACTATACCTGATGGCACACCCCGGTGAAGCTGTCATACTCTCACGTCTTCCGATAACACGCATCGTGCGACTAAACGACCATAGCCGGAGATAGCCATGGCCCACTTTCCCCGCAGCTTCACGGCAGTCAGCTGCCTGATTGTCACTTCCCTGCTCCTGACCGCCTGTGACAATCCTCAACAACAGACCTCTTCCCCACCTCCGGCCGTCACGGTATACACCGTGGCCAGTCAGCCCATTGGCGACTACCGGGAGTTTGTTGCCCGGACCTCGGCTTCCCAGGAAGTGGACCTGCGTGCCCGCGTGGAAGGTGAGATTACCCAGATCAACTTCACCGAAGGCGGCACGGTGGAGGCAGGCCAGCTGCTCTTCGAGATCGACCCAAAACCTTACCAGGCTGCTCTGGAACGAGCCCGCGCCGACCTATCCGCGGCCAGGGCCAGTGCCACCCAGGCGGCGGCTGACTTCCAGCGGGGGCAGGAGCTGTCACCCCGAGGCTTTATCAGCCAATCGGATCTGGACAAGTTACGGGCCGCCACTGACCAGACCAAGGCCAGTGTGGAAGGCGCCCAGGCGCTGTTGGAGGAAGCCCAGCTGAACCTCGGCTACACCTCGATTACGGCACCCTTTGACGGCCAGATCGGCAAGCACCTGTATGACGTTGGCACCCTGGTCGGGCCCAGCTCCGCCCCCCTCGCCACGCTCCAGAGCATTGACCCCATCTTCGTGGACTTCCAGCTTGAAGAAGGCACCTACGTCAGTTACCTGCAGCAACAGGCCAACAACACCGACGAGTCGGGACAACCCGCATTGGATCTGAGCCTGCGTCTGCCAAACAATGAAATCTACGGCGAACTGGGATCGCTCAACTTTGCCGACACCCGCATCGACAGCACCGTTGGTTCCGTTAATATCCGTGCGGAGTTCCCGAACCCTGATGGGCTGATCCTGCCCGGCCTGTACGTCACGCTGATTGCCGAAAGCCAGGACAAAGCCGAAGCCCCCCTGATCCCTCAATCGTCGGTGCAGGAAAGCCAACTCGGCTTTTTCGTGCTGACCCTGAATGACCAGAGCCAGATTGAACAGACCATCGTCACCATGGGCCGGCGTATTGGCGCCATGTGGGTGGTTGAAAGCGGCCTAGATAGCGGGCAGCAAATCGTGATTGAAGGCCTGCAGAAGGTTCGCTCAGGTATCACCGTCACCGCCGTGGAAAAGACCGTCGACCCTCAAACCGGCGTTGTGATGGACCTGCCAGGCAACCAATAAGCTGAGCTAAAGGACGCCCCCCATGATCAGCAAATTTTTTATCTTCAGGCCCAAGTTTGCCTTCGTCATCTCCATTGTCATCTCGATGGCCGGGTTGCTGGCCCTGACCCAGCTTCCGGTGACGATGTACCCCCAGCTCACACCACCGGTTGTGCAAATCACCGCTTACTACCCCGGTGCCAGCGCCCAGGTGGTGGAGGAAACCGTCATCCGCCCCATTGAGGAGCAGGTCAACGGTGTGGAGGACATGCTGTACATCAGCTCTACCGCCAATAACGACGGCGGCGCCTCGATCCAGATCTATTTCAATACCGGTACCGACGACGACATGGCCCAGGTCAACGTCCAGAACCGGGTAGCCATCGCAGAGCAGGTATTGCCCGAAGAGGTACGGCGCCAGGGTGTGACGGTGAAAAAGCAGTCCACCGACATGCTCCTCGGCATCAACCTGGTGAGCACCAGCGAAAATATCGACCAGCTGTTCCTGTCCAACTACGCCACCAACTACCTGACCGAGCCACTGGGCCGGATTCCAGGTGTTGCCAGCGCCGAAGTCCTGGGGGAGATGTCCTACGCCATGCGGGTGTGGCTTAACCCCAACCGCATGACCGCCCTTGGCATTACCGTCACCGACGTTCGCAATGCCTTGAGCGAGCAGAACCTGATTGTCGCCGCCGGCAAACTGGGGGCAGACCCGGCCCCCGACAGCCAGCAGTTCGAATATTCACTCCAGGCCAGCGGCCGGCTGATCTACCCGGAAGAATTCGGCAACATCGTGCTGCGGGCCCGTAGCGATGGCTCCTATGTCCGCCTTAGGGATATTGGCCGGGTGGAGCTGGGGTCAGAGAGCTACTCGGCAAAAGCCAAGCTGAACAACGATGCAACCGCCTTCCTGGTGATCTACCAGCTCCCCGATGGCAATGCCACCGACATCGCCGAGCGGGTCAAGCTGCGGATGGAGGAGCTCTCACAGCAGTTCCCCCAGGGCCTGGACTACAAGATCGTTTATGACACCACCGAGTTTATCAACCGCTCCATTGAGGAGGTGGTGGTCACCCTGCTTCAGGCCATCGCACTGGTCATTCTAGTGGTGTTCCTGTTCCTGCAGAACTGGCGGGCCACGCTGATTCCCTCACTGGCCATTCCGGTTTCCCTCATTGGCACTTTCGCGGTGATGGCCGCGATGGGTTACTCCATCAACCTGATCACCCTGTTCGGACTGGTTCTGGCCATCGGTATCGTGGTGGACGATGCCATCGTGGTCATTGAGAACGTCGAACGGATCATGCAGGAGGAAGGTCTGTCTCCCAAAGAAGCGACCGTGAAAACCATGAACCAGGTAACCGGCCCGGTGGTCGCGACGACGTTGGTGCTGCTGGCCGTCTTTGTTCCTGTCGGGTTCATGCCTGGCCTGACCGGCGAGCTCTACCGCCAGTTCTCGGTGACTATATCCTGTGCGGTCATCATTTCCTCCATCAACGCCCTGACCCTGTCACCGGCACTGTGCGGCGTACTGCTGAAGGCCGACAACCAACCCGTGCGCTGGTTGCGCCCGGTGGAACGCGGTATCGAGGCGCTCACGGGCGGCTACAAGGGTTGCATTGGCTGGATACTGAAGCGGAGCGCACGCATCGGTGTGTTGGTGATCGTGCTGCTGGTGGCGACCGGCTGGCTGCTCAAAACCGTACCGACGGGGTTTGTCCCGAATGAAGACCAGGGCTTCCTGCTGGTTGATATTCAGTTGCCGGACGCCGCTGCCATCCAGCGCACCGACACTGTCCTGGCGCGCATCAATGACGTCGTTACCAGCGACCCGGCCGTCAGCGACTTCATCACCGTCTCGGGCTTCAGCCTGCTCAGCGGTGCTGGCTCGAACAATGCACTGGGGCTGATCATCCTGAAAGACTGGGATGAGCGAACCACACCCGAGCTGGGTCTGGAGGCCGTCATCCCGCGCATCATGGGCCAGCTCTGGGCCATGCCGGATGCCCAGATCATGGTGTTCAACCCGCCGCCAATACCGGGGCTCGGCGCGTCGTCCGGTTTTGAGTTCCAGCTGCAGGACGCCCAGGGCAGAGCCCCCAACGAACTGGCGCAGGTTCTTAACGGCCTGGTGTTCGACGCCAACAGTCGCAACGACCTTACCCAGGTGTTCAGTACTTTCCGAGCCAACGTGCCCCAGTACTTCCTGGAAGTTGATCGCGACAAGGTCAAAGCCCAGGGCGTCAGCCTGTCTGACATCTACATGACCCTGAACGCCAACCTCGGCTCGCTGTACATCAATGACTTCAACAAGTTCTCCCGAACCTACAAGGTCATCATTCAGGCCGATGGCGACTACCGTTCCGACCCCAGCGATCTGGCCAACTACTACGTCCGCAATGCCGATGGTGACATGGTGCCGCTGCTGACCCTGGCCCGGCTGACCCCCATCCAGGGCCCCACCAGCATTACCCACTTCAACCTCTACCGGTCGGCCCGGATCTCCGGCCAGCCTGCCGAGGGCTTCAGTACCGGCCAGGCCATCGCGGCCATGCAGGAGCTGGCGTCCAAGCTGCCCGATGGCTATGTCTTTGAGTGGTCTGGTCAGACCAAGCAGGAGATCCAGGCTGGCAACCTGGCCCCGATCCTCTTTGGCCTCGCCGTCGTGTTTGTCTACCTGTTCCTGGTGGCGCAATACGAAAGCTGGACCATTCCGGTGTCGGTGATCGCGGCGGTTCCGCTGGCCATCTTCGGCGCCATGGCGGGTATTCTGGTGGCAGGCATCAGCAATAACATCTACGCCCAGGTGGGGCTGATCCTGCTGATCGGCTTATCCACCAAAACCGCCATCCTGATCGTCGAATTCGCCATGGAACAACGGCGCGAAGGCAAATCGATTATGGAAGCGGCGTTTGAGGCTGCCCGCCTGCGTTTTCGTGCCGTGCTGATGACCGCCTTCTCCTTCATTCTTGGCGTGCTGCCACTGGTCTTTGCCACCGGCGCTGGCGCTGCCAGCCGGGTGTCGCTGGGCTTGACGGTGTTGTGCGGCATGATCAGCGCCACCCTGTTTGGCACCCTGCTGGTTCCGATCTTCTACCAGTGGATCCAGAGCCTGAGAGAGAAGGTTGGCGGGGAGGGAAAAGCGAAAAACTGACCGGACACCGGCGTTGAATTCTGCCGGTGTTGAATAACAGGGCCAGGTCGATGCTTACACAATCGATCTGGCCCTTTACGTTCATGCCTCGACCGGGTCACCGAAAACCACCGTGCAGTTCTTGTTAAACGGGAAGTACCACACGCCCGTTTCTCCGGTGAGCTTTATGTTGTCGATATCGCCGTTATCTGCTGCGGTAATCAACGAGCCATCACCAACCAGCGGTATGAAAAACAGAACATTCCAGGTGCAGGCTTCGCCTCTGGGCCTGGCCTGCAACTGCTCGAAATCAATGTTGGCAACGCCGACCCGAGCGCCGTCCGCGTACCTCAGGGTTTTCGCCAGGTCCCTGGTTGACGTCGCACAGCCCGCCATCGAGACAATCGACAACAGTAAAATCCATATCTTCATGTCTGATCTCCTTAACGATTTTCAGGGAGATCATAGGCGCGGGCAGCCGTTACTCAATCAGTCGAACAAAAGTATCAACATGCACGACGCTTGATCGTAGCCTTCGATACTTTTATGGGATGGGGCGCGTCTGTGCGAAGGCTCTAACGAAGCAGCAACGGCTAGGCTTCGGTCGCCTTTTTGTACCTCACAACAGAGGCCTCCGGCCAATAGCTGCTGCGGCGGTAGTACTCGTCAACAACGGTCGCGTGCTCTGGCAGAACCACCCAGTGTTGCTTGGTTGTCGTATAGATATGAATATCCGGCGGACACAGGTTCGGGTTATTCAACGTGCCTACCCGAACGAACGCCACCTTCTCCCTGGCCGCACCATAGTGGCTCCACAGGGCCGACTTACACGTGGAACACCGCACAACGTTCTGCCCTGCACCGCTGTTACTCGGCACCGCAATGGTCTCGGTACTGCCCTTGAGCAGCTCCACACTGTCCGATTCGATCAGGGCATTTACCGCAAAGGCCGACCCACTTTCTCGCTGGCACCAGGTGCAGTGGCAACAATGGACAATCATGGGCGGCTGCGTCAGCCTGTACTCAACACTGCCGCAGGCACATTTGCCCTCCGCGGGAAAACCATCGCTGTTGCTCATTCCAGGCTCCTGTTGGCAGACCAGTCCGCTCCATCAACCGGCTCCACGTTTCCATCTCCCAAGTATCGGAACAGCTCCCCGGCACCGTCTTTAAACACGTCCCCATGGTTTAGGACGACCGCCCGCGCCGGGGAAATAACCTTCAGTTCCCCGGTGTTCTGATTGATTAAATAGACAACACCCTCAGAAGTTTCAAACAGCGCATAGTTGGGAGCAGCGGATATTGTCGTGTTGTCACAACCGGCCAGGATCAGCGCCGTCAGCAGAAGTGAGCGTCTCATTCAGCAGCCTCCCACAGGGTTAACGTTCGAACTCACGTTCAATAATTTCCCCCAGAGGTCTCCTGGGTGCCGGCTCGATGTCCTTATCAGGGTAGCCGAGTCGCAACAGGATCTGGGGAAACCCTCCCCCGATCAGGCTTTGCAGTTTTGGTCGTAACGATTCGACCTGGATGGGCTGGTTCAGATAGGAAGCCTGCAACCCAAGCTGGCAGGCAACGAGAAGCGTGCGCTGCAAAGCCTGCCCTGCCCGCAGCCAATCGAGCGGGCCATCACTGTCAGTTGTGAGAACGGCGAGCAGCGGAGAAGCTTCGGCCAGGTCGCGGTCCTTGGCCGCCACACCGCCGCCCATATCGAAGGTCCGGACCACCAATTGTGCGACTGGCGCGGCCAACGACGGAACCGTCAGCCCGTCTCCCTGCCGCCTTGGGTGCATCCACGCCGCCAGCTCGCGGCGCCAGCGTGGATCACGCCATTGCGCAGTGTCTCCGGCAGCCACCAACTCGGCGGCCTGCAGCCTGTCAGACTCGGCCAATAACGGCACCAGCCCTGCCCCTTCACTCTGTGCCACCGCCTGTAGTTGCCCGACCACCTGGTCAGTGAGATTGCGGGGATCAAACCGCCTACGACAGGTTCTGCGGCGGGTGATGACATCAGAAAGCTCGCTCCGTTCCACGCCCGGATCGAGCTCGCCGGTAAAAGCAACGCGAGCCAGGAGGTCTGGATCTTCCGGACACGGAAAACAGTCCACCCGAACCCCGAGCCCCTCGCCTTCGGCCGCTGCACGCAAGTTCATAAGTGCGCAACCACAGCTGATCGTCAGTTCACGATCAAAGGGGTCATTCACAGGCAGCGCCCGAGTTCGGTCAGCGTAGAGGTCAATACCAGATGGCGACACCCGGAACACCCAGGGTTGGGTGTTATGGCTGGACGGCGCCAGCGCCGCCATTTCAATGATCGACTCTGCTCGGTTACACCATGCGTTGTTGCTCATTGCCGTCTCCTGATATGGCAGGCTGTTTTGGGGATTTGAACAGCCGGGCTACCTGAAAGCACCGAAAACTGCCCATACGGACATTCAATGCCTAAGTAACATCATGAACCGCCGTTCGATAAGCTGACTCAGATATGACGAAGTACGCCATTTTTTATATCTCTTGGCTTAACCATTTTTAGCCAAAAAAGTTGCCACGACAAAGTTCTCATACTCAACAAAAAATACTATATCCACCCAGCCTTTATCATTCTCAGACTCAAGTAAAACATGCTTTTGTCCGACCAAACGATTCCAGGGTCCGCTTTCATCTTCAGCCGTTGATATCAGTCCATAATACTCAACCAGGTTCCAATCAAGGTTCTTTATATTTTCACGGCTAACATGTGAAAGCTGGGCATAAATACATTGCTCGAATAGCTCGGAAACCTTCTCAAAGCAGGCCTCACTCATACTGATACGGCGGCCCGCCTGAGTGTTCTTACTGATCAATTCTTTGACAATTTCTTTAAGGCTTTTACCTTTTTTAGAAATATACGCAGCTGAAAACAAACGACCTTGACAACCAACCAGGCACCTTAGTGAGTTAAGAAAGCCATCCAGCTCTATAACACTAAGCTCAGCGGAATCTACTTCAAGCTCAGCCAAATCCACGCCTCCATAGTTTTTTTTGCACAATAATGAGAGAGCCCCAGCATCAGTCTGATCAGCTTGCCAGCCCCATCCTGCTAAAAGTAATTACCAAGGTCCCCTCTGTCTGTAGGATCAAAAGGAAGTAGGTAGAGGCTGGAAAACCATCTCAGTCGCCACCTCCAGTATCGGCAACTCCACCAGCGGAACCGAACCCGTCGGGGCCCCCTGAAGCCGATGAGGCATCAATGACATTTCGTATGTGATCCTCGCCAATATCAAAGTGCTCACAAAACTCAATTTCATCTTTGTTATTAAAATATAGAATAACTGCAAGCAGACCAGACCCAGCGAATGGAAGGAACATCAACATTAGCGTGAAGAAAGATTCGCCCTCACCTTGCACCGCCGCGTACCCCAGGTACAGGATGGTTATGAACGAAGGCAGCGTTACAATAAGCAGTGTGTACAAAATAAATTTCATGGTCGGATGTCGGAATTTCTTAAATTTCATCAATGCTCCTTACACTCTAGACAACCGACGATTCATGAAGCGCACCCTCTGTAGTACATTCAGGATATTCAGAAAACTCCAGCTCCATTCCGATCGATACCATGATGTCCATGTCCACAATGGCTACCGCAGCTATACTCGTATTAAACCAAAGCCTCGCTAGCGGCTTGATCTAGTCCAACTCTTGAAACTCTAACCACGTCCGCAACCTCAGGATAATTCTCTAAAAATTTCTGCCAGCGAACGGTCAGAGACAGCTCTTGATCCCTCCAAAAAAACTGGCTTGGTCTAAAACGGAGATCGTTAAAAATTTCGAGGTCTTCGGTAGCGAAACGGGGCTAGGCCAAGCGTTAACCAAAAGGATCAATGCCTTTACTTGATCCAAGTCTGGAAGAAAACTGGATGGATGCGACAGATCCTCTCTGCCGGAATTTCACCGTCCGATGGTGCGGAGCTTCCCAAAACCAATATCGGTTCCCGCATTTCCTCTCTCAAGTAGTTAAATGACGCCCGAGTATGCCCGTATGCCACACCCCGGAAGGCCCAGACGCTATAGCCCCGTATACGTCAATGTATCCCAGATCTTATTAATGTGACCCAGAAAGGATTCATCATCAAAATACACGGACAGATGGATTTCCTTGGTCTTCCCAAAACCAAACATGTATACGGCACTTTGATTCTGACCCTCGACTGTTTCAACCAGACGGTAAGACATCTTACCCAGCTGGTCAGAACCCGACCGTTGCAGATCCGTTCTATCCGGAGAGGCATGCTCCAGCAACGTATCCATACGCGACTCAATATCTGGGTTATCCGAGTTGTACACCGATATCCATAGCGTGATTCCAGGCCTCCACAACACCAGGCTATCGCCATCAACCCTGCGCAGAAGCAGATCATCTGCCGAAAATGACCAGCCGTCGGTCACATGGACAACACCTGGACCGACCGGTGTTTGCAAGATCACCTTGGGCTCATCAACATCACCCGAAATGACTTGAAGCCTCCCATCCGGCTTGCGCTCTATCTCAGTCCCCGGCGGGTATGTCAGGAAGCCAATTATTTCAGGGTCATAGTTTGCAATTGTATTCAGGCTTAGGAGAGAGGTGTTGTTCGGATCGTCGATATAGTCCTGAGTTTCCCCGCCACCGTAGAAAACCCACCCACTATCGCCTTCGCTTTCTGGCTCATTGCGGAACATGTAGTCCACTTTGCGGCCATCAACAGCAATTTTGTCGGTGACAAAGGCAAAACCCAGGTCAGGTATAAGGCGGGTGATCTCGCCCTTTGATAACTTGAACGCCTTATCCAAATGACTCTCCCTATCACTTTTATACAACACATTTGATGGCGAGATTCCTCGTCCAAATTCCTTTCATTTACAATGTGAGGCGACTCATACGGTATCTAACCCCTCAGGCTGCGGAGCAAAGTATCCGCAGCCTTGTCTTCTGCGCCTACATATACTGTAACTTTCTTCGCTTCTCGCTAAATTTGGCGCCAAAGTGTTTTCTCTTATGGCCGCACAAATAACATGAGCAAACACACGGGGTTCTACTGCATTTTCCCAGTACTTTTACCGACTGTCGTGCGTGCCCACCCCAGTAGTTTCTACGATCCTTTTTTATGCGTTTTACGTGATGTCGCCTTAAGGCACGCTTCGTATCTTTCATCATCCAAGTCCCGATTCTCAGTGTTAAATCGGGTGGTCCCTCCTTCGAGAAACCGCCCAAACCTGAATCGAGACTTAATGTGTTTATTCATGAGATGGCCTATTAAACTTAACGCGGAAATAACCAGCGGGCACTGCGCTGCTGTGTACGCTTGGGTGAATGATCGGTTATGCCTTGTACCTCCCGATAAACAGAAGGTGTAATAACCACACGAAGCCTACCAAGGCAGAAAAAAGACAGATCAAGTGCAGCATAGGCACGCTGATTATATGGTGCAAAACATTTGCGCTGTTCAGCGGGGCCAAAGGCCGAATGTCAGGGTGCATGATACTGTCGAGAAAAACGTGGCTATATGCACCAAGGAGCGAACCAACCAACGCAGACAACCAGCTAATACCGTTGCCCAAGTGTAGGCGGGAGTCTTCACTTCGCTTATGCAGAGAGTTCCATGCCTGAAGCAATCGGCTGAATAACAATCGAACGACCAACATAGCCAGAACTGCAGCGAGTGTAGCGCCTACATACGTATGAAAGAATGCATGGACGGGCCACTTGCCGTAAACCAGGTTGTAAAGCGACTCCAGATCTATAAACACTTGCGTCAGGGCGAATGCGGATAAACTGAAATGCTTCGGAAGAACTGCTTTAACGACGGCACCGGGCCCTAGATGAAACGGAGTGAATGGCACGGAACCTCCTTAGATATTACGGGTAGCATTCCCACGCTGGATCAATTTTTTAGCTTCCCTCTGGCGGCAGATATTCTACGGCCAATAACTCATCGATTAATTTGAGATCTGAAATTTCTCTCACCGCCCTTTTTAGGCGTTTCTTCAGGTTTGGCTTCAGGTGGGGTAAAGCAACTTCTGTTGGCATACCTCGCAGCCCCAAAAATATCGCTAAAGCGAAAATATGCTCACTTTCTGATAGATAGCCGCTGCGGCTATATTGCCAGCCCTGAGAGTCAACATCTGAAAACTGGTGGAAGTTAACTGCCGAGTTCGCCATAAAAATCCCGAACCCTAAAAACGTTGCAGCGATATCAGTGGCAAACTCCCAATTGTCCCAACCTCCCGGAGGTCCCTCTGGACTTGTAGCGGTTAGATAGTGTGCGAGTTCATGCGCATAGGTAGCTACTAATTGAGTGGGATTTCGCACCAGGTCAGGGCTGTAAGTAATGACAATTTCGTTATCACCTTCTACTTCAAAGGTTCCAAGCGGTGCCTTAGGAGCATTCTGAATAATTAACGTTGGGGCTACTCGTGGGTCGGCCTCTTCTTGTTCTTCTAGTCTGCACGGCCATTCTTCCATGCCAGCGTATTTTTTTACGGCATGGAAGGTCGCAATCGCAGCTTCGTTCTCAGTTTCAACACTTGATGGGAAATAATCTCTGGTGGGTAAGACTAACTGTGTGCCCTCGTAGAACTCTTTTCCACCAAAGTGTCTGAGAAGCCATTTGAAAGTAGCAACCTGAAACTCAGTATCTTCTCTCGAGAGAATTTCTTTTGACCTTAATATCCCTAGCATGCTCAATCCATATTTACGCATAACGCCCGGCACATACTCAGGCTTGAAACGACAGCCTGACAACGGGCCCCATGACGTCAGAACGCATTTTAAGCACGGGGCATGTCCGTCCGTGCATGCTCCTTGATCACGAGTTTGAGCGAGGCCCCCACCACTCTTACTGACCACCATCTCGACTTAACGCTAAGCACCACGATGTGCTTTGGTGGAGCCGATGATGTGTTTGGTTAGGAGTGTTCCTAAGCTCGCAACGAAAGCACTGAAAAATACGACCAGCACAGCATCTTTAATAACAGACATAGTGTTCAAAACCCGATAGATGCCTTCAAATTGCCTTCCAAGCAGCGCGAAGAACAGTACCAATACCAAGTAGCCTAACGCCGTTGCCGCCGGTTGTACCAATTGAGTCGCGACAGGCTTCGTCTCGAAATACCGAATGCGGCTCAACGTAGCCTGGGAAACCCAATAGGACACACCAGCAAGGCCGACAGACCAAAAGTAGGGATTGTGAGAGTGCTCTACAACTGGCCACTTGCCTGCTACGGACACCACAAATGCTAGTACAAAGTAAAAGTAATGAATCACAGGCATATCTAACGTCTGCATAAAGTGCCCCGTCAGACACCGCTTTCAACACGTTTGTGGCATGCCATTCTCAGTCCTCGTAGCGGTATGGCGGGGGGCTACCAATCTTTTCCGTCAACTTATGCGATAGATAGCCTGTTGCCCCATTAAGCAGGTCTCGGGATGCCCCCTCGTAACCATCCCAGGTGCCAAGTTCTTCCGGGGGGCGAAGTATCTCCTTCATTCGCTCAAGGAAAATAGGGTCTTCGCCCGCAAAAATCTCCGGTCCTCCGCAGATAAGCGCCCGTGCGAAATTATCGGTCTCTCCCTGAGGGTTCTCACCCAGCCCGTTGAACGTAAGCCCCACAAAAAGGTGGAAGAGTGGGTTTCCAGCGACCACGCCGGTATCTGCAAATCCTTGCTGCAAACCAGCCAGCGCATCAAATGCTTCGTCAAAATCGCCATGCTGAATCGCCGCATTTGCGATTGCTAACAGCAGCCAGACGCGCTTTACCCGGTCAGGTTGCAGTTCCCGTGAGTGCGACCAAGCCTGTTGATACGCATTCAACGCATCACCCGGGTTGCCGGAAAACATGCTGTTGTCGCCCTCAGCGATCAGCCTGTTAAGCTCTTGGTTATCCATGAACCGTCTACCACTCCTGTTTGATAACGCACCAATCACCGGGTCAACGGAGTAGCGCTTTTTATAATGAGTCAAACCAACTATGACTCTGAGCAAAACTCGCTTTCAAAAAACGCTTTTTCCCATACTTCCAGGTGTTCATTCGCTTCACGATAAAACTCTGGGCTCACCTCATCCAATATGGAACTTTCATTTCCTAATAATTCTATAGCGGTATCTTTTTTACTGTCTGCGCCAAAGAAGTAGTTATACTCAACCAGATAACCACAAGTACTTTCTTCGTCAACATACCGACAAACACTACGAAGCACGCTTAAGTCACGAACCAGATCTATGTAGTTGTGACCGCCGCCAAGCCTGTAAATCTTCCAGACATTACTTCCCGGATCGTACACCTCTTTGCAACCTTCCAAGTGCACATCCTCAGACCAAACCTGGAAATAATCCCCTACCGTTTTACAGATGCCATAGCCAATATCTTGTATATCTTTTTCGGTAATCCTGCTGCCGGAATACTCCTTCCCTTCAAGCCAATTCAGCCAGTCTTTGTAAATACCAGGTGATGGAATATCACTACTCAGGAACCGGCTTCGTGCCTCGGGTGATATCTTTACTTTCAAGAATAATGACATGCCAAACTCCATTCTTCCTTGAGACGGTTATCGTCCACTAATTCACTGATTATGTGATTTCAGGTGGCCGAGCAATCTCACAATTTTTTGCCGCTCTTTATACGACTTGAGGGCACTGGGCAACTTCGTTAACCAATGCAGATGCTGATAACCTTGTCCTAGCCAAGACTCTTCCGCTAAGGAACGAGTGGTTGGCAGATTCTTCTGAGACAGAACGTCGATGCAGTGTTCTACCTCCTCCATGCTGGAAAAAGAGAGCTCATACCCTTTTGCCTCAACCTTGGAGACAGGGTAGCCCTTTCCGACCTCAGGTTGCGGGAGAGGAGGATCAAATTTAGTAGCTCCAGACCAGTGCTCGCAATCCAAGGGGCGGTGAACCACCAAGCTTGCCGGGCTGGGGCGATATTCCTTCACGTATTCGACCCAATATTTGGACATTCAGTTACCCCTGATTTCCTGCACTCGCCTGGTCCTAACACTCGGCTCGCCGAGCAAAATTTTGATGACGTCTTTGCCGTGCTTGCCCTTATTAAAGCCTGCCCAGCCAGTACTGTGGAAGCCGGCGGTCATGGGCGACGGCCAGAACCTGAAAACCGTCAGGTAAACGATAGATAGAGGAAATCGGTGAAGGGACGCTCTGCGAATATCTGGTGGCAACTCGACTTGCCAGGCTTTCGGTGACTCGCCAATTAATTTGGCCAGGGCCTCAAATTCCTCTATGAGGGCGCCACCCAATCCCGGAACCTTTGACTCGTAATAGCCAACTGACTCCAGGAACTCGGCCTCCGCTGCCGGGTGAAAAGAATAATTCATTTGATGAGAGCTCGAGCCTTCCTCATAACCTCCTCGCCAGACACAGTCTGAACCGTACCATTGTCGATCTCGTCACCCCTGCGCCGGGCCTCAAGCAACCAATCGGACCTGAGCTCTTCTTCTGATGGAGAGTCGAGGCTCAACACTAGTCGTTGGATCAATTGAACTCGCTCCTCTTTGGGAAGATGAAGCGCCTCGTCTTCAATTTTCTGGAGATTCATGGAACACCTCTCGTTCACATATCGCCCAATTCTGGCACGGATAGGTATCAGGTGCCATGACCCGGTTTTTCCTCCTGGTCCTACCCCCGATGCGCTGCCATGAATTGATGCTCTATGACTTCATAGTGTTGCACCGAGAGGTCAGGCTCAAGCTGATAAGCTGCGTCTTCAGGATATAAGCGCGCCACCGAAATATCGCTGCCAGCAAAAGCCTCGATTGATTCGAGTTTGTCCCAGTATGTAATGAGAGTGAGCTCAACTTTGCCATCGGAGGAGCGGTGGAAAATCTGTGCGCCGAGAAACCCAGGAGTTGCGGAAGAATCTTTGATCCCGGTTTCATAAAGATAGCTCGTGAATCCTTTACTGTGGACATCAGGCACTCGGCATTTCCATTCTCTGGCGATCATTACTACACACTCTCCGTTACGCTTGCATAAACGGCGGCTTTTGCGCAGAGAAGCGGAAAGAAAGCCGTCCGGTGGAGGCCCTTCAGGGCCGGAACGAATTTAATGCACTGGTTAGATTTTTTTGAGCGGGCGGGATAATCCATACCCAAAAACTCCATAGCCGGTGATGGCTACAATAGCCAACCCCCACGCATTACGTAATTCCAAAACATCAGCCTGGAATACCAGTGCAAACATCATTGCAACTATTGCCATGGCAAACCAACCAAGACAAAAAGTGAGCTTAGGGCAAGCTTTAACTTCATGACGGCCGTATAGAATAAAGTAAATTCCAACGAACCCCAGCCAAAACGCTATGAAGGAACAATTCTCCTCAAAGGCTTCGCTGCTGCAATAACTGCGACCCCGAGCGAGCGCGTCTCCGCTGATGGTAATCAAGACTACTGAGGCGAGAAATCTGGTCATTGAAGCAAAATCTAACGCCGCCAGCACGTGCAGCTTTGATTTGCTATGTTCTTCATGGCGTAAAAATATGCATAAAAAATGATGATATTAAAAAGAAAGTAGCTAAAAAACCCAATATTAGAGAAACAGGTATATATAACCACTTTCTATTTATTGGCAAAACTACGGCCAACAGACATGGAATCAATACAAAGCCAAAGGTATAAGCGAGAGGTATCTCCCAGCCAGGTTTTGAAAAGTTACAAAATACTGTCGGCCAAATTATTCCTGCCGGAACCAGAACATATGTAAAACGCATCAAATCCATCTTGTACTTATTTTTTACTATCGTATCCATCGATACTCCGCGTAAACATAACGCTTGCACCATGCGCGCCCACGGAATGGAGCCGAAGGCGCAATATAGTGGGCGTCGCCGTGCCTGCACTTGTTATAGCTTTGCACTTTGCCAAATACCATATTTATGCTGCGATACGTTAATGCAATTTTTCTTAAGCCATGCCACGGCCCTTTTGAATTGCTTTTCGATATCGTTACCTGTTTCTGGGGATACATCCATATAGATATCATTAGGAATGGTATCTACAAAAAGCCTACCCCTAGAAGGAGCTTTGCCTTCGTTATATAAATCCCTATTCCACTCAATACAAGACCGACCTATGCTTCTAATCTGCCACTCTCCACTAGGCAATTGATTAGAAGTGCCAACCACCAAGTCTAAAACCCTCTCATCTATAACTAACCAAGATTTCGCGTCAGCAGACTTTACTAGAGTCTTACCATCCCAATTTCCAGGGTATATCGAATTGACAACTCGAATAGAATATTTTTTCTGAAGGTAAGAAATCAGCTCGCTCTCATCTTCAGGAGTTAGTATGTGTTGGATTTGAATTCCCATACCTACCTATTTGGCTATAACATTGATTCAACGTCACCTGACGTGTTTAAACACGTCAGGTGACGTAATATCCCGACACATATCCCCGCATAAGCGGAACAGCCCCCGTAAGCAGAAACAATAACTTAACCCCATTCTTCCATGCATAGCCCGCACAAAATGCGTCAAGTGCCACAATATCCCATACAGAATTACAAAGGCGGGGCCCGGCTTTCATTTACTCTGCCGAAGGCAGGTTTCCACCGAGCATGTTTTCGACCACCGCCGCGTTGTAGAACGTTTCGACGGTGTGAATTTTGTCGTTCCGAACGCGGAACCAGACGGCTAGCCGCACATCACCAATGGGTTCGAAGTGGGTCTGGTAATCAAGGATGGCGAATACGTGCTCACCGTCAGCACTGAGCTGGCGTAGCACCAGGTCTTTCTGGATGGCGAACATGCCGAACTGGTAGGTCAACATGTCGTCGCGGCTGAGAAAGCGCATGTTCGGGCCCACGTATTCAAACCCCTCCTCCGCCAGCAAGGCCTTTGCCTCATCCAGTCGCTGGGCCTGAATGTCGGCGATGAACTGCGCCACGATGTCTTTCGGCTGCATGAATAAACTCCATTTATAAGCAGGGGCGACTTGGGTATCCGGGCCAGTGCAGATACCGTGAATCGTTGAGTAGTTCTCCCATCTGTATAACAAAAAAGTCGCTATGACAAATGATTGCGGAGGAGATGGTTTGAGGAAGCCGGATTATTCCTCGGCTTTCAAGCGGTAACCCACTCCGTACACCGTCTCGACCACCCGGGGCGCACGCAGTTTTTTCTCGATTTTCTTCCGCAGTACGGCCAGGAACTGGTCGAGCACTCGGCTGCTGGGAAGGTAGGCCCGGCCCCAGCAGTGATCAAGGATTTCGTCTTTGCTAAGCACCCGGCCAGCGCTGTCCCGCAGCAGTTGCAGAAACTTCAGTTCCCGTGGGCTTAGGGGCTGGTGATGGTCGCCGTAACTCAGCTGCATGCGTTGGCCATCGGCCAGCAGGCTGCCGATGGGGAAGGGCTGGGCAACCGGTGCCACATTCGACGCCTGGCGGGCCTGCAGGTACTGTTCCCGTCGCAGCAACGCTTCCACCCGGGCCTGCAGTTCGGCCGGGCGAAACGGTTTGGTCATGTAGTCATCCGCCCCCCGGCGGAACCCCTCTACCCGGTCAATGTCTTCATCGTAGGCGGTCAACAGCAGCACCGGCTGGTAATGGTGCTGCTCACGCAGGCGGCTGCAGAGTTCGATGCCATTCAACCTCGGCATCATCACATCGAAGATACACAGGTCCGGCTGAAACCGCGCCACCGCGTCGAGGGCCTGCTGGCCGTCACTGACGCCCTCGCAGAGGTAGCCCGCCTTCGCCAGCAGGTTGGTTAACCCCTGCCGCAGGTGCAGGTCGTCATCGGCAATCAATATCTTTACCGCAGTCATGGTGCGCTAGCCCCGCTGTCTTCGCCTGTGTCGGAGTCACTGGGCATGGCCAGCTGTGCCGGAAGCGCCACCTGGATGGTGAGTCCCGGGCCCGGCCCGATGGTGAAGGTTCCACCAACCTGGTCGACCAAGCGCTGGCAGACATACAGCCCCAAGCCGAACCCAGCGGTTCGGTTGTGGTGGCGCGAGTGATCCTTAGTGGGCAAGCCGGGACCTTGATCGCGGTAGTGCAGCATCAGGGTTTCATCCTCCAGGTGGCAGCTCAGCGTGGCCGGGTTCCCGGGGGCATACTTGACCAGGTTATCCAGCAGATTGATGACCACCGCTTCCAGCACCTGGCTGGGCAGGGTTACCGGTGCCTCCGTTTGACACTCGAGGCGCAGCGCCGTGTGGCTGGCTTGCAGGCGCGGTTGGAAGGGGGTGATCAGCTGTTGCAGGAAGGACTCAAGCACCAGGGTCTGACGGCTCAGCACCCGGTGCCCGGCATCGCTGTGGGCATGAATCGCGTTGTTGATCAGACGTCGGAGCCGGGCAAACTCGGATTCCATCACCGTCATGTGCTCCCCCACTTCCTCCGGGGATTGCGCCTGGCGGGCCAGTTCCGTGTACAGCTCCAGGTTGGCCAGGGGCGTTTTGAATTCGTGGGCCAGTAACTTCAAGAAGGTCCCGCGCTGGTCGCTTTCCTTTTGGGTCTGCCGGTGCAGCAGGTACAGGCCCAGCCCCAATCCCAACAACAGCAGTATCAAAGGGAGCAGGATGGCGGCGTAGGCGGGCCACAAGGTGTTGAGTTCAGCCACTCTCTGGCGGGGATACAACAACTGCCAGTTTCCCAGCAAGCCATCCAGTGGGTATGCCATTTGGTCAGGGCCAGTCGCGGTGTCAGCCACCGTATCTGCCACAGGAGCCAGCCGGTAGCTGGCGCTGGACTCCATGGCTATTGCCTTTAACAGCAGCGGCTTGGGCCAGTCCGGTTGCAGCAGCAGACAATAACGCTGCTGGTGTAGCCAGCAGTGCAGGAGACGCTGCTCCCCCGCAGGCCCCAGGGGGCGGGTTAGACGAGGCGTCTGTTCTGACAGCTGCCTCTGCAGCGATTCGATGCCTTCGGAGAACCGGGCGAGCAGACGTTGCTCACGGGGGAGCGCGGCGACGGATGGCGGGGGGAACACCCGCTCTCCCGCCAGATCGCCCCGCCAGACCAGGTCGGCCACACCTTGTGACAACACCCAGTCACGCAGGACCGAAGGCCGCCTATCAAACCCTTCCACGGTGGACTCCAGCTGCTCCAGCGCCTGCACCACCTCCAGCTGCAACGACTGTGCAACCCGCTCCATCTTCTGCGCCTGCAGGCGGGATGCCTCCAGGCGCTGCAGTGAGACCTCCTGATCCAGTGCCCGCAGCCCCAGTGCCGCCAGGCTGAAGGTGGGCAACAACACCAGTATCACCAGCAACGTGGTCGAGAGTGATTGCCTGGGCGGTGTCAGCGTAGGGCGCGCGGTGGATCTCATCGTGGGTTTCTTGTTATTGGCGGACGTGGTTACTGGGTGGTATCAGGCTCACCGGGTTGCGGGCAGTCCAGCCCCTGCTCAGTCAGGTAGTCGCAGGCCTCGGTAACACCCTCTTCGGCCGCAAGCCGGAGATAGCGAATGCCCTGCTCCCGGTCCAGCTCGGTGCCCACGCCTTCATAGAGGGCTACGCCATAGTGCAGGCGGGCCAGACTGGCGTATCCTGCCTCATCTTGCTGCTCGGCACCACGCTTCAATAGTGCCGTAGACTTTTGAAGGTCTTGCGGTACGGCAACGCCGGTTTCATACATCTGCGCCAGCCAGATCATCGAATACACGTCGTTCCAGCGTTCGATGCAATCCTCAAAGATCAGCATCGCGGAGCGGTGGTCGCCGGTTTTCTCCGCCGCATAGCCATACAGACACTTCAGCCGACTGTCGCTGTCCACAAAGCTGCCGTAGGCAAGATCACTGGTCTCGCCGGCCCAGGTCGCCGGGCCGGGTATGGCCAGTGCCAACCAGACGATCACGCTAAGTACCGCTTGAGCATTTTGTCTGCGCATGTCACAGCCCTCCCGGGTAGAACAGGTACACCGCGAGCAGCAGCAAAGCCCAAAAGCCGATTTCCAGGGTTTCAGTGATGGGCTGGATCTGCCGGAGCGCGCCGTAGATATGCACCACCATCATCAGACTGAAGATCGCCGCTAACAGCTGGAAGGTAAATGTCAGGCCACTACCGGTAATGGCGGAGCGGAAAATAAAGAATTCGGCGACCAGCACGCAGGCGCCCAGACAACGACCGAAATACACCGCAAGATCGGTCTCCTGCGGGACCTGCCATTTCATCCGGCGGGCCCACTGCAGGGGCACGCAAAACAACGGTATGGCGAAGACCGTTGTGGTCAGCAGGCCAAGTACCCACAAGAAGCCAACCGCATAATCCGAATACAACCCCATCATGCCAACACTCCCCATCAGACTCGTTCAATGAATTCTGTGCCAGAGTAACGGCAGTCTGAGGGGGAAATGTCAGAACACTGTAAGAATCAATGCCCTGACTAAAGTGGGCACGCCCAGCAGCGACGTCAGGTATCGGTTGGTACGTCGTCCCAGCTCTCGCCAAAGCCGGCCACCCAGCTCATGCCATAGCGTCGTTCGTAGACAATGCCTGGATGCAGCTCCGAAATGTCCGGGTCATCTGCACCGGGTATGTCCATACCAAACCCGAACTCATGGTCCCGGACACGCCAATGCTGGTGGTACAGGAATGCTTCCATCGCATCAACTTCCTCCCCTGTCCGGATCCTGGCATCGTTCAGGAAGGTTTCGGTGTTCCGTATGGCGCAAAGCACCAGGTCATTGTCGAAAGGAGAAAACTGCTCATCAAACGGGGGCATGTGTTCAAGCCCGTGCAGGCTCCAGATCAGGGAAGCCAGCGCCTCCGCCTTCCATGAGTAGTCTATCCGTTCCTGATCCGAGGGCTCTGCAGAACCGATAAACTGAGCTTCGGTGGGGGTCAGGAACCTTGATATGTTCTCGTCTGCCACCCACTTGGCGTTGGGTTCGGGGAAGTGAACCTTGCCAATGGTCGCGATAATGGCCAACGCCCTTTCAGCCACTTCCTGGGCGGTCCTTGGCACAACCTCCGCGTCTACGTCCTGTAGCTCATCCATCTAACGCTCTCCCTGGCTGTCGGTATTACTCAAAAACTGATCAGGCTGCCACTGTCCCTGCTCCCTCACCAGAACCTCATCCTGGTTGCGGATGACCTCAAGCAGGCCGTCCTGATGGACGTAATACGTGACATTACCATTCGCAAACCGGTACCCCAGGAAACGACATGGGGTTACCCCATCAGCGCATGTGGTATGCCAGGAGCCGCCGCTCAGGGTGATGGCATTCCCACTGATTTTGCTCTTGCCGGTGTACATCATCTGGTTGCAGGACACATCCCCTTCGGCACAGGCAGACTCGATATGGACGAGGTAGTTCTTGGTTTCAAGGTCTGCCGCTGATGCCGCCAGTGGAAACAGGACCATCGCCAGCAGCCTTTTCATGGTGTGGTCGCCCCGACGGGGTTGGTTTCAGGGAGGCTCGGAAGCGGCGCTGACGACACCTGCGCAGAAAACTCATGTTTGAATTCATGATCGCCTACATACGCCAGGGCAATGGCGCCCAGCCAGGTAATCCGGAACCGGTCGGTACCGTCAATACGGTCAAACCGGATCCGGTGTCTGGCAGCAGCATCATGACCAAGCAGGTAAATATGGAAGGCGAAGTCGTCCCAGTCCTCGTGCGCGTCGGGGTCTGGGTCTACCAGCAGTTCCAGGCCATCCAGAAACTCCGGTGAATAGTCGGCCTTGGCACACACCCTGAAGCCGCCGTTGTGCCATTTGTTCGACGACAACGTACAGGCGTGGTAGTTACCCCACACATTCGGGGCGTCCCAGGACGATGGGTAGTCGACGTCCTCATCGTCTTCGATGTCGCGTTCGGAATAGTAATCGGCCGACTTGAGGTGAAGGTCAAACCACACATCCCCATCCACCTCTTTCGCAGACCATTCAAATTCTTTGATCGGGTGCCCCTCCGGCCAGGGGTTATCCTTGAAATAGATTCTGTCCGCTTCCATGAACTGGCTCCTTGGTTACTCGTCCTTCACTGTGTTCTCTGGCATTGCATTTCGGGGGCACCGTAGCCCCAGGTGATCACAGCCTGCCCCTGATGTTCCCAAAAACTTTCATTCCGTCCCTGATATCGGCTTCCGTTCTCATCCGGCTGCAAATACATCACTGAGACGCTGTCACCACGCTCAGCAATCAGCGTAGCTGGGGCGGTGTGGAAAAACGTCACAACCACCTCATTGGCGGGGTTGCCGTCGCAGCTGAAGCTGACCGGACCGTCGAATTCGACAAGGCGATAGCGGGCTTGCAACTCGGCAATCCGGCGCTCGTATTCAGTCCTGACACACTCACGCTGGTCGGTGGCCTTCCAGCAGTCATTCCGACCACTGATCCAGCCTCGCTGCTCGGCAGCCAGCATCGGCGGCTGCTCGTTCTGTGCCAGTTTCGAGGCGGCGGCATAAACACCATCAAGCTCTCGGTCCAGCGCCGACAACTGCTCATCACCGCAGATCATCGCTTCGATACTTCCGTCGCCAACCTGGTCACAGGGAAACGATGGTGAAAAGGACAGTGACGGGGTACTCGTCAATTCCGCAGCCGGACGCTCGGCCTCGCTGTCATTCATGCAGCCAGCCAGGGCCCCGGCAACCGCCAGCAACGCCACCTTCAGGGTAATTGCGGTCGCCTTACGACCGCCGTTTGTTTTGCCAGACATCGCATTCCTCCTTGATGGACCGACACATTTGCCAGCCCAAGCTATCCAGTTATCGCGGCACAGGCAAGCGGCCTACTTCCCTTCCCCCACGACACGGACAAACGCATGCTCGCCGAGCCCGGCCTTGGCGCGGAACAGCGCCGCCGGACGGCCACGCCCTCCGGGTGGCGGCGCCTCACCCACTTCATCAAGAATGTCAGCACTGAGGATGCGGCGGCGGAACGACTTTTTCTCTAACGCCGCCCCGAGCACTTCTTCGAACGCTTGCTGCAACTGGGTCAGGGTGAAGGGAGCATCCAGGGTGTGAACCGGCAGCACGGTATAGGCGGTTTTGTTGCTGAGGCGCTGACGGGCGGCATCCAGCAACTGGCGGTGGTCGAACGCCAGATCCTGCCCCATGGCATCGGCCAGGGGCCACCAGCGGGTATCCGCCACCGAGTCGACAAACGCAGCGGTAGGCGCATGGGCCATCAGCGCCATGTAGAGTACCGTCACTGACCAGCCCCGGGGGTCACGGGTGTTATCCCCTACGGTATAGACCTGTTCGAGGTACGGTGCGGTGACGCCCGTTTTTTCCTCCAGTTTCCGTGCGGCCGCCTCACTGAGGGTGGTGTCCTGTCCGGCATCGATAAAACCGCCGGGCAACGCCCAACGTCCTCGTTCCGGGTGGTTGGCCCGCTTGACCAGTAGCACGTGCAGGCGCCCTTCAATCAGGGTGAAGATCGCCACATCCACCGTCACCAGCGGGCTCAGATAATCCTTCGGGTTGTATTCTTCCAGGAAGCGCTGTTCGTCGGCCTTGTCACTGGCGGTCATCTTTTCCTGTGCTCCCTCTTGCAAAATTAGTGGCTTTACGCCAACAATAACACGGGGATTGGCACCCGTCAGCACTGGCCCCCGTCAATTCCATCAGCAGCCGGACAGACCGGCTGTTTACCCAATCAGCAAGGAGTTTGCTGCATGCAACGAGATTTCGATTTCGCGGTTTTTATTGGTCGCTTTCAACCCTTACACAGCGGGCACCTGCAGGTCATCAAGTCTGGGCTGGCCCGGGCTGACAAACTGATCCTCCTCATTGGTTCTGCCTGGCAGGCCCGCAACGCCCGTAACCCCTGGACACACCTGGAGCGTGAAGAAATGGTCCGGGCCTGTCTGACGGAGGAGGAGAACCGGCGGCTGCTGTGTCTGCCACTGATGGACTCGCCCTACAACGACGAAATCTGGGTGCGTAACGTGCAAGCCACCGTGGCCGGACTGGCCACCGCGCACTACACCACTCCACACCGGCCCATGAAAGTTGCCCTGATCGGCCACAAAAAGGACGCCACCGGCTACTACCTGAGCCTGTTTCCCCAGTGGTCGAGCATTTCCGTCGACAACGTCGCCAACCTCAGTGCCACACCCTTGCGGGAGCGTTTCTTCAGTGAAGCTCCCGACACCGTGCTGCCACAGCTCACCACCGATGGCATCCTGCCGGATGGGGTCACCACCTGGCTGAGCAACTTTGCCCAAACCAACCCTGGCTACGCCCAGGTGCGGGATGAGCTGGCGTTCGTACGCAAATACCAGTCGGCCTGGAGCAACGCCCCCTATGCACCCACCTTCGTAACGGTCGATGGTGCGGTGGTGCAGTCCGGCCATATCCTGCTGGTGGAGCGGCGAGCCAATCCGGGCAAGGGCCTGTGGGCGTTGCCCGGCGGGTTTGTCGATCCGGGTGAACGCCTGCTGGATGCCTGTCTGCGGGAACTCCGTGAGGAAACCCGCCTGAAAGTGCCGGCGCCGGTGTTGAAGGGTTCGATCCGGGAACAGCGGGTCTACGACGACCCGTACCGCTCAGCCCGGGGCCGTACCATCACCCACGGGTTTTACTTTGAACTGGCGCCCCAGGCCGAACTGCCCAAGGTAAAAGGCGGCGACGATGCCCGCACCGCCCGTTGGGTACCGCTGGCGGAGCTGGACCCGCAATCCATGTTCGAAGACCACTACTTCATTATCCAGGACCTGATCGGGGCGGCCTGACCGCCCCCTGATATTGACCAGAAAAAAAGCTTGACCAATTAAGTGGCTCTAGGCCAATATATGGTCATCGGGCAGCACACAAGGCCCGTGCAGCGGAGCGCTGCTCGAAGTGCCGGAGAGACCAGCACTGATCACAACTGACCGGAGGATTTCCGTCATGCGTAACCTGATCCTGAATACCGATTCCTACAAGACATCCCACTTCCAGCAGTACCCGGCGAACACCCGGTTCATCTCCAGCTATATCGAGTCCCGTGGCGGCGTCTATCCATCCACCGTGTTCTTCGGCTTGCAGGCGTTCATCAAGGAATACCTCAGCCGCCCCATTACCACCGCGGACATTGATGAGGCCGACGCCGTTTGCCAGGCCCACGGCGTTCCGTTCAACCGTTCTGGCTGGGAGTACATTCGAGATGTCTACCAAGGCTACTTACCGCTTGAGATTGAAGCAGCGCCGGAGGGAGCAGAGATCCCGACGGGCAATGTACTGGCTCAGGTTCGCAACACCGACCCCAACTGCGCCTGGCTTACCAGCTATGTTGAGACCGCCCTGTTGCGAGCTGTCTGGTACCCCACCACGGTTGCCACTGTGTCCCGTGCCTGCCGAGACATTATCGAAGGCTTCATGAACGACACCTGCGACACCCTGGATGGCCTGCCCTTCAAGCTCCACGATTTTGGTGCACGGGGTGCCAGTTCCGAGGAAAGTTCCGCCCTCGGTGGTATGGGTCACCTGCTGAGTTTCCGGGGCACCGACAACCTGTCCGCGATCATGGCGGCACGGCGCTACTACGGCGCTGATATGGCCGGCTTCTCGATTCCGGCCGCGGAACACAGCACCATCACCAGCTGGGGTCGTGACGGTGAAGCAGCGGCCTACGCCAACATGCTGGAGCAGTTTGGTGGCGAAGGCCGGACGGTGGCGGTGGTCAGCGATTCCTACGACTTGTGGAACGCCATCGATAACATCTGGGGCTGCGAGTTGAAGGACCGCGTGCAGACCAGCGGAGGCACCCTGGTGATCCGGCCAGACTCCGGCGTTCCGGAAGAGATTGTGCCCGAGACCATCGAGCGCCTGATGGCCCGCTTCGGCTATAGCATCAACGGCAAAGGCTACCGGGTGTTGCCGGATTGTATCCGGGTGATCCAGGGTGATGGAGTCAATGCCGACAGCATTCGCGCCATCCTGACCGCGATGAAGGAACGGGGGCAAAGTGCCGACAACATTGCCTT
This sequence comes from Marinobacter zhejiangensis, assembly GCF_900114775.1. Classification (GTDB taxonomy): domain Bacteria; phylum Pseudomonadota; class Gammaproteobacteria; order Pseudomonadales; family Oleiphilaceae; genus Marinobacter; species Marinobacter zhejiangensis. The sequence continues at coordinate 215,579 of NZ_FOUE01000006.1, forward strand.
CGGCATGGGGGCGGAGTTGTTGCAGAAGGTCAATCGAGACACCCAGCGCTTTGCCATGAAGGCCTCCGCCATCCAGATTGGCGATACCTGGCAGGACGTCTACAAGGACCCCATCACCGATCCCGGCAAACGTTCCAAGCGGGGACGGTTGGCCCTGATCCAGGATGAAGGCAGCTATATAACCGTTCGGGCCGACGCCCTGGATGGCCGCGCCAACCAGTTGGTTACCGTGTACCGCAATGGTGACCTGCTCAACCGCACTGACTGGGATAGCGTCTGCCAGTAGGCCACAGAACCCAGAAGCCCGCACTTAGTCAGCCTTCGAGTCCGGTCAGGAGCATGACCCTCCTGACCGTGACACTTCGTCGCGAATGAGAGAGACCTCCCCCAACGAATCCGTTAGCATCGGTCGTTCCCTGCTATCTCATGGAGTTGTTGTTATGGGCCTGGCCGAAAAGCTCAGTATTACTGCCGCGTTTGTGTTCTTCATGACCGGCCTGTTGACCGGCATCTGGAAATACCGCTGTATGGCCACCAGTGCCAACGGTGCGGCTCCGGTTTATGTCAACGTGGCTCATCGCAGTTCGCTGATGTACGCATTTGCGGCCCTGCTACTGGCCTACTTTGCGAAGCTGAGCAGTTTTTCCGAGCTGACCAACACCCTGGCCGCGGGCGCCGCGCTGACCTACTTTGCCCTGGCCATCTTCACCTACCTGATTCATGGCTGGCTGGACGATACCAGCAACCAGCTGCGCAAACCCCACCGTCTGGGCAAGCGCCTGCTGCCCCCCTGGATGACACCGCTGTTTATGTGGACATTGATCCTGGCGGAAGTGGGTGGTGTTGCGGTATTGGGTATTGGCGCGCTGCAGACAGTCTGGGGTTAAGGAGAGCTAAGGGGCGCCATTTTCGTCGGTGGGGCCATGCTGCATGGCCCTGAGCTTGGCTTCTGCCCGCTGCCGGGCTTCTTTCTCCCGGATCAGTTCCACCGCATTTGCTGACAACTTGCCGTAAGTCTCCAGCATTGCCCGCACCATCACCGCCACCGGCCCACTGAGTTGTTCATCGGCCTGTGCGCGGGCGTCCTCGACGTCCATGCCCGAATCCATCGCGTGTACCATCAACGCCATCCGGCGGTCCGACTCAAGAATGTGGAAGGCCAGCCAACGGGTCAGGAAATCGAACAGCCCTTTCAGGTCACGCTCCCGGTCGTCGCTCTCCTGCCAGTACTCCTTCACCTGCTCAAAGAACAGTTCATGAGCCTGATGGTGATTCTGGTAAAGGGGCTGGTCGCGAAAATAGCGCTGCCAGATCCGCTCTTCCGCCTCAAAGTGGTAATGGGTGTAATCCAGCAGGTCTTGCAGCAGGTGGCGGAACTGGATGTCATCGGCACAGGAAAAGTGACTCGCCAGCCGATTGAGGATCGCCACCAGCTTGCGGTGCTGTTGGTCGATCAACTCAATGCCGGTTTCAAAGTGACTGTTCCAGGGAAAGATTTCGTACCCTGAATGTTCGTTATCTGACCTGGACATTTACTCTCCCCCCAATGTTCTAACACTAGCCCAGCATTGCCCACCCTGCTCTGACCGACATCAATTCCGCGATGAGTGAAGAACGGTTAAGACGGCGGTTCGCCATGGGTTAGAATGGGCGTCCACTCAACAGCATGGGGCGACCATGGCGAAATGGCTGGTTAAATCAGAACCTGACGAATGCGGCATTGATGATTTTGCCCGCGACCCGCAAGGGGTGATCCCATGGGACGGTGTCCGCAACTACCAGGCCCGTAACTTCCTGGCGCAAATGCAGGAGGGTGACGAGGTGTTTATCTACCATTCCAGTTGCAAGCACATCGGGATTGCCGGCATCGTCAGGGTGGCGAAATCCGCGTACCCGGACCCGCTGCAGTTCGACCCGGACTCCCGCTATTTTGATGCCAAGAGTTCACCGGACAAGCCCCGCTGGCAGGCCGTTGACCTGAGTTTTGTGCGCAAGCTGCCAAAACTGATTTCACTGGACCGTATCAAGAGCCTGCAGGGCCTGACGGACTTGCCGTTGGTCCGCAAAGGCACCCGGCTGTCGGTCATGCCAGTCAGCGACCATGACTGGGAGACGATCCTGACACTGGACGCTACCCCGAACGGGCATTGACCTTTAAAATCCCCTTCCCGGATGTGTCACCCAATCAAACAGACAGGTAACAGGAGAATTGGCAAGCCATGTCATCCGTAATAACCGGAGTCTCGACGCTGGAGCAACTCCGTCGTATTGAATCCAGCAAGCTGTTCCAGGGTTCGGTGATTGCCATCATCATCCTGTCGGCACTGACCATCGGCGCCAAGACTTACGACCTGCCGCCCCTATTCGCCGAGGTGCTGGGCCTGCTCGACGGCGCTATTACGGTGTTCTTCCTGGTCGAGATCCTGTTCCGTTTCAGTGTCTTCCAGAACAAGAAACGCTTCCTGCTCGATGGCTGGAACCTGTTTGATACCCTGGTCGTTATCGGCAGCCTGATCCCCCTGGACAGCTCCGAAGCGGTGCTGCTGGGCCGGCTGCTGCGGGTATTCCGGGTACTGCGACTGGTGTCGGTGGTGCCGGAGCTGCGCTTCCTGATCAACTCGCTGCTCAAGGCGATTCCGCGTATGGGCTACATCGCCCTGCTGATGTTCATCATCTTCTATATCTACGCGGCCATGGGTTCCATGTTCTTCGCCGATGTCGATGAAACCCTGTGGGGCGATGTGGCCATTTCCATGCTGACGCTGTTCCGGGTAGCCACCTTCGAGGACTGGACCGATGTCATGTACGCCACCATGGAGACCTATCCCCTGAGCTGGCTGTACTACCTGACGTTCATTTTCCTGACCGCGTTCGTATTCCTGAACATGATGATCGGCGCAATTCTGGAGGTGATGAGCGAGGAGCAGAATGCCCAACAGGCGCAGCAGGCCCATGACGAACGCCACGAGATGGCCCGCCGTCTGGCGGAGGTGCAGGAGCAACTCAAGGAACTCACCGAGCTGGTGCGCACCCGCAAGGACTGAACGCCCCTACAACCGTCAGGCGCTGCCGTGCGAAGTGCCCGGTAGTGCCTGACGTTAACCATCGCCTGCAGCGCCCCTGCACCGAGCAGGAACTCTAGCCGATTGGAGTTTCCTGTATCCGCCCCGACTATATCCGCAGGCTTTCCCCGATGCGTTGCGCCTTATCCAGCATATAGTCGTGAAATTTGGCCGCAGCCTCGTCAGGCGTCATATAGGAGCGGTGGAAGATGATATTCAGGCTGCCAAAAATTTCGTCTTGTACGTAGACCGGCACGGCGATAGAGGCAATTTTTGAGTACTCATCCCACTCCCCCGAATTCTGACCGTACCCCTTTCTTTTGGTCTCGCTGAGTACCCGACGAACATACGCGTCGTCCTGAGCCAACCGCGAGTCCAGCGATGTTCCGGATTTGAGAATGTCGATGATGTATGTACGTTGCTCGTCGGAGCAGCTGGCCAGATAGGCTTTTCCGCTGGCGGTCATCAACATCGGCAGACGCTTGCCAATCATCGAACTTGTCAGCGACAACCTGCTGGTCCGGTGCGTAGACTCGATAACGAGCATGGAGTCCAGCTTGAACGTCGACAGGTCGGCTGGCCACATGACGTGCGCAGTCAGCTCGTTCATCAGCTCCAGGGTCTTGGTGGAATGTACGCTTTCATGGCGATAGCCGTCGCTCAACTTGCGCACCTTCGGTGAAAGGTAGAAAAAGGTATCGTCGGCCGATCGCTGAACATAGTTGAGGGACACAAGGGTTTCCAGGTAACGACGAACGGTTGTCCGGTGGATCCCGGTTAACACCGCAATCTGATTACAGGTCGCCCGACAGCCAATGTCATTGATGGCTTCCAGAATCTGCAGGCCTCGCTGTACTCCTTGAACTGTCTTATACACACACACCTCATCAGATAGATGCCCCTCCCAAATGGCGAGGGGCCCAATGCGACCGGATTCAGAAGCTATACTTTGCCATCATTTGCAGGCGTGTTGCAGCACCGTCGCGACCGTCAACAACCTCTCTCGTGTGGTGAGAGACTTCCACGCCATAGTCGACGTTCTTCACGGGCGACCAAATGTAGTTCAGGTAAAAGCTTTGGTACTTGTCGTCCCGGTCTGCCCCTACCGCGCCAGCGTCGTATGCATCATCCCAGTCAGCCTGTCCCAGCCCGTAGGCGAGATTGTAGCTTCCCTGGCCAGCATTAACGGTCATGCCCAGGGTGCCGCCCACGGCGGTTATGGCATCGACCTGGCCGGTACGAGGGTCCACATAGGCCGGAGCCGCCGGCCCAAGATACAGATAGCCCCCAACGCCCTCACCATAAACAACCGAGCCTTGCACGCTGATGGTCGGAGTCAGCCGAAGCTTGGCCGCCAGGGACGCGCCGTATCCAAGCTCAGAGTCTTCGTCATCACTGACGGCGTTATAGGCCTCGAGCTGGCGAACCAACACGGACGTCGCATAGGAAAACCGCTCGCCCGCCCTTTCATACCGCAGGGTCAGGTCTGGCAGGCTACTCTTGGCTTCAACATCCGCCACACCGCTGTACGTAACCCCCCCCAGTCCGGAGGGGTCCTCAATCGCCACAGAAAGCCCTTGATAGGTATATCGCAACTGCGCGTGACGTGAAATGTTGGGCTGTCCCACCTGCCCGGTGAAATCCACGGTCGGCGTGAAGCCCAGGAAACTGGTGAAGTTGGTGGTGGTTTGTCCGGCCAGAACACCGTTCCACTCCCCATAGGCATGTCTCAGCCGCAGGGTTCCCCCGCCGTTGCCCCAAAAGTCACCTTCTATGTAGGTTTTCAGGTTACCGGCTTCGGTTGGGGTATCGGTTTGTAGACCAATGCGAGTCTGAAACGCGTGGGCGTCAAAGTGACCATCCGCTCCGGTTTCGCCATCCAAGCGTACTGCCGAATTAGAGGCCGCATTACCGAGCTTGGCGTCCAGGTCATAAATAAGATCGAGCTTACCATAGCCCTTGATCGTGACCTGGGTGTCTCCGGCCTCAAAGCCAATGGCCGATGCTGTCGTGGTAAAAATTCCGAAGTTTAAAAAGGAAATCGCCGCTGCAATATACTTAACTTTATTGTTCATTAACTGCCTCACCATCTAATTAAAAATATTTTGTTTTTATGCTTTAAGAACCCATTAATCTTGCAGATTTATTACCTCCCCCCTTAGTGACCAAAACCCAAGAACCCGACATCAAATTCCACTCTTAAAACCCCGCCAAACAGGAAAATCCGGGATTTCAGACAACAAGAACCCACCCAAATGAAATATTCAGGAAAAAATGATCGATCCTAATTAAAAGCGGTATTAAACTGGTTTTTTATGAGATTGTTTCGCCATCAATCCCCACCACCATTGAACTGGCAAAACGGGGCCTTAAGGCGAAACTTTCCATTACAAAGTTGCCCTTACAAATTCAGTACCGTTTGATAGATGGCGCCACCTTTCACTTAGAAAAAACATCCAAATGAAAGGGTATCAGCGCACCTAATTAGAACTAAATTAAAAACAAATAAAGGATATTATTTTTTATTTTCTCTTAATAACCACAACAAACACTCCCCTTCATTACCTGAACCCCGCGCGCATTTAAGCCATCCGGTAACCACCGTTAACATCAATCGATGCGCCAGTAATGTAAGACGCCAAAGGAGACAACAGGAATTCAATGGCTCCTGCCACATCATCACCCTCCCCCAGACGGCCAAGCGGTACTCGGGATGCCACGTTGTCAGCAGGATTCCCTTGACGGAACATTTGAGTATCAATCAGGCCTGGACAGACGCTGTTCGCCAGCACGCCGTCCTCGGCGTAATCTCGTGCGATCGATTTGGTCAGGGCAATCACCGATGCCTTGCTGGCAATGTACGCCGGGCAGGACCTGTACCCGCCCAGTTGCGCCGCCGCAGAGGACACATTGACAAGCCGCTTTGGCTGCTCTGGGTTCTTAATGTTTTCTTGCTGGAGGAAAGCCTGACACATCAGGAAAATACCAGTGCTGTTGACCTGGAACACCCGATTCCAAAGATCCAGCGAGGTCTGCTCCAGGCTGATACGGTCGCCGTTGTCAGCCACCGGAGAAATACCAAAGCAGTTTGCAAGCGCGGAGGCCTGGATGCCCTGGTTCTTCAGCTCCAGAAACAGGTTCCGCACCGACGCTTCACTCCCCACATCGACGGTGAAGCTTTGGTGCCCCGCCGCTGGCAGGCCTTCAATAACCTCATCCAGCCCCTTGCGGTCAATGTCGCACAAGACAAGGCGATGGGTGTCCAATCGCGCCAAACGTTCAGCAACCGCTCGCCCAATGCCACCGGCGGCCCCTGATACAATCACCACTTCCTTAGTCATAAAATTTCCTCATATCACGCTAGGTAGCCAGAGAGCGATGGCAGGGAAACTCACCAGGAGCACGATCCGAAGCGCATCCGCCACCAGGAAGGGGGTCACGCCCCTGAAAATGTCTTTCATCTGGACACGGTCACCCACCACCGATTTCATCACGAATACATTGATGCCAAGCGGCGGCGTGATCATGCCGATTTCCACCAGTGAAAGTGTCACCACACCCCACCACACCAGGTCGTAACCCATGCCCACGATCAGAGGCAGTACGACCGGGGCAGTCACCAGAACAGCCGCAACCGTATCAAATACCGTTCCAATGGCCAGGTAGATGACAACCAGTGCCACCAGGATAAAGACATGGGGTGTTTCCTGCGGATTGACGTAATCCAGAATCAGGTCCGCCGCACCGGCAAAGCTCATCAGGGTCGCGAAAACGCTGGCACCGATATAGATCACGTAGATCGCCGCAGAATTACGTGCGGTGTCCTGAAGGCTTTCCCAAAACGCCTCAGCGCTGAAACCTTTAGAGAACACAAAGAACAACAGGGCTAAGACCGCTCCGACTGAGCCGGCTTCCTGTGTGGTGAACACGCCGCCATAAAGCCCACCCACCACCAGTCCGAACAGGACTACCGGGCGCCAGGCTTTAACCAGGTCCTCCACCGCCGTTTTTCGATCAAACGTCTGTACCTCGGGAGCGAGTTCGGGTTTGAGTCGGATGGTGATCATGATGGCAATACAGTACAGAACCAACGCCAGCAATCCGGGGATCAGGGCCGCCTGGAACGACTCCTGGATGGACACTTCCGCGATGATGGAATAGATGATCAGAACCACAGACGGCGGAATCAGGGCACCCAAGGTACCCCCAGCAGCAATGGTGCCAGCGGCTACGGCCGTGGAGTAACGGCGTTTAACCATTTCCGAGAATGCCACTTTGCCAAACGTTGCCGTCGTCGCAATGGATGAACCACAGATGGCGCCAAAACCGCCACAACCCACAATCGATGCAATCGCCAGCCCGCCTTTGCGGCTTCCCAGCACGGATGAGGCTGCGCGGTATATCTGACCGGACATATCCGAGGCCGTTGCAAAGTTACCCATCAGCAGAAACAGGGGAATGGCAATCAGGTCCAGGCTGGTCGCCGTTCCAACCACTACGTTTCCCGTGATTGCCAGCGCCTGACTCACCCCCAGATAGCTGCCAATGGCTAAGGCACCGACCGCGAGCAGGGAAATCCCAACCGGCACCTGAATAAGAATCAGGGCATAAGCGGACAGGAAACCACCCACTACCAGGAACATGGCCGATGTCTGGCTATCCCCGGCCTGGGTCACATACACAGCCCCGGCGGACACGACCGCCCCAACCATCAACAACGGCGCCAGAATTTTTTCCCTCGGGATGCCTCGAAGGTGCTCCCAGACAGCCCGCGCCATGGCCGCAACGACGATCAGCGCCAGAACAATGGACGCCGCCCCCGCCATCCCCCAGACCGGATAAGTCTGCAAGCCCAGAACCGAGGTAGTTTCTCCATACTCATAAGCCGTCATGGCTTTGGTCATGAATGACCAGCTGATCACTCCGAGAGCACACAGGGAAAGCAGTTGCTCAAACAGCCGATTAAGGCTGCTACCCAGCGGGCGGAATCGGGAAAACAGCTCAATCTTGATGTTGTGGGACTCGAAAAACGATGACGCAATCAGTCCGGCCACCACCACGGATATAAGCAGCTCAGACAGCTCATAGGTCCCGGCAAAGGAGTAGGAAAACACTGTTCGGGCGATCACGTCCGCACAGGTCAATGACGCCAGAACAATCAGGAATACCAGGCTCAGCCGAGTAAGAATCGTGAAGCCTTTATCCAACCCGAAGCGCTGCTGGCGTTCTAATGGTTCTGCAAATAGAGCTTGTGACTGTTCCATAACCGGTCATCGTCAGAAGGGTGAGTGAAGCATGCATTGCCCTTTGCACTGCATGCCCTTAGAACGTTACTGCTGGCGTGCGTCTTCCACGGCCTCGATGTAAGTCGCCCAAACCTGCTGACCGTTGTCCACACTTTCAGCCCAGTCGTTGATAACGGGGGTCAGGCGGGCACGCCAGGTTTCCACCTCTTGCTCAGAGGGAACCGTGATAACGTCCTCACTTGAAGAAGCAACCTGCTCCCGCAGGCGCTCGTTCTCGCCACCCAGGCTTTCAGACCAGTATCGAATAAAGTTACGCCCACCCATGTCATCCAGAACCTGGCGTACATCCGCTGGCAGTGACTGATAGGTGCGTTTATTGATGGTGATGAACACCGGACTGGACCCGAAGGGAACATCCAGGTGCCACTTCACGTAATCGGCGATACCCCAGGTGAACACCGCGTTCCAGTCGTTGATGCTTCCGGTCAGAACGTTCTTCGACAGGTTCTCTGCAATTGACGGCACCGTCAGTGCAACGGGATCTGCATCAAACGCCTCCAGGGCCTTGGCAGCTAGCGGACCTGCCGCGCGGTAGCGGTCACCTTCCAGAGCTTCGAACGACTCCAGAGGCTTGGTGGAGTGAAGTCGCTGGATGCCAGAAGACACAATGGCGAAAACATAAACATCCTCGAAACCCGTCAACAAGTTGTTTTCGTACAACGTCCACAGCCCGGTTGAGGCCTCGTAAATATTGTTTGCATAAAGCGGTACCTCGACGACCTCCGACTCCCTGAAGCGCCCTGGTGTATAGCTGGTGACACCCCAGGCCATATCAACGAGGCCGTTTTTAACCGCATCAAACGTATCCCTGGCATTAACCAGCGTTCCGCCGGAAAACATCTTGATCTTCAACTGACCATTGGTACGTTCCTCGATTTCCTGGAAATACTGACCAAACAAATCGGTAGTCATAAAAGAGGTTGGGCCAGCAATATTTGAAAAGCGAAGAGTAACTGATTCTTGATCTGCCGAAACCGACAAAGAAGTGAGCGTGAAAGCGAGGCCTAAGGCCAGACTTTTAATTCTCATGGCTGTGTCCTTTTTTTGTGTTGTTTTCGGAGGAGAAATCTATAACTGCCCCGAGAATATGTCCAAGACGCGATACGTTAGTGTGCACCTAGTGCACACGACCTTATCGCCAGCAGAAGCGTTCGAGCTCAAAGAAAACAGCGACCATCTTCCGAAAAGGCACTACAGAACCCGGGTTGCAAAGATGCACACCAACCTTGGTACAGCACCAGGGCATCGGTTCCGGCGATCAAAAGGAATGAAATTTTTCAACACCAGGCAGGGACTGCTGCCTTTAACGTTCATAAAAAGGTGACCTGGCTCTCACCAACCCCTCCACATCAGCGTGCACTCTGTGCACGCCTTGGCGATTTTCTATTGCTGACGTTTTTTATGTTTCCTTATAATTTTCAAACTATTTAAAACCCTAAAAATATAAAAACCGGATCACTAAAAACATTTATTAAATCCAGACCAAATTAAAACCCTATATAGAAGATCTAGGATCTGGATCTTAATTTTTGACCGGCAACCAAATATCACAGCACCAAACGCTGAAATAAGATTTATAACAGGCTTTATTTTAAAAAATCATCAGGAATAAATTGCTTTAACAATATGGTGAGGTGATATGAAAGCATTGCTTCAATGCCTGTCCCATACGCCACTCGTGGGGCATGTGGATCCAGAGCAATACATACTGGAAGAAGTAAACAACGTTATCGACGAGGCCAGAAAACGTATCGAAACGTTTGATCCGGAACTCGTGTTGCTGTTCTCTCCAGACCACTACAACGGTTTCTTCTACGACATCATGCCGTCGTTCTGTATTGGCACCCACGCCCGTGCAATCGGGGATTTCGGCACGGCAGCGGGTGAGCTGACCGTTCCCGCCGAGTTGTCAGAGCAAGCCGCTCAGCACGTAATGAATGCCGGTGTGGATGTCGCCTTGTCACACAGGATGCAGGTGGACCATGGATTTGCACAGCCGCTGGAGTTCCTGCTGGGCGGCTTGGACAAGCTGCCAGTCATTCCGGTGTTCATAAACTCCGTGGCCGTCCCCCTGCCCTCGTTCCAGCGAGCACGCCTGTTAGGAGATGCGCTGGGCCAGTATTTGGCCTCCCTGAACAAGCGGGTGTTGATCATCGGGTCCGGAGGACTTTCCCATCAGCCTCCAATCCCAGAGCTGCCAACGGCTAACGAACACATTAAAGACCGCCTTTTGGGAAGCGGTCGTGACCTGCCCGCAGAAGAGCGTAAAGCCCGGACCAACCGGGTGATTGATGCCGCGCGAAAATTTGTTGATGACCAGAACACCTTGCGCCCCCTGAACGCTGAGTGGGACCAATGGTTTCTGGAAGTGATCGCCAGCGGAAACCTTGCCGAACTCGACCAGGTCAACAACCAGGACGTGTCCGACCAGGCCGGTAAGTCCACCCACGAAGTGAAAACCTGGGTGGCGGCTGCGGCTGCCATGGCAGCGTTTGGCCAGTACACAGAACAAGCACGTTATTACCGACCGATTCCAGAATGGATTGCTGGTTACGGCGCCCTTACGGCAGCCCAAGGCTGACTTGAAGCGTCAAATACATCGAATCTTCGAGGATAAAAGTATGGCACAGCAGTGGACAGAAGCAGGCACCAGCAAGACCGTTTCCATCCGGGCAGGCGATAGAGACCTGAACATTCACTACAACGACACCGAAGTGGGTGAGGAAACCGTAGTAATGCTTCACGGCTCCGGGCCCGGAGCGAGTGGCTGGGCCAATTTCAACCGCAATATCCAGCCGCTGACGGATTCTGGATACCGCGTCATCCTGATGGACTGCCCGGGGTGGAGCAAGAGCGACACTATTGTTAACGAAGGTTCCCGCTCCCACCTGAATGCAAGCGCCTTAAAAGGCCTGGTTGATGCTATTGGGCTGGACAAAATTCATGTCATCGGCAATTCCATGGGGGGCCACAGCGCCGTGGCGTTTGCTCTGGATTACCCTGAGCATGTGGACAAACTGGTTCTCATGGGCGGAGGCCCTGGTACTGGTGGTGGCGGTCTCCTCACTCCGATGCCGGCAGAGGGCATCAAGCGCATTGGCCGGCTTTATCGCGAGCCGACGATGGAAAACCTCAGGGAGATGATGGACATCTTCGTGTTCGACACCAGCAGCTTGACCGAAGAGCTGTTCCACGCCCGTCTCGACAACATGCTTGCTCGCAAGGATCACCTGGAGAACTTCGTTAAAAGTATCCAGGCCAACCCCAAGCAGTTTCCGGATGTCAGTCACCGCCTTGATGAGATTGCCAATGAGACCCTGATCCTGTGGGGCCGGGATGACCGTTTTGTGCCACTGGATACCGGCATCCGCCTCCTGAACGGTCTGCAACGTGCTGAGCTGCATATCTTCAATCGTTGCGGCCACTGGGTCCAGTGGGAGTTCGCGGACAAATTCAATCGCATGGTTCTGGACTTCCTGAAGCACGGTATTAAGTGACCCGTCTGCCCGCCGAACCCTTTGGAGATCGAGGAAGCTTATGAGTCTTGAAAACGAAAGCCTGCGCGCACTGGCGGAGGCCCTCCGTCAGGCCGAACAAAGTGGCCGGCCAATCGCCCCACTGCGGAACCGGATTGGTGAGGACAATTCGGAAGCCGCTTACCAGATTCAGCAACTTAACGTCGCCCACGCCTGCGCCCATGGTGCCCGTGTGGTCGGCCGGAAGATCGGCCTGACGAACCCGAGGGTCCAGGCCCAGCTGGGCGTGAACCAACCAGACTTTGGCACTTTGTATGCCGACATGGCCTACGGAGATAACGAGACGGTGGCCTTCGACCGCGTACTGCAACCCAAGGTAGAAGCGGAAATTGCGCTGGTCTTGGGGCAGGACCTGCCCAGGCCCGATACCGGGCTGAGCGAGCTGGTCGCGGCGGTGGAGTGGGTCATGCCGGCGATTGAAGTGGTTGGCAGCCGGGTAGAGAACTGGGATATCCGGTTTGTGGACACCGTTGCGGATAACGCATCCAGCGGTTGCTTTGTGCTGGGCGGTCCAGCCCGCCGAATCGACGGAGCAGACCTCCGCAATGCGGCCATGACCATGACCCGGAATGGAGAGATCGTCTCCACTGGCAGTGGCGCCGAGTGCCTGGGCAACCCTCTGAATGCGGCCGTATGGCTGGCCCGCAAGATGGCAGAGCTGGGCGAACCGCTTCGCGAGGGCGACATTATTCTTACCGGTGCCCTTGGTCCCATGTCCCAGGTAGCACCCGGCGACAGTTTTGAGGCAGTGATTGAGGGCATTGGCCAGGTTGGCGTGTTTTTCTCCACGGAATAAGCCCACAGGAATTTGTGAGGAAGCTGAATATGAGCAATAAAGTCAAAGCCGCCATCATCGGCTCGGGCAACATCGGCACCGACCTGATGATCAAGATCCTGCGCAATGGCCAGCACATCGAGATGGGCGCCATGGTGGGGATCGACCCCGAGTCCGACGGCCTGGCCCGCGCCCGCCGCATGGGCGTGGCCACCACCCACGAAGGCGTTGACGGCCTGGTGAAGATGCCCGAGTTCGCCGACATCGACATCGTGTTTGATGCCACTTCCGCCAAGGCCCACATGCACAACGAAGTGTTCCTGCGGGGCCACAAGGAAAACCTCAAGATCGTCGACCTGACGCCAGCCGCCATCGGCCCCTACTGCGTGCCGGTGGTGAACCTGGAACAGAACCTGGCCGAGGGTAACGTCAACATGGTCACCTGCGGTGGCCAGGCCACCATCCCGATGGTGGCGGCAGTATCCCGGGTGGCCAAGGTGCATTACGCCGAGATCGTGGCGTCTATTTCCAGTAAGTCCGCAGGCCCCGGCACCCGTG
>NZ_FOUE01000012.1 GCF_900114775.1 Marinobacter zhejiangensis
CGGTAGAGGCCGGTTGGGTCGGAACGTAGGCGTTTTTCATTGAAGGAGGCTAGGAAAAGGCGACCATACTTGCCCACAAAATAAAGCACGCTAAGGCCTAGATAAATAATGCCATATCCTTTAGCTATTTTTATTGCCCCCGCGATGGTTGGAGAGTTTGACAACAATGCAATTATCTCAATAACCATTGGTACCAGAAAAACGCACATAGACAACCAAGCACATAGATACAATATGTACAGGGATCCAAGCAGCCATTTCAGGAAACCTTTGTTGATAGCAAAAATGGTTTCTCCCCAAGGAAAACCATTCTCTGCATCCTTTTCTTCCATGAACAAACGCGCATAGGCCAACTGGGCATTCATGGTGTTAGGTACGACCGGACTGATGTAGTGCCCCCAAGGCAAACGTTGGAAGGCTCGGTCCATCTTTGCGTGCCCCCCTGGCGGCAGGGTGGGTATATGGCTGGAGCGGTAGGCTGTGGGGCCGTAATAGCCACCGGCCATTGGGCTGGGCGCCCCTCCCCGTCGGTCAGCGCCGTTGCTGCACACATCCATTGCTCTCTTCCCTTGGGCGTCCTGCCCTCTGAAACCACTGGCTCAATTGTTCGCGAAAACGTCCTGCGCTGATACCGACCCATTCCGGTTTCTCATGATGTGGGCCAGGCAATGCTGGAATTTAGCTTCGTTAGCCCCAACCAGCAAAACGCAAGACCTGACCCTGAGCTCTCCTCCCAAAGCAATATCCAACTCAAGCAACCCACTTACCCTGTATATACCCAAGCAATTCCTCACTGGCCTTATCTTCGAGCCCATTCCATTTCAATTTAAGTGATTTTTCAGCGCCATCCAGGGCATACGAAACTATTGTATGTTTTCGATGGCTGGTATCGATATCAGTGATATTTTTGTATTTTATTAAATGCGTGGGTGCAATCAGAGAAAGCTTCAGCTCGATGTGGTCCTCATAGCATTTCACAGGAATAGTGGACGAATTCCACAACCCAATTAGGAACCCAATGACTGCACCTCCCAACGGGATAGCCGGAACGAATGGAAACACCAGCATCAGGATTAGCCAGACCAGCCCGACAATAGCAGTTCCAAATATCTGTACGTCTAAGAGGGCGGGATTAAATCTGTATGACCTTGCAGCTTCCATCTGGGCAAATCGCTCACGCCTTTCTGCATCCAGAGCTTGCCGTGCTCCCAATATGCCAACCAAGCCCAGTGGTATAAAACCAATACACCCTGCAATAAAGAGAGAGCAGCCAAATCGAACAATGCCCATTAAGCATAGACACAACCCAATCACATTCAGGGCAAGGCATGAACCTACAACAATAAGAAAGGCATCCGGATAGCCTTCAGCATAGATTGCCAAAAATGCTATTAAATGGATAACCAGTGCCGAGATAATCTTTCCGTTGATCATTTATTCCTTACCTATCCATTCAAAGGGTGGCCCGGAAGCCCGGGATAAACTTATCTCGCGGTAAACCACCAAATCGAAGCCGCCCCCTAACCAGCAAAACGCAGGACCTAAACCTGCACCTTCCGTCAAGAGTCACACCGAGTATCGAAGTTTCTCCGCCATCAGGTTCGGGCGGCTTTCGGTATCGACCCTGTTCACCGCCAGCCGCATTGCCTCAACCTTACTCTTGAAGGTCTGGTCGTCCATGTCTCGCCAGTAACGCTCGGGTCGCGCCACCTTGCCATCGTGCTCGGCGGTCACAGGGTCCAGATGGCGGTATTCCTCAAATACGGGGAGGTCTGGCAGGGGCTTGGTGATGTCCATGTAGTTCTG
>NZ_FOUE01000007.1 GCF_900114775.1 Marinobacter zhejiangensis
CCTTCCAAGATGAGATCTCCCTAAGGCCTCGAGCCTTCTTAAGAGCCGTTCAAGACCAGGACGTTGATAGGCTGGGTGTGTAAGCGCTGTGAGGCGTTGAGCTAACCAGTACTAATTGCTCGTGCGGCTTGACTATATAACACCCAAGACAATTGCGGATAACGCGAAATCGCTAAACTCTTTCTCATCCTTACCCAGTGATCATCAGTTTTGCCTGACGACCATAGCGGTCTGGAACCACCTGATCCCATCCCGAACTCAGAAGTGAAACAGTCCTGCGCCGATGGTAGTGTGGCGTTGCCCATGTGAGAGTAGGTCATCGTCAGGCTCTTAATACCGAAACCCCAGTACAGCAATGTACTGGGGTTTTTTATTTATGGTCGGAAAATGTGAGCGACACTACGGAGTGTGAGTCTCGATGCCCGCAGGACAGGCAAAGCAGAGCTTTGCCAGGGAACGAACGACCGGGGCGTCTCGCCCCGGGCCGGGAATCGTCTCCAGTGCGCAGCACTGGCTGTATGCCTCTCCTCCTGCCCCAATACAATCGCTATTCCCCAATCAGTGATATACTCCACGGGGAAAACCAGCCCAATAATTTCTGATGGAGTACGCCATGTCCGCAAAAGATCAATTGGTCATTTTTGACACCACGCTCAGGGATGGGGAGCAGAGCCCCGGTGCGACCATGACCAAGGCGGAAAAGCTGCGTATTGCCAAGGCCCTCGAAAAGCTTCGTGTCGATGTGATTGAGGCGGGCTTTGCCATTGCCAGTCAGGGCGACTTTGAAGCCGTGAAGAGCATTGCGGAAACAATCAAGGAATCAACGGTTTGCAGTCTCGCTCGGGCGCTGGACAACGATATTGACCGGGCGGCAGAGGCGATTCGGCCTGCAGCAAAAGGCAGGATTCATACCTTTATCGCGACCTCACCGATCCATATGAAACATAAGCTTCAGATGGAGCCGGATGAAGTGATTGCGCAGGCTGTGAGGGCGGTCACCAGGGCTCGAGGCCACGTTGATGACGTCGAGTTTTCCTGTGAAGATGCAGGGCGTTCCGAACTCGATTTCCTGTGTCGTATCATTGAAGCGGCCATTGATGCGGGCGCTCGTACAATCAATATTCCAGACACAGTGGGCTACGCCATTCCAGAGCAGTTTGGTGAAACCATTCATCAGCTCCTCAATAGAATCCCAAATGCTGACAAGGCGGTGTTCTCAGTCCATTGCCATAACGACCTTGGGTTGGCTGTTGCAAACTCTCTGGCAGCCGTGACCGCCGGTGCACGGCAGGTCGAATGCACAATCAACGGGCTGGGTGAGCGTGCCGGTAATGCCTCTCTTGAAGAAATCGTCATGGCGGTTCGTACCCGCCAGGATCTCTTCAACGTCGATACTCGTATCGATACCCAGCATATTGTGCCTGCGTCACGTCTGGTCTCTACCATTACCGGTTTCCCTGTTCAGCCTAACAAAGCGATCGTCGGTGCAAACGCCTTCGCACACGAGTCTGGAATCCACCAGGACGGTGTTCTCAAGCACCGGGAAACCTATGAAATTATGTGCGCTCAGGATGTTGGCTGGCATACCAACAGCCTGGTATTGGGGAAACATTCTGGTCGGAACGCCTTCCGTACCCGTTTGCAGGAACTGGGTATTCAGTTCGAGACTGAGTCTGAACTGAACGAAGCCTTTACCCGCTTTAAGGCGCTGGCTGACCTTAAGCACGAAATCTTTGACGAAGACCTTCAGGCGATCGCGAGCGATACCCATCAAAGCGATGAAGAAGGATTCTATGAGCTGGTTTGCATGCAGGTATGTTCGGAAACCGGTGTCGTTCCCAAGGCTAGTCTGACGCTGAAGGTGGAAGGGCGGGAGCACAAGGTTGAAGCCGAGGGCAGCGGCCCGGTTGATGCAACGTTCAAGGCGATTGAGTCGTTGGTTGATTCCGGTTGTAACTTGCAGCTGTATTCGGTGAACAACATCACCAGTGGAACGGATGCGCAGGGCGAAGTGACTGTCCGGCTGGAGCGCGGCGGTCGTATCGTCAATGGCGTGGGAGCAGACACCGACATCATTATCGCCTCTGCCAAGGCCTATATTGAGGCTTTAAACCTGATCAGCCGTGGTGGGACTCGTCAGCATCCTCAGGGAGCCGATGTCTGAATGAGAAAGGCGCGCGGTTAGATCGTTGATGGCGATGCTTAACGAAGCAGGCAGGCAATTCTATCTTGCGCAGGCGGGCATCCGGCTGTGGTATGCCCGTGCGCCTTTGCCTGGTGCCGCCCCGAGCCCGGACTTTGATTTTTCCGAACCCGAGCCCGAAGCCGTTAGTCCACAAGCTTCGGTGGAACCTGCTGCGTCGTTGCGTAGTGGGAATGTGGATCGAGCCAACCGTCTTGCGAGGATTCAGGGGCTGATGTCAGGTGAGCCCCAGCCCTCTTCCGGGCAGGGGGTGGCAGCGGAGCCCGAGGCGAAACCGGGCCCCATTCAAAAGGTGCCGTCGTCGAAGGCAGAGCTGCCTGATGAGATTACTAATGAGGCGGTGGCCCTGGCCGTCGAGTCTGAGGTGGCAGATGCCCGTCAGGTACTGCACGCCCATTGGGGGTTTTGGATCGGTGATCGCGTTATGTTGGTCAGCGCCCTTAATGATGAAGCCAGCTTCCAATTGCAGGAATCACTCGCCAAAAATATCCTGAGGGCGCTTAATCAGCCGGATGTGAAAGGGTTCCGCATTCAGTGGCCGGTGTTCAACAATACCTTGGTGCCGGGAAATGACCGTTCCGGTTTCTGTCGTGTTGTGGCAGATGAGTGCCGCGGCTACGCTGGTCGCGAAACAGTGTTGTTGGGCCTTGCTCCTGAGCTGTCAGGCGATGATCGAGATAGCTTGCTGAAAGTCATACCGGGTAAACCGTTTGTCGACTTCGGTTCGTCCTTGGCTGCGTTGTCGACCGATCCTGCCGGTAAACGGGAGCTGTGGGCCCAACTCCGAGACTTTCGGGGGCGGGTTCGGTGAGCGCCAGAGCCTATCGGCGCACACTTGAGGCGGGCCTTATTATACGCCCGCTTACCGAGCGTGATCTTGATGCGGTTATTGAGATCGAGTGCCTCAGCTATTCGCACCCTTGGAATGAGGGTGTCTTCCAAGACTGCTTTCACTCCAACTATCGCCTGTGGGCGTTGGAAGAAGGGGGAGAGCTTAATGGCTATGCCATAGTTTCCTACCAGTTTGATGAGGCGCACTTATTGAATCTCTGTGTGTCGCCAGTGAATACGGGGCGCGGCCTGGGGCGTCGGCTGCTGAGGCATGTTTTGGCGACGTCGGCTGGTGACGGCATGGTGGCGGTCATATTGGAGGTTCGCGAAAGCAACCAGCCGGCAGCGGCGCTCTACCTGGGTGAAGGCTTTCGGGAAATCGGGCGGCGTCCTGGCTATTACCCGTCCGCCGCCGGTCGTGAGGACGCCCGGGTTATGTCCCTGTCACTGACGCAATCCTGAGTTAGCGTCAGGCCCGCGGCCACTCTATAATACCGCGCTTCTAGCGCTCCACTTATCCGATACCGAATCAGGTCGTTTAGCTCTATGTCTACACTTGCCCAGGAAGTTGCCAACCGCCGCACCTTTGCCATCATCTCTCACCCGGATGCTGGTAAGACCACGATCACCGAAAAGGTTCTGCTGTTTGGTCAGGCGCTGCAGAAAGCGGGTACCGTCAAAGGCAAGAAATCCGGTCAGCACGCCAAGTCAGACTGGATGGAAATGGAGAAGGAGCGGGGGATCTCCGTCACCACGTCAGTTATGCAGTTCCCTTACGCAGACCGTTTGGTAAACCTGCTTGATACACCGGGTCACGAAGACTTTTCAGAGGACACTTACCGAACGCTGACAGCGGTAGACTCCTGCCTGATGGTGATTGACAGCGCCAAGGGTGTAGAGGAAAGGACGATCAAACTGATGGAGGTGACCCGGCTCCGGGATACCCCGATTCTGACCTTCATGAACAAGCTCGATCGTGACACCCGCGATCCCATCGAATTGATGGATGAGGTTGAAGAGGTGCTCAATATCGCTTGTGCCCCGATCACCTGGCCGATCGGTATGGGGAAGGGCTTCAAGGGCGTTTATCACCTGTTGAGGGATGAGGTCATTCTCTATCAGAGTGGTCAGGGGCATACCATTCAGGAGAAGCGTGTTGTCAGCGGTCTTGATAATCCCGAGCTGGATGAGTGTCTGGGGAGTATGGCCGGCGACCTCCGTGATGAGATCGAATTGGTTAAGGGGGCGTCCCATGAATTCGATTTGGAGGCGTTCCTGGCTGGCGAACTCACGCCGGTCTTTTTCGGTACTGCCCTGGGGAACTTCGGGGTGGACCATATGCTGGATGGCCTGGTTGAGTGGGCGCCGACGCCACAGGCTCGCGACACCGATACCCGCAGCGTGAATCCCACTGAAGATGGCTTTTCGGGGTTTGTGTTCAAGATCCAGGCCAATATGGATCCACAGCATCGTGATCGAATTGCCTTCCTTCGTATCGTCTCTGGCAAATACAGTCAGGGAATGAAGGCGCGCCATGTCCGGATTGGCAAAGACGTGCGGTTCGCCGATGCGCTGACGTTTATGGCTGGTGACCGCTCCCATGCCGATGAAGCCTACGCTGGCGATATCATTGGTCTTCATAACCACGGCACGATCCAGTTGGGGGATACCTTTACCGCGGGTGAAGATATGAAGTTCACCGGCATTCCTAACTTTGCTCCAGAGCTGTTCCGGCGCATTCGTCTGAAAGACCCGTTGAAGGCAAAGCAGTTGCAGAAGGGGTTGGTCCAGCTGTCTGAAGAAGGGGCGGTTCAGGTGTTCCGGCCAATGAAGAACAACGATCTGATCGTTGGCGCGGTCGGGGTGCTGCAGTTTGATGTGGTCGTGGCTCGCCTTAAGAGTGAATATAAAGTTGAGGCGGTCTATGAGCCGATCAACGTGGCAACGGCCCGCTGGGTGACGTCTGACGATGCCAAGGCGCTGGATGAGTTCAAGCGCAAAGCGAATGATTTTGTGGCTCTCGATGGCGCTGATCAGTTGACCTACATTGCGCCAACAATGGTTAACCTTCAGTTGGCGGAAGAGCGCTACCCAGACGTCAAGTTCCATAAGACCCGGGAACATTGATGGGGGTAGCCCATGGAGCTGGTGGATGCCCATTGCCATTTCGACTTCCCCCAGTTTGATGGGCGGCGCCAGGCCATACTGGATGAATTGGGAAGACTTGGGGTCGGCCGAGTGGTTATTCCCGGCGTTCGGCGTGCGGATTGGTCGCGGGTAACTGAGACCGCGGCGCTATCCCGGGATCTATACTATTGTCTCGGGATTCATCCGTGGTTTGTTGGCGAGCATGATGAACGCGACCTCGAAGCACTGCGCAGCATGTTGGCTGAGGGGCAGGGGCGCTGTGTGGCGCTGGGAGAGTGTGGGCTGGACCGGTTGCGGGGAAGCCTGCAGGAGCAGCTTCCCTGGTTTGAGCGTCAGGTTGCTATTGCAAGCGAGCTGGGAATGCCGTTGGTCGTTCACTCGGTTCGGGCGCACGATCAGGTTGCTGCGGTTATTCGTCGATTGAAGCCGGGGGTCCCCATGTTGATTCATGGCTTTTCGGGGAGTGTTGAACAGGCGAAGATGTTTGCGTCTTTGGGTTGCTCAATTGGGGTTGGAGGAGTGATTACCCATGAGCGGGCGCGAAAGACCCGGCAGGCCGTAGCGGAATTGCCACTGGGCCTTCTGGTGCTGGAAACCGACGCGCCCGACATGTCCCCGCAAGGTGTCGAGAAGGGAATGAACTCGCCGGTGTACCTGCCCAGAATTCTTGAGTGCCTGGCGTCACTGCGGACAGAGTCGGTGCCGGAGCTGGCGCAAGCATTGACAGCAAATGCCCGAACACTGTTTCGCTGGGATAAGGGATGCTCGAAATAGCCGGCCTCAGGGTTGGCATTGAAAGGTAGTTCAGATATACTTCGCGCCCTGGCTTTTCAAGGCGATGACATTATCTCAGCCCCGAATGATGTCTCTGCCTACTAAATTTTAGGTAAAAAGCTGTCTGGCGACCTCTTCCCAAGGTTACTGGGCGGTTTTCAACGTTACTTTATAGCGTTCAAGGCGGAATCAATGAAGACTCTGAGTGCGAAACCAGAAACAGTAAAGCGTGACTGGTACGTTGTAGACGCAGCCGGCAAGACGCTGGGTCGTCTGTCAACCGAGATCGCCCGTCGTCTGCGGGGCAAGCATAAGGCTGAGTATACCCCTCACGTGGACACTGGCGATTACATCGTTGTTATCAACGCCAGTCAGGTGCGGGTAACAGGTCGTAAGCCATCTGACAAGATGTACTACAGCCATACCGGCTTTCCGGGTGGAATCAAGTCCATCAGCTTCGAGAAGCTGGTTGACAAGGCGCCTGAGCAAATTATCCAGAAGTCCGTTAAAGGCATGCTGCCGAAAGGACCACTGGGTCGTGCCATGTTCCAAAAGCTGAAAGTCTATGCCGGCGCTGAGCATCCTCACGCAGCCCAGCAGCCCAAAGAACTCGACATTTAACGGAAGGCGGATATGTCTGTAGCACAAAATTACGGTACTGGTCGCCGCAAGACATCCACGGCTCGGGTTTTTATCAAGCCGGGAAGCGGTAACATCTCTATCAATGGTCGCTCCATTGAAGAATTCTTTGGTCGCGAGACTCTGCGGATGATCGTGCGTCAGCCGCTGGTTGTCGCTGAGTCCACCGATCGTTTTGACATCACCATCACTGTTAAGGGTGGTGGCATCAGTGGTCAGGCTGGCGCGATTCGCCACGGTCTGACTCGTGCTCTGATGGAATATGACGAAACTCTGCGTCCGGCTCTGCGTCAGGCGGGTTATGTTACCCGTGATGCTCGTAAGGTTGAGCGTAAGAAAGTTGGTCTGCGTAAGGCGCGTAAGCGTCCGCAATACTCCAAGCGTTAATCACGCTGGACGTGGACCCCAAAAAACCCGGCTTTATGCCGGGTTTTTTGTTTGTACATTTGCTTCAGGTCATGAAGTTGCCCTCTAAGGCCTTGCGGCCGAAGCCTTTGCGACTTGTAAGGATGAGGCAATTTCATTACCATTTGTGCGCTTATAATTTTGGGTCGTGAAGTCCTTTTCGAAGCGCAACTGTCGGCTTGACGGGCTGCGCCTCGCCTGATGGGAGAAAACCATAATGAGTAATGGCGACGTAAGCCAAGGCCGGCGCCGGTTTCTGATCGGTGCAACGTCGGTGGTGGGTGGTGTCGGCGCCGTCGGTGCGGCTGTTCCTTTCGTGGCATCCTGGAATCCCAGTGCTAAAGCGGAAGCGGCAGGTGCTCCGGTCACCGTCAATGTCAGCAAATTGGAACCCGGTCAGCAGATCACCGTGGAGTGGCGAGGCAAGCCTGTATGGCTGATTCGTCGCACCGATGAAATGGTCGCGGGCCTGGCTGAGATGAATGAGCGGGTGAAAGACCCCAACTCAGAAGAAGCATCGCAGCAACCTGCGTACATCACAGGTGATACTCGCTCCATTAAGCCGGAGCTGGTTGTCCTTGTGGGTATCTGTACGCACCTGGGCTGTGTGCCGAGCTATCGCCCGGATGTGGCGCCGGAAGATCTGGGTGCAGATTGGCTGGGTGGCATGTTCTGTCCTTGCCACGGTTCCAAGTACGACCTGTCCGGACGGGTCTACAAGAGTCAGCCGGCTCCGCTGAACCTGGAAGTTCCCCCCTATCGTTACGATAACGACTCAACGATTACCGTTGGGCTCGATCCGGAGGCCGCGTAATGCAAAAGCTGATTCAGTGGATTGATGCTCGTCTGCCCATCGTAGAAGCCTACGAAAAGCACATGAGCAAGTACTACGCGCCAAAGAACTTCAATATGTGGTATTTCTTTGGTTCTCTGGCCATGCTCGTTCTGGTTAACCAGTTGGTGACCGGTATCTGGCTGACCATGAGCTACAATCCTTCTGCCGAGGGTGCGTTTGCCTCTGTTGAATACATCATGCGTGATGTCCAGTGGGGCTGGTTGTTGCGTTACCTGCACTCCACCGGTGCGTCTGCGTTCTTCGTTGTGGTCTACCTCCACATGTTCCGTGGCATCATGTACGGTTCCTACCAGAAACCGCGGGAGCTGATCTGGATCTTCGGTATGCTGATTTACCTGGCGCTGATGGCTGAAGCGTTCATGGGCTACCTGCTGCCTTGGGGTCAGATGTCATACTGGGGCGCCCAGGTTATTGTTAACCTGTTCGGGGCTATCCCGGTTATTGGTGAAGACCTGTCTCTGTGGATTCGTGGTGATTACCTGATTTCAGGTATTACCCTGAACCGTTTCTTCGCCCTGCACGTTATCGCACTGCCAATTGTTCTGCTGGGGCTGGTGGTACTTCACCTGCTGGCGCTGCACGAAGTGGGTTCCAACAACCCGCAAGGTGTCGACATCAAAAAGGTCAAAGACGAAAACGGCATTCCGAAAGATGGGATCCCGTTCCACCCGTACTATACCGTTCACGACTTGCTGGGTGTTGGTGTCTTCCTGTTCGTGTTCTGTATCGTAGTGTTCTACTTCCCGGAAATGGGTGGCCTGTTCCTTGAGAAGCCTAACTTCGAGCCGGCGAACAGCCTGAAAACCCCCGCGCACATTGCGCCGGTCTGGTACTTCACGCCGTTTTACGCAATGCTCCGTGCAGTAACCGTTGACCTGTTTGGTCTGCCTGCAAAGTTCTGGGGTGTGGTTGTCATGGGTGGTGCTATTGCGATCCTGTTCGTCCTGCCATGGTTGGATCGTAGCCCGGTTAAATCTATCCGTTACAAGGGATGGATGAGCAAGATTGCCCTTGCGATCTTTGTGGTCAGCTTCGTCATTCTGGGTTACCTGGGCATCGTTCCGGCAACTGAAGGTCGTACCACTGTCGCCCAGATCCTGACGACTCTGTACTTCCTGTACTTCATTTTGATGCCGTTCTATACCCGCATTGAAAAAACCAAGCCAGTACCAGAGAGGGTTTCAGGATAATGAGAAAGCTGATTGTTGGTCTTTTCTTGACACTCCTGCCAGCCCTTGGGCTGGCTGCCGGTGGCGCCGTGCCTCTGGACCATATGGAGCCGGATCACACCAATAAGGAGTCCCTCCAGCGCGGTGCGGCCCTGTTCACCAACTACTGCATGGGCTGTCACTCCGCAGAGTATGCCCGTTATAAGCGTGTAGCGGATGACATCGGCGTGCCAGCGCCTCTTTATGAAGAGAACCTGATTTTCACCGGTGCCAAGATCGGTGAGTTGATGCATATCTCTATGGACAAGGCTCAGGCGGCTACCTGGTTTGGTAATACACCTCCTGACCTCACTCTTGAGTCGCGTCTGCGCGGGGAAAGCTGGATCTACTCCTACCTCCGCGGGTTCTACAAAGACGAGGCTCGTCCCCTGGGCGTAAACAACGTGGTATTCCCTAATGTTGGTATGCCGCATGTGTTCGTTCAGCAGCAAGGTCTGTGTGCGGTTCCGCCTGCCATTGGGCATGCGCCGAACATCGACCCGCTGAGTGGTACCCTGCGGGACGGCGATGTTTGTACTGAGTGGGCTCTGGAAGGCGAGTTGAGTTCTGCTGAGTATGATCGTCTTGCCTACGATCTGACCAACTTCCTGTCGTACATGGGAGATCCGGTCAAGGTCGAGCGTGAGCGCCTGGGTATCTATGTACTCATCTTTATCGCTATCTTCTTCGTGTTCGCTTACCTGCTCAATCGTGAGTACTGGAAAGACGTACACTAAGAATTCGGGTATAATCCGAGCGCTTTAACTCCAGCGGGTCACGTTTTGTGATCCGCTGGATTTTTGCGTTTCAGGATCCATTCGGTTTGTTTAAACGTGAGGTAACTCTATGGGCGTTGTGACCAAGCGGTCATCAATGACATTTTTCTCTGACCCAGCTAGCCACTACAGCCACAGGGTGCGGATTGTTCTGGCAGAGAAAGGCGTTACAGTGGATATCGTTGATGTCGATCCAGAAAATCCCCCCGAGGAGCTGGCTGACCTGAATCCGTACAACGCGCTCCCAACGCTTGTCGATCGTGATCTGGTTCTGTACGAGCCGAATATCATGATGGAGTACCTGGACGAGCGCTTCCCGCATCCACCTCTGTTGCCGGTATATCCTGTAGCTCGGGCCAACAGCCGGTTGATGATCCACCGCATCCAGAAGGACTGGTGTGCGCTGGTTGATCAAATCTTGGAGCAGCCGACAGGTAAGGCTGCGGATGCGGCCCGGAAGGAGTTGCGTGAAAGTCTGTTGGCTACCGCGCCGCTGTTCGGCGAAATGCCGTATTTCCTGTCTGAAGAATTCACCATTGTGGATTGCTGTATTGCGCCGATCCTTTGGCGTTTGCCGGCACTGGGAATTGAGCTGTCCGATAAGCAGGCCAAGCCTGTGCTGAAGTACATGGATCGGATTTTTGCCCGTGATAGCTTCAAGGCCAGCCTGTCTGATCTGGAAGAAGATATTCGCAACTGATTTCCGGTTAAGGCCGGGTGCCGGGGGAATGCGTGGCTGAGAATAACGTCAGAATGATGTCCAGTCGTCCTTACTTGGTAAGGGCTTTTAACGAGTGGATTCTGGATAACGATTGCACGCCATATATTGTTGTTGATGCGGGCGTTCAGGGCGTTCAGGTTCCAACAGAGCACGTTGCCAATGGGCAGATTGTTCTGAATATCAGTCCTTCGGCGGTAAAGGGGCTGGTTGTTGGTAACTCTGCGCTTGAGTTCAGCGCACGCTTTGGTGGCGTCCCTATGCAGGTGTTTATCCCGTTGCAGGCGGTAACT
The DNA here is from genome assembly GCF_900114775.1 of Marinobacter zhejiangensis. Classification (GTDB taxonomy): domain Bacteria; phylum Pseudomonadota; class Gammaproteobacteria; order Pseudomonadales; family Oleiphilaceae; genus Marinobacter; species Marinobacter zhejiangensis. Next base: position 10,852 of record NZ_FOUE01000007.1, read on the forward strand.
GCGATATATGCCAAGGAGAATGGCGAAGGGATGGCGTTTGGCAGTGAGCCTGGGGCTCCAGACCCGGATGGCTCGGGGGACGAGCCTTCCGGAAAAGGAGGCGTGGAGCGCCCCAGTGGCCGGCCGACCCTCAAGGTTGTGAAGTAGTGTAAAGCCAGCGTAAGCTGGCTTTTTTTATGCGCCAAACAGTTTGTTGTCGATTAATGCGCAAAGTGCGTTGAGGATAACCAGCATCAGTGGGCTGGCTTCGTTTGAGGCGAGGTTATGAAGCGTGATCTCATGATCTTCCGGATGGAGTAGTGAGGTGATGTCCGTCTTCTCCTTGGCGCTAAGTACAACGATGCGCATTTCCCGGTCATGGGCTGCCTGGATCGCCTGGATCAAATTGGCCTTGTGGCCGTCGTCCACGAAGACCATCAGCAGGTCATGGGGTTTGCCGACCGCCCGTACTTGTCTGGAAAAGGTGTCGTTGAAGCGGTTGTCGCGACAGATGGCGGAGTAGGTGGTGGCATCAGCGCCGAGATTTATGGCGGGCAATGCGGGGCGGTCCTGATCAAAGCGATTCAGCAGAGCGGTGCAGAAGTACTGGGCCAGGATGTTGGCGCTGCCATTGGCGCAGGTAATGATTTTCCCGTCTGCCAGTAGGGTCTCCACTACGGCATCAGCGGAGTGGATAATGGCTTCGCCGGTATCGCTGGCAGCCTGGGCAGTTTGTTCCATATGGCTGGCAAACCAGCCGTTGATCAAGCTGTAAGCATCGTTCATGTTTAGCCTTGAATTGCGTTCTTAATCCACTGAATGTCGTATCTCGCCCACCGCCCTGGAGACATGGCAATGACGTCAATCCGGGCTTCGCAGTCCCACTTCCCATGGCGGTGGAGGTAATACTCTACAGCCCGTAGCAGTCGTCGCTGCTTTTGGTAGCCAATGGATTCTGCGGGTCCGGTAAGTGCCCCGTTGCCTCGAAAGCGCACTTCGAAGAACACTAGGGTGGGGCCGTCCTGGCCAATCAAATCTATCTCGCCGCCACGGCTGTAGACGTTGCGTTCCAGAATCTTGACGCCGCGGCGGGCGAGGTACCTGGCGGCAACCAGTTCGGCCTGGTCGCCGACCAATTTTTTACTATTCATGCCGTCCTTGGCCTGCAGGGTTGGGTTGTCGGTTATGGGGTTGGTGGCGAGACTTCCCCGGCGCTGCCGTTCCCATTCGTTGGCTCAGGCACGTCTGCTAAATGTGTCGGTGTGCCGTTCTGGAATAATGCCCATTGCTGCTGGCGCTGGACTTTTCCGTCGGGCGTCATGGTCAGGCGTCCTGTTTGTCCGTCCAGCGCGGCATCATCCACTTGCTGAAGGAGCGTCAGGCGGTTGCCGATTTGGTAGGCGTCAGCGCCCATGGCGAACAGTCGCCCCAGTTGGCCGCCGATGGCGCCGAAGGCTGCCAGCGCGTCGTCCCTGAATTCGTTTTCTTCGCCAAGAATCCAGGGGATATCCGTGAAGCGAACGCCGTTCAGGTCTCGATCCCGGTTCGGGGCTGGGTCGCCTTCATAGACCAGAGAAGGGGAGTACACCGGCAGGTCGCCGCCGAAGTAAAACGCGAACATCGGCTTGAATTGGCGGGCAATGGTTGGCGGTGCGACCATGACGATGGCGTCGGCATCCTGGCGTCGTCGCGGTTCGAACTCGACGTTCAGACCAATAGTGCGCTCGACATCAATGGCTCGTTGTCTTGACGCCTCAATTCCCAGTAAGCCGGCGCTGACGGTGCGCAGGTTTTCGGCGTTCAGGAATCGAACGCTGTCGAGGACCTTTCCGTTGTTCTCGGCCAACGCATTGTCCAGAGCTTGTTCGAAGCGGCTGCCCCAGTCTCCATCCGGGAACAGGGCCAGAACCTGGTCCCGGTTTTCGGAATGCAGTCGTTCGGCGATCTGGCGGGCCTCATCCTCGGCGGCGAGGCCGAATTGATAGAATTGAGCCGGGACAGAACTGTTCTCCGGTAGATAGTTCAGTGCCAGAACCGGTACTGGGAGCGGTGCGTGCTGCGTGAGTTCAGCCAGGGACTCTTTTCGAAGCGGTCCGACAATCAGGTCAGGTTCTGTTGCAAGGATTTTCTGGTAAAGCTCTTCAAACGCGGTGTCGTTGGTATCGAACATCGTGATGTTGATGTCGAGTTCTGCCGTGCTTTCATCTTGATAGAAGGCGGATAGGAATCCGTCCCGAATGGCTTCGCCTGCCTTTGCTAATGGCCCGCTCAGCGGGAGGGCGAGGGCGATGGACTCCGGGCGCTGTCGCGCCAGAGTAGTGATCAGCAGGAGCTCGCTCGGCAGTGTGGAAGCGGCTGGGTGGCTGGTCCAGTTATACTGCCAGTCTCTAATTTTCCGGCCTTGGCTGTCGAGGGTTGCGCCAGGCTCCCGCATGATGGCCGCCAGTTCGACCCAGCCCTGAGGGGTGTAGCCGACCAGCCGCTGGGCTTCGCCCGAGAGTGTTGTGTCCGACGTTTGTTTGAGCGCCTGCCAGATTTGGTCCTGAGTCGCCTGCACGTCCGTGGTGATGCCTGCATCGACCATCGCCATCAGTGTTAGTGCGGCATCCAGTGGGCGTTGGGCCAGCAGGTAGGTGGATGCTTGCAAGTCTCCGGCCCGGCTTACCAGCTCACCCTGGTAATTCTGAAACTGGCTGGGGGCGAGCCTGTCAGCGAGTTGCTCTGCCCACGGGCTGTCCTTGAGTTCAACGGCGCTGGCCATGGCTAGCAACAGGTACTGGTCGAGCAACTGTGGGTTCGGGGACGAGAGCGAGGGGCTTTTCAGGATCTGGCGAGCTGCCGAGTGGTTGCCTGCCTCTTGAAAGTTGCTGGCACTTCGCAGCAGGTAGCTTTGCGCCACCATCGGGTCGTTTTCGTCTGCGGCCAACGACACGGCTTCCGATGCAGAAAGCGGCGTGTGGGTTTCCAGGTTGATGGAGGTGCATCCCCCTAGCACTGACGCGGCCAGCAAGGCGGCAACCAGCGGCGAATTCTGCAGTTTTTTAGTCATGTCTCGCTCGTACAGCTCCGGGCGTTGGGCTTGTGGCGCCGTATAATCGGCGGCATCATGCTTGGGTGGTACGGTAAGCAGTTCTGGCCCGCAAGTTTACCAGCTCCCGGGGCATTTCACATGACGTTGCCGTCATTCACTTCAATTCTTGAGGGGTAAGCTGTGAATTCTGAAATAGCCAGGTCTGATGTTGGCGGTGGTGTGTTGTATATCGTTGCGACACCTATCGGTAACCTGGAGGACATAACCGCCCGGGCTGAGCGAGTACTGGCGAGTGTCGATTTCATCGCCGCAGAGGATACCCGCCACAGTGGTAGGCTTTTGCAGGCATTGGCCATACGCCGGCCGCTTGTGGCCCTGCATGATCATAATGAGCGGGAAAGAGCGGCGTCTGTACTCGACCGTATCGTGGCGGGTGAAAGTGCGGCCCTGATCTCCGATGCAGGTACGCCCCTGATTTCCGACCCCGGCTACATCCTGGTGCGTCAGGCCCGGGAGCGGGGGGTTCGAGTGGTGCCGGTTCCTGGTGTCAGCGCGTTGACTTCGGCCTTGAGTGTGGCGGGGCTGCCGACGGACCGGTTTACCTTTATCGGGTTCCTCCCGGCAAAGCGGAGTGGTCGCCAGGCGGCGCTGGACAGTCTGAAGCATGACGTGGCGACACTGGTGTTCTATGAGTCGCCCCATCGGATTGTCGATATGATCGAAGATGTTGTTGCTGTTTTTGGTGAGCATCGCGAGGTGGCAATTACCCGGGAGTTGACCAAAACCTTTGAATCCTTCTATGGCGGCGCGGCAGCTGGCGTTTTGGATCAGTTGCAGGCAGACCCCAATGCGACCAAGGGAGAGTTCGTGGTGATGGTTCAGGGTGCGCAGCCCCGGTCTGAGGAGCAGCCCGGCGTGGATGTGGACAAAATGCTTCGCTTGCTCTGTCAGGAGCTGCCGGTGAAGAAGGCGGCCCGGATAGGCGCTGAGTTGACCGGCGTATCCCGGAACGACCTCTACCAGCGCGCGTTGGCGTTGAAGGACGAATGAGCTTGGCTGAAAGGCCAGGTGCAGCGGTTTCCCGCGGCGTGCGAGGTGATTTGTGCTTGCGCCGATTCGAGCAGGGGCGTATCGTCTCGCCCTGAGCTCGCCAGACAGTCGCCGCCAGTCATGCTGGGGGAGGAAAGTCCGGGCTCCATAGGGCAAGGTGCCAGGTAACGCCTGGGCGGCGCGAGTCGACGGAAAGTGCAACAGAAAGTATACCGCCTAAGTGCCTCCGGGCGCCGGTAAGGTTGAAATGGTGCGGTAAGAGCGCACCGCGTGACTGGCAACAGTTCACGGCGATGGTAAACCCCACCTGGAGCAAGACCAAATAGGAGTCCAATGGCGTGGCCCGCGCTGGACTCGGGTAGGTTGCTTGAGGCCTGTGGTGACGCAGGCCCTAGATGAATGACTGTCCACGACAGAACCCGGCTTACCGGCGAGCTCACTTATTTCCCTCTTGATGTGAATCTGTTCGCTACAGGTTCCTTTCCTGATATAGCCAAATATTCTTAAACCTCAGTTTTCATCTTTACTTTTGGGTGCAGGTGATTGATTTGGCTATTTTTCTTCCTCTGTATCTGCGCTCTCTTCTCTCGGAATCTCCGTAACTCACTGTCATTAAAGAAACTTTTGTAGGTGCGTAGTCCCTGGCGGCGCTTGCATTGTGTTTGGTGTGTTTCTATAGTGTGCGAAAGTGGGTAAAAGTGGGTTGTTGTGGTTTTTTGTGGTGCTTGGTTGTGCCGCGGTGGGGAAAAGGGGGGAAGTCCTTTTTTTTCCAAAAAAAACGCAACAACGCGGGCAATTCGACGAAATCAGCCGCAGAGCGGGATAGATGAGCAACTTTCGTGGCAATAACGCCATCAACATGGATGCGAAGGGTCGCCTGGCGATCCCTGCCAAGGTGCGCGAGGATCTCGCGGACCTGTGTGGCGGCCGCATTGTGTTGACGGCCAGCGCGAACAGAGATGAGCGTTGCTTGCTGATCTACCCGGAGCCCCAATGGGAGGCGATCGAAGCCCAGATCAATAGGTTGCCGACGATGAAAAAGTCGGTTCGCCGATTGCAGCGCATCATGCTTGGTTATGCCACGCCTCTGGAACTGGACGGTGCGGGTCGCGTGTTGGTGCCGCCAACGCTGCGAAGTTTTGCTGGCCTGGAGAAGCGGTTGATGCTGGTTGGTCAGGGTAAAAAGTTTGAACTGTGGGATGAAACTCGGTGGCTCGAATTGGTTGATGATTTTGATGATGACGATGATATGCCACCTGAGATGGAGGCGTTGTCACTATGACCCCCCGGCGCGATAAGGAGTCGGATGGCCAGAAACTTCACCAGTCCGTGCTCCTTGATGCCGCGGTGGATTTTCTGGTCAGTGATTCCAATGGAAATTACATCGATTGCACCTTTGGGCGTGGAGGCCATAGCCGGCTGATTCTGGGGCGCCTGGGTGAGAACGGGCACCTGCTGGGCATCGATAAGGACCCGGAAGCGATCGGCTTTGCCAGTGAGCTGGCGGCTGAAGACGCACGTTTTTCCGTGTTTCATGGATCGTTTGCCGAATTGGCGCAAGCGGCGGATGAGCAAGGCTGGCCTGCGGTTGATGGTGTGCTGATGGACTTGGGGGTTTCTTCGCCTCAGCTTGATGATGCGACGCGAGGCTTCAGTTTCATGCGTCAGGGTCCGCTGGATATGCGGATGAATCCGCAGCAGGGCATGAGTGCAGCGGAGTGGCTGGCATCAGCGGATGAAAAGGATATAGCAGACGTCATCTGGCGCTACGGCGAGGAGCGTTTTTCTCGCCGGATTGCCAGGGCGATTATCGGTCGCCGAGAGGAGGAGCCTCTGGTCACCACCCGTGACCTCGCTGAGCTGGTCAGCTCTGCAGTTCCCAAGAAAGAAAAGCACAAGCATCCTGCCACCCGGACTTTCCAGGCGATCCGCATCTACATCAATCGGGAGCTGGAAGACCTGGAGGCGGGTCTGGAAGCGGCTGTTGAACGTTTGGCTGCGGGCGGCCGGCTGGTGGTGATCAGTTTTCACTCCCTGGAAGACCGGATCGTTAAGCGTTTTATGAGGGACCTGGCCCGAGGACCGCAACTGCCAAGAGGCCTGCCTGTTACCGCCAGCGAGGCTGAGTCTCAGTTTCGCCTTGTGGGTAAGGCGATCAAGGCGGATGTTGCGGAGGTCAGTGACAACGTTCGGGCCCGCAGCGCGGTCATGAGAGTTTTGGAACGCAGGGCTCAACACCAAGGGGAAGGAGCGTAAAATGGGAGCTGTAACCATCGAACGTCCCACCCGGACGACAAAACTGACTAAACAGTCGGTGCGGGCCGGGCTTGGTACTGCGTATCGCTTGTCCCGGAGAGTGTTTGCGGCACTGGGGCAGCGGGACGTCCTGATTACGGTTGTGCTGGTGGGCATCCTGATTGCGTCAGCGATCGGCGTGGTTTCGAGTGTGCATACCAACCGGGGGCTGTTCAACGAACTGTCCCAGTTGCAGGGTGAGCGGGACGGCTATCAGCGGGAGTGGAGTCAGCTTCTGCTGGAGCAGAGTGCGCTAAGTGCCCATGGGCGAATTGAACATCTGGCGGCGGAACAGCTGAATCTGGTGGTCCCCGGAAAACAGGATATTGTGCTGGTCCAGTTGCCGGCGCAAGTGAGTCAATAGACAGCGACGCAAAGGAATAAGCGGTGTCTGAACAGCAGCAAACATGGCGGCACAAGCTGGCTGCCGGGCTAGAAGCCTGGCGGTTCGGCTTTGTGCTGTCTGTGTTTCTTGCTGTGGCTATGGTTCTTGCCTGGCGCCTCGTCGGGTTGCACGTGGTGGATCAGGAGTTTCTTCGCCACCAGGGGGATGTGCGTACCATCCGGGCCGAAACCATCGACGCTCACCGGGGGATGATCACCGACCGCTATGGCGAGCCACTGGCGGTTAGCACACCGGTACAAACCCTCTGGGCAAACCCAACGGAAATGGATCCGGACGACCCTCGGTTGGCCAATGCTGCCCGTTTGCTGGAACTGACGGAAGCTGAGCTGCGTCAGCGCATCCGTGATTACGCGACCCGCCGCTTTATCTACATTCAGCGGAAAATGCAGCCGAGTCTTGCCCAGCAGGTGATGGATCTGCGTATACCGGGCTTGTACAGCCGGCGGGAATACCAGCGCTTCTACCCGGCGGGTGAAGTCACCGCGCACGTTGTTGGCTTTACCAACATCGACGAGCACGGTCAGGAAGGTATGGAGCTGTCCTACGACAATTGGCTGGACGGCATTCCGGGGGCCAAGAGGGTGTTGCGGGACAACCGGGGGCGGACTGTCAGCGACCTGTCGCTGATTAGCGACGCCAGCCCCGGCGGCGATCTGTCGCTGAGTATCGATCTGCGCCTGCAGTACCTGGCCTATCGGGAGCTGAAAGCCGTAGTCACCGCCCACGAAGCCAAAGGCGGCACCCTGGTTATGCTCGATGTGAGTACCGGCGAGGTACTGGCCATGGTGAACCAGCAATCGTATAACCCGAATGATCGCAGTCAGCTCAGTCCGGAACGGCTGAGAAACAAGGCGATCACTGACCTCTTCGAGCCGGGGTCGCCGATGAAGCCGATTGCCATGGCCGCGGCCCTGGAATCGGGGAGATACAGCCTGTCCAGCACCATTGATACATCGCCGGGTTATCGGCGATTTGGTCGTTTTACGATCCGGGATGCGCGGAATTATGGCGTGATTGACATGACGACGGTAATTGCCAAGTCCAGCAACGTGGGTATCAGTCGTATTGCCAATGATCTCGGCGGTGATGTGATTCGGGATCTGTATTTCCGCATGGGGCTGGGGCAGGCCTCTGGCATCGGTTTCCCTGGTGAGGCGGTTGGTGTCCTGCCATCTCCGCCCCGCTGGCGGCCAGTCGAAGAAGCGACGTTGTCGTACGGCTATGGGCTGAGTGTCAATGCCCTGCAGCTAGCCCAGGCCTATATGGTCCTGGCCAATGGTGGCATCCGTTATCCGCTGAGCTTGTTGAAGCTTGATCAGGCACCAGAAGGTGAACGGGTGTTGTCAGAGCATGTGACTGCGCAGATTCGCGGCATGCTTAGAACGGTCGTTGAAAATGGCACAGGCCGACGTGCCCAGCCGGTACTCTATTCGGCCGGTGGTAAGACCGGGACCGTGCATTTGGTCGGCCAAGGTGGCTATGAGGACAGTGAGTACAAGGCGATCTTTGCAGGCATGGCGCCGATTGATAACCCAAGAATTGTAACTGTAGTGGCTGTGGACGCGCCGCAGGCAGGCGAGTATTACGGTGGTGAAGTGGCAGCACCGGTTTTTGGCCGAGTGATGAGCGATGCGTTACGGCTGCTGAATGTACGGCCGGAACTGGAGCTGAGTGAGACAACAGCTGAACTCACCCTATCCGGAGAGCGGGGCTAATCCTATGTGCATCACATCCCTGAGTTCTTTGTTACATGGAATCGTAGACGTACCGTCGGTATTCGATGTCACCATTCACGGCCTGGCAACAGACAGCCGTGCAGTGAACAAGGGGGACGCGTTTGTGGCGCTTGCTGGTGAGCGAACGAGTGCGGATCACTACGTTGACCAGGCGATAGAGGCAGGGGCTACCGTGGTGCTGCTGGATGTGTCTGAGCCGGCAAGTTGTCGCGAGCATCGGGGCGCGTTGCTGGTTCCGGTACCTTCATTGCGGGCGCAGCTGGGGCTGATCGCGGATCGCTTCTATGAACGTCCGTCGCAACGCCTTCGCTTGATCGGTGTCACGGGAACCAACGGCAAGACCTCTGTCAGCCAGTACATTGCCCAGTTGCTTAATGAGACCGGTACCCCTTGCGGCATTATTGGCACCTTGGGGTATGGCATGCCGGGACGCCTGCAGACTGCCACTCATACCACCCCTGACGTGGTCAAGGTGAATCAGACGTTGGCTCAGGTTCTGGCCCAGCAAGGGCGTGCAGCCGCAATGGAGGTTTCCTCCCACGCTCTGGATCAGGGGCGCACGGACAACCTGACCATGACCGGCGCGGTTTTTACCAACCTGACACGTGACCACCTGGACTACCACGGCACCATGGAGGCCTACGGCAGTGCCAAGGCTCGACTGTTTAACCGGGATGAACTCCATTTTGCGGTGATTAATTTCGATGACCCGTTCGGTCGTCAGCTTTATAAGCAGCTGGATGGTGTCTGTGACCGGGTGCGTTACAGCTTACATGAGTCCCAGACAGAGCTCTGGCTGACGCGGTTCGAGCCGACTGCTGGCGGAATGGATATCTCCGTAGATGGTCTGTGGGGGGCGTTTGATGTGTCTGCACCGCTGATGGGTAGCTTTAATGCGAGTAACCTGCTGGCGGCGATGGGGGCTGTGTTGAGTCTGGGCGTGCCCGTCGCACGGGTAGTGAGTGCGGCAGCACGACTGACACCGCCGCCTGGGCGACTGGAATCATTCACCGGCGCAACCGGGGTTCAGGTTGTGGTCGATTATGCCCACACACCGGATGCCCTTGCCAATGCGCTGGCGGCATTAAGAGCGCACGTCAGGGGACGTTTGATTTGTGTGTTTGGGTGCGGTGGTGACCGGGACTCCGGCAAGCGACCAGAGATGGCCAAAGAGGCCGAGTCCGGAGCAGACCTGGTCATTGTGACGGATGATAACCCGCGGAGTGAATCACCCCAGGCCATTGCAGATGACATTGTCGCGGGTTTTATCGAGCCTGCGCGGGTAACGGTTATTCATGACCGCGCCGAAGCTATCCGGGCAGCGGTCTCCATGGCGGAAGCCGGTGATGTGGTTCTGATCGCCGGGAAAGGTCATGAGAGCTGGCAGGAAATGGCCGGTCAGCGCTTGCCTTTCAGCGATGTGGAGCAAGTCCGTCATGCGCTTGATCTGAATGGAGGGGTGGCGTGATCGGTTCGTGGTCTTTAGCTGAAGTGGCGCAGGTCATAGGCGCAGATACGATCAGCGAATCAGGGGTGATCGCTGGTGTGTCGACCGATACCCGAAATTTGGGTGACGGTGACCTGTTCGTGGCGCTTAGGGGCGAGCACTTTGATGGCCATAACTTTATTGGCCAGGCCAGTGATGCAGGCGCCGTAGCTGCGGTGGTTGATACCGTGGATAGCCGCGTTGGCCTGCCCCAGCTGAAGGTTAAGGACACGTTGGCGGGGTTGTCGGCGTTCGCCGCGGCCAACCGGGATCGTAGTCGTGCCGAGTTTGTGGCCGTTACCGGCAGCAGTGGCAAGACCACCGTGAAAGAAATGTTGGCTGCGATCCTGGGGGAAGAGGCGCCTACCCTGGCGACCCAGGGTAATTTGAACAACCACATCGGGGTGCCCCTGACCCTTTTGAGGATTGCTCAAGAACATCGTTATGCCGTGGTGGAGCATGGCGCCAGCGGCGTTGGTGAAATTGCCCAAACGATTGCACTGACGAGGCCGGATGTTGCCATCATCACTAACGCGGCAGAGGCACACCTCGAGGGGTTTGGCAGCTACGACAATATTGTCATTGCCAAAGGTGAAATCATTGATGGAGTGAACAGCCAGGGCGTGGTGGTGCTCAACCAGGATGACCCGGCATTCCCTGCTTGGCGTAAGCGAGCAGGAGATCGCCGGGTGGTATCGGTCAGTGCGCGCCCGGGTAGCGGGGCAACCTATGAACTGGCATCGCTGGAGTTGTTGCCCTCCGGTCAGCGGTTAACGGTAATAGGGCCCGAAGGCTGGCGTTGTGAGCTGGTCCTCCCGCTGCCAGGTGAGCATAACGCTTTGAATGCCATGCTGGCGATTGCAGCCGTTCGTGCATTAAGGCTGGCTGACAATGCTATTACCCGTGGTCTTGAGGGAATGAAGCCGGTTAAGGGGCGGTTAAGCCAGGCAGAAATTGCGACCGGGCTGACGCTGATTGATGACAGCTATAACGCCAACCCGTCTTCAATGAAGGCGGCATTGAAGGTTCTGGCTGGCAGGTCCGGCAAGCGGATTGCAGTGCTGGGAGCCATGGCCGAGCTGGGGAGTGATTCCGACCGCTTGCACCAGGAGGTGGGTGAAGCGGCGGCCAAACTGGGGATCGAGCAATTGGTGGTTGTCGGCGGAGGCTGTGAGGGCTACCGGACAGGCTTCGGGACCTCAGCGGTGGCCTGTGCCGACCACGACACTGCGGTGACGTACCTGATGCAACAACACAATGGCCCGATGACGGTACTGGTCAAGGGGTCTCGTAGTTCCGCCATGGAGCGTGTGGCGGAGGGACTAAAAGAAAAGGTGACTAATTCATGCTGCTCTGGCTGACAGAGATTCTCTCACAGTACTTTTCCTCGCTGACGGTCTTTCAGTACCTGACCTTACGGGGGATTTTCGGCGTTCTGACGGCGCTGGTGATCTCCCTGATGATTGGTCCACTGATGATCCGGAAGCTGAGCCAATATCAGATCGGGCAGGCGGTGCGTGATGATGGGCCTCAGACTCATTTGAGCAAAGCGGGCACGCCGACTATGGGGGGCGCCCTCATTCTGGTCGCCATTGCGATCAGTACCTTGTTGTGGGCTGACCTCAGCAGTCGCTATGTGTGGATTACGCTCATGGTGACGCTGCTGTTTGGCGCCATTGGCTGGGTGGATGACTATCGCAAAGTGGTTGAGCGCAACCCGAGAGGTCTGCCAGCTCGTTGGAAGTACTTCTGGCAGTCAGTGGTTGGCGCAGGTGCGGCTATTGCCCTTTATTACAGCGCGAGCCTGCCTCAGGAAACATCGCTGTACGTACCTTTCTTTAAAGACGTAACTCTGACGATGGGGCCGGTGCTGTTTGTGTTGCTGACCTACTTCGTCATTGTCGGCAGCAGTAATGCGGTAAACCTGACCGATGGGCTTGATGGTTTGGCCATTATGCCGACGGTGATGGTGGCCGGGGCGCTGGCGATCTTTGCGTACCTGTCCGGGCACGTACAGTTTGCCAACTACCTGTTGATCCCCCATTTACCAGGCACCGGCGAACTGATTGTTTTCTGCGGGGCCATTGTTGGTGCGGGGCTAGGCTTCTTGTGGTTCAACACCTACCCGGCCCAGGTTTTTATGGGCGACGTAGGAGCGCTGGCGCTGGGCGCAGCGCTGGGAGTCGTGGCGGTCATCGTTCGGCAGGAAATTGTGTTGTTCATTATGGGCGGTGTGTTTGTGATGGAGACTATTTCGGTGATTCTGCAGGTTGGATCGTTCCGCCTGACGGGGCGCCGGATCTTCCGTATGGCACCACTCCATCACCATTTTGAATTGAAAGGCTGGCCTGAACCCCGGGTAATTGTGCGGTTCTGGGTCATTACCGTGGTGCTGGTCCTGATCGGACTGGCCACCCTGAAAATTCGTTAACAACAGCGGGTAGTCATGACTGTTATCGTATCGGATCGTCGCACACTGGTCGTAGGGCTCGGTAAAACCGGGCTCTCCTGCGTGCGCTATCTGTGTGCGCAAGGTCGTGAGCTGGCCGTGGCTGACAGCCGCATGGCTCCACCCGGACTGGATGAGCTCCGGGCCGAGTTTCCCGATGTTGCCGTGTTCCTGGGTCCGTTCGACGCGGCCCTGTTCAGCCGTTACAACGAACTGGTTGTAAGCCCGGGTATTGCCATCGCGGAACCCGCCATTCAGGCTGCCGCCAATCAAGGGGCCCGTATCCGTGGGGATATAGACCTGTTCGCCGAGGCCGCGGAAGCGCCGATCGTTGCGATTACCGGCTCCAATGGCAAAACCACCGTGACCACCTTGGTGGGGGAGATGGCTAAAGCGGCCGGTGTCAGCGTTGCGGTTGGTGGCAACATTGGTACACCGGCACTGGAGTTGCTCAGCCCTGACGTTGAGCTTTATGTGCTTGAACTTTCCAGCTTCCAGCTGGAAACAACCGATCAACTTGGGGCGCTGGCGGCCACCGTGTTGAATGTAAGCGACGATCACATGGATCGTTACGCTTCGCGAATGGACTACTTCCAGGCCAAGCAGCGTATTTACCGGGGCTGTAATACTGCGGTCGTTAACCTGGACGATGCCTTGAGCACACCGATGGCGCGTGACTCGATGCGTTTCCTGTGCTTCGGCTTTCATCGGGTTAACCCGGACACCTTCAGCACCCGTGACGACCAGGATGGCACCTGGATCACTTTTGGTTTTGACAACCTCCTGCTGGCGGATGAGCTAAAGCTGCTTGGCCGTCACAATGTCAGCAACGTGATGGCGGCGCTGGCGCTGGGTCATGCGGCAGGGTTGCCGATGGATGTGATGTTGAGCGTTGCCCAACGGTTCCACGGTCTTCCGCATCGCTGCGAGTTTGTTCGAGAGCTGGACGGCGTTGACTACGTCAACGACTCCAAAGGCACTAACGTGGGTGCAACCGTGGCAGCCATTGAAAGCCTGGCGCCGGTATCCGGGAAAGTCGTGCTGATTGCCGGTGGTGATGGAAAAGGGGCCGATTTTGACCTGCTGGCGGCTCCGGTGTCTGCCCATTGCCGAGCCGTGGTGCTGATAGGGACGGATGCTGGAAAAATTGCCCAATCACTGGGCGATGACGTATTTGTGTCCAGGGCTTCGACATTGGCGGATGCGGTTTTGGATGCGAAAGCCAAGGCTCAGCCAGGAGATCGCGTTCTGCTGTCTCCGGCCTGTGCCAGCTTTGACATGTTTCGGGATTATCTTGATCGGGGCGATCAGTTCCGCCACCTGGTGGAGGCATTGTGATGGAAATGACAATGCCGGGGATCAGGAGGCAGGGAATGCTGAACAGCATTCAGCCGTTGCACTGCCTGATCATCAGCGCTTCGGCACTGCTGGTGCTGGGTGTGATCATGATTTCGTCGGCGTCCATGGATATGGCGGCTGAGACGCTCGGCAACAGCTATCACTATATTGCCCGCCAACTGGTGTTTGCCGCTATGGGTTGTGCCCTTGCATTGGGGGCGGTCAATGTTCCGCTGGCCTGGTGGGAGCGCAGCGGTTGGCTACTTCTGGGCATTGGTCTGTTAGTGCTGGTTCTGGTGCTGACACCGATTGGACGAACGGTTAATGGCTCAACCCGTTGGATTCCATTCGGGCTGTTTAATATTCAGGTATCGGAAATCGCCAAGCTGTGCCTTATTGCGTACCTGGCAGGCTACATTGTCCGGCGTCGTGACGAGCTGGTGAATACTTGGTCTGGGTTTATCCGGCCGATGGCCGTGCTGACGCTGGCCTCCATTCTGTTGGTCATTGAGCCGGACTTTGGAGCGACGGTGGTCCTGATGACAGCGGCATTGGGCATGATTTTTCTGAGTGGGGTCCGGCTAAGGCTGTTTCTCCCGCTCATTGCGTTCTGTGTGGTTATGGGGGTGGCGCTGATTGTGACGCAGCCCTACCGCCTTAAACGTGTGATCAGCTATCTGGATCCCTGGAAGGATCAGTTTGATACCGGGTACCAGCTTACCCAGTCGCTGATTGCCTTTGGTCGGGGCGAGTGGGCGGGTGTTGGGCTGGGGAACTCAGTACAGAAACTGTTTTATCTGCCGGAGGCCCACACCGACTTTATTTTCGCCATCGTCGCGGAAGAATTTGGTCTCCTGGGGTCGTTGTTGGTGCTGGGGCTGTTTGTGACCTTGGTGGTATCAGGAATGATGATTGCCCGTCGAGCGGAAAAGGCTGGGATGACCTTTGCTGGCTGTTTCGCCTATGGCCTTACGTTAATCATCGGCTTGCAGGCAACCATCAATATTGGTGTGAACACCGGCCTGCTTCCGACCAAGGGACTTACATTGCCTTTGATGAGCTATGGCGGTTCTAGCCTGCTGGTGATGTGTATATGTATCGGGGTCCTGATACGGGTGGAAATGGAACGGCTTGATCTTCAGGAGAATGGCGAAAGCGATGTCAAACCCGCACTGGCCGGAGGGGCGTCCTATGACGACTAAACGCTTCCTGGTTATGGCCGGCGGTACCGGTGGCCATGTGTTTCCGGCGCTGGCTACCGCGAGGGCGCTGCAGGCCAAAGGTCATGAAGTCCACTGGCTTGGCTCAAAAGGCGGCATGGAAGAGCGTTTGATCGGTGACACCGGTATCGACATGTCCCTCATCGCGATTAAAGGACTGCGGGGTAAAGGCAAACTGGCTTTATTGGCCGCGCCATTCCGCTTGCTGCGGGGGCTTGCTGAGGCGCTTGCTGTGGTTCGGCGGCAAAAGCCGGACTGTGTGATTGGTATGGGCGGATTTGTCACAGGGCCTGGAGGTCTCGCGGCCTGGCTCACCAGAACGCCGTTGGTCATTCACGAGCAGAACGCGGTGGCGGGATTGACCAACCGTTTGCTTGCCCGGTTAGCCAAAACCGTTCTGGAGGCATTCCCCGGCAGTTTTGGTCCTGGTGTGGTGACTCGTTGCACCGGTAACCCAGTGCGTGAGGACCTGGCCAGCATCGTTGAACCTGAAGCCCGGCTGGCCGACCGTCAAGGGCCAATGAACCTGCTGGTGGTTGGTGGCAGTCTTGGGGCCCAGGCAATCAATCAATGCTTGCCGGAAGCATTGGCGCTGGTGCCTGAGGCGTTACGCCCGGTTGTTCGCCACCAGAGCGGAGAAAAGAACCTGGAGATGGCTCAGCAGGCGTATCGTGACGCCGGTGTTGAGGCCAGCATTGAGCCTTTCATCAAGGATATGGCCGCCGCCTACGAATGGGCGGATCTGGTGCTCTGTCGGGCTGGTGCGCTGACCATTTCTGAACTGTGTGTCGCAGGGGTGGGCGCCATATTGGTGCCGTATCCCCATGCGGTGGATGATCATCAAACCCGAAATGCCCAGCAGATGGTTAAGGCCAAGGCTGGCATTTTGATCCCCCAGCAGCGGCTCGGCGCCGAGTCGTTGGCATCAACGCTAACGGATCTGTTTGCTGACCGGGAACGGGTGAAAAATATGGCGGTTGAGGCGAGGGCCTTGGCCCGCCCCGACGCGACGGAGAGAGTTGTGAACTATTGCCTGGAGGCAACTGATGCCTGAACTGACCCAGCCCCCTTTGGTATACCAGGTGCCTGAGATGCGCCGGATTCGCCGAATTCATTTTGTCGGCATCGGTGGCGCTGGCATGTGTGGCATTGCCGAAGTACTGAAAAACCAGGGCTACGACGTTTCCGGATCGGATATCCGCCGAGGCGCGGTGACTGACCGTTTGGAGTCCCTGGGTGTGAAGGTGTTCATTGGCCATAGTGAAGCCAACAGTGCCGATGCCGATGTGGTGGTGGTTTCGACCGCAGTTGCCAGCGATAACCCTGAGGTGGCTGGCGCTCGTGCCCGCCGTGTTCCCATCGTTCCCCGCGCAGAAATGTTGGCGGAGATCATGCGCTATCGCCACGGTATTGCCGTTGCAGGTACCCACGGCAAGACCACGACCACCAGTCTGATTGCATCGATTCTTGGTGAGGCCAAGCTCGATCCAACCTTCGTGATCGGCGGCAAGCTTAACAGCGCCGGGACCAACGCTCAGCTGGGTGGCTCTCGTTACCTGGTGGCTGAGGCCGATGAGAGCGATGCGTCATTTTTGCATCTGACTCCGGTTATCTCCGTGGTGACCAACATTGAAGCTGACCACATGGACACCTACGGCGGCGATGTCGGCAAACTCAAGCAGACCTTTGTGGATTTTCTCCATAACCTGCCGTTCTACGGCATTGCCGTGATGTGTATTGACGATGAGTACGTTCGGGAGGTTATTCCCCGGATTTCGCGGGCAATCATCACCTATGGCATTGATAACAGTGAGGCAGACTATCGTGCGGAGCAGATCGTAACGGCTGGCCTGGTCACGCGCTTTGTCGCCAAGCGCCCTGGTGGACGCCCGGACTTGCAGGTAGAGCTGCGGATGCCGGGGCGCCATAACGTCCTCAATGCGCTGGCCGCCATTGCAGTTGCAACCGATGAAGGCGTGGATGATGCCGCCATTTGTGCGGGGCTGGCCGGGTTCGCGGGGGTTGGTCGCCGGTTCCAGGTTTATGGTGATTTCAAAACACCGGTGGGAACGGTGACGCTGGTTGATGACTACGGTCACCACCCAACCGAGGTGGATGCGGTTATCAAGGCCGCCAGACAGGCCTACCCGGGGCGCCGGTTGGTCATGCTGTATCAGCCCCACCGCTATACCCGTACCCGGGATCTGTATGAGGATTTTGTCCGTGTACTTTCGGAAGTGGACGGTCTACTGCTGATGGACGTCTATTCCGCCGGTGAGGCTCCGATTCCGGGAGCGGATGGCCGGGCGCTTTGTCGCAGCATTCGGCAGCGAGGCAAGGTTGAACCGTTGTTTGTTGAGCGTAATGAAGAAATTGAACATCTGCTGGCGAGTACCCTACAGGACGGTGACCTGCTGATCACCCAGGGTGCTGGAGACATTGGTGGCGTGGCGACACGCCTGGCCGCGGCAGGGGTAATTGCAAGTGAGTGATATGAGCGAACAGGTATACCGAGTTGATGCCGCCACCCGTGATGCACTGGGGCGTGTTGCTGTCTTTATGGGCGGGGACTCCGCAGAACGTGAGGTTTCCCTGAACAGCGGCGCAGCGGTGGTCAGTGCTCTGCAATCCGCGGGTGTGGATGCCTTCGGGGTTGATGTCCGCGGCTGCCTGCTCAAAGCGGTGGAGAACCCCCAGTTTGACCGGGTCTTTATTGCCCTGCACGGCCGTGGTGGCGAAGACGGAACCCTGCAGGCCATCCTGGCTCAGGCTGGTCTCCCGTACACGGGGAGTGAAGTGCTTGCGTCAGCCCTGGCGATGGATAAGCTGCGCAGCAAATACGTATTTGAGGGTTGTAACCTGCCGACGCCCCGGTTCCGGGCAATGGGGGCGGTTGAGGAAGCGGATGATGTGCTGGCTGCTCTCAGGGCGCCGCTTAGCGTGAAGCCTTCGCGGGAAGGCTCCAGTATCGGAATCCGCAAGGTTAGCACCCGGGAAGAGCTGGTTGCAGCTTATGAAGAAGCCAGCCAGCACGACTCTCTGGTGTTGGTGGAGGAGTGGATTGAAGGCCCTGAGTTTACGGTAAGCGTGCTTCAGGGACGGGCGCTTCCGGCGATAGGTCTGAGTACCGACCACGAATTCTACGACTACGACGCCAAATACCTGGCCAACGACACCCAGTATCGCATCCCCTGTGGTCTGGCGCCTGAGCAGGAAGTGGAACTGCAGCGGCTGGCGGTCGAAGCGTTTCAGGTGATCGGTTGTCGCACCTGGGGGCGAGTGGACGTGATGCAGGACCGTGATGGTCAATTTTGGCTGCTGGAGGTCAACACCTCACCCGGAATGACCGATCACAGTCTGGTGCCGATGGCGGCCCGGGCCGCTGGTATCAGTTTTGAAGAACTGGTGGTTCGGATACTGAAAGATACGTTGGGAGAAGCGCGTGCTTGAATGGGTCCTGGTGCGGAGTCGCGCCGTTCCCCCCGAGCCACCAAAGCGGCGGGGGGCAACCTCGCTGGAGCCGGAAGGCGATGGATTCAACCCGTTCTGGGGAATGCTGGCAGCGGTTCCTTGGGGACAGGTCTGCCTTGGGGTCCTCGTGGTCGTGCTGGCTGGAATGGTGCCTTGGGGCGCCAGCCAGGTGTTGACGACCCTGGATCGCCAGATCATGGCGATTGACGTTCATGGTGAGCTGGTGGGGGAAAGCCAGGTAGCCCTTGAACGCCAGGTAGGTAAGTGGGTTGGGCGCAGCTTCTTTGCCACCGACCTGGCTGAAATAAAGGATGCGTTGGAACAGCGTCCCTGGGTTCAGAGTGCGGCCGTAAGACGGGTATGGCCAGACCGGCTGGTGGTGGATATCCGGGAAAAGAAACCGCTGGCCTACTGGAACCAGGATCAGCTGGTGAGTCGTACAGGCCAGTTGTTCCGGCCGGGTAATCGGGAAGTGGCAGGGCGCCTGCCGCAGTTGGCGGGGCCCGACGAACGGGTTGAGGACGTCATTGCCATGGCCAGAACGATGGCGGAAGCGCTGGCGGAAAAAGGTGTCGGGTTTGCTGGGCTGACGCTGGAGCCCCGGGGGGCCTGGACCCTGCTGCTGAACAATGGAATTGAGGTTTCGCTTGGGCGGGATCAGGTGAACCAACGGTTTGAGCGCTTCATGGCTGTATACCAGGGCCAGTTGGCTCCCAGGGCAGACGAAGTGGAAAGGATTGATGCGCGTTACACCAACGGTGTGGCGGTTCAGTGGAAGCCACTGGATGAGTCATCGGGCAGTAAATCATAGAGCATTTATCAGAATCACGATTTGGTGAATTACATGTCATCGGTTGATACGGAAAACATGATTGTTGGCCTCGATATCGGAACCTCCAAGGTGGTTGCGATTGTCGGTAAGCGCAAACTGGATGGAACGATTGAAGTGGTCGGGATTGGCTCACATCCGTCCCGGGGGCTCAAGCGTGGTGTGGTGGTTAACATCGAAACCACCGTGCAGGCTATCCAGCGTGCTGTGGAAGAGGCTGAGCTGATGGCTGGGTGCCGGATTCACTCCGTCTATGCGGGTATTGCCGGTAGCCATATCAAGAGCCTGAATTCCCATGGAATTGTTGCAATCCGGGACCGGGAAGTAACGCAGGCGGACATTGATCGGGTGATTGATGCTGCTCAGGCCGTTGCTATTCCAGCGGACCAGAAGGTCCTGCACATCCTGCCCCAGGAGTTCGTGATTGATAACCAGGAGGGGATCAAGGAGCCGATGGGGATGTCCGGTGTGCGCCTGGAGGCGAAGGTGCACCTTGTCACGTGTGCGGTCAATGCCGCGCAAAACATCGAAAAGTGTGTTCGCCGCTGCGGGCTCGATGTGGACGACATCATCCTGGAGCAACTGGCGTCCAGCTATTCGGTGTTGACCGATGATGAGAAAGAGCTCGGTGTGTGCGTAGTCGATGTGGGGGGTGGTACCACCGATATCGCGGTGTTTACCGGTGGCGCAATCCGCCATACCTCGGTGATTCCCATTGCCGGGGACCAGGTAACCAATGACATAGCGATGGCGCTGCGAACACCGACCCAGAACGCTGAAGAAATCAAGATCAAGTATGCCTGTGCGCTGACTCAGCTGGCAGGTGCGGATGAAACCATCAAGGTACCAAGTGTTGGCGACCGGGCTCCACGAGACCTGTCCCGCCAGGCACTTGCCGAAGTGGTAGAGCCGCGATACGAAGAACTGTTCACGCTGGTTCAGTCGGAGCTGCGCAGATCCGGGTTTGAGGATCTGATTCCGGCAGGCATCGTGATCACCGGCGGTTCCTCCACCATGGAAGGGGTGGTGGAACTGGCTGAAGAAATCTTCCACATGCCCGTACGCCTGGCTTGTCCGCAGGCCGTGGCGGGTATGACGGAGGTGGTCAACAACCCGATTTACGCCACCGGCGTGGGACTGTTGATCTATGGCTTCCGCCAGATGGATCTGGGAGGGGAGCCGACGGTCAAGAGCGAGGAGCAATCTTCGTTGGTTGAGCGTATGAAAAGCTGGTTTACCGGGAACTTCTAGGTAGCCGGCGGTATTTCCGGCCTTATGGCCGTATTGCGAAGCGATCTCGAAAACGACACGTAAAAAACAGCCGGTAACAGGCTGAATTCTGCACGAAGGAGTAAGGGAATGTTTGAACTAGTTGATAATGTCCAGCAAAGCGCTGTGATCAAGGTTATCGGTGTTGGTGGTGGCGGCGGCAACGCAGTTCGTCACATGCTGAACAGCGATATTGAAGGTGTTGAATTTATCTGTGCCAACACCGATGCCCAGGCCCTGACAGACCTGGAATCCCGTCAAATCATCCAGCTCGGTGGCAACATCACCAAAGGCCTGGGTGCGGGCGCGAATCCGGAAGTGGGTCGTCAGTCAGCCCTGGAAGATCGGGACCGGATCGCGGAAGTGATCAAGGGTGCGGATATGGTCTTCATTACCGCTGGCATGGGTGGTGGAACGGGAACGGGTGCAGCCCCGATCGTGGCGGAAGTGGCACGGGAAATGGGTGTGCTGACCGTGGCGGTGGTCACCAAGCCGTTTGTATTTGAAGGCGGCAAGCGTATGAGCGTGGCTGAGTCCGGTCTCAAGGACCTGGAAGAGAGCGTTGATTCGCTGATTACAATTCCGAACGAAAAACTGCTGGCGGTTTTGGGCAAAAAGACTAGCCTACTCGACGCTTTTGCCGCTGCGAACGATGTCCTGCTGGGCGCCGTTCAGGGAATCGCAGATCTCATTACCCGCAACGGTATGATCAACGTCGACTTTGCCGACGTTAAGACGGTCATGTCTGAAATGGGTATGGCGATGATGGGCACAGCCCGTGCCTCCGGTGAAAACCGTGCTCAGGAAGCGGCCGAAGCAGCCGTCCGCAGCCCGCTGCTGGAAGATATCAACCTGCAGGGCGCCAAAGGTATTCTGGTCAACATTACTGCGGGTATGGACCTCAACCTGGGTGAGTTCTCCGAGGTTGGCGATATCGTTCGTGAATTCGCGTCTGATACTGCAACTGTCGTGGTTGGTACTGTGATCGACCCTGAAATGACCGATGAGCTGAAAGTAACGGTTGTTGCGACTGGCCTCGGTGGGGAACGCGACAAGCCGACCAAGGTGGTAGACAATTCTCGCATGTTGGATGGCACCACCGATTACAACCAGTTGGATCGTCCGGCCGTTCTGCGTCGCCGAGCGGTATCCAATGGCAACGTGGCCATCGACCAGAGCAAGGAAAGTGAGGAGCAGGGCGTGGACTATCTCGATATTCCCGCATTCCTCCGTCGCCAGGCTGACTGATAGTCTGGCGAACATGCGTTGCTGTCTGCCTGGTGGAGGCACGAGGGCCAACACTTTTACTGTGTTGCTAAGGTAGTATAGGCAACCAATATGACCATCCGGTAACACCGGGTTGGTTAAATGGTATTCAGTTACGTTCTTTGGTATTCTTTGGCGAGTTTTTGTCCCGAAGATATCGACTTTTTGTTACGGGTATATGTACCGATGATCAAACAACGGACCCTTAAAAACACCATTCGTGCTACCGGCGTTGGCCTGCACTCGGGTGAGAAGGTTTATCTCACCCTGAAGCCAGCACCTGTGGACTCTGGCATTGTATTTCGGCGTACGGATCTTGATCCCGTCGTTGAGATCAAGGCTTGCGCTGAAAATGTCGGTGAAACCATGCTGTCGACGACGCTGGTAAAAGACGGTGTTCGCGTGGCGACAGTTGAGCACCTGCTCTCCGCCATGGCGGGTCTGGGCATCGACAACTGTTTCGTGGAGCTGAGTGCGGCGGAAGTGCCGATTATGGACGGCAGTGCTGGTCCATTTGTCTTCCTGCTTCAGTCGGCGGGTATTGCGGAGCAGGACTCGGCCAAGCGGTTCATTCGTATCAAGCGGGAAGTCACCGTGGAAGAAGGCGACAAGAAGGCGACCTTCCTGCCGTTCGACGGTTTCAAGGTGAGTTTCGGTATTGATTTTGACCACCCGGTCTTTAAAGGGCGTGCCCAGACCGCGTCTGTCGACTTTTCCAGCACTTCCTTTGTGAAGGAAGTCAGCCGTGCGAGAACCTTCGGGTTCATGCGCGACATTGAAAAGTTGCGCGCGATGAACCTGGCGCTGGGTGGCAGTGTGGACAACGCGATTGTTGTGGATGATTACAAAATCCTTAACGAAGACGGTCTGCGCTATGACGATGAATTCGTGAAGCATAAGGTGCTTGATGCCATCGGTGACCTGTACCTGCTGGGTAACAGCCTTATTGGCGAGTTCCAGGGTATCAAGTCAGGTCATGACCTGAACAATAAGCTGCTCCGTAAGCTGCGGGCGGAAGAGGATGCTTGGGAAGTGGTCACGTTCGAAGACGAAACCACCGCACCGATTTCATACCTCAAGCCTGTATTGGCGGCACAAGGGTAACGGTCAGGATAGACCTAGCCTTTAGTGTGGCTTGCAAGTTTTTCGAGAACTTCGCGTAGTTTTTTATCCTTCGTGTGCCCGGCTTCCTCTTTGAGGAGCCGGGCATTTTCGTTACTGAGAGGGGACATGGTCCGCGAGGATTGGCTGGAAAAACGAGCTGGCTTAACCTTGACCGTGAGCTTCCAGACGAAACGAAACAGGTCGTTTTCACGTAAGGCAGCCATGATTTCATGTTGCCGATAGCGAAGCTGGGTGGCGGCGGTGGCGGTTTCGGTGCTGAGGGTAAGCTCGCCCTCGTGGCAGCTGACGAAGCGGGTTCCCGGCTGAAGCTGTGGTGGCAGGGCAGACATTACCTGGCTTTCGGCCTGGCGGTGTAGCTCGGCTTTGCGCAACAGTTCGTTGAGTGTGGGGGATCGACCACTGCTGTCCGGGGTGAGTCCAAGGCTGGCTTTTTTCTTCATGGAATCGTTGTATACTCTACGGCGACAGTTACGATAGGTTACACTTCGGTACGTTTCTTCAGCGGGTCCTGTATTACACTCCTTTTACATTGAATGTTGAGGGGTGTCTACGCGCTGCTGGTTCTTAATATTTCCCAAGCGCAGACTTTTGGAATCCCGGAGCCTCTCAGCAAGAGATGATGGGATAAATTGCTGCTTAAGATTGAGTAGTCGGGGTCGGACGCCCCGTAATCAGGGATTGGAAGCCCGGCAGTTACGGCAAGAAAACAGGACGCTTACACCAAGGATGATGAAGGTGGCTCCTGGATGAACCCAGAAAATGATATGAATATTATCTTTGTAGGAAAGCGACACGGGAAATCCCGTGTGTTGTCGGTCCGTCTGCCGGTCGCCTTGTTCGTGCTGGCGATGATCCTTGCCGTTATGGGCAGTGCTGCCTGGCTTGGGTATCGGGTTGCGACCAGTCAGCAGGAGGTTTCCACCGTCGGTGTTTCTGGCCCGGTGGTTGAGGAATGGCAAGCCCGGCTTAAAGCTCAGCAAGATGAGCTGGAGGCGTTGCGAACGCTGTCCGGTCAGCAGGCCGATGCCTTGACGCTTCGGTTGGGCGAGATGCAAGGGCGCCTGTTAAGGCTGGATGCTATGGGGCAGCGCCTGGTTGAGTCCGGGCTTGTCGCGAGTGAGGAGTTCGACTTTGATCAGCCAGCGGCGGTTGGTGGTCCAGAAGATGGGCTTGTCGGTGAGTCGTTCCGGGCACCTGAGCTTGAGCAGATGATCAGTCAGCTGGAAACACGTATTGAAGACAGGGCGCAGCAGTTGCACCTCCTCGATACGCTGATTTCTCATAAGCGCATCGAAGATGAGCGTTTCGTGGCAGGTCGTCCGATTACCTGGGGGTGGTTGTCTTCTCGTTACGGTTACCGCTCAGACCCCTTCACCGGTCGCCGGGCTTGGCATGCCGGGGTTGATCTTGCTGGTAAGGAAGGTAGCGACATCATTGCCGTTGCCGCCGGCGTAGTGACCCACGCCGGAGAGCGTAATGGCTACGGGAATCTGGTGGAGGTGGACCATGGCGATGGCTTGGTTACCCGCTACGCCCACTGTAAAACCATCAGCGTCCAGGTTGGCGATGTGGTCCAGAAAGGGCAGGTTGTGGCCCTGATGGGGAGCACTGGCCGTTCAACCGGTCCACACGTTCACTTTGAAGTCTTGCGCAACGGCAAGTCTGAGAATCCAGAGCATTACATCCAGCGAGCCAGCCGTTAACGGTTGGCTCGTTTTCCCCTTCCTTTTACGGTCCTGAACCGTTCTGTGCTGGCTGCCTTTTTTCCTTTCACAAAATAAGGTTAGAATGCCCGCTTCCTCCGTTTAATCAAAGAAGCAGTGTTTTATGTTTAGAAAACTTGCAACGAAGATGTTCGGCAGTAAAAACGCCAGAGAGATCAAGAGAATGCGCAAGGTTGTCGCGCGCATTAATGAGCTTGAAGAGGCCCTGGGTGGACTGTCTGATACCGAGTTGCAAGGCAAGACGGTGGAGTTCCGCCGTCGCCTTGAAGAGGGCGAGTCCCTCGACGCCCTGCTTCCAGAAGCCTTCTCGACCGTTCGCGAAGCGAGCCGCCGGTGCATGGGGATGCGTCATTACGACGTCCAGCTGATCGGTGGGATCACCCTGCACGAAGGGCGGATTGCCGAAATGAAAACCGGGGAAGGTAAAACCCTGGTGGCTACTACGGCGGTCTATCTCAACGCGCTCAGTGGCAAGGGCGTTCACGTTATTACTGTGAACGACTACTTGGCGCGCCGGGATGCCGAGTGGATGGGCAAACTCTACAACTTCCTCGGTATGCAGGTTGGCGTGATTGTGGCTGGCCAGTCACCGGAGGAAAAGCGTGCCGCGTATCAGGCCGACATCACCTACGGTACCAACAACGAATTCGGTTTTGACTATCTCCGCGACAACATGGCGTTCAGTGCCGCAGACAAAATGCAGCGTGGGTTGAACTTTGCCATTGTCGATGAAGTGGACTCCATTCTGATCGATGAGGCGCGGACACCACTGATCATTTCCGGAGCGGCGGAAGACAGCTCAAAGCTCTACCAGGCCGTCAATGCCATGGTGCCTAGTCTGACCCGTGGTGAACTGAAGGAAGATGGTGAGCCGGATGGCGACTTCGCGATTGATGAAAAGTCCCGTCAAGTCGAACTCACCGAAGCCGGGCACGAAAAAGTTGAAGAATTGCTGCTCGAGGCTGGCTTGCTGCAGGAAGGCGAGAGCCTGTATTCCGCTGCCAACCTGAGCCTCCTGCACCATGTTCATTCTGCCCTGCGGGCGCACCACTTGTTCCAGAAGGATGTCGACTACATCGTTCAGGGCGGGCAGGTGGTCATTGTTGACGAGCATACCGGCCGTACCATGCCTGGCCGCCGCTGGAGCGAGGGTCTGCACCAGGCCATCGAAGCGAAGGAAGGCGTCAAGATTCAGGCCGAAAGCCAGACGCTGGCTTCTACGACATTCCAGAACTACTTCCGTCTGTACGAAAAGCTGGCCGGTATGACCGGTACGGCCGATACGGAAGCGTTTGAATTCCGCCAGATTTACGGCCTGGATGTGGTGGTTATCCCGCCCAACACCCCGGTTCAGCGGATTGACTACAACGACCTGGTTTACCTGACGCAGGAAGAGAAGTTCCACGCCATCATTGACGAGATCAAGGATGTGACCGCTGAAGGGCGTCCGATCCTTGTTGGTACCGCCTCGATTGAAGCGTCTGAATTGCTGTCCATGCTGCTCAAGAAGGCGAAGATCGACCATAAGATCCTCAACGCCAAGCAGCATGAGAGTGAAGCTCACATCGTTGCCCAGGCGGGCCGTCCAGGCGCGGTGACCATCGCGACGAACATGGCGGGCCGCGGTACCGACATTGTGCTAGGGGGTAACTGGGAATTCGAAGTGGCTGAAATGGACAGCCCCTCTGAAGAAGACGTTGCCAAGATCAAGGCGGCCTGGACCGAGCGCCATCAGCAGGTACTGGAGTCCGGCGGGCTGCATATCATTGGTACTGAGCGCCACGAATCCCGGCGTATTGATAATCAGCTGCGGGGCCGGGCCGGTCGTCAGGGCGACCCTGGTTCCTCAAGGTTCTTCCTGTCACTGGAAGACAACCTGATGCGGATCTTCGCGCCCGACCGGGTTAAGAGCCTGATGCAGGCGATGGGCATGAAGAAGGGTGAGGCTATTGAGCACCGTATGGTGACCAATGCCATTGAAAAGTCCCAGCGTAAGGTTGAAGGCCGCAACTTCGATATGCGGAAGACGTTGCTTGAGTACGATGATGTCGCTAACGACCAGCGTACGGTTATTTATGAGCAGCGTAACGAGGTGATGGCATCGGACGATGTGTCCGAGATGGTCAACACCATTCGTGAGGACGTTGTGGAGTCCCTGGTCAGCGAGTTTATTCCGCCTCAGAGCATGCCGGAACAGTGGGATGTCGCGGGCCTGGAAGCGCAGCTGCAATCCGAGATGGCTGTTGATCTGCCGATCCAGAAATGGCTGGATGACGACAGTAAGCTCTATGAAGAGAGCCTGCGCCAGAAGATCCTGGACGAAGTGGTCACGGTCTACGCCGGCAAGGAGTCGGTGGTGGGTGCCGAGTCCATGCGTCGGTTTGAAAAGCAGGTGTTCCTGCAGGTGCTGGATACCCTCTGGAAAGAGCACCTGTCCAACATGGATCACCTGCGTCGTGGCATTCACCTACGGGGTTATGCCCAGAAGAACCCCAAGCAGGAATACAAGCGTGAAGCCTTTAACCTGTTTGAGTCCATGCTGGAGACCATGAAACGGGACGTTACCCGGGTTCTGTGTCACGTTAAGGTTCAGAGTCAGGAAGAGATGGAAGAGGTGGAGCGTCGCCGCAAAGAGGCGTTGGAGCGCGAGCTGGCTTCTGCCCGGATGCGGCATGACGAGAGCAGTGCCGCCGCCCAGAGTGCTGGTGAGCAGGGTGGGGAGTCCGGTGCCGCACCGGCCACACCAGAGACTTTTGTCCGCCAGGAGCGAAAAGTGGGACGAAATGAACCTTGTCCCTGCGGGTCTGGCAAGAAGTTCAAGCAATGTCACGGAAAAGTCAGCTGACGCCCCCGTGAGAATCGTGGCCCGCATCCTGAGTTCCCTCAGGTTGCGGGTTTTTCGTTTATGGCCGGGGTACCGGCCGGAAAGAAGAATAGGAGTACAAAGATGGCGGTAGGGCCAGGAACGTTACCGGAGTTTTTCCCTGTGGCGGGGGTTCGTCTAGGAATCGCGAGTGCGGGAATCAAAAAGCCTGGGCGAAAAGATCTGGTGGTGTTTGAGCTGGCGGAAGGCAGCCGCGTTGCGGGTATCTTCACCACTAACCAGTTCTGTGCGGCGCCAGTCACCGTTGCTCGCCAACATCTGGCGCAGACCGCTCCCCGTTACCTGTTAGTGAACACAGGTAATGCCAATGCCGGTACGGGTCAGCAGGGACTGCAAGATGCCTTGGCGTGTTGTTCTGCCCTGGCGGGGGAGGCCGGTGTCGTCCCCGAGGCCGTTCTGCCGTTCTCCACCGGGGTGATTGGTGAAAGTTTGCCCGTGGATAAGCTGGTCGCTGCCATGCCGTCGGCGCTGGCCGACCTGTCGCCATCAAATTGGTCTCAGGCCGCTGAAGGTATTATGACAACTGACACCCGCCCGAAGGGGGCTACCCGGCAGGTGCAGGTTGGCGACCAGGTGGTCTGCATTTCCGGCATCAGCAAAGGTGCGGGGATGATTCGCCCGAATATGGCGACCATGCTCGGCTTTGTAGCGACCGATGCTGACATTGCCCCCGAGCTTCTGCAGACGCTGGTCAGCGAACTGGGTGACCGCTCGTTTAACCGTATTACCATTGACAGCGATACCTCCACCAACGACGCCTGCATCTTGGTGGCGACCGGCCAGAACGGTGGCGAGCAGATTACTCGCGACAGCGCCGGCCTGCCGGCGTTAAAAACTGCGCTTGAAGAGGTCTTCATGGAACTCGCTCACGCCATCGTGCGTGATGGCGAGGGTGCCACCAAGTTCGTCACCCTCGATGTCAGCGAGGCGGCCACTCAGGAAGAAGCGCTGGCGGTGGCCTACACCGTTGCTCACTCGCCACTGGTCAAGACCGCCCTTTTTGCATCAGACCCCAACTGGGGACGAATCCTTGCGGCTGTCGGTCGAGCGGGGGTTGAGGGCATGGATCTTGATGCGATTGAAATCTGGTTGGGAGACGTTTGCCTGGTTCGCAACGGCGGGCGCGCAAGTGACTACAGCGAAGAGCGTGGTCAAGCCGTGATGGATAAAGAGGAGATCACCATTCGCATCAACCTGAAGCGGGGCGAGGTCCGTGAACAGGTGTGGACCTGCGATTTTTCCCACGATTACGTAACGATCAATGCGGAATACCGGACCTGAGCGATGAAGGAAGTGCATGTCGCGGTTGCGGCTATCCAACGGGGAGGACGGGTACTGATTGCCCGTCGTCCGGACCATGTCCATCAGGGCGGTTTGCTGGAATTCCCCGGCGGTAAGGTCGAGCCCGGTGAAACCGTCCAGCAGGCGTTGCTGCGGGAAATTGACGAAGAGACCGGGCTGCGAATTCCAGAGCATTCGTTACAGCCGGTGATTGCGATACGTCATGATTATGGTGACAAGCGGGTGCTGTTGGATGTCTGGCGTACCCTTGAGGCGGAAGGCGATCCCGTTGGTCGAGAAGGCCAGCCCATTGATTGGCTGCCGCTGGAAGCCTTGCGGGACGATGAATTTCCGATGGCCAACCGGCCGATCATCCGGGCCTTGAGGTTGTCCGATTATTTGGCGATCTCCGGTGTGTTCACGGATCTGATCGACGGTTTGCACCGTTTCGAACGTCAGCTGGACATGCACCGACCTGAGGTCGTGATGTTGCGTGCACCCTGGTTGGGGGACTCCGATTATCGGGAGCTCGCCCTCGGAGTTCGGGGATTTTGCCAAGAGATGGGTACGAGCCTGATCCTTCATGGAGCACCTCAGCGCCTGGAGCAGGTGGCCGCCGACGGCATCCATCTGCCCTGGTCGGAAGCACAGCCGCTGACGGCTCGACCGGTCCCTGACGGTGTCTGGTTGGGGGTCTCCTGCCATAACGAGGACGAGTTGGCTCATGCGGTCACCATTGGTGCCGATTACGTGACCTTGGGGCCAGTAAAGGCAACCCTGTCTCACCCTGATGCCTCCCCCATGGACTGGTCCCGGTTTCAGGCGCTGGTCGCACAGACTCCGGTACCGGTTTTTGGTCTTGGTGGACTGGCGCGAGAGGATGCCGGCCTGGCAAGACAGCTTGGTGGACAAGGTGTCGCCGGGATTGGTAGCTGGTGGTGAAGGCTGCATCTGGTATGCTGAACTGATGACAGGCGACAGATTATTGTGGGAGCGAGTGTGAGCAAACTGACCCATCTTGATGACAAAGGCGCGGCCAGAATGGTCGACGTCACCCAGAAGGCGGTTACCGAACGGGAGGCCACGGCGGAAGCGGTTATCCGCATGGCGCCGGAAACCCTGGCCATGATCATTGATGGTGAGCACCCCAAGGGTGATGTCTTGGCGGTGGCGCGAATTGCCGGAATCATGGCGGCCAAGAAAACCCATGAGTTGATCCCGTTATGTCATGCCCTCAACCTGACGTCGGTTAAGGTGGCGCTAACCCCACAGTCGGACCCGGCATCGATCAGAGTTGAGGCGACGTGCAAACTGGCCGCCACCACCGGGGTGGAAATGGAAGCCCTGACCGCTGCCAGCGTCGCCGCCCTGACGCTCTATGATATGTGCAAGGCCGTCGACCGGGGCATGGTTGTTGAGCAGGTTCGGTTGCTTGAAAAGAAAGGTGGCCGCAGTGGCCACTGGCAGACCGACAGCTGACGGGGAGAGGCCATGGAACCTGCAGCGCCACTTATTGATAACTTCGGACGGCAAATCAGCTATGTCCGGCTGTCGGTAACGGACCGCTGCGACTTTCGCTGTGTTTACTGCATGGCGGAAGAGATGACTTTTCTGCCGAAACCCCAGGTCCTGTCCCTTGAAGAAATGCTGGCGGTGGCGCGGAACCTGGTGGCCTGTGGTGTCAGCAAGATTCGCTTGACCGGCGGCGAGCCACTGGTGCGACCCGGTGTGGTGGAGCTGGCGCGTCAGATCAGGGCGCTGCCGGGCTTAAAGGAGTTGTGCATGACCACCAACGGTGGCCGCCTGCAGGATCTTGCCAAACCGCTCCGGGACGCGGGCGTTGATCGCCTCAATATCAGCCTCGACAGCCTCGATGCCGACCGTTTCCAGGCCCTGACCCGTACTGGCCGACTTGGGCGAGTCCTTGCCGGCATCCAGGCCGCTCAGGATGCAGGATTCGAGCGTACCAAACTGAACGCGGTGATTCTCAAGGGGCGGAATGACGATGAGATCCTGCCGCTGGTGCGCTTTGCCCTGAAGCACGGTCTTGACCTCACGTTCATTGAGGAAATGCCCCTTGGCCAGATCTCAGAGCACGACCGGGGGGAGGCCTATATGTCGAGTGACGAGGTGCGGGAGCGGATCGGCGAGGTCTATTCATTGGAGGGCGTGTCAGACGAGACCGGTGGGCCCTCGCGCTATTTTCGTATTCCTGGTGAATCCATTCGTATCGGATTTATTTCCCCGCACAGCCACAACTTCTGTGGCGACTGTAACCGTGTTCGGGTGACTACCGAAGGGCGGCTCCTGTTATGCCTGGGTAACGAGCATGCGGTGGACTTGCGTGCAGCCCTTCGCGAGGGCGGGCAATCACAGAGTGATGTGGATGCCCGCGTCCGCCAGCGGCTCTATGAAGCCATGGCGATCAAGCCAGAGCGCCACCATTTCAATTTACATGATGAGCCCCAGATCCTTCGCTTCATGAACGCAACGGGTGGGTAACAGCGGGGCAGGGACAGTACTACTACGCCAACCCCCGGCCTTCTGCTAAAATGCGCGACCTACTGAAATTGACCACGAGGATTCGCTGTGGCTGTTCGTTATGTTCAGACCTGCCGGTTGCCGACGCCGTTTGGTGTTTTCGATATGCACGGTTTCGAGGAACCCGATACCGGGAAGGAGCATGTCGCCCTGACCTTGGGAGAACTGGACAGTGATGAGCCCATGCTCGCCCGAACCCACTCTGAGTGTCTGACCGGTGACGCGTTGTACAGCATGCGTTGTGACTGCGGATACCAGCTTGAAGAGGCGTTGCGCAGTATTGCCCGGGAAGGACGTGGCATCTTGCTGTATCTGCGTCAGGAAGGTCGGGGCATTGGTCTGCTGAACAAGATCCGGGCCTATCATTTGCAGGATCAGGGGGCCGACACCGTGGAGGCAAACGAGCAGCTGGGGTTTGCCGCGGATTTACGGGACTACAGCATGTGCCGGGATATGCTGGAACACCTGGGTATTTCCAGCCTGAAGCTGATGACCAACAACCCTCGTAAGGTCGCGGCGTTGAAATCCTACGGCATCGATATTGTCGAGCGGGTACCGCTGCACGTTGGGCGCAACCCCCATAACGAAGGTTACCTCAACACCAAGCAGAGCAAGCTGGGTCACTGGCTGGAGACCCACCAGGACGACGACCCGGTTTAATTGGCCCGAGCCCCGCTCCAGGAGTGGGGCTGACTCCCTGGTGCTGTTCTTAGGGCACGGCCTTCAGGGATTGGGTGGATGACATCAGTTCCAGTCGCTGTTTGATTGCCGACAAGACACCGTCAGCGTCCAGTCCGCATTCCGCCAGCAATTCACCATGCTTTCCATGATCGACAAACCGGTCAGGTAGGCCCAGTTGCAGGGTCGGCCGGGTAATGCCCTGTTGATTCAGGAGCTCGGTCACAGCGCTACCGGCGCCACCAGCGATGGTGTTTTCTTCCAGGGTTACGAGCAGGTCGTGCTCGCCCGCCAATTCCCGAATGAGTGCCTCGTCCAGAGGTTTGACAAAGCGCATGTCGGCCACGGTTGCGTCCAGCGCTTCTGCCGCTGCCATCGCTGCGGGGAGCAGGGTGCCGAAGTTGAGAATAGCGACGCGTTTGGCTTTGCTCTCGCGTACCGTGCGCCCCTTGCCCAGTGGCAATGCCTCAAGTTTGGCCTGGATCTCTACGCCTGGGCCCGTTCCCCGTGGATAGCGAACAGCTGCCGGCCCTTGATGGAGGAGGCCGGTTTGCAGCAGCTGGCGGGTCTCGTTCTCGTCCGATGGCGTCATGATCACCATCTTTGGAATGCAGCGCAGGTAGCTGATATCAAAGGCGCCCGCGTGGGTCGGGCCGTCTTCACCGACCAGTCCGGCACGGTCGATGGCAAACAGCACGTCGAGATCCTGAATGGCAACGTCGTGAACCAGCTGGTCGTAACCCCGTTGCAGGAACGTGGAGTAGATCGCGACAACCGGTTTGGCGCCATCACAGGCCAGGCCTGCAGCCAGGGTGACCGCATGTTGCTCGGCGATCGCTACGTCGTAGTAGCGATCAGGAAAACGCCGGGAGAACGCCAGCAGGTCGGACCCCTCACACATGGCGGGGGTGATGCCGACCACGCGTGAATCCAGCTCTGCAGCATCGCACAGCCACTGGCCGAAGATGTTGGCGTATTTGGGCCGAGGGGGGGCCTTTTCGGGCACTGGTGTTGGTTTCTTTTCCGGTGCCGGGTCAATTTTGTTAATGGAGTGGTAGCCAATCGGGTCGGCCTCGGCAGGCGCAAAGCCCTTGCCCTTTTTGGTCACCACATGGAGGAACTGAGGGCCATCGAGCTCACGGATGTTTTCCAGGGTTTCCACCAGCAGCGGGAGGTCGTGACCGTCGATGGGGCCGATGTAGTTAAAGCCCAGCTCCTCGAACAGGGTGCCGGGGGAAATCATGCCTTTGACGTGCTCTTCGGTCTTACGGGCGAGCGCCATCAGATGGGGGGCGCCCTGCAAGACCCGTTTGCCGCCATCGCGCACCTGATTGTAAGTACGGCTTGCCAGCAACTTGGCAAAGTAGTTCGACAGCCCGCCCACGTTATGGGAAATCGACATGTCGTTGTCGTTCAGGATGACCAACATGTTGGCGCGCAGATGGCCTGCGTGGTTCAAGGCTTCAAAGGCCATGCCGGCGGTCATGGCACCGTCGCC
Source organism: Marinobacter zhejiangensis (assembly GCF_900114775.1). GTDB lineage: Bacteria > Pseudomonadota > Gammaproteobacteria > Pseudomonadales > Oleiphilaceae > Marinobacter > Marinobacter zhejiangensis. The sequence continues at coordinate 44,408 of NZ_FOUE01000007.1, forward strand.
GATTACTGCGATGCTCTTGCGTGCGCTCTGTTGCATACGGGCCGCAATGGCCATGCCGAGGGCGGCGCTGATGGAGGTGCTGGAGTGGCCGACGCCAAAGGTGTCGTACTCGCTTTCCCCTCGCTTCGGGAAGCCAGCGAGGCCCGCCTTCTGGCGAATGGAGCCCATGCGCTCACGGCGCCCGGTAAGGATTTTGTGGGGATAGGCCTGGTGGCCGACATCCCAGATCAGCCGGTCATCCGGCGTATTGAAGACAAAATGCAGGGCGATCGTCAGTTCCAGCACGCCCAGACCTGCTCCAAAATGGCCTCCGGTCTGGCCTACTGACCATAGCATGAACGAGCGAAGCTCCCTCGCCAGTTGCGGCAGCTGGTCACTGGGCAGCAGGCGAAGCTGGTCGGGCGTGTCAATCCGGTCCAGCAGCGGTGTATTGGGTCGCTGGGGCGGGATTTCCTTAAAGGTGTAAATGTCCTGCATTCGCTTGGTCTTTTCCGGTGGTTCAGCTGTTGCACATTGCCAAGGTCGTATTATACGGGATGAACGGAGGGACTTTCATACTGAATGTCGTTCGTTCGACGTTCCCGGATGGCGCTTGCTCAATGAGAGCGTACGACGATGTAGTTGGCGATGGCGCGCAGAGGCTCGGCGTTGTCTCCAAAGGAGTCCAGTTGCGCCAGGGCTCGGTCTAGCAGGGTTTGAAGGTGGGCCTTGGCGCCATCAATCCCCAGCAGGGACGGATAGGTGGGTTTGTCCCGGGCCAGGTCGGAGCCCTGAGGCTTTCCGATCACGTTCGTGTCCCCTTCGATGTCGAGCAGGTCATCCTGTACCTGGAAGGCCAGACCCAGAGCGCTGGCGTAGTCAGTCAGCCGGTCCAGCTGATCGCCGGGTGCCGGGTCTGCAGTCATGGCGCCAAGACGTACGCTGGCTTCAATCAACGCACCGGTTTTATGGCGATGCATGGTTTCCAGGGACTCGATGGTCAACGTCTTGCCGACGGACTCAAGGTCGATGGCCTGGCCGCCGACCATCCCCGCCTGACCACTGGCCACAGCCAATTCGGCCACCATGCTCAGCCGAGCCCGGTCGCTGATAGAGGGAGTCTGGGCGAGCCAGTTGAACGCACAGGCCTGCAGGGCATCGCCGGCGAGAATGGCTGTTGCTTCGTCAAAGGCAATATGAACCGTTGGGCGGCCCCGCCGCAGGTTGTCGTCATCCATCGCTGGCAAGTCATCGTGGACCAGAGAATAGGCGTGAATCGCTTCCACCGCGCAGGCTGGCACCAACGCCTTGGTGATGTCCTGGCCCATGGCCTGGGCAGCGGCCAGGCAAAGGGCCGGGCGAATGCGCTTTCCGCCACCAAGAACACTGTAGGCCATCGCTTCGCTAAGGCGGACAGACGGTGCCGGCGAGGCTGACAGCAGGCGTTTCAGTTCGTCATCCACCAAGGCCTGGCTGCGTTCCAGGAAGGTCAGGGCGAGAGAAGGTGTTTCCTGCATCAGAGCGTATCGTCCGGAGTAAAAGGTTTGGTGGCCAGGGTGCCGTCTTCCAGTTGCACCAGCTGTTCAATGCGCTGCTCGGCGGATTTGAGTGCCTGCTGGCAGGTGCGGGTCAGCTTGACGCCGCGCTCGAACGCGCTCAGGGACTGCTCCAGGGAAAGTTCGCCCTGTTCCAGGTCCCGTACCAGTTGTTCCAGCTCGTTGAGTGATTTTTCAAAATCGGCGATAGAGGTTGTACTTGGCTGGTCAGCCATAATGCCGGTTCTCCGGTTGGTCAGCGGAATTGCGGCGATTATACCAGAGGTTCCCGTTGCCAGCAGAACACTCGTTGCCCATCACTGTGACCGTCAGGAGACCATGACTGCTCGGTCACCATCACCTCGCCGTCACGACGCAGCGTGACAATGGTACTGGCTCGTGTGCCGTAATGTGGGGCGCAGATGAATGGCGGTGAAAGAAAGCGCTCTGTTGCCAGACCGACGCCGGTATCCGGCAGGACATGATCCGGTGCCGGGGTGGTATCCCGCAGCAGGGTGATCAGGTTCTGGTGCAGGGTCTCGGTATGATCGGCTCCGGCTTGGGACAGTCTGGTCGCAACGGCATTTCGTAATCGCAGGAGTTTTGGCCAAGGGCTTTGTAGCAGATGGTTGCTGAGGCCATAGATACCCCGGTGGATGTGTCGCCCGGGGTGGGCGTCGCGGTTGCTGTAGTACCACCCGGACGTTGGCGTGAGGTGGATCAGGTTGAAGCCAGAGAACGCGCCGGGTTGGTTGGCCAGTGTATGTTTAACTTCTTCATGGTCGGCAGTCAGGGCTAGCAAGGGCAGCTCCCCCCGCGAGCGTCGCCCGGCTTCGGGAGTGCCCTCGCGGACGTTGGTGACGGCCGCTACGGCGCCGTGCCGGGTTACTGCCAGCCAGGTGCCTTGGGATTGCAGGTCCTGGCCGGCAAGAATCGGGCGATCGGGCCACCAGTGCATGGCAGCGGTGGGCCGCTGGTGGAATTCGTCACGATTGGCGGCCACGACCATTGGGTAGTCCGGGTGTTGGCCAAGCGCAAATACGATCAGGCACATGGATGGAAGGTCCTTGGTCAGAAGGTTTGATCAGGAAAGATCGGAAACGGCCAGACGGTGGAGTGCTAATCATCGCCCTGCTTGTGTATCATACCAGCCTTCCCGATGTTGGCAGGATGAGGGCTGGAATGACACTGGTAACGCTATTCGCAATATACCTCGCGCTGGGTGCGCTGGCGGGTACCCTGGCTGGGTTGTTCGGCATCGGTGGTGGCCTGGTGATCGTGCCCGTGCTGATTTTCAGCTTCGGTTTACAGGGCGTTGATCCGGGCGTGGCGGTTCACCTGGCGGTAGGAACGTCCCTGGCGACCATCGTGTTCACATCGATCAGCTCAGTCCGCTCCCACCATGCCCGTGGTGGCGTGCGTTGGGACGTGTTCCGGCCGATGACCGCTGGCATCGTGGTGGGGGCAATGATTGGCGCCTGGACGGCGTCCATGCTCAGTGGCCGGGCCCTGGAACTTATTATTGGTGTGTTTGTCATCCTGGTGGCGCTGAAGATGCTTCTGGGTGTTAACCCCAAGCCTGGTCGCGATGTGCCTGGAAATGTCGGGTTGGGCGGTGCGGGCGCAGGCATTGGCTGGGCGTCGGCCATCTTTGGTATCGGTGGCGGTACCCTGACGGTGCCCTTCCTGAGCTGGTGCAACGTACGTATGCAGCAAGCGGTGGGAACGTCTGCCGCCTGTGGCTTACCGATTGCGGTTGCCGGGGCGGCGACCAACATAGCGACCGGTTGGGGAAATGCCCAGCTCCCGGAGATGAGCGTTGGCTACATCTATCTGCCGGCCTTGCTGGGCATTGTTCTGACCAGTGTCCTGTTTGCCCGCTTTGGCGCCAATCTGGCTCATCGCCTGGATGCAAACCTATTGAAGCGTATATTCGCGGTGATGCTGCTTATCGTCGGTACCCGCTTCCTTTTCTGAATCAAGAGGTTTTCGATGCTCGAGCATCCTCAGTTCGACCCGGTTGCCATTCATTTGGGCCCACTCAAGATTCACTGGTATGGCCTGACTTACCTGGTCGGCTTTATCGCTGGCTGGTGGCTTGGCCGGATTCGTTCGCGCAAGCCCTGGTCGCCAATCACCGAGGTCCAGATGGGGGACCTGCTGTTTTACATTGCCCTTGGGGTTATTCTCGGCGGCCGGTTTGGTTACGTTCTGTTCTACAACTTCGACCAGTTCCTGCAAGACCCGCTTTGGCTGATCCGGATCTGGGAAGGCGGCATGTCGTTCCATGGCGGCCTGCTGGGGGTTATGTTCGCGATGTGGTGGTACGGTCGCAAGATCGACCGGAGCTTCTTCCAGCTGGCGGACTTTATCGCGCCGTTGGTACCTGTTGGATTGGGCGCGGGCCGAATCGGTAACTTTATCAATGGCGAGCTGTGGGGGCGGGCCACGGATGTGCCTTGGGGGATGGTGTTTCCCCAGGCCCCGGACGACCTCGCTCGTCATCCTTCCCAGCTATACCAGTTTGCACTGGAAGGTGTGGTGCTGTTCGCCGTGCTGTGGTGGTTTTCGGCCAAACCCCGGCCGCGGATGGCGGTGTCCGGGCTCTTCCTGGCGCTGTACGGAAGCTTCCGTTTTATTGTGGAGTTCGTCCGACAGCCGGACCCGCAGTTGGGTTACCTCGCCTTCGACTGGGTGACCATGGGGCAGCTGCTGTCCCTGCCAATGATTCTGGCTGGCCTCGCGCTGGTGGTATTCGCTTACCGGAGACGTACTGAATGAAAGCCTATCTCGACCTGATGCAGGACGTAGTCGATAACGGGTCCGATCGTGGCGATCGCACCGGGGTGGGGACGCGCTCAGTGTTTGGGCGGCAGATTCGGTTTGACCTGGCGGACGGGTTCCCGCTGGTTACCACCAAGAAGGTTCACCTGCGTAGCATCATCTATGAACTGTTGTGGTTCCTGAAAGGCTCTACAGACAATAACTGGCTGAAAGAACGCAAGGTCTCGATCTGGGACGAGTGGGCGTTGGAAAACGGTGATCTTGGGCCGATTTACGGTAAGCAGTGGCGCAGTTGGCAATGCCCGAATGGTGAGGTGGTCGACCAGATCAGCGAGTTGATCGAGCAGATTCGCAGCAAGCCCAACTCCCGTCGTTTGATTGTGTCTGCATGGAATCCGGCAGAGTTGCCGGACGAGTCCATTGGTCCCCAGGCTAATGTCGAGCAGGGCCGAATGGCGCTGGCGCCCTGTCACTGCCTGTTCCAGTTCTATGTGGCCGACGGGCGGTTGTCTTGCCAGCTTTACCAGCGCAGTGCCGACCTGTTCCTGGGTGTTCCGTTCAACATTGCCTCCTACGCATTGCTGACCCATATGATTGCCCAGCAATGCGACCTGGAGGTGGGTGAGTTCGTACACACCTTCGGTGACTGTCATCTGTATCAGAATCACCTGACCGATGAGATTGTGTTCGAGCAGCTTAAGCGTGAGCCGCGCCCCTTGCCCAAGCTGGTCATCCGTCGCCGGCCCGACAGCATTTTTGACTACGAACTGGATGACTTCGAGTTCGAGGGCTATGAGCCCTGGCCGCTGATCCGCGCGCCGATAGCCATCTGAAACCGGAGAGCGTTATGAGAAAAGCCCTGATCGTCGCTATGGCCAGGAACCGGGTCATTGGCCGCAACAACGCCCTGCCGTGGTACCTGCCCGAGGATCTGCGTTACTTCAAGCAGGCAACCATGGGTAAACCCATCATCATGGGGCGCAAGACCTGGGACTCCATTGGCCGAGCGTTGCCGGGACGTCTCAATGTGGTGATTTCCCGCAACGAGGCGTGGCAGGCGCCCGAAGGTACCCGTGGTGCATGTTCTCTGGATGCCGCGTTGGTCCAGGCTGAAGCCCAGGCAGAACTGGACGGGTGTGACGAAGTGATGGTGATCGGTGGCAGCCAGATCTATGGGGAAGCCTTGCCGCTGGTAGATCGCATGTACATCACCCAAGTGCATGCGGAAGTGGAGGGAGATGCCTATTTCCCGGAACTAAACTGGGATGAGTGGGAAGAAATCGGACGGGAGGATTTCTCCGCGTCCGATAACAATCCCTACGATTACAGCTTCGTGGTCTATCAGCGCCTGCGGTCAGTCTGACGCGCAGTCGGTTTTCCCTTCCCACCGCCGCCACCCGTGCGTGGCGGACGGCTTCCGCCTTCCTTGCGATACCCGGATTTACCCTTGAAGCCCGGCTTGTGGCCGCGACGTTTTTCGCCTGGGCGACCACCACCGCTACGACGGGGGTCCCGCTGCTTCGGTGAGGCACTTGGCGTGGGCAGAGCTGAAGGCTGCTCCAGTGGCAGCGCGCCCGGCTGAGCCGCTTCCATGCCACAGGCCAGCGCGCCGGCAATCATGGCGATGTCCATGTCATTGCGTTCTGCGATGTCGTCCAGCAGGGCCATGGCTTTGGCCAGTTTCGGATCATCCACAAACGCCAGCAGCTGGCTCTCGAACTGTTGCTCCCGCAATTTCTGCAGATCCGCCGGGGACGGCAGCTCATAGGCTTCCATCGGAGAGTTGGTAGCACGCTCCAGAGTCCGCAGCCAGCTGCGCTCACGAGGGGTGACCAGCAGGATGGCTTTGCCGGTACGGCCAGCACGGCCGGTACGACCGACACGGTGGATATAGGCTTCGCTGTCGTACGGCACGTCATAGTTAATAACGTGGGTAATCCGCGGTACGTCAAGGCCCCGGGCGGCAACGTCCGTGGCAATCACGATGTCTTTTTTGCCGCTCTTGAGATCCTCGACAGTCTGCTCACGCTGACGCTGGTTGAGGTCACCATTCAGCGGGGCAACGGCGTGACCGCGGGCAGACAGCTTGTCGGCCAGCAGTGTGGTTTCTGCCTTGGTGCGGACAAAGATGATGGAAGCGTCGAACGGCTCCACCTCAAGAATTCGGGTCAATGCGTCCAGTTTGCGTTCGGCGTACACCGGCAGCATGAACTGGGAGATACGGTCTACGGTACGGGTCTGGCTTTCAATCTTCACCTCCTGGGCATTGCTCAGGTAGGTCTGGGCCACTTTGCGGATCTGTCCCGGCATGGTGGCCGAGAACAGGGCGCGCTGGCAGTCGTCCGGTGTGGCCGCGAGAATGGCTTCGACGTCGTCGATGAAGCCCATGCGCAGCATCTCATCCGCTTCGTCCAGAACCAGCGCAGACAGCGCGTCCAGTTTCAGGGTGCCGCGACGCAAATGGTCCAGAGTACGACCGGGTGTGCCGACGATTACCTGAGCGCCACGCTTGAGGGCTTTGAGCTGCGGGTAGAAGTCTTGGCCACCGTAGATGGGCAGTACGTGGAAGTTGCGGAAATGGCTGGCGTAGCTGTTGAACGCCTCGGCCACCTGGATGGCCAGTTCCCGGGTCGGTGTCAGCACAAGGATTTGCGGCGCGTTCGAGGTGGCGTCGATGCGGCTCAACAGCGGCAGTGCAAACGCGGCGGTTTTGCCGGTGCCGGTTTGAGCAATCCCCAGCAGGTTATCGCCTTTCAGCAGGATAGGGATAGCCTGGGCCTGGATTGGAGAAGGGGTTTCGTAGCCAATGGCGGAGATGGCTTCCAACACGGACGCATCAAGGCCGAGCTCGGCAAAAGATTGTGTAGACATCGAAATACTCGGGATTCGGAAGGTAGGTAAGGCATCAACTGTTGATGCAAGCTGCACGCATTATAGACCCTTTACCGTCGCTTTTATACGTAAAACGGCGCTGGGGGCATAGGTAGATGCCGGCCCGGGCTTGTTGTGGTGGTTCGTTTGCGGCAGGCTTGCTCTTTTCTTTGAAGGTGTAGGCGATGAATTTTGACGAGCTGATGGCGGCCGCGACCAATGGCGAGCTGGTGTTTCCGGGCAGCTGGGGGCAGGGGCGTGCGACCTACGGTGGTCTTGTGGCAGCAGCGGTGGTTTCCCAAATGCAGAGGGTGGTCGCCGCGGGGCGCTCGCTTCGTTCCCTACAGGTTTCCTTTGTCGGCCCAGTGGCCCCCGGTGTTCCCGTTGGCATTGAGGTGGAGATGCTGAGGGAAGGCAAAGCCGTGAGCCAGGTGCAGGGGAAGATGACTCAGGAAGGGCAGGTGTGCCTGGTTGTTCTGGGCAGCTTTGGCGGTTCCCGCGAATCACGGGTTCAGGTGGCCGCGGAGCCTGAGGTGTTGCCGAGTGCGCCGGAGACGCTCAAGGCCCTGCCGTACATCAAAGGCATGACGCCGGAATTTTTCCAGCACGTGGATATGCGGTGGGCGTTCGGAGGCTTTCCGTTTACCGGCAACCAGTCGCGGGAGATGGGCGGCTGGATGCGCTTCAACGAGCCCCCGCGAGAGCTAGACGATGCCACCCTTGTCGCCCTTGTGGATGCCTGGCCCCCGGCCGTTCTTCCGCACCTCAGCCAGCCAGCGCCAGCGAGTTCACTTAGTTGGTCTCTGGAGTTCCTCTACCCCCGTCCGCAGCTCGAATCGGGCGATTGGCTGCTCTACCGGGCAAGCATTGACCAGGCTGGTGCCGGCTATGGCCATACTCACGCCAATATCTGGAGCCAGAACGGTGAACTGCTGGCGATTAGCCGTCAAACGGTTACGGTATTCGGGTAGTCCAGTGCTGCACCCGGACCGTTGTCAGGCAGCTTAAGCTGCCGACACCGAGTTTAGCTCTGGCTTGCAGGCGTCAATAATGATGCGGGCAAACGCGTCCGGGGAGTCTTCCTGAAGGAAGTGGCCACCACGTAGGGTGATGTGCGGCTGGCCATGGGCGCCGGGAATGCGTCGCTGCATGTGGCGGTCGCCACCCCGGGTAATGGGGTCGCCGCTGCTGAAGCAGGTGATAAACGGCTTGCGCCATTTTTCCAGAACTTTCCAGGCAATCCGATTGGCTTCACTGACCGGATCGTTGGGGGAGATGGGGACCAGCCTCGGGAACGCCCTGGCGCCGGCTTTGTATTCGCTGGACGGAAAGGGGGCTTCATACGCAGCGAGTTCGCGGGCGCTGAGGGTTCGTCCGGTCCCCAGTTGCACAATTCGACTGATGGGGAACCAGGGGCTGTAGCTGGCGAAGGTTTTCCATAGGGTGAACGCAGCAGGCGCCCGGGTATCGCCAGTCGGCAGGGTGCCGTTGCCGACAATAATCCGCTCAAATTTTTCCGGGTGTTCCGCCACCAGACGCAGGCCCAGGAGGGAGCCCCAGTTTTGGCAGACCAGCGTGATATTGGTGAGTTCAAGAGCTTCCAGCCAGGTGCTCAGCCAGCGCATATGGCTGTCATAGCTGTAGTCCGAGATTTCGGCTGGCTTGTCTGATTTGCCAAAACCTACCAAGTCCGGAGCAAGAACCCGATGACCCGCTGCAGCGACTTTGGGAATCATGTGCCTATACAGGTAAGACCAGGACGGTTCGCCGTGCAGCATGATCACCGGAGCCGCGTTTCGGGGGCCCTGCTCGGCATAATGCATGCGCAGGCCCGGTTCGACTTCCAGGTAATTGGGGGTGAAAGGGTAGTCCGGGAGGCCGGTAAAGCGGGCCTCTTCCGTTCTCAGTATACGCATGCCATCGACTGTCCTGACTGATTGGGTGCGCGATCGTAAAGAAGGGATCGATCGTGTAGTGGACAGGATAGATCAGATGGATTTGAGTAGTGTTTGGTTTGCGTAACAGTGCGTAGGGTGTTTGCTTCAGGACGCGATTTGCATCGCAATTTCGGGATTCTCCAGCTGAGCCATGGCTGCATCACAGCTGTTCAGCGCCCCACAGTCATCGGCTGGGCACAGGGCAATAATCTGGCAGGGAATGTCGTAGCGATTCTCGCCTTCGTTGGTAAACATCCGCGCCCTGGACAGGGTTGACTGACAATGGCCGCAGAGCAGTGTCGGCACAGCGCTGGCAGGCGCCAGTGTTGCTTCGAAGTGTTGGTGCTTTTTCATAGGTTATCCTCCTCGTAATGTATCAATGTAAAGGAGGAATGTGACAGTTCGTAGTCAGTATTACACGCAGGTCAGCCGATGGCGTGATTGTGGTTGCCTGGTCAGTCGTCAAACCCTGGCTGTGGCCGGCGGTTGGAGCGTTTGTCATCCCAGTCGAGGTCACTAGGGTCGTACCAGCCCAGATTGTCCAGGACCTTGAAGCGGGTGTTGTCGGACAGGGTGGGCCACAGGCTTTGAAAGTCGTCCAGTCCCTGTTCGCGCTGACGCAGTTGTTTGCTTTGCAGGCGCTGGATGATTCGGGGCAGGTGCAGGGCTTCGCCGAGCTGACCCGGGACCAGCACTTCATGGCCCATCACTTTCCGCCGGTGTCGTCGTGCCGCCAGAACTTGCGATAGCGAAAGAGCCGCTTCGAGAGCGGTGTCAATGGTAAAGTCTGTGGTGTCCAAACCCCTGACCTGTTCTGGTGGAGACTCATTAACCCACCACTATACTCCCAATAGCGCTTCCGTTGCCACGGGGCCGTGGTAGGCTAGGGCACTCTGGCCTTGGCCAGTCTCCATTTCCCGTAGAACGAGAAGGAACTGTACGGAATGTACGAAAAGCTGGAGCGGCGAACTTTCCTTGCCATGCTGGTGCTGGTGTCCCTGGCGTTTGTGTTTTTGATGAAACCGTTTACCGGACCCATTTTCTGGGCGGTAGCGATAGCCCTGATCTTCCATCCGGTGCAACAGTGGCTGCTCGGAAAGCTGGGTGACCGGCCAAACACGGTGGCCTTTCTGACGTTAATCCTGTGCATGGTGATTGTGGTGATCCCGGTTATGGTGCTGGTGTCGTCCCTGGTGGCAGAAGGGGTGTCGCTTTATCAGCAGATCCAGAGTGGCGAGCTTCGCCCTGGTGAATATCTGGACCGGATTAACCAGTCGTTTCCCGCAATTCAGTCGCTGTTGTCGCAGTTCGATATTGATTTTTCCGGGTTGAGGGAGCGGGCGGTCAATGCGGTTGTTGGCGGCAGTCAGTTCCTGGCCAAGCAGGCACTGGGGGTTGGTCAGAACACTTTCCAGTTCTTCCTGAGCCTGGCGTTGATGGTTTATCTCGCCTTTTTCCTACTTCGTGATGGCACTCGTCTGGTCGAACTGCTGATCAAGGCCCTGCCCCTTGGCGATGAACGGGAGCGCCTGCTGTTTGCCAAGTTTGCCGAGGTGACTCGCGCAACCGTGAAAGGCAACTTGTTGATTGCCATCATCCAGGGTGCCCTGGGAGGCCTGATTTTCTGGATTCTCGGTATCAATGGAGCACTGCTGTGGGGCGTGGTGATGGCGGTGGTTTCGTTGTTACCCGCGGTGGGTGCTGCGATTGTCTGGGTACCGGTGGCCATTTATCTGGCGGCGATTGGCGAGATTGTTTCGGCGGCGGTGCTGACGGCGTTTGGCGTCATTGTGATTGGCCTGGCGGATAACCTCTTGCGGCCTATTTTCGTGGGGCGGGATACCAAGCTGCCGGATTACATGGTGTTGTTGTCCACCCTGGGTGGCATTGTCATGTTCGGTATTAATGGCTTTGTGATGGGACCGCTGGTGGCGGCACTGTTCATGGCCTTCTGGGGTATCTTCATTCGTGAGTTTGGCGAGTACGACGTCGCCCTGGTGGGTGTGGCTCCGGATGAACCCCGCAGTGAGCAGGCGCCGGGCGACGATCAGCCCGCGGCGAGCTAATAGAACAACGGCAGGTCACTCAATGTGTTGTGACCTGCCGTCGAAGGGGCAGGCGCCGGGGTGGCGCCTGGTCCGGTGTCAGTCGAGCTTGCTCAGATCCCGTACGGCACCTTTGTCGGCACTGGTGGCCAGCAGGGCGTAGGCTTTGAGTGCCGCAGACACTTTCCGTGGACGGGGCTGTTCGGGCTTCCAGCCTTTGGCGTCACGGGCTTCGCGACGACGTTCAAGCTCCCGGTGATCCAGCTCGACGTTGATCGAGCGGTTGGGGATGTCGATCACGATGGTGTCGCCGTTCTCGATCAGCCCAATGGCGCCGCCGGCCGCCGCTTCCGGAGAGGCATGGCCGATCGAAAGGCCGGACGTGCCACCGGAGAAACGTCCGTCCGTCAGCAGGGCGCAGGACTTGCCCAGCCCCTTGGACTTCAGGTAGCTCGTCGGGTACAGCATTTCCTGCATACCAGGGCCACCTTTCGGGCCTTCGTAGCGGATAATTACTACTTCGCCTGCATGCACTTCGTCGTCCAGGATGCCTTGAACCGCGGCGTCCTGGCTCTCAAACACCCGGGCTTTCCCTTCGAACACAAAGATACTCTCGTCTACGCCCGCCGTTTTCACCACGCAGCCGTCCTGGGCAATGTTGCCGTACAGAACCGCCAGCCCGCCCTCAGAGGAGTAGGCGTGTTCAACGGAGCGAATGCAGCCGTTTTCGCGGTCGCCGTCCAGTGAGGGCCAGCGGGTGCTTTGACTGAAGGCGGTCTGGGTCGGAATGCCCGCCGGGCCCGCCTTATACATTTCCAGAACCTCGGGGGAGGGCTGGCGCATGATGTCCCACTTGTCCAGGGCTTCTGCCAGGGTACGGCTATGCACGGTGGGAACGTCGGTATTGATCAGTCCGCCACGCTCCAGTTCGCCCAGGATGCCCATGATGCCACCGGCCCGGTGGACGTCTTCCATGTGGTATTTGGGGGAGTTCGGCGCCACTTTGCTGAGCTGCGGTACCTTGCGGGAAAGCTGGTCGATTTCGTTCAGGGTAAACGGAACTCCCGCTTCCTGAGCGGCCGCCAGAAGGTGCAGGATGGTATTGGTGGAACCGCCCATGGCGATGTCCAGCACCATGGCGTTTTCGAACGCGGTCATGGAAGCAATGCTCAGGGGTAGAACACTGGCGTCGTCCTGTTCATAGTAGCGGCGGGTGTTCTCGACAATGCGGCGGCCAGCTTCCAGGAACAGTTGTTCACGGTCGGCGTGGGTCGCCAGCAAGGAGCCGTTGCCGGGCAGTGACAGGCCGATGGCCTCGGTCAGACAGTTCATGGAGTTGGCGGTGAACATGCCGGAGCAGGAGCCACAGGTCGGACAGGCGCTGCGCTCGTACTCTTCGACTTCCTCGTCGCTGGCGCTGCTGTCGGCGGCAATCACCATCGCATCAACCAGGTCGAGTTTGTGTTCCGACAGCTTGGTTTTGCCGGCCTCCATCGGGCCGCCAGATACAAAAATGGTGGGGATGTTCAGGCGAAGGGCCGCCATCAGCATGCCCGGAGTGATCTTGTCGCAGTTGGAGATGCACACCAGGGCGTCCGCACAGTGGGCGTTTACCATGTACTCGACGGAGTCGGCGATGATTTCCCGGGACGGCAGGGAGTAAAGCATGCCGTCATGTCCCATGGCGATGCCGTCGTCCACTGCAATGGTATTGAATTCTTTGGCCACGCCTCCGGCCGCTTCAATCTCGCGGCAGACCAGTTGGCCAAGGTCCTTGAGGTGGACGTGCCCGGGCACAAACTGGGTAAACGAGTTGGCAACCGCAATAATTGGCTTGCCGAAGTCTTCGTTCTTCATGCCGGTTGCGCGCCAGAGTGCGCGGGCGCCTGCCATGTTACGGCCGGCGGTGGAGGTCTTGGAGCGATACTGTGGCATTGGGGTGTGATCTCTTGTCATCGTTCATTCGAAAAGCAAAGCATACCAGATTCAGCGAGCGCTGCAGCACCGTGGCTGCGACCAAAGCCGATGGTGGAAGTGCAGGAGCACGGCTACAATAGCGGCAGTGAAAATGTCACGCCTTATAAGGAGTTCGCCTATGGCTGGCCAGGAAAGCCTGCCTGTTCGTCGCCTCAAACAGTTCAACCCTCTTGGCCGGCTCAGCGATGACCAGCTGGTATTGCTGGCCAGCCGCGTCGAGTGTAAGTCTTACGCTCCTGGCCAGCGGGTTGCCGAACGGGGGGTTAGGGATGGTCTGGACCTCTACCTGCTCTCTGGGGTGGTGGAGCTGGAATCCATCGATGGCCGCAAGTCAACGGTGGTGGCAGAGACGGAAACTGCGGCGAATGCCATTGCTCGTCTGCAGCCGCGCATGTACGACGTGGTTGCCGTGGAACGCTGCGAATTCATGGTGGTGGAGCAGGACGTCCTCAACCAGCTCTTGCGGGCGGCGCCAATGGATCAGCTGGATATGCCGACGGAAGCTGAGGACAGCGAAGGCGACGACAACCATCAATTGTTGATGGAGTTCTATGCGGAGCTCCGCTCCAATCAGATCTACCTGCCCAGTGTTCCTGATGTGGCCTGGAAGGTTCGTCGCATGGCTGACAGTGAAGATTCGACGGCCGGTCAGATCGCCAGTGCCATTACCGCTGACCCGGCCATGGCCGCCAAACTGGTGCGGGCCTGTAACAGCCCGCTGTATCGTGGCTTCAGTGACGTCCGCAATGTCCGGGAAGCCGTGGTGCGCCTGGGCATCAACACGACGCGCCAGCTGGTGTCGGTGTTTGCCCTGCGGGAGGTATTTCAGACACGCCAGCCTATACTTCAGAAAGAGATGGAAAAGCTGTGGCGGCATTCCCGGGAAGTGGCGGCTCTATGTTGGGTGCTGGCAGACAGCGCTACCCGAATCAATCCCGAGGAGGCGCTGCTGGCGGGCTTGCTCCACGATATCGGTGTGGTGCCGGTGTTGGTTCATGCCGAACACCATGTCAATCTGTTTGCTGACGAAGTGAATCTGGGTCGCGCTCTTGAAGAACTGCGGGCCGATGTCGGGGCTGAGGTGCTGGAAAACTGGGGCTTTCCTGGCCCCTTTGTGGAGGCCGCACGGAATGCCGAGAACTGGAGCTATGAAAGCCCAGAGTCGACGCCCCAGCTTGCTGACCTGGTGATTGTCGCCCAACTGCACGCGATGATCGGGTCTGGTGACAGTGCCGGACTGCCGCCTTTTGACCAAGTGCCGGCCTACCGGAGACTGGGAGAGCTGGAGCTTAATGTTTCAAGTAGCCTGAAAATCCTGACGGAAGCCCGGGCACGGGTGGAGGAGGTCCAGCAGCTGCTGTCGATTCACTGACCGGCACCTGGCTGGGTTCCATAAATTTATAAGCTTCACTGAGAGCGCCGTGTGCAGGTGCTTGCCAGGACTGTGGAGTAACGCGACAAGTGATCAGACACACTATGCATGTACCGCTGTTCCCGTTGAATTCGCTCGTGCTGCCCGGTGGCCGGATACCGCTGCAGCTGTTCGAGCCCCGCTATATCGACATGTTGACACGCTGCCTGAAGGAAGATCGCGGCTTTGTGGTCGTGCTGTTGCGGGAGGGGCAGGAAACCAGCACCGAGGTGGCCTTTTACGATATCGGCACCTACGTGCGCATCATCGACTTTCAGCAACTGGACAACGGGCTGCTTGGGATTACCGTGGAAGGTGAAGCCAAAGTCGCCGTTGTCAGTAGCTGGCAGGCCGATGATGGCCTCAATATCGGCGATGTGGAGTATCTTCTGGATGAGCAGCCCGTCGATATGCCGGATGAATACGCCGAGCTACCCGAGGTTCTACGGGCACTTTTTCGCCACCCAGTGATCAATGACCTCAACATGGAAGTGGATTATGACGATGCCCGCGATGTGGGTTGGCGGTTGACCGAACTGCTACCTATCGGCAAGAAGGACAAGCAGCGCCTGGCTGAACTCCAGGACCCCCTGGAGCGTTTGCGGCGCCTTCAGGACCTGCTCGATAGCATGGAGTAGCCAGGCACTCAGGGCAGTGCCTGATAGGCACTCATGGCCGAACTCCAGGTCAGGCTCAGATGGGCGGCAGCCAACGTCAGCCAGACCACGAGAGCGCCGGCAAAGGTGCTGTCAAACCACAGCGGCGTCTGGTCATAGCGACTGAAGCTTGCCCGAATGACACCGCAGATCGCCAGCCCCAGCAATACCCCGCCCATGACGTCTGTAAGCCAATGAACCCCCAGATACAGGCGGCTTATCCCGACCAGAACCATAGGTAGGCTGGAGATCAGGTAGATGCGCCAGCGCCGGTTACTGACCTGCTCCCTCGCGATAAAACTTGCCAACAGGCCCAAGGCAATGGTGACGCCTGCGGTATGGCCGCTTGGAAAGGCGGCCGACGCCGGAGGCTGGGCTGCCAGTTCCGGTCTCGGGAGGTTCAGCCCCGCCTTAAACGCCAGTATCAGTCCAGCCCCCAGCACCATGGCGCCCAATATATGCAGAGCGGCGGCGTAATAGCCACGAAAGCCGAATGCCAGTAGCCCAAGCACGCCCGCACTCATCAGCATCACGGTATCACCGAGGCCGCTGATCAATACGAAGGCAGGATCCAGCAGTGGATTTCGCAGATTGCTGAAGAATTGCGCCGTCGACTGGTTGGCTTCGTGGAACAGCGGGGTATGAGCGACCAGCAGCGAGAGCAATGCAAACAGGGCAAAGGCACCAACGGCGAGGATCAGAGAGGGCAGGGGGAACTCTCCGCCAGTTGCGGGGCGGTGACTGCTCATTTCTCGCCAGAAGCGATGGGTGCTGTTGTACTTGCCCATCCAGCTGGCCAGGCGGCTGTAAGCCTCGCTGTTGCTGCTGAGGCCGATCTGAACCCGGAACAGAAGCAGATAGACCAGCGCCAATGTTGCCATGGCGGCAGCGAGGATGGGGTAAAAATGCCGGGGCAGTTCCAGCGACTGTTCAAGCGTACTGCCAATCAGGTAGCCGGGGGCGATATAGGCAACGGCCCAGCCGACCGCTGACAGTACGTTAAAGGTGAGGAAACGCTGCCAGGGCATCAGCAGCGCGCCGGCAACCAGGGGAATGATGGGGCGGATGGGGCCGACGAAGCGCCCAATGACGACGCTTTTGCCACCGTGCTGGAGGAAAAACCGTTCGCCTTTATTCAGCAGGGACGGGTAACGACTGAAAGGCCATATGCGATCCAGCCGGCCCTGAAAGCAGCGGCCAAGCCAAAAGCTCAGGCCATCTCCGGCTATGGCTCCCAGTCCGGCCCACAGCAAGGCATCAGCAAGGGGAACGCCCACTTTTCCCGCCAGAACCGAGACCGCGAACAGTATTGCAACGCCCGGCACCACAATGCCGGCAACGGCAAGCGATTCGAGGAAGGCGACCAGAAATAGGGTGGCTGCCAGCCACCCGGGATTGACCGAAAGCCAGTCCGTGAAGGCACTCAGCCAGGCTGTGCTCATGCTCCGTTCAGGTCTCCCTCGGCAAACCAGATTGAGTCTTGCGAGCGCTTCTGGGCTTCCTTAAGGGCTTCGTCAGTTCGCTTGCGCAGTGAGTCGGCCAAGGTGTCGTTCACGGTCCGGGTAGTGCAACCCAGGCTGATGGTTACCCGGCCCACCACTGGCCAGTCCCGCTCGGCAATAGAGCGGCGGATGCGCTCGGCAATAACCCGGACCCCTTCTTCGGGGGTGAATGGCAGAATCAGGAAGAATTTGCCGTCACTCAGAGTGTAGAGGGAATCGCCGGCACGAATGACGCCAAAAAGGTGTTGGGTGGCTGCGCGGTAGAACGTGGTCAGGCCATTCTGGCCATGGAGGTCTTTCGTTTCCTCCAGATAATCCATCGCCAGGGTAATGACCGATAGCGGGTGGCCAGTTACGCCACACCGGCTGATTTCCTTCTGCAGGGTTTCATCCAGAAAGCGGGCATTGTGGGCGCCGGTGACTGGGTCGGTGATCGCCAGGTCTTCCGCCGACTGGGCCATGTGGTCGTAGTGCCAGATATACAGCGCGCCAGTGCTTGCCAGAATGACGGCTGCAAAGGCAATCAGCAGGGTGTCAGTGAGAGGTTCCCGTGCAAGCAGGAAGGCTGTGAGGACGACGGTAACCAGAAGAGACAGGGCGAGCCCCTGTCGTAACGGCAGGATCAGCAGGTTAAGCAGGATGACCGGAAGGCACCAGTAACTGATGTCAGCTTCCTGCAGCCAGAACAGCGCGACCAGGATCAGCCCGTTCAGGGCGGCCATGATGAACAGGTGGCCGGGTGCGCGGAGCTGTTGCCGCCGGGCCAGGGTGGTGTACCCCATACCGGCGATCGTCAGTGCCGCAAGGGTGCAGGCCAGGTAGAACAGGTCGTAGAACCCATAGCGGAAGTTCTGGGTCGCCAGAATCATGATGAACAGCGTCGCCAGACCATAGCCGGTCAGGTGAGTGTAGGTGCGCAGGCGGGTTTCCGTCATTGAACTGGCCCTCTGGCCTGGGTGACCTGAGCTTCCGACCAGGTGCTGTACGATTGCACGCGATTGCCTCCTTGCTGCTGTGCCCGCCTCAGGGCATTGGCTGCTGACTGCTGAAGGCTGTCGGAGTCATCGCCGATGTTGAGTCCGGCAATGCCTGCGCTCACGGTCAGGTTGAGGCCAT
Source organism: Marinobacter zhejiangensis (assembly GCF_900114775.1). Lineage (GTDB taxonomy): Bacteria > Pseudomonadota > Gammaproteobacteria > Pseudomonadales > Oleiphilaceae > Marinobacter > Marinobacter zhejiangensis. The sequence goes on from NZ_FOUE01000007.1 coordinate 62,221, forward strand.
GGGATTCCAGCAGGCTGCCCAGGCCCTTGCGGACGGTCTCGGCAGTCTGGGCTGCTTCAGCGGTGGCCACATTGGGCAAAATCACCAGGAATTGCAGATCCGCGACGCGGTAGTAGGAGTCGAAGTCCCGCAGTTGGGAGTGTAGGAAGCGGCCGATGCGGGGGAGGATGGCGCGGATATCCTCGTCCGGATCCTTGTCGCTAAGGTGTGAGTCGAGACCGACCAGAATGACGGCCATGTCCGTGCCCTCCCGTTCGCTACGCTGGATTTCCTTGTGCAGATCAGCGGACAGGTACTCTCTGCTGGCGGCCTGGGTCAGCTCATCGGTACGACGCAATGGGGCCAGCTGGCGGCTCTTGTACTCGCGCAGGTAGACCAAAATGCCCGACAGTGCCAGGGTTAGCAGCATGGAGCTGATGAACTGGTGACGCCCCGGGTCGCCAACGGCGGCCTGGTTGGCAACCACGATGGCAACCACGCAGAACAGCGTCAACAAGGCTCCCCAGCCCACAGGTAGCAGACCGAAGGCGATGAGCGGCATGGCGTACAGCCAGTGCCCGATAGTCCAAGGGGGGCTCCACAGGCTGGCCAGCAGCAGGGCCGCGAGCAGAACCAGCAGGGTTCGATTGATGGTCAGCCAGGGCTGGCGGGCGCGCCCGGGGTGGAAGGGAGATGAAGTCCAGACCAGGGCGGCAGCGGTCAGTGAAATGGCTGCGGCTAGGCCCGCCCCTTGATAGGCGGTGAATAAGGCTAGCGCCACCAGGGCTGTGCAGCTGATCCGTGCAAATCGGCTCAGCAGGAATATTTCGGCCATCTGGCCCATGGTCTCCGTCCTTTCCTAGCCATCCATAATACTCCAGCATACGTCAGTACCTGCGGCCTTGCGTATGACTGGTGCACACTCGAAGTGTTTATTTGCAGCGGTATAATAAAGCAACCATGGCATAAGTCTAACCGCAGTTTGGGGTGGGGCGAATTTCGTCTGGGCCCTGAAAGCAGATGCGTGCCGGGTGTGGACAGGTTAAAGTGGTGGATTACGCCCGTTAGGGGTGTTTTCAAGCAACAGGCTCTCAGTTAAGGGTGTAATGATGGATATTGCTGGATACATGGTGGAACTGGGCGAACAGGCACGGGCAGCGGCCTCTATCGTAGCCCGGTCAACGACCGCCATGCGCAATCAGGCGCTGCTGGCAACGGCGGAAGCCATTGATGCGGCTCGGAGTGAACTGACCATTGCCAACGCCAAGGATCTCGACAAGGGTCGGGAAAACGGGTTGGAACCAGCGATGCTGGACCGTCTGGAGCTGACGCCAGAGCGCATCGACACCATGATTGAGGGGCTGCGTCAGGTGGCTGCCTTGCCGGATCCCATCGGCGAAATTACCGACATGACCTATCGCCCATCCGGCATTCAGGTTGGCAAGATGCGGGTGCCCCTGGGCGTCATTGGCATTATTTACGAATCTCGCCCCAATGTGACAGTCGAAGCGGCGAGCCTGTGCCTGAAGTCCGGAAACGCCACCATTTTGCGGGGCGGCTCCGAGGCCATTCATTCAAACCAGGCGGTTGCGGCCTGTATTGCTAAAGGGTTGGCCGCTGCGGGTTTGCCGGAAGCGGCGGTGCAGGTGGTCAAGACCACTGACCGGGCAGCTGTTGGCGAGCTGATTACCATGCCCCGTTATGTGGACGTCATTGTGCCTCGGGGTGGAAAGGGCTTGATTGAGCGAATCAGCCGGGATGCGCGGGTGCCTGTGATCAAGCACCTTGATGGCATCTGCCACGTATACATCGACAGTCATGCTGATCCCGAGAAGGCGTTGGCGATTGCTGTGAACGCCAAGACTCACCGATACGGCACCTGCAACACCATGGAAACCCTGCTGGTGGATCAGGAAATTGCCGAGGATATCCTGCCGTTGCTGGCCGAGGCTTTTGTTGCCAAAGGGGTGGAGCTGCGTGGTTGTGAACTGACCCGTTCAATCCTCCCGGATGTGGTTGCCGCCACCGAAGCGGATTGGGGCGAGGAGTACCTGGCGCCGATCCTGGCGGTGAAAGTGGTCGATGGTCTGGACGGCGCGATTGCCCATATCAATCGTTACAGCTCGCAGCATACCGACAGTATTGTGACTGAAAACTATACCCGTGCGCGGCGCTTCATCACCGAGGTCGATTCCAGCTCGGTCATGGTCAACGCTTCCACACGCTTTGCCGATGGATTTGAGTATGGGCTGGGTGCGGAAATTGGCATTTCCACCGACAAGATCCATGCGCGTGGGCCGGTTGGGCTCGAAGGGCTCACATCCCAGAAGTATGTGGTGTTCGGAGACGGCCACGTCCGGACCTGATCACGTATGCGGGTAATCTACGGGGGCACCTTCGATCCGGTTCACAACGGCCACCTGCGTCTTGCGGTAGAACTCCGGGAGATGCTGGCGGTGCCGGAGCTGGCGCTGGTGCCCTGTCACATCCCACCGCACCGTGCCCATCCAGGGGCGGGCAGTCAGGAGCGGCTGGAGCTTCTGCAGCTGGCCGTCGCGGGTGAGCCTGGCTTGGTAGTCGATGACCGGGAGCTCGCACGAGGCGGTGCATCCTATACCGCCGATACGCTGCGCCAGGTACGCTCAGAGGTTGGGGCCGACGAGCCAGTGGTTCTGGTGATGGGGGCCGATGCGTTCGCTGGCTTTGATCGCTGGCGCGATTGGCAGGCCATACCCGAGCTGGCCCATGTCCTGGTGGTTGCAAGGCCGGGGTATGCTTTTGACCCTGACAGCGTTCCTGCTGGCCTGCTCAGAACCCGAGGGTGCGGCTCAGCTAAGGAGCTGGCGTCGGCACCTTGTGGGCTGTTTCTGTATCAGGCGTTGCCATTGCTGGATATTTCGGCAACGGCGGTCCGCGAAAAAATTTGTAAGGGCCTTTCTCCCCGCTACCTTTTGCCGGATGTGGTCTGGCAGGAAATTCAGCGGCGGGAGCTGTATGGATTCCGTCTGCCGCAGGGCAATCTTTAGTGCTACAATCCGGGCTTGTGTAGAAATTCAGCGCCGGAGGACCCATCCCCGGCCGCTCAACAGGGTGATTATGCAGGCAGAGCAGCTTAAAGATCTGGTGGTAAATGCACTGGAAGACGTGAAGGCAAAGGACATCAGCGTCATTGATGTCAAAGACCGAACCAGTGTGACCGACTATATGGTATTGGCGTCCGGTACCTCAAACCGGCACGTGAAATCGCTGGCGGACTCCGTCATCGGAGAAGCCAAGGAACAGGGCGTCCGTGCCGCCAATGTCGAAGGGGCCAATGCCAGCGACTGGATTCTGGTGGATCTGGGTGACGTGGTGGTTCATGTGATGATGCCGGCGACCCGGGAGTTCTACGATCTGGAGCGTTTTTGGCGAGACTCTCCGGATCTGGGCGCAGCAGGCAGCGAATAAATGCGGCTACGCATGCTCTGCGTCGGCCAGAAGATGCCCGACTGGGTGAATCAGGGCTATTCCGATTATGCCCGCCGCATGCCGGCGGAGCTTTCCCTAGACCTCACTGAGATTCCCATGGCTCACCGGGGCAAGAACCCGGACATTCCCCGTCTGATGCAAAAGGAAGGGGAAGCACTGCTGACGGCCGCCGGCCCTCGGGACCGCGTAGTTGCCATGGAAGTGGGAGGGCGTGCCTGGTCGACTGAGCAGTTGGCCAGCCAGCTCGAGAAATGGCAGCAGGATGGTCGGGACGTCTGCTTCATGGTGGGCGGCCCCGACGGCCTTCCTGCGGCTTGCCGCGATCGTGCCGATCAACTCTGGTCACTGTCTCCCCTGACGTTGCCTCACCCTTTGGTGCGTATTCTGCTCGCTGAGCAGTTGTATCGCGCCTGGAGCATTACCCGCAATCACCCATATCACCGAGCCTAGGTAACGTCATGCCCTGGGGTGAGTTCAAAGATACCGCCGCTGAACGGCGCCTGTTTCAGCGCCGAACCTTGGTGGCCCTGGCGTTCGTTCTGCTCATGCTAGGCGGGCTACTGGCCCGCATGTACCAGTTGCAGATTGTCGAGCACCAGACCTACATCACCTTATCGGACAAGAACCGGGTTCAGGTCCAGTCGGTGCCGCCTACTCGTGGGTTGATCTACGACCGCAATGGCGAATTGCTGGCGGAAAACCGCCCCGTCTTCAGCGTTACCATCGTTCCAGAGCGCGTACCTGCGATTGATGACACCCTGGCCTCACTGGCTCGCCTGATTGATGTTTCCGAGGAAGAGCTGGAGCGCTTTGAGCGGCGGTTACGGGAGCCGCGCAGGCCCTACCAGGAATTGCCGTTGCGGTATGACCTGACGGAAGAGGACATCGCTGCCCTGGCGGTGCATCGCCATGAACTGCCTGGCGTGGAAGTATCGGCGGAACTGGTACGCTATTACCCCTATGGTGAAATCACTTCCCACGCCTTGGGCTACGTGGGCAGGATTAACCGAGAGGAACTCCAGACCATTGATTCGGTGAACTATGCCGGCACCAACTACATTGGCAAGTCCGGAATAGAGCGTTTCTATGAGGCCCAGCTCCATGGTCAGGTGGGCTACCAGCACGTGGAGACCAATGCTCGGGGGCGCACCCTGAGAGTACTCGCTCGTGAAAATCCGGTACCCGGGGAGGACTTGCGTCTTCATCTTGATCTGCGGATGCAGCGGCTTGCCTACAGCCTTCTTGATGGCCGGCGGGGCGCCATTGTTGCCATGGAGCCAGAAACTGGAGGCTTGCTGGCCCTGGCCAGTGTGCCCGGGTTCGATGCCAACCTGTTCGTAACCGGCATCAGTGTGGCCGCCTACCGGGAACTGAGTACCTCCCACGATAAGCCGCTGTTCAACCGTGCATTGCGGGGGCAATACCCGCCGGGCTCAACCATCAAACCGATGATGGCGGTGGCCGCACTGGACAGTGGTGTGACCACCCGCGAACGCCAGGTCTGGGATCCTGGTTACTTTCAGCTGCAAGCCGGTGGCCGACGTTACCGGGACTGGAAGCGGGGCGGCCATGGTTGGGTGGATTTGACCCTCTCCATGGCTCAGTCCTGCGACATCTATTACTACGATGCCGCGGTACGGATGGGTGTGGATACCATGTATCAGTACCTGCATGAGTTCGGCTTTGGAGACGACACCTCGCTGGATGTCAGCGGAGCTTTGTCGGGACTGCTGCCCTCCCGGGACTGGAAACAGGCGGTGCGCAACGAGCCCTGGTATCCCGGAGACTCGGTAAACATGGGCATCGGCCAGGGCTTCATGCTGTCGACCCCATTGCAGCTGGCGGCCGCAACGGCGGTCATTGCCAATCGCGGGCACTGGGCTCAGCCTCGCCTGTTGATGGGGGTTGATGGAGACCTCTCGCTCGAGGAAGTCCTGCCGCCGGAAACCCGAACAGATATTGTGCTGAAGAATCAGGACGACTGGGAATTCGTGATCGACTCCATGGCGGAGGTCATGCATGGGCGCCGCGGTACCGCCCGCCGCGCAGCCGAGGGTGCCCCTTATCGTATGGCCGGAAAGACCGGCACTGCGCAGGTGTTCAGTCTGGCTCAGGACGAGGAGTATGACGCCGAGGAAGTTCGTGAGCGGCTGCGGGACCACGCCTTGTTTGTCGGCTTCGCCCCCCTGGATGATCCCAAGATCGCTGTGGCGGTGATTGTTGAAAACGGCGGCGGCGGAAGCAGTACCGCTGCACCGGTGGCCCGGGCGATGTTCGATGCGTGGTTACTGGGCTTTCCTGAAGACATTGATAACGTTGAAGTAGAGCCGGTAAGGGTGGAGGGCGAATGATGCGGGCCAGCGGTTTCTTGTCCCCGACACCTGACCGTGGGTTTACCCGGCAGAAAAGCATTTGGTCGGTGTTACACCTCGACCCCATATTGCTCCTGCTCTTGTTCCTGCTGGTTGGCGGGGGGATGTTTGTACTGTACAGCGGAGCGGACCGGAACCTGGAGATGCTAAAGGCCCAGGGTATCCGTATGGCCGTGGCGTTTGCGGTGATGCTGGTGTTTGCCCAGCTGGACCCCTCGGTGTACCGGCGGTGGGCGCCGTGGTTGTATCTCATTGGGCTTGGCGCTCTGATCGCAGTGCTGCTGGTGGGGGTTGGCGCCAAGGGGGCTCAGCGTTGGCTGGCGTTGCCGGGGCTGCCACGCTTTCAGCCCTCAGAGTTGATGAAGCTGGTGGTGCCGATTATGGCGGCCTGGTTCCTGTCCCGACATTACATTCCCCCACGGCTGACCCATGTGGCAGTGGCACTGGCGATCGTGCTGGTGCCAATGGCGCTGATTATCAAACAGCCTGACCTGGGAACCGCCTTGCTGGTTGGAACGGCAGGCTTGTTTGTGGTGTTTTTTGCAGGCATCAGCTGGAAGCTGATCGCGGCCTTTGTGGGGATGGTCTCGGTGGCGGCGCCAATGATGTGGTTCTTCGTCATGCGCGATTACCAGAAGCAGCGAGTGCTGACGCTGCTGGACCCACAAAGCGATCCGTTGGGCGCCGGCTGGAACATCATCCAGTCCAAGACGGCCATCGGATCCGGGGGCTGGAGTGGCAAAGGTTGGTTGCAGGGAACCCAGTCGCACCTCGAATTCCTGCCGGAAAGCCACACCGACTTCATCGTGGCAGTGCTTGCCGAGGAGTTCGGCTTTGTCGGTATGCTCGCACTGCTTGGGCTATACCTGCTGATTCTGTTCCGTTGCATGTACATTGCCGTCAATGCTCAGGATTCGTTCGGGCGTCTGGTGGCTGGCGCGTTGACGATGACGTTTTTTATCTACATTTTCGTCAACATCGGTATGGTCAGTGGCTTGCTGCCGGTGGTTGGTGTGCCGCTGCCGCTGATCAGCTATGGAGGAACGTCCAGTGTGACCTTGCTGGCGGCGTTTGGGGTGTTGATGTCGATCCAGACCCACCGCCGGATGATTGGCGCCTAGCCGGAGCCATCGCTATAGGGTTGTTTCCAGGGAGCAGGTGGACGCAGGGTAATGGTTGGCCATGTTGCCGCCATGTTAAGGTACCCAGCCTTGAGCGGGAGTGACTGAGAAGGACGGACAGAGTTGGACAGACCGGTTTTAAAAAGAAGCGGAATCACCAGGGTGGTGTTGCTGGCCTTGCTCTGGGGTGTGGCGCTGGACGGAGTTGCGGGTTATGGCCAGCAACCCGATGGGCAGCGTTTCATTGCGGAAATGGCCGGACAGTACGGTTTTGAGCCTGAGCGGATCCAGGGTTGGCTGGACCAGGCTGAGCGTAATGAGCGGATTCTGGAATCGATCGCCCGTCCCGCCGAAAAGTCCCTCGAATGGCATGAGTATCGTGGGATATTCATGCGCAGTGAGCGTATCAGCCAGGGGCACGAGTTTCTTGCTGAACACCGGGACGCCTTCGCGCGTGCCGAGGTTGAGTTTGGCGTGCCCGCAGAGGTCATTGCGGCCATTATCGGCGTTGAAACCTGGTATGGGCGGTACCGCGGCAACTATCGCGTGATTGATGCGCTGAGCACCCTGGCGTTTGACTACCCACCCCGCAGCCGCTTTTTCCGAAGTGAACTTGCCCAGTTTTTCCTGATGGCCCGGGAGCAGGGCTTCGACCCGCTGGAGCTGCAGGGTTCTTACGCCGGGGCGATGGGGTACGGTCAGTTCATTGCCAGCAGCTACCGTCACTACGCTATTGACTTTGATGGAGACGGCGTAGCCGATATCCTCAATAACCCGGTGGATGCCATCGGCAGTGTGGCAAATTACTTTCACGCCCATCGCTGGCTACCGGGGCAACCGGTTGCCGAGCGTGTGCAGCAGGACCTGCCAGAGGATTCTCCACTGCTCACCAGGGAACTTAAGCCCCGATTGGCAATCACGGATTATCTGGACGCGGGGTTGCGGCTTGGTGCGGGTTTGCCGACCGATGCGCCTGCCCGTGCAATCCGGTTAAATGGGGACAATGGCGCAGAACTCTGGATGACCTACCATAATTTCTATGTCATAACCCGATATAATCATAGTCACCTGTATGCCATGGCGGTGAAGGAGTTGTCCGACGCGCTGGCAACGCAGGGTATGGAACAGGAAGCCGGTTCATCGTGAAGGTAACCCCCTTGCCCTATAGACAACGAATGCTGGTGGTTTTGGCTGTGTTGGCCGCTATGCTGACTGGCTGTGCCTCTTCGCCCCCGCCGTCGCGCTACTCGATAACCCAGGACAGGGCGCCGGAGGGTGGTTTTGATGCCACCGGGCTGCAGGATGCGGTGCCCCGGTATGAACCGGCGAGGACGGCCGGTAACCGCTCGCCCTACACGGTTTGGGGCAAGCAGTACACGGTAATGAGCGATGCCCGCGGCTATGTGGAGCAGGGTACTGCCAGCTGGTATGGCGAAAAATTCCATGGCCACCAGACCTCCAATGGCGAAATCTTCGACATGTACAGCATGTCGGCGGCGCACAAGAGTTTGCCCATTCCCTGCTATGCCAGGGTGACGAACCTTGATAACGGACGCAGCGTCATTGTCCGGGTCAACGACCGGGGGCCGTTCCACGGCGACCGCTTGATTGATCTGTCCTACGCCGCAGCGATCAAGCTGGGTTACCAGGCCCAGGGAACTGCCCGGGTGGAGGTGGCGGCCATTACCGTGACCCCTGACGGTGTTGCCCGGGTGGCGGGTGAGTCGGCTCCGCTGAGCACCGACGGTGCTGCTACAGGGGCGCCAGGGCTGTTTGTCCAGCTGGGTTCGTTTTCCCATGCGGCACCGGCCCGACTGATGGCCGAGCAGGCTGAAGCCTTGGTGTCATCTGCGGTTCGGGTGCGGGAAGTGGAGACCGCATCAGGTCGTTTCCACCGAGTCCAGGTGGGGCCGTTCCAGGATTCCAGCGAGGCCCAGAGAACCTTGCAGCAACTGGCGGATAACGGCTTTAGGGAGTCGATCTTGCTGACCGACAACCGTTAAATGACGAATGGCCAGCTGATGCACTGAAAGGCTGGCGCCTAAATAAAACAGTAAACCTCAACTATGAATGGACCCATGTCACACACAACTGCTTTTCGCTCACTGATCGTCTTCCTGCTTGTTGTACTGGTGCCTGCCGTGGCATCAGCGCAGCAGCCGCTGTTAATTCCTTCGCCCCCGCAAATCGGCGCCAGCTCCTACGTGCTGATGGATCCGCGCAGTGGCGACGTCATTATGGAACACAACAGCCATGAGCGCCTGCCGCCAGCCAGTCTGACCAAGATGATGACGGCCTACATTGTTGAGCGGGAACTGGCCGAAGGCCGCATTTCCATGGACGACATGGTGCCCATCAGCGTCAACGCCTGGCGCACTGAAGGCTCCCGAACCTTCGTCCGGGAAGGTACCCAGGTCCGGGTTGAGGACTTGTTGAAAGGAGTGGTGATCCAGTCTGGCAATGATGCCTCTGTCGCCCTGGCAGAGTTTGTGGCCGGTAGTGAGGCGGCGTTTACGGACATCATGAACCAGCAGGCTCAACTTCTGGGTATGAAGGACTCCCATTTTGCCAATGCGACCGGCTTGCCGGAGTCAGACCATTTTTCAACGGCGTTTGACCTGGCGCTCCTGGCCAAGGCCATTATCAACGACTATCCGGAAAATTACGGAATTTACGCTGAGAAGCACTTCACCTATAACAACATTCGTCAGCCTAACCGAAATGCACTGTTGTGGCGTGATCCCAGTGTCGATGGCCTGAAAACGGGCCATACCGACGAAGCCGGGTTTTGCCTGGTGGCGTCTGCAGTTCGCAATGACACCCGCCTGATTGGTGTTGTGATGGGGACGCCGAGCAATGAAGCGCGAGCCCAGGAAGTACAGAAGATGCTGAACTATGGCTTCCGTTACTACGAGTCAGCCAAGCTGTTCAGTGCCGGCCAGCAGCTGCTGGACAGCCCGGTTTGGGGCGGGCAGCAGAATGAATTGGCCCTTGGTGTGAAGGACGAAGTTTTCGTCACCATTCCCCGTGGTTCAAAGGATGCCCTGGAGTCTGTGGTGGACATTGACACGGTCATCAAGGCGCCGGTGTCCATTGGCGATGAGCTGGGCCGGATTCGGGTATCCCTGAATGGTGAAGTGTTGCTGGACGAGCCGGTGCTGGCCTTGCAGGACATTCCGGAAGGCGGTTTGTTCAAGCGTCTGTGGGATGCCATCAAACTGTTCTTTGTGCAGCTGTTCTCTTGATCCGTTGCCCAAGCTGAGAGAAGCCTGAATCATGACTGAACCCAAAGCGCCCAAGATTGAGTTTCCCTGTGACTACGTCATCAAGGTGATTGGAACCGCTGCGCCGGACTTTGAGGAATTTGTGCGCGCGGTGGTGGAGAACCATGCGCCGGGGATCAAAGATGAGCACGTGACTGTGGTCGATAGCCGCAATGCCCGGTTCTGCTCGGTCCGGCTGCAGATTGTTGCAACTGGCGAACCCCAGCTTAAGGCCCTGTTCGAAGAACTAAAGGCCAGTGGCCGTGTTCACATGGTGCTGTGACTGGTGACTGAGCTGGTTATTCGCTCCTTGGGCCTGCAGCCTTACGAGGCGGTTTGGGAGGCCATGAAAACGTTCACCGCTGACCGTGACAAGGGCACGGTGGACGAGCTCTGGTGCCTGGAGCATCCACAGGTGTTTACGCAGGGGCAGGCGGGCAAAGCTGAGCATATTCTGAACCCCGGCGACATACCTGTAGTTCAGGTTGACCGTGGAGGGCAGGTGACGTACCACGGTCCCGGCCAATTGGTGATTTACCTGTTGATTGATCTCAGCCGCGCCGGGCTGGGTGTGCGTGTGCTGGTGGACCATATCGAGCAGGCGATTGTGGATACCCTTGCGGAACTGGGTATTGAAGCCGCGCCACGTGCTGACGCGCCTGGGGTCTATGTCGGGGGTGCCAAGATCGCATCACTGGGACTTCGGGTTCGTCGTGGTTGTTCGTTTCACGGGTTGGCATTGAACATCGACATGGATATGTCACCCTTTACCCGGATAAACCCTTGCGGCTATTCAGGGATGGCCATGTGCCAGGTGTCTGATTTCGCTCCGCAAGCCAGCGTGGATGCAATTTCCCGGTCGTTATCCGGGCATTTGGCGAAACGGCTGGAAGCGGGGCAGGTCAGCCGCGTTGACGGCTGGTAAGGACGGGTTTGCTGTCCCCGTGCTCACAGACCTTGTCGCGTCCCAGGTTCTTGGCGCGATAGAGCGCTTCGTCGGCTCGCTGTAAAACGCGTTCAATGGACTCTGAACCCTCAATCGACGCAACACCAATGCTGATGGTGGAGCGGATGCTTTGGTTACCATACTCGATATCCTGAGACGCTACGGACTGGCGGATTCGCTCGGCAATCTGGAAAGCCTCCCGGGTATCGGTCTCCGGCAACACCACCAGAAATTCTTCCCCTCCCCAGCGCGCGACGATATCGACCTTCCGGCACTCGTTAACCAGGGTTCTGGCGACCAGTTTGATCATCAGGTCTCCAGCCTGATGCCCAAAGTTGTCGTTCACTTTCTTGAACAAATCAATGTCCATCAACAGGACCGAAAATACCCGGTTGTTACGCAGGTACCGTTCGTACTCGTCCTCGATACGGGAGTGGCCCTCCCGCCGGTTGAACAGCCCGGTGAGGGCATCATGTTTGGCGGCGAATTCGAACTCTGAGGCAAGCTGGAGTAACCGTTGCTTGCTGCGACGCCGGCTTTGGTCGAGGGCGTAACAGGACACCATTTCAAAACCCAGCGCGGACAGCATCAGCAGGCGAAATGTTGCCGTGTAGGGAGTCTGCGCAACCAGTTCGCCCAGTGGGCTGAACAGCAGCGCCAGCGCCACCCAGCCCCCGACACAGCTGTACAGGCCAACCCGCTGGTTGCCTATGTAGAAGACGACCGGGGGGTAGGCGAACAGCCACAGCACTCCGGCACCGTCTTCCACCGCAAATACGGCAAGGAACGAAAACAGCAGGGTGATCAGGGCTATAAACCCGTTGCGCAGCCAGGCTTCGTTGGCCGTGATGGCATAGGCCAGGGCGTTTGCGGTCAGCAGGGTGGCGAACGTGGCCAGGACGTAGAGGGTGAGCAGGTTTCCCTGCATATAACCGCGGAAGCCGAAGAAGCCGAGGGCGCAGACCGCGGATAGGGTGAGCCAGGTAATTAGCGTCGGTACCGGGATTTCACCTTCGATATGGGCGTCGGCCTGGCTATCGTGTGGGGTGTCAGAGTGTTGTATCAGGGCCATATTGCTTTTTTAGTAGTCGCCGTGACAGAAAGCTGTTTTATTATTTTATTGAGTTTCTAGCTTAACGTTTATCAAGCACCTTGAATGTAGAAAATCGTAAATATTCATGGAAGTTGGTGTTTACTTGCTTTGAGGCTCTGTTAATCCGAGCCCGGAGAGAGTTTGTTCAATGGCCGAAGTGTCGCGTGGGCGCTGGCTAAGCAGTAACCGGCGGCTCTCGCTTTATCAGTATAATGACCAGCGGCAACAGGCTTCCTACATTCGCATATCCCCTCCAGCCTGGGGTAACGGCTTCGGAAAGGATTTCATGGCGTCCAAGAAAAGTGGCAACACCGTATCCCGCATCAAAACCGGCAGTTTCGAACGTCGGCTTTCGCTGACCCGTGCTGGCCTGTTCGCAGGTACCCGCATGGCTTCGCACATGGCCACGAACTGGTTGAGCAGCAAGGAAAACCGTGAGCGGCGCCACCGGGAGATGTTGTCCCGCCAGGCTGAGTTTCTGGTGGATGAGTTGGGCAAGCTCAAAGGCAGTGTGGTCAAGATCGGGCAGGTCATGGCGCTCTACGGCGAGCATTTTTTGCCAGAAGAAGTCACCGAGGCCCTCCACACCCTGGAAGATCAGACCACGTCCCTCGAATGGAAGGCGATCCAACAGGTGTTGGAACGGGAATTGGGTGCGGCGCGACTGGCAGAGCTCGATGTGGACCCGGAACCCATTGGCGCTGCCTCCCTCGGCCAGGTACACCGGGCACGGCGTCGTAGTGACGGTCTGGAGCTGGTGCTTAAGGTGCAGTACCCCGGGGTGGCCGATGCCATCGACAGCGACTTGAATGCCGTTGCCCAGTTGTTGCGGGTTGCTCGTCTGGTCTCCATTGGCCCCGAATTTGAAGACTGGCTGGAAGAAGTCCGGGTGATGATGCATCGGGAAGTGGACTACCGTCTCGAGGCCGAAACCACGGAGCGTTTTCGCCAGATGCTGGCAAACGATGCGCGGTTTGTGGTGCCTCGTGTGTTGCAGGAATATTCAACCTCCCACCTGATGGCATCCACCTATGAACCCGGCCATTCGGTGAGTTCTGTGGCAGTCCGTGAACTGCCGCTGGAACGGCGGAGTGAATTGGGCAAGGCGGCGTTGGAGTTGTTCCTGGAGGAGCTGTTTGTCTGGGGCGAGATCCAGACCGACCCCAATTTTGGTAATTACCGCATCCGGATTGCCGGGGAGCCGGGCTGCGATCCCCAGCGGGATCAGATTGTGCTGTTGGATTTCGGCGCGGTCCAGAGCTATCCGGAAAGTTTCCTGACACCGGTGAAACGGATGATCCAGGCGTCCTATGAAGGCAATCGGGAAGCCATGATAGAGGGCGCGGTTAACCTCGGATTCATGAGCCGGGACTGGCCCCAGGACGTGCTCGACACGTTTGCCGAGGTCTGTATGTCGGTGTTGGAACCCTTGCTGCCAGACCAGGGGCAATGGCCCGAGCACGCGGTGAACAGTGAGGGGCAGTATCGCTGGAAACAGAGCGACCTGCCGTCAAGGGTCGCCCGTCAGGCAGCCCGGTCGGCCATCAGCCGTTATTTCCGAATACCACCCAAGGAATTTGTGTTCCTGAACCGCAAGCTGATTGGTGTCTACACGTTCATTTCGGTGCTGTGTTCGGAGTTCAACGGTGAGGAACTGCTTCGTTCCTACCTTTACCAGGAGTCGGAAACCTCACCCTCCTGACCTTTGCGCTCAACCGGGCATCAGTTCCCGAATGACTCAAGGACAATCCAAAGCACGACGGCATAGCGGGCCCCCTTGCCAATGGCGACCAAGGTAATGAAGGTCGGCCAGGGTACCCGCATTATCCCTCCCACCAGCGTCAAGACATCCCCGCCCACGGGCAACCATCCCAATAGCAAGGACCACTCGCCATAGCGCAGGTAGCGTGTTCGGGCCTTTTCCATCTGCTCCGGGGAGAACGGAAACCAGCGCCGATTCTGGAACCGCTCTACCTGTCGTCCCAGAATGCCATTCACCACCGACCCCAGAGTGTTGCCCAGGGTGGCCCAGAACCACAGCCACCAGACGGAGTAGCCCTGGGTGACCAGACCACCAAATAGCACCTCGGAATAGGCAGGTAACAAAGTCGCTGCTAAAAAAGCGGTGACAAACAGACTCAGGTATACCAAATTGGCCTCTTTTCGACAGTTATGGCGAAGTTGGCTGTACGCCGCTAACCTAATGAGTGACAAGCGATTCTACAAAGGTTTTCCGATTCATGAAAAAACAATCCCTCAAACTGAAGCTGTACACGCTGGTGATTGCCCTGCTGCTGGTGATGGGGGGGAGCATGATGATCACGGCTCAGCGCTCGCTTGGGAATATGGAGGCAGAGCTGACTCAGGCCACATCGACCATGGTGCAGGATATCGTGATGAAACGGTTGTCTGCCACTGCCGCCCGCTATGGCGAAGAAGTCAGCGGGATGTTCAACAGTGCCTTCAGGACACCGGGCGTGTTGAGGTACGTGATCGAAGAGAACGTGAAGGCTGACCGCTACAACCGCATCAGCCGCCCGGCCCTGATGGCCATTATCGGCGGGGTGCTGGAGTCGGAGCCCGGCATGAGTTCCATCTATGCCCAGTTCGAGCCGGATGGCTACGATGGTGAGGATCGCTATTTTACCGAAGGGGTGGAAGAGTACAGCAGTGATGCGGGCACCCTTGAAATCTATTTTTACCGTGACCAGGATGGCCAGGTGCAGTTCAGTCGTACCGAGGATCCCAGCGAAAAATATGTGGACGAGCGTAACGAGTTCGGAATACGGGAAGCCGAATGGTATCTCTGTTCTATGGACTCGTTGGCACCGTGCATCATGGAACCCTACGAGTATGAGATTTCAGAGGGTTACAGCGAACTGATGACCAGCCTGGTGGCGCCGATACTCAATGGCGAGGGGAGCTTTGTCGGGGTTACCGGGGTGGATATCAACTTGACCACCCTGCAGCAGGCCATCATCGGGGTGAGCAAGGAACTGTACGATGGTCAATCACGGGTTACTCTGCTCAGCGAAAAGGGACTGGTTGCGGCGGCAAGCCATTACGGGGACTTTCTGGGCCGGCCACTGAACGAAGCTGTCCCGGAGCTGGCTGACGCCCTGGTCAACCTGCATCGTGGTGAACGCTCCTTCGACGACGGAGAGGTGCTCGCGGTTGCCTTTCCCATTGAATTTGACGATACCGATGCGGTCTGGTCGCTGGTGATTCAGTTACCACGACAAGCGGCGCTGGCGGAGCTGGATGCTATTCGTTCACTGCTATCGGAACAGGTAGCGACAACGGCGCAGCGACAGCTGTTGGTCGGCGTGGTTGTCTCGCTGCTGGCGATCGCGGTGTTGATCCTGCTGGTGCGCTCGGTCACCCGGCCACTGGATGAAATCAGCGCCCGCATGCAGAACCTGGCGGGCGCGGAAGGCGACCTGACCCGGGAATTAAAGATTGATACTCATGCCGAGTTGATTGCCCTTGCCGGTGGGTTCAATCGCTTCCTTGGGCGCCTGCGAACCATGATCAATGATCTGAAGGCCGTTGATGTCCAGGTGCAGGCTCAGGCGAGTGATGTTCGTGCCATTGCCGTTGAAACGGACGAAAATACTGAGCGGCAGAGCCAGGAAATCTCCAGTGTGGTCACCGCGATGACCGAGATGTCGGCAACCGCCAATGAGGTCGCCCGCTTCGCCGGTGAAGCTGCAGAGAATGCCCGTCAGGCGCGTGATGGTATCACCTTTACCCAGGCGACCCTGGGGACGGCGGTGACAGGCGTCAGCGCCCTCGCCGGTGACATGGACGAGGCGAGTCAGGCGATCAGCCATGTAGCGAGTCGCAGCGACGACATCAACCGAATCCTGGATGTGATTCGAGGCATCGCCGAGCAGACCAACCTGCTGGCCCTGAACGCGGCGATTGAGGCTGCGCGAGCTGGCGAGCAGGGTCGGGGGTTTGCGGTGGTGGCTGACGAAGTGCGGACCCTGGCGTCGCGAACCCGAGAATCAACGGATGAAATCAGCCAGATGATCGAAGGGCTGCAACAGGAAGTGGGGCAGACCGTGTCGGTGATCCGTGCGGGTGTTGACCGGGCAACCATGGCCGTTGACGGCACTCGTGAAGCGGATCACTCCCTGGCAACGGTGGTTGAGCGCATTGGCGTGATCGTAGAACACGTGACCCAAGTTGCGACGGCCGCAGAGGAGCAAAGTTCAGTCAGTGAGGAGATTAACCAGAACCTGACAGCCATTGGTGATGCAGCCAATGACCTGCGGGCTTTGGCGCAGCGGGTCCGGCACAGTGGCCAGGAACTGGATCGTCAGGTTGATACCCTGCAGCAGGAACTGGGCCGCTTGAAGACCTGAACCAGTCCGGTCATTGGATCTGGCTATCGAGGATATTTGTACGATCAAGTTTTGTTTTCCTGGCGCTGCTGGCATGATGTCCCTCGTGATTCTGGTGCTGGCACTGCCTGGCCAATCGTTGATTAAGTATGAGGGGCGTTTATGGAGCAGGTTACAATTTTTGGTCGTATGTCCTGTGGTTTTTGTGTTCGGGCCAAACAGCTCTGTGAAGTCAAAAACTTCCCATACCGGTTTGTCGATATGATTGCCGAAGGGATCAGCAAGGCAGACCTGGAAAAAACCGTGGGCAAGCCTGTGCAGACCGTGCCGCAGATTTTTGTCGGGGAGCAGCACATTGGCGGGTGTGATGACTTCTTCCAGTATGTGCGTCAGGCAGAGGCCGCCGCCACAGCCGGCTAAGCATGTTCGAATGTGTTGGCCAGAGACAAAAAAGGCGCCTTGAAAGGCGCCTTTTTTATGGCCGGTGCATCAGACCTCGAAGGAGGCCTTCAGCTTCTTCTCAACCAGCTGGTTTTTCAGCTTGGCCACTTTGGGCAGGCCATTCTCGAACGGCGGGAAGGCTTCACCTTCGATCAGCGGCTGCAGGTATTCCCGGCAGTCCTGTGTGATGCCGAAGCCATCATCGGTGATGTAGTGGATTGGCATTTTCTTTTCCTGGTTGGCCACTTCGCTCAGGGGCGCTTCGCCAATGTGCCAGCGGTACGGGGACGCCTGCTCGCGGACAATCGTTGGCATCAGCGCCTGTTTGCCAGCCAGAGCCATTTCCACGGCTGCCTTGCCCACGGTGTAGGCTTGCTCAACATCGGTGGCGGAAGCAATGTGGCGAGCGGAACGCTGCAGGTAGTCGGCGACTGCCCAGTGGTACTTGTGGCCAAGGGCCTGGCGAACCATGTTGGCCAGGGCCGGTGCAACACCGCCGAGCTGGGTGTGACCAAAGGCATCCTTGGCACCAGCGTCGGCAACGAAACGGCCGTCTTCGTATTGGGCGCCTTCAGAGGCTACCACAACACAGTAACCGTAGTTTTCCACGCAATAGTCAACGCGCTTCAGGAAGGCTTCACGGTCGAAGGGCACTTCCGGGAACAGGATGATGTGAGGTGGCTCGCCCTCGCCGTTACCGGCCAGACCGCCGGAGGCTGCAATCCAGCCCGCGTGGCGCCCCATCACCTCAAGGATAAACACCTTGGTGGATGATTCGCTCATGGAGCGGATATCCAGACTGGCTTCCAGAGTGGAGGTGGCAATGTATTTGGCGACGGAACCGAAGCCCGGACAGCAGTCGGTGAACGGCAGGTCGTTATCGACGGTTTTGGGGACGCCGATACAGGTGATCGGGTAACCCATTTTCTCTGCCAGCTGGGAGACCTTGTAAGCCGTATCCTGAGAGTCACCACCGCCGTTATAGAAGAAATAGCCGATGTCGTGGGCCCGGAAAACCTCGATCAGACGCTCGTACTCGCGGCGGTTCTCTGTCAGGTTCTTGAGCTTGTAACGGCAGGAGCCGAATGCGCCGCCCGGAGTGTGCAGCAGGGCCTGGATCGCGTCATCGGTCTCCAGGCTGGTATCGATCAGTTCTTCCCGCAGGGCGCCGATGATTCCGTTGCGACCGGCGTAAACTTTGCCGATTTTATCCGGGTTCTTGCGTGCGGTCTGGATGACCCCGCAAGCGCTGGCGTTGATGACGGCGGTGACCCCACCGGACTGGGCGTAAAACGCGTTCTTGATGGCCATGTTGGCTGGCGCCTCCTGCTGGTTAATCGGTTGCCGCGAATGATACGTCAATTATTGCCAATTTTCATGACGGAGACCCCTTATAACGGGGTCAATTTGCCCTTGACGGTTGCGGGCGTATACGGGAGGCTTGGCACGGTTTATACATCAGGGCTGATTTGACATGCATATTCACATTTTGGGTATCTGCGGCACATTCATGGGGAGCCTGGCAGTATTGGCCAGAGAGCTGGGGCACACCGTCACCGGTTCTGACCAGGGGGTGTACCCGCCCATGAGTACCCAGCTGGAAGCTCAGGGGATCAGCCTGATGGAAGGGTATGACCCAGCCCATCTGGAGCCGGCGCCGGATCTGGTGCTGATCGGCAACGCCATGTCCCGTGGCAACCCGGAAGTGGAAGCGGTGCTGAACCGCAACATCGATTACATGTCTGGCCCGGAGTGGCTGGCCCGGGAAGTGCTGAGCAAACGTTGGGTACTGGCGGTGGCCGGCACCCATGGCAAGACCACCACCACCTCCATGTTACTGTGGATTCTGGAGCAGGCCGGATTTGACCCCGGTTACCTGGTTGGCGGTGTGCCCAAAGATTTTCCGGTTTCTGCGCGCCTTGGCAGCAGTGACTTCTTTGTTATCGAGGCCGACGAGTACGACAGCGCCTTCTTTGATAAGCGCTCCAAGTTTGTCCATTACCGCCCCCGAACCCTCATCCTGAACAACCTTGAGTTTGACCACGCGGACATCTTCGACAACGTCGAAGCCATCGAGCGGCAGTTCCATCATCTGGTGCGGACGGTTCCCTCCCAGGGCTTGTTGGTACGACCTACGCTGGATGAGCACCTCGACAAGGCGCTGGCGATGGGGTGCTGGAGCGGTGTTCAGACAACCGCCGTGGGTAGCGAAAGCGACACGGCTGACTGGCGTGCTGAGCTGCTTTCTGATGATGGCAGCCAATTTGTGGTGGTTCACCATGAGCAGCCGGTGGCGACCGTCAAGTGGAGCCAGACCGGCCTGCACAATGTGCGTAACGCCCTTGCCGCCATAGCAGCTGCCCGCCACGTGGGAGTAACGCCAGACCACGCCATCGCTGCGCTCAACCGGTTCTCCGGCGTCAAACGACGGATGGAGTTGTTGGCGGACATTGACGGTGTGCGGGTCTATGACGACTTCGCCCATCACCCGACAGCGATTGCGACCACCCTTGAAGGGCTGCGTCACCAGGTTGGCGATGAGCCGATTCTGGCGCTGATCGAGCCTCGCTCCAATACCATGCAGCAAGGGGTCCACCAGCAGGCCCTGTTGCCCAGTGCCGGGGCCGCAGACCGGGTATTGTGGGCTAACCTTAATCGATTGGACTGGCTCGAGACCCTGGTGAGCAAGCACCGCGCGGACAGCGGCGACAATGAGACTCATAGCGTGGAGAATTCTGTGGACGACCTGATCGCCCGCACGCTGGAAGAGCTTACCCAGCCTTGCCATATTGTGATCATGAGTAACGGCGGTTTTGGCGGTATTCACCCGAAACTGGTGGCGGCGCTCCAGCATCGGCTTGCCCACTGACCGGTACGCAACGCAAGGATTTGACCCATGGCTGCTGATCCGGCACCGCGCAAGACTATCAACCTGGCGTTTACCGGCGCCTCCGGCGCCCAGTATGGACTGCGCTTGTTGCAGTGCCTGCTGGCCGCGGGGTGCCAGGTTCACCTGATGGTGAGCCGGGCCGCCCAGGTTGTGATCGCCACAGAAACCGAGCTGAAGCTGCCTGGCAGCCCCCAGGCTATGCAAGCCTATCTGACGGAACGATACCAGGCCGAGGCCGGCCAGTTACTGGTATTTGGTCGTGAGGACTGGTTTGCGCCACCGGCATCGGGGTCAGGTGAGGCGGCCCCCCTGGTGGTTTGCCCCTGTAGCACCGGAACTCTGTCGGCGCTGGCGACCGGTGCGAGTAACAACCTCATCGAGCGGGCCGGGGACGTTGCTCTCAAGGAGCGTCGCCCTCTGATTCTGGTGCCCCGGGAAGCGCCGTACTCGGAAATCCACCTTGAAAACATGCTTCGGCTTACCCGTATGGGGGCCACGATCATTCCCGCCAGTCCTGGTTTCTACCACCAACCCCAGTCGGTAGAAGATCTCATCGACTTCATTGTTGCCCGTCTGCTGGACCATCTGGGTGTCGGGCAGGAACTCATGCCCCGTTGGGGCGAGGCTCGCGTTCTCCAGAAACAGAAGCCAGCTAACTGACGGCGGTTTTGGTCACCCGGATTGATGGTTTTCACCATTGAGCAAACACCCATCCGACACCAGACTCTGTGAATAACCATAAAGACAACCATTCACAGGGGTTCAACATGATTCCACGTACTCTCTTCGATGCAGACCTGGACGGTTTCCGGGATTCCGTTCGCAAGTTTCTTGAGCAGGAAGCTGCGCCCTACCACGAGCAGTGGGAAAAGGATGGGCAGGTCAGTCGCGAGCTTTGGACCAAGGCCGGAGAGTTGGGCTTCCTGTGTCCGACCATGCCTGAGGAATATGGTGGAGTTGGCGCCGATTTCCGTTACAGCGCGGTGATCATGGAGGAGCTGGCCAGGGCGGGTCTTTCCGGTATTGGCTGGGGCCTCCACTCAGATATTGTGGCTCCCTATATCCTCCACTATGGCTCGGAAGAGCAAAAGCAGTACTACCTGCCCAAGCTGGCCAGTGGTGAGATGGTAAGTGCCATCGCCATGACTGAGCCGGGTGCCGGGTCGGACCTGCAGGGTGTTAAATCCAACGCCATCAAAAAGGGTGACCATTATGTCCTGAATGGGTCCAAAACCTTTATCACCAATGGTCAGCTGGCTGATCTGGTGGTTGTGGTTGCGAAGACCGACCCGAAAGAGGGGGCGAAAGGGACGAGCCTGTTCCTGGTTGAAGCCGCGTGGGAAGGGTTCGAAAAGGGCCAAAACCTCAATAAAGTCGGGATGAAGGCACAGGACACCTCAGAACTGTTCTTCCAGGACGTGAAAATCCCGGAAACCCACTTGCTGGGTGGGCGTGAAGGTCAGGGGTTCTTCCAGTTGATGCAAGAGCTGCCGGCAGAGCGTTTGCAAGTCGGTATCACTGCGGTAGCGGCTGCCGAGGCCGCCTGGCAGTGGACTCTGGACTACGTTAAGGAACGTAAGGCGTTTGGTAAGCCGGTCATCGCTTTCCAGAATACCCGCTTCAAAATGGCGGAAATGAAGGCTGAGATTACCGCCGCACGGGTGTTTGTCGATCGCTGTCTGGAGCTGCACCTGGATAAGAAGCTGGATATTCCCACCGCGGCCATGCTGAAACAATGGACCACCGATCTGCAGTGCAAGGTGATGGACGAATGTGTCCAGTTGCATGGCGGCTACGGCTATATGTGGGAATACCCCATCGCCAGAGCGTGGGCCGACTCTCGGGTTCAGCGGATCTACGCGGGCACCAATGAGATCATGAAGGAAATTGTCGCCCGTTCTTTCTGATATGGCCCGAACGGCCTGAACTGACAAGCCGGAGCGCCCAGCAGCGGGCGCCCGGTTACTCATCTTTACAATTTGCCAAGCCTATCAAGGTTCCTGCCGGCAAGTTCCAATAGAGTGTCGAGACAACCACTAATAAGGATAACGGTTGCCGTGATGACACGTCTGCTCCCTCTTTCCCTGACGCTTGCGACTCTCGCCCTGGCCGGGTGTGGTCAGGAATCTGACCAACTGCCCGAAGACGGTCGGGACCTTGATGGTGTGGCCTATGGCCAGCCGGGTACCTACAGCGGCGTGGTGATCGACGACTACCTGCGCAATGCCCGGGTGTGGCTCGATATTGATGGCGATTACCAGTATACCCCCGGCCCGATGACGGTCACCGGACCTGACGGGGAGCCCGTGACGCTGGAAAATGGTGAGCCAACCGCGCTGACGGGAGCCAATGGCCAGTTCACACTGAATATTGAGGAGCTGGACCAGAGTCCACTGGTGTCCGCGGATCTGGACCCGCGGGACTATTCTCTGATGGTGATGACCTTGCCCGGGCAGACGGTGGATGAAACTCCAATGGGTGAGGTTATTGTCGAGCAGGCGTACACGCTGACCGCTCCGGCGGGTGTTCGCACTGTGACCCCGCTGACGACACTGTTGCGAGCCCGAATCATCGCCGGGCTGACGGTGCAGTTTGGCGAATCAGAAGTGCTAGAGACCGCTTTTCGTGACGTGAACCTGTTGCGGGACTATCTGGCGTCCGGGGATAACCGTTTGCATGCCTACGCCCGGGCATTTGTCCGTTACATGGCGGCCCAGTTCCCGGCAGACGCTAGCGAGGTGCTGCGCAATGGCGATGGCACCGAACGGGTGCTGACGCCGGAGGGCTATGAACTGCTGGCGGTTTCGCTGGCCCGTAATGCCGCCGATATTGTGGCACTGGTGGACGAAGCGGCCCCTTTCGGGCGCTATGAAAACGTTGATATTGACGATCTGGCACTGGTCATCGAAGTGCTGGACCTGACCAATCCGGTGGTTCTTGAAGAGCAGGTTCTTCGCAGCCACAGCCGAAATGGTAATCTGCCGGCGCGTTCCTCCGATTTACAGGAATCGGCCACGGTCCATTTCCGTTACGCGGCCGATGGTCAGTTGAGGGCGCTGGACGTGGATGGTTGCATGGCGCCGTCACTGCAGGAAATTGCGCGCCTGGCCAATGCGGACGGCTACATTGCTGAGACTGGCGCGCAGTGGTTGCCGTCCGTTTCCCTGTCTCAGTCCGGTCGTGGTTACTGGGAGCAGGAGGGGTTTGATGAGCGGGTAGTGTTCGACTGGGCCAATCAGCGGGCAACGTTTGAAACCACGACTACATGCCATGAGGGGGTTGTGCCGTCTCCCGCATTGGGAGGGGAGCCTTCCGTAACCTATCACTGGACGATGAGTGGAGGGCGGGTGACCAGCATTACCGATGGAACCCTGACCCTGACGCCGGATTACGCCAATGAAACCAACGCTTACACTGGCTATCGGCTGGCCGATGCCGGGGGTGATCTGGAAGTGGTGTCGCTGGGCGGAACGGTCGAGGACTGTACGGCAGCAATTGCCCCTGAAGACTTGACCAGTACCCGGGTTATTTCTCATCGGGTGGATATGACGTTTGCGGGGTATGACCCTCAGCCCACCTATTTCGGACCCAATACCAAGCTCGACTTTGACCGACGCAATGGATGGGATCGGCTGTTGAGGTACGCGTTCCTGAGCCCGGAACTGGAAGCATCTCTGTCGTTTGGCTCCTACCAGGGGTTTGAGTGGCGTTATTTCTACCAGACCGAGCCCCAGATTCTGGTGGCGGAGCAGCCTAACCTGGTAACCGAGGCCTACCTGTCAGGGTTGGGCAACCTGAATGTCTGTGGCTCCAAGGATGCGACCAAGCCGAGCCAGGGGCTGCTTGCCTGGGCCAGTTCCCGTTATGAACGGCTATCGGCGGTGCTGGCGGGAAGCCTGGTGGAGTAACTCTGGCAGGCTGATATCGTCAGGTGTGATCCAGACTGCTGGCACTGAGCATAATGACTTCGATTTCTTCGATAATTTCTTCCTGGCGCAACGAGCTGCAGGTTTGCCGTAGGCGTTCGGTTTCGGAGTCGAGATGCTTTACTGCACGTTCGAGATGGCTGGCGCGGCGGTGGTTTTCTGCCAGTAGCGAGGAATACAGCATGGCGTGGAGCAGCGCGAAGAGGTAATGCTCGACCAGCTTGCCGAAGAACAGGAGAGGGGGCAGGTTCAGTATTGGTGGGTGTCGGGGGGCTGGCAGGTCTTCCCGTTGCTGGCTGAAGGCCGGCAGCAGACGCCGCTCGGTGACGCCGTCGGCGCTGTGGTAAATGCCGTGAAGAGACAGGCCGGTGCCATGCTGGCGCGCTGCCAGCCACTGTGTAATTGCAGCCAGGACTCTGGGGATTTCTTCGGCCACGCTGGCACCGACGACAAAGCCGGGGTTCTGGGGGGCGTGTTGATACAGGCTATGGAGCTTTCGCCCAACAACCAGCAGCTCCGGCGGGTGATCAGCGTCCGCCCTGTTCGTGGACGCCAAGTGATTGGCGATCGACTGATTGAAGTCACCACAAAATCCCCGTTCACTGCCAATCAGTAAATAAACCGGTGCCGGTTTGCCTGTCTCCGGTATTGGGTGGCGGTAAGCGCTGAGAAAGTCAGCTGCAACTGCTTCTATGCTGTTAACGACGGCCAGCTGGCTTTCCTGGAACCTCGCTAGTTTACGGGTTTCCATATAGGCGAGAGTTTTCATGGAGTTCATGATATTCCTGATTTCGCCCATATTTTGACGGTGCCGTTCGAGCTCGTTACGACGGCTCATTGCCGTTCCCCCTCCAGGTTCTCCCTGTGCCCGTGAGCGAGCCAGCGCATGGTGGCGCGACTCCAGTCTGCCCGTGGGCTGTCGAGGGACAGGTCGGTGTCTCTGACGTGGCCTGACAACTGCGTCATCAAGGTCGGGACCTGCTCGACGGGGACGTTATCAAAAAGCCCATCGTTGAAAGCAACCAGCCAGGCCATGTGGAACGTCGCGGGTAGGGGGGACAGCCGATCCTGTTTTAACAACTCCCGCAGAACCCGCCCACGAGCAATGGCGGATTCCATCCTGCTCTCCAGGCGGGCGCCAAACCGGGTGAAGACCTCCAGCTCCAGGAACTGAAGAAAGTCCAGTTTCATTCGGCCAGCTTCGTCCTTGATGTGCGGGTGTTGTGCATGGCCGCCAATCCGGGAAACCGAACGGGCGATGTCGATGGCCGGGCGGAACCCGCCAGTAAACAGCTTCCTGTCGAGGTAAATCTGACCATCGGTGATGGAAATCAGGTTGGTTGGTATGAAGGCGGCTATTTCCCCCTGCTTGGTTTCGACAATGGGTAGTGCGGTCATGCTGCCGCCGCCATGGTCAGCGTTAAGGCAGGTTGCCCGCTCGAGCAGGCGGGCATGCACCGAAAAAATATCGCCGGGATAGGCTTCGCGACCCGGTGGGCGGCGGAGTAACAGGGACAGCTCCCGATAGGTCTGCGCGTGGGTGGCCAGGTCATCATAAACAACGAGAGTGTCGATACCACGCTGCATCCAGTACTCCGCCACAGCACATCCGGCAAAGGGGGCCAGGTGCTGCAACCCCGGTAAGTTGCTGGCCTCAGCAACCACAACGGTAGTGTGCTCAAGAGCGCCATAGTCTTTAAGTGTCTCAATCGTATCGACCGTGGTGGATCGCTTTTGCCCGATTAGGACATAAACGCAATGTACCCCGGATTCTCGCTGGTTGATGATCGTGTCCAGTGCCAGGGCGCTGCGGCCAAGGCCGTTGTCCCCGACGATCAGCTGGCGTTGCCCTCGCCCTATGGGCACCAAGGTGTCGATGATCTTGATCCCGGTGTACATTGGCTTGTTGATGAAGTCCCTGGCGATGATGGGCGGTGACCCGGTTTCGAGGCGTTGCCAGCTGGAGTGAGCGGGGGCTGGCTGGCCATCCAGGGGGCGGCCAAGGGGATCGATAATGCGACCGAGGAGGCCGTTGCCTACGGGAATGCCAAGTGGGCGGCCGTTCAGGCGGGCGCGGGTTCCCGCAGTCAAAGTACTGGTTTCCCTGAGTAGCACGGCGCCAATGCGATTGGTGGTGAGGTCGAATACCATCCCCTGGCTGCCATCACCAAACTCAATCAGGTCCTCCATGGCTGCCGACGGCAGCCCTGATACCCAGGCAATTCCGTCCCCGACGGACAACACCCGGCCCTGCTCGGAAATGCGCAGGGCCGGGTGATAGTTGTCCAGCCAATGAGCCAGCTGGTTAAGGCGATTCGGGTCAGTGTTGTTATTCTGCGCCATAGGAAAGCTCCGCAAATCCGCTCAGCTCGTCGCGGACATTGGCGTTCAGTTGCCAGGCGCCAATACTGATCCTGACACCAGCGATCAGTTCGGGGGCCAGGTCATAGCTCACGGTCGCCGATACCTGCAGAGTATCAAGCAGGGTCCGCTCCAACTCTCGTCGAAGGTCATCGGCGATGGGGTAGGCGCTGGTAATCGCAGCCGCTGGCGTCGACCTGTGCCAGCTGCTGGTCATGTGTTGGCGGGTCTGGTCTGAGAGGTTTGAAAGTGACTCGATGGTGAGCTTCAACAGCCGCGTTTCGAGATCCGGGCCGGACGCGGCTTCCAGCAGGTGAGTGGCGAACCTGGCACCGAGTTGCAGTGCCCGCATTTCGGTCGCGCGGGTTGCTTCGGATTGTTGCTGCTCGATGGTGTGCTGAGCTTTCTGGCGCTCTTGCTGGAGTTCGTTAGCCAGCAGCTCCCGCTGCCTTGCTTTTTCTGCGTCAAGATCCTGGTTTAGCCTGGACATCAGCACGCGTCGCTGTTGCTCCCAGTCCTCAAGACGAGTTTCATAGCGTTTCTGCAGAGACTTTGCTTCCTGGCGCTGGTTTTGTGCCTCGGTGAGCTGCTGTTCTATGTTTTCCCGTCTTCGGTCGATGATGGCCAGGACAGGCTTGTAGAGAAAGCGCTTGAGGATCCATATCAGGATCACAAAGTTGAGCACTTCAAGCAGGAACGTGGACCAGTTCAATTCCACAGTGACAGCCCTTCCATTGCGATTGCCCGACAGAAGCTGGCGTGCCGACTATTGCAGCAGGTACGCCAGTAATGGATTTCGGAACAGAATGATCAAGACGATCACCAGCACATAGATGGCTAGGGACTCGATCATGGCCAGCCCAATGAACAGGGTTCTCATGATTGCGCGCTCGGCTTCGGGTTGCCGCGACAGGGCGTCAAGGGCGCGGCTGATCGCCCAACCCATGGCAATGGCGGGTAGCATAACGCCCAGTGCGATGCCAAGGATGGCGGCAACGGTAGAGACCAGCGTAAATGTGGACAAGTCAGGCATAGGTTACTCCTTGGGCGGATAACGAAGCTGATGTGACTGAATGCTGCCGGCCACGTAGATCAAGGCAAGCATGCCGAAGATGTAGGCCTGAACGAGGGCTTCCACGATGTGCAGCATGAGGATGGGAATTGGCGCCAGAAAGCCCGCAACCAGGAGTACGAGCAGTGCCGCCATCTCCAGACTCATCATGTTGCCGAACAGGCGAACCGCGAGTGCGATGGTTCGGGTGATTTCACTGATCAGGTGGAAGGGGAGCAGTATGGGGCTCGGGGACAGATAATGCTGCAGGTAGGTTTTGAGCCCCTGAATGCGGATGCCGAACCAGTGGGTTGATAGGAATACCAGGAGCGCCAGGGCCGTTGTTGCTGACAGATCCCGGGTCGGGGAGTGTACCCCGGGAATCAGCCCACACAGATTGGCGATGACAAGAAAGATCCAGAGACTGCCAATAAAGGGCATGATCTCTCTTGCGTGCTGTGGTGCGACTGCTGAAACCGCGTCTTCGATGGCCAGAACGACACCTTCGATGGCGACCTGAAGCGGTGAAGGGGTCAATCGCAACCGCGTTGACAGTAGCCAGCAAAACACGCCGGTCAGGGCAAGAATGCCCCAGGTCACAATCACGGTGTTGGTGACCTCGACCAGCCCGAGTGAAAACACCGGGGGGATGCTTGTCCCTTGATCTTCCATGGCTTAATCCTTGATCAGAAGGTACACATTCAGGCCACCCAGAAACACGCCGGAGAGGATGAGCCCAATGGTCCAGCGTACTGAGTAGCCATCTGCCATCGTGTCGAGCCAGTGTCCCAGGTAGGCCCCTCCCACTACCGGTAGCACGAACACCAACCCCAGAGTGCCCAGATAGATGGTCTGCCCAATCAGCGTAGGGCGGTCCCGCTCCGCCCGCTTCATGCGCTCTGCCTGCTGGGCCACCCGGCGTCGTAAATCATCCATCTCAGACACTGCTGTCAGCCCCCGTCGGTGCGGCGCAGACTCCAGAGCCGCTTCAGGGTTTCCTCTTCCATCCGGTGCAGGCTCTCCTTCATCGCTTGCAGGGCGTTTTCTTCAGCCAGGAGCTGGTCCTTCAGTGCCGAGTTGACCCGGGTATAGTCATCGTCACGCAGATAATGCCGGGTACTCAGCACCAGCTCATTATTGTTGAAATAGAGTACGGCCCCGGGAAGTGCAAGGTAATGCCAGAGTTGATCTTCGGTGCGGAAACGTGCCAGCCCCATGGTCAGGCAGGTCATGAATCGCGCGTGTCCTGGCAGCAGGCCAAAGCTGCCTGTGGTGTCTTCGGCCACGAACGAAGTGATGCCTGGCACCGTCTCGGAGTGGGTGGCATCAAGAAGGTGCAGCGTGAACGTATTCATGCCACTCCGTCTCCTCCGAGGGATCCCCGCATGTAACAGTCTTCCTCGGAAAGGTGGTCGTACTTGCCTGAAAGAAAGCACTCACAGTCCCGCAGGGTATCTGCCAAGGGCACGGACGTGCCGGTAATGCCGGTATGGGAGGCGGTGGTCCAGAACGGCTGTGTAAGGTAGCGCTGAAGTTTCCTGGCTCTGATCACTGTGTTGTGGTCGGCGTCTGACAACTCCTCCATCCCAAGCATGGTGATGATGTCTTCCAGTTCCTGATAACGCGACAGATGTTCTCGCACACCTTCTGCAATCTCGTAGTGGCGGGCGCCCAAGGTATGGCGATCCAGTAGTTTGCTGCTTGATTGCAGGGGGTCGACGGCCGGATAGATGCCTTTGCCCGCTTGTGCGCGTGAAAGAATGACAGAGGTGTCCAGGTGGTTAAGGATGGCGTTGACGGCCGGATCGGTCATGTCATCCGCGGGCACGTAAACCGCCTGCACAGACGTGATGGCGCCGTGTCCGGTGGACAGAATGCGGTCTTGCATTTCGGCGACCTCGGTTGTCAGCGTTGGCTGATAGCCCACCGTTGCCGGCATCCTTCCCAAGAGGCTGGACACTTCGCTGCCGGCCTGGATGAAGCGGAAGATATTGTCCATAACGAACAGGACTTCCTTGTGTAGGGTGTCCCGTAAATATTCTGCATAGGTCAAGGCAGAGAGTCCGACTCGAAAACGAACGCCGGGCGATTCATCCATCTGACCAAACACCATCAGGGTTTGTGGCAGGACACCGGCCTGGCGCATTTCGTGCCAGAGCTCATGGCCCTCGCGGATGCGCTCCCCGACACCGGCAAACACCGATACTCCCTGGTGCAGGGTGGAAAGGGCGTGGATAAACTCCATGATGAGTACGGTCTTGCCAACCCCGGCCCCCCCGAACAAACCGGTCTTCCCGCCTTTTACGAACGGACAAAGAAGGTCGATCACCTTAATGCCGGTTTCGATGACATCGCCGATACCGACGGCTTCCGATAGGGGCAATGGCGGGTTGTGTACTGAACGGAAGTCTGAGGCTAGTAAGGGGGCGCCACCGTCTAGGGGTTCTCCGAAGATGTTTAGCAGCCGGCCGAGGCAGTTGGGAGCCACCGGAACCTGCAGGGGGGTTCCTGTATCGTAGATGGTCATACCTCGGGACAGGCCGGAGCTGCGGTGCAAGGTGATTGCCCGAATCCGGTGGTCATCGAGGTGTTGGTGTACTTCGAACAGATAGCGTTCGTGATCGAGGTAAGCGCAGAGGGCTTGATGCAGAGGTGGCAAGCGATTACAGCTTATGATGGCTACCGGGCCATGAATCTCGGTCAGGGTGCCAATGGGCACGGGGGAGAGAGTTGGTTCAGTAGCCGCCGGAATGGACATATCCGCTTGCGCTCGTCTGTTTAACCGTGAACTTATTCAAGGTTAGTTCAGGCTGGAGATTTTGTCGGGGCGAGAGGTGGCAATGCAGCGGAGGTTACAGACATGCGCTGGCGGAATGCAGAATAGCCGGCGGTCTGCTTCATCAAAATGCAGAGGGCTGGTTCGAAAAGACGGTGTTTTAAAAGGGGATATTTAAATCTTGGAGAGCCACTTTCTGGGAGAAAGTGGTGCCGAGGAGAGGACTTGAACCTCCACGGGGTTGCCCCCACTAGCACCTGAAGCTAGCGTGTCTACCAATTTCACCACCTCGGCAGGTGATTTGCAGATTTGCTGTTTTGTCCGAGCAGTTTGTAGCTCTTTGAAAACTTAGCATTTCTGCCAGTGGTGAGGTTTGTTGCCTCAACCGATGGCGCGTACTTTAATGATTCGGTTTCGGCCTGTCAAACCTTTTTTTCAAATTTATTTCCAGGCCAGTGAGGCAGTGGTCGGTTGTCGGCGTTATACTCCAATCACAACAAGCCCTTGCCTTCTTTATAAGGAATGTGGGCTTAACAGACTCAAGCTGCCCTTTTTCACAATTGACCTTATTTGGGCAGCGTCAGGATAAAAGAGCGAATGGTTTCCAGAAAGAAGAAAACTGAAAAAGACCCTCACGCCGGACGTGAGGCGCAGAAATACGACAATCCAATTCAAAGTCGGGAGTTTATTCTCGATCACTTGCGCCAACGCGGCGCCCCAGCAACTCACGAAACTTTGTGCGACGAGCTGAAGCTGGACTCTCCCGAGAATATAGAAGCCTTAAGGCGGCGACTGATCGCCATGTGCCGGGACGGCCAGTTGATCTGTAACCGCCGCGGGGCCTACCTGCCAATCGATGAAGCGGACCTGGTGACCGGTCAGGTGATGGGGCACCGGGATGGTTTTGGCTTCCTCGTACCAGACGATGGTGGCAGCGACCTCTTTCTAACGGCGCGTCAAATGCGCAAGGTGTTCCATGGTGATCGGGTTGCCGCTCGGGTTGACCGGGTGGATGACCGTGGTCGGCGTGAAGGCATTATTGTGGATGTGCTTGAAACCCGAACCAGCCAGATCGTCGGTCGTCTGTTCCGGGAAAGTGGGGTGTCCTTTGTGGTGCCGGAGAATGCGCGCATCAATCACGAAGTGCTGATTCCGGAAGAGCATTGCGCCGAGGCCTATCATGGCCAGTATGTGGTGGTGGACATCCTTCGCCAGCCGACTCCCCGGACCAAACCAACCGGCAAGGTGGTCGAAGTATTGGGCGATCATATGGCGCCGGGTATGGAGATTGCGGTTGCTATCCGCTCCTACGACATTCCCCATAGTTGGCCGCCAGAGGCGGGAGAGCAGGCTGCGGCCATTCCCGATCAGGTAACTGAAGACGATAAGCAGAACCGGGTTGACCTGCGGCATTTGCCGTTGGTGACGATCGACGGTGAGGATGCACGGGATTTTGACGACGCGATCTATTGTGAGCGTCGCCCCCGGGGTGGATTCCGCCTGGTGGTAGCGATTGCCGATGTCTCCCATTATGTGCGTCCGGGCAGCCCGCTGGATAAGGAAGCGCTGAACCGGGGTAACTCGGTGTATTTCCCGGATCACGTTGTGCCAATGCTGCCGGAGAAACTGTCCAACGGGTTGTGTTCCCTGAACCCCCAGGTGGATCGTCTGTGCATGGTCGCTGATATGAGCATCAGCGCTGCGGGTAATATCAGCAGTTACAGCTTCTATCAGGCTGTTATGTATAGTCATGCGCGATTGACCTACACCAAGGTCAGCGACATGCTGGAACGGCCGGATTCGGAGCCCGGATACCGGTTGTGTGAGCAATATGCGGACGTGCTGCCGCACCTTCATGATCTTTATGATCTTTACAAGGTGTTGCGCAAAGGGCGTACAGAGCGGGGCGCCATTGACTTCGAGACCACGGAAACCCGGATCATTTTTGATCCGTCACGCAAAATCGAGGAAATCGTCCCGGTTCACCGTAACGATGCCCACAAGATTGTCGAGGAGTGCATGCTGTGTGCGAACGTGGCTGCGGCGCGTTTCCTCAAGTATCACAAGCTTCCGGCACTGTACCGGGTGCATGATGGGCCTTCGGCTGAGCGCCTGAGTGGACTGAGGTTGTTCCTCGGTGAGCTGGGATTGCAGTTGGGCGGAGGAGAAAAGCCATCTTCGGCAGATTACCAGGCTCTGCTGGCACAGATTGGTGATCGTCCGGATGCCCAGGTGATTCAGACCGTCATGCTTCGGTCCCTGAGTCAGGCGGTTTACAGCCCTGAGGAACATGGCCACTTTGGCCTGGGCTTCGCCAGTTACGCGCACTTTACCTCACCGATTCGGCGATACCCGGATTTGGTGGTACACCGCGCAATCAAATCCGTTATCCATAACCCGGACGCCCGCAAGATGGTGGTTCAGCCGGATGTCCGGGACCAGGAGCTGGGAGCCTATCCCTATGATCTGGAGCGGATGACCCAGGTTGGCGAGCTGACTTCAATGACTGAGCGGCGAGCCGATGATGCGACCCGCGATGTGATGGCCTGGCTCAAGTGCGAGTACCTAAAGGATCGGGTTGGTGAGGAATACGAGGGGGTGATTGCGGCGGTGGTGCCGTTTGGCTTCTTCGTGGAACTGAATGACATCTATATAGAGGGGCTGGTGCATGTCTCCACGCTGAGCGGGGACTACTACCACCATGATGCTGCCAAACACCGCCTGGTGGGTGAGCGTACCGCCGTGAGCTTCCGGTTGGGAGATACTGTCCGGGTTCAGGTGGTTCGTGTTGATCTGGATGATCGCAAGATCGACCTGGAGCTGCTGAGTCGCCCGCGTCGGCGTCGGGCAGACCTGTTGGCGCTGGAGGCCGAAGGGGCGGGCCAGAAACGTAAGCGGGATGACGGCGGCAAAAAAGAGCGTGGTGGCAAGCGCGGTAAATCGGCTGCGAAGGGCAAGGCGTCCAAGTCCGAAAAGACAGGAAAGGCTGGTAAAGCGACGGGCGCTAAAAAAGGTGGTGGCAAGAGTGCCAAGCAGAAGCTGGTGGAAGCTGCGGCTCGGGAAGCGGCGGCGAAATCCAGTGGCAAGCCTTCGAAATCCAAGAAATCAGGAAAGTAGTCTGTGTCCGATGAATTTGTTTTTGGTTGGCACGCCGTAGAGGCTGTGCTTAAACGCGAACCGGAGCGCTTGCAGCGGGTCTGGATTCAGACCGGTCGTCAGGATCGCCGGGTAAAAACCGTCACTGTTGCGCTCGACGAGCTGGGCGTGTCCTGGCAGTTGGTGCACCGCCGTGAGTTGGATGAGCGGGTGGCCGGGGTGCATCAGGGCGTGGTTGCCCAGGTGGGTAAAAGCCAGGAGTGGAGTGAGGCTGACTTGCTGGCTTTGTTGGACGGCGCAGACAAGCCGCCGTTCCTGCTGGTGCTTGATGGGGTGACCGATCCGCATAACCTGGGAGCCTGTCTGCGGACCGCGGACGCGGTGGGCGTTCAGGCGGTCATCGTGCCGAAGGATAAGTCGGCGTCGCTGACTCCGACGGCGCGGAAGGTGGCGTGCGGTGCTGCGGAAACGGTTCCGTTGGTCAGAGTGACCAACCTGGCCCGTACCCTCCGGGAATTGCAGGAGCGAGGGGTGTGGCTCATCGGCACCGCGGGCGAAGCCGATAGTTCTTTGTACCAGGCAGACTTTCGCGGCCCGGTTGCGCTGGTGATGGGGGCGGAAGGTAAGGGTATGCGGCGGCTGACCCGGGAACATTGCGACCTGCTGATCAACATTCCGATGCTGGGGCATGTGGATAGCCTGAACGTGTCTGTGGCCACCGGCGTGTGTCTGTACGAGGCCTTAAGGCAGCGACAGGGGTGACGCCCGACACAGGCTGTTAGCTTGTATTAGGGTAGAATGGCTGCCGCTTGCCATTGAGGGTGAGTGGTGGTGACGCAGGGTTGCTCCTGCGTCGGTTGTGATTTCAAGGTATAGAAAGGATTCTAGTTATGCGCACCTTCAGAGTGTACCGGCACCCCAATGCCTCCGTTGAGGCGGTCAAAGTCGGTTTTTCCTGGCCCTGTCTGCTGTTTGGTCTGATCTGGGCTGCGGTAAAACGGTTGTGGGGTGTTGTTGGTGTTGTTGTCGGGCTTATTGTGCTGTCGATGGTCATTGAAGAGGTGACCTACAGTGGCGGTTCCTACCGGGAGGGTGCGATTGTCACCCTGGTTCTGGATCTCGCCTTTTGGGCTGGCTGGCTGATCTTCTCGTTTAAAGCGAATGAGTTTCGGGAGAGTAACCTGCGCTCCAGAGGGTATCAGCTGGTCGCCACCGTCAGGGCTGAATCGCCAGAGGCCGCTACAGGTTCTGCCGTTGCCCCGGAGGGCGCTCCAGCCGCTGGGGAAACACTGTCCGCCTGACTCTGTCTGCCGTGGGGTCGTCCTGATTCCACGGCTTGCAATCATCCTTGCACCCGCCTAGAATACTGCACCCCTTTTATTAGGGTTGGCGTCGTATTGTCTGGAATATTGCTTTAGCGATATCGGCGTTGCTTTGAAAAAAGCACTAGAAACGGGCAGTTAAGCTGCCGCCTCCTTGCTTCTTGCGGGCTGCGAGTCTGCCGGAAGCTGTTGAAACCGTAGGGAGAACTCATGCGTCACTACGAAATCGTATTTATGGTACATCCGGATCAGAGCGAGCAGGTGCCCGCGATGATCGAGCGTTATACCGGCGTCATCACTGAAGATGGCGGTCAGGTACATCGCCTGGAAGATTGGGGCCGTCGTCACCTGGCTTACCCGATCAACAAGATCCACAAAGCTCACTACGTGCTGATGAACGTCGAATGTTCACAAGCTGCCATGGACGAGCTGACTCACAACTTCCGCTTCAATGACGCGATCATTCGTGACCTGATCATCCGTCGCGATGAAGCTGTTACCGACCTGTCTCCGATGAAGGCGGCCGAGTCCCGTGAGGACCGTCGTGCTGGCGGAGAAGACCGTCCCCGTCGTTCTGCCGAAGGCGAGCGTCGTCAGGCTGAAGACGCCCAGGGCGAAGAAGAGTAAAACCACCGAAGTTGAGGAGTTCATTCATGGCTCGTTTTTTCAGACGTCGTAAGTTCTGCCGCTTCTCGGCAGAAGGTGTTAAAGAGATCGATTACAAAGATCTGGACACCCTGAAAGGTTACATCACTGAAACCGGCAAGATCGTGCCCAGCCGTATCACTGGTACCAAGGCACGTTATCAGCGTCAGCTGGCTACCGCTATCAAGCGCGCGCGCTACCTGGCTCTGCTGCCTTACTCGGACAGCCACGATAACTAAGTTTCAGAAATAATCGACAGGACTTGGGACCATGCGTGCTCTAGCACAGTTTGTAATGCGAGGTCCCCTGCAGGCAGGTGTGGTAGCCGCCATAGCGACCGCCGCGCCTTTGCTGTTTTGGGCAGGAGCCGCCGTTGTAGGCCTGGTTATTCTCAGGCTTGGCATCAGTCAGGGGTTGAGTATTGGCCTCTGGGCCTTGCTGCCAGCAATGGGCTGGGCGTGGATCGGACAGGATCCGACAGCGCTCGCCGTATTGCTGCAAGTAATGCTGATGGCATCGGTACTTCGAACCACCCTGTCCTGGGAGCGGGCACTGCTCAGTAGCGGTGTTCTGACCATAGGCATAGGGTTGTTGCTGCCTGTTCTGTACCCGCAGTTGCTTGACCAGCTGGTCAGTGCGGGAATGGAGTTATATCGGCAGTACGGCATTGAGGTATCTCCTGAGTCGGGGAGCCAGCTTGAGCTGGATATCCGGCACACCATGGTGGGCAGTATGTCTGGCATGTTTCTCGCCACCGCCGTCTTCATGACGATGCTGGCGCGGTCATGGCAGGCCGGGTTGTATAACCCGGGAGGGTTCCGTAAGGAGTTTCATGCCTTCCGGTTGTCCGTCCCCGTTGCTATCGGGTGTGTTGCTGCTGTGCTGGTTGGACCCTCGTTGGGGCTGAATCCGGTACTGGTGGCCTGGGCTGCAGGGCTACCCCTGTTCCTGGCGGGTATTGCGCTGGTGCACGGCGTTGTCGGTGCCCGGGCGATGGGTTCTCACTGGCTGGTGATGTTTTACATAGCACTGGTTCTGCTGGGTCCGAGTTTGATGTTTCTGTTACTGGTTTTGGCGTTTGTGGATAGCTGGCTGGATTTCCGGGGGCGGATTAAACCCTCGGGATCGGCTGAATAAAGCACGAAGAGGTTAACGAGATGGAAGTTATTCTGCTCGAGAAAGTAGCAAACCTTGGCTCTCTGGGTGACAAGGTGACTGTTAAGGCCGGTTACGGTCGTAATTTCCTGCTTCCTTACGGCAAGGCTGTTGCTGCCACGGAAGCAAACGTGAAGGCGTTCGAAGAGCGTCGCGCTGAGCTGGAAAAGGCTGCTGCTGAAAAGCTGTCTACTGCCCAGTCTCGCGCCGAGGCTCTGGAAGGTGCATCTTTCACCATCACTTCCAAGGCTGGTGACGAAGGCAAGCTGTTTGGTTCCATCGGTGTTCGTGACATCGCTGAAGCCATCACTGCTGGCGGCACCGCTGTTGAGAAGAGCGAAGTTCGTTTGCCGGAAGGTCCGATCCGTGTGACCGGCGAATTCGACATCGAGCTTCAGCTGCACAGCGACGTGACTGTCGAGGTGAAGCTGGCTGTAGTAGCCGAGTAAGAGGAGCCGAGTAAGGCAGGTGCTGTAGCCAGCTCTGCCCAACTCAGCCCCGTGCGCCGCACTGCCTGGCAGCGCGGACGCATAACAGGCCCGGGCCGCGAAAGCGGATTCCGGGCTTGTTGCTTTCTGGTATGCTTGTAGCTCGCGATACCGGGACCCTATCCTGGGCTCCGGCTCGCCGCTGAAGATTCTGAAAGACATCATCGAAGATCAATTCCCATGGCCAACCCAAACCTGAAAGCTGCAGCCACTGACCTGGAAACCTCCCGTGTCAAAGTGCCACCTCATTCTCTGGAAGCAGAGCAGGCGGTACTGGGTGGCTTGATGCTCGACAACCGTCGCTTCGACGAGGTGTCTGAGATTATTTCCTCCGACGATTTCTATCGCCAGGATCACCGGCTGATTTTTGCGGCGGCAGAGCGTCTGGCCAGTGAAAGCGAGCCACTGGATGTGGTGACCCTGGCCGAGTTCCTGGACCGGGCAGGGGATATTGAAGATGCGGGTGGCCTCAGTTACCTGGCTGAGCTGGCGGAAAAAACCCCTGGTGCCGCCAATATCCGGGCGTATGCCGAAATTGTGCGGGAGCGGGCGGTTCTCCGGAAGTTGATTGAAGTCTCCGGCGGGATCGTCGATTCCGCCTTTAACCCCCAGGGGCGGTCCAGTGATGAGTTGCTCGATGAAGCCGAGCGACAGGTCTTCAACATCGCGGAGTCCCGCAACAAGCAAGGTTCCGGGCCGGAAAGCATCAACCCAATCCTGACCAAGGCCCTGGGGCGGATTGAGGAATTGTTCGAATCCGATGGTTCCATCACCGGCCTGACCAGTGGCTTTCGTGACCTGGATGAGCGTACCTCGGGAATGCAGCCGGCTGACCTGATCATTGTGGCCGGTCGCCCTTCTATGGGTAAAACGACCTTCGCCATGAACCTGGTGGAAAACGCTTTGCTGAAAACCGGCGAGCCAATCCTGGTGTTCAGTATGGAAATGCCCTCGGATTCCATCGTGATGCGTATGCTGTCGTCGCTGGGGCGTATTGACCAGACCAAGGTCCGGAGTGGAAAGCTCGAGGAGGATGACTGGCCGAGGCTGACCTCAGCGGTGTCCCTGCTAAAAGACAAGCCCCTTTATATCGACGATACCGCAGGCCTGAGCCCAACGGAAATGCGCTCCCGGGCCCGGCGTGTTGCCCGGGAAAATGGCGGCAAGATCGGCATGATCATGGTGGATTACCTGCAGTTGATGCGGGTGCCCGGAAACAACGAAGGCCGGACTGCGGAGATTTCCGAAATTTCCCGATCCTTGAAAGGTATCGCCAAAGAGCTCAATTGTCCGGTGGTGGCGCTGTCCCAGCTTAACCGGAGCCTTGAGCAGCGCCCCAACAAACGACCGGTAAACTCCGATTTGCGGGAATCCGGTGCGATCGAGCAGGACGCCGACGTGATCATGTTCGTGTACCGGGACGAAGTTTATAACGAGGACACCCCGGATAAGGGCGTCGCAGAAATCATTATCGGTAAGCAGCGTAACGGACCCATTGGTACGATCCGCCTGGCCTTTATCGGTAAATACACCAAGTTTGAAGACCTGGCCCACGGCCATGGCGACTACGACGACGAATACTGATGCCTCGCCCCACAGTTGCACATATTGATCTGGAGGCCCTGCGCCACAATTACCGCCTGGCGCAGGAGCTCGCTGGTTCGGCCTCTGCCATGGCGGTGATCAAGGCCGATGGTTATGGTCACGGCATTCGTGCGGTTGCCCGTGCTCTGGCGGACGATGTCCGCTGCTTCGCGGTAGCTTGCCTGGAAGAGGCGCTGGCGGTGCGTGATGAAGGCCTGGAGCAAACGGTTGTCCTGCTGCAGGGCGTACACAGTGAGCAGGACATGGTGACCTGTGCCTGCCTGGGCTTTGAGCTGGTCGTGCACAGCGATTACCAGCTCGACTGGGTGTTAAACAGTACTGAGCGTGTCCCGGTGTGGGTCAAGGTCAACAGTGGTATGAACCGGCTCGGTTACCGTCCTTCCGAGTTGCCAGTGGTGATGGGCCGACTGGCGGAGGCCGGCTGTGTTCCCAAAGGGTTCCTGACTCATTTTGCCTCGGCGGATGAGTTCGACAGTCCGGCGACAGAGGGGCAGACGGAGGCCTTCAGGGGGGGAGTGGCACCATGGCCGGAGCTGCTGTTGAGCGTGGGTAATTCCGCGGCCCACTTTCGTGCCGGGCAGCCCCTGTTCGACTGGAGCCGACCTGGAATCATGCTCTACGGCGCATCGCCAATGGCTGACCGCAACGCTACAGAACTGGGGCTTAAGCCAGTGATGACGCTGGAGTCAGAGCTGATTGCTGTGCGTACCCTTCAGCCTGGGGACAGTGTCGGTTACGGCCAGACCTGGACGGCGGAGCGGCCGGTACGGATGGGTATCGTGGCCATTGGTTATGGTGATGGGTATCCCCGTCATGCCGGTACCGACACGCCGGCCTGGACCAATGGCAACCGTATTCGGCTGATTGGTCGGGTTTCCATGGATATGCTCGCCGTTGACCTGACGGATGCGCCGTCGGCGCAGGCCGGCGATAAGGTGGAGCTGTGGGGGTGTCACGTGCCCATTGATGAGGTTGCCCGGCATGCCGGTACCATCGGCTATGAGCTGCTGACCGGGGTCACCGCACGGGTTCCCCGGCGCTATCACGACTGATGGCGAAGATCAGGCCGGCGTTTCCGGTTCGTGGATGATTTCTTCAATGAAGTCGAGAATGCTGATCAGGCTGCGTTCGTCCAGCTTCTTGAGCACCTTGTGAACCACCATCTTGCTGCCTTTGAGCATGCTGCTGATGCCCACCTTGGCCATGCCCATCATCATGTTGCCAGCGTTGAGGCGGCGCAGGGGCTCAAGGAAGAAAAAATCCAGTCCTGATTCGGTGAGTTCCACGATCAGCTGATAAAGCTTCTCAACGGCGTCCTTATCCGCTTTGCCGCGGCTACGAAGCTCGCCTACGGTGTAGAGGGCCTTGGTCCTGAGTTCGTCGTCAATCGGGGCGACGATATGGCTATGCGCTTTCAGCATGTTGATTCCTGTTTTTTATGCTCATTATCTGGGTTGAGTCGGGCCTGATCGTATTCTAAGGGCTGGGCGAGGCCAGGCATTGGCTTGGGCGCGGGTGGCGTGCTGTCAGATTAGTGATTTTGCAGGTGATTGCCTGTACCTTAACGGTTTGAATCTTGGAGCCCGAGAAATCCTGTGAAAGTGCTTGTCGTCCATGATTACGGCCCGCTGGGTCGGGTCCTGTTGGAACAACTCAAGAAAACCTCGTTGGTGATCAGTCCACTGTTGATCAGTGAACCTGGCAGCGCCGACATGACGGCGCTGGCCGACTGGATACCCGAGGAAACTGATCTGATCGTCAATGCCCTGTGGCTAAGTGATCCGGCGAAGGCGGAGGCGAATCCAGAGGCTGCCCGACAGACCGTGTTTTCCATTCCCATGGCGTTGGCTGAACATGCCCGCGAGCATGACATTGCGTTGATGCAGCTGTCGTCGAGTTACGTCTTTGACGGCCGCAAGCAAAGTGCTTATCTGGCCTCCAACCCTGGCCACCCTTTCAGTCAGCTGGGCAACTGGCAGTGGGAGTGCGAACAGGCGTTGCGTACGCTCTTGCCTCGCCACCTGATCCTGCGCACCGGCTGGAGCCTTGGGCGGTATATTCAGTTGATCCAGGCCTGTCAGGGCAGGGGAGGCACAGTGCTCCCGCTGTCCAGCCGTTACCGGGGCCAGCCGGTGGCGTCCCGCGACCTGGCCAGGGTGATGATCGCGGTCTTGCAACAGCTCGATTGTGGTGCCGAGTTGTGGGGGACTTATCAATACACCGGTGCCGAGGAGATTTCCCAGTACGAACTGGGGCAGGCGCTGACTGAAATGATGGGTGCTGACGACGGTGTGAAGGTGCTTGATGAGGCGCCTGGATGGGCCGCGCTGGAACCTGAAAATGCCACACTGGGCTGCACCAAGATCCGCAATACCTTCGGGATCAAGCAGCTGCCCTGGCGTACGCTGATGGAAGATGAGTTGGAGCTGATGCGGGTCAGTCGCAGGGTTGAGCAAACCGCTCAAGGGGAGTGAGCAAGGCTGGAGATCACTCCAGCCGCTTGATCAGCAGCCTTTGCGGCCGCAGGCTGGTTGATCGTCTTCCTGGCTGATGTTCTGCAGAGCGTCGAGATCCAGCAGCTCTACTTCCCGTCCCCGAGCCCGGATCAACCCCTGGTTCTGGAAGCGGGTAAACACCCGGCTGACAGTTTCCACCGCAAGGCCGAGGAAGTTTGCGATGTCGTTGCGGGCCATTGGCAGGTTGAACTGGGTTGGCGACAGCTTACGGCGGGCAAAGCGACCCGACAGGGACAGCAGCAGGCTGGCGATCCGCTCTTCCGCTGTACGCTTACTCAGCATCAGTGCCAACTGGTGACTGTTCTGGATTTCCTGGCTCATCAGGTGGAAAAAGTGATGTTGCAGTCCCGGGAGCTTGTGAGTCAGGTCGTCCAGATGTTCTACCGGCAGTTCGCACACGCTGGTGCGCTCCAAGGCTTTGGCTGAGCACGCATAGCTGCTGCTGCTCATGCTGTCCAGGCCAATCAGCTCACCAGGCAGGAAGAAGCCCGTGACCTGTTCATCCCCGTTTTCCGTGACGATAGAGGTTTTTACCGCGCCGCTACGAACCGCATAGCAGGAGCGGAAAGGCGTGCTTTGCTCAAACACGTAGTCTCCACGACTGTAGATCTGGCCCTGCTGGATCACATCCTCCAGACGGTCGAGATCGTCGTCACTGACCGCCAGTGGCAGGCAGAGGTTGCTCAGGCTGCATTGCTGGCAAGAAGCCTTGAGTGGGGAGTTCTTACCGGTTTTAATCGTTTGCGCCATAACCTGTCGTCATGCCCGAATGAAAGCCAAATACAAACCTGCGTACCTTAATACGATCTGCCAGTAATGCCAACGCTCATGGTGGAATCTACTGAACCATGCAGGTAAACCGGCGGTGCAGGAGCCGAACGTCGACCAGTATACCCGAACAGCGGTTACTGGTCTTTGGTTGGCTTGCTCCTGCACCGCGGTCGATGCTGGGCCTAGTCGTTGATGGCCTGGAAGATCAGTGAGGCGTTGGTGCCACCGAAGCCGAAGCTGTTGGACATGACGGTCTTGAGCTCAACGTTGCGAGCATCGGGCCCGACGATGGGAAGGTCTGCAATTTTTTCATCGCGGTCGCTCAGGTTGGCGGTGCCAGCAATGAAGCCGTGTTGCAGCATCAGCAACGAATAGATGGCCTCATGCACACCAGCCGCACCCAGGGAGTGCCCGGACAGGGATTTGGTTGATGAGATGGCGGGTACGTTATCGCCAAAGGTGCGCGCTACGGCGCCCATTTCGGCGACATCGCCGACCGGAGTGCTGGTGCCATGGGCGTTGATGTAGTCGATGGGTGCCGATACCGTGGCCATGGCCTGCTTCATACAGCGTTCAGCGCCTTCGCCAGACGGCGCAACCATGTCGTAGCCGTCGGAGGTGGCACCGTAGCCGGTCAGTTCCGCAATGATGTTGGCGCCGCGGCGACGTGCATGCTCCAGCTCTTCCAGTACCAACATACCGCCGCCGCCGGCGATCACAAAGCCATCGCGACCACTGTCGAAGGGACGGGAGGCCGTTTCCGGGGCATCGTTGTACTTGGTGGACAGGGCGCCCATGGCGTCGAACAGCATGGTCAGGCTCCAATGCTCTTCTTCCCCGCCGCCAGCGAACACAATGTCCTGCTTGCCGGCCTGGATCTGCTCCATGGCGTGGCCAATACAATGAGCGCTGGTGGCGCAGGCCGATGACATGGAATAGTTGATGCCGCGAATCTTGAACGCGGTGGCGAGGCAGGCGGAGACCGTGCTGGTCATGATGCGCGGAACCATGTAGGGCCCGATGCGCTTGACCCCTTTCTCCCGCATGATGTCGGTTGCTTCCACCTGAGTTGAGCAGGAGGCGCCGCCAGACCCTGCGATCAGACCTGTGCGGTCACTGGATACCAGCTCGTCGGTGAGACCGGCAGAAGCGATGGCCTGCTCCATGGACAGGTAGGCATACATGGCCGACTGGCCCATAAAACGGCGGAGCTTGCGGTCGATGACATCAGTGTCGACGTCGATGGAGCCGGAGACCTGGCTGCGGAAGCCATTTTCCCGGTAGCTCTCGTTGAAGCGAATGCCGGACTTGCCGTTTTTCAGGCTGGCCAGCACGTCGTCTACTGAGTTGCCCAGGCAGGAAACAATGCCCATACCGGTAACAACAACCCGTCTCATAAACTCCTCCTCTCGGGGGCTCGTGGACCTTTCAGGTCCCCTGTAATGGCCGCCGTTGCAATGACTGTACTGTATGACCGCCAGTTTATGTGGTTTGCAATGGCAACGGTATGTGACCTTGGTACGGTAACATAGCCGTTCCGTACAAGGCGTGCCCGACAGACCCTGCTAACCTGCTGTTTTAACCTCGATAACCAGAATAACGACAGTTCAAGGAGCAAGCGGTGCGCACACTTCAGCAATTTCTGTCCGACTACGGTGATAGCCATCGGAACCCGTTGAACCAGTGGATTCATATTATCTGTGTTCCGGCGATTCTGATCTCCACTCTGGGGCTGTTCTGGCTGATTCCCGTTGGGGCCTGGTTGCCGCTGTCAGATTCAGTCGCCTTCTGGGTCAATGGTGCGACGATCCTTGGGGTGCTGTCTGGCCTTATTTACCTGCGCCTGGGTTGGTGGGTGTTTCTGTTGATGGCAGGCTGGTTTGCGCTGTCGCTGTGGATCATTTTGGCGGTGCTTGGGGCGGGCTGGTCGCTGTTGTGGCTCAGTCTCGGGGTCTGGGTAGCCGCCTGGATTGTGCAGGTTTATGGTCACAAGGTGGAAGGCAAGAAACCCTCTTTTGTGGATGACCTGGTGTTTCTGCTGATTGGACCAATCTTCGTCAGCATCGAGTTTGTTGCCAAGCTCGGAGTGCCTGTCCCCCTGGCTCTGAGCAACCGCAACGACCATACCCCGGCAAGGGGCCACTGACACGAATGTTTGCGGTATGCTGGGGGTTTACCGGCATACCGCAGGATT
Source organism: Marinobacter zhejiangensis (assembly GCF_900114775.1). Classification (GTDB taxonomy): domain Bacteria; phylum Pseudomonadota; class Gammaproteobacteria; order Pseudomonadales; family Oleiphilaceae; genus Marinobacter; species Marinobacter zhejiangensis. The sequence continues at coordinate 106,049 of NZ_FOUE01000007.1, forward strand.
CTGTCTATGGCCCAGACTCAGGGGCGACTGTACCTTTGGCCTGACCATTGGCAACTGGTTGGCCGCCTGTTGCCCAACAAGACCCATCGTCACATCAGCGCGTCGTTGCTGATTGGGCTCGATGGTGCGTTTCAACTGCAATGCCAGGGCCAATGGCGAACTACCCGGGCAGCGATTGTCGCGCCGGATATTCCCCAGGCTCTCGACCCCGCAGGTATCCGGCTTTGGTGCGTCCAGCTCGACCCGGACAGCGACCATTGGGCCCGGCTGAAACCGTTGCTCAACGGGGAGGCATCGGCCGATCTGGATTTGCCATCGGCCATGGTTTCGGTGGGGGAGCAGCCAGGCTGCGACACGATGGCGGGTCTGCTCGACCAGTTGGTTGACCACCTGGCGATGGATGGCGGCGCGCCAGACGGCCGCATCCAGACCAGTTGCCAGTACCTTAGGGAGACGCTGCCAGACAAGCTGGACCTAGCCGAGCTGGCATCGCGGGTCAATCTGTCCAGCTCCAGATTGACCCATCTTTTCCGTGCCGAACTGGGGGTGGCGCCCCGGCGCTTCCTGTTGCACCTCAAGATCAACCGCGCCCTGGCCCATTGGGAGCCGGGCAAGTCGGTGTCTCAGCTGGCCGCCGAGGCGGGCTTCTATGACCAGCCTCATTTGGTGCGAACCGCCCGCGACATGTTTGATGCCCTGCCATCGGAGTACGTATCCGGGCGCGGGGTGGAGCTCTACCGCTGCTTTTGCCGTTGAGCCTTTTGGGCTTCGCGGGCCGCTTCTTCCTCCGCCAACGCCTTGGTTTCTGCTTCAACCATCTCCGGGGTTTCCAGGGAGATGGGGCCGAGCTTGCCGCTGCGTAATTCATTCAGCAGAACTTCCGCCACCTTGTGCAGATCCGGAATACCGCCGCGGCTAAAGAAGCGGCGGCGTTCGGCAATGGCATCCATCACGGCGACACCGTCCCGTGGCAGGGCGTCGAGGTTGTAACGCTCGATGAGAACGTCCGGGTAGGTCGCCAGCAGGTGGTCCGCTGCAAACAGGGCGACGTCTTCAAAATCAATGACTGCACTGCGGATGGCGCCGGACACGGCCAGCCGGTAGCCACAGGCTTCCGGCGACAGTTTCGGCCAGAGGAATCCGGGAGTGTCATAGAGCAGGATGTTGTCCGGCAGCTTAATTACCTGCTGGGCCTTGGTGACGGCGGGCTCGTTGCCGGTTTTGGCCACGGGGCGGCCTGCCAGGGTATTGATCAGGGTGGACTTGCCCACATTGGGGATACCCAGGATCATCACCCGCAACGCGCTTTTCTGGCGATCGTGCCCGCTGGTCATTTCACCGGCCAGACGCAGGATGTCCAGGGCTTCCTGGCGTTGGTTATGGGTCAGGGTAATGGCACGAACACCACGTTCCTGCTCCAGGTAGGCTCGCCAGCGTTCGGTAATGGCCGGGTCCGCCAGGTCCCGTTTGTTGAGGATCTTGATCACCGGCGTGTCACCACGCAAGGCCGGAACCAGCGGGTTTTCGCTGCTGAACGGCAGGCGCGCATCGAGGACTTCGATAATGAGGTCCATCTGCGGCATGATCTTTTTGATCTCCTTGCGGGCCTTATGCATATGCCCGGGAAACCAGTTTATGGCCATGGAAGATACTCCGGTGATGTTCGAATCGCGCCATTATGGCGGGGAATGACCAAACTTTCACATTTCTGCCACCTCCTGTCTGGTGGCGGCTGGTTACAATTTGGCCAGATTTGATGCTGAAAACGCGAACCGGACGGGTGTTTTCAGCCTGAACTTTGCTTTAGGGTGAACGACTTCGGACGTATCACCAAGCCTACTGCACGACGGAGATCGCTATGAATCTGAAACAGTTGCTGGGGGCCGCCCTGGTGTCCCTGAGCCTATCCTTTCCCGTTCTGGCCGAGCCTGTGTCACAGCCTGACCAGGTCGATCGCCTGGCCCAGCTGGTGGCGTTGACAGACGATCAACAGACCCGCATACGCGATATTCTGGGCGAACTCCAAGGCCAGATTCGAGATCTCCGTGTCGAGGCTCAAGGGCTGCAGCAAAAACTCCAGGACCACGTCAAGCCGGATTACGACGAAGCCGCCATCCGTGCCGATGCCGAGAAACTGGGGGACCTGTCCGGCGAAATCTCCGCCCTGTCCACCCTGTTGCAGGCCCGGGTCGACAGCGTGTTCACCCAGGAGCAGCGGGATGAACTGGACCGTCAGATGCGTGAAGCGCAGCCGGGGCCAACCCTGTAAATGGGGTGCCCCCGGCCTCGTTCGTTCAGGCTTCCGCGCCGAACGGCTTGAACAGCAGGATCAGTTTCGGCAGCAGCGTCAGAGCGCCCAGCAGGGCCATCAGCATGGCAAAGCCGGTAAACAGCCCGAAGTAAATGGTCGGGATGAAGTTCGACAGCACCAGAATCGAGAAGCCTGCGATGATGGTGATTGAGGTGTAAGACATGGCTCGGCCGATGCTGCGGTGGCAACGGTGCATGGTCGCCACATACTTGCGGTCTTTGGCGAACTCGACCTTGAAGCGGTGGATGTAATGAATGGTGTCATCCACCGCGATACCGACCGTGATGGCCGCCACGGTGATGGTCATCATATCCAGTGGAATCCCCAGCCACCCCATCAGCCCCAGCACGGAGCCCGCTGCCAGCAGGTTGGGGGCCATCCCGATCAGCGCCAGCTTCAGTGATCTGAACAGCAGCAGGAACATCGCCATGATGGCCAGGAAGACGGCACCGATGGTCTTGATCTGGGAGTCGAACAGGCTCTGCAGCATGTTGTTGTACATAACCGTCATGCCGGTAAACAGAACCTGGTCTTCGCTGAAACCCATTTCCTGGGTCAGGTGCGTCTGAATGCGATCCAGCAGCTGCTGGCGCCGTAGATCCGGGGAGGTTTCCAGCAGGCGAATGCTGAACCGGGCTTGGTCATGGTGCTCGGAAATATAGGGCGTTAACAGGGTGTCGGTAAGGTCATCCGGCACGGCCGCAGGTACAAAGGCCAGCTGCAGCGCATCCAGTGGTTGGCCTTCATTGATCTGCGCGAGCAGGTCCAGGGTGGTCGAAATGGACAGGACCTTTCCGGTTTCCGGCAGGCTGTCCAGATATTGGTGGACCTGTGTCAACCGCTCCATCTTCTGGTAGGTGTACCAGGTATCCCGGTGCTCCTCATCGCCGCAGTCATCAACGAATGGGTCACAGTCGCTGGCGAACGGGTCGTCGAAGCCGTTGGTTTCCGGAGCCGGGTCGTCAGTAATGATGACATCCAGCGGCGTGGTCCCGCCCAGTCGGTCGTCAATAACGATCATGCCCTGATGGATTTCGGTGTCGGGTTTGAAGTAATCAATAAAGCTGTTTTCTACCGTCAGCCGGCTGACACCCCAGGCGCAGAGCACGGCCAGTATCAGTGAAACGGTCAGTACCAGCGTGCCATGGTGTTCGGTCGCGCTGGCGAACAGGTCGGTCAGGGGACGGCGGTTTGAGGTAACCCGGGCGTCTATGGGCGGCGGAAGTACCCGCAGCAGCAGTGGGAAGACCAGAAAGGTGATCAGGAAGGCCACGGTCAGGCCGATGGTCATCATCCAGCCAAAATCGATCACCGGGCGGATGCCACTGAAGGTCAGCGAGCCAAAGGCCACGATGGTGGTTACGGCCATGTAGAAACAGGGCTTGATCATAGCGGCGATGGTGCGCTCCAGCGTTTGCTGTGGCTCGGCGCCGGGTTCATCGTGCTGAAACTCCCGGTAACGGACGATCAGGTGAATGGTCAGCGACAGGGTCATGATCAGCAGTAACGATACAAAGTTGGAGGAAATAACCGTCACCGGCCATTCCGCCCAGCCCAGGTAGCCGATCACCAGCCACACGGTGAAGCCACAGCACAGTATCGGAATGACCACCCAGCGCCATTGCCGGAAAATGATGGCCAGGGTCAGCAGCAGGAACACCAGAACCCCGACGCCAAACGTGGAGATGTCGTTCTGGATGAAGCGGATCATGTCGGCCACGATCATCGGCACGCCGCCCAGGTGGATGTTGGCGTGTTCGCTGTGGCGCTCGATGATGGCGCGAACCTGGTCAATGGTGGCGTCCCGGCGTGCATCCAGCGCTTCGGTCAGCGCCAGGAACCGGGCTTCCGTATCGGCGAGGGTTTGACGGGCGCTTTCGGTAGTGTGGGGGCCGGTCACGGCGTCCCTGGCGGCCTGTCGTTCCGCAAGACGTTCAAAGTACTCTGGCGGGGTGGGCAGGTTGACCTGGATGGCCGTCGTGCGGCTGTCGTTGCTGATCAACAGGTTGGGGTAGAGCGGGCTGTCCAGCAGCGCCTCACGGGCTTCCAGCGGGGGGACGCCGTCGCCGTCGATCGTGAGTATTTCTTCATCAACCGTGTTCAGGCTCAGGTTCGGGCTGTGCAGTAACGGCACATTAAGGATGCTGTTGGTGGAGCCAACGGCGTCCACCTGCTCCAGTTCGTCCCGCAATGCCCGGAGCGACGCCAGTCCCTGCTCTGTAAAGAGGTCATGGTCTGGGGTGTAGGTAACAATCAGGAAGTCATCTGAGGTGGTAAAGCGCTGGTTGATGGTGCGGTACTGTTCGAGGGAGCGGTCGTTTTCCAGTACCAGGGACTCAGCGGATGCATCCAGCCGGAAATGATCAAGCCGGAGGCTGGCGATGATCAGCAGCAGGACAAAGACAGACAGGGCGATTACCGGGTGATTCAGGATCAATCGCCGGTAAAGGGATCCGAACATGCTCATGGGACAGGTCATTCCACTGGGTTTTTTCGAACGCGCAGTGTGCCATAAACCGCTAGTTAACGCTGACCTTATTCGCCGCTTCTTCGAGGGAGTCAATCAGGGCCTTGAGGCGCTGACTCATCTCAGCGCTGTCTGAAAGCTGCGATACCATGTTCTGGGTTGCCTCACGAATGCTCTGGACATTGGCAATGACATCGTCGGTGGAGGCCGTCTGGTCGGCGGAGACCGTAGCGATCTCCTCGTTGGTGTGGTCGATCCGGCTGACCACTTCGTTAATGGCTTCCAGCGCTTGCTGGCCTTCCTGGGCTTCATCAACGCAACGGCCGGCGTCCAGGGAACTGACCGTCATCTGGCTGACGGCGGCGTCCATGGCCTGCAACAACCGGTCGATGGTGCCCTGGATCTGATCCGTGGAATCCTGAACCCGCTGGGCCAGTTTGCGGACCTCATCAGCCACCACCGCAAAGCCGCGACCCTGCTCGCCGGCCCGGGCTGCCTCAATGGCCGCGTTGAGGGCTAGCAGGTTGGTCTGCTCGGCAATGCCTTTGATCTCGGCCACCGCCGAGCTAATTTCCTGGGAGTTCGCCGCCAGTGACTGGACGCTGTTGGCGGACTGCTGGATGGCTTCGGCAAGCCCGCGGATGGAGACGGTGCTCTGACTGACCCGCTCACCGCCATGCACGGCGGCATTGCGGGCTTCATGGGACAGGGTCTTGGCGATCTCTGCCTGTTCGGCAATGCCGTTGAAGCTCTGCAGCATGGTTTCGATCATTTCCGCAGACCGGTCGGTGCCGGCCTGTTGGCGGCTCAGCTCATCCCGCCGTTGTTCGGCGGCGGTGGCCAGTTCCCGCACCTCATGGTGAAGCCGGTCGATGGCTTCCTTCATGCTGCGTACCACCGCCATGGTGCGATCCTGCATGGCGTTGAAGGCCATAGCCATCTCGCCGATTTCATCGCGGGAATCCACCAGTGCCCGCTGGCTCAGGTCGCCGGAGTTCTGTACCGCAACCATGGTGCCTTTGAGCCGGTGAACATGGCGTTCAATGAAACTGATTAGCAGCTGGGAACCCGCCATTTCAAGCCCCATCAGCACGGCAACAACCACGGCAAACTCCAGCGCGGTATCGCTGAACACATCCCAGAACGGCCGTCCGGTGGCTGCCGCGATATGGTTCATGGCATAAAGCACCAGCAGGCAAAGCACCGCCAGTACCACAATGTTGAGTAGCCAGAATTTGTACTTGAGTCGTGCGTTCCTGAGCAGTCGCAGCATACGGGGCTCGCTATCCGGTCAATCTGCTGTTGGTCACCCGGGGTCAGCCGCCGGTGACGCATGCAAAAGCATAAAGATAGCAAGGACTTGCCAATTTATCTTGTTTCAGATCATGGCCAGCCTATGGTTTTACAAACGCTGACAATTGCTCAATCGAGGACTTTGACAGGAATCTGCAGGGCGTTACTGCCAGGCACGTCCGGGGTAATCAGACCCAGATTGTTTTTCTCGAACACCCGGTCGGCCCGGTAGCTGGAGCGCACCATGGGGCCAGAGGGCACTTCCATGAAGCCTTTTTCCAAGCCCAGCTCGCGGTAACGGTTGAACTCCTCGGGCGTCACGTAACGTTCCACCGGGAGGTGGTTGGGTGTTGGGCGCAGGTACTGGCCCAGGGTAAGAATGTCGACACCGATGGCGCGCAGGTCGTCCATGGTGGCGATGATTTCTTCGTCGGTCTCACCGAGGCCCAGCATCAAACTGGTCTTGGTCAGAATGTCCGGGCGGTGCTTTTTGGCATGGGCCAGCACGCTCAGGGTTTTCTGGTAGCCGGCGCGGGGGTCGCGGACGCGATGGGTCAACCGTTCCACTGTTTCCACATTCTGGGCGAACACGTCGAGCCCGGAATCCACCACCAGCTCGACATTGGCCATGACGGCATCAAAGTCTGGGGTCAGGGCTTCCACCGCCACTTCCGGGGTGCGAGCTTTGATAGCGGACACGCAAGCGGCGTAATGGGCAGCGCCACCATCGTCCAGGTCATCCCGGTCGACCGAGGTCAGAACGATATAGCGCAGCCCCATCAGCTCCACCGACTTGGCGGTGTTTTCCGGTTCTTCCGGGTCAAGCCAGCCTTTGGGGTTGCCGGTGTCCACTGCGCAGAACTTGCAGGCACGGGTGCACACAGAACCCATCACCATGATCGTTGCCGTGCCACTGTTCCAGCACTCGCCAATGTTAGGGCAGTGGGACTCCTGGCATACGGTACTGAGGCGGTGTTCGGAAACATTGCGGCGCACGGCGTCATAGCGCTCACCACCGGGCATCCGGGCTCTCAGCCACTTGGGCTTGCGGCCAACGGGGGTATCGGCATGGTGGGATTTCTTGATGCCATCTTTGATGGCAGAAATGCCGTGGTCGCTCTGGAACTTGCTACCACTGCTGACGCGGGATTTCGCGCTGTCGCTCATGAAGACCGGACTCTTGTGACAGGACGGAGGGGAGTCTTCAAGGTTAATGCGAGGGGCGCCCGGATACAAGCAAAGTAGGGACAATCACGGCCCCCGCACCGGTGCGACATTGGTCGCATCCGGACGGGGGCGGGAACTTCGGGAGTACTGGAATCAGGCGTTGGCGGCCTCCAGGGCCTGGTTGATGTCCGCCAGGATGTCATCCACGTGTTCGATGCCAATGGACAGCCGAACCAGGTCTTCGCTCACGCCAGCGCTGCGCAGCTCCTCCGGGCTGAGCTGGCGATGGGTTGTCGTCGCCGGGTGACAGGCCAGCGACTTGGCGTCGCCAATGTTGACCAAACGGAAGATCAGTTGCAGTGCGTCGATAAAACGGGCGCCGGCCTCGCGGCCACCTTTGATGCCGAAGCTGAGGATGCCCGAAGCTTTGCCGCCGCAGATCTTCTGACAGGTCTCCCGGTAAGGGCTGTCTGCCAGACCGGCGTAATTGACCCACTCGACACTGGGGTGGCTGGCCAGGAACTCCGCCACTTTCTGGGCGTTGTCGCAGTGACGCTCCATCCGCAGTGCCAGGGTTTCAAGGCCCTGCATGATCAGGAATGCGTTGAAGGGCGCGAGTGCCGCGCCGGTGTTGCGCAGGGGTACGACCCGGCAGCGGCCAATGAATGCGGCTGCGCCCAGGGCTTCGGTATAGACCACACCGTGGTAGGACGGGTCTGGCTGGTTCAGCATGGGGAACTTGTCTTTCTGGGCAGCCCAGTCGAATTTTCCGGAATCCACCACGATGCCGGCAACGGTGGTGCCGTGACCGCCGATGTACTTGGTCAGCGAGTGGATCACAATGTCTGCGCCGTGTTCAAACGGGCGGCAGAGGAACGGAGTGGCCACGGTGTTGTCCACAATAAGGGGAATGCCATGACGATGGGCAATCTCGGCCCAGCGCTGGATGTCCACGACGTTGCCGGCCGGGTTGCCAATAGACTCGCAGAACAGGGCGCGGGTGTTGTCGTCGATGGCGGCCTCAAGGGCGGCGAAGTCATTGTGGGGCACGAAACGGGTAGTGATGCCTTGATTCGGCAGCGAATGGGCCAGCAGGTTGTAGGTTCCGCCATAGAGCTGGCTGGTGCTGACGATGTTGTTGCCAACGGTGCAGATGGTCTGCAGGGCATAGGTGATGGCGGCCATACCGGACGCGACGGCCAAAGCACCTATGCCGCCTTCTAGCTGGGCCATGCGCTCTTCCAGAACGGCATTGGTGGGGTTCATGATACGGGTATAGATGTTGCCCTGAACTTTGAGATCAAACAGATCCGCACCGTGCTGGGTGTCGTCGAAGGTATAGGACGTGGTCTGGTAGATCGGGGTAGTCGCGGCCTTGGTGGTGGGGTCGCTGCTGAAGCCAGCATGCAGGGCCAGGGTTTCCGGTCTCATGGGGTTATCCTTAATTCGTTATTTGTCGGTTACGTTGTAGGCGTTCAGGAGTATGCCATAGGCATCGGCCGCAAGGCATGGGCAAAACAGAACCCGAGGAGGGAGATATGGTCAGGTGTGCGAAAACCGGTCGCAGTACTTATGGTCAAGCGCTGATGATTGTCCCTTTGGTCATGGCAATGAGCGCCGTGGCCGAGTGGGCTGAGGCGGCCCCACGCTACCCGGTTCACAATCCTGCGGGCGCGCCGGGCAACAGTTCGATGCAACAGATTCAGGATCAGGTGCGTAGTCAGCAGCGCCAGGCCCAGCAGGAAATGCTGGATCGCTCCCGGGCAGCCCCGCCGGCAAATGAACCGCCCCGCACCGGTTTGCCCGCAAGCCCTCAGAACCAGGCGATTCGGTGCCAGCGCCAGCAACGGGAAATCCAGAGTGGGGAGCGGCCTCAGGTTTCCGGGGATTGCAGGGTCTGGCGGCGGGAGCAATACCGTCCGATGCCAGAGCCATAATGAGTGTCAACTGGGCAACCCTACCGAAAATTCATGGAACCTTGGGCCTCCTGCAACCGTGGTTGGTGTATGTTGACGGCATTCGAGTCATTAGCAATCAAGAGGAAGACCGATGATCAAGACAACCAAACAGTCATTGACTGCCCGTACCCTTCTGCTGACAGGTGCTGTTCTGATGGCAGGGCAGGCTGCCGCGGTCGGTAAGAATGACGAAAACAACCCTGGCGCCAATCATCGGCAGGCAGGTAATCAGCAGCATGAACAAATGCGGGAAGAGGCTGAGCTGCGACGCCAGCAGGCTGACCAGATGCGTGAACAGGGTGAAGAAGCGGCTGCCCGTGGTCAGCGCGACATGGAACAGCGCCGTGAGCACGCTGAAGACGAAATGGAGTCCCGCCGTGAGCAGGGTGAGGCTCGGATGGAGCGTCATCGTGACGACATGGAGCGGGCGGCGAATGGCCAGAGTGGTCGTCCTGCCAATGCCGGAAGCTCGGATGTGAACCCGGGAGAGCGCGGCAGTGAGCAGGGACAGGAGTCCAAGCAGGAGCACTCCAAGGCCTGGTGGAATTTCTGGGACTGATCGTCAGCCGGACCCAGTGCTACAGAAAGCTCCCTGCGGGGAGCTTTTTTGTACCTGCTGGTTAGACCCGGGTGCATGCTTCCTTGCTGTGGACTACTGGTAAAGTTTGAATGGTCTACACTAGGTAAAGAAAGAGTAGAACCGGGGCTGTTAAGTTAAAGCTTTTATTATCAAATCGTTGCGTGCTCATTCGGTGCTGGTTGATATCCTCTGATGGAAGCATGAGCTTGGACAAATTAATCGATGAGTTCGATGCCAAACTTCAATTTCTTCTGGAAGTTCTGGTGCGGCCTGAAACCTACGCTCAGATCGTGGCCATCCTTATTGCCTACCTGATGGCCTATCTCATCGCAGGCCGTGTGCGTAAGTTTTTTCCCCGGCTGCAAGCCCCACCACCGATAAGTTCAGAAAACCCGTTAAACGACCTGGCTTACAGAAGCGGAAAGCTCTTGTTTCCCGTGATATCCATTGTTCTGCTTCGCACGGCCCTGGAAGTCAGCGAGTTTGTTTTAGAGAGCAACTGGATCATGCAGCTAGGCTTTGCCATAGCCTTGTTGCTGTTTTTCTATTCGTTTGTCAGTGTCCTGATAAAAAACTCGTTCGTTGCCAGCGTGTTCCGCTGGGTGGGTATTCCGATACTGCTTTTTTATGTCGCGGGTGTTCTGGGCGACATTGTCGCAATCCTGGAATCCATTTCATTGTCGATCGGAAACATCGACCTTTCTGCGTATGGAGTGCTGCGGGCGCTGATTTTTGGGTCGCTGCTGTTCTGGCTCGGGCGAATTTCGAACACAACGGGGCAGACCATCATCCGGAAGCAGCAATCCCTGGATTTCCGCACCCGGGAGATCGTTGCAAAGCTGTTTGAAATCGCGCTGTTTGTTGTCTTTATTCTGCTGCTTCTCCAGCTGTTGGGCATCAACCTCACTGCGCTGGCCGTTTTTGGCGGGGCTGTTGGTGTGGGTCTGGGCTTCGGATTGCAGTCCATTGCCTCCAACTTCATCTCCGGCATTATCATCATTTTTGATCGGTCACTGTCTGTGGGGGACTATATCGAACTGGACGATGGGCGGGCCGGAACCGTGACCAAGCTTAATATGCGCTCCACAACACTGGAGACGTTTGATGGCAAAGACATTGTGGTGCCCAACGAGATGTTCATCACCACCTCGTTTACCAACTGGACCCACCAGAACAACAAACAGCGATACCGGGTCGACTTTTCCGTGGCGTACAAAACCGATGTGCGTAACCTGGTTGAGCTGGTTAAAGAAGCGGTTGCGACTCACCCGCAGGTGCTCAGTGGTCCCGAATTGCCTTTTGAGGAACGCCCGGACTGCGAAATTGACAGCTTTGGTGACAACGGCATCAACATGTTCGTTGAATTCTGGATCGAAGGTATCGATGACGGCAAAAACCGGGTCGGCGGCGACCTGTTGCTGATCATACTGGAGACCCTGCAAGGTAACGGCATTGAGATACCGTTCCCGCAACGGGACCTGCGCATTTACCCTCCCACTCAAGCGGTTCAGAACCCGAACGACTGACACAGTCTGCTGAGGATCCTTGTTGCCAACGATTGACCGGGGCCAATGTCCTGCTGCGGCTGACCGGGTACTCTGTGGCGCTGTGCCTTGGGTTTACTGGGGAGAGTGCCTTGGGTTTACCGGGGAGAGTGCGTGGGGTGACCTGAGCAAACAACAAGGAGGATGATGGTGAATGCGGTTCTGATGTCGATGCGGTTGCCTTTTCTGGTGTTGGCGCCGGCGTGTGTATTGCTGGGTGTGGCCACCACGCTGGCGACCGGTGTGCCTGTGAACCTGTTGGATATTGCGGTGGTGCTGGTCGGAGCGGTAGCTGCACACATCAGTGTGAACAGCCTGAACGAATACCAGGATTACCACAGCGGCCTGGATGCGCTGACCGACCGGACTCCGTTCAGTGGGGGGAGTGGTTCCCTGGTACAGCACCCGGACTCTGCCAATGCGGTAAAGGTCGCGGCGTACTTGTCGTTGGCCGTCACGCTGGCGGTTGGTAGCTACCTGGTCCTGCGCCATGGGCTGGCGATACTTCCGCTGGGGGGGCTGGGTATTGTGATTATCCTGACCTACACCCAATGGCTGAACCGTCAGCCATGGCTGTGCCTGGTCGCACCGGGGCTGGCCTTTGGTCCACTGATTGTCGTGGGAACGCATTTTGCGCTGACTGGAGAGTACAGCCAGCAGGCGGCCTATGTATCCCTGGTGCCATTCTTTCTGGTGAACAATCTTTTGCTGATGAACCAGTTTCCGGACATTGAGGCCGACAAGCAGGTGGGCCGCTATCACTTCCCAATCGCCTACGGCCTGACCGCCAGCGCCTGGGTCTATGGCGGGTTCCTGTTTGCCGCTTTCCTGGTGCTGGGCTTGGGAGTTGTCTTTGGTGTTTTGCCACCGGTTGCGGCCATCGCCTTGCTACCGATGGCTGCTGGCATCGTGGCGTTGTCTGGGGTGAGCCGGTTTGGTGGCGACATCCGCCGCCTGCTTCCGTTTATGGGGCTGAACGTAGTGGCGGCGGTGGTCACGCCGCTGGTGCTTGGTGTGGCGTTGTTGGTGCGGGCTTAGGTTGGAGAGCGAGACTGGTAGGTCAGGCGGCAGTGGCCGCCGCTACTAGCGCCCTCCGGCAACGTCAATAAAAGCACCCGTAATGTACGACGCCTCGTCGGACAGCAGCCAAGCAATCGCCGAGGCCACTTCTTCTGGTTGCCCCCCTCGTTGCAGCGGAATGTTCGGGGCCAGCCGTTCTATCCGGCCGGGTTCGCCGCCATCGGCGTGAATGCTGGTATGGATAAGCCCCGGACGCACCGCATTCACCCGAATGCCCTGGCCCGCCACTTCCAGCGCCAGGCCGGTGGTCAGGGTATCGATGGCACCTTTGGATGCGGCGTAGTCGATGTACTCATTCGGTGAGCCCAGGCGCGCTGCCATGGAGGACACATTGACGATGCCCCCACCGTTGTTCATGCGCCGGATGGCCTCCCGACAGCACAGGAAGCAACTGGTGAGGTTCGTTGTCATCACAGTCTGGAATCGTTCCAGGCTGATGTCGGCCAAGCGGGCCTGGTGAAACAGGACCCCGGCATTGTTGACCAGGTGGGTGACGGCGCCCCAGGCCTGCTCTGTGGCATCAAACATCCTCATCACGTCTGCCTCCACCGATACGTCGCCTGCATGCGCGAAGGCCCGGCCGCCCTGAGCCTGAATGGCGTCCACCACGGCTGCGGCTTCCTGCGCCCGGGACCGGTAGTTCACACACACGGCGTATCCGCGGGAAGCCAACAACCGGGACGTTGCCGCTCCGATACCACGGCTACCGCCGGTGACAATGACGACTTTGTTCATGGTGGGTTCCTCCTGCTCTGTTGACAGTTTAGACGGCCGGCCCAGGGAGCCGTTGTAAAAAGGGGCAAGAGTGTCATACCTTTGCAGTGCTGGAACGAATGAATACACCGGATGAGGTAAGGACAGGCCTATGAACCGAAGACAATTTCTGGCTGGCCTCGGGGCTGGTGCCGTGGGAGTGGCAATGGCTCCTGCGGCATTCGCTGCCGGCGAGTGCTCCGCTCCGCTGGTTTACCCGAATGGCTATGCCATCAGGAATTGCACGGTAGGCATTCGAAGTGATGTGCTGCGATTTGTGGCGGCCCGCCAGAAAAGCAGCCAGTGGTGCTGGGCGGCCTGCATTCAAATGATGTTTCGGGTATACGGTTACAACCTGCCGCAGGAGCTGCTGGTGGAGCAGACCTGGGGGCGCCTGGTGGATATGCCGGGCTATCCGGACCAGATTCTCCGGGCCTTGAACCGCACGTATGTTGATCTTTCCGGGCGCCGGTTCACGGCGGTGGGCGACGCCGTAACCGCGAATGTGAATACGGCTATCAATGACCTGTCTGGAAACAGCCCGCTGATTGTTGGCGCCTTGGGGCATGCGACGGTACTGACAGCCCTGAGCTACACCGAGAGCAACGCCGGGGAGCGGCAGGTGACCCAGGCAACCGTCAGGGACCCCTGGCCAATGAGCCCAAGCCGACGAGTCCTGTCGCCCCAAGAGTGGTACAACATCAACTTTGCGGCACGTATCCGCTGTTACCCAGCCTGATCCCGGGTGATCACCGGCTGCCCCGCGTTGGCCCAGCCGCCGATTCCCGATTGCAGGTTCACGGCGTGGGCGAAACCGGCCTGGTTGAGAAGGTGAGTGGCTTCCTGGCCGACCTGTGTGCCTTTGTTGCAGTACACGACGATCTCTTTTTCTTTCAGCCCTTCCAACTCGGCGGGGATTCCGGCCCGCAGCACCGCCAGGGGCACCAACATGGCCCCCGGAATGTGGCGGCCTTCATAGGCATTCTCAGAACGGACATCAATAATTACAGCCCCAGCATCAATCAGCGCGGCCGCAGTCGGAATGTCGACCTCCGGGACGTCATAATCGACCTGACTAGCCTGATGGTAGCCAATCACCAGCAGCAGGGTCAGTGCGAACAGTGTGGCGGGTAGCCAGGCTTGCTGTGACGGTTTTGTGTTGGTTTGGGCCATCCTGTCAGTCCTTTCCTAAAAGTTATCCGAACCCGGTAACCAGACTTTAGCGCAGGAATTTTGGCGACGTACAGGCCCTGCGCACAAAAACGTGATTCATTGTTGCTTTAACTGCCCGACTAGACCTGCGGTGCCAGGTACTCCATGTATTGGGCGCCACTGCCATAGCTTGCAAGCTTGGCCGCGAGGGATGGCGTTTCACTGACGGTCTGGAAGCCATGCCGGCGCCAGTAGGGGGCGGATGATTGAACCGCCACCAGGCAGGCGCGTTCCAGTTGGAGGGCTTTCAGCAGTGGGAAAAACTGGTCCACCAGCGCCCGTCCTGCGCCAGAGTTTCGGGCTTCAGGTGCAACCGCCAGGTCATGCAGGTACAGGCAGTCGGCGGCAAGAGGCGCGTCGATGTCTACAGCGTCGAGTGCTGGCGGATTGGCAAAGACCCACGGTATGGCGATGAGATACCCAACCACGGTACCCTCGTCACAGGCCACAAAGCAGGTGGTGGGTGAGAGTCGTAGCTTGGTGTCAAACGAGGCTTCCGACTCTGGCTCAAGCTCCGTATAGCATTTACTCTGGATATCCAGAACATTGGACAGGTCAGAGCGGCGCATGGCCCTGATGGTCATACTCACGAAAGATCTCCATTCCAGCGTTTCCCTCAAGCGCTTTGGGTAGGGCTTCAGGGGCTAGTGTATTGAAGGGCTCAGATTAGAGGGGCGCAGCCGGAACAACAAGGCCCGACAGGGGAATGTTATGGGGCTTTATGATACGTTCGCGTTGTTTATTGCTATGGTGGTGCTGGCGCTTGTACCAAGTGGCAGTGTAGCCCTGGTGGTGACACGGGCAGCCACTGCCGGCTTTGCCCAAGGGGTGGCCGTTGTCGCGGGCATTGTCGCCGGAGACCTGGTTTTCGTCTGTCTGGCGCTGCTGGGGATGGCAGCTGTTGCCGATGCACTGGGGGGCTTCTTTGTTGTCATCAAGTACCTTGCTGGGGCGTACCTGATTTGGTTTGGTGCCACATTGATCCTATCGAAGCCACCCCTGCAAACAAAAAGCGAAGGCTGTGGTTCCTCTTCGCTGTCGGTAAGTTTTTTCTCCGGCCTTGTGCTGACCTTGGGTGATGTGAAGGCGGTCATGTTCTACGCCAGCTTCTTTCCGGCTTTTATCGACCTGCATACGGTGACTGCCACAGACATAGCGGTGATTGTTGCCCTGACGCTGGTCGCGGTAGGGGGCGTTAAGCTGGGCTATGTCTTTGCAGCAAAGAAGGTGGCGGCATTAACCGGCGGACTCAGAGCCGTTCGCGGTGCCAGAATCGCCGGTGGTGGGGTAATGATTGGCGCGGGAACGTTACTTATCGCCAAGCCATAGGCTGGCGGTTTGCATGGCGAGTTCTTCATTGTTTCAACGGATGTGGTGGCAACCTGGTGGGGTGAAACCCGCGAGTGTGGCACCAGCGGCATGACAGATGGAAATGTGATGATGAGAAAACAGTTACTGGACAAGCTGGTTACGTTATCGGAGGCAGACCCGGAACACTACCCGGTGGTCAGCCTGGACGACTACTTTTCTGGAAATGATCAGGAAGAGTCCATTGCCCCTAATGCCTGGGGGTATGGACGGCCTGCGCTCAAGGATCTGCATCAGCACTTCAAACAGATAGAGTCTCGCCCTGACGTTCAAGGTGTTTATGTGGGCATGCACGATGAGTGGCGCGAGGCCCTTGACGACGAAGAACTCTGGCCTGCCGCCGAAAATATCCATGTGATCTCATCTGCACCTCAGGCCGACGTCGAGCGCTGGATAGACGGCGTGGCGGCCGACGGTATTGGGCCGGGGTGGCCGTACGGTAAGCATGAAAGGGCTCCTGAGCCGGCAGATGGTTCCGTTGTCTACACCGTTTATTGGGACTAGGTGACCGGTTAGGCCCACCCGCAAACAGCAAACAACTTGGAGTTCCGTTAATGACCCTTCAGCAGCTGCTCGGTATTGAGCTTCCAATTATCCAGGCGCCTATGGCGGGCGTGCAAGGCAGTGCGCTGGCCCTCGCTGTGTCGAATGCCGGCGGCCTGGGTTCATTGCCTTGCGCCATGCTCAGCCCTGAGGACCTGCGTAAAGAGCTGACAGCCATCAAGGCTGGAACCGACAAGCCTTATAACTTGAACTTTTTTTGCCATACGCCACCGAGCCATGAGGACGATGACGCATGGCGAGCCGCACTCTCACCGTACTACAACGAGCACGACATTGACCGTGATGCGATAGCCAAGGGGCCTGGACGTGCCCCGTTCAGTGCCGGGGTGGCCGACCTATTGGACGAGTTCCGGCCTCCCGTGGTCAGTTTTCATTTCGGTTTGCCTTCAGCTGACTTGCTGGCGCGAGTGAAAGGATGGGGGGCGAAGGTGTTGTCATCAGCAACCACCGTGGAAGAAGCCCGTTGGCTCGAAGCGCAGGGGGTTGATGGCATCATTGCGCAAGGCCTGGAGGCGGGTGGCCACCGGGGCATGTTCCTGTCAGACGACCTGACCACCCAGGTGGGCACGTTCGCGCTGGTTCCGCGACTTGTGCAAACGGTGAAGGTCCCGGTGATTGCCGCCGGTGGCATTGCCGACCGAAATGGGGTGGCGGCCGCGCTGGCGCTTGGCGCTGCAGGTGTCCAGGTCGGGACGGCCTACCTGCTTTGTCCCGAAGCCACCACCAGCGTTGTCCACCGGGCTGCCCTGAAAAGCGCGGCCGCTGACCATACCGCCATCACCAACGTCTTCTCCGGTCGTCCGGCCCGGGGCATCGTAAACCGCATCATCCGGGAGCTTGGACCCATCAGTAACGCTGCGCCCGAATTCCCATTGGCAACCTCTGCCATTGCCCCCTTGCGAGCCCGGGCGGAAAGCCAGGGCTCGGGCGACTTCTCGCCACTGTGGTCTGGCCAGAATGCGGCAGGGTGCGAGGAAATACCCGCGGCGGAACTGACCCGAAATTTGGCCGCCGGGCTTTAGCCCCCGCCGCAGGCTATTTTCGCAAGGCAATCATTCAAGGCAGCGACAATAAGGAGTGATCTGTGATCCGGGTAGTCTATCGCTGGAAAGTACAGGATGCGCAGTTTGCGGAGTTCCAGAAGGTATGGAGCCGCACCACCAACACGATTCATGAAACGGTGCCTGGCGCGTTGGGGAGCTTCATGCTGCGTAGCCCCGACGATCAAACCGACGTGATGACCGTGGCAAAGTGGGAGTCCATGGCGCACTGGAAAGCCTTTTGGGGAGCGGCAAACCCGCAGCAGATGGCGGATATGCGAGCGCTGGGCGAACGCATATCCGCCACCGTATACGATGAAATCGACGACTTTACCCGGTGACTATCGCGTAACCGTCCCTTCGTTGTTATCTGGAAACACGAGGTCGTAGGTCCAGGTAAAGACGAAGGCATACACCAGGTAAAAGACGACAAACGCAATGTCGATCACAAGGGCCTCAAACAGGCCAACCCCCATCCACCAGGCAATCACGGGCAGGAAGGCCAGCATCAACCCGAATTCAAAACTGACGGCGTGAACGAACCTTGCCTTGATGGACTTGCGTGTCGACCCAGAGATTTTTTTCAGGGCGTGGTCAAACATCAGGTTGAAGAGGTAGTTCCAAACCGTTGCCATCGTGGCCCCAATCACACCGAGCACGCTGGTCTTGCCGAGGTCCAGGCCAAAGGTCAGTGCAGCCAGGGGAATGGACAGCAGAAGGCCAATGGCTTCAAACATCACGGCCTGACGGATTCTGTCTTTCGTGGTTCTCATAGCGAAGTCACATGAAGGCGGGTCGTCCCGCGCTCAGTTCCCAGGAAGGGTGGGGTCGTCCCCAAAAGAGTTACTTACCAAAAGCAGAAGCTTAGCCTATCAAAAAACCAGCCGTGTTTTCTCGTTGCTTCGGTTTCCACTGATGGGGGTGCCCGATGGCTGGGCAACGGCTATCTGCGCCACTGAGCGAATTATCGCCCGGTTTGGGCTCGGCGAAGCGTTCTTGCTGGCGTCTCGCCATAGTGGGCTTTATAGGCTCGGGAGAAATTACTGACGTGGTTGTAGCCAGAGCGCGCGGCCACAGCCTTGACCGGATGGTTGCCATCCCTGAGCAAGGTATGGGCGAGGTCCATCCGTTCATGTCGAATAAATTCCGCACAGCTCTTGTCCAGGGTGTGGCGGAACAGCTGGTCCAGTCTGCTGTCCTTTAAACCGGCTTTTTCCGCCAATGCAGGTACAGAGAGAGGCTGTGCCAGCGAACGTTTAATCCATTGAAGCAGGTCTGCCAGGGCCTGCTCTTCCCAAAGTGCAAAGACTGGCCGAGGCTCCGGCTCGGAGCAATGCAGCTCGATGGTTTCTGCCAGGAACACCCCCGCATAGCCCTCCAGCATCAGGTTGCGGCAACTGCCATCCGTTTGCGGAGTGAATAACAGCGAGGCCAGGTTTCTCAACCGCGATGAAGGGGAGACGGCGCTGATGTGGCAGGCACTGCCATACGCTGACATAAAGTCGCCCAGATCCTCCGGTAGGGTGCCACCATACCTTTGGGACAGCGCCCTTAACGTGGTCGCGGCACCGATATGTCGCACCAGTTCGCCTGCCTTCAAATGAAAGCAGGTGCCGGAGGAATCCACCCGCATCAGCAAGGCCACCTCCGGGTCCAGCCGATGGGATTGGCCATTGGGCAGCACCATCTTCGACCGTCCCTGAATATGAAAGGCGCTGCCAATCCAGGGCTCATCAAAGCGCCCTTGCATCTGCAGGGCACAGTCCTCCAGGGCTTCAAACTCCAGCCGGTAGAGCGTAAGACCACTCGGAAATTCCAGCCGTTCCATGCGGCCACGAACCCCCGGAACTTCAAATAAGCTGCCCCCCGCCATATCGATCTTGTGGGTGGGCAGGCTCTCAGAAGTGGTGCGGGATAAATCGTGGCGGTCTGGCATAAGCAGTCATCAACATCCGTATTGGCGGCCACCCCTCGTTGGGTCGCCTTGCCTCATCATAACGTCTTCTCGAACACCACCCCAGTGACATGCCATAAGGCCTGGCGCTGGGGTGTTAGCTTTCCGGCGGCGCTTAAGGGGCTGATGGCACCTCCAGCAGTGGCGATACCGAGTACAGGGGGAATGGGATCGAATCGCAGAAGTCGTCGCTGCTCGCTCTCATGGCGAAGGCTTGTGAGTTAATCCTTCCCGAACGGCCTAGGGAGCAACCATCACTTTGGGAATCGTTGCCCCCGAGGGTCTGGTCGCCCTGGACGATGAGGTTGCTTCCGGTTTGGGTCAAACCAACAGAGACGTCCACATCGCCAAGACTGGTTCCCGTTTCATCGTATTCGATGGGGTTTAGCATGCCGCCGTTGAAAAAATCCGAGGCGTTGTTGGCCACGCGGTCACCATTGAGGTTGTAGATAGGGCTGGCGCTGCCGACCGAGAACAGGTTTTCACCCTGAATGGTGCCGTCGTCATGCCCTAAGATGGCTTTCCACTGGAGGTCGCCGTTATCGGTTCCCTTCAGACTCGAACCGTCCGCAACATCGTTGACGAACAGGTTAAAGCCATCGACACTGAGATTGGCAACGGTCCCGGCAGAGGTTACGAATACAATGTAGAAGGTATCGCCCGGACTCAGCCCCGGAGGCACCATGGCCGCAGGCGCGATCAGGGAGGTGGCGTAATTGAAATTGGCTTCGACCCGGGCGGCGATGTTGCAGGAAACCGTGCCGTCCTTGCTGGATTGCTGGTCGCTGTAATCGAAGGTAATGCGCCGGGTGCCTTCCGAGAAGTATCCGTTGGTTGCTGCGAACTGCCCCTCAGGATGGGTAAACACCTCCAGGTTGCCGCTGGTGTCAGCGATGCCATAGAACCGCCGCTCCCCCCCTTCTTCCGAGAGAAACACCTGGCTGCCTTTCACCAGAACATCAACGGTGAACGGGCTGTCCGTCGCACTGACACACACGCCACTGGCCGCATCGAGGTACTCACTACCGAGCTCATGGTAGATGGTCAGCTGGTACTTGCCTTCCACCACCGGTGTGTCGATGTCGCAAGCATCCCCCAAGGCGTCGCCATTGCTGTTTGCCTGGTCGGCATTGGGCACCAGCAGACAGTTATCGGTGCTATCCGCCACACCGTCTGAGTCAAAATCCTTCACCGGGGTCGGTGTCTCGGAATCGGGTTGCCCGGATGTCACTTCCGTTGTACTGACATCGACATTACAGGCGGCCAGGGTGAGGGCCAGTGGCAGTGTCCACAATGCGGCTGAGTTGTTCATGAATCCTCTGAAACATCCGAATGCTAATTATTAGAATGAGTTAGGTTAGCGACAGAGCCTCAGAGGGTTCGAGTCTTTTTTTATATGATATTGCGAAAAGTTATCAATTCATCTTAATCGCCATCCCTGGGCCCAAGCCTTAAGGTCACAACCTAAGCTCAGCACGTTACAAACCACTCCCGCGTTTGGGGGGCCTCACCCGAAGAGAGCACCAGCAATTCGTTGGGTATGAGGAAACTAAAAGCTTCATGGCAAACTCTTGGTTTAGAACCTGGCTGACTGCTTCCTATTTGAGCGCAGGAGAAAAGGAACGTGAAAGGCGGACGGGTGTTGCAAATTAGCGTCTTGGGTCTGACGAGTTGAGATACTTAGACTTGATAACAAAAGCCTGCCTTACTCGGCTATCTGAAACTCTTTTGGCCACAATATAGGGCAATGGCCCCAAGGTAAGCAGAAACAGGCAAAAATGGAGGGCTTTGGCAGGTAATGAAAGTGTTGGAAATGTGGTCTTTATTCGTCTTTTGAGGAGATAGAGCCCGTCTTTCTGCGGGTCCCCTCGTTCGTACTCATCTCCCCAAGGCTTGATCTCCATAGCACTGTCAATTTGTCCATCCATGAACATAGATATTGTCTTCCATAGCCCCAGCCCTTCATGAAGTGAATCTGCGGAAAACTCAGCAGTTGAGTGGTACGGGTCATCCTGAGAGAAAAAATCTACTTTGTTGTTATCTGTGGAGAATGGGCTTCCGGTGAAATAGCCAGGCTGACCGCTTACCCGCACCATTAGCTTGTCCCAAGGTACCGACTTTAGCTCGGGCACTCCTGGTAGTTTCAGCAAGACTTCGGAGGTTTTCCGATTCAGGAAGATGATGGTCTTATGCTGGAATTTGAAATGTTGGCGGGAGTGAAACAGGGCGAGCAAGATTGCCCAGAACACAGGCAGGAGAATCAAAAAGTTTTCAAGGAAACTGAGCCTGGATAGAAAGGAGGGCAGGGATGTATCCATTACAATTGCCGCTCCAAAAAGTGCACAGATCCCTGAGAAAATGCCTATTGAACCGATAACGAACAAATGGACATCTACCTGATCGCCATTTACGAATAGCACCATTGTGTCGCCTTCTATTGCACGGATTAGCCCACGCCCGTTAATCGGTGTAACGTCAAAATCAGCACAGCTTGCCGGTGCTTCGTACCAGGTTTCTAGCGTTGTTTGTCTGGCCCTCAAACCCGGGACAAGGGCTACACGAGCCTTTCTTTCCCGGAAGAGGTCGAGTTCATTGGCAGCGCCAACGAGAATGGCAATGTCTTTGTAGAAGACGATGTCTATGCTTTCAGGTTTGGTGTTGTACAGCCACCGGCGAGCCATGCTTGGTATAAAGAACTCAAACCCATTCAAGGTATTGCTTACGCTGACAGCTGTATTGCTGGACAGCCAGTTCTTCTTGGTGATGTCAAAATCGAAAACCCGGTAGACTTGTGGGTCAATGTCTTCTTTGTGAAAAACTTCGTTAGTTACCGCACCATTTAACGATTCGTTCCAGAGAACTCTCGCCAACGAAGTGATGTTCTTAGCTTCGAGTCGACTGACTGGTACATTGTTGGCTTTAAATTCTGTGGCCGCATTACGCTGAGACGTTCTACTCCGTCTCCAGATGACCTGTTGATAGATCGCCTGCCCTGCTTTGAAAAAAACATAGAGAACACCAATTAAGTAGAGCCACTCGTACATTGAATTCATATACCGTCATCCTTGACGCTGCTTGCCTACGGTTTGACGTGTTTGAACCGAGCGCCATCTCCTAAGGCCTTAAATTTACGTGACTTTGTATGCCTATGTCACCTTTGGTCTAGCCACTTGACCGTTACTCGAAGCCAAACCGATGCGAAGACATTGGTGTATTAAGCATAATTCAGTGCATTGCAGAGCGGGTGGACCTGATAGGCAAGATGTTCCCGCAGCACGGATGTTTGAGGAGGTTCAATGTTAAATAAGCTCAAGGTTGATCGCGAAGTCGAAGGTTTGGCTCTGCAGACTCTATTTTTCGACGATGGAGAGTTTGAAGGCCGGGCTATACGGGTGAGTAAGGCGAACTATCTTAAGTTTCTATGTAGTGGTCAACTAATCCCGGACAGTATTTTAAGTTTTTCCTCGGCAGCAACCGGAGAAATGCCACCGTTGAATGAGTGTGGTCGCTGCCGGTT
>NZ_FOUE01000008.1 GCF_900114775.1 Marinobacter zhejiangensis
AACATTGACGAGAGAGCAGGTGCTGGCGCTGGCTGAGCACGTTGAAAACGCCGAACTGCAGGCGCACGACATCACCAAGGTCACCAACGACTTTCCGGACATGACCTTTGAGGATGCCTACGATGTCCAGTGGGAAATCCGCCGTCGCAAGGAAGCCCGCGGCAACAAGATTGTCGGCATGAAAATGGGTCTGACCTCCTGGGCCAAGATGGCCCAAATGGGCGTCGAAACCCCCATCTATGGCTTCCTGGCGGATTACTTCAGCGTGCCGGACGGCGGTGTGGTCAACACCAAGGAGCTGATCCACCCCAAGATCGAAGCCGAGATTGCCTTCGTCACCAAGGCGCCCCTAAAAGGTCCAGGCTGCCATATTGGCCAGGTGCTGGCCGCGACGGACTTCGTGATTCCGGCGGTGGAAGTGATCGACTCCCGCTACGAGAACTTCAAGTTTGATCTGGTCAGTGTGGTGGCGGACAACGCTTCATCCACCCGCTTTATCACCGGTGGCCAGATGGCCGACGTGGCCGATGTGGACCTGAAAACCCTGGGTGTGGTGGTCGAGAAAAACGGCGAAGTGGTGGATGTGGGCGCCGGTGCCGCCGTGCTGGGGCACCCGGCCTCTAGTGTCGCCATGTTGGCCAACCTGTTGGCCGAGCGTGGCGAACACATCCCGGCGGGCACCTTCATCATGACCGGCGGTATTACCGCGGCCATCACGGTGGAACCCGGTGACAACATCACCGTTCGTTATCAGGGCCTGGGCACGGTTTCAGCCAAATTTGAGTGAGGAGGTCCCATGCCAGTCGCACAGTTAAATATTCTGGAAGGCAGGAGTGACGAGCAGAAGGAAGCGCTCATCCGGGAAGTATCGGAGGCCATTTGCCGCTCGCTGGACGCGCCATTGGAGAGTGTCCGGGTGATCATCAATGAAATGCCCAAACAACACTTCGGTATTGCGGGGCAGTCGGCGAAAAAGCTGGGGCGTTAACGCCCCGGTACGCCTCACACGTATCGGGAGTTCCGGTGAACAGGTTACCTGTCATGTATGTGCGGGGTCAGGGTGAAGACCTGACCTCGTCCCGAGGACAAACGAGCCTTCGCAGGTTTGTGGAGGGCTGCAGCCCCAAGGGCATTGTGTTTATCACCTTGGACGATGCTACACCGTCGCCCCAACTGCTGCTGTACCAGGGACGGGTGGAGCTGGTTCATCGCATGGAGGCCCTGCTGGCCGAAAAAACGGTGGATATCAGCGCAGTGGTGGCGTCATCGGGCGACCTGCTGGTGTCTGCCAATGGCTTGCTGCCCGGGCTTCATCCCGAAGTGATCGAGCTGAGGTTGCCGGGCGGGCTGGTGCAGGAGAGCTACTGCCAAATCGGAATCGGCCTTAACGAGCTGCGTGAAGAGGGAATTCTCGTTATATGCCTGGACCGGGCAATGCCGGAATCGGGCACGCCCGGGCAATCGCAATGGCAGGACCTGCAGATTCGTCAGCTGCTTGGGCGGTGGGAGGATGAGTATCAATGGATAAAAGCCCTGGCACGAGGTGGCCAATTGGAAAATACTGGCGCAGACAATTGCCCGTCGCTCAGCGACACGACAGTCTGTATGCTCAATACCGCGTTCGGGCTGGGGGGACTCAAGGCGCCCCAACGGATTTTCCAGACCGCCCTTAACGACCGGGGGAGGTCGGTGTTCGGCTACGGCTGGATGCACTGATGTTCTTGGTTTGAATAAGGGACCGGTATGTTGAAGTTACTCATCATTGGTGCGGGTGGCATTGGTGGCTACTACGCGGCCAAACTGTCGGCAGCGGGGCATCAACTGGTGCTGACGGCACGTGGGAAACACCTGGCTGCCATGCAGGCGTCTGGGCTGGAGGTTCATTCCCAGGACCAGCGCTTTCATTGCCAGGTGCCGGCCTATGACCATGGGGAGTTGGTCCGCCGTTACCAGCCGGATGACTTCGACCTGATCATGGTTTGCCTCAAATCCACCGCCACCCTGCCATTACTTGATGAGTTGGGCGACTGGCTCATGCAGGGGACCGTGCCGGTATTGTCGTTGCAGAACGGGGTGGACAATGAGCCGCTGTTTGCCCATGCCCTGGGCGAATCCCGGGTTTTGGGTGGCCTCGCGGTTCGCATTGGTGGGCACATCATCAAGCCCGGTGTGGTTTCTGCGCAAGGCGAAGCGCGGATCGTCATGGGCATCTGGCCAACAGCAGGCGAACAGGCTGATCCCCGGCATCGCCTGCTGGATCAGCTGAAAGCGGCGTTCGAGGACGCCGGTATTCCGGTGAACGTCTCGGAGGCGATCCGTTACGAGCTCTGGCGAAAGCTGGTGATTAACAATGGCGTGAATCCACTGTCGGCATTGACGGGCCTGGACACCGGCACGCTGACCCATGACCCGCAACTCAAGCGGATTGTGTACGGCATGATGGCGGAAACGGTTGAGGCCTCAAAAGCCGATGGGGTAAATCTCAGTCAGCAGGACCTGGACGACATGTTCCAGTTGATCAGCGAGTTCGACCCCATCAAGACCTCCATGCTGGTGGATAAGGAAAAGGGCCGGCCGCTGGAGCTGGACAGCATTGCCGGGGCAGTGATACGTCGTTGCCAGCAGCAGGGGCGGGAGGCTCCGTTCACCGAAACGGTGGTGGCGCTGCTCGCCCACGCCAACTGACGGATCAGGCCGCGACGGCACCTGAGCCGTCAGGCCGTGGTTTTGACGTTACGCCGCCGCCATTGCCAGCCCGCAATCAACGAACCACCCACGATGGCCAGGCTGGCGATCAGTAGGGTCCAGCTGGCCTCGGCCTCGCCAGCCAGCACCAGCAGCACCACCGAAATCAGCGGCGCGCTGTAAGCGAGGGTACCCAGCAGCTGAAGGTTGCCGTGCTTGATGCCGTAGTCCCAGGTAAAGAATGCGACCCCCACCGGCCCCAGGCCAAGACCAATCACCCCAAGCCACTGGGTCAGCGATTGTGGCCAGACAGTTTCTTCCAGTTGCCAGTGACAGGCCAGCGCCAGTAGTGCCGTAACCAGACAGAACCAACCAACGGCATCAGTCGGTACCGAACGGACCAGGCGGCTGAGTACGGAATAGCTGGACCAGATCAGTGCGCATCCGAGGGCAACCAGGTAGCCCGTCAGGTACTGATCCTGGAAGCCGGCGCTGTCCCACCCGATCAGCATCCAGCACCCAAGTACCGAGAGGATGGCACCCACAATGTGCTGGTGCCTCAGGGTTTCACCGGGCAGCAACGACGACAGCAACACGATAAGCAGGGGCCACAGGTACGCGAGCAGGCTGACCTCCACCGCGGGTGCCAGGGTCATCGCCTTGAAATAGCAGAAGTGATAACCAAACAGGCCGCCAACACCAATAAGCCAGGCGAACGGAGACTGTTTCAGGTACCGGACGCCAGTCTCACTCCGCCGCAGCCATCGCAGCGCCATCAACAGGAAGGCGATGGCAAAGGTCATGGCCATCAGCTGGAACTCCGGGATTTTCCCGCCGGTGAAACGGGTCAGCAGGGCCAGGGTTCCCCACAGGAATATGGCAGTGCTTCCAATCAGTGTTGCGTTGGTTCGGGTCATGATGAGTGCCGGTTTTCATCCTTATTTCAAAACCGAAGTGTAGGCCGGGGTGGCGCCTTTCGTCTTTCGCAAGTTGGCAGGAATGTTTGCCGGTCTGGCGGAGTGCCGGGCGGGTCAGTGTCGTTTGCTGAGTTGGCGGAAGTGAGCTGGAGCGTGGCCAACATGTTTGCGGAAGCGATCGCTGAAGGCGGCCACACTTGTGTAGCCGACGTTCTCTGCAACCGCCTGCACACTGAGCGATGTCGACACCAGCAAGTGCCGGGCCTGTTGCATGCGGCACTCAATGAGGTAGTGCTGTGGGGTCATGCCCAACTGCCGTTTGAATAGCTCGGTCAGTTGCCGGGGACTCAGGTGTGATAGTTGCGCTAACCGCGCGAGCGATACCTGCTGCTGGTAATGCTCATCCAGATAGGCCCTGGCCACTGCCACCCGGCGGTCGGTGCGGATGGTCTCGCGATGGCGCTCTTCCATCAGCTGAAGCAGCAGCATCATCATCTGGCGATGGGTGTTGGTGCCTCCTTCAGCGCTTGAGGCCTGGTGCTGAAGGAACCGCACATAATGGGTCAGGCCCGCATCCAGATCAAAAAACGCCGGTAGCCGATCCAGGGTGGGCGCGAGGGCTTCCGGGATGTCTGCCACCAGGAACTGGTTGGGACCGGAGGCCGAAAAATTGTGGTCGGTGCCTGCCGGAATAACCGCAGCAAGGGCATCAGATACCGCCCCGCCGCGCCCGTCGATCGACAGCGCCAGGGTTCCGGCCACCGGGAGCACCAGTTGATGGTGGTCATGGCTATGGGTTTTGGCTTCAACGGCGTAACTGCGCAGTGTCAGGGCCAGGTCTGTCATTGTTGTGGGCTGGCCTCGCGGGCGCCTGGAATCTCGATCCCTGCAAGCGCTTCGTTGAAAATGGCCAGCCAGCGCCGCCCCGCTTCGGTGTTCTCGAAGGCCACATGCAGGGTTTGGGTAGCCAGTGTTTTCGGGTTCATCTGTAGCTGGTCGCTGATGGCCCTGACCCGGGGGTTATGGTCACACAGGTACGCCAGTACCTCCGGATCAATCACCACAAGGTCGACGCGGCCGGCCGCCAGTTTGAGCAGGTTCTGGCTATCGGTGATGGCTTCGGACACCTGGATGGAACCTGCGGCTATTCTTGCATCCAGGTCGGGGGTGTTGGCGTAGTCCTGGACAACGCCAACAGTCACCATACTCAGGTCGTCCAGATTATCCCAGTGAACCGGGGCGCTCCTGCGTTCGGCAAAACCGACGGTACTGATGCCAATGGGCGCCGACATCACGAAGACGTCGGTGTCGAACTTATATTCGGGCAGGTAGCCAATATGGTTTTCGCTGGTTTGGACGGTTGCGATGGTCCGGGACCAGGGGAAAAAGTCGACGAGCAGGGTGTGGCCCGCTGCCTGGAAAGCTGCACGGGCAACCTCAATGGCGGTTCCCTGGTTTGGCAGTTCTTCACCGGAATAGGGTGGCCACTCCAGGCTGGTGAGCATAACCGTTTCGGCACGGCCCTGAGGGCTCGACACAATGGTGAGGGCGAGGATTAACTGCAATAGCTTGCGCATGTTCAACGTAGGAACCGGCCGTAAAAAAGGAGCAAGACCCATTGTAAACATTCCTGAGCATTTCGCACGATGTCGTTGGACTGCGCGTCGTTGTTGGTCTGAAAGGTGATAGTCCTTCACAAACCTGTCATAACCCAGCGGTTTAATGACGCTTCGTGAAAGTGAGTTCGCGCACCATGGGCCCTCGGTTCAGAGATGCCCTGGGCAGCAACATCAGGTTTGCTGCCTCCCCGCCTCAGGAAGAGTACATACGAGAAAGGGTAACGTTGTTGCCCAGCGGTTTTTACGTTTGTGCTGGAGTTAGTATGTTCGCCAATGACACCGACCATACCGGGAGTGATTCCGTTTACACCGTAATGTCGAAGGACTGCCTGGAGGTTCTGGCCCGTGGCCGTTGGAACCGCCACGGATTATTCAGCGTTGCCGAGTACGAAGTGCAGCTGTCCGACGGTGAAACCCTCTACCGGTCCAGCTGCTTTGAAGCCGTGCAGCACTTCATCGTCATGCTGACGGAACCCTGCAAAGTCGCCTTTCCCGGTTGACCTGAAAAAGCCGCCGGAGGGATCGCTCCCTGCCGGCGGAAAAGGCGTGAACAAAGGGGTGAGAAGAAGGTACGCCTGAGGGTCAGGCGAGGGTGGGTTCGGCCTTGGCCTCGGACAACGCCTGGTCTTTCAGAACCCGGCGCAGGATCTTGCCAACGTTCGATTTTGGCAGCTGATCGCAGAAAATTACTTCTTTGGGGACCTTGTAGGGGGTCAGGCTTTTGCGGCAGTGTTCCAGAACTTCGGCCTGGCTCAGCTCCGCATCTTCCGGCACCACATACAGGCGAACCCGCTCGCCAGTCCTGGCATCGTCCATACCAATAACCGCGCACTCACGCACTTTGGCATGCAGGGAAACCACGTCTTCAATTTCATTCGGGAAGACGTTGAAGCCGGAGACGATGATCATTTCTTTTTTCCGGTCGACGATCCGGGTCAAACCGTCGTCCTGAATCATGGCCATATCCCCGGTGCGGAACCAGCCGCCGGGCAGGAACACCTTGGCGCTCTCGTGGGGGCGCTTCCAGTAACCTTTCATCACCTGGGGACCTTTCACACACAACTCGCCAATCTCACCATTGGGGAGCGGTTGGCCGTTGTCATCAATGACCTGGATCTCGGTGTCCGCGACGGTGACGCCAATGGTGCCGACCCGTGGGTCAGAGGGGCGGTTGAGGCACACTGCGGGGGCGGTTTCACTGAGCCCGTAGCCTTCGGAAATGGTTACCCCGGTCACCTGGCGCCACAGCTCGGCCGCGGCGCGGGTGAGTGCCATCCCACCGGACGAGGTCAGTTTCAGGGAGCTGAAGTCCAGGTTCCGGAAAGCGTCATTCGAGCACAGTGCGACAAACAGCGTGTTGATGCCGGCAAAGCCGGTGAAGGGCCAGCGGCTCGCGGCGGTGATCAGGCTGTCCAGGTCACTCGGGTTGGGAATCAGTACGCTGTGGGCACCGCGTTCGAACAGGGCCAGCAGATGGAAGGTGAACGCATAGATGTGATAGAGCGGCAGCGGTGCGATATAGATTTCCTGCCCGGGTACCAGGTAATCGCCCAGCAGCGCAGTGATCTGCAGCTGGTTGGCAACCAGGTTGCTGTGGGTCAGCATCGAGCCTTTGGCAACACCGGTGGTGCCGCCGGTGTATTGCAGTACCGCCAGGCTGGTGGGCGTGGCATCCGCCGGAGTGGGGGTGTGTCCCAGACCAAGCGCCAATGTGGTCTGCAGGGGGATGATCTGTTGCAGTGGCGAGCGTTCAACCATGCGCCCGCTCACCAGGGTCTGCATGTCGTTCAGGCTGGTGTGGATCAGCAGTTCAATGGGGGTTTCCGCCAACAGCTCGTCCGCCAGGTCGAGGCGGCTGTCCAGCAGCACCAGCGCCCGGGCCCCGGAATCGCTGAGCTGATGTTTCATCTCCCGGGGGGTATAGAGCGGATTGGTATTGACGACCACCAGCCCGGCACGGATGGCGCCAAAGGCGGCCACCGGGTACTGCAGGATGTTGGGCAACTGGATGGCGATGCGGTCACCGGGGCGGAGGCCGGCCTCGTTCTGGAGGTAGACCGCAAAAGCCCGGGACAGGTGATCCAGTTCGGAAAAGGTCAGGGTGACATCAAGGCAGGAGAAGGCAATGTTGTCTGGGTATTGCTCGAAAGCGCGGTCGAGGAGATCTGAAATGGTTTGAAAACCGAAAGGGTTCAGGTGATCGCTGATGAGTTCCGGTACCCGGTCGAAATCTGCAGACTGCATCGGTGTTTCCTCCCTGCCTGTGGCAGTGGTTTGGCGGTGGCATAGCCGCAGCGGAGGTCCGCCAAGTGCTGTACTAACCCGCCTCATTGTTGTTAGGTCAAACTCAATTCCTGAACCACACTAACCGAGCCGATGTCAGTCAGCTGTATCATTAGGCGCCAGTTAGTATCAGTTTGCGCCACAATCGGCCGGGGGCTATCATGCGCCCGGTCACTTCACCCAAACGGTAATCGAGCATGCTGCTCCGGCTGTCATCCGCGCTGATCGGCTTTTCTGAGCTGGCCCAACAGTTGGGGGCGAACCCGGCGGAGCTGTGCGCCCGAGCAGGGCTGGACCCCGGCTACCTGCACACCACCAACCAGTTCATCCGTTGTGAAGCGTTTAACCGACTGCTGGAGGTGGCTGCGCAAGCCTCCGGGCGGGAAGACTTTGGCTTGCTGCTGGGGCGCGAGATCAACCTGGCGGTGATGGGCCCCACGGGGTTTATTATCCAGCACGCAGGTAGCGTGATGGAGGCTCTCAACGGACTCCGGCGCTACAACCACCTGCATGACCAGGGCACGCTGGTGCAGCTGACAACGGATCATGGCAAGGCGTATTTTTCCTCGCGGAATCTTGCCGCGTCGGATGAGGCTTTCCAGGTGACCGACCGGGCGGCGGGCCTTGGCATGGCAGTCATGCGGATGTTGGGTGGTCCGGATTGGAGCCCTGACAAGGTGCTCTTCCGCCATCGGGCACCCGCCGATACGGGGTTGTACCAGAAAGTGTTCGGATGCCCGGTGCTGTTCGGCCAGGAAGAAAACGCCTTGGTGTTTGATGCCGACTTCCTGGATGCCCCGATGACCCAGGAATCGAACAGCTACACCAACCAGATTGTTCAGGACTACATCCGCCGCCTGGAAGGCCAGGCTCCCCGTGACCTCATATCCAAGGTCCGGCTGCTGATCCAGCAGCTGTTGGGTACCAACGGCTGTTCACTGGTTAAAATCGCCGACTCGTTACGGGTCAGCAAACGCTCACTGCAGCGCCACCTCAACCAGCAAGGCACGTCGTTCAGTGAACTTGTTGAAAGTGTCCGCATCGACATGGCCCAGCAGTACCTGACGGAAACCAGCATGTCGCTCACCCAGCTGGCTGAATTGCTGGGCTATACGGAAACCAGTAACTTCTCCCGGGCCTTCAAACGCCGGGTTGGTCTTGCACCGTTGGCGTGGAAGAAAGCCGCGTCTGCCGGGGAGGTGTCTGGCCGTTGAGCATAAGAAATTATTTTTAATTCCGGATCGGTATATCTTTTTGATATATTTTGTATATACTTTGTCTATCTTCAGAGGTTAGATGCTCTATGGCTGCAGACGCAGAAAGCGATAAGGCTGTTAAACGTGGAAAAGGAAAGGCCGGGAAGAAAGATGCCCAGCTCCTTATCCGCATCAGCAGCACTGAGCGCGATGAATTTATTGCTTTGTGTGACGAGCTGGACACCAGTGCAGCCCGGGAAATCCGAAAGTTTATCCGAGGCTTCATCCAGGATAACAAGAGCGACTGAAGATACGACAGACGCAAACAGTCAATAGCAGAATCAGGAGCAGAGATAATGGCCAAGAAAGCTACCAAGAAAGTCACCAGCCTGAAAAAAGAAATCAAAGCTCGTAAGGCAAAGATTGCCAAGCAAGAAGGCAAACTGAAAAGCCTGAAGAAAAAGCTGAAAAAAGCTGCCTGATATTAGTCTGAGCGGGTGTGATAAACGCCCCTCGACATCAGGTAGGCGGGCTTTCTGAGGAAAGCCGCCGTCGAAAGCCCCGCATCTTGTGGGGCTTTTTTGTGTGCGGTGTATCCCTCAGCTAACGGCGTGGGCTAGTATCGGTAAAAATAGCGCACTCACCCGTCAATGGAGCTGACCATGAAAGACCTGGATCAACATAAGAAAATTGCGGTCTTGATCGATGCGGATAATGCCCAGCTTTCCAAGCTCCCACTGATACTCGAAGAGTTGTCATCCCATGGCCATGTGGTCACCAAGCGGGCTTACGGTGACTGGTCTGTCGATTCACTGAAAAACTGGAAAACGGTGCTGAATGAGCTGGCGATACAGCCGATCCAGCAGTTTGCGTATACCAAGGGAAAGAATGCGACAGATGCGTCGATGATTATTGATGCGATGGACCTGCTTTATTCCCAGAAATTTGATGCCTTTGCCCTGGTGTCGAGTGACAGTGATTTTACCAAGCTGGCGTCTCGTCTTCGCGAGGACGAAATCTACGTATTTGGCTTTGGCGAGCACAAAACGCCAACGTCTTTCAGAAGTGCCTGCGACGACTTCCTGCTAACGGAAAACCTCTCCGTCGAGCAGGTCGAGGAGCCTGAACCAGAGTCCCTGCCGGTTAGATCGTCAAAGCACTCCAGGAAAGTGCCGGAGATTGTGAGGCTGCTGAGGCGGGCATGGGATCACGTCCAGGATGACCAGGGTTGGGCAAACCTTGGCGCCGCAGGCTCCTTCCTGAAACGCGCAAAATCCGACTTTGACCCCCGCAGTTACGGTGCCAAGAAGTTATCGGACCTGTTTGCTGATCTGGGAGACTATTTTGAGGTTCGAAAGGGGGCCGGAGGGGCCGGTATCCGCGCCTATCGCCCGATCGGGGATAATCGGACATAGGTATTGAGAATTCGACATGGTGCCCGGACGCGGAATCGAGCCACGGACAGGGAATTTTTAATCCGTTGAACTGACACTTCGTTGACACCTTGCCTAAGCTGGAATCAATCCATGCAAAGGAGTGATTCCAGTGTGCGGCCGCTACAACATCATAGACAGCCCCGAAGTCGGAAACCTGATGGACATTCTGGGCCTCACCCTCTACCCCGAAACCCGCTACAACATCGCCCCAGGGTCACAAGGCCAGATTGTCTATCAGGTCGGTGATGAACGTTACCTCGACGATGCCTACTGGTCACTGTTAATGGAGCCAAAGCCAGACGGCACCGGCTACCGGCCATCCCCAGACTACAGCACCTTCAACGCCCGATCGGGCAGCCTGGGAAGTAGCCCGCTGTGGAAACCACGGTTCCATTCGCAGCGGGCCATCATACCTGCCAGTGGTTTCCATGAATGGACAGGAGAGAAAGGGCATAAACAGTGCTACAACATCCGGGCAGAGAGTGGGGCAATCGCATTCGCTGGCTTGTACGAAATCTGGGACTTTGAAGGGGAGCGCGTACCCGCCTTCACCATCGTCACCCTGCCACCACACCCCAGGTTCAGCCGCATCCACCCGAAAAGCATACCGCTCATGCTGCGGCCTGATGATTTCGACATGTGGCTAGATCCCTACCTCACAAACACCGATCCACTACAGCACCTGCTGAAAAGCCAGATCCGGCAGCCGATCATCGTGGAGCCGGTAAGGTCACCGGAGCGGCTGGAACCGGTAGGGGAGGCCGAACATCTGCAGGCTGACGCTTAGCAAAGCGTGAGACTTTAACCTTCTTCTCAAAAGCCCTTGGGAAATGACGACTAACACCCCGCCCCTAAATCCGTAGACTGGCCCCGAATCATCCGGCCAGGACTTACCGCTGGCATGGATGCTTGGCCAACGCGACACTTGCAGAGTGGTGTGACTGGTTAGGGAGAGGTCTGGCACCATTCCTTCTCCCTCCTAAAAATAGATTTGTCCCAGTTTTCTTCGGTTTTCTTGCGCCGCGTTTAGTGGGGCTTTTGTTTTTGGTGAGTATCCATCACGTAATGGTCTGAGCTATTATCCGGGGGAATAAATAACGTACTCACCCGTCAATGGAGCTGACAATGGGGTTTCTGAAAACACTAGCCAAAGTATTCCTGGCGAATGTTCTTATTATTGCTTTAGCGGTAGTTCTGTATGTCGCTTTTGTTGGTCGCGTTGAAGTAAAGTTGGTTCAACAACCAGGCTCTGAAAGGCCTGCAGTCGTGGTTACGTTCGGAGAGATCAACGAGCGTCTCGCACCTGCCATCCAGGTGACCCAGCAGCAAAATGTATCCCTTGTTGCCAGCAGTACTGCTCAGTCCTCGCAAACTCAACCAAGACAACTGTCATCTACACGCTCGTCTGACGGAGCCAGCGCTTCGGCCATCAGAAGCTCTGCCCATATGTGTCAATTCTGGGCGAGGATGTATGCCAATGATCAAGAAACCCAAAGCCGGATTCACCGGGAAAGTGCTTGTTCTCGTTATGAGCTCCTTAGTGGCAATAGTAGAACGGCCATCGTTAGCCGATCTGTGCTAAATGGAGCTGATACTTCGGTGCAGAGGCAGCAATTTCTACAGAGACAGACTCTCGCAGAGAGGCGCCAGAATTTAGCGGAGCAACTGCGGGAACAGCGCGAGTTGCAAGCTCGCTGTGATAGTTATAACGAGCAGCTGGATGATATTCAGGCTGAGCTGAGGTCAGGGTATAGCGTTTCCAGGGGAAACCACCTGCGTTCTTTACGGCGGGAGGTCAGTGAGAAGTATTCAAGAGAATGTATTTTGGGGCGGTGAGGATATGTTTGCCCTAAATTTTTTGGAGGTGATCGATGGCTAGGAAAGGTCGCCAGAGACGACGTGCGTTCATCCCTGCATACGAATCGTACTATATCCCTCCGTTTCAGGATTTCTGTGAATTGCTTAGGGTGCCAACAGGACCTATTGAATTGGTGAATGCTTTGTCTCGGCTCACTGGACTAGAACCAAAAGTTGGGCGTTCGACGGTAGCAAAGCTTACGACAGTGGGGGTTAGTGAGAAATCGTTTGGCTTGCTTTCAAATTACTTCAAAGCTGCGGCGCCAGGAGTTGATTTTTCTCCGGGGTTTGTTCGTAAAGTTCTGATATATAAAGGATTGAGATCCAATTATGCAAGTTGGTGTGGTCCAATTGAGGGGGTTAAGCAGTCTCTGTCGCAAGAGCGCTGCTCTAGGCTTTACCCAATGATTTCTTTTGTGGAGGAGCGGGCTAGGCACCAGCGAGGTATGCGTCTAAAACTTGTTGCTCTGCGCAAGCTGGCTAAACAGGGTATGGAGGGCCAAGCGGTGGAAGGCGTTCGATCGCTTGAGGCTGAGCTTTACCGTAAATATACCTTAGTGCCTTCTAGCGTAATTGACTCCGCAGTTTCTATATTATCTTTATCTATTCCAAGTAGTGAGTTTTCCGTAGAGAAGAAAGAGGTGCTTGCTCGTTACTGCTTATATCAATACTGGGATTTTTACCTTTCTGCTTTAGCTCTTTTTGAGGCGTTATCGAAGTACTCCTACCAAGGCGAAGAGGGCTTGTTAACGACTCCGACAGCCTTTATGCGTGTGCTTGGCAAAATTGTGTCATCGGATTGCCGATCTCCTAGAAATGTATTTGAAGCCCTTCTCGATGATTGGCGAAGCCACTTCTCTAAAGGAAGGCGTCACATGACCTGGGCGGACTTGGCAAAGGGAATCCAGCTTGATCCAGAAACAACGGTTGCTGGTACTACCCTTAAAGAGCGCCAGAAAAAACAGCTAAGGGATTGGCGTCTCGGGAAGAGTTACCCTAGTGAGGAAAAGTTGAAGCAGTTTCTGTTGCATCAACCTTCGGGTCCGACTGACTTGATTGATCTCATGGTCTTTCATGGGGTGATAGCGCGGGCTTTGGATAGACTAATTAATGTATCGATCCAAGGGCAGAAGATTAGTGGGGTCAGCAAAGAACTGAGCTGGGCAATTCTGCGAGAAATATTTGCAAACTATTCTCGGCACTATCACAAAGCCCTGGAGTTCGCGCCCTACCTTGAATGGAAGAAGGCGGGAAGTTGACCGCCTTACAGGCGGTCGTATGAAAGTAACGGCGTTTCCTAGTCTTGACTATCCTGATAGGCAACACGATCTTCCCAATCTTCAGGGCGCTCATCCTCGCCACGACTCTGCCAATAGGCATCGTGCTCAGGGTTCAGTTGGCAAGAGCGGTTGTCGTCGTCATGTTGGGCCATTGGTTAGGTCTCCTGGTTCTTGGTTGCTGCTCGCTGGGCTCGGGCTTTGAAGGGGCGCTGTTTTGTTTTGTTCTCACCTTGCTTGTCTTCATTGCTTTGGATTCGAGAAGCATCTTCCTTGGTCATGCGCTGTTTCTTAGCCATGAGTGGTCTCCCAAAAGGATTTGTTTGCCGGGTTCCCCGGGTGCAAGGCCATCATGATCTAGACGAGCATATGAAAGGAGGGGGGGGGCGAGTCCAATTAATTCAGCATTTGTCTGACTTCTCAGGTTTAGTCTCGTTTCCATGTGAGGCGGGAAGATCGCTTTCCTCGGAATAAGCTAGAGCAATGCTGCCCTCAGCAGCTTTTGATTGTCTTGCTTAGATTAATGACTGGCCTGGCGCGGTAGGGTGAAGAACGCTGTTCAGTAAGCTATCCCTTGAGTACCTGCGAGCTTTAGGGAGTTAGAAGGTTGCTGGTTGAAGAGGGCAACCTCCATCCGACAATGTAGGAAGAGTGCATCAACGAAATTATTCTTTATTAATCGAAGCCGGTTTTTGCTGTCTATACAGTTGGTACGGCTGTTCGGTTATTAAGGCTGCGGTGTCAGTATCATGCTTGATTCTATGTGCCCAAGAAATGCTGTTTGCCATACGTTTCTATGGCTGCCGTTTTCCTTATTATCGCGACGTAAATATCGCAATTTGATTTATATCGAGTCTCGAGTTCTCTCGTGAGAAGTGTGGGAGAGTTTTTAAAAGCAGTAAGGGGGTCTTGTTGTGTGATTGAAGGGGAGTGATAAATGGCCTTGGGAACAGCTGGGGTGGATTTATTTTCTAGTGATTTTCTATGTATGGCTCAATCCGAGCCCGATTATAAAGACCACTGATATTGTAATTAATGCTACGTACGAAAGGGGAAGGGAGAAACGAAAAAAGCCGCTCAAGAAGCGGCTTTTTTGCGGAATTCAAAATGGTGCCCGGACGCGGAATCGAACCACGGACACGGGGATTTTCAATCCCCTGCTCTACCAACTGAGCTATCCGGGCATGTTGCGGTAGTGCTCTGCAACGGGGCGCTATTAAACCGGTTTAGCGGTAGTGAGTCAAGGCTGTGGATGAAAAAAATATGAAACAGTTTTCCACCTGCACAAAGCTTGATCAAAACTGGGTTATTTCTCCGGTGGTACGTAGCCTTCAGCCTTGTCGAAGGGCTGGTTGTCGAGGAAGTTTTCCATCTGGGCCTGCAGGTATTTGCGGGTATTCGGGTCCATCAGGCTCAGGTGCTTCTCGTTGATCAGCATGGTCTGCTGGGCCTGCCATTCCTGCCAGGCTTTCTTGGAGACGGTTTCAAACAGCTCCTGGCCTTTCTGGCCCGGCATGGGCGGGAAGTCGAGGCCTTCGAGTTCTTCATTGTATTTGCGGCAATGGACGGTACGGCTCATGTTGGCTCCTATGTCGGTGCTGCCGGTGGCTCTGGCGTGGATGATACCAGATCACAACAGGGCGGTTTGGCCCGGGTCTGTGAGCAGGGTGCGGATCGGGGCGGGCAGGCCGAGGGCGAGGGCTTCGTCCCGGTATAGCCAGCGGCGGTCGTTATCGTCTGCCACACGGGCCTGGGGCCTGGCCGCGATAAGGGCCGGGCGGATGTGCAGGTGGTAGTGGCTGAAGGTATGGCGGAAACCGGCCTGGATGGTGACGTCTTGGCAGCTGAGGCCCAGGCTGCGTTCGCAGGCTTCCGCCAGTTCATCAGACTCCAGCGCCGGGTCCAGTTCCGGCAGGCTCCACAAGCCTCCCCAGATGCCACTGGCGGGACGTTTCTCCAGCAACACCCGGCCATCGGGGTCTTCGAGGATCACCATCCAGGTGGACTTTTCCGGCTTTTCTTTCTTGGGCTTGCTACCGGGGTAGCGGGTGGCTTCGTCCGCGGCATAGGCCGCGCAGCTGCTGCTTAACGGGCAGGTGTCGCAGCCCGGTCGGCTGCGGGTACACACCATGGCACCGAGATCCATGATCGCCTGGGTGTAGTCGCGCACCCGTTCGGTGGGGGTGTGGCTTTCGGCGTGATCCCACAGCTGGTTCAGCACCCGGGTCTGGCCTGGCCAGCCGTCAACGGCATGGTGGCGGGCCAGAACCCGCTTCACGTTGCCGTCCAGGATCGTAGCCCGTTGCTGGAATGCCTGGGCGAGGATGGCGGCAGCGGTGGAGCGGCCAATACCCGGCAGTGACTCCAGCTGGGCCTGGTCGGCGGGGAAGTCGCCACCAAACTCGGTCACCACCTGCTGGGCCGCTTTCTGCAGGTTGCGGGCGCGGGCGTAATAGCCCAGCCCTGACCAGTGTCCCAGCACGTCGTCCACCGGGGCTTCTGCCAGCGCATGCACCGATGGAAAACGGGCCATAAAGGCTTCGTAGTAGGGGATCACCGTGGCTACTTGGGTCTGCTGGAGCATGATCTCCGAGACCCAGACCCGATAGGCGTTGCGGTCATGGTGCCACGGCAGCGCTTTGCGGCCGTGGCGGTCGTACCAATCCAGCAGGCGCTGGGCGAAGCTGTCACTCATTGGCCGAACAGGCCTCTCAGGGCGTCG
Source organism: Marinobacter zhejiangensis (assembly GCF_900114775.1). Taxonomy (GTDB): domain Bacteria; phylum Pseudomonadota; class Gammaproteobacteria; order Pseudomonadales; family Oleiphilaceae; genus Marinobacter; species Marinobacter zhejiangensis. Next base: position 15,993 of record NZ_FOUE01000008.1, read on the forward strand.
CGGACCTGATCGGCGCTTTCGCTATCCAGGTGCCGCTCCAGCTCTTCGGTGACCTTTTCTTCTGCACGCTCACGGGCACGGTCAATCTCTTCCTCGGCCTTGGCGCGGGCGGCATTCGCGGCGATGTCCTTGAGGGTGTCGCGGAAACGGGAACCATCAAAGGAACAAAGGCCGGCGGGGTCTTCGTCAAAGCTGCCCCGGCATTCCAGCGGGATAACCACGTTCTCGACATACTCGGTGACGCGGCAAGCCGGATCGCGATGGATTTCGCCAACAATGCGCAGGCCTGCCTCGTAGTCCAGCTCGCTTGCGCTGAGGTCAACCGTGCCGTCACCTTCCAGTTTCATGCCGGCAAGGGCAGCAACCAGGTCGGTGTTGGTCAGGGTGTTGCCGTCAATCTTGAGCACGGCGTGGAGGTCGTTGAATTCGGTGGTGGTGCCCCAGCCTTCAGCGGCCAGGGATTCCTGGTTGGCCAAGGCGATGCCCTGGCACGCCATGCGCGTCAGGTTCATGCGGGTGAACTGCCCTTCGGCAAGGCTAACCTTGATTTCACCACCGGCATTGTTGCGAAGCGCCGACATCCGGTTGCCCATTGTGGTGATGTTGAGGTCCAGGTTGGCACCGCCGGTGAGCATGTCCACCTCGGCCAGATTCATTAGCAGTGGCTGAACCTGGATACCGGCAACATCAGAAGTCAGTGCCCACTTCGGGTTGTTGGTGCGGGCATCCAACGTTGCTGTTGCATCAAACTCGCCCTGGTACATCTTGCCGCTGAGATCGTCGAGTTTCAGCAATCCGTTGTTGGCGGAGATGGCGGTGTTCAGTTCGGTGATGGTCAGGTTACTGGCGACCAGCTCTTCCAGGCCCAGCTGGATATTCAGCGCGAGGGTGCGCAGGGCATCCAGCGGCAGCAGGTCGGACTCGGCGGTGTTTGCGCCGGCCGGATCAGCAGGGGCGGCCGGTTCAGCGGCATCGGCGGCTGTGGTGTCGCCTTCTTCAGCCGGGGGCAGGTAACGGTCCACGTTCAGGGCAGTGCCCTGAAGGGTGAGCGCCACGGCGCCGTTATCCAGGGTGTAGCTGCCGTTACCGGAGAAGTTGGTGTCGTCCAGCTGAAGGGTGATGTTGTCCAGGGACACCTTGCCGGCGGGGCCGTTAATAGCGGTGGCGAAGGCGATGGCCTGGAGCACGTCCGGGTCGCTGGTTTCGATCGGCTGCTGGCCCAGTGCGGCCAGCAGCTTCTTCAGGGAGAAGGCGTCAATGCGCAGGTTGCCGCTCAGCTGAGGGGCATCGCCGAAGCCCTTGACGTTGAGGTTACTGCTCAGCTTCAGGTCAGCCAGACTGAGTTCGAGGTTTTCCAGGTTGGCACTTTCATTCTCGAGGTCGGCCGCAGCGGAGCCGGACACCTGTGCCAGTACGTTTTTGCCGCCAAACGGCTCACCGCCCATGTCAAAGCGCCCGTTGATGTCCTGAAGCGCAAACTGGTTGAGGGCCTCGTTGGCCATGACGTTGGCACGCAGGGAACCGTCCACGGAGAACTGTGGCTTGGCAGTCGCTACCCGGAAGGCCAGTTCGAACGGGAACGTCTGGCCGAGGGTAATGTCGCTGGCATTGAGGGTAACCCCTTCCAGAACAATGGACTGACCGCTGGACTGGTCATCGTAATGGATCTGGGCGTTGCTGATCTGAACGTGCTCGACATTGAAGTTCAGGGGAGAGGGCGCTTCGCCTTCTTCAGTGGCGACGGTTTCCGGGGCCGTGGCCGGGGCTTCTGTCGCGGGGGCGGCCTCCGATTCCTGGGCTTTCTCGCCTTGCGGTACGATCCGGTCCCAGTTGGCGTTGCCGTCAGCGTCCACTACCAGACGGGCATCGAGGCCATCAAGAACGAAGGTGTCCACCTGCGGCGACATGCGGATCAGCGACAACAGGCCAACCTGGGCTACCAGCTGGTCCAGTTTGACAAAGCGTTCGCCATCCAGAGTGGCTTCGACACTGTTCAGCTCAAGACCAAGGGGAATGAATGACCAGCCGATATCGCCATCAAGCACCAGGTCGAGGTTGGTGGCGTCTTCAACGGCTTTTTCAATCTGAGGCTTGTAGTGATTGGGGTCAATCACCGCAACAGCGATGGCAATTGCAACGGCGATAAGTACGATCACCGCAACCATGGCGATAACCAGGTATCGAACTGCTTTCATGGCATCCGCATCCTTCCGAAAAAAGTCCAATGGAGAGTAATAGAGAGTCAGGCAAATTACTGCAAGGATAGCGCACGTGGGCCAAGATCTATATGACAACGCATGACCAATAAGACAGAATACGGGCTCTCAAACCTATTCTGATAAAAACCACCCGTATTGCGATGGTTAGTCCCTAAAAATAATGTGACAAATACGAGGAGAGGCTTGTGGCCATTACTGTAGCCATTGAGTTAAGCCGGGATTTTGAAATTCCTGGTGCGTACAACGATGTTTTTGAGCTGCTGGCGGATGTACCCCGGTCAGCGAGCCATTTCCCCAAGGTAGACCAGTTGGTGGATCTCGGCGGCAATGCCTTCCGCTGGGAAATGGAAAAAATCGGTATCGACAAGCATGCCATCCAGAGTATCTACGCGTGTACCTACAGCGCCGATGCAGACTCGGGAAGCATCACCTGGGTGCCGGTAAAAGGTGAGGGGAACGGTGTAGTCAGCGGTTCCTGGGCCCTGACGGCCAATGGTGACAATGCCACCACCGCCAAGTTCCGCACTAAGGCGGAGTTGACGCTGCCCCTGCCGGGTCTGCTGAAACTTGCCATCAGCCCGGTGATCAAGCACGAATTCAACAGTCTGGTAGATACTTATATCTCTAATCTCCAGAAAGCGTTCTGATTACAGGACTGACCCGAAACCGGCGGTGCATGCCAGAAACTGCGGAACGTGATCCGGAGTCTGGCAGGCCGCCGGTTTTGTTTGTCTGCTGCTGAACCATTGCCTGCCGCTATCGGCGGGATTGAAACCGTGGTGGGACGGCGGCTTGCATAATAGGTATAATCCGCATTCGATTGATGACAGGCATTGTGCCGACTGATTGCTACTGGAGTCCCCATGGCCGAACGCAAGGCGCGGGTAGAGCGAAATACCCTTGAAACCCAGATCACCGCTGAGATCAATCTCGACGGTACCGGTAAAGCCAATTTTGAAACCGGAGTTCCTTTCCTGGACCACATGATGGATCAGATTGCCCGCCATGGCCTGGTGGACCTGGACATCGTTGCCAAGGGTGACCTGCACATTGATGACCACCACACGGTGGAGGACATCGGCATTACCCTGGGGCAGGCCTTCAAACAGGCCGTGGGCGACAAGAAAGGCATCCGCCGTTACGGCCACGCCTATGTCCCCCTCGACGAGGCGTTGTCACGGGTGGTTATTGATCTGTCCGGTCGCCCGGGCCTGATCATGGACGTACCCTATACCCGCGGTTCGGTGGGTGGTTTTGATGTGGACCTGTTCGAGGAGTTTTTCCACGGCTTCGTCAACCACTCCATGGTGACCCTGCACATCGATAACCTGCGTGGCAAGAATACCCACCACCAGATCGAAACGGTGTTTAAGGCCTTCGGACGTGCGTTGCGCATGGCTATCGAAACCGATGAGCGCATGGCTGGTATCACCCCGTCCACCAAAGGCACCCTGTAAGGCCGGAGACTCGTTTAGATGAAGACCGTTGCCATCATTGATTACGGTATGGGTAACCTCCATTCCGTAAGCAAGGCTGTTGAACACGTCGCGCCGGATACCCGCGTGCTGGTGACCAGCGATGCCGCCCAGGTTCGCGAGGCAGACCACGTTATCCTGCCCGGGGTGGGGGCTATCCGCGACTGCATGGCGGAAATCCACCGCCTGGGTGTGGATGAGCTGGTCCGGGAAGTGTCTGCTGACCGCCCGTTGCTGGGGATCTGTGTCGGTATGCAGGCGCTGATGTCCCACAGCGAGGAGAATGGCGGAGTAGACTGCATCGACCTGTTTCCGGCGAAAGTGCGCTACTTCGGCGACAACCTGAAAGAAAACGGCGAACGTCTTAAAGTGCCGCACATGGGCTGGAATGAGGTCTACCAGGCCACCGACCACCCGGTCTGGCACAACATTCCCGATGGCGAGCGTTTCTATTTCGTCCACAGTTATTATGTGGAAGCGGAACATAACCCTGACCTCGCCGGTCGTACCCATTACGGTGTCGACCTGGCGGCAGCGGTGGCCCGGGGCAACATCTTTGCCGCCCAGTTCCATCCCGAGAAGAGCCACAACGCTGGTTTGCAACTACTGAAAAACTTCGTAGCCTGGACCGGGGCGTAAGCCCGGTCCGGACTCTACCGACAGACTGATACGGATTCCCCTATGCTGATTATCCCTGCCATCGACCTCAAAGACGGTAAATGCGTGCGCCTGCGTCAGGGCCGTATGGATGACTCCACCGTTTTCTCCGATGACCCCGTTGATATGGCCGCCCGTTGGGTGGATGCCGGCGCCCGCCGCCTGCACCTGGTCGACCTGAACGGCGCGTTTGCCGGTGAGCCGGTTAACGGTGAAATCGTCCAGGCGATCGCCAAGCGTTTTCCGGACCTGCCGATCCAGATTGGTGGTGGTATCCGTTCGGCGGAAACCATCGAGGCCTATCTGAAAGCTGGCGTACAGTGGGTCATCATTGGCACCAAGGCAGTGAAAGAGCCTGAGTTCGTGACAGAGATGTGCAAGCGTTTTCCTGGCCACATTATCGTGGGCCTGGATGCCAAGGATGGTCGCGTGGCCACCGACGGCTGGGCGGAAGTGTCTGAGGTGATGGCAACCGATCTGGCCAAGCGTTTTGCCAGCGATGGTGTTGACTCCATTGTCTACACCGACATTGCCCGTGACGGCATGATGCAGGGTGTTAACGTTGAGGCAACGGCTGCCCTGGCAGAAGCCGGTGGTATCCCGGTTATCGCCTCCGGCGGTGTGACCAATATGGACGACCTCAAGCGTCTGGCAACAGTGGCGGACAAGGGTATCCTCGGAGCCATCACTGGTCGCGCCATCTATGAAGGAACGCTGGACGTGGCAGAGGCCCAGGCCTTCTGCGACAGCCTGTAAGCTGGCCTCTCACTATTAGCGGAGTACGCATTATGTCTTTGGCCAAGCGCATCATTCCCTGCCTCGACGTTGATAAGGGGCGGGTCGTCAAGGGCGTCAATTTCGTCGATATCCGGGACGCCGGTGATCCGGTCGAGGTGGCCCGGAAATACAACGAACAGGGCGCCGACGAGATTACCTTCCTCGATATTACGGCCAGCCACGAAAGCCGTGACACGACGTATGAAACCGTAGAGCGCATGGCGGCGGAAGTCTTTATCCCGCTGACCGTGGGTGGTGGCGTACGGACCGTGGATGATATCCGCAAGCTCCTGAACGCGGGTGCCGATAAGGTCTCCATCAACACCGCTGCGGTGTTTAACCCGGAGTTTGTGCGCGAAGCCGCCGAGCGTTTCGGCAGCCAGTGCATTGTGGTGGCGATCGACGCCAAGAAGGTGAGTGGTGACGGCGAGCCGGACCGTTGGGAAATCTTCACCCACGGTGGTCGCAAGCCGACCGGGCTTGATGCCGTTGAGTGGGCAAGGAAGATGACCGAGCTGGGTGCCGGGGAGTTGTTGCTGACCTCAATGGACCGGGACGGTACCAAGATTGGTTTTGACCTGGGCCTGACCCGGGCGGTCAGTGATGCGGTGTCGGTGCCTGTTATTGCCTCCGGCGGTGTTGGCGAGCTTCAGCACCTGGCCGATGGTGTAACCAAAGGCGGTGCGGATGCGGTTCTTGCTGCATCCATTTTCCACTTTGGTCAGCACACCATCCCCGAAGCCAAGGAAGCCATGCGTGAACAGGGCATTGAAGTCCGCCTCTGATTGATCGTGCGGTGAGCACGTCTCGCATGAGACCCGCCCTGATCGAGTATGGTCAGGGCGGTCAGTCTGATGTCACTCCCATCCCCTGTATGTCCCCAGTAATGAGTCCCAAGGGCAATGTTGCCTGATGCTTTCCTGATCGCTTTTGGCCGCTAAAAGCGCGGCGTTGTCGAGCACTTGAAGCCCGGTCTGCCAACATGCCTGCATTTTTGTAATATTAGCATGTAAACTTTGTTTCCCCGCTTGCGCTCGTCAGCTGTCTCCAATATTATTTACCGGTCAGTACATAATTTGTACTAACACCTTTCAGGATGTATTCGGCACGGATCGCCAGCCCTGAATTGCAGCGCCGCTGCAATAAGTCATCCCTTATGCACACCCAGTTTCTGGTAAGTGCGACCTGAGTGGCTATAGGCAACGACGCCAGGGGAACGCCTGATTGGGCCGGGCCTGATCACGGTAGCTCCTTCACTCTCGAACTCTTTCTGCTGAAAAGACATGTCATTCTGGCCCGCTATCTGCTGGCGCCATGGTGATCGAGGAAGCTACATGGAAAGTAACGACCCGCACTCCATCACGGACTTCGTTCAGGCTTGCCATACTGTCTCCAGCCTTCCTGATTTTCGGAGCACAATCTATGACCAGCTGCAGCGTTTGATCCCCCATGCCATGTTCGCGTTTGGCACCGTTTGTCTCTCCAACCTGATCCTGAAACAATCCCTCAACATCAACTTTCCGAACGAATATCTGGGCCCCAACGTTTCCCAAACGTGTCCGGAAATTCGTCAGTGGGTCCGGGAAGAACGGCCACTCTATGTTGCCCAGGGCCAGGGACATTCAAACACTGCCGCAGCCTCGTCGCTGGCCCGTTACAAGATCCGCAACCTGGCGGTGCATGGGGTAACAGAGCTGAACCGGAGGCAGGCCTGCCTGTTTTTGTTCGGGGGGGTGGATGTTTTCCGTGACGAAGTCGAAAACAAACTGCAGCTACTGATTCCTCATCTCTATTTTGCGCTGGCAAAGATTGGCGACTTCGACCGCGCGCCCGGCCGAGGTCTGCTGACCAAGCGCGAGGCCGAGATCCTGGAGTGGATCTGTATCGGGAAGTCGAATTCGGAAATCGGGATGATTCTGGGCATCAGCCCATGGACGGTGAAAGTCCATGTGAGTAAAACCATCGAAAAGCTCAATGCGTCCAATCGTTGTCACGCGATTGCGATTGCCATGCACCAGGGGTTGATCGAGGTGTGAGCGGTTACCGGAGCTGTGGGCCCCGGTAACCTGAGGCGAGGGCTAGAGATCAAGCACCAGCTCTGCGCTTTTTGAGCGGGAGCAGCAGGGCATCATCTGATTGCCAGCGGCCTTTTCCTGTTCACTGAAAAAACAGTCCCTATGGTCAGGCTCACCGCGGATGACATTGGTAATGCAGGTACCACAGACTCCTTCCTCACAGGACATGGGGATATGGACACCATGGCTTGCCAGCACCTCGGTAATGCTCTTGTCTTTGGGGACGACAAACCGATTTCCGGAGCGGGCCAGCATGACTTCAAAGCTACCGCCCGTCTTGTCTGTGGTTTCAGGAGGGCTGAACAGTTCGTAGTGAATGTTTTCCTCTGCAACACCCAGGCTCGCAGCTATGGCGCGCGCTGATTCGATAAAACCATGGGGGCCACAGAGGTAGACCTCGGTCTGGTCGCCGGCTTTCAGGCTTGCAAAGGCCGCCGCAAGGTTCGGGCTGGCCAGTGCAGATTCATCATCAAAATGCACAAAGGCATTGGCCTCATAGGGCGCCTGCGCTATCCAGTCGAGAAAGCCTGCCTGGGATTGTGACCTGGCGAAGTAATGCAGCTCGAACGGGGTTTGGCTCCACGCCAGGGCTTCCGCCATGGACAACAGTGGGGTTATGCCGATTCCGCCGGCGAGCAGCAGGCTCTTCCTGTCAGGGCGCAGGGGGAAATGATTCCGGGGCGTACTGATGGTGAGCTGGGCGCCCTCAATAACCTCATCGTGGAGGGCTCGGGAGCCGCCCCTGGAGTTGGTCGCCCGGAGAATACCAACGACATAGCGATGGGTCTCCCTGGCGTTGTTGCACAAGGAATACGGCCTTACCACGCCGCCTGGCGCCTTGATGTCGATGTGCGAGCCGGGGCTGAACGGCGGCAGCAAGCCGCCGTCTGCAGACCGTAGCTCAAGGCGGACGATATCGTCCGTTTCGACGATGCGCCGGGCAACCTTGACCAGCATGGTCCCGTTCATCCTTCCGCCTCTTCTGGCTGTGGCGCTGGTGTCCTGTCCTGCAGTGTCGCCAAAACCTCGCCGAGCGCGTTTACGAGGGCGTCAGTCTGCTCTTTCCGGCGAACGACATTGCGCAGGTAGAACTCCGTTGACCCCACCTTGTTGCTGCATTCACGAACCACCAGCCCGTAGTGGTCAAGTAGCAGGTCGCGGACATGCTTTCCGGAAACACCGCGGGGAAGCTCGCTGAACAGGAAGTTGCACTTCGATGGGTAGGTGACTAGCCCCGGTATGGTCTGGAGCTGCTCGAACATGTAGTCCCGGTCCTGGGCGACCTTCGCGAAACTGGACTGGTACTCATCCTTGAAGCGCCACATGTTCTTGAGCACGAAGCCGGCAAGCCCGTTGATGTTCCAGTAAGGCACTTTCCGCCGGAGCGCCTCGGCCAGCTCGGTATTGGCGACGGCATAACCCAGGCGAATGCCATGCCAGCCGAGCGACTTGCCCATGCTCTTGACGACGATGATATTGGGGGAGTCCATCGCCAGGCGCTCGGCGCTTTCGAGGTCCGAGAACTCGATAAAGGACTCATCAATCAGAATGTGGTCGACGTCGCTGAGGGCATCCGCAATTGCGCGAATGTCGTCGCCCTCAAACCAGGCACCGGTCGGGTTGTTGGGGTTGCTGATGACCACGGTGGATGCCGCGGTTTCCCTGGCAGCTTGAATGACCTCGTCTGCGCTCAGCTGGAAGGCGTTCTCCTTCTTTCGCTGAAGGTAGTGAACCGGAATGTCGAAGTCCGGGGGGATGTCCGTCCAGCGGCCGAAGGTGGGAACTGAGGTCAGAATCGGTCCACGGCTTTCACGACACAGGATTGTGATGACTTCGGTGATGCCGTTGGCAGCCACGATATTCTCGGCCGGGGAGCCGCACAGGTCGGAAATGCACTCCTGATAGACCTGTGAGTAATCCGGGTAGTACTTGAGAATGTCCTGCATGTTTCGCTCGATCAACTCGACCATTTCCGGGGGCGGAAAGTACGAGTTGGCCGGAACGCAGAAATCCACCAGCTGACCTTCGAAGCGGGTCTTGTCTCGAATCTGGAAGATCGATGGGTTGTGGAACGGCGTTTGAAAAATGTTCAGGTGTTTATTCGAACTCATGGGCGCCTCCGCCAATCACATTGAATGTTCCAAGTATCTGCAGGGAGTCACCAAACCGTTTCGCGATATGGGTCCGCAAGTGGGCTTCGAGTTCGTCCGCTTCGCGGAACAGAACGCCGAGCACGGTGCCGCTATGGGCGCAGTTAACGCCAAGGGCGCCGCTGGTCATTGCGAATTGCAGGAGTGGGTCAAACTGGGGCTTGAACATGATTTGCTGATTCAGCCGGGCACTGCAGGTGGCGGCATACGCCACCGCATCCAGGTCTCCGGTGATCAAGCCGCGCTTCAAGGTGGCCACGGCGTCGCGAAGGTAAGCCTCGTGGGCTTTATAGATACTGCGAGCCCGAAGCCTGTCGAAGGTGATGGTATCTACGTTACCGCCACAGTCGACGATCAGCACCTTGAGCCCGGTAGGGGCTGGCAGGGATTCGAACAGGTGCCCGGTCAGGTGGTTCAGGTGAGCGATACCGGGGAAATTGACGCAGTCCGACGGCTCAATTTCCGTCACAACCGACGCAAAACTCTCCATGCCCAGGGAAACCCCGCAATGGTCATTCACCGCCATAAAGGCGGCCGTGATGTCAGCGGAACTGGAGGCCATGCCTTTGCCTCTCGGAATGTCGCTGAACAGGTTCAGTTCGTGGGCGAGTTCGAGGTCATGCTGCTCGGAAGCAAGCAACAGGGTGTCACGGATCTTGGAAAAATGCCCAGGGCTGGAAATGTGGAGTCCCGGCTCGGGGTGGCCTTTGACGGTGGCGTAGGAATATAAATCAATCGGGCAGTTGATCAGAAAATCCTGTCCATCCAGAGCACCCTGTACCAGTTCCCCGCAGGTGCCCGGGGCTTTCAGGCGTGTGACTCCCGAATGGGTCTTTGTGTTTGAAATACTGCGTCCTGCAACAGCTTGCATACAACCTCCTGTCATAGATGAGGCCCCGGGCCACTAGGGCCGGGGGCACGATCTGTTGTTGGCTATTCGACAAACGCGTTCTGGTGGTAAGCCAGGGCTTCGCTGTCAAACTCCCGGATGAAGTCCGGCAGTTCTTGCTGGTCCCGGCTTTCAGGTTGGATCTGGTGTTTCAGGCTGATGGTGTCGCCGACCTGGCCGATAAACTGGTCAACCTTGTCCTGATCCCCTTCGATACCGTGGAAGAACTCCAGCTCTTCCCGGGTATAGGGGTGCATTTCTGCGCCGTCACACACCAGGTTCCAGTAGTCCTCGTAATCCGAGAAGCGAACGGCGCTGTAGTCGGACATCGTCGTATCCCAGTCTTTGTCGCCATTCAGGTACATCGCCAAGTGTGTCGACAGCAGTTCGGCGTCTCTCAAGGCATGGGTAATGCCCATCGCCGTCCACTGGTCCTTGAAGCTGCAGGCATCGCCTACCAATGCCCAGCCGTTCCCCCAGTTTTCGCGGTGGAAAGCGACCATTCGCCCCATCGCCTTGAAGGGTTCGACCCGTTCCCCCTGTTTCACCAGCTCGGCAACATCCGGGGCAACAAACTCGTAGGTTTTGAAAAAGCTTGTTTCCGGGTCTTTGCTGAAGTCGCCCCACCACTCGGTAGGGCCATACACCAGCACCAGGTGGCGGTCTTCCATGGTGGGGAAGATCGCTGTGCCAAAGCGGCCGCGCTTGTGGATGCAGAGTTCAGGTTTGTCGATACCGGAGAAGTAGCCGTAGTAGGCAAAGGTGGACTTCTCACGTACGGCCGTCTTCTGGGCGTTTACCTGGGTGGCAAACTGAGACATGCGGCCGTCGGCGCCGATGACTACTCGCGCGCGGGCTTCAAATGCAGCCCCGTCCGCTGGAACGGCGCGGATGCCAACAACGGCACCGTCTTCTTCAATCAGCGATTCGACCCGGGTGGCCTGCCGAACCTCGGCACCGGAGGCCTGGGCTTCTTCGAGCAATACCTGGTCAAGGAAAAAGCGGCGGGGGCCAGCGTAGTAGTCAACGACCCCGTGATCATCGCCATGCAGGGCAACAAAACGGTCCCGAATGGCTTGAATGGGGACGCCGCCATGCAGCCGAATGCCTTCGATGTTGATTTCCATCTGCTTGAAGTGCGGGGTTTCTTCCAGAATCCGGTCGGCGACGCCCAGACGGTTCAGGTAAGACATGCCGCGGGGCCAGATGAAGTGGGTCGAATTTGCATCCCGGGGGAAGGTGGCCTTTTCGACAACCAGCACCCTGAACCCTTTCCGGGCCAGCCAGGCAGCCGTTGGGGCGCCGGATACGCTTCCGCCCACGACGATGACATCGTATTGCTCAGTCATGATACCTCCTTGTAAACAGTGATGATTTGCGGTTTAAACGCTTGCTGGGACAGGCCATTCGGCCGTTACCAGGCCTGCTGGTACTGGAAGTCTTCCAGGGAGACTTTGTAGTGCTCCAGCCAGGGGTTGTAACGGATACAGTAGGACTGCGGGTAATAGCCGGACTCCTGGAACGCCTGGGGCTGCTTGATCGGGAAGCAGCTGTTGGGCTGGGTCAGCAGGAATTCGCGGGTGATCATCGGCTCGTAGAAGGTGATGCGGCCATCGTAGGCGCCGAGGATAAAGGTGTGGGTGTAGTCACCCCCATTGAGTTCCGGGCTCAGGCTGTCGACATAGTGGTTACCCATATGGGCGAAGGCCAGCTGGGTATTCATGTAGTCCGGGTGAATGTACTGGTCTGGTACCGGCACGATGGCTTCCTGCTCCTGGGCGCAGTTCATCAGGCCAGGGCAGGGGCCGGGAGTAATCAGGTGTCGTTCGGTTTGGGAGGCGGTGTAGAAGTGGAAGTCGAGGTGCGGTTTGTCATAGACCCCAGCTGGAATGTGACCGTGGGGCTCCCAGTTGATGGTAATGCTGTTGAACGGGGTGGAGTTGTCGCCAAAGTGCATGGTCTTTGAGTGGCCGCCGACGCACTCGCTGTGAATGTCTATGTCGTTGTTACCATCCACGTCAAAGCAGGTTTTTCCATCATGCATCGGCTGGCCTTCACCGCCAGGCATGCCTTCCAGAGTGTCTTTGTGGAAGACAACACCCACAGAAAGCGGAATTCCATTTGCATCAAGCCGTGAGAATGCGCGGTAAGCACCATCGCCAAAGGCCAGCTTGTCTCCCAGCAGGGTTGTGCCCCACTGGCCGTCGCCAATAAAGGACGAAAGTTCGCTGGTGTTCGCGCCAGTTGCGCGGTTTTCCGGGGCAGCGGCGGTAGCCTCCAGCCCCATGCTGAAACACGCCAGAGCCAAAACGGCTTTTTTGATCGTCATATACCCTCCTTGGTCGGGAAAATTGTGGTGAAGAAGGTGCAGAACATCTTTTATCTGTTCGCAAGTCCGTTCTGCGAAGGAGGCTGAATTGTTGCAAGGGGGCTGGAGCGTGCATATAGCTCGATCAGGCTATAGTCACCGGGCAGGCGTTTGCGTTATCGGGCTTGGCGATGAGGGTGTTGAAGCGGGAGGGAACCGCGGCAGAAGGCCGTCAGTTTGACGGCCATACCGACATGGCGGATTGAATGATGTCGTTGAGTTTGGCTTCAGGCGCGCCGCCCTTTGCCTGCACAGCCAAGCCCGCTATCAGGGTGAAAAACAGTTTGGCCAGGCGTTCAGGATCGGCACTCTCTGCCAGTTCGCCTTTTGCTTTGGCCCGCCGCAGGTGTTCAGCGAGTATGACCTCGTTGCCATGCAGGGCCTCTTTAAGGGCGCTTTCAACTTCGCCCGGCACAATGGTGCCGCCGATATCGGCTGTGCCGTTGATGATAAAGCAGCCGCCCGGCAATGACGGGTTGGTTAACATCCGGGCAATGGAGGTCAGGTAGGCTTCCACGGCTTCCTTGCTGTCCCGTTCCGGGCTCAGCTCATCCCCATGGCTTTCCACCAACAAGTTCAGATAGCGCGTCAGGGCCTTCAGATACAGTGACTTCTTGTCACCGAACGCCCCGTAGAGGCTGGGCTTATTCAGATTGGTGGCCTTGGTCAGCTCGCTCAATGACGTGCTCTGGAACCCATGTTTCCAAAATACCTTGAGCGCTGCATCCAGCACGACGTCTTCGTTAAAGCTGCGTGGCCTGCCTCGTTCCACGGACATTTTTGTTCTCGCAACAATTTAATTGACACCGAGTATAGCACGCACTAGATTATTTACCGGTCGGTACAAAAATGTAGTCGACAACCGACAGTCCCGGTTGGAACTGTCTCAACGTACCTGTTTTTAGATTCCAATTTTAGAAACCAATGAGAAAAGGATTTTGAACATGAGCAAACTTGCAGGAAAGACCGCACTGATTACCGGCGGAACCACAGGCATTGGTTACGCAACCGCCAAACTCTTTCTCGAAGAAGGTGCTAATGTCGTCGTTACCGGCCAGAGCGCAGAGCGGGTGAAGAGTGCGGGTGAAAGCCTGGGCAATGGCGCTGTTGCGCTCCAGGCCGATGTCGCTTCCCTGGCGGATATGGCGAGAGTCGCTCAGGAAATCCGTGGGCGGTTCGGCAAGCTTGATATCCTGTTTGCAAATGCGGGTATTGCTTGCCCAATGCCGTTCTCCGATGTGAACGAAGAGAACATCAACAGTCAGATTGACGTCAATTTCAAAGGCGTGATCTATTCAATCCAAAGCGTTCTGCCGCTTCTCAACAACCCCTCCAGCGTTGTAATCACGTCAACAACCATGATCGAAAAAGGTGTTGCCGGTATGAGTGTCTATGCAGCCACCAAAGCTGCCGTGCGCTCACTTGCCCGCACCCTCTCCGCAGAATTCGCGGGTCGTGGTATCCGTGTGAACACCATCAGCCCGGGTCTGATCGAAACCCCGATCTACGGGAAGCTTGGTATGTCCGAAGAGGCTGTTTCTGAGTGGGCCGGCCAACTGCTCAAGCAGGTACCGGCGGCCCGTTTGGGGCAGGCTGACGAAGTGGCGAAAACCGTGCTGTACATGGCCAGTGACGACTCGGCTTACATGCTGGGAGAAAGCGTGCTGCTGGACGGCGGTATGGCCAACATCTAAGCCTGTGCAGCTTTGGCTGAAGCACCGATGAGTCGGGCTTCAGCCGCGATCAAGGCTGTTGCTGCTGTTGCTCGTCCAGGGATCGGGCGAGCAACGGGGTGATGGCCTGCTTTTCCCCCTCCGCAAACATCTGCTGATTTCCATTCCTTAATGCCCAGAGGCCACTGACGGTGGCAATGGCTATGCCTTGCTCATCGAGCGTGGGAAGGTGTTTCTCAAGGTAGTCCACGGTGACCGTATGGGGGTGACCGATGGCAATGGCACTGCCGTTCTCGCGGGCCAGGCGAATCAGTCGCTGGAACTGACGGTGCACAAACTCTTCGGTTTGTTCATGGTCGAGGAAAACATCTCGGGTCAGGGTTGGAATTCGATACGCTTCGGCAACATCGCTGGCAATTGAGTTGGCGATTGTTCGGCTGTCCACAAAATAGAGCGGGTAACGGTAGAGTTCGGACATCACCCACTCCATGGGCTCCAGCATCTGTGTCAGGCGGCTGCCCATGTGGTTATTGACGCCACTGACGTGGGGGATGGACTGCAGTGAACGGCGCAAGGTTGTAATGGTGCTCTGGCGGTCCATGGTGCTGCTGAGCCCGCCAGGCCCCAGGTCAAAATCCCGGGTATTGGCCATGGGGGCATGGAGCATGATTTCCTTGCCCTGCTGGTGGGCCTGCTCTGCGAGCGTCTGGGTGAAGCGCCGGTAGGGCAGAAATGCCAGGGTGAGCGGTTGCTCAAGGGCAATAAGCCGTTCTCCCTCCACCCGGTTGTGGCCCATATCGTCAATAATGATGGCGATGGTGGGCATCTGGCGGGGTGGGGTGTCGGGCTGAGGCTCGGCCGCGATCAGGGCCGGGGCTACCAATAGGCCGGCCAGCAATAGCAGGTGACGCATCAGTGCTGCTCGTCCCCATTCTGTTGCCGTTCAAGGATGCTCATGCCTTTCAGCAGGTTCAGGGCTGAACGCAGCTGGAAGTCCAGGTCAATTGGCGATGCCGCTTGCTCTGCAGAGCGGCGATCGCCGGCTCTGGACTCTTCGGCGTCACCATTTTCAAGGTGACCGCTCAGGTCGGCTTCGGTAAAGAACGGTTGGCCGTCAAACTCGGTGAGCCGGGCCGGGCGTACTTCAATGTCTGGGCGAATGCCCCGGGCCTGAATAGATCGGCCATCGGGGGTGTAATAGCGGGCGGTGGTCATCTTGATGGCGTGGGTTTCATCCAGGGGGATGACGGTCTGGACCGAGCCTTTACCAAATGACTGGGTGCCCATGATCACCGCGCGATGGTGGTCCTGGAGGGCACCGGCAAGGATCTCCGAGGCTGATGCCGAGCCACCGTTAATCAACACCACCACGGGCGTATCATTGGATATGTCACCCGGGGTCGCACTGAAACGCAGCCGTGAGCTGGGAATGCGGCCTTCGGTATAGACCACCAGGCCTCCGTCCAGCAGCGCATCAGCGGCTTCAACTGCGGCCTGAAGAATGCCGCCGGGGTTATTGCGAACGTCGATGATCAGGCCGTCAAGGCTGCCATCGTTCTCGGCCATCAGTGCTTCGATGGCAGAGCTGAATTCAGTGCCGGTTTCGGCCTGGAACTGGGTGATACGAACATAGCCGTAGCCGTTTTCCAGCAGACGGGATTTGACGCTGGTGACCTTGATGACATCGCGTACTACGTCAATCTCAATCGGCGCGCTTTCGCTTTCCCGCATGATGGTCAGGGTGAGCGTGGTACCGGGTTCTCCCCGCATCAGGCCGACGGCTTCCTCAAGGGATAGTCCCTTGACCGGTTGGTCGCCCAGTTTGATGATCAGGTCGCCTGCCTGCACACCGGCTTTGTGGGCGGGAGTGTCGTCAATCGGCGCGATGACTTTGACGAAGCCATCTTCCATGCCAACCTCAATGCCCAGTCCGCCAAATTCACCGGTGGTGCTTTCTTCCAGTTCTTCGTATTCCTGTGGTGCCAGATAGGTGGAATGGGGGTCAAGGTCGGCCAGCATGCCCTTGATGGCGCTTTCCAGTAATTGCCGGTCATCCACTTCTTCAACGTAGGCTTCTTTGATGCGGCTGAATACCTCAGTGAACTTCCTCAGGTCATCCAGCGGCAGCTGAAGTTCGGGGTCAGGTAGCTGAAGCTGGATTTGCTGGCGGTCTCCCTCAAGCAGGATTTCTTCGGAGCTTGGTGTGTCCTGGCCGAGGGCCAGTCCGGGAAGGGTCAGTAAGCAGGCTGTGCCGAGGAGTGTGCGAAAGCCGTTCAAGCGGTATTTACTACGTGCCGTTCCCATTCACCTGTCCTGTTATTCTGAATGAAGGTCGTGCCCTGGATCGCCAGGGAAATCCGATGCTTGCCGACAGTATGGCGCTCTGGCCCGGCTTTGTCAGCCCTGGCTGCGGACCTCGTGAACAGATTGGGGCTTTTAGCGCCGCGCCAGCCAGCGGTTCGGGTTTTGAGGGGTGCCGTTGTGGCGGATCTCGAAATACACGGCGGGCTGGTCGGTGCCCCCGGTCTGCCCGGCAATGGCAATGGTTTGTCCGGCGGCAACCCAGTCACCCGGGGAGGTTAACAGGCTGCTGCTGTGGCCATACAGGCTCATGTAGCCATCGCCGTGATCAACAATGGTGAGCAGGCCGAAGCCTCTAAGCCAGTTGGCGAACACCACGCGGCCGTAATGCACTGCTTTGACATCGGCGTCGCTGTTGGTTGCCAGTAGCAGGCCATTGTGACTGAGCCGGCCCTGCGCCAGGCTTTCGCCGTAATTGCGAAGCACCGTGCCTTGGCTCGGCCAGGGCAGTTTGGAGCGCAGTGAGCGGAACGGTTGGGATTCGTTCGGCGCAGGAATGCTGGCGATGGCGGCTTCGACTTCCCTGAGCAGTTTTTCCAGCCGCACCCGGTCGGCTTCCAGGGTTTCCCGCTGGCTCTGGCGGCTGTTGATGTCCGAACGCAGGGCGACCAACGTGCGTTCCCGCTGCGCCTTGGAGCTTTCCAGATTGCGTTGGCGTTGGGCCACGTCCTGCTCCAGAGAGGACAGTCTCAACTGGGTGGCGCTGGCCTGTTGTTGAGTTTCCTGCAGCGCCCGCAAACTGGCGTGGAAAGCCTCCAGGCGCTCCACCGTGTCCCGGCTCAGGTATTCGTAATAGGTCATGGTCCGGGCAATGTTTTCCGGATCAACCTCATTCAGCAATACCTTGATGGTCGGTGTGTCGCCGGCCATCCAGGCAGCCCGGATCTGCTGCCGCAGGCTCTGGCGCTGGCGGTTAAGGGTTATGCTGAGTTCGGCCTCCTGGGCATTGAGATCGGCCAGGCGGCGGCGCTGGGCGGTAATCTGCTGGCGGAGTTCGCGGCGCTCACGGGTGAGGCGGCTGATTTCCTGTTCGCTGCGAACCAGTGTCTGTTCCAGCTCGGAGCGCTCTTCTTCCGCGTCTTTCAGCCAGTCGTCGATTTCGGCGATCTGCTCTTTAAGCTCGCGGATCTGGCTGGGAGACACGCTGTCCTGAGCCAGCGTATGGGCGGAGGGCAACAACAGGATCGTAAGCAAAAGGTGGGGGATAAGGCTGCGGCCAGAGAGCATCCGCCAGCGGTTGCCAGCGGATGTTCCGGTTTTGAGGGCGTGGGCTATACAGCGCATCCTGGCCGCGTGCCGTAGGTTGATCAGTGCTTACTGAGGGATGATCAGACTGTGGCCGGTCATCTCCTCCGGTTGCTCCAGATCCATCAGCGCCAGCAGGGACGGGGCAACGTCACTGAGTGCGCCGTCGTCGGCCAGCTTAAGCTTGCGCGGACCGACGTAAACCAGGGGCACCGGGCCAATGGTGTGGGCGGTGTGGACCTGGCCGGAGTTGGGGTCAGTCATCTGCTCACAGTTGCCGTGATCGGCAGTAATCAAGGCCTGGCCACCGACTTCGTTGAGGGCCTCGGCCACGCGTTGAACACACTGGTCAAGGCATTCTGCGGCCTTGATTGCGGCGTCCAGTTTGCCGGTATGGCCCACCATATCGCCATTGGCGTAGTTGCAGACAACCAGGTCGTACTTGCCGCTCTTGATGGCGTCCACCAGTTGGTCGGTGACTTCCGGGGCACTCATTTCCGGCTTCAGGTCGTAAGTGGCGACTTTGGGGGAGGGCACCAGGATACGGTCTTCGCCTTCAAACGGGGTTTCCAGGCCGCCATTGAAAAAGAACGTAACGTGGGCGTACTTCTCCGTTTCGGAGATGCGAAGCTGGGTTTTGCCCTGTTTGGCCATGATCTCGCCGAGGCCGTTGGTCAGCTTCTCAGGCGGGTAGGCGCAGGCGGTGTCGATGTCGGCGGCATACTCGGTGAGCATGACAAAGTCAGCCAGCTCCGGGTGCTTGCGGCGTTCGAAACCATCAAAGCCAGCATCCACAAACGCACGGGTTATCTCACGGGCGCGGTCGGCGCGGAAGTTCATGAACAGAACCGCGTCGCCTTCGTTAATGGTGGCTTCGCTGTCACCGGATTCACGGATGCGAGTGGGCTTGACGAACTCGTCGTTTTCACCGCGCTCATAGGCCTGCTCCAGGGCGATCACCGGGTTAGTCGCGGAAAATTCCGAGTCACCCAGGGTCAGCAGGTTGTAGGCGGCTTCAACGCGATCCCAACGGTTGTCGCGATCCATGGCGTAGTAACGACCGACGATGGAGGCAACCCGGCCAACGCCGAGAGACTTCATCTTCGCTGCGGCTTTTTCCAGGGAAGGCTGGGCGCTGCGGGGCGGCATGTCCCGGCCATCCAGGAAGGCGTGAATGTAAACTTCCTTGGCGCCGCGGCTGGCGGCGAGTTCAGCCGCTGCCAGAATATGGTCTTCGTGACTGTGCACACCGCCCGGAGACAACAGACCCAGCAGGTGCACCGCACGTCCGCTGCTGACGGCCTTGTCAATCGCGCTGCAAAGGACCGGGTGCCGGGCAAAGTCACCGTCTTCCAGTTCTTTGTCGATGCGGGTCAGGCTCTGGTAGACAACCCGGCCGGCACCCAGGTTCATGTGACCGACTTCCGAGTTACCCATTTGCCCCTGGGGCAGTCCGACAAACATCCCGGAAGTGTTGATCAGGGTCTTTGGCTGCTGCTGCCAGATCTGGTCCCAGTAGGGCGTATTGGCGTTGCTGATGGCGTTATCGTCAGCTGGGTCGCGGTGCCCCCAGCCGTCAAGAATAATCAGTGCAGTCGGCGTGCGCGTCACAGTCATCACTTGATCCGGTATGGTTATCGAGTTGAAAAAACAGAAGCGCTGATTCTACCCGTTTTGCATCAGTCAGGCTATGCGAGGTGCCTTCTGTCGTTGCTGGCGGGTGTGTATAATTCCGGGCCAAATTTATCTGCAGGGTTTGTTCATGGACAGGTTGTTCGAATTTATAGTCAATCACTACGTTCTGGTATCGGTCTTCGTTGCGCTGCTGGCCGCCCTGTTTGCGCTGGAATCGCGCCGTGGCGGGCAGAAACTGTCGGCTCAGGGGCTGATCGCCTTGCTGAATCGCGATGAAGCCGTGGTTGTGGATATCCGCGAACGTAAAGAATTCAGCGAAGGTCGCATTACCGGTTCCGTGCACATTCCGTTGAGCACCGTCAAAGAGCGGGCCTCCGAACTCAAGAAGCACGAAGGCAAGCAGATTGTCATCGTCGACAAAATGGGACAGCACGCTGCAATGGCGGTTAAGACATTGAACGAACAGGGTTTTGAAAACGTGGTTCGGCTCAATGGCGGCATTACCGACTGGAAGGCGAACAACCTGCCTCTGGTGAAGAAGTAATCACCTGGACTCCTTGGTGGATTGCGGCGGATCGGATTGCCCTTGAATTGGTGGCCAAACTGCCGCACTGTTTCACATCAGTGTGCAGTGCCAGCCGCTACACTGGGCTGGCGTTACAGTAACAACAACGGGCACATTGCCCTTTACCGAGATCGAAAGGATTGAACATGGCTGATAACCAGCAGGCCGCCGCAGGCACCGAGAACGCAAACCAACCCCAGTTCGCTCTCCAGCGGATCTACGTCAAGGACCTCTCTTTCGAGTCTCCGAATGCTCCCGTGGTGTTTCAGGAGCAGTGGAAGCCTCAGGTTAGCCTGGACCTGAATACTGCCCACACCAAAATCAGCGACAACCAGTACGAAGTGGTGTTGTCTCTGACCGTGACCACCAAGGTGGGTGACAAGGTAGCTTACCTGGTTGAGATTCAGCAGGCTGGCGTGTTCATGGTACAGGGATTTGAAGGTCCCCAGTTGGGCCAGATGCTGGGTGCATACTGCCCGACCATCCTGTTCCCTTACGCCCGTGAAGCGATCGACGGTGTGGTTGGTAAAGGCAGCTTCCCGGCCCTGATGCTGGCCCCTGTAAACTTCGACGCCATCTATGCTCAGGCGCTCAAGCGCAAGCAGGACGAAGCACAGGCGGAAGCCGCGGAAGGTCAGACTCACTGACACTTCTCTCCATGGCCGGTCCGCTGGGCCGGCCATCTGCTCGTTCCCTCATTTCTGTCTTTCCCGTTCAAACCCCTGACTGCAGTACCTCCGTCTCTTCGACGTTTCCCGGCTTAATGCGCTGACCACCCGTTCCCCTGGATTATGGTGTTCGCAGCATAAGTGGCGTTGCCTTGCATTGACTTCCATCAAAAGTTAAATAACAATCACTCTCATTCGTATTAATGATAAGGCGATGATTGTGGGTTTTGAACTGTCTGAGGATGGCCGCAAGGTGGCCTCGGCGCTGCTGTATTTCATTGGTGGTGCTGTGGTTGTTGGTGCAGGGATGCCAGTCCATGCCGGTGAGTCGGTGGAAGGGGCGCGATATCTCGATGAGCTCGTGGTGACGGGCACGCGCTCGGCGCGAACCGTCAGTGACACGCCGGTACGGACCGAAGTCGTCACCCAGCGGGAACTGGAGCGGACCCACGCCCGTGATGTGGCTGAGGCGCTGGAGAATGTGCCTGGCCTGTTGCTCCGGGAGATTCATGGCAAAGCGGGGCGGGAGGTCTGGCTCCAGGGCATTGATGCCGATCGGGTGCTGGTACTGATCGATGGCCTGCCCATGACCGCAACAACCGGCTCTGCTGTGGATGTCAGCCAGCTGGCCATTCTGGATATTGAGCGGATAGAGATCGTGAAAGGTGCCGTATCCGCGCAATACGGCAGCGCGGCGATGGGCGGAGTCATCAATGTCATCACCCGGGATGTGGCACCGGGTGTTCGGGGGGAGCTGGCCATCGACGGTGGAAGCTACGGTGAGCAAAATCCCAGCGGCGATGAGTGGAGCCCGGGCCGTTACAACCTGCGTGCGGGAGTCAACCTCGGTGGCGAGTCCCTGCGGTTGAGGGTGTCGGGTTCCAGCCAGCATTCAGACGGCATCGACCCTCAGCCGGACAGCTGGCAGCGGCCAGGGGATGAGTTCGATCGTCACCAGTTCAATAGCCGTTTGGCCTGGGTCCCAGCCGAAGGGCATGAAGTGTATGGGGAGGTGGGATTCTATGAGGAAGAGTCGGAATCCCGATACACCGTGGCAACTCCCGGCCCGTTTCCTAACCAGGGCAAGACCGAAAGTGTAGAGCGCCTCCGCTTTGCTGTGGGGGGCGACCACCGCCCCAGCGCCAGTGCCGGCTGGTTTTGGAGTCTGCTGCACGAGGGGCTGGCCGACGATACCGAAAAGTTCAATGCCAATGCCCGCTTCGATGCCCGCAAGGCGGACCAGCAGCTGCGTCAGGGGTCATTGCATACCGAGCTCAACCTGAATGATGCCCATCAGCTCATGCTGGGGGCGGACTATCGCTACGAAAATCTGGAGCAGAGTGTGGACGGCGAGACCGAGCTGATGGGCAACCAGGCGCGGGTTAGCCGGACCAGCCGCGAACTCTGGGTTCAGGACAGCTGGATGCCATCCGAGCGCTGGGAGTGGGTGCTTGGGTTCCGGGCTCAGGATGATTCGGACTTTGGTGACCATTATGCCCCCAAAATCAGTGGGCGCTATGACTTGGCCGCGACCGGATGGGCACAGCACTACATCCGGGCAAGCTGGGGCACCGGCTACCGGGTTCCGAACCTCAAAGAACGGTACTTCGAGTTCGATCACAGCCAGCTCGGGTATGTGGTCGAAGGCCAGCCCGACCTTGAGCCTGAATCCTCCAGTAACGTCCAGCTGGGTTGGGGAGTGAGTTTCGGGAATGTTGGCTGGCTTGAGGTGAGCGCCTTCCTCAACAACATCGATGACCTGATCCAGACCGAGCTGGATGCCGCCGTCACCGCAGCCCGCCCGGATGGGGTTCAGGTGTTCTCCTACAGCAACATCTCTAAGGCTCGAACCCGTGGTGTTGAGACAACCATGGGCTGGGCGCTGGCGTCAGGCTGGGAAGCCACCGCCGGGTATACCTATACCGAAGCTGAAGACCGGACGACCGGTCAGGACCTTAGCCGCCGGCCTGCGCATCAGGTGCAGCTGGGGCTGGATGGCCCGGGCGGTATTTCCGGTCTGAGCTGGACCGCCAGGTTTCGGGCCCAGAGCTCGGAAACCGTCGATGCCGCCTCCGGTATCACCTCGCCGGGCTATGGCACGGTCGACCTTTCACTGAACCAACGGCTGGGCGAAGACCTGCGAGTGTTCGCCGGTGTCGACAACCTCGCCAACCGTCAGCGGGATTTTGACCGGGCCGGCGAAGATTTTGGTCCGGTCGCCGGGCGCTATGTCTACGCCGGGATCACCTTGGGCTTTGGCCTTTAAACACGAAAACCACAGGAAAAGGAAAAACGAATGAGCAAGGTACGCTGGATTGCAACCCTGGCCCTTGGCAGCGCTGTGCTGAGCGGCTGCGGTGGGGGCAGTGACAACACGATCGCAGGTGACTCTGGGGCTGGGGCCGGTACCGGCACGGATGGTGGTGTGTTCACTGCGGTGATTGATGCCTCAGCCTACGACTCAAGGGTCTACTTCAACCTGAGTACCGGTGAAGTTGTCGCCCTGACGGATGCGCAGGCGGCAGCCTCCAGTGACTGGCACCTGGCACTCAAACGCTACGATATCCAGTTAAATGGCGGAGCCTCCGGACCAGGGACTGTGGTGGCTGCACTCGGCGCCGGGCAGGATGATTTTTATGATGGCAGCGGAGAGCCCATTGCCAACGTTTTTGTAAATGCCACGGCGGAGTCCGAGCTGGAGCACTTGCTGGCGGACTTCAGTGCCCCGGCAAGCTGGAGCAGTGATGTCGTGGTCAGCACCCTGGGCGACGACTGGTATGTGTACGACTACACCAACGGGAATATCTCCGCCAACGATGCCAACGGCTACCTGGTGCGCTCCGCGGAAGGCGACAGCTACGCCCGACTGCAAGTGACGGACTTTACCTTCCCAACCCGTACCGGGGAGGGGGTGACCAGTTTCGAAATGGCGTTCGATGTGCAGGTTGCTGGCTCCAGTCAATTTACTTCGGCGGCCACGTTCAACGGATCGATTCCTCCAGAAGGCGGCGAGCTCTGCTTCGACTTCGACAGCAACGCCACGGTGGACTGTATGGCCTCCAACAGCTGGGACATCGTGCTGGGCTTTTCCGGCCGAAGCCTTTACCTGCGGACCAACAGTGGCCCTTCCGGTTCCGGTGATGGCGGAGCCTTCGGCCCGTTCGATTGGCCTGAATTATCGGCATACACCAGTGCAACCACAGATCCCGGCGGCAGCAACCTGACGTCGCTCTACGCGGCAGACTCCACCGGTGGAGTCTTTGTGGAAAACAGCTGGTACGCCTATGGCGTGGCGGGAGGCCACCAACTGTGGCCTAACTATCGGGTTTATCTGGTTGATGTGGACAGCAACGATGGCAGCTCCCCGGTCTATGCGCTGCAGATGACCGGTTATTACGGCGGCAGTGATGGCAATGGTGCCAGTGGTCAGCCGGTTATCCGCTGGCGGGAAGTTACCCTGATGGAGGGCGAATAAATGGAAGCTACCCTGGATCGTACTCAAACCGCTTTGGTTGATCGTTGGCAAGCCTTGTTGCAGCAACAGCCCGGCCTGCGTATCCGCAATGCGGCAAAGGTGCTCGGTGTCAGCGAGCTGGAATTGCTGCTGTGCCGCGATGGTGCCAGCGTGCGCTCGCTGAAACCCGAGTTTGGTCGCCTGTTAAGTGCACTGGACCCGGTGGGTGAGGTGATGATTCTGAGCCGCAACGAGGAAGTGGTGCACGAAGTGACGGCGGCGTTCAGCGAGTTCAAGGTGGCCGGCTCCGGTACCATGGGCCTGGCGGTCGGCGACATCGACATCCGCGTGTTCTTCAGCCACTGGAAACATGCCTACCTGGTCACGGAAGACAGCCGGGTTGGTCCCCGTGAAAGCCTCCAGTTCTTCGATGGCCACGGACGTGCGTTGCATAAAATCTACCGGACCAAGGCAAGCAACGCAGAAGCCTGGGAGCAATTGATCGAGGCGTTTGTGGCAGAGGCGCCGGTGCTCCCGGAGCTGACTCCGCCACCCGCGCCGGAAGCGAGAGTGGAGGCCGCTACGGTGGACGTCCAGGCCCTGCGCCAGGACTGGGCGACTCTCAAGGATACCCATCACTTCCATGCCATGCTCAAACGCAACCAGGTGGATCGGCTGACGGCGGTCGAGGTGGTCGGACAGCCTTACAGCCAAAAGCTCCAGCGCCACTCTGAACTGGCCGAGTCGCCACTGGATCTACTGTTGGCGCAAGTCAGGGATAGCGGCTGCCCGATCATGGTGTTTGTGGGCAATCCCGGCATTGTGCAGATCTTTACTGGCTCTGTTCGCAACCTGCGTCGGACCGGGGAGTGGATGAACGTCCTCGATCCGGGTTTCAACCTGCATGCAAATACTCAGGGCATTACCGACTGGTGGGTGGTACGGAAACCGACCACGGATGGCATGGTGACTTCGGTGGAGGGGTACAACGCTGACGGTGAAATCGTGATTACGCTGTTTGGAAAACGCAAGCCCGGGCAGCCGGAGTCTGAAGCGTGGCAAGCCGAAGTGCGGGCTCTGGAGGCGGCACTATGCGTTTGATGGTCATCGCACTGGCGGTGTTGGTCAGCCAGGGAGCGTTAGCCGCCAGCCCAGTGGGCTCGGTGAGCCAACAGCGGGTAGTCAGTGCCGACGGCGCCATCACCGAGACGATCTTTGCCCTTGGTGGCGGCGCCAGTGTGGTCGGGGTGGATACCACCAGTACCTACCCGGCGGCGGTGCAGGCACTGCCCAAAGTAGGATACCTGCGGGCGCTGCCGTTCGAAGGGGTGCTGTCGCTTCAGCCGGACCGATTGATCACCACCGAGGACGCAGCTCCGGAGCAGGCGTTGGGCCGACTCGAACGTGCCGGAGTGCGTGTCGAACGTCTGCCAATCCCCAGAACCCCAGAACAGTCCCTGGCCCGCATTGAGCAGGTTGGGGCGTTGATCGGGCGTGATGCGGCCGCAGCTGAGCTAATCACCCGGTTGGATCATGAGCTTGATGCGGTAACCGCTCAAGCCGAGGCTCGTGGCTGGCGGCCGAGGGTGTTGTTTATCCTGTCTGCGGGAAATCATGGGGTGGTGTTTGGTGGGGCGGAAACCGGTGCCGATGCCTTGTTGCAGAGTCTGAATGCCGACAATGCGATGGCTGCGGTGAGCGGATACAAGCCCGCCAGTCGTGAAGCCGTTATCGCATCCACGCCGGATGCCATCGTGATTGCCGAGGCCTGGCCGGGGCAGTTCCAGATTGATGACTGGCCGGAGCTGGCCCGGCTGCCAGCCTGGCAGGCGGGGCATCGCTATGTCGGAGACAGCATGTTCCTGCTCGGTTTTGGCCCCCGCTTGCCCGAGGCCATGGCCGCTGTAAATGGGGTATTGCCAAGCCGGGCTGTACCGCTTGATGGCCACTGATGTCGTTCGCCGGGCGCCGCCGGCCTATGTCTACGCAGGGCTGGGCGCCCTGTTGGTAGCGGTATCGCTGCTGTCTTTGGGGAGTGGTGCCTATCCGTTGTCGGTGGAACACATCGTTCGCCTTCTGAGCGGGCAGGCTGGTGCCGACGGTGCCGCTCATATGGTGCTGTTCGAGGTGCGCCTGCCACGCCTGCTGCTGGGATTCCTCACGGGGGCCGTGCTTGCGGTGTCAGGGGTTGTGCTGCAAGGGCTGTTTCGCAACCCGCTGGCGGACCCGGTGCTGATCGGTGTGTCTGGTGGTGCAGCGATGGCAGCGGTGGCGGTTATTGTCCTTGGTGGTAGCTGGTTGGCTGGCTGGAGTCTGTTGGCGGGCCGCTGGGCATTGCCGCTGGCCGCTTTCCTGGGTGCCGCCAGCACGACTTTCCTGGCCTGGCGTATCGCCAGTCGCGGTGGGCAAGTCTCGGTGGCGACGCTGTTGCTGGCGGGGATTGCAATAAACGCCATTGCTGGCGCCCTGACCGGGCTGATGGTGTTTCACGCCGATGACAGTGAGTTGCGATCGCTGACCTTCTGGAACATGGGCAGTCTCGGTCAAGCCAGTTGGGATGACCTGAAAATCGCTGGCCCCTGGATGGTGCTGGCGCTGGTACTGGCCCCTTTTCTGGCCCGACCGTTGGATGCCTTTGCCATGGGCGAGTCGGTGGCGGGGCACCTGGGATTTTCGGTAGATTGGGTCAAGCGTGCCGCCGTCGTGCTGGCAGCGCTGGGAGCGGGGGCTGCGGTTGCCGTAACAGGGCTGATTGGCTTTGTCGGCCTGGTGGTGCCCCATCTGTTGCGGCAGATGATTGGTGCCGGTCACCGGCTACTGTTGCCTGCGTCTGCCCTCGGAGGAGGTGCGTTGCTGGTAGGAGCTGATTGCCTGGCCAGGGTGATTGTGGCGCCGGCGGAGCTGCCCATTGGTCTGATGATGGCCCTGCTGGGGGGGCCTTTCTTTCTCGTTCTGCTGATACGAATGCGGGGGTACTGATGGCGTTTGATTCCGGCGCGGTTCTGGATGTGAGCGATGTGAGCTTTCGGGTGGGGCGCCAGGCGGTTTTGACGCAAGTGTCGCTGCGGGTCGAACGTGGCGAGTTTGTGGCGTTGCTGGGCCCGAACGGTGCTGGCAAATCCTCCCTGTTAAGAGTGGTGTCTGGTGAGTGCCGCCCTGAGTCCGGGCAGGTCCGTATTGCGGGCCGGGCGCTGGCGAGTTGGCGTCGGCGAGATCTGGCACGACACCGGGCCGTTATGCCGCAGAAGGTGGACGTCAGCTTCCCGTTCACCGCCCGCGAAGTGGTGGCTTTGGGGTGTCCGGCGGACCGAGTGACTGGTCGCCAAGCCTTGATCGACTCGCTATTGAGCCGTCTGGGTGTAGCGGACCTTGCCGACCGTCTGATAGGGAGCCTGTCTGGCGGTGAACAACAGCGGGTTCAGCTGGCGCGGGTGCTGGCCCAGGTCTGTGACAGTGACGGGCCACGGCTGCTGTTATTGGATGAATGCACGTCGGCTCTGGACCCGGCCCAGCAGCAGTTGGTGTTCTCGCTACTGCGGGAGCTGGCGAGTGTGGAAGGCTACGCGATTGTTGCGGTGGTGCATGACCTGAACCTGGCCGCCGCCCATGCCGATCGCCTGGTGATGATGTGCAAGGGGCGGGTAGTGGCGGATGGCCCTCCACTAATGGTACTGGCGCCTGACCTGTTGCGGCAGGTTTATGGTCTTAATTCCCGGGTAGAGCGGCTTCCGGAAGGGTATCCGGTTGTGGTGCCACTTGTTGGGGGGCACTATTCTCAGGAAATGGCCGAGCCAGTATCTTCGCAACGATGTCCTCGAATTCCCCAGACTGCTTTATCGCGCTAAGTTGCTCTGACAGGCAGGGCTGATCCTGCTCATGCGATGAATGGATATAGTGATACAGGGGGGCGGTGATCAGGTGTTCCCCAATCAGCAATTTCGGGTTCTTGTGGACAGCCGAGATGGCGTCCCAATGGAGTGCCAGTGCGACATCAATACGGTTTAGTTCCAGCAGCTGGACCAGCTTGGCCGTGCTGGTGGTTGGCACCTGGATAACTTCCGGGGGGAGTATGGAGTCCACCATCCGGTAGCCATTGATATAGCCAACCCGGTTACCACTCAGGATGCGATGGTCACTCGGTAATTCCGGGTTGAGATAGAGTGGAACCAGGTGCAGTTCTTCAAGCGGCGGCTCCAGAGGGATCAGCGGGGCACCGGATGTAACTGCCATTGGGATTCGCGCAAGTTCACCATCCGATTGCCCATTCTCGGCCATGTAGACGGCCCGGGCTGCGGGTGCGTTCAGGTATTCCACCTGCAGTCCGCAGCGGGCATAGACTTCTCTCACCACTGCCTGACCGGCGATGACAGAGGGTTCCTCGCTGGTGGACGGTGAGGTAATTAGGCGCACGTTGTCAGGCCTTGGCTCAGAGGACTGACCCAAGGCCTGAACAGGGGCATACAGTAGAGTGAACGCCAAGCTGACGCACCTTGCCCAGTGGGGGGCTCCCCAGCGATCACTGGGCACCAGGGAATCCCAGCTGACGCCAGGCCTCGTAAACAACCAGGGCGGCGGTGTTGGATAGGTTCAGGCTGCGACTGTCAGGCTGCATGGGCACCCTGAGAAGACGGGCTTCCGGCAACTGTGCCCGGACATGGTCGGGAAGCCCCCGGGTTTCCGGGCCAAACATCAGGTAGTCGCCTTCCTGGTAATGGACCTGATGGTAGTGGTTATGACCCTTTGTGCTCAGACCGAACAACCGTTGAGGCTGTTCAGCAGCGAGAAACGACGGAAAGTCCGGGTGGACCTTTACGGTTGCGTATTCACTGTAGTCCAGACCAGCGCGGCGCATCTGTTTGTCCTCCAGGCTAAAACCGAGAGGTTCAATCAGATGCAGCCGACAGCCGGTGTTGGCGCAAAGCCGGATGATATTGCCGGTGTTCGGCGGTATCTCCGGCTCGTAGAGCACCACGTTCAGGATGGGCATGTGCTGGTGTTACCGCTCAACCGCCAGTGCCACACCCATACCGCCACCGATGCAAAGAGTCGCCAGACCTTTGTGAACATCACGACGAATCATTTCGTGGATCAGGCTGACCAGGATACGGCAGCCTGAGGCGCCGATGGGGTGGCCAAGAGCGATGGCTCCGCCATTGACGTTCACCTTGTCGGTGTCCCAGCCAAGGTCACAGTTGACCGACATGGCCTGGGCAGCGAAGGCTTCATTGGCTTCAATCAGGTCGAGGTCGTCGACACTCCAGCCTGCACGCTCAAGGCAGCGCTTGCTGGCCGGGATCGGGCCGGTGCCCATGATGGCGGGGTCGACGCCGGCGTTGGCCTGGGCGCGGATGGTGACCAGTGGAGTCAGGCCCAGTTGTTGCGCTTTGGCGGCACTGCACACCAATACGGCTGCGGCACCATCATTCAGGGAGGAGGCATTGCCAGCGGTGACGGTACCGTCTTTCTTGAACGCCGGGCGCAGCTTGCCAAGACCATCCGCGGTTACGCCGTCGCGAGGGTTCTCGTCACGATCGACAACAACCGGGTCGCCTTTGCGCTGGGGAATGGAGACCGGCACGATCTGGCCGTCAAAATAACCGGCTTGCTGGGCCGCCACGGCTTTCTGCTGGGAGGCCGCTGCAAAGGCGTCCTGGTCTTCACGGCTGAGGCTGTACTTCTCAACGATGTTCTCAGCGGTGATGCCCATGTGGTAGTCGTTGAAAGCATCCCACAAGCCATCGTTCACCATGGTGTCGATCATGGTCCAGTTGCCCATACGCTGGCCGTTTCGGCTGTTGGGAACAACGTGAGCCGACTGGCTCATGCTTTCCTGGCCACCGGCAATGATCATCTCGGCATCGCCATTGCGGATTGCCTGAACGGCCATGTGCACGGCTTTCAGACCGGAGCCACACACCTTGTTGATGGTGAGGGCCGGTACCGAGGCTGGCAGCCCGGAGTTGATGGTGGCCTGCCGGGCCGGGTTCTGCCCGCAACCGGCAGTCAGCACCTGCCCGAGGATAACTTCGTCAATCTGGTCGCCCGCTACGCCAGTCTCATCCAGCAGCGCCTTGATAACCTCACTCCCCAGCTGGTCTGCTCGCAGGCTGGACAGGGAACCTCCAAAAGTGCCGATGGCGGTTCGTTTGGCGGCAACAATCACTACGTCTTGCATGGTAAGTCTCCAATTAGGGTGAGAGGACTCGGCGTGGGTGCGCAGGTGCAGTCTGAACTGGCAATGTGCTGGCGCATTGTAGCGGAAAGCCGGCGGCTGGCCAAAATAACGCCACCGGCACTCCTGGCGGTGTGTGTGAGGTGGCCGATCAGGGCGCTACATGTTCAGGCTGCGGCCACCGTCTACGGCGAGGATTTGCCCGGTGATGAAGGGGGCATCGCAGATCAGGAACGTCACCGCACCGGCAATGTCATCCGGGGTGCCGGTGCGTGCCAGGGGGGTCTTCGCCAGAATCCCCTGCTGATAGTCAGGACTGATCGGTGCATCTCCTTCCGGCCAGAGAATGGCGCCGGGAGAGACACCATTGACCCGAACGTGTGGGGCCAGCTCCCGGGCCCAGGATTTGGTCAGTGCGGCGAGGCCGGCCTTGCTGGCACAGTACAGTGGGTGGTCGGCCAGCGGGCGCTCGCTGTAGATGTCGATGAGATTGACGATGTTACCGCGACTCGCCTGCAGGGTTGGGAGGCAGGCCTGAACCAGAAAGAACGGCGCCCGCAGGTTGGTGTCCATCAGGGCTGACCAATCGTCGGGAGTGGCCTTGGGAGTGGCGGTCGGGAAAAAGGCCGAGGCGTTGTTGACGACCGCATCAAGCCGGTTCCAGGCACTGGTGGCATCCGCAGCAAGCCGGGTTACCTCATCCGCCACGCTAAGGTCTGCCTGTAGCACCCGGGCAGAGTCCGCGCGGGCCTGGTTGAGCTTTGCCGCCAGGTCTGCGGCTTGCTGGGGGCGTGACCGATGGTGGATCAACACCTTCCAGCCACGCTGGTGCAGGCGCGAGGCTGTGGCCGCACCAAGACGGTGGGCGGAACCGGTAATCAGGGCAACGGGGCATAGGGTGTTCATGGCAGGTTCCTGTCTGGGGCAAGCAGGGTCTGGATGCGTTGCAGGCGTTCATTGCGAATCGCTGCGCCGAGGGCTTTACCGGCGTGGCCTTGCGCCATGAGTTCCCGGCTATCGACCACGGCGGTTTTGGCCTGTGCCTGTCGCAGTTGATCAAGACGTGTGGCCGGTGCGGGATCGTGTCCAGGGCGGCAGCCGAGCACGTGCAGCAGCCGGGTAAAACGTTCGGGCTTGCGCCAGGCATCGGCCTGCTCGAGAAACTGCAGCATGGCTTCTGCGGCTTCATCGTCTCCGTCATCGCAACTCTCATCACCACTCTCATCACCACCCAGTTCGGCCAAAGCGGGCGCTAACCGGCTTGCCAGTACCGCCAGGTCGCGGCAGTCGTTGGGGGCCTTCATGGCGCGGGCACGGGCATCGATCTGCGGTTCCGGCAAGGGCAAAAGCAGGGCGGCAAAACGCGCGTCGGTGGCGCCATTGCCAGCATGGATGCAGGCCAGGGCGGAGAGCGCATCTTCAAGGATGGCGGCGTCCGCCAATTCAGGAATAAGCACCGCCAGGGCACCGGTCTCGTAAAGGACCTGGAAGAACGTCGCGGGGGACTGTTCATGGAGCGCGCGCTGGAGTTCCTGCCAAACGCGCTCCGGCACCAGGTGATCAACCTCGCCGTCGGCGACCATGCCTTGCATGAGCGTCATGGTGTCGTCAGCCACCTTGAAGCCCAGTGGTGCAAAGCGTGCAGCGAAGCGCGCGGTACGGAGAATGCGCAGAGGATCTTCGGCAAAGGCCGGTGAGACATGGCGCAGCAGCTTGGCATTCAGGTCGGCCTGGCCGTCAAAGGGGTCAACCAGCTGACCGGCTTCATCCCGGGCGATGGCGTTGACGGTGAGATCCCGGCGGCGGAGATCGTCCTCCAGGGTGACATCCGGGGCGCTGTAGACGGAAAAACCATGGTAGCCGTGGCCCTGTTTGCGTTCGGTACGGGCGAGGGCGTACTCCTCGTTGCTGTCGGGGTGGAGAAACACCGGGAAGTCGGCACCGACCTGGCGGAAACCGCGGCCGAGCATGTCTTCCGGGGTTGCACCCACAACGACCCAGTCCCGGTCCTTGATGGGCAAGCCCAGCAAGTCGTCACGCACCGCACCACCAACGAGATAGCATTTCATAGCCAAATAGAGCCCCTGCCTTGGGTTTGAGACTTTAGCGAAAGTGACGCTGATTATCCGGGGGGGATGATGAAAGGGCAAACCGGGGCGGAAAAAAGCCCGCGGCGTTGGCACGGCGCGGGCTGGTGTGAGCGGGCGTTTAGAAGGCCGCGCCGAACTCGATGGCGGCGCCAAGGTCCGCTTCACTGTAAAGCGCAGCGATATCAAGGCGGGCACCAAACGGGTTCAGACCAATACCGGCGGTAAACTGGGTGTCTTCTTCGATGCCGTTATTGTCGTCGTTGCTGGCCAGGTTATGGCGAATACCACCGCGAATCTGGGCATAGCGCCAGGCGTCGAACTCGGCACCTACGGCCAGCCACTGGGTGTCATCGGCATAACCGAAGCCTTTCTGCTCGGTCAGGTCGAGTTCTGCGGTAATCACGTGGAATTCGTCGCTGTGGGCCAGGCCAACGGTCACTCTTGGATCAACTTCCAGGGTGTGCTGGGTTTCCTGCTTGCTCAGGTCGCTGCTGACCGCGGAGTCGAGTTCCATCGGGATCAGGTTCTTGATGGCTACGCCAGCGTTCCATTCGCCGTTCTCGCCAAAGCTCATGGCTGCGCCGAGATCCAGGTTGAACCCGCTCTTGTCGGTCTCGAACTCGCTGTTGTCATAGTCACTGTCGTCAAACCCGGACACGCTTTCAGTGTACTGGTAGGTCATCAGCTGCATGTATTTCGGCGTCACACCGATCTGCAGTGACTGCCCGTTGTTCAGCTGGTAAGCGTGGGCGAGGCTGATGCCAACTTCCGCAACGGAGGCGGCAAGTACCCGGGCGCGGGACTGGAGGTTGTTGAGATCGGCGGTGGGGTCCAGCGCTGCTACTTTGGCCAGTTCCGCATCATCCGCAGAGTCATATTCGCCGCGGACGGTTGCCTGGATATTGCCAGCAGTATGTACGCCAACCGAAATGGCATCCATCGGGAAGGCCAGCGCCAGACCAAGGCCGGCATCGACCCGTACGGTGTCGTTATTCAGGTCCTGAAGCTGCTGCCGAAGTTCATTGGCGGTAGCACTGGCAGCCGGGGCGTTCAGGCTGTCCAGGGCGGCCTGGGCACGATCAATGGTGTCCTGGATGTCATCAATCTGATCAATGGTCTCTTCTTCATCCGCGAAGCGGGCATTGACCGACGGAATGATCAAGCCGAAATCATCGGCCCATTCGTGTTGATCTGAGGCCAGCATGGCCGGGTTGGCAAAGCCTGCAGAGGCCGGATGGGCCACCGCGACGCCGGTGCCGCCCATGGCAAATGAACGGGCCGACTGGAAATTCTGGGGTCCCGCCAGGGCAGAGGTAGTGGCAACGGACAGCCCGATAGCCAGGGTGAGGCGAGAGAGACGCAAACCATTCATAACAGCAGATGCTCCTGCAGCAGGTGAGTAAAGACTTGTCAGGGTTTCAGGTGGCTTGGCGGGTTGGCCTGCTCCTGTTCCCGTTTGTTATAGACGGACAGAGTAGTGGGTACGGTTCCGTTCATCATGGACAAAGCGGTAACCAAATGTTCCGGAACTGTAAAATGCGGTGGAATCTTGCCGCTTTTGCTACTGATGTTTACCGCTCAATTGTGAAAATGTAATGTCAATCAAATGGTTGTGTTAATTGGCCCAATTCTTCCATAGGATGCGGTGAATGACAGTTTCTGGAGAGCAGGCATGATGGTGCGAGGGGTTACACTGTTGCTGGTGGCCGTGTTGGCGGGGTGTTCGTCGTGGCAGCAGGACCGGCAAGCGTCGGCGGAGATGGACGACAGTCGGTTTGAGCCGATCGTGGTGCGGGTCAGTGGGTTCGGAACCTATGCCGAAGCTGCAGACCGGCTGGACACCCGCAAGCGACTGCTGGCGCGCAGGGCGTCGCAGTTGGATGCCTACCGTAATCTGGCGGAACGGGTTTACGGAACGGTGATTTTTGGCAGTTCGACCGTCAATGATTTTGTTCTCAACGGTGACAATTTCCGCACCTACGTCGACAGCTATATCCGTGGCGCCAAAATGGTGGCGGTCAATGAGCACAGTGACGGGGTGGTAGAGACCGTGATGGAACTGAAGCTGGAACCACGGTTCCGCGCCTGCGTCGCTCTGGTGGAGGAGCGTGAGGTTCAGAGCCGTTGCCCGGTTCCCATGCCCACCGGCAATGACAGTGCCGGGGATGTCCATAGCCGCAGTGTAGATTCACTGTACTACCTGGACTGACCCCCGATGAGCACGCCCCTGAAAATGTACCTGCTGCTCCCTCTGCTGGCTCTGGCGGTTGCCCTGCTGACTCCGATGGCCGCCAATGCGGTTGTTCTGGAAGGTGTGGGCCATGCGGTGATCAACAATGGCGATCTTGAGCTGGCCCGTGCGTCTGCCCGGGAATCCGCATTGCGGGATGTGGCGCTGCAGTACGAAGCCAGGATTGCCAGCTCGGATACCCTGAACAACGGTATTGTTACTGATTCCAGGCTGACGGTGTCCAGCAACGCCAGGGCCAGGGATGTGCGGGTGATCAGCGAGCAGCGCACCGGCAACCTGCTGCGGGTCATCCTGCAGGCCGATATGTCCGAGAGCGCGACCTGTGAGGCCGGTGTGGCGGCTGGGCTGAAAAAACGGGTGGCGATCACCGGCTTCCCGCTTCAGTTCCCCGATCAGGCGGTGCTGGGACGACTGGATGACGCTGGGGAAGCCTTGCCACAGCAATTGCGGGCGCGCTTGCAGGAGGGGGGCCGGTTACAGGTGTTGGGGGCATCCTCCATTCATCCGTTCCATGATGTTGCCAATGCACCGACGTCCCAGGCCTTCGATAATAGCCTGAGCAATGTGGTTGCGCTGGCCCGCGATCTGGATGCGCAGTTTGTCGTGACCGGGGTTGTGCGCAGTATGGCGGTTGAAGACCCGTCTGCCTGGGGTTCTTCGGTGCTGGCCAAGGCCCAGCGGGGCCTCGGCATGGCCAATCGTGAGCGTCGTCTGGTAGTCGATATGATGGTGTTTGATGGGTTCAGTGGCTCACCGGTGTTTCAACAACGGTTTGCCACCAGCGGCACCTGGGATGCCAGCCTGGGTGAATCCGACAGCTTTGGCTCAGCGGGGTTTTGGAGTACTGGGTACGGCCAGGCGGTCAATGCCAGCCTGGATGAGATGACCCAGGCGGTCAGCGATGCCATCCGCTGCCAGCCATTCATTACCCGGGTGACTCGGGTCGAAGGGCGGAGGGTGACCCTGGCGTCAGGTGCAACCGCCGGGCTGCGCCCAGGCGACCGCCTGGATCTCTATCGCAGTTCCCGTTACTTCGATACACCAGGCGCGGCGCCGGAGCTGCGGGACAGCCACGCCAATGTCACGCTGAACAGCGTGCACCCGGACTTCAGTAACGGTGAGATGCCGGTGACTGGCGCGCTGGTCAACATCCAGCGGGGCGACATGGCCATTATCTGGTAGCTATTACGCCGCCTGCTCGGCTGCGATGTCGCGAATCTTGCTGATCATCGCCCGCAGCCCGTTACCCCGAGTTGGGGAAATGTGGCGGAACAGGTCAAGCCGTTCAAACAGCTCGTCAATATCCGTGGTCAGCAAGTCCCGGGGTGTCTTTCCATTCAGGGCGACCAGGATAATGGCGGCCAGTCCCCGGACAATCATCGCATCGGAGTCAATCATCAGGTACAGCTTGCCGTCGCTGTCATCCTGATGGTGAATCAACCACACCTGGCTCTGACAGCCGTGGACATAGTTTTCCTCAACACGCTCGTCATCGGGAAACGGCGGCAGCTGCTTGCCGAGGTCAATGATGTAGGCGTAACGCTCTTCCCAGTCATCCAGGAATTCGAAGGCGTCAAAGACATCGTCCAGGGTCACGTCTTTGCCCAGGGGGTTGTCGCGAAACTGCTGTTCAGTGGCGGTCATATCAAATCAACGGATTCCGTGTGCGTTTAGAACAAGCCCAGCTCAAGCTTGGCTTCGTCGCTGAGCATATCGTTGTTCCAGGGCGGATCAAAGGTCAATTCCACCGTTACCTTATCCACGTTCGGCACGTGCTCGACTTTGCGCTTTACATCATCGGTGATGACCGGGCCCATGCCGCAGCCTGCGGCGGTGAGGGTCATCTTGATGAAGACGTGGTTGCCTTCCGGGGTGCCATTCATGATCTGGCACTCGTAGATCAGCCCCAGCTCCACCACGTTGACCGGGATCTCCGGGTCGTAGCAGTTGCGCAGGGCTTCCCAGATCTGGTTTTCGTTGATCGTGCCGTCTTCGGGGGTTTCAAAGCTGCTTTCCAGCGGCTGTTTGCCGAGTGCGTCGGCGTCGTGGCCTTCAATGCGGGCCAGGTTGCCGTTGACGGCCACGGTAAAGCTGCCGCCCAGCGATTGGGTGATGGTCACAAAGGTGTCCGCCGGAATCATGATTTCCGTGCCGGCGGGTACGAGGCGGGCTTCCACCTCACGTTTGGTCAGAACCACTTCCCGTTCTTGCATGCCCTGAATGACCTCGTGTTGCTGGACGGTTGCCGGTCAGGCAACGGTGAAACTTTCGCCGCACCCGCACTCTGCCGTGGCGTTGGGGTTGCGGAACTGGAATAGGGAGTTGACGCCCTGGGTGATGAAATCGATCTCGGTGCCATTCACCATGGGCAAGTGCTGGCGCTGAACATAAACGTCCACGCCATCGACGGTGAAGATTTCATCGTCATCCAGCGGGGTTTCCACCCACTGGGTTTCGTACTTGAAGCCGGAACAGCCGCTTTTCTTGATGGCGAGGCGAATGCCTTTGGCCGCGCTGTTCTTTGCCAGCTGCTTGCGTACGTGAGTCACGGCGCTGGGCGTCATGGTGACGCCAACAGTCGGTGTGAAAGTCTCGGCAGTCATGGAGCCAACCTCATCAGACAAACAGTCGCTGGATTTTTCGTAGGGCAGCAAACAACTGCTCCACTTCTTCTTCGGTATTGTAAAACGCGAACGAGGCCCTGGCAGTACCGGGAACCCCATAGAAGTCCATCAGCGGCATGGCACAGTGATGACCGGTGCGGATGGCAATGCCTTGTTGGTCAAGCAGAGTGCCGATATCACTGGGGTGCAGGCCGTCGATCTTGAACGACATCACTGGCACCTTGTTGGCAGCCGTACCAATGACCGCCATACCGGGAACCGAATCCACCAGCCCGTTGGCCAGGGCAAGGAGGCGGTTCTCGGCCGCTTCCAGAGCCTTGCGGTCCAGGCTGTTGAGGTAGCCAATGGCCGCGCCCAAGCCGACCGCCTCGGCAATGGCTGGTGTTCCCGCCTCGAATTTGTAGGGCAGGGTGTTCCAGGTGGTTTTCTCGAACGTGACCCGCTCGATCATTTCTCCGCCGTACTGGTACGGAGGCAGGGTGTCGAGCACGGCCTCGCGGCCATAGAGCACGCCAATGCCAGTAGGGCCAAACATTTTATGGGCGGAGAACGCGTAGAAATCACACCCCAGGGCTTGTACGTCCGGCTGGTAGTGAGGCACCGCCTGGGCGCCGTCAACAACCGTGATCGCGCCTTTGGCCTTGGCTTGGGCGATCAGCTCGGCAACCGGGTTGACGGTACCGAGGACGTTGGAAACGTGGGTGATGGACAACACTTTGGTTTGTTCGCTGAGCAGGCTTTGGAAGCTGTCCAGATCGAGTTCCCCTGACTGTGTAACTGGGATGACCTTGAGGCTGGCACCGGTGCGCTCAGCCAGCATCTGCCACGGCACGATGTTGGCGTGGTGCTCCATGTGGCTGATCAGGATCTCATCGCCCTTGGACAGCCGCCCTGTCAGACCATTGGCCACCAGGTTGATGGCTTCGGTGGTACCGCGGGTCCAGACGATCTCTCGGGTGCTGGCGGCGTTGAGGAAGCCGCGAACCGCTTCCCGGGCGCCTTCAAAGGCGCTGGTCGCACGGTCGCCGAGGGTATGGGCACCCCGGTGGACATTGGAGTGCTGTTCACGGTAGTACCGGTCCATGGCATCGAGCACGGCCTGGGGTTTCTGGGCCGAGGCGCCGTTATCCAGATACACCAGGGGCTTGCCGTTCACCTGTTGGGCAAGGATCGGGAAGTCCCGGCGGATTGCCTCAATGTCCAGGGGGGCATGGGCCGCTGCATTTGCCATGGAGAGATCGGTCATAGCCGTTCAGGCCTCCTCGAAAGTCTGTTCAATAAACTGGTTCAGCCGCACCTGAGTCGTCTCCCTAACGGATTCGACCGGAATCTGCTGCACCAGTTCGTTAATGAACGCCATGGTCAGCAAGGTATTGGCTTCACGACGGTCAACGCCACGGGAGACCAGGTAGAAAATCGACTGCTTGTCGAGCTGGCCAATGGTGGCGCCGTGAGCACACTTGACGTCATCGGCGTAAATTTCCAGCTCCGGTTTGGTGTCGATTTCCGCGCCAGTGGACAGCAACAGGTTCTTGTTGCTCATGTTGGCGTTGGATTTCTGGGCATCCTGGTGAATATGGATGCGGCCATTGAACACCGCATGGGACTGGTCAGCCGCAATGTTGCGGTAGGTCTCTTCGCTGTCGCAGTGGGGAGCGACATGCTCAATCACCGTGTGATTGTCATAGTGCTGTTTACCCTGGGTGACCACCACGCCATTGAGGCGGCAGTTGGCACCGGATTGCTCCAGCCGCACCTGCAGGTCGTGCCGGCGCATGGGGCCACCAAAGCCGACGCAGTGGCTGTCGAAGCGGGAATGGGCCTGCTGGCGGACACCAGTCGCGCCCAGGTGCTGGACGTTTTCGCCCTCGGCGGACAGACGCACGCTGGTCACCTGAGCCCCGTCGGCCAGGGTGAATTCGGTGACGGCGTTGACCAGAACCGGCTCGTCGCCCAGCGAAATGTATTCTTCCACCAGGGTGATCTGGCTGTGCCGGCCGGCATCCACGTAGATGCGCGGGTAGGCGGAGCCGCTGCTGCAGGCATCGGTCTCGCTGATCACGAACAGCGGCTGATCAAGTACTGCCTCGGGAGCCAGGCGAATGTACAGGCCATCTTCAAAACGGGCGGAGTTTAGACGCGCCAGCTGGGCCGCTTTGGCATCCAGTGTGTTGTCCAGGCGTTCGGCCAGCTCACTGGCCAGACTGTCGTCGAGGTCGGCGAAGCGCTGGATGGTGATGCCGTCCACGTCCGGATAATCACTGGCTTCCGGAACCATGACGCCGTTGTGGAACACCACGTGATAGCCGGGAACCGCCAGGGCAGGGCCACTCTTGCCTTTGACCGGCAGTGCGGTGGCCAGCTCATCGGACAGCTTGAGGTGGCGGCTGGAGTACTTCCAGTTTTCGGTCTTCCGGGTCGGCAGCGGCATGTCTGCCAGCGCGGTGCCCCGCTGGCTGCGCAGGTCGAGCAGCGGCTGCGGCAGTGACTGGCTGCCAGGGGTAAGGAAGGCGCTGGAAAGCGTGGGTGCTGGTTTCATTCCGCGTCTCCCTTAGCCGGCTACCTGGGCGTCGTCGTCTTTGATGCCAAGCCAGCCGTAGCCTTTTTCTTCCAGCTCCAGCGCCAGCTCACGACCGCCGGACTTGATGATACGGCCGCCGGCCAGTACATGGACGTGGTCAGGCACAATGTAGTTCAGCAGACGCTGGTAATGGGTCACCATCAGGATGGCACGGTCCTCTGAACGCAGGGCGTTGACACCGTCGGCAGCGACTTTCAGGGCGTCGATGTCGAGACCGGAGTCGGTTTCGTCGAGAATCGCCAGCTTGGGCTCCAGCAACAGGGCCTGCATGACCTCGTTACGCTTCTTCTCGCCACCGGAAAAGCCTTCGTTGACACCACGCTTGAGGAACTCCGGATTCAGGTCAACTTGCTTGGACACTTCCCTGGCCGTTTTCATGAACTCAGCTGCATTCATTTCCGGCTCGCCGCGATGCTTGCGCATGGCGTTGACGGCGGTGCGCAGGAACTGCAGGTTGCTGACGCCGGGGATTTCCACCGGATACTGGAAGGCCAGGAAGATGCCTTCGCGGGCGCGCTCTTCGGTCTCCAGTTCAAACAGGTCTTTGCCGTTGAACTGGATCTCACCGCTGGTCACCTCGTAGGCTTCATTGCCA
Source organism: Marinobacter zhejiangensis (assembly GCF_900114775.1). Taxonomy (GTDB): domain Bacteria; phylum Pseudomonadota; class Gammaproteobacteria; order Pseudomonadales; family Oleiphilaceae; genus Marinobacter; species Marinobacter zhejiangensis. The sequence goes on from NZ_FOUE01000008.1 coordinate 56,517, forward strand.
GCCAGGACCTGGGACAGAGTGCTCTTGCCGGAGCCGTTGGGGCCCATGATGGCGTGGACTTCGCCCGGCTTGATCTCCAGGTTGATGCCCTTGAGGATTTCTTTTCCCTCGACGGAAGCGTGCAGGTTCTTGATGCTCAGCATGCGTGGGGTTCTCTCTCGTTTAATCTGTCTGAATTCTGTTTCCGCTGGCGACGGTTATCGCTCAACCGTACCGGGTTATCCGACCGAACCTTCCAGGCTCACTTCCAGCAACTTGCCGGCTTCCACCGCAAACTCCATCGGCAGCTCCTTGAACACTTCCTTGCAGAAGCCGTTCACGATCATGGAGACGGCTTGCTCGGCGTCGATACCGCGCTGGCGGCAGAGGAACATCTGCTCGTCACTGACCTTGGAGGTGGTGGCCTCGTGCTCAACGATGGCGGTTTTGTTCTGGCTTTCGATGTACGGGAAGGTATGCGCCGCACAACGGTCACCGATCAGTAGGGAGTCACACTGGGTGAAGTTACGGGCGCTCTCGGCGCCAGGTCCGAACTTGACCAGGCCACGGTAGGCGTTGCTGCTGCGACCGGCCGAAATCCCCTTGGAGATGATGGTGCTGGAGGTGTTCTTGCCCAGGTGAATCATCTTGGTGCCGGTGTCGGCCTGCTGGAAATTGTGGGTCAGTGCCACCGAGTAGAACTCGCCGACGCTGTTGTCGCCGCGCAGGACACAGCTCGGGTATTTCCAGGTGATGGCGGAGCCGGTTTCAACCTGGGTCCAGGACACTTTTGAGTTGTTGCCGATACAGGCTGCACGCTTGGTGACGAAGTTGTAGATACCGCCTTTGCCTTCTTCGTCCCCGGGGTACCAGTTCTGTACCGTGGAATACTTGATCTGGGCGTTGTCCAGCACCACCAGTTCCACCACGGCGGCGTGCAGCTGGTTCTCATCACGCATCGGCGCGGTACAGCCCTCAAGGTAGCTGACGTAACTGTCATCGTCGGCAATGATCAGGGTGCGCTCGAACTGGCCGGTATTGGCGGCGTTGATGCGGAAGTAAGTGGACAGCTCCATCGGGCAACGCACCCCTTTGGGGATGTAGACGAAGGAACCGTCGGAAAATACCGCAGAGTTAAGGGCGGCGAAGTAGTTGTCGCCCACCGGAACCACGCTGCCGAGGTATTTCTTCACCAGCTCAGGGTGCTTGTGGACCGCTTCGGAAATCGGGCAGAAGATGACGCCGGCTTTTTCCAGCGGCTCTTTAAAGGTGGTGGCAACGGAGACCGAGTCAAACACTGCGTCAACTGCCACGCCAGCCAGTTTGGCCCGCTCATGCAGGGGGATGCCCAGTTTTTCGTAGGTTTTCAGCAGCTCCGGATCAACCTCGTCCAGGCTCTGGAGCATGTCTTCTTTCTTCTTGGGCGCGGAGTAGTACGAGATGGCGTTGTAGTCCACCTTCGGGAAGTCCACGTGGGCCCAATCCGGTTCGTCCATCTCCAGCCAGCGACGATAGGCTTTCAGACGCCATTCCAGCATGAACTCCGGTTCGTTCTTGATCGCCGACAGGCGGCGGATGACGTCTTCGTTGAGGCCGGGTTCAAAGGTATCAGCCTCAATGTCGGTCACGAACCCGTGTTCGTATTCCCGTTTGATCAGCTCGTTCACCTGTCTGTCGGTGTTCGCCATGATCGTCGCTCCGTATGCTTTCTCATCAGGGGCACTGCGGCCCGTGTTGCCGGCACCGCCTTGTGGGCCGTACCGACACGTCATCAGTTTAGGTTGTCGCAGCGGTCGTTGCGCCGCAATCAGTGTTGGCTATCGGAATCGCTGCCCTTTTTGGGCGAGGCGTACCCCTGCGTCAGGGCTGAAAAATCCGGGGATCCCGCACTTCTGGCGAGTGATTGTACAATATCAGACCAAATTAGTCAGGTATTACGTGGCGCGTGTTGGGATTATACCGTAATCAGGGTTCGGGGCACTAAGGCTGTATGTGGAATGCGCGGATGCTACTTTGGCCTGCGAAGTTTTGATTGATGCTTATGCCAGAGCAATAATGCACTTATTCCAGATGTATCCTCAGGTTACGGTCGGGGGGTACTTCTCTATGGATTCAATTGACCACGGATGGAAATCACGCGTGCAGGCTGCCAAACCTAGCGTTACCACGAGAATACTGCTCGTTGACGATCACCTGATGTTTGCCGAGGCACTGTCGTTCATGCTTGAAGCGGAGATCGCCGGTACCAAAACGACGGTCTGCCAGTCCACGGCGGCGGCACTTGAAGCGATGATGGCTCAGGTTGTGGACGTCATACTCCTCGATATAGAGCTGGTGGCGGAATCGGGGCTGGGGGTGCTAGACATGATTGGGGTTGTGTACCCGGAGCGGAAGCCTCGTGTCCTTCTGTGCTCTGCTTATGAACGCCCCGTTGTGATTGCTAGGGCGATCGAAAAGGGGGCCTCAGGGTTTGCCAGCAAAAGCCAGTCTGCTGCAGAAATTGCCCAAGCTATACGCCAGGTTCTCAACGGCGAAATATACCTGTCGCCGACTATTCGGGACGAAGTCCGGCCCCTTCTTGAAAGCGGGACCGGGCGGTCGGCTCTATTGGGGCTTATGAGTTCCCGTCAGCTCGATATTCTCGCCTGTCTCGGTGAAGGGCTTTCTAACAAGCAGATAGCGGGATTCCTGAACCTCAGTGAGAACACGGTGAAGACTCATCTCAAGGAGATTTTCGACAAGTTGAACGTCAGCAGCCGAACGGCCTGTGTCAAAAAGGCCGTGGCGGAGGGGCTGCTGACACTGACCTGATCATGCTGTGGTGTTGAGCGGTACCTGAAGTTTGAAGCAGGAGCCAACACCGGCCGAGGACTCCAGTGTCAGGCTGATGTTAAGCGCACGACAGGCACGCTGGACAATGAACAGCCCAAGGCCGGCACTGTCACCGCGAGGGTTCAGGCTATTGAATTCCCCGAAAATGTTGGCGTGGTGTTCCTGAGGAATGCCTGGGCCTGTGTCGCGAACGTCAATCTGCAATTGACCTCCTCTCCTCGTTCCTTTGACGGATACGTTGCCCTGAGACGTGTATTGAATCGCGTTGGCGATCAGGTTTTCCAGTATCTGACGGAACAGCAGTGGGTCGGTATGAAGCTGTTCCCGCGGCAGGTCGAGGGTGAAGGTCAGGCCCTTGCGTTGGGCGGAGGCATCGAACAACGTTTTGAGATCGTTCTCGACTACGCTGATGTCAACGTCGCAGGTATTGATGACCAATGCCCGGGACTCAGCCCTGGCCATGCCCAGGAGATAGTTGAGCAGGCGGGAACCTTCCTGCAACACACGCTGCAGTTTGGCTACCGGTTCAGCGGTGTCGTCGGTGGCAACCCGTCCAAGATGATCGGCATACAGGGAGGCGGCCTGGATGGATTGCCTGAGGTCGTGGCTGGCAATGGCGAGGAAGCGGGTCTTGGCAAGATTGGCCGCATCGGCATCCTCCTTCGCATCGGCCAACTGCAACCGGAGAACAATGGCCTCTATCTGGGTCTTGAAGATCAGCACGCTATAGAGCACCAGGGACATCCAGGTCAGAGGTACAATGGCGACGTGCAACCAGCCATCCAGCGGTAGCTGGAACATGTGGTAACCGAACGAGCAGAAAACCGGGGTGAGGAAGGTAATGTAGATTTCCGGATAACACCCCATGGTGACCGAGGGGGTCGAAGAAAGAACCACCATCAGAAGCAGTACGGAGAATATCTGAACCAGGGTGGCATCCGGGAAAAACAGGAAGGGCGTCAACGACCACAGCAATCCCCAAATCACCGACAGGTAGAGGTTGACCCACCGCCACTTCCGAAGAAAACCGGGATTGTCCATGTTAGTCGGTATTGCGGTCTGGCGGTAATGGCGGATCAACAGCCAGGAATTCACCGAGACAAACAGTGTGCTGCCGAACCAGAGCAGGTGGATTCCGTTCGTTGCGTCGGACCAGAACAGCACACCGACAATGATTGCAGCGAGGGCACTGACCACCATTCTCGGGCCCACTTCAGACATGAAGAGGGCGTGACGGTTTGCGTCGATATGAGCTGAAAGTGGGTGGTTTTTCAGATAGTTGAAGGGGTACACCTGGAGCCCTGTCTATGGTTTTTGAGTAGCATAAACGGACAGGTGTGATAAATGAAGAGACTAAAACGGGCAGACATCAGGGAGCGCCCGCCGGAGCTCCCTGATGTCTTCGAGTGGTCAGTGCCGGTGCTTCAGTTCAGCTCGAAGGTGATGAAGCGGGTAGGTTCATTCCCATCCAGGCATAGCCCCTTTTCGTTCACCGAGCCGTCGCTGGCGATCTCATGGATAACGGTCATCAGGTGAAAGCACTCCAGTCCTTCCTGGCCAAGGCTGGTGTAGGAGGTTGGAGTACGGGTGCCGACCATTCCAGTATCGAATGTCGCTACGCCGTGCAGGTCGCCCCCTGACTTCGACGCATGGTGAATCGCGTAGAACGTACTGCCATTCGCATAACTGCGTTCCAGGGTTGATACCGGCATGATGGAGTCATCGCCTGCGAAAACGTTGGCGTCTTCGTTGACCACGATATCTTCAGTGATCCTGAAGCTGGATTCGATGGCAAATGCCGCTTCGTAATCCCGGAATACGACATTGTTTTCAAGGGGGGCGCCGAACCAGGTGAACTGGGAGCCATCGGTATGACCCGCAGCTATTAATGAGTCACTGCTGCCTGGGGTGGCGCGAGGCAGCCATTCCAGAGCGGTGATCGAGAGCGGGGCGCCTTCACTGCTGCTGGAGAATACGAAAGAACCTGGATCGACTCGCTGTGGCTCTGTCGAGTCTCCGGTGGTGTATTCGATATCCCGCAGGATGGCAATGATATAGGAGTTGTCATCATCACCCTGGCCGGGGATGGTGTATGTCCCCGGGCCAGCGACGGCTATGTCAAGAGTGGAAAGGCCCTTGGTTTCGTCCCCACCGGTTCCAACCACGGCAATGTCATTGCAGGTGGTGATCAGGAAATCATCGCTGGAGTCTGCGTCAGGGTCTTTATTAAGGTTGAAAAATGCCCCGATGTGCTCGTTGACCAAGGCCTGATCGTCGATCAGGTCATCATCCCGGTAAAAACCGAGGTAATCGGCAGTGGTTTCATCGCCGGATGAAAAACAGGCGACGACCAGCTCGTCAATGGATGAGGTCTGTGATGCCGGGTCATAGGCAGAGATCACCGTAACCATATCCAGGGCCAAGATAGCGCGCCCCGTAACCTGCTGTACTTCGGTGAATTCGGTGTCCCCCACTTCAGCTCGAAGCAGTGTTGAGTTGAAAGCGCCATCTGGCTGGGTATCGACTCGGCTGGCATAAATAACGCCGTTTAACTGGGTAAGTCCGGTGTAGAGCGGGGCTTTGCTTGGGTCATTGCCGGTATCAACGATGTACCCACTTGCTCCGACGGTTGTGTTGGCGCGGTCATCGTCGGCGCTGTCGCCGCCAGAAGAGCCGCCGCACGCCGTCAGTGCTGTTGTAGTGGCCAGGAGGATGGCTTTGTAGATCGAGTTGCGCTGCATCGTGTACGTCCTTGCGAGGTGGTTTTGCTAGTAAAGAGCGATGCTGTCTTGTCATCGGCAGGTAGCATTACAGGGGATTCACGAAGCGGATTGCTCACCCATCCGGGTGAACTGCGTAACGGAGTGTAACGGGCAGCCGGAGGGGGCTGCTGGCGAGTGCTGCTTGAGAGCGGAGCTTATTGGCGGGGCCAGCTACTGGCCCCGTACTTGATACAGCGCTTCCAGGTCGGTGGAATAACTGACACCAACCAGCTTCCAGCCGGTGTCGGGCTGGTAGAAGGTGAATGTCCAGGCAATGGCTGCCGCGTTGAACTTTTGCAGCCAGGTTTCTCGGTAGAACTCGTCACCAATCCCTTCGCTCCGCACGAGAACGCTGGCAAGCGGCTGCCCGACCTGATCGGTTACCCGTTGAAAGTAGGCGCTGGCCTCGGTGGCGGACTGGTCGAAGGGGGCTTGGGCAACCCCCAGGAAAGGCCGCAGCTGCTGATAGGCGTGTTCAATGCGGTTGTCGGCCACGCTGGCCATGAACGCTTCAGTTTGTGCGCGGATGGCGGTTGGGTCACTGAGTTCCCCGGGCCCGGAGGGTTCTGCTGCCACGGCAGTCGCGATAATCATCAGAAAAGGCAGCAGGCGTCGGGCCAGGGGCATGGGTCAGTTCTCCGGAGTGAGGATGCGGGTCAGGTAACCGTATTCGAGGCAGTCCGGGGCTCCTTCCGGTCTTGGCAAACGTACGACGTAGCCACTGCCTGGGGCATAGTCTAGGGCGTTGCCGTCACGGTTTTCCATGGATTCGGTCGCAAAGCGGATATTTCCACTCGGGGTCATCAGTTCCAGCGGATCGCCACAGGCGAACCGGTTTTTGACCGAGACAGTCAGGGTATGGTCGTCGGCATCCACGATTTCTCCAACCACCTGCTGGGTGCCCTGGAGTGAGGAACCCTGTTCGTAGGTCTGGTATTCCTGGGGCAGGTGACGACGCAGGAAGCCCTCGGTGTAGCCCCGGTTGGACAGGGCCTCCAGTTCGTCCATCTGGCTCATATCAAAAGGCTGGCCGGCGACGGCGCGATCGATGGCGCGGCGGTAGATCTGGGTGGTTCGGGCCACGTAGTAGGGGCTCTTGGTGCGCCCTTCGATCTTCAGTGAGTGGATGCCCATCTTGCACAGGGCCTCTACGTGTTGCACCGCGCGCAGGTCGCGGGAGTTCATGATGTAGGTGCCGTGCTCATCCTCGTAGGCCGGGATGAAACTGCCGGGGCGATTGGGTTCTTCCAGAAGCACTTGGGTGTCGTTGGGGTAGGGGGTAGCCTCGGCGACCGGAATCAGATCACCGCTTTGGTCCTCGGTGTGTTGCACCTCCCGGTAGTTCCAGCGGCAGGCATTGGTGCAGGTGCCCTGGTTGGCATCACGGTGGTTCATGTAGCCAGACAGCAGGCAGCGGCCGGAGTAGGCCATGCACAGGGCGCCGTGGACAAAGACCTCCAGCTCCATCTGGGGAACCCGTTCACGGATTTCACGGATCTCCTCCAGGTCCAGCTCCCGCGACAGGATCACCCGCTGGATGCCCTGGCGGCGCCAGAACTCGACGGTGGCCCAGTTGACCGCGTTGGCCTGCACCGACAGGTGGATGGGCTGGTCTGGCCAGTTTTCTCGCACCAGCATGATCAGGCCAGGGTCCGACATGATCAACGCGTCCGGTTTGAGTTCGACAATGGGTGCCAGGTCACGCAGGAAGGTGCGCACCTTGCTGTTATGGGGTGCGATGTTGGACACCAGGTAGAACTGCTTGCCCAGGCGGCGGGCACGCCGGATGCCTTCTGCCAGGGTATCGACCGACTTGAAGGTGTTGTTGCGGGCCCGCAGTGAGTAACGGGGTTGGCCGGCATAGACCGCGTCGGCGCCGTAGGCAAAGGCGGTGTCGAGATGGGTAAGGGTGCCTGCGGGGGCAAGGAGTTCGGGGCTGGTCATGGTTATCCGGTCGTTTGTCTATAGGCAAAAAGGCAGTTTGCCTGCATTTGGAGGGAGGTGAATTGACGAGACTCAAGGAAGGGGTGTTGAACTTCAGCTAACATGTGTAAGCTGAAATGGGTTGGGACGGCGTTTGGCTCAACCCAACAACTTTCTAACACCACGCAACAGCTCGGGCAGAAAAGGACGTTGGAAGCATGGGAGCGGAAACCTTGGCCAGCCTGGTGGCGGCCATGCACAACTACCTCCGGAGTGAGGGATACAGTCAGCAGCAGTTGGCCGCACTGACCTCGGGGTCGCCAGCGGGCGCGTCCATGTCGGCGGTCCAGTTGCAGCGTTTATGGCAATTGATCCAGCAGCAGTTGCACGCCTCCGTATCCATCAGCCTGAAAGTCCGGCCACTGATTCAGGCCCAGATGGAACGAGGGCGGGTGCGGGTAGAACAGGTCGCCTCGCAACTGCACATGAGCCGTTACACCTTGCACAAGCGGCTGAAGGCCGAGAACCAGACCTTCTCCGATATCCTCCAGGACGTTCGGCGGGAGCAGGCGTTGGTGTATTTGCAGGATCGCCAGCGCCCGCTGGCGGATGTGGCTGACCGGCTCGGTTTCTCGGAGCTGAGTGCGTTCAGTCGTGCCTTCAAGCGCTGGATGGGCTGTTCACCGGCCGAGTACCGGGCCCAGCCCATCATCGACTGAACACCGTTGCCGCTCAGTGGCTGGCCGTTGTTTCAGCGCTGGCCAGAAAACTCAGCACATCGCCCACCGTGACCAGTTGGTCAGCCTGGTCATCGGACAGCTCCAGGCCAAAGGCCTCTTCCAGCGCCATCGTCAGCTCCACCAGGTCCAGGGAGTCTGCCCCCAGGTCATCCACCAGGCGGGAACCCTCGGAAATGTCGGCTTCCGGTACCGCCAGTTGTTCGGCAATCAGGGCGAATACCCGTTGTTGTTGATCATTCATGGCTTGTCTCCTTATCGTTTCTCAAAGACCAGGCTGGCGTTGGTGCCGCCAAACCCGAAACTGTTGCTCATCACCCGCTCCAGGTTCACGTTGTCGCGACGTTCGCGTACCAGTGGGAAACCTTCGGCCAGGGGATCGAGATGGTCGATGTGTGCCGAGGCAGTGATGAAATTGTGCCGCTGCATCAGCAGGGAATAGATCGCTTCATGAACCCCGGCGGCGCCCAGGGCGTGGCCACTCAAGGGCTTGGTGGCACTGATGGCGGGGGTGTTATCACCGAACACCTCGCGAATGGCCCCCAGCTCGGTGATGTCGCCCGCAGGGGTGCTGGTGCCATGGGTGTTGATGTAGTCAATGCCGCCATCGATACCCGCCAGTGCCTGCTGCATGCAGCGAACCGCGCCTTCGCCGCTTGGGCTGACCATGTCGGCGCCGTCGGAGGTGGCGCCAAAGCCGACCAGTTCGGCCAGGATGGTAGCGCCGCGTGCCTCGGCATGCTCCAGGGCTTCCAGAATCAGAACCCCGCCACCGCCCGAGATTACAAAGCCATCCCGGTCGCGGTCGTAGGTGCGGGAGGCTCGCTCCGGCTGGTCGTTGTACTTGCTGGACAGCGCTCCCATGGCATCGAACAGCAGGCTCAGACTCCAGTGGGTGTCTTCGCCGCCGCCGGCGAACATGACGTCCTGGCGCCCCCAGGCAATCAGGTCGCGGGCATGCCCAATGCAATGGGCGCTGGTGGCGCAGGCCGAGGTGATGCCGTAGTTGACGCCACGAATGCCGTAGGCGGTGGCAAGGCTGGCATTGATGGCACTGCCCATGGTGCGTGGAACCCGGTAGGGGCCAACCCGTCGCAGACCCCGTTCACGGTGGGTGTCGATGGCGTCCATCAGTTCCACCGTTGAAGCACCGCCGGTGCCCATTACCAAACCGGTAGAGTCGGCCTTAATAATCTGCTGAGGCAGCTGGGCCTGGGCGATGGCTTCCCGCATGGCGAGGTAGGCATAGCCCGACGCGGGGCACATGAAGCGCAACAGCTTGCGGTCGATGAGCTCGCTCAGCTCCAGGTCGATCCGCCCGCTGACATGGCTGCGCAAACCGGCATCCCTGGCCTGTTCGTCAAAACGGATGCCGGAGCGCCCCTCTTTAAGGGACGACAGCACGTCCTGCTGGTTGTGCCCAAGACTTGAAACGATCCCCATTCCGGTAACAACAACGCGTCGCATGATGGTTTCCCTCAAAAGTCATCGGTGGATGTGAACAGGCCAACCCGCAGGTCACTGGCGGTGTAGATCTCCCGGCCATCGACAGACATCGTGCCATCGGCGATGGCCAGGGTGAGCTTGCGGCGCATAACCCGTTTGATGTCGAGGCGGTAGCGCACTTCACGGTTGTGGGGCAGTACCTGGCCAAAGAACTTTACCTCTCCCGAACCCAGTGCGCGGCCCTTGCCCTCGCCGCCGCCCCAGGCCAGAAAAAAGCCCACCAGTTGCCAAAGCGCATCGAGCCCGAGGCAACCCGGCATGACCGGGTCGTCCTGGAAGTGGCAGCCGAAGAACCAGAGCTCTGGGTGGATATCGAGTTCGGCTTCTACGAACCCCTGGCCATAGCGGCCGCCTTCGCCGGAAATAGCGGTAATGCGGTCGAACATCAGCATGGGGGCGGTAGGCAGGCGCATGGCACCGTCGAACAGCTTGCCCTCACCGCACGCCTGCAGTTCCTGCTTGGTGTATTGATCCTGTGGCATGTTGTGGATCTCCCGGGTTTGAATAGGGTCTGAATAACGTGTGACCTGACTCTATCCCGGCGGCGGGCATTCACCGTTGACCGACGGTGGGTGATTGTTGACTGCTGGTTGACCGGGCTGAAGTGAATTAGGATTTGATGGTGGTCAAGGAGTGATCAGAGGGAAGCGCTTAGGCTGAATGTAAAATGACCATCAAGGGGCGGCCTATGACATCCGCAGCCAATTCCTGGGGCGCTTTGGAAGTGCAGGATCATCGGGTTCAGGTTCGCCTGGAGCGCCTGTTGGCGCATCCACAGGCGCGGGTCTGGGACATGCTGACTGACAGCCAGCTGCTGCCACTCTGGCTCGCCCCAGGCAGCATTGAAGCCCGCCCGGGCGGCCGGGTGACGATTGATTTCGGAAACAGCGGTTGCCCCATCGACTCGCCGCTGACCAGCTACGATCCGCCGCATCGGCTGTGCTATTCCTGGAGTCAGGTCGGTGAGCCCTTGCGGCCGGTGACCTGGCTATTGCAGGAGGAAGGTGAGGGTACCCGTTTGACGCTGTGTCTGGATTTACCGGACGATGGCCTGGTGGCGACCGCCTGTGCTGGCTGGGATGCCCACCTGGAAATGCTGATGGCGGCCCTGGAGGGCATCGCCATCCACTTTCCCGCCAGCCGTTTCCGGCAGGCGAGGCAGGCATTCAGCGAGCTGGTGCCAGGCTGAGTCAGCCCGGGCGGCCGTCCGGACGAGGGCGGAGCAGGATGCCGGTGTAGCGGAGCAGGAACAGGGCATAGGCCACCACCCACAACAGGCTGGCGATACCAATGCCGGGATGCCAGGGCAACAGCCCTGCGGCCGTCAGCACCCGCACCAGCGCGGCGAGGTGAATGGCAACAAACGCCACTACCATTCCCCGGGGCAACTGCAGTGGGCGGCCGGTATGACCAAGGGCAACCCGGGCAATGACCCCAAGAATCAGGCAGGCCACGGCCCCGGCTCCGGCCGCATGGCTCCACAGGGTGGTGGGCCAGTTAAAAAAGAACTGCCCCGCCAGCAGCGCCAGTGATACCGGAACCCAGAGGATCGACAGGTGCAGTATCCACAACAGTGGCTCTGCACGGACCAGCCATCCCCGCCAACACAGTAGCCGGACCAGCGTCAGCACCGCAGCACTGGCCGCCAGGACTCCTGTTGCCAGGCCAGCCTTCAGCAACAATGCCGCGACCACCAACACCATGTTGACGATCACCGCCAGGTCCAGTGCCGGGATGCTGCGAACGGCATCAGGGTTGCCGCCGTGTTGTTTGAGCCAGCCCTTGCTGAACGCGGGGGTGATGCGGCCACCAATAATGCTGATCAAGGCCAGGGTCAGCACCAGCGCGCCCTGGATGAACACCGGGCCGTGGCTGGTGACATACCCCACCTGCATGGCCCAGAGCAGCCCCAGCACCACCAGGATCATCAGTTGGCGTTTCTGGCGTGCGTGCCAGATCCGCCATCCGGCATCCAGCATGATCAACGGAATAAACGCGAGATTAATACCTTGAACCAGCCAGAACGGAAGGTCTGCCCCCAGGGCCATCAGCAGGCGCCCCAAGAGCCACACGCCCCATAGCAAGACAAGACGCCAGCCGTGGGTTCGCTCGGTTTGAGTCCAGACACACACCGCGGTGAGCAGGAACCCGGCGATGGCTGCGGACAGAAAGCCGAACAGCATCTCATGCTGGTGCCACAACAGCCCGGGCATGGCCAGCGGCAGGCCGGCCTTGCCAGTGACCACCAGTACCCATAAGGGAATCAGGACCAGCGCGAGTACGGCCAGCGACAGGAAGAAAATACGAAATGGGTAGGCGAACAGCTGGGAGAGTGAGGGGTGTTGGTTGTCGGGGATGGACTGCATGCTGCCGTTACCTCTCAGTGCTTGGACATGGCCAGTACTTGAACAATAACATTCATATTAAATGAATGTTATTGTCGATGGTATACCTGTGAGGTGGTAAAGTTTCGGCGCGGCCGGGTAACGCCTCACTCTCAGAAATCAAGGGTCCCTCGATGACTTCATACGTACTTCTCAAACACATCCACATGACGGCTGCCTATATCACCATCGCCCTGTTTGGCCTGCGGCTGCTGCTGGATAGCTGTGGCCGCCCGGGGTGGCGGGAGGGGCCGCTGCGGTGGATTCCCCATGCCAACGATACCGTGCTGTTGCTGGCGGCGGTGGGGCTGGTGGTCGTGAGTGGCTGGATGCCGCTGGTGCACCACTGGTTAACACTGAAGGTGGTTTTCCTGCTGGGCTACATTGCTGCCGGGGTAGTCGCGCTGAGCCCGCAACGACGCACGCCGGTCAGGGTTGTGGCGGCTTTAGCGGCGTTGGCCCAGGTGGGGTTGATTGTCGTTCTGGCCAAGACCAAGCCGGTGTTGTTTGCGGGGTAACCCCGCCGGGCGATCAGAGGCTCAAGAGCCAGATGAGCAGCAGCCCGTTGGCCAGCAACGACAGCAAGGCGATGAAGCGCCAGCGGTCGGGCGGGATTCGATCCACCAACGGTTCCTGACCGGAAGGCAGCAGCTGCGGGTTGGGGTGTTCAAGGTCGTGCAGGAACTCCGACAAGGCCTGGTAACGGTCGCGGGGGTTGAGCGCCACGGCTTTCTGCAGGCAGGCATCGAGCCATTTGGGCAGGTCGGGGTTGACGTCGCGGGCACTGCGGTAGCGTAACCGCTTGCGAACCGATGGCCGGGGCTCTTTGGCATAGGGCAGCTGACCGGTCAGCATTTCGTAGGCAATCACTCCCAGCGCGTAGCGGTCAGACGCGGGCGTTGACAGGTCGCCTTCCAGACACTCCGGGGCAGCGTAGCTGGCGGTGCCCAGGTAACGGTCGCGATCCCAGGGCACGTCAATCTCTTCGATACCGCGAATACGGACAGACCCGAGATCGATGATCTTCACGGTGCCATCCTGGTCGATCACGATGTTCTCCGGTTTCAGATCCTGATGAATCATTTCCAGCCGATGCAAGGCCCGCAGTCCTGAGGCGATTTGCCGCACGGTCTCCCGAACCCGGGACGGCTCAGGCAAAGGGTGATCGTTCATCCAGGCCCGCAGCGTGGGGCCATTTACATACTCGGTCAGGCAATACAGGCACTGGCGGTTGGCCGGCGGGTCTATGGCCTTGACCACGTGGGCGTTATTGACTCGCTTGGCCACCCAGGCTTCGGTCATAAAGCGGTCGATGTAGCCGGCGTCGTCAGAGTAGTTGGGCGACGGGGTCTTGAGGATCACCGGGGCGCTGCCATCAATGGGTGCGGCCTTGTAGACCTGGGTGCGGTTGCTGGCATGGATCTCCCGCACAATGCGGTAGCCGTCCAGGATCAGGCCGGGCTCCAGTGGGGGTGGGAAGGGCAGCGCTGACAACCGTTCGTAGTGTGCATTCAGGTCCTCAGCCGGCAGGTGATCAATGGCGATGACCTGGGCGCTGAGATTGTCATCGGACCCGTTTTCATAGGCGGTGGTCACCAGCAGTTCTGCCGCCGCTTCCGGGTCGTCGGCACTGGCGCATTCGCTGAGGGTGGCCGACGACAGGAAACTGTGGGTGCCATCGGACGTCAGGATCAGCCGATCGCCCGGCTGCAGGCGGACTCGGCACACGTCAATCTCCACATTCAGCTCGACCCCCATGGCCCGGGCCAGGGCCTGTTTGCCGGGGCCGACAGCAATGTGGTGATCACGGGTCAGGCACTCCAGTTCGCCTGCCCGCAACAGGTACACCCGGCTGTCGCCGACGTGGAAAATGTAGGCGCGGTTGTTCTTGATGATCACGCCGCTGAAGGTGCAGACCATGCCGCGGCCATCACCATGGCTGGCATGACCGCGGCCGTGGAGCCAGCGGTTCAAGGCGCCAAGCACCTTGCTGGCGGCGGTTTCAACACTCCAGGTGTCCGGTGTGCTGTAGTAGTCCAGCAGGAAACCCTTAACGCAGGTCTCTGCGGCCTCCCGGCCGGCCTGTGAGGCACTGACCCCGTCAGCGAGTACGGCGCTGACCCCTTTCAGGGTCAAGGCTTCGCCTTCCGGGTAGCGGGCCCCCAGGCTGTCCTGATTTTCCGGCTTGCGGCCAGCCATGCTGTGCTGACCAAGCCGGAGTAACAGTTTGGCTGTCATGACACCTCAATCATCCGTACCGAACCATCAGGCATGACTTCACTGGTTTGTGGATCGGGCTCATCCATGAACACGCCCACCAGGGCGAGGATCGCCAGGGCGAATACCCCAATGACCACGAAGAACATGGCCGGTGATACCAGCGACAGCACCAGCAGGAACACCACCCCGCCGACGTTGCCGTAGGCGCCTGCCATCCCGGCCACCTGACCGGTGAGGCGGCGCTTGACCAGTGGTACGGAGGCATAGACTGCACCGCAACCGGCCTGCACGAAAACCGAGCAGAACAGCACCATGAGCACGGCCAGCGCCAGCGGCCAGCTGCTGTTGATCTGTCCCATCACCAGGTAGCCAATGGCAATACCGGCCATGGTGAGCATGATCGTCAGCTTGCGGCCAAAGCGGTCGGCCACGTAGCCACCGCCAGGGCGACCAATCAGGTTCATCAGGGCAAAGCTGCCACCAAGCATACCCGCCAGTACCGGAGAAACCTCAAAGGTATCGAGGAAGTACAGGGGCAGCATGGAAACAACTGCCAGTTCGGAGCCAAAGCTGGCCATGTAGGTCAGGTTAAGCAGTGCCACCTGTTTGAACGGATAGCGGTCAAACTCGGGGACCGGCTGACGGAATACGTGTCCGTTTACCTGCCAGATCCGGATGAACTGGAACACCATCATGATGGTGATCAGGCCATAGAGCATGTAGGTGGTGGTTTCGTTCACCATGCCCAGTTTGGTGGGGCCCAGCTTCCAGACGATCAGGGCCAGGGCAATGAACAGCGGCAGGTTCATGATCAGGTACAGGTAGAAGTCGCCCTTGCTGGTGACTTCCATGGCGCCGCCTTTCTTGGGCTTGAAGTAGGTTGAGCCCTTGGGGGTGTCGCGCACCATCAGATAGAACACCGCTGAGTAGGCAATGGCGATGACGCCCGTGGTGCCTACTGCACAGCGCCAGCCCTCGTCACCGCCGAAGGCCAGTGCGAGAGCGGGAAGGGTCAGGCCGGCAAAGGCGGCACCAAAGTTACCCCAGCCGCCATAAATGCCTTCTGCCAAGCCCAGTTCACGGGCCGGGTACCACTCGCTGATCAGCCGAATACCCACCACAAACCCGGCTCCCACAAAGCCCAGCAGGAAGCGGGTGATCGCCAGTTGTTCGAACGAATCGGCCAGGGCAAAGGCCAGACAGAAGATGCCAGAGAGGACCAGCACCAGGCTGTAGACCTTGCGCGGGCCCAGGTTGTCCACCAGCATGCCAATCAGGATACGGGCAGGGATGGTCAAGGCGACGTTGAGCAGCAGCAGGGTGTTCACTTCGGCGTCACTGAGACTAAACTGCTCGCGGATGGCGGCCATCAGCGGGGCGTGGTTGAACCACACCAGGAAGCTGATAAAAAACGCCATCCAGCTCAGGTGAAGTATTCGGGTTTTCCCCTCAAAGGAGAAGAAGCGAAAGCGTTGCTCGTTCATAGGCGTGCCCTGTTTCAAAGCGTTTGACGATATCCGGAGGGCGTGGGTGCCTGGAAAAGGGACGTATCGACCCGTAGGAGGGCTGACTCAAGATGGCTGGATGCAGACCGGCATCACCCTTTCCTTCAGCAGTGACGCCATTGCCAGCAGCCATATCCGGACATGGGAATCCATGTGCCCCAAGACAAAGCAAATGCTGTACCAGTGTCGGGAAAGTGTGAAAAAAGGGGGCGTTGACTCAATGCCGGGGGGGAGCTGTCGTGGGGTTCTGCATCAATGGAGGGCGAGGTGAGATGGGGGTGCCTTGTGGTGGTGCAGAAAAAAGGAGGCCGTCATTTCTGACGGCCTACTCGTCGACGCCAGGTGGCTGAATGGCTTTGACGGTGTGCTTGACCGCCGACCTGACCCGGTGTGCGGGAGTGGCCCCCAGCTTTTTAAACCGCATTTGAGGAACCTCTACATCGACTATCACCAGTTCCGGAATCCGTGCCATAACCTGGGCGATGGGGAACTCTCCATCGCCAGGCAGCATCCTGTCTTTGACGGCCTCTGCGTACCTGTCTTCGGGTTCCTCAAACAGTCCATCGCAGACCTGGACGTAACCGAGCTCATGGGGGGCGATGGCACTGAGCATTTCCACATTTCCGCCATTGCGAAAGAAATGCAGCAAGTCCAGAGCAATTCGGCCATTGCTCATGTTGGCTGAGCGGACAATCTGCAAGGCGGTATCCAGCGTTCGTACTGCGGAAAAACTGGTGAATTCGAGGGCTGCGTCAAGCCCATAGCCACCGGCTAGCTCACAGAACTTTGCAAACGTTGCCACGGAGCGTGCACCGTCGCCATCGTGCATATGCACAGTTGCCTGGCGAGCGCCCAGGCGTTGCCCCATAGCAAGCACTTCGTTGAAGCTGCTGACGTCGGTCTCTGGCCGGAGCTGAAACAGCTCCAGGTTATTAATGGATACCCCATGCTCTGACAACGCACGCTGGAGCTGTTGCTCGCTTTCACCGGGTGACACTACTGGGTAGCCTGCTTCTTTCACGCCAGGCAAATCGCAGAATATTCCGATATAGGAGCATCCGGTTTGAGCGGCGTAGCCAGGCAGCTCGGAAGGCGCGGCATCCAGCACGGTCAGGTGGTGCAAAGAGAATGATCGTTTGGTTTCCATGGCCTTGTCCCGCCTGAGCCCGGTTGTAGTTGAAAGTGGATCAGCTGTCGCGGTTCTGCTGCTTCAGCAGATCCAGCGCCACATCCACAATCATGTCTTCCTGACCACCCACCATACGGCGGCGGCCAAGTTCTACCAGAATATCCACGGTCTTCAGACCATACTTCTGCGCCGCCACTTCGGAGTGGCGCAGGAAGCTGGAATAGACCCCGGCGTAGCCCAGGGCCAGGGTTTCCCGGTCCACCCGCACCGGCCGATCCTGCAGCGGACGCACGATGTCGTCGGCGGCGTCCATCAGGCCGTACACGTCGGTGCCATGCTCCCAGCCCATCTTGTCGAAGGCGGCAATGCACACTTCCAGCGGGGCGTT
>NZ_FOUE01000002.1:0-397846 GCF_900114775.1 Marinobacter zhejiangensis
TGTAGTGGTCAACTAATCCCGGACAGTATTTTAAGTTTTTCCTCGGCAGCAACCGGAGAAATGCCACCGTTGAATGAGTGTGGTCGCTGCCGGTTGTAGTAGCCCATCAGATAGCCACCAACATCCTTCTCTGCCTGCAACAGGCTTCGATATCCCAAGGCCGGTATCCACTCTGATTTCAGGCTTCGGAACAATCTCTCCATCGGTGCGTTGTCCCAACAGTTGCCGCGCCGGCTCATGCTTTGCGTCATCCGGTAGCGCCAGAGCCGCTGACGGAACTTGCGGCTGGCGTACTGGCTTCCCTGATCCGAGTGGAACATGACTTTTTCTGGTCGACCACGCTGTTCCCAAGCGTGATCCAGAGCTTTTACAACCAGATCAGCATCCGGACTGGAGGACATGCTCCAGCCAACGACCCGGCGTGCATAGAGATCCAGCACAACGGCCAGATAACTCCACCGCTGGCCGCTCCAGATGTAGGTAATGTCACCACACCAGACCTGGTTGGGCCGGTCCACTGCAAATTCACGAGCCAGATGGTTTGGGATATCCGGCCGTTCAACAGTGGCCTGCTTGTAAGCATGAGGGCCTGGTTGCTTGCAGATCAGCCCCAGTTCGCTCATCAGACGTCGAACCTTGAAGCGGCCAACGCTGATGCCTTCGTCGCTGAGCATGTCCTTAATCATCCGGCTGCCAGCAGAGCTGCGGCTCTTGGTGAACAAGCGGTTTACCCGAGCCTTCAGGGCCAGACGCTCAACGTCTATGTGGCTCTGCCGGTGGCGGTACTCGTAATAGCTGGAACGACTGATATCAAACGCTTCACAGACCAATTCCGTAGACTCCTGCTCCCTCAATCGGTCTATCAGCGCGTACGATTCATCTCGTCCGACATCAAGAGAGCAGTAGCCTTTTTTAATATGTCCTTCTCCCGTTCCAGCCGATTACAGCGGGCTTCCAGCTCTTGGATACGGCGTTGCTCCGGGGTAAGGGCCTTGCCCTTCGGGGTGATCCCTTCGCGTTCATCCGTTAGCTGTTGCACCCATCGCCGGAGGGCGCTTTCACCCACGCCCAGGGACGTACTCGCCTGGGCAATGGTGTAACCTTGATCCAGCACCAGGCTGGCTGCTTCCTGCTTGAATTCAGGAGTAAAGGAACGTCGCTTTCTGGTCATCAGACACCTCGTTTATGGTGGCGATCTTACCACCTTCGTTGGTGTCCGGAATCATTGAGCCACTACAATTGCACTGCTAAAGGCAAGTAGTTCTGAAAAATATGGGTTTTTCAGGAAGGCGGCAAGGGCAATCATGGTTACCAATATGCCGCACAGAAAAACCGCCAGCATAGGCGCTATGCGTTTGTTCATTCTTTCTGTCAGCGGTTCTGCCTTACCAATTCCGCCACAGGACCCGCACATCAACCCCTGCTGGTTTGAGCGCCGCCATCTGGGGAGTTCGTTTCTGATCGCGCAGGCGTAGCAAGAAGATGCTTCTGGGCCGTTCGTACAGGTCCCGGTGCCAGAACAATGCTGGCAATCATGCAGGTTGGCGGTCACGTCCATGGAGCGTCTTCTAGATCCTTCTATCGGCTAACGTAAGCAAGATTAGTCGATGGATAGGCTTGTTGGCTAGACCTCTGCTTGTAAAGCGTTGTTAAAGGGAGAGAGGTGAGGGGGATGTTGGAAGCTGTAAGACGGGGCGGAGTATTCGGACCTTTGGTCCTCACCCTTCGGGTCGTCGTCGCGTTGCTCCGACGTTCAAAGGGCATTAAAAAAGGCCCAACGCTTGCGCGATGAGCCTTTTTTAATGCAATTCTGGTAGCAAGGGGCGGAGTCGAACCGCCGACCCCAGCATTATGAGTGCTGTGCTCTAACCAACTGAGCTACCTTGCCATTTCGCCTTGGGCAATGCCCCAAACGAGGCGCGTATTTTCAAGAAACCGGCGCATTCTGTCAAGGGGAATGCGCCATTTTTTCTGAAAAATTACACGTTAAAGCGGAAGTGGATGACGTCACCGTCCTGGACGATGTAATCCTTGCCTTCCAGGCGCCACTTTCCGGCTTCTTTGGCGCCGGCTTCGCCGTTGTATTCGACGAAGTTGTCGTAGCCGATGACCTCGGCGCGGATGAAGCCGCGTTCAAAGTCTGTGTGAATCACACCAGCCGCCTGGGGGGCGGTGGCGCCGATGCGTACGGTCCAGGCGCGCACTTCCTTCACCCCGGCGGTGAAGTAGGTCTGCAGGCCCAGCAAGTTGTAGCCAGCGCGGATAACGCGGTCCAGGCCGGGCTCTTCCATGCCCATCTCGTCGAGGAACATGCTCTTTTCGTCATCTTCGAGTTCGGAGATTTCTGCTTCGATCTTGTTGCAAATAGGCACCACCACGGCGTTCTCGGCGGCGGCGATTTCCCGTACCTGGTCCAGGTGCGGGTTGTTCTCAAAGCCGTCTTCGCTAACGTTAGCAATGTACATGGTGGGCTTGACGGTCAGCAGGCACAGTTCGCGGATCAGTACCTTTTCTTCGTCGCTCAGGTCCATGCCGCGGACGGGTTTGCCTTCATTGAGCACCGGCAGCAGTTTTTCGAAGACTTCCACCTGGGCCTTGGCGGCTTTGTCGCCACTCTTGGCAACGCGCTGGACTCGCTTGATGGCTTTTTCAACGGTGTCCATGTCAGCCAGTGCCAGCTCGGTGTTGATGACTTCGATATCGGCTGCCGGGTGGACTTTGTTAGAGACGTGGATGACGTTCTCGTCTTCAAAGCAGCGTACCACGTGGGCGATGGCGTCGGTCTGGCGGATGTTGGCCAGGAACTGGTTACCAAGGCCTTCCCCTTTGGAAGCACCTTCCACCAGGCCGGCGATGTCGACGAACTCCATGGTGGTGGGGAGCACCCGCTCCGGCTTGACGATCTCCGCCAGTTTGGTGAGGCGGGGGTCTGGCATGGGCACAACGCCGGAGTTGGGCTCAATGGTGCAGAACGGGAAGTTCTCTGCGCCAATGCCGGCTTTGGTCAGTGCGTTGAACAGGGTGGATTTGCCGACGTTGGGAAGGCCGACGATGCCGCAGTTAAAGCCCATGGATTGCCTCTGCTGATACGGAAAATTGTGGCCGGATTATACCGGTCGAACGGGGAGGGTGCGAGTGCGGAGTGTCCGCAGTGCGTTGCCGGAAAACGACGGTGTTCAGCTAACGGGTTTGAAGCTGTGGAGTCGGTTCATGGCGGCGGCCATTTTGCCGGTGCTGGCATCGGGGAGTACCCGGATGGCTTCATCGACGATGGCGTCAAGCTGTTCGGTTTCCTGCTTGCCAAAGCGGCCGAGCACGTAGCCGGTTACTTTCTTGGCGTCGCCAGGATGGCCAATACCGAGGCGCAGGCGATGGAATTCTTTGCTACCAAGGTGGTTGATGGTGTCGCGCAGACCGTTGTGGCCACCGTGACCACCGCCTTGTTTGAGTTTGGCGGTACCCGGGGGCAGGTCCAGTTCATCGTGAGCGACAAGGATCTGCTCAGGCGTGAGCTTGTAGAAATCCGCCAGGGCCTTGATGGCCAGTCCGCTTCGGTTCATGAAGGTGGTCGGATTCAGGAGGTGCAGGTCGAGTCCCTGCCAGTGGATACGGCTGTAAAAGCCGTGAAACTTCTTTTCCGGACGGAGCGTCTGGCCCGCATGGCGGGCCAGAGCTTCGACGAACAGGGCGCCGGCGTTGTGACGAGTGTTTTCATAGTCGGCACCGGGGTTACCCAGTCCCACCACCATGACAATTTGCTGCGCCATTTGCCGTCACCCCAGGCGGGATTACTCCTCGCCTTCGCCTTCAGCAGCGGCTTCTTCGTCGCCTTTAGCGCCTTTCGGCTTGTGGATCGCCAGAACCGGCAGGTCGTGATCCGGGCCTTGCTGCAGGGCAGCAATGCGAACGCCTTCCGGAAGCTTCAGGTCGCTCAGGTGAACGACTTGGTCCATAGCCACGTCAGTGATGTCCACTTCGATGAACTCAGGCAGGCTCTGCGGCAGACAGATCACTTCTACTTCAGTCATCTGGTGGGAAACTTTGCCACCTTCAGTCTTAATGGCCGGAGCAGTTTCTTCATTAACGAAGTGCAGCGGTACGTTAACGTGGATCTCGTGATCTTTGTCTACGCGCAGGAAGTCAGCGTGGATCAGAGTGGTTTTGTACGGGTGACGCTGCAGGTCTTTCAGGATAACGCTTTCTTCGTTATCACCAACCTTAATGGTCAGGATGTGGGAGAAGAATGCTTCGTTTTCCAGAGCCTTGGACAGCTCTTTCTGCTGCAGGGAGATAGCAGTTGCGTCTTTGCCACCGCCGTAGATGATGGCTGGCAGTTTGCTTTCTTCGCGACGCAGGCGGCGGCTCGCACCTTTGCCCTGGTCGTCACGAAGGGTAGCTTCGAGTACGAATTCCTGAGACATGTGTATTACCTCAATCAGCACCTGAGCGGCCCGCGACCAGGCTGATGCTACAGGTGGTTTCTTAGTTAAGGCCGAAACTTCTGGTTTTTCGGCCGCTTAAATAGACCGGGAGCCCAAAGGGGCTCCCGGTCCGGATCAGTTTGCCTGGCCAGTCTTACTCGAACATCTGGCTGATGGACTCTTCGTTGCTGACGCGACGAATAGACTCAGCCAGCAGGGCGGCCATGCTAAGGGGGCGAATTTTATCACACTTGCGGGCTTTGTCATCCAGCGGGATGGTGTCGCACACAACGAGTTCGTCCAGGGTAGATTTGTTGATGTTGTCGACCGCTGGGCCTGACAGCACCGGGTGGGTGATGTAGGCGACAACCTTCGAGGCGCCGTGTTCTTTCAGCGCGTCGGCGGCTTTGCACAGGGTGCCCGCGGTATCAACAATGTCGTCTACCAGGATACAGGTCTTGTCTTTGACATCACCGATGATGTGCATGACCTGTGAAACATTGGCTTTCGGGCGGCGCTTGTCGATGATGGCCAGGTCGGCGTCATTCAGGCGCTTGGCTACGGCACGGGCGCGAACCACGCCGCCAACGTCGGGGGAGACCACGACAAAGTTTTCGAAATTCTGTCTTTCGATGTCTTCCATCAACACGGGTGTGGCGTAAATGTTGTCGACGGGAATATCGAAGAAGCCCTGGATCTGGTCAGCGTGCAGGTCAACGGTAAGTACCCGGTCAACGCCGATGCTGGAGATCATGTCGGCAACCACTTTGGCGCTGATCGCGACACGGGTTGAGCGCACCCGGCGGTCCTGACGGGCATAGCCGTAGTAGGGTACAACCGCGGTGATCCGCGTGGCTGAGGCTCGACGCAGTGCGTCTGCCATCACGATCAACTCCATCAGGTTGTCGTTGGTCGGATTGCAGGTGGGCTGGATAATAAAGACGTCGTGGCCACGAACGTTTTCGTTGATTTCAACGGTGGTCTCACCATCGCTGAATTTGCCTACAGTGGCCTGGCCCATGGGAATGGCGAGCTTTTTGGCGATGCTCTGGGCGAGTTCCGGGTGAGCGTTGCCAGCAAAAATCATCAGTTTGGACACGACGGTATCCTTCAGAGTCTCAGCGTTGGATTCAGAACAAGAGGGAGGAAATTGGCTGGGGTGGCAGGATTCGAACCTGCGCATGACGGGATCAAAACCCGTTGCCTTACCACTTGGCGACACCCCAGTATCGTGCTTCTTTGGCATCATTTCAGCTCTGTTAGCTTTTTGTGTAGAGGTGAATGGTTCACCCCTTTAGCTACGAACCCCTTGATGCCGGAGGGTTTGCTTTCCCAGATAATCCGGGCTGCGGATTCTGTAGGGAAACGTCCAAAAATGCAAGCCCCGGTTCCGGTTAATCTTGCAGGTCCGAATTGTGAAAGCCAATCCAGGCTTTTTCTAACCTCGGGATACAGTCTGCAAACTACATCCTCACAGTCGTTTCGGTACCTCGAGGCGTCTCCCTCAAAAGCGGGCGCTATTTTGATTCTAGGGGTGTCCCTTGTCAACCCTTCTTGTGAAAAAATCTTTGCGGTGTTGATGTCGCAGCTTGGTTTCAACACCACAAACCAGTCTTCCGGCGGCATTGCCGGGGTCAGGATTTCGCCCACGCCCTCGGCCCAGGCTGCGGTGCCGCGGACAAAGACCGGTACGTCAGCTCCCAGTTGCAGGCCCAGGCTGGCCAGGGTGTCGATCTCCAGGTCCAGCTGCCAGAGGTGGTTGAGCGCCAGTAAAACGGTAGCGGCGTTGGAGCTGCCGCCACCGAGGCCACCGCCCATGGGCAGGCGTTTGTTGATGGCGATGGTCACCCCGGGCACGGCTTTGTCGCTGTGTGCGGCGAGCAGGCGGGCGGCACGGATGATCAGGTTGTCTTCGTCCGGGACGCCGGGCAGGGATGGTTCGAGCGCCAGTTGGTCGTCATCGCGGAGCGTAAAGGACAGCTCGTCACCGTAATCGAGGAACTGGAATAATGTCTGCAGTTCATGATAGCCGTCATCACGGCGGCCGTTGATGTGCAGGAACAGGTTGAGCTTGGCGGGGGAGGGCAGGGTCAACGTCACAGTGATGGCTCCGCGCCCAGGGGTTGCCAGTGGGTGACGGCGAGCCGTACCCGCTTCTCGCCCTTGACCGCTGTGATGCGTGCCGGCAGTTCCGGTTTGTCAGCCATGAACTGGTTCCAGCGGTCGTAACGGATTTCCCAGCCATCCTGACGGATCATTGCGACCTTCTGGTCGGCGTCAAAAAACAGGTTGTAGTCGCTGGCTGGGCTGGGCAGGCCGCGAATCCACCAGGGCAGGCTGGTGATGGGGAGTTGCCAGCCGGTTGCGGCCTGAACCAGGCCTTCCGGGTCACCTGACTGATAGGTCTCGCCGTCAGGCAGGGTCAGGGAGATGAATCCCGGCACGCCTTTGAGCTCGGTGGTACCCAGCCCCAGAAACGACGAGGACAGCGACAGTTCAAATGCCTCCTGGTGCTGTGTCCAGTAATTGATGACGGCGCTGCCGCTGTCTGAAGGTTGCCGTACTGCCAGTTTTCCCTGCAGCTGCCAGTGCTGCAATGCCTGGAGCTGAAGCTGGCGTTGTGACCAGTCGCTGGGCGGTTGGTTGGTCAGCCCCTCGGGCAGCGGTTCGATGGAGATGGTCGCGCAGGCTGACAGCCACAGCGACAAGGCCAGGGCTGCCAGGGTGGAAAAGCGTAGTTTCACAGGTCCTGACCTCCTGTCAGGCGAAGAATGGTTTCCCTAAGAATGGGGTGTTCGCGGTCCATGGACAGGCCTTCGCGCCAGATGATGCGCGCCTGTTCCCGCTGGCCGATGGCCCACAGCACTTCGCCGTAATGGGCGGCAACCTCTGGGTCGCGGAAATTGCTGTAGGCTGTTTTCAGGTACTCCAGTGCCTCGGTGTGGTTGCCCTGACGAAAGAGCACCCACCCCATGCTGTCCTGAATGGCGGGGTTGCTTGGTTCCAGCTCAATGGCCCGGCGAATCAGCGTTTCTGCTTCGTCCAGCCGATCGGTTTTGGTGGTGAGGATGTAGCCCAGGGCATTCAGCGTAACCGCGTTGTCTGGTTCGCTTTCCAGAACCACCCGCAGGTCGGCTTCGGCTTCGCTGGTATGGTCGATGCTGTCATGGAGCATGGCCCGGGCATAGCGGATGCGCACGCTGTCTGGTTGATCCAGCAAGGCTGTGGTGGCCATGTCGATGGCGGCTTCGGTGCGCCCGGACTCCATCAGCAGGTTGACTTCGATCAGCCAGTAGTTTTCGGCCTGGCTGGGGTTGGCTTCCCGGAGTGTGCGGATGTTGGTCAGTGCGCCATCAATGTCGCCGGTTTCTGCCCGCAGTGCACTGGCGCGGGAAAGTGCCGGGAAATAGTGGGAGCCCAGGGCGACGCGCTCGTAATAGGCAATGGCTTCCTGGACCTGGCCGGCGTCATCGGCGATTTTGCCCAGATAGAAGTTGGCTTCATCAACGTGGTGGTCCTCAGCGATCAGCTCGTTGAGGTCATCGGTGGCGAGGTCAATCTCGTTGTTTTCCAGGGCGATCAGGGCATGGGACAGGCGCAGGCCGGGTACCTCGGGGAAGCGCGTCATGAGCCGGGCGAATTCGTCCTGGGCGGCTCGCATATTGCCTTCATTGACGAGTATGCGGGCATAAAGGGTGCCCATCTGGCGGTTGTCTGGGTAAATGCGGGTGTGTCGGTGCAGGTAATCCAGGGCCTGGGCATTGGCGCCGGTTTCGTAGAGCAGGTCACCTTTCAGCATGACGGCGGGCTGGAAATTGGGGGACTTCTCCAGCAGGGGCTCCAGGTGATCCAGCGCGGCCTGCGGTTGTTGATTGATCTTCATCAGCAGGGCAATGCTGTAGTCAATCTCCAGGTTGTCGGGGTGGCGCTCAAGGAGCTGTTGATAGAGGTCGAGCAATTCCTGTTGGGTGTGAGGGGGCAGGGTCGAGGACATGGCGGCCAGATTGTCAAAATCGCCATCCCCTCCCAGGTTCATGATCTGCTCCATGTGCTGCAGGGCGTCGTCCATCTGGTCGCGCTTGATGGCCTGGATGGTCATCACCCTGTGGGCTTCCAGGCTGTCGGGCTCAGATTCCAGCCAGAGCCCGGCGAGCTGCAACTGGGCATTGTCCCCGCCCAGTGACTGGGCAATGCTCATGGCCCGCCGGATAACGCCCAGGTCGCGGGACTGTTCGGCGGCCCTTACGTAATTCACCAGGGTGACATCGTAGCGACCCCGTTGCCCGGCCACCTCTGCAGACAGCAGCAAGTAGAGGACTTCGGGTTCAAACTCGGCATAGTTGATGGGGCTGTCGCCTTGATCAACGACGGGTTCGTGGGCGAACCTGGCGGGATCGGGCTGATCTGCGGTATCCGTGAGACTGGCGCAGCCGGACAACGCCAGGCCAAACAGGCTGGCGGCGATCAACAAGACAGGTTTATGCATACGGCGTCCTGTAATAGAGGTACAACGTGGGAAGAAGAGCCGGAAACCCGCCGGGGCTCCCCAGTGCGAAACCCTATGATGGCATAAGCATTTGATCTTGCCTAACCTCCCTGAGGTTCCGGCAATTGTCCGTAGTTCCCGTAATATAGAGGCTTCTTAGCCCAACGTACGAGGTTTCCAGTAGGGTTTTGGGTGGCGGGCTGCTATATCCCTCGGTAAAATGGGGGATTATCCGGCTGCCTGACAGCTCCCACATTGATGGGCTGTTAAGCTTAAGCTACTGGCGAATAAGGCATTCTACTCCCGATATGGCACTACTCACGCTGGGCATTAACCATCGCACGGCCCCGGTTGAACTCCGGGAGCGTATTGCGTTTACCCCCGAGCGCATGGCTGAGGCGTTTGCCGAGTTGCGGGCGGCTTCTGGAGCCAGTGAAGCCGCGATTCTGTCTACCTGCAATCGCACAGAACTCTACCTTGCAGGCGACGATGACTGTGCACCCATGGTGCTGCGCTGGCTGTCGGGGTTCCACGGCCTCGACCCTGCCGATCTGGAAGATGCGGTTTACCTCCATCGTGATGCCGAGGCTGTTCGCCATATGATGCGGGTTGCCTCCGGATTGGATTCCATGGTGCTGGGGGAGCCGCAGATTTTTGGCCAGCTGAAGGATGCCTACGCCCTGGCCCGGGAATACGATTCCTGCGGCACCTTCCTCTCACGGCTGTTTGAACAAACCTTCTCCGTTGCCAAGCGGGTTCGTACCGACACCGCCATTGGTGAAAACCCGGTTTCTGTGGCCTATGCGGCCGTCAGCATGGCCAGCCATATCTTCTCGGACATGTCCCGCAACAAGGCGCTGCTGATTGGCGCCGGTAAAACCATCGAGCTGGTGGCAAAGCACCTGGCTGATGCCGGTGTGCGAGACTTCCTGGTGGCCAACCGGACCCTCGACCGTGCCCAAAACCTGGCAGAAGCCCACGGGGGCCGCGGTATCGTATTGGCGGACATCCCCGATTACCTGCCGGAGGTGGACATCGTCATTGCCTCAACGGCCAGCCCACTTCCTATCCTTGGTAAAGGTGCGGTTGAGCGGGCGTTGAAGAAGCGCAAGCATCGCCCCTATTTCATGGTGGACATCGCCGTGCCCCGGGACATTGAGCCGGAAGTGGCATCGTTGGCGGATGTTTACCTGTACACCGTTGACGACCTGCGTCAGGTGATTGAAGAAAATGTCCGCTCCCGTGAGGGGGCGGCACGCGAGGCCGAGCATCTGATTCTGGCCGGCGCCCAGGATTTCCTTGGACAGCTAAGGGCGCTGGATGCGGTCTCGACGTTGAAGCTGTTGCGTGAGCAGGCGGAGCGCCTGCGCGATGCTGAGGTAACCAAGGCGCTTCGGGCGCTGCGTAACGGTGCCGATGCCGAAACAGTGATTCGCAGCCTCGGTCGGGGGCTGACCAACAAACTTCTCCATGAACCCACCAGCCAGGTGCGCAAGGCCACGGCGGAAGGTCGGGTTGAAGCCACCCAGTGGCTGAGGGAACTGCACAATTTGGAAACCCAGGACAGCCATGAGGTTTCCGTCACTCCGGAAAAACTATGAAACCATCGATTCAGGCCAGACTCGAGCAGTTGGTTGACCGCTACGAGGAAGTCAGTGCGTTGTTGAGCGATCAGGGAACGATTGCCAATCAGGACAAATTCCGGGTGCTTTCCCAGGAGTTCGCGGAAATTGAGCCGGTGGTCCAGTGTTTTCGTGCCTATCGACAAGCCCTTGATGATATTGATGCCGCGGCCGAGTTAGCCAATGAAGGCGACCCGGAAATGAAAGCGATGGCGGAAGAGGAGCGGGTGCTGGCTGAGCAGAAAAGTGTTGAGCTGGATGAGGAATTGCAGCGCCTGATGTTGCCGAAGGACCCGGACGACAACAAGAGCGTGTTCCTGGAAATCCGCGCCGGAACCGGCGGTGACGAAGCGGCGATCTTCGCGGGTGACCTGTTCCGGATGTATTCCCGTTACGCGGAAGGGCGTCGCTGGCAGGTGGAAGTGCTTAGTGAGAATCCCGGTGAACACGGTGGCTACAAGGAAATCATCAGCCGCGTGGCCGGGGACGGCGTCTACGGTGCCCTTAAATTCGAGTCCGGTGCCCACCGGGTGCAGCGAGTGCCTGAAACCGAATCCCAGGGCCGCATTCATACCTCTGCCTGCACCGTGGCGGTGATGCCGGAGGCAGATGAAGCCGAGGCTATCGAAATCAACAAGGCCGACCTGCGGGTTGATACTTTCCGCGCGTCCGGCGCTGGTGGCCAGCACGTCAACAAGACCGACTCTGCCATTCGCCTGACCCACCTTCCCTCCGGCATTGTGGTGGAATGTCAGGAAGAGCGTTCCCAGCATAAGAACCGGGCCAAGGCGATGAGCCTGCTGGCCACCCGCCTTCGGGATGCGGAACGTGAGCGGCACCAGAAATCCCAGGCGGAAACCCGCAAGAGCCTGGTGGGCAGTGGCGACCGCTCTGAGCGGATTCGCACCTACAACTTCCCGCAAGGCCGGGTGACCGACCACCGCATCAACCTGACCCTGTACAAGCTGGACGAAGTGGTGGCTGGCGATCTGGGGGCCATCATTGACCCCTTGCTGCAGGAACATCAGGCCGAGTTGCTGGCCAGCCTGTCTGATGAGTGAGTCATCGCTTACCTGTGAACATCTGATCCAGGCTTCTGCTGCGGCGATCGATAGCGACACCCCGCGGCTGGATGCCGAGCTGTTGCTGAGCCATGTCACTGGCTGGTCCCGGACCAGTTTTCGGGCCTGGCCCGAACGGGACGTCAGCCCTGAGCAGCAGCAGGCGTTTGAGCAGCTGCTGGCCCGCCGTGTAGCGGGGGAGCCGATTGCTCACCTGCTGGGTGAACAGGATTTCTGGTCGCTGACTTTGCGGGTTACCCCGGCCACCCTGATTCCCCGTGCCGACACCGAATGCCTGGTGGAAACGGCCCTTTCCCTGCCGTTACCTGATGATGCCGAGGTGCTTGACCTTGGGACCGGCACCGGAGCCATTGCCCTGGCGCTGGCCAGTGAGCGTCGTGGCTGGCGGGTGCAGGGCAGTGACGCCATGGCAGACGCCGTTGACCTGGCTCGTGATAATGCCTCCCGACTGAACCTGCCGGTTCGTATACACCTGAGCCACTGGTTCGATGACTTACCGGCGGGCCGTTATGACCTGATTGTGTCCAACCCGCCGTATATTGCCGCCAATGATCACCACCTGCAGCAGGGGGATGTTCGATTTGAGCCGCAGACGGCCCTGGTGGCCGGTTCCGACGGACTGGACGACCTGCGCCAGATCATTGCCCAGGCTCCAGGCTGGCTTAAGGCCGGGGGCTGGCTGGTGGTAGAACATGGCTATGACCAAGCAGCAGCGGTGCAGGCGTTGTTTGGTCAGGCCGGGTTTTCCCTGGTGGAATCGCGACAGGACTACGGGCAACAGGACAGGCTCACTCTGGGCCAATGGGCCGACAAACCGGAATAAGGAGACAGCCAGTGCTGACTGATGAGGAGTTGTTGAGATACAGCCGCCAGTTGTTGCTGCCAGCGTTTGATGTGGCAGGTCAGCTAAAGCTCAAGGCCTCCCGTGTTCTGGTGGTTGGGTGTGGTGGTTTGGGCTGTCCCGTTGCCTTGTATCTGGGTGCCGCCGGGGTGGGCAGGATGACCCTGGTGGATGACGATCAGGTGGATGTCAGTAACCTGCAGCGTCAGGTGGCCTTCAGTGAAGCCCAGGTGGGTGAGAGCAAGGCGGCGATGCTGGCGGCAAGGGTTCGGAGCATTAACCCCCAGGTTGAGGTTGACGTGGTGACCTCTCGCCTTGATGGCGAAGCCTTGCTTGCGCGGGTGGCCTCGGCAACGGTGGTGGTGGATTGCACCGACAACTTCCACACCCGCTTTGCCCTCAATCGGGCCTGCGTCAGTGAACAGGTGCCCTTGATCTCGGGGGCGGCGATCCGCGCCGAAGGCCAACTCTCTGTGTTTGATTCCCGCCGCGCGGACAGCCCGTGTTACCACTGCCTTTATCCTGAAGAGGGGAATGAAGACCTGACCTGCTCCGAAGCCGGTGTGGTCGGGCCCCTCGTCGGCATGATCGGTGCCAGCCAGGCGATGGAGGCGATCAAGGTGATCAGCGGGGTAGGCGAACCCCTGGTGGGGCGTTTGCTGATCCTGGATGCCTGGCGCATGGAGTGGCGTCAGATGGCCCTGGCCCGCGACCCGGATTGTCCAGTATGTGGGGTTCACCCTTCCTTTAACGCCTGAAACCGGGCGATGGCTTCTTTCCTGCTTTCCTTCAGGTCGACCAGCGGCCTGGGGTAACCTCCGGGTATAACCCCACCTTGCCAGGGTTGGTGTATGCGTTTGTTGTCGAGAGCGGCCAACTCCGGCACGTAACGGCGGATGAACTCTCCCTGCGGATCAAACTTTTCACTCTGACTGACCGGGTTGAATACCCGGAAATACGGTGCTGCGTCGGTGCCGGTTGACGCGCTCCACTGCCAGCCACCGTTGTTGGACGCCAGGAAGCCATCCACCAGCTTTGACATGAAATAGCGCTCGCCGAGACGCCAGTCGATGAACAGGTTTTTGGTGAGGTACATCGCTGCAACCATGCGCAGGCGGTTATGCATCCAGCCGGTCTGGTTAAGTTGACGCATTGCGGCGTCCACGATGGGGACACCGGTTTGGCCTTCTTTCCAGGCATCCAGGTGAGTGTCGGGGCTATTCCAGGCGAGGGCTTCGGTTTCCTGTTTGAAGGCGCGGTTCATGCTGACTCGCGGAAAGTGGTACAGGATATGGACGTAGAAATCCCGCCAGGCCAGTTCCTTGATCCAGGTGCTGACGCCCTGCTGCTCCGGGGTCATGCCCTGATGGGGTAAGGCCGCCGCCCAGCACTGCCCGCCTGACAGCACGCCGTTGGCGAGATAGGGAGAGAGCAGGCTGGTGCCGGTCCGGGCCGGGAAATCGCGGTCCTGGTCATAGTGGCCCGCTTGTTCGTCCAGAAACTGCCCCAGGCGCTGATGTGCTGCGGGTTCGCCGCAGGCGACCAGGGGCGGCGGGGCATCCTCGTGAAACAGCGAGGCATTTGGCGGCAGAGGTGGCGCCAGCGCCGGCCCCACGGGCGACGGTTCGGGGTAGATTGCCGGCCCCTGCTCCTGGAGCCATTGTGACCACCGGCGATAAAACGGTGTGAATACGGTATATGGAGTGCCCTGGGCGGTCAGAATACTGCCGACTGGGGCGACGCATTGGTCGTGATAGGTGCAGACCTTCAGGCCTTCGGGGCCGAGCGTCGTTTTGAGTGTCCGGTCCCGGCGGCGCTCATTGATGCCGTATTCTGCGTTCATGTGCAGGGTTTGAACTGCATTCTGGCAACAAAAATCCTTTAGTGTTGCAATGGAATCGTCGAACCGCTTTGCATACAACGTGACCAGTGGAATGCCGAGTTCGGCCAGCCGGTTGCCCAGGGCTTGTAAATTATCCAGTACAAAGTGCACCCTGGCCGGAGACCAGTCATGCTGCTGCCATTGCTCTGGTGTCACGATGTAGCAGGCTTTAACGGGTGCCCCGCTGCTACAGGCGGCGGTCAGGGCCGGATTGTCGGTGGTGCGCAGGTCGTTCCGAAACCACACGAGTTGGGTCATGGTCTATCCTGTTATAGGTCAAAACGTTTCAAAGAAATCACGGACTTGGCCTGTCGCCGCTGACAGGGGTTTTGATTATAGTTAGCGGCTTCTGACGGGAGTGAACCTTAGCTCGCGGCAATTGGCAAGGGTGCCCTGGTCATAGTACGAATTCTTCAAAAGGAAACAGATTGATGTCTGAATCGGCGTCGGAGTTGGAGCTGCTCAGCCCGGAAGCGATGGGCGAAGATCGGTTGCGTCTGGGCTGGCGTGAGTGGGTGGCTTTGCCTGAACTGGGTATTGACCGGGTCAAGGCCAAGGTGGATACCGGGGCCCGCACGTCCTGTTTGCATACCTACCGGACCGAGCCTTATACCGTGGACGGCCAGCGGCGCGTCCGGTTTTGGGTGCACCCGGTTCAGAATGAGCTGCACACCAGTGTGGAGTGTGATGCCCTCGTGGTGGACGAGCGCACCGTCACCGACTCTGGTGGCCACAAGGAGCTGCGGTTGGTGATTTCAACCACGCTGCAGATGGGCGATGTCAGCTGGCCTATCGAAATGACCCTGACCAACCGGGATACCATGCGTTTTCGCATGCTGATTGGTCGCACTGCATTGGCGGGACGCTGTGTTGTTTCGCCGGAAGCTTCGTATTTGGCCGGTGAGCCGGCGCCAGGGAGAGAGCCATGAAAATCGCGATTCTGTCACGCAACCGCTCACTGTACTCTACCCGTCGATTGGTGGAGGAAGGGATTAACCGGGGCCATGAAGTGCATGTAATTGACTGCCTGCACTGTTACATGAACATCACCTCTGCGAGCCCCAAGATTCATTACCACGGCGAGATCCTCGAAGATTTCGATGTGGTGATTCCCCGTATCGGTGCCTCGGTAACCTTCTACGGCACGGCGGTGTTGAGGCAATTCGAGATGATGGGTGTGTTCCCGTTGAACGAATCTGTAGCCATCACCCGTGCCCGGGACAAGCTGCGCTCCTTGCAGTTGCTGGCCCGCAAAGGCGTCGGCATGCCTGTGACCGGGTTTGCCAACAAGCCCGATAACGTGCCGGAGCTGATTAAGATGGTGGGTGGATCGCCGGTGGTCATTAAGCTGTTGCAGGGCACCCAGGGCATCGGGGTTGTGCTGGCGGAAACCCGTAAGGCCGCGGAAAGTGTGATTGAAGCCTTTATGGGCTTGAAGGCGGACATCCTGGTTCAGGAATTCGTTAAGGAAGCCGGTGGAGCGGATATTCGCTGTTTCGTGATTGGTGATAAGGTGATTGCTGCGATGAAACGCCAGGCACCGGAGGGTGAGTTCCGCTCTAACCTGCACCGTGGTGGCAGTGCTTCGCTGGTACGGATTACCCCGGAGGAACGCCGTACCGCGGTGACGGCGGCCAAAGCCATGGGGCTGAACGTGGCGGGCGTCGATTTGCTGCGTTCTGCGCGCGGGCCGCTGGTTATGGAGGTAAACTCCTCC
This sequence comes from Marinobacter zhejiangensis, assembly GCF_900114775.1. GTDB lineage: Bacteria > Pseudomonadota > Gammaproteobacteria > Pseudomonadales > Oleiphilaceae > Marinobacter > Marinobacter zhejiangensis. The sequence goes on from NZ_FOUE01000002.1 coordinate 16,052, forward strand.
CCAGGGCTTGAAGGAATCGAAAATGCCACCGGTAAGAACATCGCCGGTATGATTATCAACTGGACAGAAAAGAACCAGAAACCTTGGAAAACAAAAACAAGAGGGCAGGGGTAAAGGCCAGTCGGGCACCGTTTGTTATTGCGGACACCGAGATTAAGGCCGGAACCCGGGCGACGGTAGAAATCCCGGTTGCCAAACTCTATACCCACACCCCGTTGCACTTGCCGGTGGAGGTCATCCACGGTCGTCGTGATGGACCAGTGCTGATGGTGTGCGGGGCCATTCACGGTGATGAAATCAACGGCGTCGAAATCGTTCGACGCCTGTTGCGCAATTCGGCCCTTCGCCACCTCCGGGGAACCCTGGTGGCGGTGCCCATCGTCAACATCTTCGGCTTCATCCAGCGCACCCGTTACCTGCCAGACCGCCGCGACCTCAACCGCTGTTTCCCCGGTACTGAGACGGGGTCGCTGGGCGGTCGTATTGCCTATCTGCTGCGTTCCCAGGTGATGGAAAACGTGACCCACATCATCGACCTGCACACCGGGGCGCTGAACCGCTTCAACCTGCCGCAGATCCGGGCTGAACTGAAGAACCCGGAAACGGAGCGCATGGCCGAGGCCTTCGGGGCGCCGGTCATTCTCAACGCCAGCCTGCGTGAGGGCAGCCTGCGTGCCTACGCGGATTCTCTCGATATTCCGGTGATCACCTTTGAAGGCGGGGAAGCCCTGCGTTTCGATGAAGTGGTGATCACCAGCGGGGTCCGAGGGGTGATGCGGGTGATGCGGGAGCTGGAAATGGTGCCGGTGAAGAAGGGCCCCAAGGCGCCCAGAAAACGCTCCGAAACCGCCGCCACCTCCACCTGGGTGCGTTCAGACCTGGATGGCATCATGCGCCCGGTGGCCAAACTCGGGCAAAAGGTTCGCAAGGGACAGAAGCTGGCCATCGTGGCCGACCCCTTTGGCGAAAGCGAGGTGGCGGTGATGGCGCCTTGCTCCGGGATTGTCATTTGCGTCAACAACCTGCCTTTGGTTAATGAAGGCGAAGCGATCTACCACATTGCTCGGTTTGATGAGCTGGGTGAGGCGGAAAAAGCCATGGACTATTTCCGCAGCACCTATGAGTCGGAAGTGGCCGAAGAGGTGGTGCCAGTTCACCCCTGGGATGAGCTCCAGCGCTAACGCTAGTCCTCTTCAGGGTCGGCGAAACAGTTCTGGATCTCCAGAATATCAGCAAGGTTGTCGTTTAGAGCTTTTACGCAGGTCGGGTCCAGTTTCTGCCCGGCCATTCGCTGCAGTTCAGCCAGCGAGTCCCCGAGGGTCCAGGGTTCCTTGTACGGGCGGCGGCTCGTCAAGGCGTCGTAGACATCGGCAACACTGACGATGCGAGCCTCCAGCGGAATATCCTCCCCCTTCAGCCCCTGCGGATAACCGCTACCATCCCAGGCCTCGTGATGGCCGCCGATAATGTTCAGCAGAACCTGCAGGTAAGGGACATCGGCCAAGCCGTAGTTGCTCATCAGCTTGCTGGCCAGGAGGCGACCGTTCTCTGCATGTGATTTCATGACTTCGAACTCTTCCGACGTGAGGGGGCCAGGCTTCAGCAGGATGTGGTCGGGTATGGTGATCTTGCCGATGTCATGCAGCGGGGCAAACAGGTAGACGTACTCCGAAAATTGGTCATCCCGCTCCCGTTCCGATGCCAGTGCCCGGGCAATGGTCCGGCTGTAGCGGGACATGCGCTGCAGGTGTCCACCGGTTTCCGGGTCTCGGGAGTAGGTCAGATCCACCGCCGACTTTATGGTCGACATCAGCGTCCGAACCGTGTTGAGCGAATTGAACATCAGCAAGCCGACCAGTTCGCCCACCAGGTTAAGGTAGCTCAGGCACTCCTCAGTGAAGGCATTTTCACGGTCTGCATTGAAGAAAATGAACCCGATCAGCTCGTCATTGAACACCAGTGGCAAGGTATAGCTGCCCCGGTAGCCGGCCTCGTAGATCTTGCGGGCATGGAGGTGGCGGCTGGCGCAAAAAACCGAGAGATCCTGTTCCAGCCTGAACGTTTGTTGGTCGGCCAGCTGCTTGAGGGAATGGCAGTGGGCGAGTTTGGCCTGATAGTGGTTCAGCGGTGTGCTGGCGCCACTGTAGATAAACGTGCGCACCAGGTCGGAGGCGTCATCGTAGAGGGCCATGCTGATTCGGGTGATAAACGGGTAGCGTTCCTCGGTGACCCTGTGCAGGTGCGTCAGTTTTTCGGCCAGTGTATTTGCGCGGTTGAGTTCCAGTAAGGCACTTTGTTGTATCGGCATGATCCTGTCAGTCTTATTTACCAAGGCAGTTGGTTGAAGGTGGCGATTTTTGTGCAGGAAAAGGTTTTCTAACCGCCTGAATAATTACAAGATAGCCCATGAATGATTAATGTCCGCATGGATTATATCTATTACCCAAAGGGAGCAATGCCATGATCTGGGATCAGTCCACCATCGAGCTGCCAGCCCTGTCCAGGGGTTTTCATCTGATCACCAACGATGTCGTGGCTCAGGGCCCCGATCTGACCAACTGCCAGGTGGGCCTGCTGCACCTGTTTCTCCAGCATACGTCGGCGTCACTGGCCATCAACGAAAACGCCGACCCGGACGTGCGCGGCGACCTGGAGCGCCACTTCAACGTGATGATCCCGGAGAATGCCCCCCACTACCAACACGTCTTGGAAGGGCCGGACGATATGCCAGCGCACATCAAGAGCGTGGTCATCGGGCCGTCGCTGTCGATCCCGATCACCAATGGCCACCTAGCCCTGGGCACCTGGCAGGGTATCTACCTGTGCGAGCACCGCGACCATGCCGATGGCCGGCGGATTGTGGCGACCTTACAGGGGCGTTGGTAGTCTGCCCCGTCGCAAAGTAACTGGTTGTAAAAACTAACAAATGTGGGCGATTCCATGAGGGCCAGCTAATATTCGGATGACAAAATGCAGAGGGAGCTGTGTTGTGAGCCGTTTTGACCGTATCTATCGCATCCACGAATTACTGCGCGGGGCACGCCACCCGGTTTCAATGAAACGGTTCATGGAGGAATTGGAGGCCAGCCGTAACACCATCACCCGGGATTTTGAGTATTTGCGGGATAGTCTGGGAGCGCCCCTGGAGTATTGCCGTGAAAACAATGGCCACCGTTATAACCCCGCGGCGCCATTGTTCGAGTTGCCCGGTTTTTGGATGAGTTCGGGTGAACTTTATGCGCTGCTGGCTTGTGAGCAGTTACTGGAGGATGTTCAGCCGGGGCTGATGGCCCAGCGCTTGGCGCCCCTGAAAGAGCGTATTCGTAGTCTCTTGGGGGAGTCAGGCCATGGGGCTGAGCGCATTGGCGAACGTATCCAGGTGCAACCCATTCAGGCTCGCATGGCGGTCCAGCAGGTTTTTGATCCCGTGGCCGAGGCCACACTGGCCGGGAAACAACTCCAGTTTGACTACGCCCCCAGAAGCCGCGCCACCCACAGTTTCCGAACCGTTCATCCGCAACGGTTACTGCACTACCGCTCCAACTGGTTTCTACTGGCTCAGTGCGAAAGCGCCAACGACCTCCGCCTGTTTTCCCTCGACCGTATAACCCGCCCCCAGGTGCTCGACGCCCCGGCAGCTCACCAGGCGGCCGAGGAACTGGATGCCTACACGTCGTCCAGCTTCGGAATCTTCGGGGGGCAACCCCAAGCCACAGCCCACTTTCGCTTTACCCAGCATGCCGCCCAGTGGGTCGCTGAAGAGCAATGGCATCGCGATCAAAAAGGCGAATGGCACGAAGACGGATTCCACCTGCATGTGCCGTACTCGGACCCCAGGGAGCTAGTTATGGACATCCTGCGCTATGGGCCGGAGGTGGAGGTGATTGGGCCGGAAACATTAAGGGGTGAGGTGGCAGAACGGGTTAGGAAGATGGTGGAGATTTACGATTAATTTTTATGTGATGCACGGATTGGGGCAGTGAGGTCTGTAGTGTTACTGATGAAGGTAAGGGTAATGAATAGGCGTGAATACGAGTGGAGGTTGGGCTGCAATGAGGCGCTTTAGGCGAGACAACGAGCCAATGGCTAACGCCGTTGTGCCGTACCAGAAATGTCCCGCAAAAACCTATGAAACGTCTACTGGTGTTGTGCGTGGGCGATCGGTCGAAAGCCACTGCCGGATTGTTGGTGAGGTAGCGAGAGAGATTGTTAAGCGCTCACCTGCCGCAGCCCTTTTCCCGGAAGGGGCATGCTTGGCAGCAGCTTGCCACGACATAGGAAAGGTAAGCCCGACTTTTTATAACAAAATTATGCGGGCCTGCTCTTTGGAACAGGTTCCGGGTGCTAACCCTGACCTGGAAAGGGGTTGGGGAGGCCATGCAGGTGTCAGTCAACTTACAGCCAAGAAACTAGACGCCCCTGAGTATGTACCAGAGATTCTTGGCCAACATCATGGCTTCTCTCCAAACCTCGCTGGGAAACGTGCTGATGATGAGATCTTTGGCGGTACTGCTTGGCTGAATGAGAGGTTGAGCCTTGCTCAGGCGTTACAGCATCAGTTAGGGGAGTCCTGGCCCCAGATAGAGTCGGTTGCCCAGGCCCGTTTGCTGGCTGGTTTGACGTCGGTGGCCGACTGGATTGGTTCCGGGCGCCATTTTGAAAACCCCGAATTATCCTGGGAAGCAAAAATCGCAGAGGCATTGGATGACGCCGGATTTGTGCCGCTTTCGTACAAGCATGGCTTGAGTTTTGAGGAGGTATTTGGGTTTCCTCCCCGGCAGGCCCAATCAATCCTCATTGAACAGGTGTCTTCCCCTGGTGTTTATGTTCTAGAAGCGCCCATGGGGCTGGGGAAAACCGAAGCTGCACTATATGCGGCATACAGGATGTTGGATAGTGGGCAGGCCAGCGGTATCTATTTTGCGCTACCAACGCAGTTGACCTCCAACAAAATATTTGAGCGTTTTCAGTGCTTTCTGGAAAGGGTGCTGGCGGATGATTGTGGGCATCGCTCGCTGTTGCTGCACGCCAATGCCTGGTTGTTGGAGACCGAAATGGGGGAGGAGGGGCGCCCTGGTGGAGCTTGGTTTAACCAGAGCAAGCGTGGTCTGCTGGCGCCTTTTGCCGTAGGCACAATCGACCAGGCTCTGATGGCCGCGATGAACGTAAAACATGGCTTTGTCAGAGCATTTGGGCTCGCGGGCAAGGTTGTGATCCTCGACGAAGTGCATACCTACGATGCCTACACCAGCACCCTGCTGGATGCGCTGGTTGCGTTGCTCCGCGAACTGCAGTGTACGGTCATTATCCTCAGTGCCACGTTAAACCAGGAGCGCCGTGAGATGCTGCTTGATCGGCCAACAAAAGCCATGGATTACCCGCTGATCACCGCATGCCCGACCAGGCACCAATCTCAAGTCAATGAGGTGAGCGTTCCTGCCGGTGAGAGCCGGCAGTTACAGGTTTCAGTGCTCTCCGATGACGCCGCGGCTGTTGATCAAGTGTTGTTGAGAGCGGAGCTGGGACAGCAGGTGTTGTGGATAGAAAACACCGTAAAGGAAGCACAGCAGCGCTATTTAGACCTGGCGGCTCGTGCCGCCGAGCTGGGCGTGGCCTGTGGACTACTGCATTCACGGTTTACGGTAGATGACCGTCAGCGAATTGAAGATCACTGGGTCAACCTGTATGGCAAAGCGGGCTGGTCGGATCGTGACAAGCAGGGCCGAATTCTGGTTGGGACTCAGGTTCTGGAGCAATCACTGGATATTGATGCGGACTTCATGGTTTCCAGCTTTGCCCCCACCGACATGCTGTTGCAACGTATGGGGCGTGTATGGCGGCATGAAAACACACCGCGTTGCCAAACGGCTGTTCCGGAAGTCTGGCTATTGGCTCCTTCACCAGATGACGCCATCGACGCACCACAAAAGTCGTTCGGCGCCTCTGCCTTTGTTTATAGCCCATACGTGCTTTGCCGGAGTTTGGAGGTTTGGCAAGGCCTGGATAGGGTTAGCCTTCCCGACGATATTCGCCAGCTGATTGAACGAACTTATGTGAGCCGAGAAGAACAGGGAAGTATGAATCGGTGGCTGTATGAGCTTGATCATGGCAACCGTCATAACAAGGGGCGTATAGCATTGCAGCAACTGGCCAGAATTGGATTGGCAGAGGGGGGGAATACCTTGCCTGAAAGCCAGGCGCAGACTCGCTACAGCGAATCCGAAAGCTATGAGGTGCTGTTGCTGAAAAGCATTTCTCGCAATGCAGAGTTCGCTTCCCTGGCATTACTGGATGGGACTCAAATCGAGTTGCCCTTGCAGCGGTACAAGCTTGGAAAAGCGGAATGGAAAAAGCTTACGGCGAACCTGATGCGCCAGATTGTCAATGTGCCGCCGGGGGATAAGCCGAACACTGCCTCGGTGGATGTGCTCAAGCGCTTTGGTTTGCACCACTGTTTTTTCCTGGGTCGCCCTGACTGGCCTGAAGATGAAAGTGTACTGAGGGTGGCGTTGGTAGAAGGCACGGATGCTCTTCGTGGTATTGAGGGGCAAGCGATACATGATAACCACCTACTGGAATACCGCGATGACCTGGGGTATCGGGTCATCAAGAACCAGGGAATTTAACTATGGATAACCGTTTTAACCTTATTGATGAGCCTTGGATTCCTGTGGCTGATCATGGCCGCGTCAGCCTGCGGCAGATATTTAGTAATTCGGAATATCGAAGCTTGGGTGGCAATCCGGTGCAGAAAATTGCCTTGTTGAAGCTGCTACTGGCGATTGCCCAAGCGGCGGCTACTCCCGAGGGCGAAGCAGAGTGGCAAGGGTTGGGAACGCTGGGGGTGGCGGAGCGCAGCTTGGCGTATCTGGATAAATGGCACGGTCGGTTTTATCTGTATGGAGATAAACCTTTTTTGCAGATGCCCGCGATTTGCACAGCGAAGATTCAACCTTACGGAGCGGTGTTACCAGAGGTTTCGACTGGTAATACCACGGTGTTGAGCCAGATACAGGTACAACGGGAGCTGGATGACGGTGCCAAGGCGCTGCTGCTTTTGACGCTCATGGGGTTCGCGCTGTCAGGTAAGAAAACAGATAACAGCGTGGTTTTAACCTCAGGCTACGCAGGTAAGAAAAATGATAAAGGCAAGCCTTCTACAGGAAAGGCTGGGCCGTCCGTAGCCCATTTGGGGCTTTTACATACCTTTTTGTCAGGCGAAAGTATTCAGGAAAGCATTTGGCTTAACCTACTGACATTGAAACAAATTGAGCAGATGAATATCTATCCAGAAGGTATTGGCCTGGCGCCTTGGGAGGATATGCCCGAAGGGGAGGACTGCGTAAAGGCAAGGAAGCTAAGAGGCTCTTTGATGGGGCGGTTGTTACCAATTTGCCGGTTTTGTCTGCTAGCAGAAGAGGGGCTGCATTATTCGGAGGGGATTGCACATCCTGGATATAAAGACGGCGTTGTTGACCCGAGTATGGCAGTTAATAACTCAGGTAAGGAACCCAAGGCACTCTGGGTTGACCCTGAGAAACGGCCGTGGCGGGAGTTGACGGCGCTACTTGGCTTCTTTGATCAATCAGAAACTCAGGGTTTCCAGAGCTGGCAGCTGAGGCATGGCTTGGATCGGGCGCGTGAGGTGACGGGAGAATTTGCGGTCTGGTCGGGAGGCTTGAGAGTCAGCAGTAATGCCGGGGAGCAATACGCCTCTGGGAGTGATGACTTTGTGGAGTCTCAAGTTTGGCTGCACAGCGATATGCTGGGTCAGAGCTGGTTCAGCCAGCTCAAGCAGGAAATGGGTGCCCTCGATGGGCTTGCCAAAAGCCTTTATGGGCGAGTTCTGGGATTCTTCAAGGAGCAAATGGTAGATGGAACCAAAATAGCCCCTCAAGCTACACAACTCTTTTGGCAGCTATGCGAAAGGGACTTTCAGCGACTTGTCGATTCTTGTGAACAGAATGAGGAGTCTGAGGAAGAACGTAAAAAGCTGCACCAGCGTTTTGCTAGTTATGTCCATCAGTCCTACGACAACTTTTGCCCCCATGAAACTGCCCGCCAACTCGATGCTTGGGCAAAGTGCCGCCCCAAAAACAGCAAATATCTGAAACAGGAGGCCTGAGGTTATGCAGGATAACCAACCGTCTGCACCATCAGGTGCGATTCAAAGTCGAGAGCAACGTTTTGTGGAGGCAGTGGTTGAACGCTGTCAGAACGACAAGGGCATGGCTGCCCGGCTTCGTCGAGCAGACAACCCGTCGATGGAGTACCAGAGCTGGGAATTGCTGGGCTGGTTTGGCGTGGATCTTGAAAAAGATTATGAACGCCTGCCTTTCGTAACAGTTGCAGCGGCCATCGCTAAATCCAAGTCAGAGGGGAATGGGACGTTAGCCCTAGGGCGGGCGGTTGCGGCTTGTTATGAGGATGGAAAGGAAAGCGGCCAGGCTAAGGCGAAGTTACGTCGCTTGCTAGCTTGTAATGACCTGGCAGAGGTGTGCCGCATCCTGCGGCCTGTGCTAACGCTGATTGATAGTAAAGTGGGCCCGCCTCTCGATTATGTACGTCTTTTGCGTCAGCTTCGATTCTTCACTTTTGAATCCGGGCTGAGAACGAAAACCCAGTGGGCGCAAGAGTTCTATGGGCAGCCTGTTCAGGCTGAGAATGAGGGAGGTGCCGCATGACTATGATTGCCAGCGTTTTGCATCTCGACCGCCGCTCGGCCAAGGCATTGCGCATCACTGATGCCTACTCCCTGCACCGGGTGGTGTACAGCCTCTATGAAGATGTGCGTGATGAACAGCAGAAAATGGCCAGTACAGGCAGTGGCATTCTTTATGCAGACCAAGGTGGTGATATTCGGGGACGGAAGGTTCTGATGCTGGCTAACCGTGAGCCGAAGGTCACCGTGGATGGCGATCACGGTGAGGTGCAGAGCAGGCTTATTCCGGAGAATTTCCTTGAGCATGACCAATACCGCTTCAAGGTGGTTGTAAATCCAACCCGTCGTGACAGTGCCAGTCGCAAGCTCGTGGCCGTGCGTGGTCGGCAAGAAGTGGCGCACTGGTTCACTGAGCGAGCTACCGCGAGTTGGGGATTTGAAGTCGATCCTCGGCACTTGCAAGTGGAGGGCATTGGTGTGTTGCGTTTTAAGGATAAGGAGCAGCGCCAGGTCACCATTGGGCAAGCTCATGTTCAGGGCCTTCTGCGTATCACTGATAGAGAGCAGTTTTTTACCAGTTTCACCCAGGGCATTGGCCGCGCCCGCGCATACGGTTGTGGCCTGCTGCAGATAGTTCCCGTTATCGAAAACCCTTTTGGTTAACTCCCATTTGCTTCGTACAAGGATAAGTGAAATGACAAACACCTATACCAATACCCGTATCGAATACCACATCCTGCAATCTTTTCCTGTGACATGTCTGAACAGGGATGATGTGGGGGCGCCGAAGTCCGCAATTGTCGGTGGGGTTCCGCGTGCTCGGGTCAGCTCGCAGTGTTGGAAGCGGCAAGTGCGGCTGGCCATGCAGGAGTTTGGCATTAAGTTAGGTATTCGCACCAAAAAAGCGGAAGAGATTTTTATCAACGCTTGCTTGGAAGCTGGAGCCAGCAAAGAACAAGCTGATGCCTGCGGTGCCAAAATTGCGTCTCAGCTAACCGACGATACGCTGCTGTTTGTCAGCGAAACCGAGGCCGCTGCTTTTGCTGCTTATGCTGTAGAGAAGGAATTTGACGAGAGCAAGATCAAAGATAAGGAACTAGCGAAGATTGCCAAGAAGGCATTGAATCCTGCAGAGGATGCCCTGGATATCGCTCTGTTTGGACGTATGGTGGCTAAGGCCGCTGAAATGAATGTAGAGGCTGCCGCCTCATTTTCTCATGCCATTTCGACTCATAAAGTCAGCAACGAAGTCGAGTTCTTTACGGCATTGGATGATCGCCAAGAAGAGCCAGGTTCCGCTCACATGGGCAGTTTGGAGTTCAACTCAGCGACTTATTACCGCTATATCAGCCTGGATCTCGGTCAGTTGGCTCAGACCATGGGGGAAGTGGATTTGAAGAAGGCGGTGGATGCCTTTACCAAAGCGCTTTTTGTCGCCGTACCGAACGCCCGTCAAACGACACAGTCCGGAGCGAGCCCCTGGGAGTTTGCTCGCGTTATGGTTCGCAAGGGGCAGCGTCTTCAAGTTCCGTTCGAGTCACCCGTTAAAGCCCTTGATGGTGGTTACCTTCAGCCCAGCATCAATACCTTAAAAGAGTATCTCGACAAGAAAGAGAAGCTGACAGGATCTCTGTTTGGCAAGCAGGCATCCTATGACTGGGGCGAGGACGAAAATTTCAACATAGATGCCTTGGTAGAATCCCTCCAAAGTCATATCCAGTGAGGTCAGCAATGAGCGATCCATATTTGCTGCTCTGGCTGGAGGCACCTCTCCAGTCATGGGGGCATGACTCAAAGTTTGGTCGCCGGGATAGCCTCGACTTTCCCACCAAGTCTGGTGTATTTGGTTTGCTGTGTTGTGCCTTGGGAGCGGGCGGGAAGCAGACTGAAAGACTGGGGCAGTGGGCAAACCGCGATATGCAGGTGCTGGCCTATGTGCCTGCGGACTGGAAGGGAAGACCTTTGCCGCGCCAGCCCTTGATGCGGGACTTTCACATGGTTGGTAGTGGCTATGGTGATAGAGATCCTTGGCAGACCCTAATGATTCCAAAAACCCGTGAAGGCAAGAAAGCGGTAGGGGGCGGTACAAAGATGACTTACCGCTACTACCTGCAAGACATGGCCTTTGCGGTTGCGATGCAAGGCCCGAAAGATGAATTGGACGAACTGCAAAGAGCGTTGCAGAGCCCTATCTGGGATCTCTATTTGGGGCGTAAAAATTGTGTTCCTACCGAGTTCATTGCTCAGGGAGTTTATCAAGGAGCGGAGCAAGCGATGAATAAGGCCAGACAATTGGCCGAATCCAAAAACCGGAGTCCAGTCTTCCAGGTGCTGCAAGGGGAACATGAGGGAGAGGTTCTCACCCTCAACGACGTACCGATACAATTTGGCGAACACAAGCTCTACCGGGATCGTCGCGTCACCGTTTTGCCGGTGTCCTGAATATGGCTGGCGGCCAGCGTTTGTTTGTCAAAATCACCCGGGATTCTCTGCCTCAGGTAAAGGACAAGTACCCTTTCCTTTATCTGGAGCGGGGTCGGTTGGAGATTGACGACAGCAGTATTAAATGGATTGATTCTACAAACAATGTTGTGCCTTTGCCCGTGGCAACGTTGAATGCCTTATTGTTGGGGCCGGGGACCAGCATTACTCACGATGCAGTGAAAACAGCGACAGCGGCCAACTGTTCAGTGTGCTGGGTGGGCGAGGACAGCCTGCTTTTTTATGCAGCGGGGTTTTTGCCGACGGCGGATACAAGAAACCTGAAACAGCAAATTGAGCTGGCGGCTGATCCAGAAAAATCGCTGGAAGTTGCAAGGCGGATGTTTGCTAGACGTTTCCCCGATGCGGATCTGGCCGGTAAAAACCTGAAAGAAATGATGGGGATGGAAGGCCATCGTGTTCGAGCGCTGTATCAGGGAAAAGCTGAGGAGTATCAGGTTGGCTGGAAGGGGCGAAAATTTGTGCCCGGAAAATTTGAAACCAGCGACATTACCAACCAGGTACTGACCGCAAGCAACGCGGCGCTGTATGGCATTTTGTGTTCAGCGGTACATAGTATGGGGTATTCGCCCCATATCGGGTTTATCCATTCGGGTAGTCCCTTGCCTTTCATTTACGACCTGGCTGATCTGTACAAGGAACGATTGTGTATTGATCTGGCTTTTTCACTGACCCGTGACATGGCCGGACGTTACAACAAGCATAAGGTCTCCGAAGCATTTCGTGAACGGGTGATCGAAATGGATCTGTTGGCCAAACTGGCGGAGGATATAGCCGAAGTGTTGGGGGTGGGCCGTGCTCGTGGTCGTCGCAAATGATTTGCCACCGGCGGTGCGGGGACGAATGAAGCTCTGGTTTGTGGAGCCCAGGGCGAATGTCTTTGTCTCAGGTGTCAAAGATTCCGTAGCAAAAACAGTGATTGATTACCTTTACAAACATTGCCCCCCCGAGTCGGGTATTGTCATGTTCCGCTCCCTGCCAGGCCCTCCGGGCTATGAAGTGCACACAATCGGCCCAACCCGCAAAACTCTTACTGAAATCAGTGGACTCCAGCTGGTTATTGAAACCCTAAAACCCCAATAAACCGAAGATGTTGTGTTTTCAGTAAAGCTCATTAACAATTTGTTGGTGTCTTCCCCACGAGCGTGGGGGTGTTTCCGACACTCATCCACTGAGCCAGGTTTTCCGGGTGTCTTCCCCACGAGCGTGGGGGTGTTTCTCGGTGGTCTGCGGGGTGCCTACGATGGTCGTCGTCTTCCCCACGAGCGTGGGGGTGTTTCTAGCTAGAGCGATAAACAAATAGCCAGATAGCGGTCTTCCCCACGAGCGTGGGGGTGTTTCTGGCGGCTCTATATTTGACGCTGTATCCGGCAAGTCTTCCCCACGAGCGTGGGGGTGTTTCCGATCAGCATGTCACCAGGGTCACACGTGATGAGTCTTCCCCACGAGCGTGGGGGTGTTTCTGGACTGGCTCAGACTCTGGCACGACATGCCGAGTCTTCCCCACGAGCGTGGGGGTGTTTCTGCTGGCTGGCTGGATAAGCTCGACAGTGCTGGGTCTTCCCCACGAGCGTGGGGGTGTTTCTGATTTCCTGGAAGCGCCTGTTGGTTTCACTGGGTCTTCCCCACGAGCGTGGGGGTGTTTCCCCAGAAGTTCTTTGTGCTTGATCCGGCTACAGGTCTTCCCCACGAGCGTGGGGGTGTTTCTAGATACGCTGAATGGAGTTTATGTTGGGTTATGTCTTCCCCACGAGCGTGGGGGTGTTTCCTCCTGGATCAGTTCGTCCAGCCGTTCCTTGAGGTCTTCCCCACGAGCGTGGGGGTGTTTCTGCCTGCCGCCCTGGATCAGGTTGGCACCAGTGGTCTTCCCCACGAGCGTGGGGGTGTTTCTGAGATCAAAGACCGAAAAGGAATGATGCTGCAGTCTTCCCCACGAGCGTGGGGGTGTTTCCGTCCCGGCCCCGCTGGCGACCGGTGCGGGCCAAGTCTTCCCCACGAGCGTGGGGGTGTTTCTATAAGGAAGTTATACTCCAGCAAGATAAGCGCGTCTTCCCCACGAGCGTGGGGGTGTTTCCGCTGTTATTTGATATTTGGAGCTAACCATGAAGTCTTCCCCACGAGCGTGGGGGTGTTTCTCTTGCGCAAAGTCGTTAGCCATGACGCCAGCCGTCTTCCCCACGAGCGTGGGGGTGTTTCTACTTTGGAGGTCTTCCGCTTCCCATTACACTGGTCTTCCCCACGAGCGTGGGGGTGTTTCTACTTTGACCTCCTGCAATGCCCGCAGGCGATCGTCTTCCCCACGAGCGTGGGGGTGTTTCCTTTATGGTGCGTTGGGATGTAGGCGTTTCCTGGTCTTCCCCACGAGCGTGGGGGTGTTTCTTTGCGGCGGGAACTGGGGCGCGGCCATGAGTGGTCTTCCCCACGAGCGTGGGGGTGTTTCCTCCGATTCGATCTATAACAACTCGTCGATGACGTCTTCCCCACGAGCGTGGGGGTGTTTCCGTGGTGAAGCCCCCGCGCTTTGTGGCCATCCAGTCTTCCCCACGAGCGTGGGGGTGTTTCCGGCTCAAGGGGCGGTGGTGAGGTTTCAGGGTTGTCTTCCCCACGAGCGTGGGGGTGTTTCTAGAGTCATAGCGACATCCTGATGGTTTGAGTCGTCTTCCCCACGAGCGTGGGGGTGTTTCTGCGCAGTTCCTGAACCATGAAGTTCTGGGAACGTCTTCCCCACGAGCGTGGGGGTGTTTCCAGGGGTACGCGCTGGCATGAAGCTATCAGGACGTCTTCCCCACGAGCGTGGGGGTGTTTCCATCCTTTGGTCAGGTGTGGACACGGTTCGTCAGTCTTCCCCACGAGCGTGGGGGTGTTTCGTACTACCAGAACGGAAGCCACGCCGGGTTCATGTCTTCCCCACGAGCGTGGGGGTGTTTCTCGGCAAGTGCCTTACTGTTGACGGTTGACGGGGTCTTCCCCACGAGCGTAGGGGTGTTTCCGGTTACCCGTCTTATTGTTGTTTTCCCTCGATGTCTTCCCCACGAGCGTGGGGGTGTTTCTGCCGGATAGCGTCAACCTGTCCGCCGTCTTTGGTCTTCCCCACGAGCGTGGGGGTGTTTCTTCGCTGAGGCTTCAGCGGGAACTTCGGGAGGCGTCTTCCCCACGAGCGTGGGGGTGTTTCCGTTTCGCCAGGCAGCCAGGTTCGCGCCATCCAGTCTTCCCCGCGAGCGTAGGCCCCCCGAAGCAGTGATCGCTGCTGGCAGGCAAGCTAGTGCCATGGAGCTTTAGAGGTTTTTAGGTAATGAGACAGTAGTTGTGTGCCCTTTTCTCCGTAGGCAATCGTAGCGGTACATACTCTATGTGAGGGAGAGATTTGGAGAGTTTTCCATGGGTGAGGCGGTCCGGTTATGGATGCTTACCCCCAACTTTTAACAATTTTCCCGCCCAAATATGTCATGGCCCCCCTGCCATAACATGCGACACACTCTATCCATGTCATAAATCTATGTGCCTTTGGCTGTTGCTGAAGGCACTGTCGCATTGCAAAAGAGGTGATCATGGACTTTCAAGGTGTTCCGGCGATTGTGACCGGTGGGGCTTCCGGCCTGGGTGAAGGTGCGGTTCGGGCGCTGGCGGCGGCTGGCTGCAAAGTGGCTATCCTGGACTTGCAGGAAGAGCGTGGTGAGCAGGTGGCCCGGGAAGTTGGCGGCATTTTTGTCCGTTGTGATGTCTCTTCCGCTGACAGTGCCGAAGCTGCTGTTGCGGCGGCGCGAGAGGCCCACGGTCCCTGCGGTGTTGCGGTTAACTGCGCGGGTATCGCCCCTGCGGCCAAGATCCTGGGCAAGGAAGGTCCGATGCCGCTGGCGAACTTTGACAAGGTGATTCAGGTCAACCTGATAGGGACCTTTAACATCCTGAGGCTGGCCGCAGCCGATATGGCACAGCGTGAGCCGAATGCCGATGGTGAACGGGGCGTGATTGTGAATACCGCTTCGGTGGCGGCCTACGAAGGGCAGATCGGCCAGGTTGCCTACAGCGCCTCCAAGGGCGGTGTGGTGGCTATGACCCTGCAATCCGCACGGGAGTTGGCGCGTGAAGGCATCCGGGTGAATACCATCGCGCCGGGTCTGTTCATGACCCCGATGATGGCGGGCATGCCCCAGGAAGTGCAGGACAGTCTGGCCGCAACCCTGCCGTTCCCGAAACGACTGGGTAAGCCGGAAGAGTTTGGCATGCTGGTTGAGCAGATGGTTCGTAACCCGATTCTCAACGGTGAGGTGATCCGCCTCGACTGTGCCTTGCGCATGGCCCCCCGTTGAGTTCCACCCAGACAGCAGCCAGGAGGTAACAATGACAAATAACGAAGAGCTGACCCTGTTCCGGGACATGACCATCAAGGCCTTGGAGGCTGAAGTCACTCCCCATTACGAAGCTTGGGACAAGGAAGGGATCGTGCCGCGGGATTTGTGGCGCACTCTGGGCCAGGCCGGCATGCTCTGCGTGGATGTGCCTGAAGCCTATGGTGGCTGTGGGGTGCCGTTCGAGTACTCGGTGCTGGTGGGCGCGGAGATGGCGCGGATGGGCTTCGGTGCCCTGGCGACCAACGTCATGGTGCACTCCGACATTGTTGCCCCGTATGTGGCTCACCTGGGGAACGAAGCCCAGAAGCAGCAATGGCTGCCGAAAATGGTGTCTGGCGATGCGGTTGGCGCCATCGCCATGACCGAGCCCGGCGCGGGCAGTGACCTCCAGGCCATGCGGACCAGTGCGGTCGCTGATGGCGATTTCTATGTAATCAATGGTTCCAAGACTTTTATCACCAATGGTCAGCATGCGGATATGGTCATTGTAGCGGCCAAGACCGATCCATCCGCCGGCGCCCGTGGCATCAGTCTGTTCCTGGTGGATACGTCGTTGCCGGGCTTCAGCCGGGGGCGCAACCTGGACAAGATCGGCCAGCATTGTGGGGACACCTCTGAGCTGTTCTTTGAAGATCTGAGGGTGCCGCGCTCCGCGTTGCTTGGAGAAGAAGGGCAGGGGTTTGTGTACCTCATGCAGGAGCTGCCACGGGAACGCCTGGTGATTGGAGCCCTGGGCGCGGCGGCGGCTCGCGGCGCGCTGGACCTGACGCTGAAGTATGTGGATGAGCGGGTGGTGTTTGGCCAGAAGCTGAAGCAGTTGCAGAACACCCGGTTCCGGCTGGCGGAGATGGAAACCGACTACCGGGTCAACCAGGCGTTTATCGATCAGTGCATTGATCAGTACAGCCGGGGCGAATTGGATGCGGCGACCGCGTCCATGGCCAAGTTCAGTGCGACCGAGATGCAGTGCCGAGTGGCCGATGGCTGCCTGCAATTGTTTGGTGGTTACGGCTATACCACCGAGTACCCCATCTCGCGGGCCTTTGTGGATGCGCGGGTACAGCGTATCTACGGCGGCACCTCGGAAGTGATGAAAGAAGTAATTGCCCGTTCCCTGTTGGGTAAGGGTTAAGCCAGATTTGAAGGATAACGATATGTCAGAGAATACCGTTGTTATTGCGGGCGCGGCCCGGACTCCCATGGGTGGAATGATGGGGGCGCTGAGCTCCGTGCGTTCCCCCGACCTGGGTGCGGTGGCCATCAAGGCGGCGATTGAGCGTTCCGGGCTGACACCTGCGGACATCGACGAGGTGGTAATGGGCTGTGTGTTGCCCGCAGGCCTGGGTCAGGCACCGGCGCGGCAGGCGTCGCGCAAGTCCGGTATCCCGGACGACGCAGGCTGCACAACCGTCAACAAGATGTGCGGCTCCGGTATGCAGGCGGTGATCATGGCCCACGATCAAATCAAGGCTGGCACCAATACCGTCATGATCGCCGGTGGCATGGAGAACATGACCCAGGCTCCCTACCTGTTGCCGAAGGCTCGTCAGGGCATGCGCATGGGACACGGCCAGGTCATCGACTCAATGTTCTTTGACGGTCTGGAAGATGCCTACGAAGGCGGCCTGATGGGTGTGTTCGCCCAAAAAAGTGCTGACGATTTCAACATCTCCCGGGAGACCATGGACAACTTTGCGTTGGGCTCACTCAGCAAAGCCAAAGCGGCCATCGATAACGGATGGTTCCGCGATGAGATCGTGCCGGTCAGCGTGCCGGGTCGTAATGGCGACACTGTAGTGGACACCGATGAGCAGCCTGGCAATGCCCGCCCGGAGAAGATTCCGACCCTGAAACCGGCCTTCAAGAAAGACGGTTCGGTGACAGCGGCCAATGCCAGCTCCATCAGTGACGGCGCCTCCGCGCTGGTGCTGACCACGGCAGGCGAGGCAGACCGTCGCGGATTGCAGCCCCTGGCCCGTATTGTCGCCCATGCCACTCACGCCCAGCTGCCAGCGGAATTTACCTTGGCGCCCATCGGTGCCATTCGCAAGGTACTGGACAAGGCTGGCTGGACCAAGGACGACGTCGATCTGTATGAAATCAACGAGGCCTTTGCCGTGGTCAGTCTGTTGGCCATCCAGGAGCTGGGTTTGGACAGCGACAAAGTCAATGTCTACGGCGGCGCCTGCGCCCTGGGCCACCCCATCGGCTCGTCAGGCTCACGGATCATCGTGACCCTGATCAACGCGCTGAAGCAGAAAGGACTCAAGCGTGGCGTAGCGTCACTGTGCATCGGCGGCGGAGAGGGAACGGCTGTTGCCGTTGAACTGATCTAGCCCCTGATCCCGGGCGGGGTAGGCCTGAGTCCTGCCCCACCCAATGAAACCGTGTTCTCACTCCCCCGGCTATGACGGGATGTTTTGCCGCCTTTTTAGGCGGCTTTTTTGTTTGGTTTACCAGCCCTCCAGCGGCACGCCATGTTCTTCGAGGTAGGCGCCGTGTTTTTCGAGGTATTGTTCAGTGCGTACTCTGAAGGCATCCAGGTTCCCTTCTACCTCCACAGCGGGCACGCGCATGACTTCGACAGCGTTGGTTCGCTGGCTCATCATCCAAACCACCACTTCACCACCGGGGGCGAGTCCCAAAACAAGGGAGCTGCTTGGTTCGTAGCGAACATTCCCCCGCTGAGTGATGTGGCGTACTGGCTCTCGCATGCGTTCCTGAAGGTCGGGCGGGACCTCAATTAGAGTGGAGTAGTATTTTTGTTCCGCGAACGAGAACCAGTGCAGGGCGATCAAGTTTGGGAACGGGTCCAGGCCTCCCCCTTTTCCAATGGGGCCGTAGTCGCCTTCCCAGCAGCAGCCGGTGTGGCCGACGGGCATACGCCAGCTGCGTTCGCCAGATTTTTCCACGTGCAGGTTGATCACCCACATGTCGTAATGTGTGGGTGCGGCAACACCGGCATTCCAATAAATGCTCTCTTTTTCCCAAGACGCGCAGCCCGCTAGCCAAAGGGCGCTCCAGAGCCAGAGTGTCGAGCGCACACATGCCCTGATCCCAGGGGAGAAACTGCTCACCAGCCCGCCAATGGAACGCCGTGGGCTTCCAGATAGGCGCCGTGTTTTTCGAGGTATTGTTCAGTGCGCACTCTGAAGGCATCCAGGTTCCCTTCTACCTCCACAGCGGGCACGCGCATAACTTCGACAGCGTTGGTGCGTTGACTCATGATCCAAACCACCACTTCACCACCGGGGGCTAGACCGAGGACCAAAGTGCTCCTTGGCAAGTCGCGGACCATTCCGTTCGGGGAGGTCGTGCGGACTGGCACACGCATACGATCCTGCAGGCCAGGAGGTACGCGAATCAGGGTCGAGTAGTATTTTTGTTCGGCGAAGGAGAACCAGTGCAGGGCAATCAAGTTGGGGAAGGGCTCTAGAGATCCGCCGGTGCCAAAGGGACCGAAGTCGCCCTGCCAGCAACAGCCCTTGTGGCCGACGGGAATGCGCCAGCTGCGCTCCCCGGATTTTTCCACGTGCAGGTTGATCACCCACATGTCGTAATGCTCGGGCGCGGCGATACCGAGGTACCAAGGTATCTCTTCTTTTCCCCAAGAGGAGCAACCTGCCAAAAATAAGAGGCACGATAACCATGCGGCTTCTCTAAATGCTTTCATCGTCATTCCCTATCGATTGGGGTGAACAATGCGTTCACCAGATTCGGCCGGTGCATTTGGGCTGAAGTTACGAAACAACCGGAAGGTTGTGGGGATGCCAAGCGCCATGAATTTTAAGGGGGTGTAGTGGGCCGAGTAGTGAATATAGCGTTGGCGAAGAAGGTTTAGCTGAGTAGCTGTAAGTGACGGGCTTTCCGAGTTAGCGCAAATTTGCTCTCGAATCTGGTCCTTAATGACAATTAGCTCATCAGGTAGATGAGTCGCTTCGTCCTCTGGGTCAATATCGCTGAATGGTACGCCTGCCTCGGAGGCCAATTCGTGCATTGTCCAAAGGCTCACCCGTGAGTATTCTCCTCGAACTTGACGAACCATCCTGAGAGCCAACTCTGTTCGACCATGAGGGCCTGGGTGCTCTGACACTTGCTTGTATATTTCCAGCCTAGGGTGACCAACGTCTCCCAAGTCGTTAGGGCGAGGGTTGGGGTGGTCGGAAGCTTGAACTGGTAGGCTGAATTCGCCAAGCCATCCCTCAGCTTCTTTCTGTTGCTTTAGTGCCTCTAGCATATCCCATTGCATGGACTGCTCCGGTGCATTAATGCGGTCATTGGGTACATGGTGAAACGGGCTAATCAACACATCTTCCCGCTGGCTATCGCCATAACCACCGCCGATATCGGAGTGTACGCCGGGTAGGGCGATTTCGCGGAAGTTATCCGGCAGCTGGCCGTCAGGGTTTCGTAAGCTGTTTAATGCGAAATTTTCCCGGTGTTCATCAGCAGCCACAAAGTGGACTGCTGTCTGCACAGTGCTGGGATCCAGATAAACTTTGACCGGGGCGTTCTGGTTATTGCTGGGCAGTAGATCAAGTGATTTGGGGTTGATTATGGCAGCTACACTGTCGAATAGGCCCACAAAGCGGATCGTCACCTTGTTTGGCCAGTCGATTCCTTCTGCCCGAAAGGCACGTCCTAACCCGCCGTTAGAGCCTTGGTGGATTTCGTGGGCTGCATGGCGAGCTGACGCAGCGCCGCGACTGAAGCCAAAAAGGTCGACGGTTAGCGTGGTAATCGGTCCTGTTAGAGTTAATTCAAGAACTCTCTGAGCGACCTTAGTAAAGGCCTTTTCCAACTGCATTAAAATACCCGTTTCCCCAAGGCCGGTAACCATGCCGATAACCGAATCCCCCTCGCCACTTCGAGTACCAATCCCCGGGGCGTACTCCATGATCCGGTGCACAATGCGATTTTCCGAGGTTTCATTCGATTCGATATATAGATCCGCCAACTTCGCCACATTACTCGGCGAATTAGCATAGCTATCCCCCATCATCAGTCCCAGACGGTACTTGCATTCCTCCTCCGAGATTTCTCCCCGTTCAAGGGGGGCCAGGCACTCGGCTTCGATTCGATCTTCAAGGATCTGGGAGTTGTCGGCGTTGTTCAGGGTGCCATCGGTGAACAGGCCCACTTCCAGGTGTATCTCGGGCTCCTGCTCCTGGGGTGGCGTTTGGGTAGCTTCTGGAGATGCGGAAAGTGGAAGGGCCGGTGTGACTGGGAGACTGGTGTGATGCCGGGTGGGCGCCGCTTGATGTGGCAGGGCGTCTTCGTGTTGCCTCGGTCTCGCCTCATGGGCGACGGTGCTGGCGGATAGGGGGCTGATGCCCATGGCTCCGCTTAGCGCCAGTTGTTGAGGTGTAACCCCGTTGTCGTTCAGCCGGTTGACGGTGTGGCTCAGGGCAAAGTGTGTGTCGCTGTGAGTCAGTATCCACTGGCCTTGGCCTGGTGCTGGTTCTTTCCAACGGACCACCGGATCGAATGGCTTGCCATCGCCGACGTCGTATACCAGCCAGAGTGCTCGGTTCTTGATCTTCTCGATAACGGCGTCAACCCGTTGGGGCTGGTCATTGCGCCTAGTTCCGTAGGAAGAAGGGTGGTTGAGCAGGTGTCCCAGGTTAAATCGACCGGTTTGGTCGCTGTTGATCAGGGCGCGGGCCTTTTCGGCGGCAAAAAAGGGGGATTCCAGGTTGGGCAGGTCTGCCGCAACCAGGTCACCGGTTTTGACTATTTTCATCGTCATCCATCCTTAGTTGACGTTGAACTTTGCTGGTATGGCTAGCCTAAAGCGGCTGGGTCCGACATTGTGGGCGGCTTGTCACAGATTTGTCATCCACCCTGCGCGGTGTCAGTGGTCCTGATTGCGGTAAGCCAGCGGGCTGAGTCCGGTCCAGTGTTTGAAGGCCCGTGAAAAGGCGCCGGGCTCGGCGAATCCGAGGCGGGAGGAGATGTCGGCGATGCTCAGGTTCTGTCGGGTCAGCATGGTGACGGCCTGGTCCCGCCGCAGGTTGTCTTTGATTTTCTGGTAGGAACTGCCCTCGGCCTTGAGTTTCCGGCTCAGGGTGTAGGCGGTCATGTGCAGCTGTTCGGCGACCCAGTCCTGGTTTGGCAGCTTCTCCTCATCGCTTTGTTCAAGCAACTGGCGAACCTGGGTGGTCATGCTGTCGTCTTCGTCGGTCCAGATCAGCAGGTCGCGGGGGGAGCTGAGGATAAACTCTTCCAGCTCTTCCTTGCTGCGGGTCACCGGCATGTGCAGGTACTGTTTGCTGAAGAACAGGCTGTTCCTCGGCTGGTCAAAGCTGCACTGACAGGGGAACACAAACCGGTATTCGTCGAAGTGGCCAGGCAGTGCGTGGGTGAAGGTGGCGTGACTGAGGACGATTTTTCGGCCTACCATCCAGCCAACCAGGCGGTGCCAGACCAGCAGCAGCCACTCTACCAGGAAGTTGTCCGGATCCAGCTCCGGCTTGTGGTGGGTCAGGCTAAGTTCAACTTCGTCGCCGTCCAGGTCGAGTTCTATTTCAATGTCGTCGTTAAACAGGCGATAGCAGCGAATGCTTTGCCTGATGACCTCTTCCAGGTTGGCACAGTGGATGACCAGGGAGCCCATCAGGTGAAAATGCCCAACCCGGCAGGGCAGGGTAGTACGGCCCATGAACTCATCATCCAGCTCTTTCCACACCAGCCGGAACAGGCGAATAAACTGCTCCCGGGGCACCCGTGCCTTGGGTTCGCGAATCAGCTCCGGATCGATATCCCGGCGCCTCAGCAGGGTGTCGGTATCGAGTCCATGCTGTTCGAGCCCATACAGGACGGCTCGGGCATAGTGGGATGAGAATGTCAGGTTTTCCATGAATCGAGGGCCTGGGCGACGGCAAAACTTGTCAATTTAACTGCTGGATCCTGTCATTCTGTTACCGCATCCCTTTCCTTAACCTGCCTGAATAGCCAACTGGGCCAGCCGTGACAGGCGGTCTCGCTACTCACAAAAACAAGTCAGAAGGCAGTCATTGCTATGGATACGATCAGCTACGACGAATTTGCGTCTACGTTTTCTGTTGCCTCGATCTTACAGAATTTTCAGGGCGATTTTAACGAAGGCCTGAATGTCTGCGTGGAAATCTGCGACCGTCACGCCGAGGACGAAAGCCGCGTTGCACTTCGCTATGAGCGTGTGGATGGCAGCAGTGGCGAACTGACATTTGCCGAGTTGAAGCGGCGTTCTGCCCAGTTTGCCGGATTCCTGACGTCTCGGGGTATCGGTAAAGGGGACCGGGTCGCCTGCCTCCTGACCCGCACACCGGAACTGTTGATCTGTGTGTTGGGTGCCTTGCGCGCAGGTGCGGTTTACCAGCCTTTGTTTACCGCGTTTGGTCCTGGTGCGATTGAGTACCGGGTGGGCCAGGCCGGCACCCGGCTGATTGTGACTAACCCGGAGCAGTGGCCGAAGCTGGCGGATGTGGCAAACCTGCCTGAGACTCTGTTGGTTGCGAATACTGACCACGAGCTGGCGGCGGAGGCCGATCATCTGTTCTGGCCTGTGCTGGAGCAACAGTCGGGCGAGTTTGAGCCCGTACTGATTGGTGCGGACGATCCGTTCCTCCAGATGTTTACATCCGGCACTACCGGTAAATCCAAAGGCGTGGCGGTGCCAGCCAAAGCGCTAGCAGCGTTCTGGATGTACATGCGTTATGCGGTCGGGCTGCGCCAGGACGACAATTTCTGGAACGTGGCTGACCCGGGCTGGGCCTATGGCCTGTACTATGCAGTGGTTGGTCCCTTACTGCTGGGGTGTACCACCCATTTCAATGAGGCCGGCTTTACCGCGGACAATACCCTGGAATTCCTGCGTAAGTACCGCATCACCAACCTGGCGGCTGCGCCAACGGCCTATCGTTTGTTAATGGCAAATGACCACCTGGTGGCGGATTACCCGGGAATCGATTTGCGGGTGGCCAGCAGTGCGGGTGAACCACTGAACCCGGAGGTTATCAGCTGGGTGAAAAAACGGTTCGATTGTGTGGTCTGTGATCATTATGGCCAGACCGAAACGGGCATGACCTCGGCCAATTTCCATGAACTCGACCACCCCCATCGGGATGCCAGTATGGGCTACCAGATTCCAGGCTACCGTCTCGTAGCCCTGGATGCGGGGTTTAACGAAGTGGCGGTGGGTGAAACCGGTGAGCTGGCCATTGATATCGAGAACTCGCCGCTGTACTTCTTCCCGGGCTACACCTGGGGTGAAAAATCTCCGTTCCACGGCAAGTACTACCTGACCGGAGATATCGTGATCAACAATGGCGATGGCGCCCATTCCTACACCGGTCGTGACGACGACATCATTGCTTCGGCGGGTTACCGCATCGGGCCTGCGGAAGTGGAGAGTTCGTTGCTGGAGCATGACGCCGTCATCGAGAGTGCCGTGGTTGGTAAGCCCGATGCTAAGCGTGGTGCCATCGTAAAGGCCTATGTGGTGACACGTCCGGAGTACGACGGCGATGAGCAGTTGGTTGAGAAGCTGCAACAGCATGTTCGCCAACGACTCTCAACGCACTCCTTCCCACGGGAAATTGAGTTTGTTGATGAGCTGCCTAAAACGTCCAGCGGTAAGATCCAGCGTTTCCTGCTGCGTAAGCAGGCTGAAGAGGAAGCAGAGCAGGGGGCCTGACAGCCCCCTAATATGACACCCGGGCAAGATGGACTCGTCCGGGTTGTCACTGGCCGCTTGGGAACGATGCCTAAAGCGGCTGTTGTCCGTTAGGACTCAACAACGGCAGTGATACCTGGCCGCTGACCTGGACCAGCCAGCTGGTCAGGTCCCGGGAGAATGCCCCCACAAAGGTGGGGTGTTGGCCGTACAGCATCAGCACCAGTTGGTCGCCGGCAGAAAGTCTTTCAGCAATACCCACCAATTCGACGTTGTGCTCGCCGAACCCGCGTACGGGCATGACCTGTTCGTCAATCAGCTCAGGTACCGCAAACCCGTTTCGGATGATGCCAACGCCGACAAACATCATGGCGTCACAGGTGCCCAGATGGAGAATCGGGTCCGACTCGTCAAGACAAAGGGCATCCAATTCTGCAACGCCGGTACCCATGGTCAGAGTGGCCGTTGGTATCCCAGCAATCACACCGTCCTCGGTTACGCTGGTCAGGGGGACCATCACCGGTATGGGATTGGCGCCGAGTAATACCGGCACCGGCGTGCCGAGAACAGGCGTGGTGATGTCGAAACTTTCACCACCAACGGTGACATCCGGAGCTGTCACGGAATCGCCAGGCGCCAGGGTGTAACAGATTTGCTGGCCACTGGTGATCACGTCGTCGGCATTTCCCTGCCCCAGAAGCTTTTCGTTGAACCAGGCCACGGTTGCGGCATTGACATTGATGCTGCCGCAGTTGGCCAGTCCGCCAAGCCCTTGCTCCGGGAACTCGGGGAGCACAGAACCGTAGAAGCCCAGGTTTTCCAGTGTCTCCTGAATCAGTCCGGCGCTTGGGGCCAGGTAATGATGTCCGAAGGGGTAGGTTAGCAGGCGGACATCGCCCCCCGCGTCTTTCATCGACAGATAGTTCTCATAGGCTTCATTGAATGGAAACAGGCTGTCACGCATGCCCTGGAACATCAGTACGTCGACCGGGTACTGGTTGGTCCTCGGGGTTTTTATGATGTAGCGGCCATCTGCGGTCAATGGAATCTGCCCGGTGATTGGGTCCAGCAGATAGCTTTGGGTATTGCCGCTGTCGAGGACTTCCAGCTCCCGTTCATTGTCGAAGAAATAGCTTGGGCTGTGGTAATGGACGAAATCCAGCATGGGCTCTGGAAACCGGTTCTGGAGTAGTCCATCCAGAATGGACGAGCGAAGCAGGGGGTCCATTGAGCCGCCGGAGCCTGCATCCCCCATCAGCGACAGGAACAGGAGCCAGTAATTCTTGGTGGTGTCGCCGGGGTTGAGGCTATACGTCAGGTCGTGCCAGGTAATCTGCGGCACCATGGCATCCATGCGCTGGTCCGGGTCGACGTTATACAGCAGGTATTGGAAGCCCCCCCCGTAACTGCCACCGACGGCCCCCAGAAGAAGGTTGTTCTGGCGATACTTCAGGAAGTCCAGGTTGGCTTCGGCCCAGTCCACGATTTGCACCAGGTCTTCGCCGGCGTAATCCGGGTCCATAACCCGAACGGTACCGCCGCTTTCGCCATGACCGCGCTGATCGATGCTGATGACGGCGTAGCCAGCATCAAGCAGGGGCTGGATGGGAGAGAGTGGGTCGTTGCCGGCTTCCGTGGAGCGTGAGCCGCTGAAACCATGCCCCTGAAGGATCAGCGGGTGCTTGTTCTGGCAATCAATCTGCACAGGCTCAAACACCTCGAACACGATGGCGGCACCGTCTACCCGGGACGGCATCTCGACGCGATAGTGCTGGCCACCATCCGGCAGTTGTTGTTGGCCACAGGATGCGGGCTCCAGTGCAGCTAGGCTTTCAGGCAGGGGGCGGGCCGGTGCTTTGGAAATGGTTTCCCCAGCAACCAGGGGCTGTTCCGGGTTGCTGGAACGAGCGGGCGCGGAGGTTTCAGGGTTACTGCCGTCACTGCCGCCGCCGCAAGCCCCAAGAAACAGGGTGCTGGCGCCCAGTAGCGCCGCTGCTATCGGTGATTTCATGGTGTCGCCTTTTGTAATTGTTGGTGTGCGAGCGTCACATTTTGTGACGTCCGTCACATTAGCTGGCGAAAGGGGGATGGTGGATGGCTGTGCTGACCAGAGGGGGTGTCGAATAGGTCAGATGTCGTTACGTTGGTGGCTAAAAGCAACAAAGGCAGCCGGAGCTGCCTTTGGTCGGGTAATCCACGGCGAATGCCGCAGGCCTGGGCTCAGCGCTACAGGTTGGCTTCCGCGTATTCGGCCAGTACCGAGCGGGGTACGCCCTGCAGGTGAATGTGACCGCCGTGGCGGAAGCCTTTGAATCGTTCCGTCATGTAGGTCAGCCCTGAACTGAGCGAGCTCAGGTAGGGGGTGTCGATCTGGGCCAGGTTGCCCAGGCAGATGACCTTGGAGCCATTGCCTGCCCGGGTGATGATGGTCTTGATCTGGTGTGGGGTCAGGTTCTGGGACTCATCAATGATGATCAGGCTGTGCTGGAAGCTGCGGCCCCGGATGTAGTTCATGGACTTGAAGTGCAGGGGAACCTTGCTGAGGATGTAATCGACACTGGCGGTCATGTTTTCGTCATCTTCATGCAGGGCTTCGAGGTTGTCCACAATGGCGCCCAGCCAGGGTTCCATTTTCTCTGCCTCGGTTCCCGGCAGGAAGCCAATGTCTTCGTCCAGTCCCTGAGTGCTACGGGTGGCGATGATGCGTTTGTACTGCTTGCTGGCGACGGTCATTTCGATGCAGGCCGCCAGGGCCAGGATGGTTTTGCCGGAACCAGCGGAACCGGTGAGGTTGACCAGGTGGATCTCCGGGTCCAGCAGCAGGTTCAGTGCCATGGCCTGATAGATATCCCGAGGCACCAGCCCCCAGACTTCCTCGTTCATCAGGTCGTCCTGGTGCAGGTCTTCAAGGATGATCTGATCGTCGGTGATATCGACGATCTTACCGACGAAACCCTGCTCATCAATGACGAACTCATTGATGTTCAGCTTTGCGAGTTCACCTTCACGCTTGAGGATATGCTCGGTGGAACCCTCGCGCTGAATGGTCTCAACCTTTTCGATGCTGTCCCAGAACGAGTTGGGGAACTCACGGTAACCCTGGGGGAGCAGGTCGATGTCATCTAGCAACTGGTCATTGTGGTAGTCCTGCGCCTCAACGCCAAACCCCCGCGCCTTCAGGCGCATGTTGATGTCCTTGCTGACGAGGATGATGTCCCGCTGTGGGTGCTTGTCCTGCAAGGCGGCCAGGGTGTTGATGATTTTGTTGTCGTTGAGGTTGTCCGGTAACGAGTGATGGGCGCTGTGTTCGGTGCTCATCAGGATGGACAGGGTACCCAGAGGGGCTGCTTTCAGGGCGCGGACAATGGGGACGCCACGTTCAATGTCTTTGGGGGTGGCATCACCCAGCAGCTTGTCGATGTTGCGAATGGCCTGACGGCAGTCTGCGGCAACTGCCTGTTTGCCTGATTTCAGGCTGTCCAGCTCTTCCAGAACCGTCATCGGGATGATGACGTCGTGTTCTTCAAAATTGAGGAGGGCGTTGGGGTCGTGGATCAGGACATTGGTGTCGAGGACATACATCTTCTGGCGAGCGTTCTGGGCTCTTGGCATTGGCTCGATACCTCTCTGGCAGGCGGCTGTGGTGTCGGTCTCTGTTCTGCGGCACTCAGTCGGTGGCGGCGCAGCGTTGGGTCAGTGCCTTATCGGAAATCAGCTTCAGCATATCGTAGGTTGTAATGATGCCTGTGATTTTTCGATCCTTGGTGACGAATATCCGATGCAGGTGCTCGCGCATCATGATGTCGGCAATATCTTTGACGGGGGTTTGTTCGTCAACGGACATCACGATGGGGGTCATGATGTCGCGGACTTCTACCGGGACCTTACCCATTTCCTCGAAGATGACCATCCGCAGCCGCCGGGCCTCCTGTTCTTCTTCAGGGGTCAGCTGGCTGCTCTGTTCATTTCGGCTCGCGTTCCAGCGAAACTCGGTAATGTCCTTGAGGGTGGCAATGCCGACGATTTCACCGCTCTCATCGGTGACCGGGCTTCCGGTGATTTCGTTGTCGGTGAGGAACCTGGCCAGACGTTCCATGGTCCAGGATTGCGGGACTGCCTTGATGCTGGGGGTCATGATCTCGCAGGCGAGAACCGTCATTTATGATTTCCTGCTCAGTAAGTTCCTTTCCCCGAAGCTTAGCGGTTACTGCTCGCGGCGTCATCCCCTGATTGCATCAAGCTGACGCCAGTCAGCTGGCCGTTACTGTTGTAGTCCAGCTGGTGGTTCTGGTATCGCGGCAGTTGAGCGACCTGTTCCAGGTTTTTCAGTGACTTGACGGGAATATCCACCAGCAGCGAATTCACCAGCCAGCTGGGCAGGGCTCCGTTAGGGTCGGTATGTTGCAGCCAGATCATCCGGGTTTGCTGGCCTTCGGGAATGAAGCGGTAGAGCGTGTCTGAACGGTCGACCCGAACATACTGGTCAAACTGTTCGCGGTGATCGGGCACTGCATTCAGGTGCATGACCACTTCACCGCTGTCCCGGTCTCCGTCGGTCTGAATGTGCAGTACATAGTCCCGGTCGGCCACAGGCCAGGGCATGTCGTTGACCGAGTAGGCGTAACGGTCATCAAAGCTACCCTCTCCGAAACCATAGGACTCGGTGCACCCATGAACCCAAGCCGTACAGGAGGTGGGGTCGATCATAACGGCCATCAGGTTCTCAATCGGAACGTCCATGATTGCTACTGCCTTAAAGGCCTTGAAGCTGGAGTCCGGCTGTTCGATGGTATAAATCCGGATGTTGTCAGCGGTGGTACTGAGAGACCAGTCAGCGGCATTTTCGTCGGGGAGGCTTCCTGCCTGGAGTGCAGTACAGACAGTCAGGGCGCAGACCCCGCTGATCCAGCCTGCGAGCTTCCGAGCGTTGATGACGGGCATAGGGTAGACTTCCTTGAATTTTTTTCGGAGTCTACCACGTCTGTATAACGGAACATTTGGTACCGTTCGAGGATTGTGAACTGTTCGGACAGATAAAGGAAATGGCCCTTAATGAGTATGTCAGGTGTGACGAGCAACAAACTGATTGATGACAATGGTCGGGTTAGAACCGGTGTTCTGCAGATGCCGATCGATGAAGTCAACTACCTGGATTATGACTTGCGGACGGTCATGGACCGCCCCCGCTCAGCGCTGGCGCGACGCTGGCGGTTCAACCAGTTTCAGTTTGTCAGTGCCATGGGGCCCGACTGGCTGTTCGGTCTGGCGATCGTTGACCTCAAGCTGGTGAGTAACGCGTTTTTCTACCTGTATGACTTCCGCACCGGAGAAATGCTTGAGCGCAGCCTGCTTCAGCCCCTGGCCTGGCGAACTGACATTGCGCCGCGGCCCGAGACTGGCAAGGCGGTGTTTGTTCAGGGTTCGACCCGCATCACCATAGAGCCGGGCGGTTCAGGGCGCAGGGTGACCGTGGAGGACGGCAATCGAATCAACATCGACCTCCAGATGACCGGGGATGAGGACCCGCTGCGTATGGCCAGCCAGGCTGGCTACAACGGTTGGGTGTTCACCCGTAAGTCAGCGGGATTGCCCGTCACCGGTTCGGTTCGCTGGGAGGGCCGGGAGTTTCAGTGTGGCGATAACTGGCGCGGCGCCATCGACTGGAGCTGTGGTTATATGCGCCGGGAAACAGCCTGGAACTGGGCGAGCCTGGCTGGATGCACCGCAGATGGCCACTCCGTGGGACTGAACCTGGCCGCTGGTGTGAACGAAACCGGTGTGACTGAAAATGCGCTGTGGCTGGATGGCCGCTGCATCAAGCTGGAAATGGCCCAGTTTGAATTCGACCGTTACGACCCATCCGCGCCTTGGCGGGTGACGACCACGGATGGCCGGGTGGACCTTCGGTTTGTGCCTTCCGGTGTGCGCAAGGAGCGCATGGATGTGTTGTTGATGGCCTCGAACTTCCGCCAGTATGCCGGCACCTTCGAAGGCGAAGTTCGGGATGAGCTGGGCAACGTGGTGACGGTGTCTGGCCTGAGGGGCTTGATGGAGGATCACTACGCCCGCTGGTAAGCCGCAGGCCAAAAAAGCAGGCCTTCCGGAGGACGGCCTGCTTTCAGAACACTGGACGTCAGTGCTCGGGTAGGGTGACGTTCAGCTCCAGGACAGAGCATCGGTCATTGCGGTCCACTTCGACCTGGACCATGTCATCGTCAATTTGCACATATTTGCGGATCACCGCCAGCAGCTCCTGCTGAAGTTGCGGCAGGTAATCGGGCTGATCCCGGTGGCCACGTTCGTGGGCTACGATGATTTGCAGCCGCTCTTTGGCGATGTTTGCGGTGTTGGTTTTCTTGCTTCTGAAGTAATCCAGGAAACTCATCCGTGCTACCCCTTGAACATCCGTGAGAAGAAGCCTTTTTTCTGGGCGGTCATGAAACGGTGTTCACGCTCTTCACCCAGCAGGCGCGCCACGGCGTCTTCATACGCCTGACCTGCATCGCTGTCGCCTTCCAGAATGACCGGGGTGCCCTGGTTGGAAGCGTTGAGTACCACCTGGGACTCAGGAATGACGCCCAGCAGCGGGATGGCCAGGATTTCTTCCACATCACCCACCGACAGCATTTCGCCCTTTTCCACCCGCTCCGGGTTGTAGCGGGTCAGCAGCAGGTGTTCCTTGACCGGGTCCTGCCCCATCTCGGCACGGCGGGACTTGCTCTGGAGGATACCGAGGATGCGGTCGGAGTCACGTACCGACGACACCTCCGGGTTGGTCACAACAATAGCTTCGTCTGCGTAGTAAAGTGCCATCTGAGCGCCATGCTCAATGCCGGCAGGAGAGTCACAGACAATGTAGTCGAAGGTTTCGGACAGTTCGTTGATAACGGCCTCCACCCCTTCCTTGGTCAGGGCTTCCTTTTCCCGCGTCTGGGACGCAGGCAGGATGTACAGAGTGTCGACCCGCTTGTCGCGGATCAGGGCCTGGTTCAGGGAGGCTTCGCCCTGAATGACGTTGACGAAATCGTAAACCACGCGGCGTTCGCAGTTCATGATGAGGTCCAGGTTCCGCAGACCCACATCGAAATCGATGACGACAGTCTTGTGGCCACGACGGGCCAGTCCGGTGCTGATGGAGGCGCTGGTAGTGGTTTTGCCAACGCCACCCTTTCCTGAGGTAACGACAATGATTTTAGCCAAGGCTGCAATCCCTTTATGCGTATGTGTTACGAACCTGTGCATCGCCCGGCAGTCCTCGCACGGGGCGAGGTTGTAAGGGGCCGGAGATGCCGCTTATTTCAATCATACGTAGCCGGTGTCAGGCTTTATCCAGAGGTAAAGCTACCAGTACGTCGTCTTTGAGTAGTATCTGGGCGGCGGTTTTCCATCCGCTCTCTTGTAAGTCTTCCGAGATTTTATAATGCCCGGCAATGGAGACAAGCTCAGCTTCCAGCGACTGACAGAACACTCGGGCGCCCGTGGCTCCGTGGATACCTGCGAGCGCCCGGCCACGTAATGGGCCATAAACGTGGATGTTACCTGCTGCCAGCACCTCTGCGCCAGCCTGAACCGGGGCCAGAATGATCAGGTCACCCTCTGGAGCGTAGACCTGCTGACCGGAACGTACTGGCTGGGTTACGATTTTTGCCGGTTTGCCCTCCGGGGCCTTTTCTGTAACCGGGGTGGTGGCTTCGGTGCTGTCGCTGGCTGTGGTCTCTTCCTGGGATCGCGCAGCGTCCCGGGATGCTGCCGCCGGCAGCAACGCAAGCGCGGCATTTCGTGCCATACGGCGATGGTCGTCAGTGCCCCCGCGCACGCCAATAACGTGGATGTTGTGGCGGCGGCAGGAGCCGATCAGCTTGAAAAAATCCAGTTCACTGGAAACACCTTCGTACTTTTCCAGGCTGACCACCAGGGGGATGTCCTTGAAGAATCCTGGTGCCTGGCTGATTTTATCCCTGAGGGTGGCCTCAAAGGCCTGCTCATCAAAAAAGTACAGTTCCAAGGCGGTCAGTGAGACGCTGGCACTCTTGAGTTGAAAGCACTGACTGGCGTCCGTAGTCATCTGGGTCATGGGCGGCTGGCGTCCTGCGAGTCTGCGGATTCTGGGGTGCTACCAAGGCGAAGTGGTTCACCATCAAAGCGAATGCCGGACCAGCCGGTGGCCATGAACTGGCGGATGTTGCCGTGGCTGGTGCCTGCCGGATCGCCAAGAACCTGACGATAATGGCGGCCAAAACAGCTCAGGGTTTCAGCTTCGGTCAGGTTGCAGAACTGGCCCAGGGCAAACAGCTTGCAGGAGCCCTGGTTTTCCTCGGCACTGTTGAGCAGCGGGCCATTGGCAAAGCTGGTGGGCGTGTGATCGAAATAACGTTCGACCAGCTCCATGCTGTCTTCAAAGTCGCTGCGACCAGCCTCAAGGGCGGCCAGATGAATGCGAATGGCGTCGGTAACGTTCATGGTGATGAGTTGCCTTTGGGTTACTGTTTGGGGCCAGTCTGGTAGCGTGCTTTCCAGTCTTCGTAGGGCATGCCGTAAATGCGCTCACGGGCTTCCGGGTCCGGGATGTCGATGCCGCGTTCGGCGGCCTCTGCTCGGTACCACTTTGACAGGCAGTTACGGCAGAAGCCCGCCAGGTTCATCAGGTCGATGTTCTGAACCTCGGTGTGCTCCTGAAGGTGCGCAACCAGGCGACGAAAAGCGGCGGCCTGGATCTCGGTTTCAGTCTGTTCGGAAATCGGGGTCGTCATGGGGTCGACATCCCTCGTAAAGTGGCTTGCTTAATGGAGCAAGATGGTACCGCAAGTTGGCTGTCGTTGGCAGGGAGGTGTTGGCGACTGCGGTTATTTCTCTGTCATAAAAAAGCCCTGGCTGGGCAGCCAGGGCTTTTGGGGTGGACCTTTCGATCCTGACGGCTGGTGCCGTCCGGGACTTAAGCCTGCTTCTTGCGACGGCTCAGACCAAAGCCGGCCAAGCCCAGGCCCAGCAGGGCAAGGGTGCCAGGCTCAGGAACGCCAGCCACGGGCGGTACGTCGATCTGGTCGGCGGTACCAAAACGCAGGTTGTCGATGGCAAAGCCGGCAGGCTCACTGCCAACCAGGCTAAACTGCAGACCGGCGATGGCGTTAGCGCCGTCTTCGGTGACCAGGCCAAGGAACTCAATGCCCATACCTTCGTTGGTTACCTGACCAATGATATTGCCGTCACGGTCGAACGCGGTAATCGCGGTTCCGCCGATGGCGTCGAAGTAACCGCCGTCCAGGCCAACACCGGCGATGTCGGTGTCAAACAGGATGGTGATGGCGCCGTTGAACGTCGGGCTGCCAGACAGAACCGGAGAGGTCGGGTTGGCTCCATCGTTGGTGATGAAGGTATTAGGGGAGCTCGGGTCCAGTGACAGGGGGCCAGTTGGCGTGCCGATCACGCATCCGGAGAGGGCTGCGCCAGCGGGGCAGTCCCCAGCACCACCCAGGCTTTGGCCGGTAAAGTAACCGCCAAAGGAGACAACCGGAGCGTCCGCACCACCGCCGTAGTCGGCCGGGTTGTAAGTCGGGTTGACCGTGCCAAGGGAATACTCACTGAACGTGATGAGGCCAGCGTCCGGGGTAAACGCGGTTTCGTCAATGCGGATGACGTCAGCGCTTGCAACGGAAGCGGCGGTAAGGGCGATGGCAGCGGATACTGCCTTGAGCATATTGGTTGTAGGGGACATGTCCTTATCTCCTTGTTTATTGGTTTATCGTTGGTTAGGTGAGCCCCTTATAGGAGGGGGATAACCTGGTATTTTTGAAGCAGCAAAATTCAGGCCTATGTTTTTAATATATTGATAGTTATTGGAATTATTTTGTTTTTGGCAGTTCGGTGGCTGCTTGGTGTAAAGCAGGCTGACGCTTGGGGTGCTTAAGGGATTCAAAAAGGATGCAGATCTGGCTGTGACCGAGCAACGAAAGATCATTCATGTCGATTGTGACTGCTTCTATGCGGCGGTGGAGATGCTTGATGATCCGTCCCTGCGAGAGGTTCCGATTGCTGTGGGTGGGGATGGAGGTCGCGGGGTGGTGACCACATGCAACTACCGCGCGCGGGCGTTCGGGGTGCGCTCTGCCATGCCCGCAGGCGAGGCACGACGGCTCTGTCCGGGGTTGGTGTTTGTGCCCTTGAATATGGCGCGATATCGGGAGGTGTCGGCCCAGATCATGGCAATTTTTCGAGAGCTTACGGAAATGGTTGAGCCGCTTTCGCTGGATGAGGCTTTTCTTGATGTGAGCGAGGTGACGTCTTTTCATGGCAGTGCCACGCTGATGGCAAGGGCGTTGCGTGAGCGGGTCCGTCAGGAGGTGGGGATTACAGTGTCAGCCGGGGTTGCCCCGAACAAATTCCTGGCCAAGATCGCCAGCGACTGGGAGAAGCCGGACGGACTATTTGTCATCCGTCCGGACGAGGTGCTGGATTTTGTCCGTGAATTGCCGGTGGAAAAGCTGTTTGGGGTTGGGGTAGTCACCGCCAGGAAGTTGCACGATATGGGAGTGGCAACCTGCGGTGATCTGCGTGAGCAGCGACCGGAATGTCTGGTTGAGCGTTTTGGTCGCCAGGGCTACCGGTTGCACCAGATGGCCATGGGAGAAGATGACCGGCCAGTCGTTGTCAGCCGGGATGTCAAATCGTTGAGTGTGGAGCGTACGTTTTCACAGGACTTGCCGGACAAGGCTGCGTGTGTCGCCGTCATTGGCGAGTTGATGCAGGAACTGGAGCGCCGTCTGGCCCGCAAGGGCGTGACAAAACCGATCCATAAGCTGTTCGTCAAGGTCCGCTACAGTGATTTCTCAACCCATACCCTGGAGCGGGTAAGGGCACAGTTGGAGGCTCCGGGCAGCGAGGACTTTCTGCCTTTAATTGATGAGCTGATCAAAGACCCTGAGCGACCAGTCCGACTTCTGGGGCTGGGCGTCCGGTTTCGGGATGATCGTTCGCCCATTCAGCAGCTGCGGCTGTTTGAGTGAGGGCGGATTAGCCGAACATGGTTTTGAAGGTGTCGGCAAAACTGTGAGCGGCCAGGACGCCCATGCTTCCGCCAATCATCGCCCCGGCAGCAACATCACTGGGGTAGTGGAGGCCAAGGACCACCCTGGATGCGGCCACGCTGAGGGTGAACGGTAAGAGCAGCCAGGCGATTTCCGGTGCCAATACTGCCAGAAAGCTGTTGAAGCAGACGGCGTGGAGGGTGTGGCCAGACGGAAAACTGTAGCGGTCCAGTGGCGGGGTTCCGCAATTGATGCTGGGGAAAGAAATAAACGGCCTCTCCCTGATCAGCCACCGTTTCAGTAGCTTGTAAGTCAGTGTGCAGGTCAGACCGGTGGCCGCCATTAACAGCGCAATAGCCAGGCCGTCCTCGGGCCGAATAACCGGGATTGCCAGAATCAGTGCATACCAGAACCAGCCATCCCCGAGTCGGCTGACCAGTTGGAAGTAAGTGTGTACCGGTCGGAACCGCAAGGACCGATTGATGCTCTGGCAGAGCGCGAACTCGCGCTGGTCAACGGCTTCAAAGAAGCGGGATGCTTTGCTTGATTGCATGATATTTGACCCTGTGTTGCTGGTTCAGCACCAGTTGTTCAAATTGTTCTATCTGTACGCTCCAGTTCAGGTCGAGAGCGTCCAGTCGTGCCTGGGAGCGGATGCGGTTCAGAAGGGTGGGCTGGTCGACCAGCTTGAGAGCCGCGTCAATAAAACCCTCGTCATCAGCCAGGCCGGCTTTCATACCATTGCCTTCATGGCTGATGTGTTCGCTGGCAGCGGCATCATCGTAGGCGACGACGGCCAGGCCGCTGGCCATGGCTTCCGTCACCACGTTGCCAAAGGTGTCGGTTTTGCTGGGGAACAGGAAAATGTCGCCCGAGGCGTAGTGTTTTGCCAGATCCTCGCCCCGCTGCATGCCGCAGAAGATGTAGTCGGGATGGCGGTCCGCCATCTTCTTTCGCAGTGGTCCGTCCCCAACCAGTACGAATCGTGTCTTGGGGTGCAGGTTGTGGATACGTTCAAAACAGGCGGTGGCCATTTGCAGGTTCTTTTCAGAAGCCAGCCTGCCGACGTACAGCACCACGCGGTCGTTCGGGTCTACGCCCCAGGATTTACGCAGGTTGTCGTCGCGCTTGTGGGGTGTAAAACGGTTGCAATCCACGCCACGGCTCCAGAGTCCCGTGGGATTGACACCCATGGCCTGGATCGTTGCCTGCATCTTGCGGGTTGGAACCAGGGTGATGGCTGTCCGGTTATGGAACCAGCGACCGTACCCGCACAGGAGTTTTTCCAGAAAGCCCGCGCCGTAGTAGCGGCTGTAAGTGTGGAAATTGGTGTGAAACCCCGAACTGACCGGAATGCTCAGGCGCCGGGCAGCATTGACGGCCGCGACCCCCAAAGGCCCCTGAGTGGCCACATAGATGGCGTCCGGGCGCTTGCGTCGCCACAGTTGTGCCAGTCGAGCGGACCGGGTGATGCCAAACCGGAGATCCGGATAACCCGGCAGGGGAATGCCGGTGACCAGGTGTTCGTCAGTAAACAGTGCCTGCCCTGCGCTGGTGACACTCCCGGTGGCCTCGTGGCGTTGGCGGGGGCGTACCACCGAAACCTGATGCCCTTGCTGCATCAGGCCCTGGCACAGATGCCTCAACGTATTGGCCACCCCATTGATTTCCGGTGGGAAGGTCTCCGAAACAACGACGATATGGCGGCTTCGGTTGGCGAGAGGTAGTTGTTCTGACATTGATTCACCGTTTCCATCTTTCTGACTACCCACTATGGAAATGCTGTATGACAGTCAGGAGACAGTCGGGTGACATTCTGTTGACCTGAGGTTGCAAATTCAGGTCGACAAAAAAATGACGTAGATTGATTACAATTGGTGACAAAATAGTCAATGCAATGTGTTCGGATTCACAGATATACGCCCTATTTTGGTTAGACTTTAGGCTATACAGACCTTAGAATTCGTAACGCAAATAAGTAGCCAGGCTTACCATGATCATTCGCATTTTTGTCGCTTTACTCGCTCTCAACATGGTTGCATTTGTCGTGCGTGCCGAAGCCGGTGAGCGCAATACGTTCGACTATGAAATTTCACCGGATACGGTTTATGAATTGCAGGAAGAAATGTCTGGTGATTTTGAGCGGGATGAAGGCGATACCCTGACGGAAATTGGCTCCCGGCTGCTGAGCTGGAGTTTCACTCGGGGTGATGAGGGCAAAAAGTACGCGTCCGAGTCCGTTCGGCCCGATCATGGTGTCGCCCTGCTGGAGCGGGGGGCCTGTCTTAACTTCAAGTGGGACTTCTGATACCGCTGACTGTACGTTCTCTCCACCGCCTTCCCTCCTGTTTTCGCCCTCTCGTGTTTTCATTTTGATCCTTAAACGTCACGCGGCCCTGCGCTGAATCCCATTTCGAATTGACCTGTTCTCGTTACCTTGACCTGTCCTGGAGTTGCCCTGGCGCATTGTTTGCCACGAAAAGTCGTGTGATGATCGCATCAGCTCAGAAAAACAATCAGTCAGGAGGGAGCGATGGAGAGGGACAAGCCGGTGGTCCTCGGCGAAGAGGATGCCTGTGTTGATGCCGTGCTGGAGCGTGTGGGCCGGAATATCGTACTGGGGCTTCCGCTGGGGTTGGGTAAGCCTGTCCGGTTCGCCAATGCCCTGTACCGGAGGGCCCGGCAGGATTCGTCGATTCAGCTTCGCATCATTACGGCAATTTCAATGCTGGCGCCACAAGGTAAATCATCCCTTGAGCGTCGCTTCCTCGAGCCCTTTGTCCAACGCCTGTATGGTGAAATTCCAGAGCTTGAATATGCCCGGGATGTTGTGGATGGAAAGTTACCGGGGAATGTGCAGGTTTCGGAGTTTTTCTTTAAAGCTGGCAGCTTTCTGAATCACCAAGGTCAGCAGCAGAACTACGTCTGCACCAACTATACCCATGCGGTGAGGGACCTGTTGGCGCAAGGGGTCAACGTTCTTGCTCAAATGGTTGCCCCATCGGCGGATATGGAGAGCGTCAGCGTCAGCTGCAACCCGGATCTGACGCTGGACCTTATCCCGGTTTTCCATGAGCGTGCAGCGGCAGGTGAGCCCGTTATGCTGGTGGGTGAAACCAACCGTCAATTGCCCTACCTGGGGCATCATGCGGAGTTGCCCATCACCAGCTTTGATGTGGTGCTTGATCGCCAGAAAAGCGAATACGGATTGTTTCCTGTGCCACAGATGGCAATTAGTCCTGCAGATCATGCCATCGGTTTCTATGCCAGTGCGTTGCTGAAGGATGGCGGAACCCTGCAGGTTGGCATTGGGTCTCTGGGGGCGGCGCTGGTACATAGCGCGATCCTTCGCCACAGCAATAACCAGGCGTGGCGTGCGGTTTACGATAACCTCCGGGTTGCCGAGCTAAACCCTGTTGCCGTTGAAATCGGCGGAGACGGAACCTTTGAGCAGGGCTTGTACGGCTGCAGTGAGATGATGGTGGATGGTTTTGTACACCTGATGAACGCCGGGATACTCAAGCGCAAGGTATACGATCACGCCGGCCTGCAAACCCTGGTCAACGAAGGGAAGGTAGGGCCGGAGATTTCTCTGGGGTGCCTTGATGCCCTGCGGGATGCTGAGTTAATCGATTCACCTTTGCGGGCCCGGGATGTCCAGTGGTTGATCCGGTACGGCATCTTCAGCGAAGAAGTCCAATTCAAAGGTGGGCGGCTGGTGGTTCGCGAGCAGACCCTTGAGCCTGACCTGGATGACCCCGAAGCACGCCAACGAATGGAGCAATTAGCGCTGGGTGATTCGCTCAAAGGTGGCGTAGTCATGCACGGTGGCTTCTACCTGGGCCCCGGGGATTTCTATCAGCAGCTGCGAGAATTGACGCCGGAGCAGCGCGACAGCATCTGCATGACCAGCGTCAACTACATCAACCATCTTTATGACCACACCTTTGGCGATCAGCGCCTGAAGGCGGCCCAGCGCAAGGACAGTCGTTTTATCAATTCGGCCATGATGTATACGCTGGAAGGTGAGGCGGTTTCAGACGGTCTGGAAGACGGGCGGGTGGTCAGTGGTGTTGGCGGGCAATACAACTTTGTTGCGATGGCCCATGAAACACCGGGCGCCCGCTCCATTCTGTCGTTGCGCAGTACCCGTTCGGCGGGGGGCAAGGTTGTCTCGAATATCGTCTTCAATTACGGCCACTGCACCATTCCGCGACACCTGCGGGACATTGTGATTACCGAGTACGGGGTTGCTGACCTGCGAAGCAAGTCGGACCAGCAGGTATACCTGGAAATGATCCGCATTGCGGATTCGCGGTTCCAGCCGGAGCTGCTCAAGCAGGCCAAAAAAGCCGGTAAAGTTGATGCCGCTTTCCAACTACCTGCCAGTTGGAGCAACAACACGCCCGAGTCGCTGAAGGCGGCGATGCGGGTCGCCGGGGTAGATGGCCTGTTTCCGGCGTTTCCGTTCGGGTGCGACTTCACGGACGATGAACTGGTCCTTGGGAAAGCCCTGAAAACCCTGAAGGCGGCAACCGCAACTGGTCGTGGTAAAATCGCGACATTGTTCGGTGCATTGCGGGTCTCCAGCGAGTTGGGAGAGTTGCAGCCCTTGCTTCAGCGCATGGGGCTGGATGACCCGAAAAAACCGGGCGATAAACTGAATCAGCGGTTGTTGATTCTGGCACTCAACAGGATTGGCCTTTCGTCGGCCAAAGGAAACACGACATCGTAATGCAGAAATTGGCTGTTTATACCGTTCACTACCGCCTCAAGAGCAACACGGGCGAGGTCATTGATACCTCTGAAGGCGGCGAGCCTTTGCACTTCCTGCTGGGAAGCGACGGGGTTATTGAAG
Organism: Marinobacter zhejiangensis; assembly: GCF_900114775.1. Lineage (GTDB taxonomy): Bacteria > Pseudomonadota > Gammaproteobacteria > Pseudomonadales > Oleiphilaceae > Marinobacter > Marinobacter zhejiangensis. The sequence goes on from NZ_FOUE01000002.1 coordinate 56,103, forward strand.
GCATCCAGGAAGCTGTGCGCGATCGAGGCCCCGGCGACTGCCTGGACGTCACTATTCCGCCGGCCATGGCCTACGGCGAACACCGGCCGGAGCTGGTGCGCAAGGTTCCCCGGTCAGCGTTTGAGGGTATCGAAGATCTCCAGGTGGGTATGAAGTTCCAGACCAACACCGGGGAAGAGGCCCAGGTGGTTAAGGTGGTGGGCATTGATGGCAACCTGGTCCTGGTGGATGCGAACCACCCTCTGGCGGGCCTTACCCTCTACTTCGATTTGGAAATCGTGGCCAAGCGGGAGGCGAACGAAGAAGAGATCGCTGCCAACCGCCCGCTGTTCTGATGGGTTCGTCAGTTAGGCTGACGAACAGGTAGGGCGTCAGCGTTCGCCGTCTCGCTCTGGTCGCCCGCGCGGTGGATCCGTTTCAGGCCAGAGGTGACGGTTTCGTGGAGTTCGAGGGCGAGGGCGTCAAGGTCGGTGTGCTCGTTGATCGTCACTGTGGGGTGGAAAATAACGCCCACGTCGACCGACGGGCTTTTCAGCATCCGTAGAAGGTGGCCCTGGAATTCGTCGTCGCCGATAAAGGGCGCCAGGTGGTCTGGCTGTCCATCCCGCAGGTAGCCGATGCTGATGGGCTGAATATCGACCCCGGCGTCTTTGGCTGCCCACAACAGGCGACTGTGGAAGGGAAGTACAGTAATGCCAGAGGTGGTGGTGCCTTCCGGGAAGATCAGTACGGACTGCCCTTTTTCAAGGGTGGTTGCGATTTCCTGTCGGCACAATTGGGATTTGCCGCCGCCACGCTTGATGAAAAGGGTTCCGGCTTGCCCGGCCAGCCAGCCGATCACCGGCCATTTGCCGACTTCGGCCTTGGACAGGAAGCGTAAGGGTGACTGTCCGCCGAGAATTGGTATGTCTGACCAGGAGATGTGATTACTGAGGTATAGCACTGGCTTCGCAGAGATATCGCCCTGCTGGCGAACGCGAAAGCCGAGGCTGCGGACGGCACCGTGGAAACAGAAGCGGGCGTACGGCGTTCGGTCAATGCGACGACGCCCCAGCCACTCGACCAGCGTAACGCTGCAGGCAATGCCGATTGTGAGTGAGAGCGATAGGGTAAACAGTGTTAGCCGATAGGTCAGTCGGGCGTAATCCTTCATAGGCTCTTTTCCCATGGCAGGCTAAGGGTCAGTCTTGTTGCCGGCGAATAAAGTGCCGGTTGTAACGGTCTGCGAGTTTGTTGACTTCCAGCATGACCAACAGGTCTGCGCAACGGAAGTCAGGGTCCCAGCAGGGTTCGCCACAGACCCGGGCCCCGAGTCGCATGTAGGCCTTGATCAGAGCCGGTGCGTCCACGGGTCTATCGTCACTGACCGGGTGGGTGAGGTGGGGCAGTTCCCGTTTCGGGGTGACACGAAAGGCCTCATCGGCCAAGTATTCCTGCTGCAGGTGCTTGGCAATCCGCCAGGCTTTCTGACCGCCGTCGGACATACCGATGCTGGCGCAGCCGATCAGGTAGTCGACGTTGTTCTTGACCAGGTATTCCGCCACAGAAGCCCAAAGCAGGCTGATAGTGGCGCCGCTGCGATAGTCGGGGTGGACACAGGTGCGGCCGAGCTCGGCAACGGTGCCGGGAAGCTGGTAGAGCCTGGTCAGATCGAACTCGCCCTCTGAATAGAAGCCTCCGGCTTTGTCTGCGGCGGCGCGGTGCAGGATCCGGGTCGTGGCGACGAGCCGGCCGGTGGCTTCGTCGGTAACGACGAGGTGATCACACCAGTCATCAAAGGCATCGGCGTCCAGGCCTGGGGTGCAAGAGCCCAGATCGGAGTCGTATTCTTCGGAAAACACTTCGTAGCGTAGACGTTGAGCGGCCTCGACCAGCTCCGGCTGCCGGGTTATGACGGTGTTCAGGCGTCGGGCCGAGCGGTTGGCGCGGGCAGTTTGTATGGGCATGGCTTTGTCTCTTTGTTTCCATTTTCAGACAAGGCTATGAACCGGGTATGACAGACGGATGAAGCGGCTATGACGAGGGGATGACAGTTAGCCCTGCAAATTACTCAGCTCCTGAATGTTGCCTGATGTAAAGAACTGGGCGCTCCATGTATATTTCTGAATAGCATGTATAATTGCTGTTACAGGACGTTGCCTGTATTGTTTGAGAGACCACTTGAGGAGTAATCGGTTTCTTCCTTGGGTACCCTATTTTTTAAGAAAAGGTTTAGCAAAGGTTGGTTCTGGAACCGGGCTGCGTAATTGCCCCGGAAAATTTTCAGAATAGAGCCTATGCTTTTAAAAACAGGCCGAAATGACACAACAAATCAGAGATGGATGGCGTGGAACAGACGAATGAGAGTTGGCGTATCCTCATCGTAGAGGACGACGAACGGCTGGCAGACCTGACCCGGGAATACCTCGAGAGCAATGGCCTGACGGTTACCGTAGAGAATCATGGTGGGCATGCGGTTGAGCGCATCCGTAATGAACAGCCGGATCTGGTGGTTCTGGATTTGATGTTGCCTGGCGAAGACGGGCTGTCGATCTGCCGTCGGGTCAGGCCATTTTTCTCTGGTCCCATCATTATGCTTACCGCGAGGACCGACGACCTGGATCAGGTGTTGGGTCTTGAGATGGGGGCTGATGACTATATTGGCAAGCCCGTGCAGCCCCGTGTTCTGTTGGCGCGGATTCGTGCCCTGCTCCGGCGGGTTGGGGATACCTCGAGCGTTGAGAGTGACGGCGACAACGGCGAAGAGCCGGTGCGCCTCCAGTTCAACGACTTGGTGGTTGACCGCTCCATGCGGGAGGCTTGGCTGAATGATGAAAGCATCGACCTGACCAGTGCCGAGTTCGATCTGTTGTGGTTGCTGGCCAGCAGTGCCGGCCGCGTTCTGAGTCGGGAAGAGATCTTCACCGCGCTGCGGGGGATCGAATACGATGGTCAGGACCGCTCCATTGATGTCCGGGTATCGAGAATTCGACCGAAGATTGGTGATGATCCTGTTCACCCACGTCGAATCAAGACGGTCCGCAGTAAGGGCTACCTGTTTGTGAAGGAAGCCTGATCTCCTGACTCCTGAGCCGGCCAGCTTGGCCGGCGACACTTTCCCCAGGGTTTTGTTCATGCCCCTGAAGTTCTTCCTCAAACTATACCTCCGCTTGCTCGGACTTGCGGCGCTGGTCGTGGTTCTTTGCTTTACCCTGTTTTCGGGCTTGAACTCTGTTCGCGAACAGTCTTGGCAGGAGTACTATCCTGCGCCGTTGCTGCGTTGGCTGGCGGCGGTTCCTTCACCTCAACAACAATACCCCTGGTTGCTGGCACATCACGACTTTCGCCTTGTCGAGCGTGGCAGTCTGGATGCATCGCCACTGGTGCAGGAGCGTCTGGGCTATGGCCAGGTCGTTGCGGTTCAGACCGAGTTGGGATGGCGTTTGCTTGTGTTGAGCCCTAGCGGTGAGGTGCTGGAGTTCTTGTTCCGTGACACCTATCGGGAGGTGGCTGAGACTGCTGCCCTGATTGCGCTGGCTCATTTGAGTGAGGCACTTCCCGAAGACCGGGATCCGCTGATGGCAGAGTTGTCATCACGGTTGGCGATTACATTGAGGCCCTTGGCCAGTGAACGCGACTTGCCCGCCGAGGCGGTACTCGGTCAGGTATCTGAGCGCGGTATAGCCTTCTATCGTCAGGGCGACTCCGGTCGTGTTTTGCTTCGGCTGGCGGATGGCTCTCTGGTTAATCTGGAATTGCCCCCACGCTTCGACTCGTGGCACTGGAGTGTGGTGCTTTTGCTGCTGTTTGTGGCAGCAGGGGTGATGGGTGCAGCTCTGCTGATGCTGGTGCGGGGTGTGGACCAGAACCTGCGGGCGGTTGAGTCGGTGGCGATCCGTATCGCCCGCGGTGAGCTGGGGGCGCGCGTCGAAGAAAGTGGCAGCACTCTGGTCTCCAGACTGGCTAGTTCGTTCAATGGGATGGCGGAGCATATCCAGCGGCTGGTTGGTGTTCAGCGCGAAATGATTCACGCGGTGTCCCATGAGTTGCGTACCCCAGTAGCTCGTATCCGGTTTGGGGTCCAGATGCTTGAAGGTTGTGATAGTGCCGAAGCACTTCAGAAGCAGCTAGATGGTATTGACGGTGATATCCAGGAGCTGGATGAGCTGATCGATGAAATCCTGACCTATGCGCGATTGGAACAGGGTGGCCCGGTATTCTCGCTGGTCGAAACGTCAGTCACGGATATCGTGCGGCAGGTGGTTGGTGAGCAGCAACTGATTCGTCCTGGCATCGTTATTGAAGCGGACATCGCACCCGGATCGGAGCAGTGGGCGATGTCGGATGTCGAGCCGCGTTATATTCATCGAGCCATCCAGAACCTGGTTGGCAATGCCGCGCGTTATGCGAATGGCCGGGTGCGGGTTCGGTGTCAGCTGGATGACGACAACTGTCGCGTGGATGTGGAGGACGATGGTCCCGGAGTTCCGGAAGAGGACTGGGAAAAGGTCTTTACGGCGTTCGCCCGACTGGATGACAGTCGTACTCGAAATTCGGGTGGGTATGGCCTGGGCTTGTCGATTGTTCGTCGCATATTGTACTGGCATGGTGGGCAGGCGTTTGTGTGCCGCAGCGACGACCTTGGGGGCGCCCGGTTCAGTCTCGTGTGGCCAAGGAAAAAATCTGTTGTTTAGTCGGCGGCCAGCTGTGATGCAGGTCTCGCCAAGTCACTGAATGTAACAAAGTAATACACAACCTCCACTGAAGGCAGGCACCTGATCCCCGATACTTGTTCGTGTAAGGGATGACTTTTGAGGTTGTAGTTCTTACGAACTTTCCTTGTTTCATTCGTCATTTGAGGGCCGGAATTTCCGGCCCTTTTTTTTGCTTTCGAGTTTTGCTTTCAGGCGGCGTTTTCGCTCTGACCAGCCATCCACAGTTTCAGGTGTTCGACCTGATCCGCCTCCAGTCTCAGCCCCAGCTTGGTTCGCCGCCAGAGAATGTCATCGGTGGTTCGGGCCCATTCATCTGACATCAGGTAGGCCACTTCCTTCTGGTACAGGGTATCGCCGAAGTGCTCGCCCAGATCCCTCGTGGTTTCGCTGCTGCCAAGAAAGCGGATGGCCAGTATGCCGTAGCAGCGGCTGTAGCGGTCAATCAGTGGTGCAGGCAGCTTGGGGTAGAGCGTCGCCAGGCACTCCCGGATGGCTGAACGGGTGTTGATTTCCTCGGTTGCGCCGGGAAGTGCCTGTTGCCGGGTACGGGATGGCGGCATTTGCGGGAAATGGTCCCTCAGTTTCTCCACGGCGGCTTCCGCCAGCTTTCGGTAAGTGGTGATCTTGCCGCCGAAAATGCTGAGTAGAGGGGCTTCTTGCTCTGAGCCTTGTAACTCCAGGGTGTAATCCCGGGTGATGGCCGACGGGTCGCTGGATTCGTCATCGAGCAGGGGGCGCACGCCAGAATAGGTATGCACGATGTCCTTGCGGTCGATCTGGTGAATGAAGTGCCCGTTGACGACGTCAAGCAGGTACTGAATCTCGTCATCATCGATGTGGGCGTCATTCGGGTTGCCCTGGTACTCTTTATCGGTTGTGCCGATCAGGTTGAAATTGTCTTCGTAGGGCAACACGAACACGATGCGGCGATCGGTGTTCTGAAGAATGTACGCGCCCTCCTGATCCACAATGCGTGGAACCACGATGTGACTGCCTTTGACAAGGCGAACGTTGTGAGGTGAAGGTAGCTCAAAGGCATCGTCAAATAGCCGGGCAGCCCATGGACCGCTGGCGTTAACCAGTGCTTTGGCGTAGACCGTCTTGCGCAAGCCGGTTTGAGTGCTTTCGGTTTCAACCGCCCATAACGACTGGTCAGGCAAGCGCCGGGCACGAACGCACAGAGTATCGCGTTCGATGCGGGCGCCATGATTACGTGCAGCCTGGGCGTTGGCGATGACCAGCCTGGCGTCGTCAACCCAGCAGTCGGAATAGCTATACCCCTTCTTGATTCGGGGGTTGAGAGGTCCGGATCCGTCAAAGCGACGACTTTTGGCGCCCGGCAGGGTTTCCCGGGGCGCAAGGTGGTCGTACAGGAAGAGTCCACAGCGAATCATCCAGCCTGGGCGAAGGTGCGGCTGGTGGGGGAGGGTAAAGCGCATGGGGCGCACCAGGTGTGGGGCGACCTTCAGTAAAACCTCCCGTTCAGCCAGGGCTTCCCGAACCAGCCGGAACTCATAATGCTCCAGGTAACGCAGCCCGCCATGTACCAGCTTGCTGCTTGCCGACGATGTGGCTGAGCCCAGGTCGCCTTTCTCGCACAGCATCACTCGCAAACCCCGCCCGGCGGCATCGGCGGCGATTCCGCACCCATTGATGCCCCCGCCGACCACTAGCAGGTCGTAAGTGTCGGACGTAGCGTAGCTGGCTGTGGGTCGATTCCCCTGAAGTGTCATGCTTTTCACCGGTATTTTCGTAAATGAAAAATTGATGGTGAAATATTAACCGAAAGTCGAAGTATCAACCAAGTTAAATTTTCATTTCCGAATATTCTGGCTCATTCCTGATCAGGAGCTTCAGCGATGATCAGATTAACTCCGGACTCGGCAATGCAGGCGCTGAGTCGTTTACTGGGTTGGCTGTCGGTAAACAGGTGAGTGGCCTGGGAGATGTGCCCCAGCCGAATCATGGCGTTGCGGCCGAACTTGGTGTGGTCGGCTGCCAGGAAGATTTGCCTGCTGTGTTCGATGATTGCCTGGGCGACCCGAACCTCCTGGTAGTCGAAGTCGAGCAGGTCGCCATCGCTGTCAATGCCGCTGATACCGATAATGGCAATGTCGACCTTGAATTGCCGGATGAACTCCTCCGTTGCCTCCCCGATGATGCCGCCGTCACGGTTTCGGACCATGCCGCCGGCAATAATGACGGTGAAGTCGTCTTTGCTGCAGAGAATGCTGGCAACATGAAGGTTGTTGGTGATGACCGTGAGTCCTTTGTGGGCCAGCAGTGCCTTGGCGATGGTTTCCGTGGTTGTGCCGATGTTGATAAACAGCGAGCTGTTGTCTGGTACCCGTGCGGCAATGGTTTCTGCGATGCGCTGTTTTTCTTCGAGGTTACGGATGCTGCGCTCGGAATAGGCCATGTTGACTGTGCTGGTGGCAAGGCCCGCTCCGCCATGGTAGCGCCTGAGTCGGCCGGATTCGTCCAGAGTATTGATGTCGCGGCGAATGGTTTGGGGAGTCACGTCAAAGTGGTCGGCGAGCGCTTCGATGGTCATGAAGCCTCGCTCGTTAACCAGTTCGACGATGTTCTCGTGGCGGGCATTTATGGTCATGTCATTGGTCCAATGTGTGAATCCGGTGGTGCGGTTTGGGTTTGCGGTGACCGGTGAGTTCATTATAATTTTCGTTTACGAAAATCCAATGATAATACTGGCGGTTTTACGGTCACATGCTTGTGCTCTGGAATCTGCCGGATTCGACGATAAAGGACAACCCGGATGCCGACCTATATGCTGGCGATTGATCAGGGAACTACCAGTTCCAGGGCCATAGTGTTTGAAAAGAGCGGTGACATTGTCGCCGTTGCGCAACAAGAGTTTCGCCAGTACTTCCCCCGCGACGGCTGGGTTGAACATGATGCCATGGAAATCTGGCAGAGTACGCTCAATGTATGCCGGCAAGCCTTGGAGAAGGCCGGGCTTACTGGTGCCGACCTTGCCGGAGCGGGGATTACCAATCAGCGGGAGACCACGGTGATCTGGGACCGTGCAACGGGAGAGCCGATTCACCCGGCCATTGTCTGGCAGGATCGTCGCACAGCAGCCACCTGCAGTCAGCTACGCTCGCGGGACAAAGAAAGCCTGGTGGTTGAGCGCACTGGGCTGCTGATTGATCCCTACTTTTCTGCGACCAAGATTGCCTGGATTCTGGATGAGGTTGAGGGTGCCCGGGCTCGTGCTGAAGCCGGTGAGCTGGCATTCGGCACGGTGGATACCTGGTTGCTTTGGCAACTGACGGCAGGTAAATCGCACCTGACCGATGCGACCAATGCTTCCCGGACGTCTCTGTTCAATATTCACACCCAGCAGTGGGATGACGAGCTGCTGGCGCTGTTTCGTGTCCCCAAGGAAATCCTTCCGGGGGTATTGGATTCTGCAGCGGACTTCGGTGTTACAGAGGCTGAATTGCTGGGTGGCCCGGTTCAGGTGGCGGGTATTGCCGGTGATCAGCAGGCGGCCCTGGTGGGGCAGGCGTGCTTTGAACGGGGGATGGCCAAGAGCACCTACGGCACCGGTTGTTTCCTGATGATGAATACCGGTACCGAGCCCCTGCGTTCTGAAAACCGCTTACTGACAACCGTAGGTTATCGTTTAAACGGCGTCACCTATTACGCGGTGGAAGGCAGTATCTTTGTTGCCGGGGCGGCCATGCAATGGTTGCGGGACGGGCTGCAGCTGATTTCCCACGCTTCGGAGTCTACGGCCCATGCCGAGCGGGTGGGGGTAGACAACTCCGTTTATATGGTGCCGGCCTTTACCGGTCTTGGTGCGCCGCATTGGGACCCGGATGCCCGGGGTGCTATTTTGGGCCTGACCCGTGATACCGGTATTGGTGAGATCGTTACTGCGGCTCTGCAGTCGGTGTGTTACCAGACCAAGGATCTGATTCGGGCCATCCGTAATGACGGTGCCCGCCTGCAGGAGTTGCGGGTAGATGGTGGGATGGTCGTCAACGACTGGGTGATGCAGTTTTTGGCTGACATCCTTAATGTACCGGTGGATCGCCCAAGGGTAACCGAAACGACGGCACTTGGGGTGGCTTACCTGGCGGGGCTGCAGACCGGGGTGTACCAGGGGCTGGACGATATTTCATCCATGTGGGAACGGGAGCGTCGGTTCTCTCCAGACATGTCGCCGGGCTTGCGGGAGTCTCTCTATGCCGGCTGGGAAGATGCCATTGAGCGAATTCGGCACAGCTGACCAGTGTGATCCGCCGTCTTCAGGCGATGGCGGGAGGGGCCCCGTGAGGGGCTCCTAGCGCTCGAAGGCGATCAGGTGATCGGCTTCGACCTTTAGCGGCACCATCTCACCCAGGTGGAAGTCTAGGTGGCTGCGGAACAGGGCTTCAAATTCGGTTTCGTCAGACAGGTGGAATCGGTAGAGCGTTGAGGTGCCAGCGAAGGTTTTCTCGATGACTTTGGCTTTGAGTTCTGAGTTTTGGTCAAAGACAATGTCATCTGGCCGTATCAGGATGTCGACCAGTGTGCCGGCGGGCCAGCGGTAAGCCCGGTTGCCCCGTATGGTGCCAAGCTCAGATTCGATAGCGTCCGGTCCCAGGGCTTTACCTGGAACAAAGCCGCCCTGGCCAACAAAGCCTGCGACGAATCGGTTCGCCGGCTCGTGGTAAAGGTTATATGGCTCATCCCATTGCTGGATACTGCCCGATTTCAGTACCGCGACCTGGTCGCACATGGCAAACGCTTCCTGCTGATCATGGGTGACCAGAATGGCGCTGATGCCCAGTGTCTTGAGAATCTCCCGGACATCCAGGCTGAGCCGGCGCCGCAGGTCGGCGTCCAGGTTGGAGAACGGTTCATCCAGCAGGATCAGGGTTGGCTGTGGCGCCAGGGCCCTGGCCAGTGCAACCCGTTGTTGCTGACCGCCAGAGAGTTCGTGCGGGTATTGATCTGCAAGCCCCTGGAGGTGAACCAGTTCCAGCAGTTGCTTCACCTTCTGCTCGCATTCGTCACGCTTGAGGTTGCGAAGGCCAAACGCGATGTTCTTGGCCACGGTCAGGTGGGGGAACAGGGCGTAATCCTGGAACACCATGCCGATCCGACGTTTTTCCGGCGGCAAGGTGCGTCCAGGCAGGCTGATGGTACGCGCGTCCAGTTGGATGTTGCCCTGAGACAGCGGGAGGAACCCCGCCAGAGCCCTGAGGATGGTGCTTTTACCGCATCCGCTGGGGCCAAGCAGGCAGCCGATGTCACCATGGCCCAGAGCAAAGTTGATGTCGCTGACAACAGCGCCCTCGCCATAACCACAAGCAAGGTCGTTAACTTCCAGCAGCCATCGGGATTCGGTCGGTGAGCCTGTATTCATTCCGATGTCAGTCCAGTGTGCCGAGAATCAGGAATTCCAGCAGGGCTTTTTGGGCGTGCAAACGGTTTTCTGCCTCGTCCCACACCACCGAGCCCGGATGATCCAGCATGTCTTCTGACACTTCTTCGCCCCGGTGGGCCGGCAGGCAGTGCATAAACAGGGCATCAGGTGCGGCCAGAGCCATCAGTTCCGGGTTGACCTGGTAGTCCTTGAACGCGGCTTCGCGGATCTTTTGCTCTTCTTCCTGGCCCATCGATGCCCAGACATCGGTCACCAAAAGATTGGCGTCCCTGGCGGCTTCTGCCGGGTCGGAAATAATGGTCACTCGGTCAGCGGCTTTGTCGATAAGTTCTGCTGGTGGCTCGTAGCCTTCTGGGCAGGCTACCCGCAGTTTGAAGTCGAACAGGATCGCGGCATTGATGTACGAGTTGCACATATTGTTGCCATCGCCGACCCAAGTGACCGTTGCGCCTTGGATATTGCCACGGTGCTCGCGGTAGGTCTGCATGTCAGCCAGCAGTTGGCAAGGGTGAAAATCATCGGTCAGGGCATTGATGACCGGAACCCGGGATGCCTTGGCAAACGTTGTAACGGTATTGTGGGCAAAGGTGCGGATCATCACCGCATCAACCATACTGGAAATGACCTTGGCCGAATCCTCAATAGGCTCGCCGCGCCCCAGCTGAGTATCCCGGGGAGACAAAAACAGCGCCGAGCCGCCCAGTTGTGCCATACCGGCTTCAAACGAAACGCGGGTGCGAGTGGAAGACTTCTCGAAGATCATCGCCAGCACCCGGTTCTTCAGGGAGTCCCTGGTGTCACCGCGGCGCCATTCTTCCCGGAGCTTGCTGGCGTGGTCCAGAAGCTGGTTTAGTTCGCTGGGGGTCAGATTTTCGAGAGTCAGAAAATGTCTTGCTGCCATGTTCGCGGCCTTTGTTCAGTTCCTTGGATCGATTGGGTCGTGGCACTTGCTCGATACGGTGGTTGAGGCGCTTGCTACAGACAAGGTGCGCCCCTTTGGTGCAATTACCGGTGCAATCCGGAAAGGACCCGTAACCCGAAAAAATAAACCCTGGCAGCGGGACGTCCGCTCCAGCAGGGGTTGGGTAATGGGATTGCGTCATGCGCCAGCGATTCGGCGAAGATCCGAGTTTAGCGGGTCGGGGCAGGGAAGACAATGATCGTCCTGGCTCATCGCCTTCTCTTGGTGCCGCTTCCAATGGGTGTGTACAATAGCCCCATACCCGCCTCCACTGAGGCCCGATTTGTAACGAAGAGGTAAACTCCATGGATATTAACGAAACGATCAAGAGCCAGTTGGATGAAAACCCGATCATCCTGTACATGAAGGGGACTCCGCAGTCTCCCCAGTGTGGATTTTCTGCTCGCACTGTACAGGCGCTGATGGCGTGTGGAGAGCGTTTTGCGTTCGTAAATATCCTGGACAATCAGGAGCTGCGCGAGGCGCTGAAGGCCTATTCCAGTTGGCCGACTTACCCGCAGCTGTATATTGGTGGTGAGCTTGTGGGCGGTTGCGACATCGTGCTGGAGCTCTCTGAGAGCGGTGAACTGGCCGAGATGGTCAAGGCTGCGGCAAAGCAGGCTGAAGCCTGATTTGCCGAGAGGTGGGTGGCGCTGCCACTCACCTCAAATGCGTTCCGGGGCGAACTTGATAGTGACCCGGAACCGGTTCCCTTCTTTATTTCCTGCTGGCGGCTCCGGATACGGGCTCGCCCCTAATGCCCCTCGATAAGCTGCCCGATCCAGGACCGCATCCCCGGACGGTTGGGTAATGGATGCGCCAATGAGGGCGCCGTTGTTCATAAGCTGCAATTCCACTTCAACCGCAGTCACCGCGGTTAGCTCGGCCCGATAGGCGTCGTTAAAGTAAGGCGTGGCATAGCTGACGATGCGTGCCGCCAGAAGGTCAATGTACGAAGTCTGTTGAGCGGGCTCGCTGATCTGGGTGATCTGTTCGGTGTTTTCTGTCTGGCCCTGGTCGCCTTCCTTGTCCTCAATGGTTGCGACCTGTTCAACGGATGGCGTCGTTGTGGCGCGGGTGGCAGGCTGGGCGGGTTCCGGCTGGCTGTCCTCGGGCTGCGCGGTCGGCTGAGGGCTTTCTTCGCTCACTAGAATCTCAGGGGCAGCCTCGGTTGGTTGGGGTACCTCTTCCACCACCTGTTCTGACGCATTTGGGGTCGGGGTGCTGGTGGCTGGGGTGGCAACTGAGCCGGTGCGGGACAGAGTGATCTTGATCATCTCCGGCTCAGGATCTTCGACAGCGGGTTCAAACCGAATGAGCGCAAAGATGAGCGTGTGGATCAGCAGCGCCAGAGGGATGGCTACAGTTATGCGGTACGGCGCCGGAAGGAGCGATCGGCTGCCAACTGGTGTCATTGTGACGGATTCACTCAGGGTACTGCTGGCGGAGGTAAAACAGGGGATTACCCTGTTTTACCTCGCAATGTGCCAACCACGGCGTCCAGAGCGCGGTCGATCAGGGCGCCCTGTTCAAGCACGGTAAGGCGCCCGCGCCGCATTTCGTGGGCAAGTTCGGTGCGGGTTTTCTCCACCACCTTAAGGCCCATGCGGTTTACAAAGACAAAGCAGTCGGCTTCTTCGATGATGGCGGTCAGCTTGCAGCGGAAGCTGGTGCCATTCACCAGGCCGAACTCCACCCAGGTGCCAATGTTGATGGCATCAATCTGCGCAATGTATTCGGCAACTGCGGCATCTTCGAGTTCCTGTTGCTTGTCGATCGCCGACGGGTGTTGCTCTTCTGGCTCAGCCTCTTCATCGACAGTCTCCCGGTCCAGCGGGGCCTGGGCTTCAGCAAACGCATGGGCCCGAAAGGCTTCGGTCAACTCATGCTTCAGTTCCGCCATCATCTCATCCAGCCGGCTGGAGTTGTAAGAGACTTCGTCCAGCCCGGAGCGGAGGGATTTAAGCAGTCCCGGTACAACCCGGACCCACTGGTCGCGTTCGGAATCGTCAAGGTGAGGGTGCAGGCACCAGAGCAGGTCATCGACAACCCGTACTGAGCTGTCCCAACGGTTCTCAACGTCGTTGCGCAGATAGGCCAGGAACATGACCCGGCTCCAGCCATTGACCAGGATGTCGCGAATGGTCTCAGGGATGTTCTGTTTGAACAGCTTCTGCTGGAGCAGTCGGTCGACGGTCTGCTGGGCTTTCTGCGATTTGATGCGGCCACGTTCCGCCTCGCGGGTACGCTGCTCGACCAGAGACGCCTTGCGGTTTTCTCGGGCGAGGAACTGCTCGAACTCCTCTCCAAGCTGCTCAAACAGTGAGACGTCCCCGTCAAACTCCTCAAGTATCCGCAACACGATGGTGTGGATCTGGTCGTAGAGTTTGTCGCGGGTCTTCTCGTCGCTCTTGCTCCAGCCAATGCCTGCACGGGCCAGTGAGTTGAGGAGTCGGCGGGCCGGGTGCCCGGCTTTACTGAAAAACGTCTTGTCTTTGATGACAACTTTCAGAATCGGAATCTGAAGACGGCTGATCAGCACCTGAATGGGCGCCGACAGGTTGTAGTCGTCCAGAATGAACTCAAACAGCATGGAGACCAGGTTGATCAGGTCTTCATCCACCTCGTTGAGTGCCGGTGTCTTGCCTTCCGCGGTATTGGCCTGGCTCAGCAAGCGTTCGACAACCTGGTGAAGGTCAACCACTAAGGGCTCACCACCGCTGAGGTCGCCATGGTGCAGTTCCTGTGGCGACGGGGGTAGGGCGCTCAGGAGCTGAATGAGTTCGTTGCCACCGACCACGTGCAAGGTCGGGTCGGCTGAGCGGGGCGGTAGGCCTGAACTGGTCCTTTGCTGGTTGAGGAGTTGGCGAATCTGCTCGAACAGGGCCTCATCCTGATGGTTGACGGCTTCATCGTCCCCTCCGGCGGCTGCCTGGCCTGGGGTTGACTCCCCAGAGGCTTGGTCAGCTGTGGCCTGCGGGCTTTTCTTCCCGTGATAGCGGAAGTTCGGGATGACGCCAGCCTGTATCAGGATACGGTTTGCCTCATCCAGGAGCATGCCGAGGTTGGAAACCACATAGCGGTCAAACTGCTTAAGCACAATCAGCCGTTCTCGGATCTGGATTTCCAGGACCTGGGCAGCTTCAACGAACGCTGTGCAAAGGTGCTCCGGGGCAAGCGGATTGACCGGGTTATCGTCGCTGGCGCCGGGGTAAACGGATGAAAACCGTGTTTGCAGCTGGATCAGAGGTCCCTGGAAGTGTGCCCGGGACTTGGTAATCATGGCGTTGAGCGCGACCTGTTCTTCCAGTTCATCGTGTTGAACCAGAGCAAGGCTGTCGGCGGTTGCCGGCTGATTTTCCTGATCTTTATGCTGACTGCTACTGCTTCTTGGGGGGTAATTGAATAGCTGCGCGATGGCGCCTTGAAAATGTTTTTCAATGCCCTTGCGCTTGATCCGGATCTCCCGCATAGCTTCGAAATAGCGGTTCTGCTCGTTGTTGCTGCGGGCATTGTTAGCCAGCTCAAACAGCGAGTCATCCACTGCATCGAAGGCTCCCTGCAATAAATCACCCAACCCAGCGGAAACTGTATCGCGAATGCGAACAATTTCGGCAGGCAGCGCGAATTTATCACCGGCATCCCTGTGCTCACGGAGATAATGTATGCCGGACTGCTTATTCATGGCCGACTCCTGTTACGCCTCAACCGGATACATGACCGAGCTAAACTTTCTGCATTATGGTTATGTGTGTAATTTACCGCAATTTTGCGTTGGGTAAAATGACTGAAAATCTACCGGCACCATTTGTCCTGTATAAAATGTGAGCGGGTCGGCAATAAGCCGACCCTGAGGGTGTCCGGTATCAGCCACTTTTCGGTGGTTCAGCTCACATACACGGGCCCTATTCCCAAGCTCCAGATAACCACGCTGGTTGCCAGCAGAGCAACAAACATCACCAGGCCCACGGTCAAAACCGATGACGCAAACATGAACCCCCGGCCTTCCGGGATTTTCATGAGAATGGGCAGACCTTCGTAAAGCAGGTACACAGCATAGGTAATGGCAACAAAGCCAACGGCCATGTTGACCCAGATGTTGGGGTAGGCTGCGATGACGCCCAGAAGGAACACCGGGGTAGCCGTATAGGCCGCCAGGGTCACGCCGTGGGGCTGTCTTTCCCTGACTTCATAAGTGGCGGCGAAGAAGTCGATAAAGCGTCCGAGTATATAAATGCCGGCCAGCATGGCGGCATAAAACAGCGCGCAAAGTTGCAGGGCGCTTCCCGTCGTCAGCCGAATGACCTGGCCGTCGCCGATTTGCCAGCCGACCTGGGTGCTGCCGTAATAGCCTGCCGCTGCCGGAATCAATGCCAGCAGCAGTATGTGGCCAAAGTACAGTTTGCTGACACTTTCAGAGTCCTTTCGAATTGCTTCCCACTCCTGGTCTGGGTGGGCCAGTAATCCAAGTGTATGACCTAGGCTCATGGAGTCTACTCCTGTTCTTATTTTATGGAGAAACACCATTTCAGTGTTGGATGAGGGCGAGTCCTGGTCAAGATGTTGGTTAAAATATGATCTTACTAAAGGCGTGGCCGCTATAACTCATTCGAATATTAGTGCTGGCGGCCGCGTCGCTTCAGGGGGTGAACAATAGCGGCTTTGACCACATTGTCCTTGATCTGCAGCACTTCTATGCGGTGACCTTTGACCTTGAGGCAAACGTTGGTCTCAGGAATGGTTTCCAGGGTTTCGGTAATCAGACCGTTGAGGGTTTTCGGGCCATCAGTGGGTAGTTTCCAGCCGAGGGTCTTGTTGATAGAGCGCACCGCGGCGGCACCATCAATGATGTAGGTGCCATTGTCTTGCGGAATGATGTCCGGGCTGGTGGCGGCATAATCGGTGGTGAATTCGCCAACGATCTCTTCCAGGATGTCTTCCAGGGTGGCGATGCCGAGCACATCACCATACTCGTCCACCACGATCCCAAAACGCCGCTTGGCTTGCTGGAAATTGATGAGCTGGGTGTTCAGTGGCGTGCTTTCCGGGATGAAATAGGGCTCCTGGCAAAGCTGCATCAGCATGGCCTTGTTAACTTCTTCCTCGAGCAGCAGCTTGGAAATGCTGCGCAGGTGCAGTACGCCCTTGATGTTGTTGATGTCGCCGGAATACACCGGTAGCCGGGTGTGTTGGCTACTGCGGAGTTGACGCAGGGTAGTGTCGATGTCGTCGTCCAGGTCGATGCCCACCACTTCGTTCCGTGGAACGAAGATATCGTTCACGGTGACGCTTTCGAGGTCAAGGATGCCCACGAGCATGTCTTTGTGCTTGGATGGGATCAGTGCGCCGGCCTCATTGACCAGGGTGCGCAGTTCTTCGCGGCTCAGGTGATCGTTGGCGGCATCCTGGGCAGAGATGCCCAGTAGTTTCAGGATGGCGCTGGTAAACAGGTTGACCAGCCAGACGATGGGATACAGGGCTTTGAGGAGCGGCCCCAGCGCATGGCTGGCCGGGAATGCAATTTTTTCCGGAAACAGGGCTGCCAGCGTCTTCGGTGTGACTTCCGCAAAAATCAGGATAACGATGGTCAGCAGCAGCGTGGCAATCGCGATGCCGGCGTCACCCCAGATGCGGATGGCAATGACGGTAGCAATGGACGATGCCAGGATGTTGACGAAGTTATTGCCAATCAGGATAACGCCAATCAGCTGGTCGGTTCGCTGGAGCAAACCCTCTGCTCGTTTGGCACCTTTATGGCCGGTTTTGGCCAGGTGCTTCAGCCGGTACCGGTTGAGCGACATCATGCCGGTCTCGGAGCTGGAAAAGAAAGCTGATAATAAAATCAAGCCCGCGAGGATTGAAAACAGCGCCGTCAGCGATGCCTCGTTCAAGTGGGGAAGTCCTTTGGTTACGGATAAGTTGCGAAAATAGGGGGCGAGCTGCCGGGTGTCAAGTGTGCCGCCCTGAAATACTAGCCGGCTCGGTGGAAAACCAGTTCAAGAACAAATTTGCTGCCATAGAAGCCGAGCATGAGCAGCGCGCAGCCGGCCAGAGTCCAGCGGCTTGCTGTCATGCCGCGCCAGCCTTTTGTGTAGCGGCCCACCAGCAGCAGGATAAACACCACCAGGGACATCAGTGAGAACACCGTCTTGTGGGCCAGGCGTTGGGCAAACAGGTCATCCACGAAAATGGCGCCGGTCACTATCGCCAGCACTAATAGGACAACGCCCGCCCAAACCATCTCAAACAGTAGGGATTCCATGGTTTGAAGGGGGGGCAGGTTGCGCACCAGCAGGCTGTTGTAATTGTGTTTCAGTTGGCGGTTTTGCAGGTACAGGATAACGGCTTGAGCCGCAGCCAGCGTAAACAGGCTGTAGGCGGTGATTGAGAGCGCGATGTGCGACAGCACCCCGTAATTGTCTTCCGCGATAACATGGGATGGCGTAGGCGTGGCCAGTGACAGCAGGATGGTCACGCTGGCCAGCGGGTAAGTGCCCAGAATAAGGGTCTGCACCGGCTTGCGCAGGTTGAGGATGAGCTGAAGTGCGACGATCAGCCATGAGATGAGCACTGAACTCTGCAGAAAGCCAACGTCGATGCCGCCCTCGCTACGCTCGGTCAGCCAGATCAGCAGGCCGTGGCTGATCAGTGCAAGCCCGCCAAGGAGGTTGGTCACGACGACATGAGGTTGAATCTTGCCGCGGAAGCTCAGGGCCTGTAGGGCTGTACCGACGCTGTAGAGAAAGAGAGAGGTTAC
This sequence comes from Marinobacter zhejiangensis, assembly GCF_900114775.1. Lineage (GTDB taxonomy): Bacteria > Pseudomonadota > Gammaproteobacteria > Pseudomonadales > Oleiphilaceae > Marinobacter > Marinobacter zhejiangensis. Next base: position 73,916 of record NZ_FOUE01000002.1, read on the forward strand.
CGCGAGAATCAGCGTTCCCATGTTGTCCTTAATATTCCGGTCGGGTCCGAGGTGGTAATGTACTGATTTGACCGCGTTGGTCGTTTCAGGGCGATAGTCTGGTTATAATGTCGCGATTGTGCAACCGGAATCAACCGGTTCCCTGTATTCATGTTCCCAATTTTCAAGGGTACGGATTAGCTTATGTTTGAAAACCTCACCGAACGACTTTCAGGCAGTCTGCGTAAGATCTCTGGGCAGGCACGCCTTACTGACGACAATATCAAGGATACCCTGAGGGAAGTCCGCAAGGCGCTGCTGGAGGCAGACGTCGCCCTGCCGGTGGTCAAGGCGTTCGTCGAGAGTGTGCGTAAGCGCGCGGTGGGTCAGGAAGTTCGTCGCAGCCTGACGCCGGGGCAGGTCTTCGTTAAGGTTGTCCAGCAGGAGCTGGAGCGGGTGATGGGCGAGGGTAATGAAGCTCTCAATCTCGCTGCGCAGCCTCCTGCGGTTGTTATGATGGCCGGTTTGCAGGGTGCGGGTAAGACCACAACGGTAGCCAAGCTTGCGCGGTTGCTTAAAGAGCGTGAGAAAAAGTCGGTCATGGTGGTGAGTGCCGACGTCTACCGTCCGGCGGCGATCAAGCAGCTGGAAACCCTGGCTGGTGAGGTTGGTGTTGAGTTTCACCCCAGCAGTGCCGATCAGGATCCGGTGGCCATTGCCGAAGGCGCGATTGATGCGGCCCGTAAAAAGCATATGGACGTGGTGATTCTCGATACCGCGGGTCGACTGCACGTGGATGAGCAGATGATGGGTGAAATCCGCCGTCTGCACGAATCGGTCAAGCCGGTTGAAACCCTGTTTGTAGTTGATTCCATGACCGGTCAGGATGCCGCCAATACCGCCAAGGCATTCAATGATGCTCTGCCGCTGACCGGTGTGGTGCTGACCAAAACTGACGGCGATGCCCGTGGTGGTGCAGCTCTGTCGGTTCGTCACATTACCGGCAAGCCGATCAAGTTCCTGGGTGTGGGTGAGAAAAGTGACGCCCTGGAGCCGTTTCACCCGGACCGGGTTGCGTCCCGTATCTTGGGTATGGGGGATGTGCTTTCCCTGATCGAGGATGCCGAACGCAAGCTTGATCAAAAGAAAGCAGAGAAACTGACCAATAAGATCAAAAAGGGCAAGAGCTTTGATCTTGAAGACTTCCGCGACCAGATTCAGCAGATGAAGAATATGGGCGGCGTAGGTGGGTTGCTTGATAAGCTGCCGGGGATGGGGCAAATGGCCCAGGTTGCCCAGCAGCAGGTCAATGACAAGAGTATGGGGCAGCTGGAGGCCATCATCTGCTCTATGACGCCGAAGGAACGGCGTTACCCGGATACCATTAACAATTCCCGCAAGCGTCGGATTGCCAGCGGTTCCGGAACCCAGATTCAGGATGTCAATCGTCTGCTTAAGCAGCACAAGCAGATGCAGAAAATGATGAAGAAATTCAGCAAGAAGGGCGCTATTGCCAATATGATGCGCGGCATGGGTGGGATGATGCCGCCGGGTGGCGGGATGCCGCCAATGGGGCGTATGTAAAAGCCGTAAACATTAGCTGTTTTCTTTGGCGGTTTTTTAGCATAGAATAGCGCCCCTTTCGAGTATGGGGCTTCGTGTCAGTACCTAAATCAAGGCTGACTCGAATCGTACAAAGTTCGTACAACTGAACAGGATATTAGTCGAAATGGTAACAATCCGTTTGGCTCGTGGCGGCTCTAAGAAGCGCCCGTTCTACCATCTGACAGTCACTGACAGCCGTAACTCCCGTGACGGCCGTTTCATTGAACGCGTTGGTTTCTTTAACCCGATCGCCCGTGGTCAGGAAGAGCGTCTGCGCGTTGATCGTGACCGTGTGAACTTCTGGCTGGGCCAGGGTGCTCAGACCAGTGAGCGTGTTGCTCAGCTGCTGAAAGGCGCAGAGTAAGTTATACGCTTAGCCGGGGCAGGATGGCATGACACAGCGTTCGCAGGAGACTGTGATTGGCCGGATAACCTCGGTGTATGGGGTAAAAGGATGGGTAAAGGTTTTTTCCTATACCGATCCTATTGACGGCATACTCGGTTACCAGAACTGGACCCTGGTTCAGGACGGTAAGCGGCAGTCGGTTAAGTTGGCTGAAGGTCGACGGCATGGGCCGGGTATAGTGATCCGGCTTGATGGCGTAAACGATCGTGAAGTTGCCCGCAGCTACTGCGGTGCTGATATCACTGTGCCAACGGCCGATTTGCCAGAGTTGCCTGACGGTGAATACTACTGGCACCAATTGGAAGGCCTGTCAGTATTTACGGTCGAAGGTGATTGTCTCGGGGTCGTCCATCATATGATGGAAACCGGCTCTAACGATGTTCTCGTCGTCAGGCCATCTTCCGAGTCTATCGACCAGCGGGAGCGTTTGCTTCCCTATCTCCCCGATCAAGTGGTCCGGGAGATTGACGTTGCTTCCGGCAAAGTGGTGGTGGACTGGGATCCGGAGTTCTGACCTGTGTGGATTGGCGCGGTCAGTCTGTTTCCGGAGATGTTTCCGGCGGTGACGGATATCGGTGTAACCGGTCGGGCGGTTCGTGATGGACTGCTGACGTTCCGGTGCTGGAACCCCAGAGAGTTTACTCACGATCGTCATCGGACTGTGGATGATCGCCCCTATGGTGGCGGTCCCGGTATGCTGATGAAGATCGAGCCGCTTCGGGATGCGATACGCGCGGCCCGGGAGGCGGCGCCTGGCAACGCCTGTGTGGTGTACCTCTCGCCGCAGGGCGAGCCGTTAAACCAGTCGGTTGTTGAGTCGCTTGCGGCGGCAGATAGCCTGGTCCTGGTTGCCGGCCGGTATGAAGGGGTCGATGAACGCCTCATAGCGACGGAAGTTGATCGGGAAGTGTCACTGGGCGACTTTGTTTTGTCTGGTGGCGAGTTGGCAGCCATGGCTGTCATTGATGCGGTTACGCGCCTCATCCCCGGAGCGCTGGGTCATGCGCAGTCGGCAGAGCAGGATTCGTTTGCCGACGGTTTGCTGGATTGTCCGCACTACACCCGGCCAGAGGTATACGAAGGTCAGGCGGTGCCGGATGTACTGTTAAGCGGTCACCATGATCAGATCCGGCGTTGGCGGCTCAAGCAGTCGCTGAGGCGAACCCGGGAGCGACGCCCCGACCTGCTGGAACAGCGGGTGTTTACGGACGAAGAGCGTGAGCTGCTGGATGAAATTTTAAATGAACCGGGTGCCACTGAATAATCAGGGCATTAAGAGATTGGGTATCAGGAGCATACGATGAGCGGCAAGAACAACATCATCAGTCAGATTGAAGCAGAACAGATGACCAAGGAAATCCCTGCCTTCGCGCCGGGCGACACCGTGGTTATCCAGGTTCGTGTAACAGAAGGCAACCGTGAGCGTCTGCAGGCGTTCGAAGGTGTGGTTATCGGTAAGCGTAACCGTGGCCTGAACTCTTCCTTCACCGTTCGTAAGATTTCTTACGGTGTTGGTGTTGAGCGTACTTTCCAGACTTACTCCAAGCTGATCGACAGCATCTCTGTCAAGCGTCGTGGTGACGTTCGTCAGGCCAAGCTGTACTACCTGCGTGACCTGTCTGGTAAGGCTGCTCGTATCAAAGAGAAGCTGGGCTGAGTTATTCCCTTCGGGGAATTTGCAGCGCGAAAAAAGGCGGCCAATGGCTGCCTTTTTTTATGTCCGCGGGGTCTGCTTGTTTGGCACTTTGTATAAGCCTGTAGTGGTTCTGGCTGGGGGTAATCATGGCAATAGCGCAGGAGAATACCGAACTCATTACCCGCTTTTGCGATGCGCTGTGGCTGGAGGATGGTTTGGGAGAGAATACCCGTTCCGCCTACCGAAGCGATCTTGAGCGTTTCGCGGGTTGGCTTCAGGACGCTCGTTCCGGGCGCGGGTTGCCTGCGGCCAGTCGCCTGGATCTGCTTGATTGGATGTCAAAAGGCCTGGCTGAGGGGCGTGCGGGGTCAACGGCAGCCCGGCGCCTGTCATGTCTTCGACGCTTCTATCGCTACCTGCTCAGGGAGGGGGTGATTAGCGAAGACCCGACTCTGCGCATTGATAGTCCAAAGTTGCCAAAACGGCTGCCGGATTCGTTGTCTGAGGCGGATGTGGATAGTTTGTTGTCGGAGCCCGATGTTTCCGAGCCGATTGAGCTTAGGGACAAGGCTATGCTTGAGGTGTTGTATGGCTGTGGCTTGAGGGTGTCGGAGTTGGTCGGTTTGAGGGTTGACCAGGTTAATGCTCGACAGGGGGTGGTACGGATCACCGGTAAAGGGGGGAAGGAGCGTCTGGTGCCTCTGGGGGAGGAGGCCGTGGACTGGTTGCTGCGGTACGTGCGAGACGCGCGCCCGGTACTCCTTAAAGGTATGGTGAGTGATGACCTGTTCCCTGGCCGGCAAGCTCGGGCAATGACTCGTCAGACGTTTTGGCATCGAATCAAGCATTACGCGGCCCGGGCGGGTATCCATAAGCACCTTTCGCCGCATACGCTTCGTCATGCTTTTGCAACCCATCTGCTTAACCATGGGGCAGATCTGAGGGTGGTTCAAATGTTGCTGGGGCACTCGGATCTGTCAACGACACAAATCTATACCCATGTGGCGCGACAGCGCCTGAAGTCGCTTCACCTCGAACATCACCCGCGAGGTTAGGAATGTTGGTCGCGGCTTGATACATTGAACTTTCAGATGCGGCGCAGGTCGCAGGTATTTCAGTTGCCCGGCACTCATGCCAGTGCGGGGTTGGGTCTTCTAGGCAGTTGGATAGAGCAGGAAGTTTTATGTCAAGAATGAAGAATGTGGCGTGTGGGCTGGTTTCCCTGGCGGTGATGTCTGTTTTGCCTTCCATGGCTGTTCAGGCGGGTGAAACTGAAGACGCCATTGCGGCGAAGCTGTCAAGCAGTCTGCCGGCTTTGGGTGGGGTCTCCGTCAAGCCGACGCCTGCGCCTGGCGTTTACGAAGTTATTACCGCCAAAGGTGAGCGGATCTACACCACGGAGGGTGGAGAATTCCTGTTGACGGGCGATATGTTGCAATTGACCAGTGGCGGTCTGGTGAACGTCACTGAAGCTTCGCGCTCTGCCGAACGGGTTGAGCTGCTGGCTCAGTACGGCACCGATGACGTTATCAGTTTTCCGGCAACCGGAGATGAGAAGGCAGTTGTTGCCGTGTTTACCGACATCGATTGCCCCTATTGCCGGAAGTTGCACGATGAGGTGCCCCGCCTGAATGAGCTGGGTATTACCGTTCATTATTATGGCTTCCCCCGCTCCGGACCAGGCACACCGTCCTTTGTGAAGTACGAATCGGTCTGGTGTGCCGAAGATCAGGCTGCTGCCATGGATGCCGCCAAGGGCGGTCGCCCCGTGGCGGACGCCAGCTGCGATAACCCAGTGCAGGCCCAGTACCGGTTGGGGCACCAGGTTGGGGTGACTGGCACGCCTGCCATTGTTCTGGAGGATGGTCATATGATTAGGGGGTATGTACCTGCTGATCAGTTGGCTGAAGGGCTCGGCCTGCTTTAACGGTTCTTTCCAAAAAGCTTGAATTCGCTCCCTAACACATGCGCGGTGTAAGTCGGTATACTATGCCGCGCACAGGAACCCATCAGGAACAGAGGTGAGAGTTTGAAAGACGTCAGAGTCGGAATCTGCGGACTGGGTACAGTCGGTGGCGGTACTTTTAATGTGCTGAATCGTAACGCTAGCCTGATTGAGGGGCGTGCGGGCTGCACCATCCGAATTGGCCGGGTTGCCAGTCGCCGGCAGAATGACCGCATCGAACTGGGCGATATTCCGTTCAGCAACGATATTTTTGACGTCGTTAACGATCCTGACATTGATGTCGTGGTGGAGCTGATTGGTGGCTATGACGTTGCTCGTGAGCTGGTGCTGGCTGCGATTGAAAATGGCAAGCATGTCGTTACTGCCAACAAGGCCTTGATTGCGGTTCATGGCAACGAAATTTTTGAGGCCGCTGAAAAGAAAGGCGTGATTGTCGCCTACGAAGCAGGGGTTGCTGGTGGTATTCCGGTCATCAAGGCGATCCGGGAGGGTCTGGTTGCCAACCGTATTGACTGGATTGCAGGCATTATCAACGGTACCGGCAACTTCATTCTGACCGAAATGAACGCCGGTCGTGAATTCTCCGATGTGCTCAAGCAGGCCCAGGAACTGGGCTACGCTGAGGCAGATCCCACCTTTGACGTTGAAGGCATCGATGCGGCTCACAAGCTGACCATTCTAGCGTCAGCTGGTTTTGGTGTGCCGCTGCAGTTTGAGCGGGCCTATACGGAAGGGATTTCCAAAGTAACGCCCTATGACATCAAACATGCCGAAATGCTGGGGTATCGCATCAAGCATTTGGGTATTGCCCGTCGCCGAGAAGGCGGAATTGAACTTCGGGTCCATCCGACCCTGGTACCCAAAGAGCTGCTGATTGCTCAGGTAGACGGCGTGCTTAATGCGGTTCTGGTGGACGGCGATGCGGTTGGTCAGACCATGTACTACGGTGCGGGAGCCGGTGATGAAGCGACTGCGTCGGCGGTGATTGCTGATATCGTGGATGTGGCCCGGGCGGTCTCCCATGGCAGTACCCAGCGAGTTCCCTACCTGGGCTTTGAGCCTTCTGCGCTGGAAGACCTGCCAGTGCTGCCGGTAGAAGACATTTATTCCGCTTACTACCTGAGAATGCAAGCCGAGGATCACCCTGGTGTCTTGGCCAAGATCTCTTCTGTGCTCAGTGAGCACGGTATCAACATAGAATCGGTTGTTCAGAAGGAGTCTGAACTGAGCAACGGCAAGATTCCGGTGATCATGCTGACGCATACGGTTCAGGAGCGTCAGATGAACCAGGCGATCGCCGAGTTGGAAGCGCTGGCTGATATCGACGGCCCGGTAGTGCGCATCCGAGCAGAAAATTTCAGCTAACAGGAAGACAACGTGAGATACATCAGTACACGGGGCGAGGCGCCCGCGTTGGGTTTTGAGGACGTCCTTCTGGCCGGGCTGGCCAGCGATGGCGGTTTGTATGTGCCGGAATCCCTGCCGCATTTCAGTGTTGAGGAGATTCGCAGCTGGCGTGGTTTGCCGTACAGCGAGCTGGCGTTCAATATTATGTACCCGTTTGTCGACGATGCCATTCCCGCCGACGAATTCCGGACGATGCTCAAAGAGACATACCAAGGCTTTAGTCACGATGCAGTAGCGCCGCTGGTCCAACTGGATACCAATGAATGGGTGATGGAGCTGTTCCGCGGCCCGACTCTGGCGTTCAAAGACTTTGCTCTGCAGCTTCTGGGCCGTTTGCTCGACTATGTGCTTGAGAAACGCAAGCAGCACGTGGTGATCATGGGGGCGACCTCCGGTGACACTGGCTCTGCTGCGATTGAGGGCTGCCGTCACTGTGAGCATGTGGATATCTTTATCCTGCATCCTCACGAACGTGTATCCGAGGTTCAGCGTCGCCAGATGACGACAGTTCTGGGCGACAACATCCACAACATCGCGGTTCGTGGTAACTTCGATGACTGTCAGCGGATGGTGAAGGAGAGCTTTGGTGACCAGTCGTTCCTGGGGGGGAAAACCCAGCTGGCGGCGGTCAACTCGATCAACTGGGCTCGGATCATGGCCCAGATCGTCTACTACTTCCAGGCGTCTCTGGCGCTGGGTGGGCCGGACCGCAGTCTGGCGTTCTCGGTTCCAACTGGAAACTTCGGCGATATCTTTGCCGGCTACCTGGCCAAGAAGATGGGGCTGCCGATTTCCCAATTGGTTATCGCAACCAACCGTAATGACATTCTCCATCGCTTCATGAGTGGCAACAAGTATGAGCAGCATCAGCTGGAGCATACCCTGTCACCGAGCATGGACATCATGGTGTCCAGCAACTTTGAGCGGCTGCTGTTTGACCTTCACGGTCGTGACGGTGCCCTGGTCAAGGATTTGCTGGAGCGTGCCCAGAAAGGGCCGGTCAGCATTGAGGACTACCGCTGGCGTCATGCTCGCAAGCTCTTCGACAGTGATGCCGTGGATGACAAGGGTACCTGCGATACCATTCGCGAGATTTACGAGCGTAACGAATATCTGCTCGACCCTCATACCGCAATTGGTGTTCGCGCAGCCCGTAACTGCCGTCGTGATGCGAGTGTGCCCATGGTAACCCTGGGAACCGCGCACCCGGCGAAGTTCCCGGATGCCATCGCAGAAGCTGGTCTCAGCGTCAAGCCGCAGCTGCCTCCCCATATGGCAGACCTGTTTGAGCGTGAAGAGCGCTGCACGGTGCTGGATAACGACCTCTCGTCTGTGCAGGCATTCATCGCCAGCCATTGGAAGCTTGCCTGATAGCTTACCGATCTCTCTATGACACCTAAGAAGATCCTGCGTCGCCCCCTTCCGGACACGGTTCCGGAATGGGGGGCGCAGATCCCCCCTCTGCTTCGCCGTCTTTACAGTGCCCGTGGTGTAACCTCGGACGCTCAGCTGGACTATGCGCTCAAGCACCTGGCTTCTCCATTCCAGCTTCGTGGTATTGATCGTGCTGTTGAGCTTCTGGCCGAGGCGATCCGCCAGGGACAGCGTGTGCTGGTGCTTGGAGACTTTGATGCCGATGGCGCTACCAGCACGGCGGTTGCGGTTCTGGGGCTATCGATGCTGGGGCTGGGGGATATCGACTTCCGGGTGCCCAGTCGGTTTGCCGATGGTTATGGTCTGACCCCAGGAATTCTCTACCGGCTGCAGGAGGAGGGTGCGCTTCCGGACCTGTTGGTAACAGTCGACAACGGCATTGCGGCTGTCGATGGGGTGAAGGTGGCGCGTGACTTGGGTGTCAAGGTGGTGGTGACCGACCACCACCTTGCTGGCGAGGTACTCCCCGAGGCGGATGCCATTGTTAATCCCAATCAGCCGGGTTGTGAGTTCCTGAGCAAGAACGCGGCGGGCGTTGGGGTTATGTTCTATGTGCTGACGGCCCTCCGGCGTTACCTCCGTGAACGGGGGGAATTGCCGGAACCGCAGCCGAACCTGGGCTCGTTGCTGGACCTGGTGGCCTTGGGCACGGTGGCGGATGTAGTTCCTTTGGATCACAACAATCGAATTTTTGTCGAGCAGGGGCTGCGTCGGATCCGCCAGGGCGAGGCTCGCCCCGGCATTCTGGCTCTGCTGGAGGTTGCTGGGCGAGAGCATGGCAAGATCACGGCCACGGACCTGGGGTTCGTGGTTGGCCCCCGGCTCAATGCGGCCGGCCGGCTGGATGATATGAGTGTAGGCATTGCCTGCCTGCTGTCTGGAAACCGGGATGAAGCGCTGCACCTGGCCAAAGAGCTCGACACCTTTAACCGGGAACGCCGCACGATTGAGAAGGACATGAAAAATCAGGCGCAGGATCTGCTTGCGTCCATGTCTCTCGACACCGACGGGTTGCCCTGGGGGCTGGCGTTGTTCGACCCCGATTGGCACCAGGGTGTGATCGGTATTCTGGCGGCCCGCTTACGGGAGCAGACCCATCGACCAGTGATTGCTTTTGCACCGGGAGAATCCGGAGAAGAGCTCAAGGGATCGGCAAGATCCATTCCCGGGCTCCATATCCGGGATGTGCTGGCGGTGGTGGATGCTCGCCACCCGGGCTTGCTGAAGAAGTTTGGCGGCCATGCCATGGCGGCGGGTATGACCATTGCGGCCCAAGATTATGAGGCCTTTGCCTCGGCATTTGATGCAGCCGTGCGGGAGTCGATCTCAGCTGGCGACCTGGAGGCGGTCATTACAACAGATGGGCCGCTGTCAGTGGATGAGCTGACCTTGGAAACCGCCGCGATGCTGAAGCGTGCCGGCCCCTGGGGACAGCACTTTCCAGAGCCGCTGTTTGATGGGGAGTTTGAGGTCATCAGTCAGCGTGTGGTAGGTGAGAATCACCTGAAGATGGTCTTGCGCCCACGGGATGGCGGCGACATTGTGGATGCCATTGCCTTCAATACCGGTGCCGAGGTTCCCGACTACACCCGTACGGGGGCCCGGGTGGTCTATAAGCCCGATGCCAACACCTTCCGTGGCAGAACCACGCTGCAGCTGCTGGTGGACTATCTCGAGCCGGCCCGGAGCTGATCAACGGGTCCCCGGCACCTCGTTCGCCCATCAGAAACTTTACCTACCTTGAGCCTGCCAGGCTGATTTATCGACGCTTTTCCGGTAAAATGCCGCGTCTGATTTTTTGTGCCTGTGCTGATCTGGTCTGGTGGCCGGAAGCCTGGGCAAGTGTGCTATCCGCAAGGTGAGAAACGGTTCCATGGAAATCAATCCCATAGTGACGAAGATCAAAGAGCTTCGTGAGCGCACCGATGCGCTTAGGGGGTACCTTTGACTACGATCATCGTAGTGAACGGCTGGTCGAAGTAGAGCGTGAACTGGAAGATCCGAAGGTTTGGGACGAGCCCGAGCGGGCTCAAGCTCTGGGTAAAGAGCGTTCGGACCTGGAACTGATCGTCAAGACCATCGATAACCTAACCTCCGGCCTGGAAGACGCCGAAGGGTTGCTGGAAATCGCGGTTGAAGAAAACGACGAGGGAACGGCCGGGGAAATCGTTGCGGACCTCGAAGGTCTCGACGCTGAGCTGCAGAAGCTCGAATTCCGCCGTATGTTCTCCGGGGAAATGGACGCCAATAACGCCTATCTGGATATCCAGGCCGGATCGGGTGGCACCGAAGCCCAAGACTGGGCCAACATGTTGCTGCGTATGTTCCTGCGCTGGGGTGAGCGCCATGGCTTCAAGACCGAGATTGTTGAAGCTCAGGATGGTGAGGTGGCCGGCATCAAGAGTGCCACGGTGCATTTCCAGGGTGACTACGCGTATGGCTGGTTGCGGACCGAGACCGGCGTTCACCGCTTGGTGCGGAAATCTCCCTTTGATTCCGGCAATCGACGTCACACCTCGTTCTCATCGGTTTTCGTGTCGCCGGAAGTCGACGACAGCTTTGAAATCGAGATCAACCCTGCCGATTTGCGGGTGGACGTTTACCGGGCATCTGGCGCGGGTGGTCAGCACGTTAACCGGACCGAATCTGCGGTTCGACTGACCCACAACCCCACCGGTATTGTGGTGGCCTGTCAGGCCGGGCGCAGTCAGCACCAGAACAAGGACCAGGCCATGAAACAGCTCAAGGCCAAACTGTTCGAGTTCGAAATGCAGAAGCGCAACGCCGAGAAACAGAAGCTGGAAGACTCGAAGGCCGACATCGGCTGGGGTAGTCAGATCCGTTCGTACGTGCTGGATGACAGCCGGGTCAAGGATCTGCGAACCAAAGTTGAAACCAGCAATACCCAGGCGGTACTGGACGGTGACATCGACAAGTTCATCGAAGCCAGCCTGAAAATGGCGCTGTAATCCGATATCCCTTTTTGAACCCTGAACGTTAGTGAGAAACCATGACTGACCAATTGCCGAACGCCCCCCAGCACGAAGACAACCGACTGATTGCTGAGCGTCGTGCCAAACTGGCTGAACTGCGAGAGCAAGGCTCGCCGTTTCCCAACGACTTCCGTCGCGATTCCCTGGCCGCAGACCTGCAGGCCAAATACGCGGACAAGACCAAGGAAGAGTTGGAATCCATGGGTATCAAGGTGGCCATTGCCGGTCGTCTGATGCTGGATCGCAAAGCGTTCAAGGTGGTTCAGGATATGTCCGGACGTATCCAGGTGTATGCGTCCAAGGATGTCCAGAAGGAGACCAAGCACTGGGATCTGGGGGATGTCATTGGTGTCAGCGGTACTCTGGCCAAGTCCGGAAAGGGTGACCTTTACGTCAATATGGACGAGTACCGGTTGCTGACCAAATCGCTGCGTCCGCTGCCCGAGAAGCACAAGGGCTTGACCGACATGGAGGCCCGCTACCGTCATCGCTATGTTGACCTGATGGTGAACGAAGAGACCCGCAAGGTGTTCCAGATGCGCTCGCGGCTGATCAGCAGCATGCGCACCTATTTCTCCGAGCGTGGCTTCATGGAAGTAGAAACACCGATGCTGCAGGTGATTCCAGGCGGTGCGACGGCTCGCCCGTTTGTTACCCACCACAACGCCCTGAGCATCGACATGTACCTGCGGATTGCGCCGGAGCTGTACCTCAAGCGCCTGGTGGTTGGTGGCTTTGAGCGGGTGTTCGAGATCAACCGTAATTTCCGGAACGAAGGGCTGTCGACCCGCCACAACCCGGAATTCACCATGGTTGAGTTCTACCAGGCCTACGCGGACTACAACGACCTGATGGACCTGACCGAAGACATGCTGCGCAAGATTGCCCAGGATGTACTCGGCACCACCACTGTGATCAATACCCGTGAGCTGGCCAACGGCGAAGTGGAAACGGTGGAGTACGATTTCGGTCAGCCGTTTGAGCGAATGACCGTGGTTGAGGCGATTCTGCGTCACAACCCAGAACTCCAGGCCGGACAGCTTGGTGATGAAGCCAGCGCCCGTCGTGCCGCGGAAAAACTCGGTATTCACCTCAAGGATAACTGGGGCCTGGGTAAGGTGCAGCTGGAAATCTTCGAAGCCACGGCTGAGCACCTGTTGATCCAGCCAACGTTTATCACCGACTACCCGAAAGAGGTGTCGCCGCTGGCCCGTTGCAAGGACAGCGACCCGTTCGTCACCGAGCGCTTTGAGTTCTTCGTGGGTGGTCGTGAGCTGGCCAACGGTTTCTCGGAGTTGAATGATGCCGAGGACCAGGCCGAACGCTTCCGGGCCCAGGTGGCTGAAAAGGATGCGGGCGATGACGAAGCCATGTTCTATGACGACGACTACGTGATGGCATTGGAATATGGTCTGCCGCCGACAGCTGGTGAGGGCATCGGTATCGACCGCCTGGCGATGCTGCTGACCAACTCGCCGTCGATTCGTGACGTGATCCTGTTCCCCCATATGCGCCCTGAACACCGGGCAGAGCAGGCTACGGAATCAAAGGAGTAAGTATGCACCCGGCCGAGGCACTGGCAAGTCAGCTTCGCCCCGGTCGGGGTTGGTCCGAGCACCTTGCGGGCGAGTTTCAGCAGCCTTACATGCAGGCTCTTGGGCAGTTTCTGGCCACCGAGGAGGAGGCCGGCAAGGAGTTGTTCCCGGCCAGTCAGCATTGTTTTAATGCGCTCAACAGTACCCCGCTCGACAAGGTGTCGGTGGTTATCCTGGGCCAGGATCCCTATCATGGCCCCGGACAGGCTCATGGCCTGTGTTTCAGTGTTCGTCCGGACGTCCCGCCACCACCTTCTCTGGTTAACATCTTCAAGGAATTGCAGAGCGACGTCGGCATGGCGTTGCCGGACCACGGCTGCCTTCAACCTTGGGCGGAGCAAGGAGTGTTACTGCTGAACAGCGTACTGACGGTGACGCAGGGGCAGGCCGGCGCCCACCAAGGGAAAGGGTGGGAGACGTTCACCGATCGGGTGATTGAGGTGATCAACCGTGAGCGGGAGGGGGTGGTGTTCCTGCTTTGGGGAAGCTATGCCCGGAAAAAGGGTGCCAGGATCGACCGTCAGCGGCACCTGGTGCTGGAAGGGCCGCACCCGTCGCCGTTAAGTGCTTACCGTGGTTTCTTTGGTTGCAAGCATTTCTCTCAGGCCAATCAGTGGCTGCAACAAAAAGGGCAGCGCCCGGTGAATTGGTCACTGCCCTCCAAAGACGAGCTTCTGGCTCGCTATCGCAAGCCCTAGCCCCTTGGCAATCTTGGTTTACTGAAGCAAGGCCATCGCGGCTTCCATCTCGGCGCTCAGGTCTTCCTCTTCGCTCATATCAATGTCCGGATCCAGTCCCAGGCGGTCAAAGGCGGAAATGGTTTTCCAGTCCATCTCTGTCCACGGGTGTTCGCTGCCTGCCACCAGCTGCAGGTTGGCAACCATCACCAGGTCAGAATAGTCTGCCGCCGGAACGCTGCGTTGGAAATTGACGTGCTCCACCGGGACCGGCTGAAGCTCTTCCGGGAAATCCCACTTCTTCAGGATCAGTGCGCCGATACGAGGGTGCAGCTGCTCAATGATGTTGTCCAGCATCATGCTGGTGACCTGAATGTCCTGATCTTCTACATGGCGCAGGATGGGCAAAACGCCGATCTGGTGAACCAGGCCCGCAAGGGTGGCCTGGTCGGGTTTCAGGCGGGTGTAATGCTGGGCCAGGACATGGCAGATGCCGGCAACTTCCGTGCTTTTCTGCCACGTTGCCCGCAGGCGCTTGTCGATCATGTCAGACGTCGCCTGGAACATCTGCTCCATGGCAAGTCCCATGGCCAGGTTGCTGGTATAGGCCATGCCCAGCCGGCTGACTGCCATGTTGAGGTTTTCAATGGCCCGTGAACCGCGGAACAGTGGGCTGTTACAGACCCGGATGAGCCGGGCTGACAAGGCGGTGTCGTTACTGATGACCTTGACCAGGTCAGCAATGGAGGAGTCGTCGGATTCTGCGATTTCACGAACCTGAAGTGCGGCTTCCGGCAATGTTGGGAGAACCAGTTGGTCACTTTCGATGGCTTCGACCAGGTCGTTCTTAATGGTTTCAACAATGGTTGACATAGTGTGTTGGAGTCCATGCGCTAAAGGGGAGCGTGGGCTTGGGGCCGCCACTTTGGCGGACCCGGTAGTTAGACCCCCTAAGTTATAGCAAATTCTGGGGATTGTTCATGTCAACTTATGTATCTGGCGTCTGTTCAGGGACGGAATAGGGCAAGGGTAGTGGCGTGAGTTTCTGGTCTGTTCCTGCGATGGTCAGGGTGCTGAAGTCGGCATCGTGGCGGACCACCGCGAGAAGCTCGCCGTGACCATCGGAGAACTCGATACTGCTCACGATTTCCCCAACAGTCCGGTCGCCACTGTGGATGGTTACCCCCGTTTCGGTGGGGGCGCCGTTTCCGGTGTAGCGGAGGCGGAACAGACTTTTCTTGAGTTGACCGAGGAAGTGCATGCGGGCAATAACTTCCTGGCCCGTATAGCAGCCCTTCTTGAAGTGGAGGCCGTTCAGGTGCTGCCAGTTCAGCATCTGTGGTACATACTCTTCCACGGAGGCTGGCGACAGCTCTGCAATGCCTGCCGCTATCTGGGAGGCCTGCCAGTTCAGTTCGGAGGTTTCCTGACACTGTTCGAGTTGTTCTTGCAACGCTTCCGACAGCGGACCCAATTGCCAGAACTCGTAGCGGGCAAGGCCCTCGGCCGTCGGCTCAGTTCGTATCAGCCGGTGCTCTCCGACGGCGCAAGTGTCGCAGGGTTGGCGAAGTGTCACGCTGGCGTCTGGGTGGAGTCGGTTGGCCGCTTCGTCGCCAAAGAGGCCCAGTACGCGGGCCTGTGGGGCAATAGCCATGCTTGTGCCGCGGAAAAGCATCAGGTACTTCCGCAGGCGATCCAGGGTATCGTCCGCCAGCACCGCCGGAATGGCCAGCAGGATATCGCTATCCTGGCGTACCATGCGGGTCAGGCAGTAGGCCCTGCCTTTAGGGGTTGAGGCGGCAGCCCTTGGTGAATAGGTGCTGGTGATATCCTCCAGCTTCTGGCTGAACTGGCCGTGCAAAAACTGGTCAGTGCCGGGGCCGGATACTCTGACCACAACCAGGTGGGGCAGCGGGGCAAACGCGGAGGTTGGCAGGGGGGTGTCAGCGGTCGTTGTGTCAAGCATGGGGGCTCCCGTTGCGGAGACGAAGCCACACCCGCAACTGGCGGAATGGCTCGGATTGTACGTTGCCGGGTAAACGGCTATTGGCCATCAAGATGACGGTCTTTGGGCTATAACGTGTGGTCGGCAGGGACAATTTCAAGAGCACCAGGTTTTCGCTGATGCGGCTGTCAGGTGCGGGTTTGGCCGGATAACGGTGGCTGTCCCCGAGTGTCGCCCAGAGTTCGTCGCCCCGGAGTTCCAGGGCGGTAACGGTTGTTTGGCCCAGCAGCAAGCCGGAGCTTCGCACCTGCCAAACCAGTCCTGCCAGTGCGGCGGGGAAAAACAGCCAGGCCTGCCACCAACCGATGCTGGCAAGCGCCAGTACGGTAATGAGTGCAGCCGCCCAGGGCAGGGCGGCAATGAACCCTGCCGCCAGGGAGGGGTGCAGCTGAATGTCAGTCGGGCTGGACACGGTTGAGGATCATATCCACGATGCGCTGGAGATCCGGGTCCTCGGGGCGGCTGCGTTGCATGAACCACTCGAACATGTCGGTATCTTCGCACTCCAGGAGTTTTTGGTAACGGGCCTGATCTTCTTCGGGAAGGTCGCGGTAGACTTCGTTCAGGAATGGCAGCAGAAGCACATCCAGTTCCAGCATGCCACGGCGGCTGTGCCAGAAAAGGCGGTTGAATTCGGTGTTGTCAGACATCGGCGTACTCGTATGTTGTCGGTGGGTGGGGCTTCAGGGTGTGAGGGTTCGGTAGGTGGTGGGGACCAGCACCGTATCCTTGACCTCGGGAAGCAGCCCAGGGTAATCCAGAGTGTAATGCAGGCCTCGGCTTTCCTTACGCTGGAGTGCCGAACAGATGATTAGATCGGCCACGGTGACCAGGTTACGCAGCTCCAGCAGGTCGTTCGAAACCCGGTAGTTGCTGTAGAACTCGCCAATCTCACTGGCCAGCAAGTCAACCCGGTGTTTGGCGCGCTGCAAACGCTTGGTGGTGCGGACAATGCCGACATAGTCCCACATGAAGTGACGCAGTTCGTCCCAGTTATGGGAGATGACTACGTCTTCGTCGGAATCCCGCACCTGGGATTCATCCCATTCCGGTGCTTCCGGCGCAGGGGGAATGTCCGCTTCACGACGGGCAATGTCCGCTGCCGCCGCCCTTCCATAGACCAGGCACTCAAGCAACGAATTGCTGGCCATGCGGTTTGCGCCATGGAGTCCGGTGAATGCGGCTTCGCCAACAACATAAAGCTGATTGATGTCGGAGCGTGCACGCTCGTCCGTAACGATGCCGCCACAGGTGTAATGGGCCGCCGGTACCACCGGAATCGGGTCGCGGGTGATATCAATGCCAAACCCGAGGCATTTCTCGTAGATGGTTGGGAAGTGATGCTTGATGAAGTCAGCCGGTTTGTGGCTGATGTCAAGGTACAGGTGGTCTGCACCCAGGCGCTTCATTTCGTGGTCGATGGCTCGGGCAACAATATCCCGGGGCGCCAGCTCTGCACGGGAGTCAAAGCGATCCATGAAGCGGGAGCCGTCCGGTAACAACAGGTGCCCGCCTTCCCCCCTGACCGCCTCGGTAATCAGGAACGACTTGGCGTGGGGGTGGTACAGGCAGGTCGGATGAAACTGGTTGAATTCCATGTTGGCGACCCGGCACCCGGCCCGCCAGGCCATGGCGATACCATCACCGGAAGCGCCATCCGGGTTGGTGGTGTAGCGATAGGCCTTGCTGGCGCCGCCGGTGGCAATCACGGTAAAACGGGCGCGAAACAGTTCGACATGATTGTTGTCGAGATTGAGGATGTAGGCGCCAACACAGCGGTTGCCTGGCAGGGCAAGTTTGCGGTTTGTGATCAGGTCCACGGCCACCCGGTTGGACAACAGCTGGATGTTCTTGCGGGCTGCGGCCTGCTCGGCCAGCGTTGTGGAGACGGCATGACCGGTCGCATCGGCGGCGTGAATAATGCGTCGATGGCTGTGGCCACCTTCCCGGGTCAGGTGCAGCTCAGCGTTGTGGTCACGGGTAAATTTGACGCCGCTATCGATCAGCCACTCAATGCTCTCTTTCGCGTGCTCAACCGTAAAGCGCACGGAATCTTCGTGGCACAGGCCTGCCCCGGCATCCAGTGTATCCTTGATGTGGTTTTCAATGGAGTCTTCGTTGTCCAGAACCGCAGCGATACCGCCCTGGGCCCAGAGCGTAGCGCCGCTGCTGATGTCCGCCTTGCTGATAACGGCGATTTTCAGGTGTTCGGGCAGGTTCAGTGCAACGGTCAGACCGGCTGCACCGCTGCCAATGATCAGGACATCGTATTGATAGGATTGTGGCATCGGGTCGATATCAGGGGCCATAATGTGGAGGTGTATTGAACTAAACTTTACGCCTGCTGTCTATTTGGCCAAATAGGGCGCGGTGGTTACAACCATCGTGGACGGTCTTTTTGACCATGCTGTTTGCCGGATAAGATATCAGGATGACTCTGTCTAAGAATCAACGACCAGGCCATGCGGCCATCAACCGAGTAGAGCCCGGCAACCACTCTATGACCCCGGATACTGACAAGCACGGTGGCGATGTCCCGGAGAGCCAGACCGACCAGCAACTGGTCCGCAAGGTTCGTAACGGAGACCGTTCTGCGTTCGATCTGCTGGTCATAAAATACCAGTCACGAGTGGCCTCTATCATCAGTCGTTATGTCTACGACAGCCAGGAAGTGATGGACCTGACCCAGGAAACGTTTGTGAAGGCCTATCGGGCCATCGGGCGTTTCCGGGGTGATAGCGCGTTCTACACCTGGCTCTACCGGATTGCTGTGAATACCGCGAAGAATTTTCTCGAAGCGCGGGGGCGACGCCCTCAGGGCAGCGCCGATGCGGCTGAGGCGGAAAATTTTGAAGACGGCATGCGGCTACGGGATACATCGTCGCCGGAGCGGGTCTTACAAAAAGAACAGCTGCAGCGCGAACTGCAGCAAGCCATTGCCGATTTGCCAGAGGAGTTGCGTTCGGCCTTTTTGCTCAGGGAATACGATGGGCTGAGTTATGACGATATTGCCCGCATTCTGGAGTGCCCGATTGGAACGGTTCGATCTCGGATCTTCCGGGCCAGGGATGCCGTTGACCGTCGGCTTGGACCTCTGCTTGGAGCCAGCTGACTTGAGTGCGGATATGAGAAAGACAAGCGAGGTAGCATCCCATGGATGATCGTCTCAAGGAAACGCTTTCGGCGATGCTGGATGATCAGGCCGACGAGCTTTCGGTTCGCCGGGTGTTGTCCCATCCCGAACAGGAAAAAGTGCGCTGTCAGTGGCAACGCTGGCAGGCGGTCCGAGACCTGATGCACGATAGCGTCACTGACGATCTGGTTGATGTCAGTGCAAGTGTGCGTCAGTCCCTCTCCGGGGTTCAGACGCCAAAACAGGCCAGGGCTGCGTCCGTTCGCCAAACGGCGGACCGGCGCTGGTATTGGTCCGCCGCCGCGATGGTGTTTGCCGGTCTGTTAGTGGGCTTCGGTGTTGGTTCCGGCTGGGATCCCGGGGGTGACGGCAGCGGGTTGATGGCAAGCAGCTCAATGGCCGAAGCGGCGTCACCGGAAGCTCGGGCGCTTACGGTTACTGCATCAACCACCGAGGTGCCGGAAGTGGCCTTGCAGGGCCTGGATCAGGAGCAATGGGAGCATCTGAGCCGATACCTGTTGGAGCACGCGCAGCATAATAGCGTTGCTGCAGGCCGGGGGGCGGTTGGGTATGCGCGGCTGGCCAGCGTTTCGGCAACAGCATATTAAGCGGGCGAGACTGTGAGTGAGTGGAACCGAGTAATGGCGCCAGCGATAAAGCGCACGATTACGGCCCTGTTGGCCGGCTTAGTGGTGATGGTGTCCGGCACCAGTGCGGCCAGTGACTCCGCAGAGGACTGGCTGGCGCGACTGGGACCTGCGCTGAACATGACCACCTATCGCGGGATTATGGTTTATACCCGGGGGGATCAGGTCAGCTCCATGCGCGTTGCCCATCGATACCAGGACGGCCATGTTGACGAGCGCCTGGTTCAGCAGGACGGCGCCAGTGGCGAGTTCGTTCGCAAGGGGCTTCGTGTGGTGTGCGTCTTGCCGGATCAGGGGCGGGTACTGCTGGATCCGGTGATTCCTTCCGGGCCCTTTGCCGAGGCCTTCGCTAACCGACTGGTCCCGGATAATCCCTGGTATCAGCCGGTGTTGCTGGGGGATGACCGCGTTGCCGGATTTCCGGCGAAGGTGTTGCTACTCAGTGCTCGGGATGCCCACCGTTACAGCTATCGGTTGTGGCTGGAGCGGGATTCCGGTTTGTTGCTGAAAAGCCATGTCAGCGCTGGTAATGGCGACGTGCTGGAGAGCTTTCAGTTCACCGACCTGGAAATTACCGACACCTTGCCTGACAGCGAATTTGAGGTTCAGAGCAACGGCCATGAGGTAACCGCTCAGCTTGCGTCTGAATCCGATGGGGTTGAAGCGAGCGCGGTGACCAACGGGTGGAGCCTCGGTTGGCGCCCTGATGGCTTTGTGCCAGCTGCCGCGCCACGGCCTGGGCGCGGTCAGGTCGCGGCATTTTCCGATGGCTTGTCGGCATTTTCGGTGTTTGTGGACCCGCTCGGGGAGTTGAACATGCCGACTGGCGCCTCCCGTATCGGCGCGACAACCGCTTACATGCGCCGGGTAGCGGGCGACCAGGGCGAGTACCTGGTGACGGTTGTTGGTGAGATACCCCCGGGAACCGCCATGAAGGTGGCGGAGTCGGTGGTTGTAGAAAACGCCGACGCGTTTGGAGCGAAATAATCATGATCACTGAAAGTGGGCGGGTTGTGGCCGTCGATGGCAGTAATATCTGGGTCCAGACCATTCGTCAAAGTGCCTGTAACAGCTGCAAGGCTCGACAGGGGTGTGGTCAGCGGGCGCTGGCGGGTGTGACCGGGGGCAGGGCGAATCAGGTGTGCGTCGCCAATGCACTTGACGCAAGAGTGGGCGACGAGGTGACCCTGGCCATTAAGGAATCGGCGCTGTTGGGTGCCTCTGTTCTGGCTTACGCGCTACCGTTACTGTTGTTTGTGCTGGGGGCGATTGCCGGCCACCTGGCCGGGTCCGGCTCGGAGGTGGCCTCCATGATGGGGGCGCTGGCAGGACTGGCCGTAGGCTTTGGGCTGTCGCGCTTTCTCAATGGCCGCCACGAAAGCGATTATGTACCCCAACTGGTTAACGTTCAGCGGGCCTCAGCCCCGGTCCCCGGGCATTGGGAGTTTGAGGCCAACCCTACCGATTCGTAAGTTGAAAATTCGAAGGGTGGCCACACAATGAACGGAAAAGAAGACACAGACCATCAGGAGTTTGAGATGCCAAGATCTGCGTGCGAAACCGGAACTTCAGGTTCACGCCTGGTTGTTCTCTCGGCTTTAATTCTTTTCCTTGCCACGGCCTTTTCGGGCACCCAGGCGCTGGCTGCCAGGGGGCTGCCGGACTTTACCAATCTGGTGGAAGAGAACAGTGGGGCGGTGGTGAACATCAGTACGACCCAGGCGCCTTCCGGCAATGCGCGAGGCCTTCCGTTCGACGAGCGTCAGCTTGAACAGCTGCCGGAGTTTTTCCAGGACTTTTTTGGTCGTCGTCGTGGTCCGGGGCCATCGCAACCAGAGCACTCCATGGGGTCGGGCTTCATTGTCTCCAGCGACGGCTATGTGCTCACCAACAATCACGTGGTGGAAGGTGCTGAGGAAATCATCGTTCGCTTAAGTGACCGACGGGAGCTGCCCGCCACGCTGGTGGGTACGGATCCTCGCTCTGATGTGGCTGTGTTGAAAATTGAGGATGGAGATGACCTGCCCGTAGTGACGGTTGGGCGTTCAGACGACCTTGAGGCTGGCGAGTGGGTGTTGGCCATTGGCTCGCCCTTTGGCTTCGATTATACGGTGACTGCGGGGATCGTCAGTGCAGTGGGGCGTTCACTGCCTTCTGAGAACTATGTGCCGTTCATCCAGACCGATGTCGCCATAAATCCAGGCAACTCCGGTGGTCCGCTGTTCAACCTGGATGGCGAGGTTGTGGGTATTAATTCCCAGATCTACACCCGCTCTGGCGGGTTTATGGGCGTTTCATTCGCCATCCCCATTGATGACGCGATGAATGTCTTTCGCCAGATTCGTGACACCGGAACGGTTGCCCGGGGCTGGCTGGGTGTGCTGATTCAGGAGGTCAATCGCGACCTGGCCGAATCTTTCGGGTTGAATCGACCTCGTGGTGCCTTGGTAGCGGAAGTCATGAGCGGTTCCCCGGCGGAGGATGCGGGTTTGCAGGCGGGTGACATCATCCTTGAGTACGATGGTGATGAAATCGGGCTGTCGTCGGAGTTGCCGCCTATGGTCGGGCGGACTCCAGTGGGCGGCTCAGCGCGTCTGAAAGTCATGCGCGGTGGGGATCGTATTGACCTTGACGTGGTGATTGGACAGTTGCCGGACGAAGGTGGCTCTCAGCCAGCGGAGACCGGGCGTTCACCGGAATCGAATGCTGCACCACTTGGGCTGATTGTCGAAGAAGTGCCGCCCAAGCTTAGGGATACCCTCGGTATTGAAGGAGGGGTGATGGTGGTTGATGTGGGGCGTGGTCCGGCGTTGGAGGCGGGTATCCGTTCCAAGGACGTGATCACCGAGATCAACCGTCACCGCATAGACTCTGTCGATGACTTCAGGGCAGCGGCGAACTCGTTGCCGGACGACAAAGCGGTCTCTGTTCGTGTTATCCGCGAGGGGCGGGCGACCTACCTGGTGATGCGCCCCTGAGTTGAGCCGCCCGGTTCAATAGCACACGGAACAATGGCAACCCCGAGGGACTGTTTCAAAAGACGACAGTTCTCGGGGTTGTTTGCTATAGTCTGCCGACGACCTGAATAAGAATCGAGCGCCAAGGATCGGATCCGCAGAAATGATGAATAAAAAGGACGTCCCATTTCGGCAGTTGTTGCGTTTCAGGCATGCCTGGATCGCCTGGCTCCTGCTGGCCGCCTCCCTACTAGCCACCGCAGTGCTTTGGCATGTTTCTGTTCGCCTGGTGGAAGACCGGACCGAAGCCCGCTTCCGCACACAGTCTTTGCAGCTCAAGACCGCAATTGAAGAACGGCTATTGAACTATGAGCAGGTGCTGGCGGGTGCCGCCGGCCTGTTTGCCATCAGCCCCGAACTCGATCGCCTGGGGTGGCATACGTACATAGAAAGTGTCGATATCGAGCGCTACTACCCTGGCATTCAGGGTATTGGCTACACCGCCCGGGTGAATGCCTGGCAGATGGGCGAGCACGTCACCTGGGCGCAAGGCCAGGGAATGCCGGACTATCACATCAGCCCGCTGGGCCCACGGGACGAATACCATCCAATTGTTTTCCTGGAGCCCAACAGCAACCAGAACCGTCGTGCCTACGGCTACGATGCGTTCAGCGAGCCTGTCCATCGTCGAGCTATGGAAGAGGCCAGGAATACCGGCCGCCCAATGGTGACCGGGAAGTTGGTGCTGGTGCAGGAAGAGGTGGCTGAGGATCAGGCCGGATTTTTGATGTATTACCCCATCTATGAAGGTGGGTGGACGCCCGACTCGGAAAGCGAGCGGCGAGTGCAGCTAAAGGGCTTTGTTTTCAGTGCCTTCCGGATGAATAATCTGATGGATGGTATTGTCGGGCTGATTTCGCCGTTTCTCGATGTGCGCATTTACGACGGCGATATGGTTGGCCGGGAGACCCTGATGTACGGGTCCAATCTTGGCTCGCTGGACAATGAGTACAGCTTTGAGAAGGCCCAGCTGATTACTCATGGCGGCCGGACCTGGCTGCTGCAGACCCGTTCGACACCGGCGTTTGACTATCTTGCATCGGACCCCCGCCCACCCATCGTGCTGGCCGCCGGCGTGGTGATCAGCCTGTTGTTGTTCCTGATTGCCCTGGTTTTGCTGAGATCCCGCCTGATGGCGCAGATCAGTGCCGGACGCTACCGGGCGATCACCGAAGGCGCGGCAAACATCACTCTGGTGCTGGACCGCTCAGGCGAACCCCGTTATGCCAGTCCGTCCTGTAAGGATATCCTTGGTTTTTATGCCGACGAGCTCAAAGGCATGGAGCTGGAAAGCTTGGTGCACTCCGATGACTGGGCGTTGCTTCAGACCGGCTTTGAGGAAGCCCAGGAAACGCCGGGGCGTCAGCTGCCGGTGGTGCGGGCCAGGGTGCGGGATGCCAGTGGTGAATGGCGGGACATGGAGGGAACCTACACGTCCATGCTGGACGTTCCCGGGGTTGATGGCGTGGTGCTCAGTCTCCGCGACCTGACTCAGCTCAAGGCGGCTCAGACAGAGCTTCACCGCCTGGCATTCTATGACCCCCTGACAGGCCTGGCCAATCGGCAGCTGTTCCGTGACCGGCTCACACATGTGGTGCGGCGGTGTCGGCGCACCGAAGAACCTGCCGCCCTAATGTTCCTTGACCTGGATGGTTTCAAGCGCATCAATGACACGCTGGGTCACGACGCCGGAGACGAGCTGCTGCAACAGGTGGCACGTTGGCTGACCGGCTGTGTTCGTGAAGATGACTCAGTTGCTCGTCTGGGCGGTGATGAATTTGTGGTGTTGCTGTCGCGGATCAGTGGGCCGGAAGCCGCAGCCAAGGTGGCGGAAACCATCCTGCGCAGGCTCTGCCAGCGGATACGGCTGGGTGAGCACGAAGTTGGCGTCACCGTCAGTATCGGTGTCACTATGATCCCGTTTGACAGTGAGGATCCTGGTACCTTGATGAAGTACGCTGACCTTGCCATGTATCGGGCCAAGGAAAGCGGTCGGAACAACTACCAGTTCTTTACCCCGGCCATGAACATCAAGGCGTCCCGTCGACTGCTCCAGCAGGAAGAGCTGGCGGCGGCTCTCGATGCGGACCGCTTTGTCCTCCACTACCAGCCCAAGGTCGACCTGGCCACCGAGAAGGTGCTGGGGGTGGAAGCCTTTGTACGTTGGCAGCACCCTGAGAAAGGCTTGGTGTCAGCGCAGCAGTTCATTCACCTGGCCGAGGAAACCGGCTTGATCATCCGCTTGGGTGAAATGGCGTTGCGACAGGCCTGTATCCAGATTCAGGCGCTGGAGCGTGCGGGGTTTGAAGATCTCAAGGTTGCCGTCAACGTCTCGGTGAAACAGGTAATGGACCCGGGTTTCCTTGACCTGTTCCGGCAGGTGATTACCGAAACCGGTGTCTACCCTGAGCGGCTTGAGCTGGAGATGCCGGCCGAGCTGCTTAACGAAGACCCCCGTCACCTCCGTGAGCTTCTGGGGGCGCTCCATGACCTTGGGGTGTGCCTGATCCTTG
Source organism: Marinobacter zhejiangensis (assembly GCF_900114775.1). Lineage (GTDB taxonomy): Bacteria > Pseudomonadota > Gammaproteobacteria > Pseudomonadales > Oleiphilaceae > Marinobacter > Marinobacter zhejiangensis. The sequence goes on from NZ_FOUE01000002.1 coordinate 98,929, forward strand.
ATGATTTCGGAACCGGCTCCTGTTCGCTGGCTGCTTTGCAGCAACTGCCGCTGGATGTGGTCAAGATCGACCATTGTTTCATCCGTGATATTCCCTATAACGTGAGCGCGACTGACGTCGCTTCTGCGGTGATTGCACTGGCCCGAAAACTACACCTGACGGTGGTGGCGGAAGGTGTGGAAACCCCGCAGCAGCTGAGTTTCCTCAAAGCGGCGGGCTGTGCACAGTGCCAGGGCAACCTGTTCAGTTACCCGCTGGATGAGGACGCATTGATTGGCTTCCTGGTTCGTCAGTACGAGCGCTCATTGATCTCCTGAATCATGGCATTGGCAGCCGGTAACCGGTAGAATCACCGCGTTACTGAACCCGAGCTGTGCCCGGTTTCAGGGAGCCCTGGAGCCGGGTCCATTATCTGGCCACCAAGGTGCGTTTATCGTCTTTTACGAGTATCCATTGTCTGTGACTGAGCTTAGCCGAATCCGTAACTTTTCAATCATTGCCCATATCGATCATGGTAAATCCACACTGGCGGACCGCTTTATACAGACTTGTGGCGGCCTCAGTGACCGGGAGATGGCGGAGCAGGTGCTTGACTCCATGGATCTCGAACGGGAGCGCGGCATCACCATCAAGGCTCAGAGCGTTACCCTGAATTACACGGCCAAAGATGGTATTGAGTACAAGCTGAACTTTATCGACACCCCGGGACACGTCGACTTTTCCTACGAAGTTTCGCGTTCGCTTTATGCCTGTGAAGGCGCTCTGCTGGTGGTTGACGCAGGGCAGGGCGTGGAGGCCCAGTCCGTAGCCAACTGTTACACCGCGATTGAGCAGGGCCTGGAAGTTGTGCCGGTTCTGAACAAAATGGACCTGCCGCAGGCTGAGCCAGAGCGGGTCGCCAAGGAAATCGAAGACATCATTGGTATCGAAGCCGCAGACGCCGTTCGTTGTAGCGCCAAGAGTGGCATGGGCGTTGAAGATGTGCTCGAAGACCTTATCAAACGCATTCCACCGCCCACCGGCGATGTTAACGGTCCGCTGAAGGCGTTGATCATTGACTCCTGGTTTGATAACTACCTCGGGGTGGTGTCGCTGGTACGAGTTACCCAGGGCACACTGCGGAAGGGCGATAAGATCGTCATCAAGTCCACCGGCCGAGCCTGGAATGCCGACAGGGTCGGGATCTTTACCCCTAAACTGACCGATACCGGTGAACTGGGCACAGGTGATGTTGGCTTTGTGGTGGCAGGCATCAAAGACATTCACGGCGCGCCAGTGGGTGACACCATCGTTCAGCAGAAAGGGGCCGAAGAGGCCGAGCCACTGCCGGGCTTCCAGAAGGTCAAGCCCCAGGTGTACGCGGGGCTGTTCCCGATCCGCTCAGACGACTATGACGATTTCCGGGATGCCCTGGAAAAGCTCACCCTCAATGACGCCTCCCTGTTCTACGAGCCGGAGAACTCAGACGCGCTTGGCTTTGGCTTTCGCTGTGGTTTCCTTGGCATGCTGCATATGGAAATTATCCAGGAGCGGCTGGAGCGTGAATACAACCTTGAGCTGATCACCACGGCACCAACGGTTATCTACGAAGTAGTGACCACCCGGGGTGAGACCGTGTCGGTGGATAATCCATCCCGCCTGCCGGATATTGGTTCTGTTGACGAAATGCGCGAGCCGATTGTTGAGGCCAATATCTTGGTGCCCCAGGAACACCTGGGTAACGTGATAGCGCTGTGTGAGGAAAAGCGTGGGGTGCAAAAGAACATGCACTTCCTCTCGACGCAGGTTCAGGTGACCTACGAGTTGCCGATGGCCGAGGTGGTGCTGGACTTCTTTGACCGCATCAAATCCGCCAGTCGCGGCTTTGCCTCACTGGATTACCACTTTGTACGGTTCCAGGCGGCCAACCTGGTGCGGTTGGATGTGCTGATCAACGGCGAGCGGGTGGATGCGCTGGCGCTGATTGTGCACCGGGATAAAGCTCATTACCGGGGGCGGGCGCTGGTTGAGAAGATGAAAGAACTGATTCCCCGGCAGATGTTCGATATCGCCATTCAGGCGGCCATCGGAAACCAGATTGTGTCCCGGGTAACCGTCAAGGCTCTGCGAAAGAACGTAACAGCCAAGTGTTATGGTGGTGACGTCAGTCGTAAGAAGAAACTGCTGCAGAAGCAAAAGGAAGGCAAGAAGCGCATGAAGCAGCTGGGTAACGTGGAAGTGCCGCAGGAAGCGTTCCTCGCGGTGCTGAAAGTGGATAACTAGGACTGTTATGGATATCAATTTCCCGCTGATTCTGGTCGTTTTGACCCTGGTGACTGGCTTTATCTGGTTGCTGGATGTGGTGTACCTGAAGCCGCGGCGGGTGTCGCGCCTGGCGGCGGAAGGTGGGGTAGCCCAGGGCGGCGGGGATGAAGCCGAAGATCAGGACAGCGAGCCGTACTTGGTGGACCTGAGCCGGTCCTTCTTCCCGGTACTGGCCATTGTGCTGGTGCTGAGGTCCTTTCTGGTGGAGCCCTTTACCATTCCGTCTGGCTCCATGCTGCCGACCCTTGAGGTGGACGATTTCATCCTGGTGAACAAGTTCGCTTATGGTTTGCGGTTGCCGGTGCTGGGCACCAAGGTCGTTGATATTGGCGACCCCCAGCGTGGCGACGTGATGGTTTTCAAGGTGCCGCTGGATGGCAAGACCAACTATATTAAACGGGTGATCGGGCTGCCGGGTGACCACATCCGTTACCGCGACAAGACGCTCTACGTTAACGGCGAGGAAGTGTTGTCGGAATTCGTGGCTCGTTTGCCCCCGGTGGAGCTGCGCCGTGAGAGCCTTGGTGAGGTGGAGCATGATGTCTATCTCACCATGGGGCGCCAGAGTGGGGCTGGAGAAGGCGAATGGATTGTGCCTGAGGGTCACTATTTCATGATGGGTGATAACCGGGACAACAGCAACGACAGCCGGTTCTGGGGCACGGTTCCAGACGAGCTGGTTGTTGGTAAGGCGTTTGCAATCTGGATGCACTGGAAATCGTTCACCACCCTGCCGACCTTTGACCGGGTTGGCGGCATCGAATAACTTAAAAAGAACAAGGCGTACGAGTAATGACAAGAGACGGACTGTCCGGCATCAATAAACACCGTGGAGCGTCAACCATCACCATGCTGATCATGGTGTTGTTTTTCGGCGGGCTGCTGACCCTGGCGATCAAGCTGGGGCCAATCTACGTGGACGACATTACCATCCAGGAGGCCATTGAAAGCCTTGATGGTGCCGAGGGGCTATCCAACATGGGCCCGGCCCGGGTGATGGACCTGATCAACCGACGGTTGAGTGTCAACAATGTCCGTGGCTTCAATCCTCAGAACATCGAAGTCCAGAAAAATGGTGAGTTTGTCATCATTAAAGTCGAGTACGAAATTCGCACGGAGATGTTCTACAACGTTGATGCGGTTGTCTCCTTCAACCACGAGTACGAGATGAAGGGCAAGTGAGTTTAAAACCCGACCTGGAACAGTTACAGCGCCGGATTGGATATCAGTTCCGGCAACCTGAACACCTGCTGCTGGCGCTGACCCACCGCAGTTTTGGCAACCAGAATAACGAGCGGCTGGAGTTCCTCGGTGACTCCATCGTTAACATGGTGATCGCTGAGCACCTGTTCCACTACTTCGAAAAAGCCCGTGAAGGGCAGCTCAGCCGGTTGCGGGCGCGGATGGTTAAAGGCGTCACTCTGGCTGAAATTGGCCGTGAGTTTGATCTGGGTCGGTACCTGCGACTTGGGTCCGGCGAGCTGAAAAGCGGTGGTTATCGTCGTGAATCGATCCTGGCGGATGCGGTCGAGTCGATCATCGGAGCGATCTACCTGGATAGCGATTTTGAGACCTGCCGCCAGCAGGTGTTGCGGTGGTTTGAACAGCGTTTGAACAACCTTAACCTGCAGGATACCCAGAAAGACCCGAAAACCCGGTTGCAGGAGTATCTGCAATCCCGCCAGTACCCATTGCCCCGATACGATGTGATTTCGGTGGACGGGGAAGCCCATGCCCAAACGTTTCACGTATCGTGTGTGCTGCCTTCGCTGGACCGCAAGACCACCGGAGTTGGCAGCAGTCGCCGGATAGCAGAGCAGCAGGCGGCCCGGAGTGCTTTGAAATCCCTTGGTGTGGAGAACGACTGATGATGGATATTACCCGCCCGGAGGATCCGAACAGCCGCTGTGGATTTGTCGCCATTGTTGGGCGCCCCAACGTAGGCAAGTCTACGCTGCTCAACCATCTGCTGGGTCAGAAGCTTAGTATCACCTCCCGCAAGCCGCAGACGACGCGCCATCAGGTACTGGGCATCAAGACGGAAGGTCCTGTCCAGGCAATCTACGTGGACACCCCGGGGATGCATGAGGAAGAGCCGCGAGCACTGAACCGCTACATGAACAAGGCCGCCACCTCGGCCCTGGTTGATGTCGACGTGGTGGTTTTCGTGGTCGACCTGATGAGCTGGACCACCGCCGATGAAATGGTGCTGGAGAAACTGTCCTCACTGAAGTGCCCGGTGATTCTCGCGATCAACAAGGTTGATAAGGCTGAGAAGCGCGAGCTGCTGTTGCCACACTTGGACATGCTGTCCAAGAAGCGGGAATTTGCCGAAATCATTCCGCTATCAGCCTTGCGAGGCACCAATCTCCAGCCTCTGGAGGAAGCGGTTGGGCGTTTCCTGCCCCAGAGCGTGCATTTCTATCCCGACGACCAGATTACCGATCGCAGTGAGCGCTTTCTGGCCTCGGAAATGGTTCGTGAGAAAATCACTCGTCAGCTTGGCGCAGAGTTGCCGTACTCGGTAGCGGTTGAGATCGAAGAGTTCCGCCGCGAGGGTAAAACTCTGCACGTGTCTGCACTTATCCTGGTTGAACGGGAAGGGCAGAAAAAGATCGTGATCGGCGACAAGGGCGAGCGGCTGAGGCTGATTGGTCAGGAAGCCCGCCAGGACATGGAGCGGCTGTTTGACACCAAGGTCATGTTGAAACTCTGGGTCAAAGTGAAACGGGGCTGGGCCGACAGCGACCGGGCGCTCAAGAGCCTGGGCATGAACGACCTCTGAGGTTGGCATGTCTGGCTCTGTCCAGGGCGAGCCGGCCTACGTCTTGCATCGCCGCGCCTACCGGGAAACCAGCTTGCTGGTGGACCTGTTTTCTCTCAACGCCGGGCGGCTCACAGTTGTCGCCAAAGGTGCCAACTCTTCCCGCAGTCCACTGAAGGCTCAGCTACAGCCGTTTCAGCCGGTCCTGGTGGATTGGCAGGGGCGGACTGAGCTCAAGACCCTGGTTCAGGTCGAGGTGCGTCAGGCCGATCCTTTTGCTGGCACTGTGGGTCTTTACAGTGGCTTGTATATCAATGAGTTACTTCAGCGGGTGTTGCCTGCTGGAGATCCCCATCCAGAGCTTTTTGCCGCCTATATTGAGGCCCTGAGCCAGCTGGTCCATAGCCGTGATGTCGAGCCGGTGCTGCGGCGGTTTGAAGTGGCGTTTGCTTACGCTCTGGGGTATGGCTTTGACTGGGCGGTGGCAACCGACATTGCTCAGACGGTCGAGGCCGGTTACGACTATTGTTATGATCCTGAGCAGGGCATCGTTCAGGCCTTGGGGCCGTCGGTCCGGTTGCAGCGGCTACCAGGAAGCACCTTGTTGCAGCTGGCGGAGGGAGACTTTGAGTCTGAAGCTGCCCGCAAACTGGCCAAACGGGTGATGAGAGTATTGGTTGATTACCTGATGCAGGGCAAACCGCTTCATAGCCGGTCCCTGTTTCTGAAAGGCTGAGGAGAGCCCGATGACCCAAAGAGTATTGCTTGGTGTAAACATTGATCACGTTGCCACGCTCCGTCAGGCTCGTGGTACCCGCTATCCGGACCCGGTGCAGGCGGCCTTGCTGGCGGAAGAAGCGGGCGCAGACGGCATTACGATCCACCCTCGGGAGGATCGCCGGCATATCCAGGACCGGGATGTATTGCTGCTACGGCAGATGCTCAACACCAAGATGAACCTGGAAATGGCGGTCACGGAGGCCATGCTGGCGTTTGCGGAGCAGGTGAAGCCCCATTGTGTTTGCCTGGTTCCGGAGAAGCGGGAAGAGCTGACCACCGAAGGTGGCCTGGACGTGGTGGGCCAGGAGGCCCGGGTGGCCAGTGCCTGTGATCGTCTCGCGGCTATCGGCGCTGAGGTTTCCCTGTTTATTGACCCTGATGAAGCCCAAATCGACGCGGCCGTGCGTTGCGGAGCTCCGGTCATTGAGCTGCACACCGGTGATTACGCCGAGGCTGAGGGTGTCGAGGCGGTCAATGACGCATTCGCTAAGCTGGAACGGGCGGTGGCCTATGCTCGCCGGAAGGGGGTGATCGTTAACGCCGGACACGGCCTGCATTACCACAACACCGAGCGAGTGGCTGCCATTCCCGGTATCAATGAATTGAACATCGGCCACGCCATCATCGCGCGCGCGGTGTTTACCGGCCTCAAGGACGCTGTTCGCGATATGCGTGCGATCCTGGAGCGGGCACGCAGCTAAGCGTTGTGTGAAAGGGCCTTCGTCTAGTCGATGAAGGCCTTTGGCTGGTACGCCCGGAACATGGATTGCCAGTCGGTCTGTTCACCCCAGTTGTCCAGCCGTTCCATGGCGGCCAGCATTTGTTCCTTCAGCGTTTCCCGGTCATCAGATTCGCGTTTCAACGCCGTTTCGAACAGATTGGCGGCCTCCCTGAGCTCGGGTACCCCGCAGTAGCGGGCAGCGCCATGGAGCTTATGCACGCACTCCAGCAAACCGTCCATGTCATCACTGTCCCAAAGTTGATGAATGGCTCTCAGGTCGCTGTGTAACTGCTCCAGTAACATGCTGAACAGTTCCTCGGCCAGGTCTGCCTTGCCCGCCGCCAACTGGATACTTTCTTCAATGCTGACACAGTCTCGCTGCTTCTGACGGGTGGAGGGACGGATGCCACGCCGGGTATCCCGTACCTCCGAAACCGTAGCCTGCTCACTGCCCCCGACGGCCATGACGCCGTAGCCGGTGTACTCCCGAATGATCTCCATGAGCTGCTGACTGCTGATCGGCTTCGCCATGTAGCCGTCAAACCCTTGTTGAATCAGCCGGTCCTGTTCATCGGCCAGGGCATGGGCGGTGAGGGCAATGATCGGAAGGCGCTCGGAATAGCGGTCAAGTGCCCGCAGGCGTTCGGTGGTTTCGACGCCATCCATACCGGGCATCTGGAGGTCCATAAACACCAGGTCAAAGTGGTTTTGGCGGGCTTTGCTGAGCGCTTCAAAACCGCTGGTGGCGCCTTCCGCCTGGATGTGATTGTCCCGGAGCAGGGTCAGCACCAGCTTGAGGTTGGCCTCATTGTCATCCACCGCGAGCACTCTCGGGACACTGCTGTTGCCGGGAAGTCTGGCTGACAGGTCAGTCTCACCCCCGGGCAGTCCTTTATGGATGCCATGGATAAGATACAGCAGTTCGTCGTAAAGCGCGTCGCGGCATACTGGTTTGCTGATGTGACCACTGGCGAGCCCGGACAGAGGATCATCGTGGCTTTCCTGGGTGGGGGTGAGCAGCAGGGTGCGGCAATCCCGTTCCACTTCCAGATCTCGGAGCAGGCCGCAATACTGGCTGGAATGCAGCAGGTGGCGGTTAATGCCGATGATGGCAAGGGCATAGCCTGACTGACTTTTCTGGGCTTCTTCCACCCGTTCGCGAAGTTCGCCCGGCGAATTGGCCCGGTCGACCTCCAGGCCCCAGTCGCGCATCAGGTGTTCGACCGCCAGTCCGGACGTTTTCTGGTGTTCCAGGTAGATCACCTTTTCGCCGGTCAGCGAGTCCCTGGGTTCGGCGGCTTCTTTACTTACGGAGAGGTCCGTGGTCAGGGTGAACCAGAACGTCGAGCCTTTGCCCAGTTCGCTTTCCAGGCCGATGCTTCCGCCCATTTCCTCTACAAGACGCTTCGATATGGCCAGCCCCAGTCCGGTTCCGCCGTATTGTCGTGCCGTCGAGGCGTCGGCCTGACTGAAGGCATTGAATAGCGATTGCTGCTGAGCCCGCGACAATCCGACCCCGGAGTCCGAGATGCTCAGGCGCAGGGTGACCCGGTGGTTTTCGGTGTCTTCGTCGTCCAGGCTGGCCCGTAATACCACTTCCCCGGTCTGGGTAAACTTGATGGCGTTGTTGACCAGGTTGGTGATCACCTGTTTGACCCGCAGGGGGTCACCCATGATGTTGTCTGGAACATCGTTGTAGACCAGAGGGACCAGGTCCAGGTTCTTACTGTGGGCCGCAGGCGCCAGCATGACCATGACTTCCTCGATGATGTCCCGGAGCTTGAACGGGACCCGGTCCAGCATCAGCTTTCCGGCTTCGATCTTGGAGAAGTCGAGGATGTCGTTGATGATGGTCAGCAGAATTTCGGATGACTTGCGAATGGTGTTGAGGTGGTCTTTCTGCTGCCTGGGCATCTGGCTTTTCAGCAGCAGTTCGGTAAAGCCAATAATGCCGTTGAGGGGGGTGCGGATTTCGTGGGACATATTGGCCAGGAACTCGGACTTGATGCGGCTCGCCTCCAGCGCTTCCTTGCGGGCGAAGTCCAGTTCGATGTTTTGGATCTCAATAGTTTCCAGCGTCTCCCTCAGGTCTTCAGTGGCCTGGTCGATGTTCTGCTGCATCTCAGCCTGGGCCTTGCTGAGTTCTTCTGCCATCGCATTCAGGCCCGATTCCAGCTGTTCAAATTCTGGGCCTGCCTCGGTGTAGATTCGGGTGTCGAGCTTGCCCTCTTTAAGCTTGGCGACAGCTTCGTTCAACTGGAACACCGGATTGGTGAACGCTCGGGATAACCTGACCGCAATCAGCAGGCTTAGGATGACCCCGGCCAAAACCAGCAACAGGGAAATCAGCAGCGCTTTGTAGGTCTCTTTCTCGGTCCGGATGTGGGACATTTCGACGGCGACCCAGCCGATGGGGGACAGTTGGGCGGTGCTGCGGATGTCCAGATCCATCAGGTTGTCGATCATCAGGTCCTGAAGGTACACCGGGGTAACGAAGACTGTGCTGTCCGTCCCGCTCATCCGGGTTGCGCCGGGTTGATTCAGTGTGTCTTTCGCGAGGGGCAAACGGTGGCCTGGGCCGGTATGCAGCATACGGACCTGGCTGGCGTCATAGAAGGTGATGGAGCGGACGTCCTGCTCTTCCAGCAGGGCGTTCGACAGGCTGTTCAGCAGGTTGCGGTTGGCGGTGAACAGACCGTATTCGGCGGCGGCGGCAAGCTGTCGGGAAAGGGAGTCGCCCCGGTCTTGCAGCAGTTGCTCAATGTTCTTCACCCAGCTCAGGGAGAAAAACAATCCCAGCATCAGGGTTGTGAGCAAGGTGGGAACCAGAGTCACCACCAGAACTTTTTTGCGGATTCCCCACCGACGCATGATTCCTTCCTGAATAATTTGCCTGGCCGGAGCATGGGTATGACCCTTTTCCGGCTGCCTTCCCTGTCAGAATAGATGAATTCGGCGGGTGAGACTGTGAATACCTGCCGGTTATATAGCCGACAGTCATGGTTATAGCGAGAAGCTGTATTGGGCGACTGCGGCTTGAGCGCGTATGATGCGAGCCTGAGTGTACCACAGGCCCGTACTCTGTACCCCGGTGCTGTGGTGGTACTGGTTGACAGGAGCCAAGTCCAAGATGCATTTCCCAACCATTGAAGATTACGTCGGACATACACCGCTGGTGCGTTTGCAGCGTTTGCCGGGAAACACCAGCAATCTGGTGCTCGCCAAGCTGGAAGGCAACAACCCGGCCGGTTCGGTCAAGGACCGGCCGGCCCTGAGTATGATCCAGGAAGCCGAACGCCGTGGTGACATCCGCCCCGGTGACACCCTGATCGAAGCCACCAGTGGCAATACCGGTATCGCTTTGGCCATGGCAGCAGCGATCAAGGGTTACCGCATGGTGTTGATCATGCCGGAGAACATGAGTGAGGAACGCCGGGCGTCCATGCGGGCTTACGGCGCCGAGATCGTGACGGTCAGCCAGGCCGAGGGTATGGAAGGTGCCCGTGACTTGGCGCAGGCCATGCAGGAGAACGGGCAGGGACGAGTGCTGGACCAGTTCGCCAACCTCGATAACCCCCTGGCCCACTATCGCTCCACTGGTCCGGAAATCTGGGAACAGACCCAGGGCCGGGTCACTCATTTTGTCAGCTCTATGGGGACCACCGGCACCATCATGGGGGTTTCCCAATATCTGAAGGAACGTAACCCCGATATCCAGATCGTTGGCCTGCAACCACGGGAAGGCTCCTCCATTCCGGGAATCCGGCGTTGGCCTGAGGCCTACCTGCCCAAGATTTTTGATGCCTCCCGCGTGGATCAGGTGGTGGATATCGGCCAGCAGGACGCCGAGGAAACCATGCGAGCCCTCGCCAGGGAAGAAGGCATTTTCTGCGGTGTGTCTTCAGGTGGCGCCATTGCCGGAGCCCTGAAACTGTCGGAACAGGTTGAAAATGCCGTAATCGTGGCCATTATCTGTGACCGTGGTGACCGATACCTGTCTACCGGTGTGTTTCCCGGCGCCTGATTCCCGGTTAGCCTGCCAAGAACGGGGCCATCCAGCCTGGCCCCCAAGCAAATTAGAGAAAAGAATATGAGTAGAAGACGCCGGAAAGTCCTGCCTACCGAACCGGTTCGGTGTGAGATTGAAAAGCTGAGTCACGATGGTCGGGGCATTGCCCATCAGGACGGTAAGATCCAGTTTGTCGACGGCGCCTTGCCTGGTGAAACGGTCATGGCCAAAGTGGTCAGTACCCGCAGCAAGTTCGACGAGTTGCGCACCATCGAGGTGGAGCAGGCGGTACCCGAACGGGTAACCCCTCCGTGTGACTATGCCGACCTGTGCGGCGGCTGCAGTCTGCAGCACATGGGTGCCGAGGCCCAGATCCGCTTCAAAGAAGACACCTTGAGGGAACACTTTGCCCACTTTGGGGGCATTGAGCCGGAAGAGTGGGTGGCGCCCATGCGGGCGGAGCCACTGGCATATCGCCGCAAGGCCAGGCTGGGGGTTCGCTTTGTCCAGAAGCGGGAGTCGGTACTGGTAGGCTTCCGTGAAAAGCGGAGTGCCTTCCTGGCTGATATTGATCGTTGCGTGGTTATGGACGCTCGTATTGGCGAGCGGATTAGCGCGTTGCGTGAGGTCATCCACGGGCTGGACGCATACCAACGCATTGCTCAGGTGGAAGTGGCCTGTGGTGATGACGTGGCCGCGATGGTCTTCCGTAACCTGGACCCGCTCAGTGAAGGTGATCAGGCCAAGCTGGTCGAGTTTGGACAGGCCCACGATTTGCATATCTACCTGCAGCCGAAAGGGCCGGACACGGTTCACCGGATCTGGCCGGCTGAGGGGGCTGAGCGGCTGTCCTACCGGCTGGAGGAATTCGACCTGACCATGGAGTTCCATCCCATGGACTTTACCCAGGTCAATGCCGGCATCAATCGTCAGATGGTGCACCGCGCGGTAGAGTGGCTGGATATTCAGCCTGGGGAGCGGGTGCTGGATCTGTTCTGTGGCCTGGGCAACTTTACCCTGCCTCTGGCCCGCAAGGCGGGTCATGTGGTGGGTGTCGAAGGGGATGACGCCATGGTTGTCCGGGGCCGGGAAAATGCTGAACTCAATGGCCTGGACAATGTCACCTTCCACGGTGCCAACCTGCAGGGTGATTTTACGTCAGAGTCTTGGGCGGCTGAGGGGTTTGACAAGATCCTTATCGACCCACCGCGGTCCGGTGCGGAAGAGGTCTGTGAATACCTGACCGCCTTCGGTGCCAACCGTATTGTCTATGTGTCCTGTAACCCGGCAACGCTGGCGCGGGACGCCGGTGTGATGGTACGCAACGGCTATCGCCTGGTGCGGGCCGGAGTGATGGACATGTTCCCGCACACCACACACGTGGAATCGATCGCGTTGTTTGAGCGGGACGTAAAGTAAGGCTCCGTCATCTGCTGGTCAGGGATGACCGGGAAAAGCCAAGAGTCAACGAAGCGCTGTTGACTCATCGAACAGGTACAACAAAAACGGCATGGTAAAAGTTCGCGAAGATTACGTAGTCAATCAGGACGGTGAACTCGATATCGAACGTTGGGTGCACCAGATCGAGTCGCAAACCCACCTTGAAGATGTAGCGCAGTTCCGTCGGGCTTGTGAGAAGGCCGCCGAGATAGACCTCCAGGCGGTGCAGGAAGACCGGCTATGGGCGCCGGGTGCCAGCAGTTTCCGAACTGGCATCGACATGGCTCAGGTGCTGGTTGAGTTGCACCTCGACCAGGCCAGCCTGGTGGCGGCCATCCTGTACCGGGCGGTTCGGGAAGAACGGGTGCCACTGAAGGAAATTCGTGATGAGTTTGGTGATGAAGTTGCCAACCTGATCGACGGTGTCCAGCAAATGGCGGCGATTTCCTCCTTCCATCATCCCCTGAAAGGGAGTGTGCTGGGGCAGAGTCAGGGTCAGCTCGACAACGTCCGCAAGATGCTGGTCACCATGATCGATGACGTCCGGGTGGCGTTGATCAAGTTGGCGGAACGAACCTGCGCCATCCGTGCCGTGAAAGACGTATCGCCGGAAAAACGGATGCGGGTTGCCCGGGAGGTGTTCGATATCTATGCGCCGTTGGCGCACCGGTTGGGTATTGGTCACATCAAATGGGAGCTGGAAGACCTGTCGTTCCGCTACCTCCATGCAACTGCCTACAAGAAAATTGCCAAGCTGCTGGATGAAAAGCGGCTGGCGAGGGACAGCTACATCGGCCGGGTACTGGAAACCCTGCAGAAGGAGCTGGCCAAGTGTGGTATTGAAGGCGAGCTTTCTGGCCGGGCCAAACACATCTACAGCATCTGGCGGAAGATGCGCCGTAAAGGCATCGACTTTTCCCAGGTCTACGATGTTCGGGCCGTGCGTATCCTGGTGCCAGAGGTACGGGACTGCTATGCCGCCCTGGGTATCGTCCACAGCCTGTGGCGTCATATCCCGAATGAATTTGATGATTACATCGCCAACCCCAAGGAAAACGGTTACCAGTCACTGCATACCGCGGTGGTGGGCCCTGAGGGCAAGGTGATGGAAGTCCAGATCCGTACCCACCAGATGCATGAAGAAGCGGAACTGGGGGTTTGTGCCCACTGGCTGTACAAGGGCACCGATAACGGCAACAAGTCGTCGGGCTATGAGGCCAAGATTAACTGGCTGCGCCAGGTGCTGGACTGGCAGGAAGACCTTGGCGACCTGTCCGGCCTGGCCGACCACCTCAAGACGGATGTTGCCTCGGACCGCGTCTACGTTTTCACGCCCGAGGGGCATGTCGTCGACCTGCCTCAGGGGGCAACGCCGGTGGACTTTGCCTACCGGGTACACACCGAAGTGGGGCACGCCTGCCGAGGTGCCCGGGTCAACGAGCGCATCGTTCCGCTGACCTATCCCCTGAAGACCGGTGAGCAGGTCGTTATCCTGACGTCGAATAACCCGGCTCCCAGCCGCGACTGGTTGAACCCGAGTCTCGGGTATATCCAGACCTCCAGGGCCAGGGCCAAGGTTACACATTGGTTCAAACAGCAGGATCATGACCGCAATGTGGTTGATGGCCGTGCGATCCTGGAAGACGAATTCCGGCGCTTGTCGATCCATGATGTAGACCTGAACGAGCTGGCGCAAAAGGTGAATTATGTCTCTTCGGAAGACATGTTTGCTGCAGTCGGTGCCGGAGATCTGCGCCCGACCCATGTGGCCAATGCCGCTCAGCAGATGATTGAGCCGCGCAATCAGCAGCTCGACCTTAAACTGGTGAGGAATCGCAAGCGCACCTACGACACCGACTCCGATGTGCAGATTCAGGGGGTGGGCAAGCTCAAGACGCAGGTGGCGAAATGCTGCAAGCCACTGCCCGGTGACGCGATTGGTGGCTATATCACCGTTGGGCGGGGGGTGACGGTTCATCGTCAGGACTGCCTGACCTTCCTCCACCTGCAGGAATTTGAGCCTAACCGCATTATTGAGGTCAGCTGGGGCAGCCGCCCGGAAGCGGTGTACCCCGTGGAAATCGAGATTGATGCCTATGACCGGGCCGGGCTGTTGAGGGATATCACCCAGGTATTGAGTGCGTCCAAGACCAATGTTCTGGCGTTGCATACCGCTTCCAACACGGATGACAACACCGCCACCATGTCGGTGACGGTGGAGATCAGCAGCTTGGAGCAACTGGCCCGGTTGCTCGCACAGATCCGAAACCTGCCCAATATTGCGGATGTCAGACGGAAACGCGGATGAGTTATAACCTCGACGACCTCAAGCACCTCATGGCCCGGTTGCGCAAGCCGGACACCGGTTGCCCCTGGGATCTGAAGCAGACCTACGCGAGCATCGTGCCTCACACCCTGGAAGAAGCCTACGAAGTGGCGGATGCCATTGACCGCAGGGATTACGATGATCTGAAAGATGAACTTGGAGACCTGTTGTTCCAAGTGATTTTCTACAGCCAGTTGGGCCAGGAAGATGGCCGCTTTGAATTCTCGGATGTGGTGGATGGCATTGTCCGCAAACTGCTGCGGCGTCATCCCCACGTATTCCCGGACGGCACCCTGGACAGTGAAGTTGATCCGGACAATCGCCCCGGGGACGATGAGATTCGAGCCAGCTGGGACAGAATCAAGGCCGAGGAACGGGCGCTTGCGCCAAATAAAGGCAAGGAGGCTCTCTCAGCAAGCCGCCTTGATGGCATCGCCCGAACCCTGCCCGCCATGGCGCGGGCGGAAAAACTTCAGCGGCGGGCGGCGAACCATGGCTTCGATTGGCCGGATATCGAGCCGGTATTCGACAAGCTTCATGAGGAGATCGACGAGCTGAAAGAGGCCTGGCGCAACAGTTTGAGTGGCGAGGGCCCGGCGGACGCGGTTGAGGATGAGCTGGGGGATCTGCTGTTTGTTTGCGTCAACCTGGCACGGTTTATGAAAGTTGTACCAGAGAAGGCCCTTAACCGAACCAACCACAAGTTTGAGGCCCGTTTCCGTGCGATTGAGTCTCACCTGGAGCAGCAGGGGCGTGATATGGACTCGGAAACTTTGGAGGCGCTCGATCAGATCTGGCAGGCGGTAAAGGGTGTTGAGAAACGCCGCTAATTCGCACGTGGGTATGGGGCTGGGTAACATGGCGCAACACAACTCGCCCCGATAGGTACAATCCGTAATCATTTACCCGCGCTGTAAGTAACGGCTTCGTCTACACTTTGGCTATTGGGTGCACTGTTTCGGAGCAGGGCTCCCGAACCAAAAGGAAGCTGGAGTTACCGAATTATGAAAATAAAAGATCTGGTCAAATACTGGGACAAGCACGCTCGGGGACGATTGACCCGGGATGCTTATTTCCTGGGGCTTTCGGATCAACACCACAGACAACTGGAAAAACTCGCGACTCTGTATCCGATGAAGTCTCCTCAGGATCTGCTGCGGGATCTGATTTCTGCATCCCTGGATGAGCTTGAAACCAGTTTCCCCTACGTACAGGGGGCCAAGGTCGTGGCATTTGATGAAGACGGCTTTGAAATCTATGAAGACCAGGGACTGACACCGAAGTTTGTCAGCCTCAGTCAAAAGCACATTCAGCGCCTGAAGGCGCGGCAGCTCGAATCGGTGGCCTGAACTCCCAGGCGGCATATCAAGCCAGCTGACCGGACGGGACTGAGAGCCCGCCGGTTAGCGCCAGTCGGGAGCGTCGCTCCCGGCTCAGCATTATTCCCTTCTGTTTATCACTTATCCTTGTTGGCAAGCTTGTCCTTGAGTGGGGTCTGACGCACCAGGTCATCCAGTGCGGCAGAGATCATGTCGTTGAGGATGTCTGACTCGCTTCGATCCGGGTAGAGCTCTGCCAACGCTGCAACCCGTGCGGCGTCTTCCAGCGGCAGGCGAAGATTATAATCGTGCGCCCGCTCAACCGGCTCAGGCTTTGATTCCCAGTGTTTGGGCAGTTCAGTTACTTTCATGAATACTCCTTGCGACCACTGTCGTTAACCGTTATTAGTATCGGTACAACCAGAAGGCCCCGTCAATTTAAAAGGATGTCACTGTGACCGAGCTGCACCCGGACCTGAGAGAAAACGTCCGTCTATTGGGCGATTTGTTGGGCGAGAGTATTCGCCAGCACCCCGGCCAGGAAGTCTATGAACTGATTGAATCCATTCGCGCAGCCGCCAAGGCGGACCGGCGTCAGGAGAGTGGATCGGGCCAGCGGTTGATCCGCTTGCTCAGCGACCTGGACGACGATCAGCTCCTGCCGGTAACCCGAGCCTTTAACCAGTTTCTCAACCTTGCCAACCTGGCCGAGCAGTACCATGGCATCCGGCGGAATCGGGGCCATTATTCCGACCTGACGGTCGAGTCTCTGGGCGAGGTGTTTGAACGCCTCAAGCACCAGGGCGTCGCGCCGGAAGAGTTGCACCGGCGGGTGGCGGACCTTCGTATTGAATTTGTGCTGACTGCGCACCCCACCGAGGTTGCCCGACGCACCCTGATCATGAAGTACGACGAAATTTCAGACTGCCTCGGTCGGTTGGACCATACCGACCTGTTGCCCAGCGAACGTGATGACATTGTTGACCGTCTTCGCCAGCTGGTGGCGGAAGCATGGAACACCGATGAAATCCGGCATGATCGACCGACCGCAGTTGATGAGGCCAAATGGGGATTTGCTGTCATTGAAAACAGCCTGTGGGAAGCCCTGCCCAGATTCCTGCGCAACCTGGACCGTTCACTGGTTGCAGCCACAGGGCAGGGGCTGCCGTTGGATGCCAGCCCGGTTCGCATAGCCTCATGGATGGGCGGTGACCGCGACGGCAACCCGAATGTCACCCATCAGGTGACCGAACAGGTTTTCCTCCTGGGACGCTGGATGGCGGCAGACCTTTACCTGCGGGACATCAAGGCACTGCGGGCAGAGCTCTCCATGGGAGACGCCAGTGATGAGCTTCGGGCCCAGGTCGGCGATAGCCGGGAGCCTTACCGCCAGGTGCTCGCGGAGCTGCGTGACCGCCTCAAGAAAACCCGCGACTGGGCGGAAGCCCGGATCCATGGTCAGGCGGCCGACGCGGATGGCATCCTCTTCGAGAACGAAGACCTGTCCAACCCTCTGGAGCTTTGCTACCGGTCGTTGTTGGCCTGTGGCTTGGACACCATTGCCAATGGCCCGTTGCTGGACACCATCCGGCGTGCCCACACCCTGGGGCTGCCGCTGGTTCGTCTGGACATTCGCCAGGAGGCCGGTCGCCATGCCGAGGCTGTCGCGGAAATGGTGGACTACCTGGGGTTGGGTGACTATTTGACCTGGAGCGAGGAAGAGCGTCAGGCTTTCCTGGTGCGAGAGCTTCAGGGGCGTCGGCCGCTGGTGCCGCGGAACTGGCAGCCATCGGCGGCCGTTCGGGAAGTGCTGGATACCTGTGCCGTGGTCGCGCAACAGACACCGCAGGCTCTGGGGTCCTACGTCATTTCCATGGCGAGCACGCCATCCGATGTCTTGAGTGTCATCCTGCTGCTCCGCGAAGCCGGCATGGCCGACCCAATGCGGGTGGTGCCGTTGTTTGAGACCCTGGATGACCTCAGTGGCGCGCCCGCGAGTATGTCAGCGCTGTTCGCCATCGACTGGTACCGGGATTATTGTCAGGGCCGCCAGGAGGTAATGATTGGCTATTCCGACTCTGCCAAGGATGCCGGTCAGATGATGGCCGCCTGGGCTCAATACCAGGCGCAAGAGCGGCTGACTGAGGTGGCTGCCCAGCATGGCGTTCACCTGACCCTGTTCCACGGCCGTGGTGGTACGGTTGGCCGTGGTGGTGGTCCTGCCAACCGGGCAATCCTGTCCCAGCCGCCAGGCTCGGTGAATGGTAGCTTCCGGATAACCGAGCAGGGCGAAATGATCCGCTTCAAATTTGGTCTGCCGCGACTGGCCGAGCAAAGCCTGACCCTCTATACCACGGCAGTGGTAGAGGCGACTCTGGCACCGCCGCCAAAGGCGAAGCCCGAGTGGCGTGAAACGATGGACTGGCTGACCAGTCGCTCGTTGAAGGTTTACCGTAATGTGGTGCGCGAGAATCCCGATTTTGTCCCTTATTTTCGTCAGGCCACGCCGGAGCAGGCGTTGGGCAAGCTTGCGCTGGGGAGCCGGCCTGCACGGCGAAAAGCGTCGGGCGGCGTGGAAAGCCTGCGGGCGATCCCATGGATTTTTGCCTGGACCCAAATGCGCCTGATGCTACCGAGTTGGCTGGGTAGTGATGTGGCGCTGGCTGAAGCGGCCGAATCCGGCTACCTGCCTCGATTGCGGGAGATGATGGCGGACTGGCCGTTCTTCAAAACCTACATTGATATGCTGGAAATGGTGCTGGCCAAGGCCGACTTGCGGATTGCCACATACTACGAACAGACCCTGGTGGAGGAGCCGCTCAGGGTGCTGGGAGCAGACCTCCGCCAGCGACTGGAAACCTGCATTGAACAGGTCAAGGCGCTCAAGCAGGAAGACGAGCTGTTGGCCGGTGCGCCGGTGTTTGCGCAATCAATGAAAGTGCGCAACCCCTATACGGACCCTCTGCATTACCTGCAGGCCGAACTGTTGCGGCGCGATCGGGAAACCGAGGCACGCGGAGCCTCTGTTTCTGACACTGTGGAGCAGGCCCTGAAAGTCACCATGGCCGGGATTGCCGCCGGAATGAGAAACACTGGCTAGACAGGGGCTGCTGCACTGGTACCATCCGGTGATCAGCCCTCAGTTCAACGCCCCAGTGGTTTTATAGACAGGAGAACGCCCTTGGCACTGGCTCCAAGATTGCAGCAGTTTTTCAATCACAAGGGAATTGCCTATACGGAATTGCCCCTGGAACCGGTTTCCAGCTTTGACGCTGCCGTCACCGGTTGTGGCGAGCCTCAGGAGCTGGTGCTTCAGGCTACGTTGCTGATTGATGTGCAGGGGGCGTTGATGGCCGTGCACGCCTACAACACCACGCTGGATCTTGATGCAGTTAACCAATTGTTGGGGCGCCGGCTGCAACCGTTGACGGCTCGTCAGGCCGACCGCCTCTTTGGTGACTGTGATCCGGGGTTCCGTCCCGCGATCGGCGGTGCCTATGATGTATCGGTCCTTGCCGACAGTGCCCTGGACTCCATGGAACGCGCCCTTATTGCCGGCGGCTCCAACAATAGCCTTGTGGTTCTTGATGGCCGCAGCCTGCGGCTCGCGCTGGCGGGTTCCCGCAAAGGGCATATCGTGATCAGGGGGCCGGCGGTCGGTGACCGCTCGGCCTTGACTCTGGAGCACGTAGCCGAGCAGTTGCAGAAGCTGTACCGGTTGCCGCCAATGCCGGCATTGGCGTTGCGCATTCTGCGCCTCACCGCCAACCCGGACGCCACCGCCCGTGAACTGGCGGAACTGATCGAGTTTGACCCCAGCCTTACCGCACAAATCATGCGATACGCCCGATCCGCCCTGTTCAACTATCAGGGCCAGATCCAGTCGGTCCAGGAAGCGGTTACCCGCGTATTGGGGTTCGATCGGGTGGCTCACGTTGCACTGGGGATTGCCTCGGTTCGGGCATTTGAGGTGCCGCGGAAAGGCCCCCTCGGAATGGATGAATTCTGGCGGCACTCCCTGTACACCGCCTTCCTGTGTCAGAACCTGGCGGCCATGACGGGCGGCGACAAAGGGCTGGCGTACTTGTGCGGACTGCTCCATAACTTCGGCCTGTTGCTGATTGGCCACCTGTTTCCTGAGGAATTTGAAGAGCTGAATAACCTGAGGGACGCAAACCCGGAAGTCAGTATGCGTTCACTGGAACAGCAGGTGTTTGGCGGTGATCAGGGGCACGAGGTGCTGGCGGTAGGCCATGGCGCGATTGGTGGAATCCTGCACCGGCTTTGGCAGTTACCGGACGCCGTGGTGAAGTCTGCGGGTGTCCACCAACAGCTGGATTACCGAGGCGAGCACGAAAATTATGTGCTGATGGTTCAGTTGGCCAACGCCCTGCTGAAGGAAAAAGGCGTCGGCGATGAATTTAACCCCGATGACATCGATACCCTGGCGCAACGTCTGGGGCTGTCGGCTGATAAGGTGGAACAGCTGAAAGAGCAGATGGCGCGAGTGGCCAACGACATCGACGATCTCGCCCATTCGCTGTCGAATTAACGCGTTACCACCATACCACCCCATGCGCAAGACCGGCATGCTACGGACGTGTACTTTCTCTCGTCCCGCTGACTTCGTATAATGCCCGCTCGATTTTTGCGAGTGACCGCCAAGAGGCTGTCGCAAAGCGTCTTCGTTTTGCAACAGCTTTTTCAATATAATCATAGAAATGGGAGCACAACGTTATGCGAGTGATCATGTTAGGCGCACCCGGCGCCGGTAAGGGTACACAAGCCCAGTTCATTACCGAGCGCTTCGGAATTCCCCAGATTTCTACAGGCGACATGCTGCGTGCAGCGGTCAAGGCTGAAAGCGAGCTGGGTCTCCAGGTCAAGGAAATCATGGCGACTGGTGGTCTGGTCTCTGATGACATCATCATTGGCCTGATCGAAGAGCGTGTGAAGCAGGATGACTGCGAGAACGGCTTCCTGCTGGACGGCTTCCCCCGCACCATTCCTCAGGCAGAGGCCCTGAAAGATCAGGGCATCGGCATCGACTACGTTGTTGAAATTGCCGTTGATGATGAAGAAATCGTTGGCCGTCTGTCTGGACGTCGCGTTCACGAGGCCAGTGGCCGGACCTACCACGTCAAGTATGATCCACCCAAAGTTGAGGGTAAGGACGACGAAACTGGCGAACCGCTGATCCAGCGGGAAGACGACCAGGAAGCGACGATCCGTAACCGTCTTGATATCTACCATAAGCAGACTGCACCGCTGGTTGGCTATTATCAGGATTGGGCTGCCAAGGATGCTGAAGCCGCACCGCGCTACCTGCGGGTTGAGGGTGTTGGTTCCCTGGAAGACATCCGTAACCAGATTTTTGAACAGCTGAAGTAATCCTGGTGACTACCCCGGCGACCACTCCGGTGACACTGTTGGCGTTGGACACCTCCTCAGAGGGGTGTTCTGCCGCTTTGCTGGTCAACGGCCAGGTGTACGAGCGTTTCGAGCTTGCGCCCCGAGGCCATACCCGTCTGCTGATGCCCATGGTTCGGGAGTTGCTGGCGGAGCAGGGCTTGGCCCCCTCAGACCTGGATGCCCTGGCCTTTGCCTGTGGCCCTGGCTCGTTCACCGGGTTGCGCATAGCGACCGGTGTGGTTCAGGGACTGGCGTTTGGCCTGGAAGTACCTGTGGTACCGGTCTCGTCCCTGGCAGCTGTGGCGGCGGAGGTCTGTGACGCTCAGCATTGCAGTGAGGGTGACGGTGTCGCCGTCGCCTTTGATGCCCGCATGGGAGAGGTGTACTGGGGGTGCTTCAGGAATAACCACGGGCGCCCGGTTGCTCTTGCGGAAGAGCGCGTCTGTGCGCCGGAAATGGTCACCCTGGCGGAAGGTCCTGCTCGCTGGCATGGGGTAGGGTCTGGCTGGGGCTATCAGGAACAGATCCCTGGTGGCGTCACTGCCGCCGTTGAGGGTGTTGATACGGCCCTGGTACCTCGGGCCCGTTACGTTGCGCTTCTGGCCGCATCGGATTTCCTTGATGGCAAGGGTGTGCCAGCCGCCAAAGCCCAACCCGTCTACCTTCGTAATACGGTCGCCTGGCAAAAACTGCCGGGTCGCTGACAACTCTCCATCCAGCTGCGGAACCCGTCGCCATGGACTTGTGGCACATCATTGTCTTGTCGATCATTCAGGGGCTGACCGAGTTCCTGCCGATCAGTAGCTCTGCTCACCTGATTCTTCCTTCCCAATTGCTGGGCTGGCCCGACCAGGGGTTGGCGTTCGATGTGGCGGTTCATGTCGGAACCCTTGCCGCGGTGGTCTGGTATTTCCGGAAGGAAGTCTGGCAGCTGGGGTCGGCCTGGGTAGGGGATACAGCTCACTGCCGCCTCGGCCCTGACAGCCAGCTGGCCTGGGCGATTATCGCAGCCACCATACCTGCGGGTGTTGCAGGGTTGTTGCTCGATGACTTGATCGAGACCCACTTGCGTTCGGGATTGGTGATTGCGGCCTCCACCATCGGTTTTGGTCTGGTGTTGTGGTGGTCCGACGCTGTGGGGCGGCAACAGCGAGGGTTACCCGGCCTGACGATGAAGGACGCACTAGTGATTGGTATTGCCCAGGCGCTGGCGTTGATTCCGGGCACGTCCCGGTCCGGCATTACCATGACGGCGGCGCTATTTCTTGGCTTTGGCCGGGAAGCTGCGGCCCGCTTCTCGTTCCTGCTATCGATACCGCTTATTACCGCAGCGGGCATGCTGAAAACCCTGGACCTGATTGAGCAGGGTGAAGCGGCGGACTGGCGCTCGATCATTCTCGGGACGAGCCTTTCCTTTATCTGTGCATTGCTGTGTATTCATTTGTTCCTGAAGTTTCTGGAACGCATCGGCCTGATGCCCTACGTCATCTATCGCTTGCTCCTGGGGGGGCTGCTGGTGGTTATGTTGTGGTAATTGGGTAGCGTTTGGCCCTGAAACCGGTAGTATTCCAAGGGTATTTGCTCCTTGTGCAGCGATTGGGACGACGGTGATGATTAACGGTATTGGCTCCAACAGTTTCCCTTTGCAGGGGCGCACTCAGGTTGCCCGGGAACGTTCTGACACCGACCGAAACCCGGCCACAAGCCCTGAAAAAGCACCGGCAGATGCCTGGGATAGCCTGACCGAACGCCGGGTTTCTGGCTCCCCATCTCCTTCAGACACCCTTATTGAAGAACGGCTGGTGCAGCACCGGGTGGAGGCCCGACAAGCTGCGGCGGATGCTCGGCTGCAGCGCTTCGATGCCGATGAACTGCCGCTTGCCACGGTTCGTGCCCTATCCACTTTCTCGGCGATCGCCGCCAGCTCTGCTGATCAGGACGCAGGGCTTGCAGGCATCGATATTCATATCTGATGACATTATCCGGTTCCCCCACTATGCCAGGCGCTGTGCCGTCGCTGGCAGTTGCCAGCAGCGCACTCGGTGACCGTGCAGGTGCAGCAGCCTTGGCCGAACGGCTGGCGTTGCCATTCCTTGGGGTGGTCAAGCCTCGTCAGGTAAGTGAGTTTGACCTGCTGCTGTTTGCGGACGATCACGGCTTGGCTTTGCAGGCCACGGGTAAAGGCGCTCCAGGCCCGGTTCGTGTCGACTTTGCGGGTGGAAAGGCAGGCTATCGCCGTGAGCACGGCGGCGGAACCGGGCAACTGGTGGCACGGGCGGTTGGACTACAGAAAACCCGGGCAAGACTGCATGTTCTGGATGCGACGGCGGGGCTGGGCCAGGATGCCTTTGTACTGGCGGGGTTGGGTTGCCAAATGACGCTGTTCGAGCGTTCGCCCATTATTCATGCGCTACTGGCCGATGGCTTGGCGCGGGGGCTGCTGAACCCGACCACTTCGGACATTGTTGCCCGGATGACCTTGCATGAAGGGAGCAGTATCGACTGGTTGATGGCCGCTGGTGGGGAGGTAGCGGATGTTATTTACCTCGACCCGATGTTCCCGCACCGGGACAAGTCCGCTGCGGTCAAAAAGGAAATGCAGTTATTCCGGCCTGTGGTGGGGGACGATGACGATGCCCCGGCCCTGCTGGCGGCTGCATTGGCCGCAGCGACTTACCGGGTGGTCGTCAAGCGCCCCCGTAAGGCCCCCAGCATCGAAGGCCCGGAACCGGCTACCCGCCTCGAAGGCAAGAGCAGCCGTTACGATATCTATTCGATCAAGGCCCTGCCTCAAGGGTAGGGCCTATCACTGACCGCCGGCGCTCAGGCGCCGAGCATGGTCACCTGTTGCAGCGCCTGCCGTTTCTCGACATTCAGCACCAGCCTGGCATCCTCAGCCACTTCTTCCAAAGCCTCGGTATAGCAGAGCTGGCCGTGCTCGTCGGCGCTCAGTACACCGTTCTTCTGCAGGTTGGCGATGAAATTCCGGAACAGACTCTTGTCGAAGAACTCTGGCGCATTGAGGCCAAACAGGATCGACATGCGCTCCGCCATCATGGTGCTCTGTTCTTCCAGCTCTGCGGCGCTGATCTTTCCAGAGCCGTTTTTGCGAAGAATGGCCAGGGCAATGTGGTATCGCTCCAGGGTCTGAATGATAAACCGTGACAGGCTGCGTAGCCTCACGGTGGCATCGGTCCCTTCGGCTGGGCGGCAGATGCGGTCGCCGTCGGCTCGCAGCATGCCGTTCTCCACGAGAACATCAATCCAGCGGTCGATGATGGACTCTGCCTCATCGGCCGGGTACTGAAGGAACAGTTCCGACTGGATATAAGGATAGGCAACGCTACACAGGAAAATCGCCTTGTCCCGCTTCAGGGATTCGTTGTTCTCGAACAGACTGGCCACCAGTGCCGGAATGGCGAAGAGGTGCTGGACGTTGTTACGGTAGTAGGTCATCAGGATGGCATTGCTGCCTTCCAGGCCGATGATGTCACCCAGCTTCTGGGGCTGGCGGGTAACCAGTCCCATGTTTTCACAATAAGCCAACCAGTCCTTGCCGCTGCCTTCAGGCATGGTCATGGTGTTGGAGTAGGGCATGGCTTTAAGCAGCGAAGCGAACTGATCCATCATGCTGACCAGCTGACGCTCATCCATAGCCAGTCGTTCGGTGCTCAGCAGGACAGTGGCTGTCATGTTGATCGGGTTCACCGCAACTGAACCATTGATGCGCGTTGCGACTTTTGATGCCAGGTCTTCAACCGCCGTGCCCAACCACGCTGGCCGGTATTCGCTGTCATAGGCTTCCTGACGCCAGCTTGGATGGCATTCGTCGAGGATATTGGAAAGGTGGATGGCTTCGCCAAAGTTGACCGAAACGCGGCCAAAGGACTTGCTTAGCTTACGGACAGTCTTGGCCAGCCCAAACACACTTTCTTTCTGCTTCTTCTTACCGCGGAGTTCGCCAAGGTAGGAGCGTCCTTCCATAACCTTCTCGTAGCCGATGTACACCGGTACAAAGACGATCGGCTTGCGATGGTCTCGCAGGAAGCTCCGTACGGTCATGGCGAGCATGCCAGGGCGAGGCTGGAGGGTACGCCCGGTACGGCTGCGACCGCCTTCAACGAAGTATTCGACGGAGTAGCCACGAGTGAACATTACGTGCATGTACTCGTTGAACACCGTACTGTAGAGCGGGTTGTCGCGGAAGCTGCGGCGCATGAAGAAGGCCCCTCCACGGCGAAGGATCGGGCCGACCACCGGCATGTTCAGGTTGATGCCTGCGGCAATGTGGGGGGGGACCAGTCCATTCCGGTAAAGCACGTAGGACAGCAGCAGATAATCAATGTGGGAGCGGTGACAGGGGACATACACCACGGCGTTGTCCTGGGCGACGTCCTTCACCACCTGGATGTTGTTGATGGCAATACCGTTATAGATCCGGTTCCACAGCCAGCCCAGAACCACCTCAAGGAAGCGGATGGTGACGATGGACATGCTGGCGGCGATCTCATCGGCGTACTTGCGGGCTTTGGCGCGTACTTTTTCCGGAGGCAGGTCATCTTTACGAGCGGCTTCCCGTATCGCCTCCTTGACCGCCTGGGTTCTGACTAGGCCTTGTACGAGGGTGCGGCGGTGAGAAAGATCCGGTCCAAGAACCGCCTGGCGTACCCGCCGGAAATGGGTTCTCAGGATACGCGCCAGCTTGCGAATGGCACGTTCTTCGTTAGTGCGATACTCCGCTACTACCTGTTGCAGTGACAGCGGCTTGTTGAACTGGACATAGGTGTTGCGGCCATGAACCAGGATGATGAGCAGCTTCTGAAGTCTGCCTGCCACCGACCAGGTGTCCGAGAGCAACAGCTTGACCAGCGATTTCTCTTTGTCCGGCGACCGCCCCCAGAATAGCGAGACCGGCACGATCTGCACATCCTGGTTCTCGTGTTCGATACCGTACTGTGTGATGTCCTGAACAAGAGGCGTCAGGCGAGGGGTGTGGCGGCGGCTGAACAGCCCGCCGACCCGGCGATAGAGGAAAAAGAACGATTGTCCGGGGCCGCCGTCGACAGGAAGCGGTGCCTCGGCCCCTGGCAAACCTGCCCGGCGTACTTCTTGCTCAAGAACCAGTCGGCTGGACAGGGAGCTGTATTGGAGTACGTAGCAAACCGGTTTGTCCGGGTCCAGGCCAAGCTCTTCCCGGGTGGCGCCACTGACATCGGTCCGGACCCAGAGGAACAGAATTTTCCGAAATAATGTCAGAAACAGGCCCCAAAAATTAGGGAAAAGTTGCATATGTGGACACTCCGGTTCGTAAAAGTGTCGCTAAGTGTACTTGCTGTATGCGCGATCGCAAAGGGCGCCGACGGCTTATGGCCTGGGAGGGTGGTGTGGTACATTTTCAGTCCAGACAGATAAGGAGTGAGCGATGCAACGATGGCTTCCTGGCTGGGCAGACACCTCCCCGCAACCGGGCGATGGTGTTTTGGCCATGTCCAATGGTGTTATTCAGAAACCGGCCGATGGCTGGTTGATGGAGTGGTCCGATGTGAACGCTTTGCTGGGCGCTGAGGAAGAGCCTGTTTTCGTAGGGCGGCTGGATGATCGGGCGGTGTATGTTTGCGGCCTGGACGCGGACAGGGCTCCTGGTGAGCTGGAGGCATTAACCCTTCGTGATGCCTTGCTTTCTGGTGAACGGGTGCCGGCAGAGATGCTTGGGCTGGCCCATCAGGTGCAGCAATGGTGGTTTGACCATCGCTTTTGCGGGCGTTGCGGTGCTCACACATCTCTTCACCCTGTTGAGCGAGCCCGTCGGTGCGAGCCCTGCGGGGTTTCCTGGTATCCCCGGTTGTCACCCTGTGTGATCGTAATGATTCGTCGTCAGGACCGCCTGTTGCTGGCCAGGTCATCGCGGGTAAAGCGTAACTTCTTTAGTTTGATCGCGGGATTCGTGGAGGCAGGTGAGACCTTGGAGGAAGCGGTCAGACGGGAGGTCAAGGAAGAGACAGGGCTGGATGTGGCGAATATTCGTTATCACGCCTCCCAATCCTGGCCATTTCCGAGCCAGCTGATGTTGGGCTTTTTTGCCGACTATGCCGGTGGCGAGCTAGTTCTGCAGGAAGATGAAATTGCAGAGGCGGACTGGTTCCTTCCGGACGAGCTGCCGCCGGTACCACCAACGACAACGATCGCAGGCCGCTTGATTGGTGCCATGCAGCGGGAGATAAAGGGTTGACGGCACCGGGGGTTCTGATTTTTGACTCCGGAGTGGGGGGGCTGAGCGTGTCGCGGTGCATTCATCACGCGCTGCCCTCGGTTAGGCAGGTTTACCTCGCTGACAATGCCTGCTTCCCTTACGGCGACCAGCCGGAATCGGTGGTTGTTGAGCGGTGCTGTACGCTGATTGAGACGGCGTTGGCGGATTATCCGGTCGATGTGATTGTTGTTGCCTGCAATACTGCCAGCACCGTGGTGTTGCCGCAGCTGAGGTCGATAACCGATATTCCCGTTGTTGGCGTGGTGCCTGCGGTTAAGCCAGCAGCAGGCCTGTCACAAAACCGGCGGATTGGGTTGCTGGCGACTCCTGCAACGGTGCGGAGACCGTACCTGCAGCAATTGGTGGATGATTTCGCTTCCGATTGCACCCTCAGTCGGATCGGTCACCCGAAGCTGGTGCGCTGGATTGAGGATTGGGTGGCGGGGCAGTCACTGCCGTTGGCGGAACTGGATGATGCACTGGAGCCATTCCGCGTTGATGGCGTGGATACCGTTGTCTTGGGGTGCACCCACTACCCATTGATCGTTGATGCGCTCAAGGCATTGTTGCCGGATGTTCGTTACTGGGTCGATTCCGGTGAAGCCATCGCCCGTCGTACCGCCTTCCTGTTGCAGCAGGGCGGGCATCCGTTGGGTTTGGGAGAGCCGGGCGCTCAGGTGATGGACGCGGTGATGTTCAGTGGCGCTGTACCTGCCGGTATTGACGTTTTCCTGCAAAAATGGGGAATGGCACCATCCCGTCTATCAGGGGGATGGCCCTCATCCCAAACCGCGGTTACAGCAACCGCGTCAGCTTGAACATGGCGAGGAACTCCAGTACCGGCAGACTGCGGCGGTGACAACAGTACGTCTTGAACCCCTGTCCACGGAAGCGTGACTTGGTGAATTCCAGGCCCTTGAAGTTGTACAGGAAGTTCCCGTGCTCATAGAGCTTGTGCATCAGACCCTTAAGCATGCGGCCCTCTTGCGGTTCCAGAGCTTTGTCCAGAGAGAGAGGAATCAGGCCCAGGTCCAGGTAGGGAACGCCCTCTTCCTTGAACACCTCCATGGCGTGCGCCATTAATGTATAGAAGATGCCCTGTCGGAAATTGGCGTTGGCGCGGGAAATGTTGGGGACGTAAGAGATGATCTTGTTGTTGTGGTAGATGGGGTCAAAATAGATAAACCCGACGGCTTTACCATCCTGGTAGGCGTAGAAGTGCCGTTCATTCTCCCGGTAGTCCATCTGCATCGGGCGAATCAGGAAGCGAATTTCATTGCTCTTGCACTTACGGGTACGAATCCAGGCTTCGGAAATCTCCCGGGTGTGATCGTCGCTGAACCGTTCCTTGACCGTGATACCGCTCTTCTCTGCCTGGTTCAGCGCCGTGCGTAGAATTTGCTTTTTCTTACCGCTCAAGGACCAGTTGCCCAGATCAATGCGGGACTCGCTGCCGAACTGGGTGCCAAACAGGCCAAAGCGGCGGTGCAGGAAATCAACCACCGGCTTCGACACCTGGATGTAACAGGCATTCGGGTGTTGCAGGTGAAAACGTTCCAGAATCAGTTCAAAGTTTTCCGGGGCGGCGACAGGGTCAGACAACACAAAGGTCATTCCCCACTTCTTCATGTAGCCGATGTAGCCCACGCCTGGCAGGTCAAAGTAGTCCATCCCCGGTTGCAGGGTGGAAAACGACTGTGAATGGACACCGAACTTCTTCAGGTAATCCACCCGCTCAGAGAAGTCGAAAGCGCCTTTGGTGATGGTGTCCAGGCGATTGAGTGCAATGCTCTGATTCGTCATTTTTCCTGCTCCCCATTTATCAATTGTTGTTAGGGCTTGCTGGGGCTATTTACGCCTGTTTTTGGCCGAGAATGGACCAGTAGCAGTTCATGTTAAGTAGCTTGAAATGCTTCTTCTCGGTGACCTTGAGGCCCAGGCGCTGCATATGTTCGGGATAGTTGTAGATCTTGTGGAACGCGTTGTTCGCAAACAGCCAGAAAATAAAAACGGCGACGTACCAATAGGCCTTTTTGAACATCCGGGCAACGAGGTTGCCGTTGGGGTAGGAGAAATCGCCGACCACTACCTTGGCATCTGCCTTGCCGAGACGAATCAGGTGCTCCAGCACATTGACCATCATGTCTTCGTCAAAGACGTTCAGGAAAAAGTTGGCAACCACCATGTCGTACTGTTCGAACTCATCGACCTTCATGATGTCGCTGTGGACCTGTCGGATGGTCAGGTGAGGGGCTTCTTTTTCCAGGGCGTCAGAGAATTTGCGCAGCATGGTTTCAGACAGGTCGACGACGGTGACATCGGCGCCCAGTTCCGCAGCACGAATGGCATCGCGGCCGTGGCCTACGCCGGCAAACAGGATGCGGTCGCCAGCTTTGACGGTCTCAACATCCAGCATGGCCGTCTTACAGCGATGGATGCTCTTGCCGCTGTAGAGGTTGCTCAGAAAATCATATACGGGGCCAATGTACTTATATTTATCGCGCATGATCTCTTACCGCCTATCAGAATCTGCCTGGCCCGCCGTCACTGTTGTCATTGTTAGCCGGAGCGGTTGAAGGCGCTCCCGACGGCAGGGGATAGATTGAGCTTAGAGAAGAGGGCGCAGGAAATATGTGCAGTAGGCCGCATTTCCAGATACATAACGTAACGTTCCGCTACGCTTTGCAAACTAGATCAATAAATGGAATCCAAGTGTCAGACAATCCATTTATCGGTTTTTTAATTGTCAGGGATTGCGTCGGGAATTTTGAGCCAAGTCATGTTTTTTTTGCCCCGCGACAGAGTTCGATAGTGATGCCAGCCTTATACTGGCAAAAAGGAAAGTTAATGCCAGGAAGAGTGAGAATGTAATGGCTGGAAAGTTGTGGGCTCTGAAAGTGGTGGTGGCATCACTTTGTTTTCTGACATCGCCCCACGCTGTTCCGAATGAGCAGGGTGACGAGTTGCACATAAGCTACCTCGTGGTGGATGCGAAGGTTGGACCCTTCCAGGTCATCCACGAAGGGGTCAGTGATGGCGGCATCATTTCAGACATAGTCGATGAAATTTTTCGCGGTTCCGTGTATTCGGTCCACCATCTGGTACTGCCTGTCAATCGGATGACCCAGCAGGTAGCGGAGCATGAATACGCCAACTGGATCGCTTTTGATGCCCCGGTCTGGCGTTCCTTTGGGGATGAGGGTGAATTCACCGACCTTCCATTGTTTGAAACCCGGCACGTCATGCTGACCTGCAGAGGTGATATGCCGGTCCCGGTTCGAAGCATTGATGATCTTGAAGGGCTTTCCATTGCGACCTTGCGCGGCTTCAATTATCTCCAGCTTGATGAGGCTGAGGACGAGGGGGTGGTTCGCCTGGTTCCTGTGGACAACTTTAATGCGGGGTTGAATCTGGTTGCGCTGGGCCGGGTGGATGGCTTTATCGAGATGCAATCGAGGTTGCGCTTCCACCTCGGTGGGTTTGCGGGAGACACACGCTGCATGCAGGAGCTGGATGTCAGCTCGGTCATACCGAATTATGGGATCCACCTGGCGATGGACCGGGGATTACCCGACGAGGCCAAGCAACTGATCAACGAGCGGCTTGGTATATTGCATCGCTCTGGCGAACTGGAACGGATATGGCGCACGTACGTTCCGGACATGGTGTTGGTGGATAGCCCTGAGGAATCCGATCGCTGACAGGCTTCCTCTTGTCTAAACCGCGGCCACCTTCAACTCGGTTTGCTGCAAGGCAAGGTAGATCGCTTCAGAGGGACGTGGCGGACTGTAGAAGAACCCCTGTACCTGATGACAGCCCAGTTTGCGGAGGTAATGCAGCTGAGCATCGGTTTCCACCCCTTCGGCCACAATTTCCAGTTTCAGGCCATGAGCCATGGCGACGATGGCGTTGACGATGCAGGCGCCGTCATCGCTATTACGGATATCCCGCACGAAACTTTGGTCGACCTTGAGGGTGTGAATGGGCAGTCGGTGCAGGTAGTTCAGGGATGAGTAGCCGGTACCAAAGTCGTCGATGGCGATGCGAATGCCATAGTCAGCCAATTCCCGCAGTTTCTGACTGATCTGGTCGAGGTCGTTCATGATGACGTTTTCGGTAATCTCGATTTCCAGATTGCCAGCGGGGAAGTCAAAGGCTTCCAGCTGCTGGATGAGTCGCTCGACAAAGCGGGGGTGCTCCACCTGCAGTGGCGAAAGGTTAACGGCAAGCCTGAGGTCAGTATGACCACCGCGTATCCATTGGCCGACCTGTTCACAGGCCTTGGCCAGCACCCGCTCGCTCAGTTCGTCAATCAGCCGGGTTTCTTCGGCGAGGGGGAGGAATTCACCAGGGTAGAGCAGTCCCCGTTCCGGGTGTTGCCAGCGGACCAGGGCTTCAACGCCAATGATGCGGCCACTCTGGGCGCATACCTGTGGCTGGTAGTACACCCTCAGCTCATCACGCTCCAGGGCCAGGCGAAGATCCCGTTCCAGGCTGAGGCGGTTGGCTGAGTCGATGCTCATGTTTTCGGTAAAGAAACGATAATCGCCTTTGCCTTTGTCTTTGACATGGTACATCGCGATGTCGGCGTTCTGGATCAGCTGATCCATGGAGTCACCAGCCTCGGGAAACACCGAAATGCCGATGCTGATGCCCACGAAGACTTCATGCTCACCCAGTTTGAAGGGGGCATTGAGCGCATCAATCAGCTTTTGGGCGATCTGCTTCGCATCATCCTCACAGTGGATTGCAGGCAGAAGCAGGGTGAACTCGTCGCCACCAAAGCGAGACAGGGTATCTCCTTTGCGCAGGCAGCCCTCCAGACGGCGGGTAACCGCCTGGAGCAGGCGGTCGCCCATGGCATGCCCAAGTGTGTCATTGACGACCTTAAAGCGGTCCAGGTCGAGGAACATGACCGCGAGCTTCTGATCGTTTCGGCGTGCGTGGGTGATGGCCAGGTTCAGCCGGTCCTTGAACAGGGCCCGGTTGGGGAGTCGCGTCAACAGGTCGTGATAGGCCTGGAAATTGATGAAGGCTTCGGCTTCCTTGCGCTCGGTCACGTCTCGGGCAGTGCCGTAAAAGCGGGCTTTTTGGCTGGCCGCACGGTCGTCGATGCCCGTATTGTGGTGCCAGGTATCGGGATCGATCGGAAATGCGGTGACCTCAAAGTGCCGGTTGGCTTTGCGGCTGCCGCGGGTCTTCATTCTCACTTCCAGTGTGCGTGGGTTTTCAGATGATACGCTGGTGTCCTGAATGGCGTAGGTACCGCGGGCCACATCCTGTTCGTCCAGCATAATGCTGAAGTGCTGACCAATCAGCTCTGAGGGCATATACCCGAGGAGCGCGTTGACCTTGTTGTTGATGAAGCAGATGCGGCCATCCTGGTCCAGCATGAATACGATGTCTGGTGAACTGTTGACAATATAGCGGTGCAGCGCTTCCGACTTTTTCAATCTGGATTGGACGTCGGCATGATCCCTCAGCAGGGACTGCTGGCCGAGTACGTTTCTTACGGTCTCGAGGAGTTCCTCTGGATCAAAGGGCTTTTTGATGTAATCCAGGGCACCTCTCCGGAGTGCGCGGCTGACCGCGGTAAAAGCGCTTTCACCACTGACGACGATGACCCCGCAGTCAGGCCGGACGGAGGCGGCGTAGGCCATCACGTCGAACCCATCGATACCCGGCATACGCAGGTCCAGCATGGCAAGGTCGAACGTTCGTTCTTTGAGGACCTGGCAGGCGGCATGTCCACCCAGGGCTTCCGTGATTTCATAGCCGGCCTGCTTAAGCAGTGTCGCCAGGCTGGTTAACAGGCGTTGATCGTCGTCCACAACCAGTATTTCTGCTGGACGGCCGGTCTGGGGAAGCAGGGGCTTGCAGTCCGTAGTCATCGTTGTACGCCCGTTCCTGAATCTATCGGTGAGTGTCTGTGTCGTCGTCGGCTGTCATGGGGAACAATATCCGGAATAGTGTCCCTGTATCCCCTGTATGACAGCTGATGATGCCCTCCATGCCATCAATAAGCTGTTTAACAATACTCAGGCCAAGACCGCTGTGGTGCGAGCCCTTGGTGGTCTCTACGGGCCTGAATAGCTGATGCTGTACGTTGGCCGGTAATCCCGGCCCGGAATCCTGAATCACCAGTTCTACCCACTGGCTACCGCTCTGAATCACTGGCGCTGTCGTGCGCAGGGTGACGTCTCCCCCTGCGGGCATGGCCTCTACCGCGTTCTTTACAAGGTTGATCACCAGCTGCCGAATGCTGCCCCGCGAACCGGAAATCCAGGTCGGTGTGCGGCACAGGTTCAGGTTCAGACTGGTATGTCCATTGGCGAACAGGGTTTCCTCAAACAGGTCTGCAAGCGGCTTGAGCTCATCGTTCAGCAAAATCCGGTCGAACTCCTGGTCTTCCGGCGAATGACGTCCAACCTGCAGGAGAAGGTTGGTTGCTCGCTCAAGCTCTTCCCGGATCACGTCCAGATCGCCCTGGACCCCGGGGTCTTCCATCTTATTGCGCAGCTGGTAAATGTACTGACGGACGATCGTCAGCGGGTTACTGACCTCATGCAGCTGGCGGCGCAGTTCGTTGTGCTCGGTGGACCTTTCCAGGTCGCTGTCCTGGTGTTCTCTGAGCGCCCGGGACACGTTCTGGGAAAGCTGCCGGGCATACATATCGGCCAGGTCTCTGGATGGGTCTTCGTTTGAGTTGGTTCCAAGCACCAGTACCCCAACGGCATCTGATCCAGCCTGCACCGGCAGGGCGCAAAAAGATGGAGTTCCCAGCAAGTTTAGCAGTTGCCGGTCCAATACGGTTGGGGCATCGTCCTCCAGTGTAACCGGCCCTGAACCGGCAAACGCTTTGGTGAGTACGCTGTGCGCGGGGGTGCTGGCCACAACCATCGATGCCAAATCGCCCTGGCTGGTGGCCATTAGGGTGAGACCGTCATCGCCTGCACCAAAGCTCAGGCATGGCATGCCCGTCAGTAATGTCAGGCCGCTAACGGCGTGTGCAAGGATCGAAGGTATGTCCGGTTGCTGTGCAAGGGACAGCGCCTCATTGGTCAGAGCCTGGCTGATCAGCGAATGACGCAGGCGTTGTTGGCCGGGCTCCGCATCATAGTGTTCTCTTAATGGGATGCTGAGCGTCTGCGCGAGTGCTTCAACTTCCCGGTCAATACGCAACCGGATCTCGTGGGTGAGCTCTTCACTCAGGTCGAAAACCCGGATTGCTGCGGCAATCCCGGCGGCATCGGACAAGGCCAGGCGCGTTGACAGGTTAATCAGTTTGACCAGATGGCTGGCATCCTGAATGTCTGCAGGGGAAGCCTGCTGATAGCGCATGGCATCGGCTGCCATGGGGCCCAGCCCCCATGATTCGGTCAGGTTGGCGCCGATCTCTGCCTGCTGATCCAGGTACTGTTGCTTTAAATGTTCATCCTCGGTCTTTAGCGCGATCAGCTCACCAATGTTGTGAAGCATGCCGAGCAAGAAGGCTTCATCGGGGTCGTTGTATCTTGTCAGGGTCGCCAGGGCGCGTGCGGTGAGCGCTGTGGTCAGGGAGTGGCGCCAGAAGTCGCGTAGCTGACCCCATTGGTCGGCTCCCAGGTTAAACAGCAACTGGCGCAGGGCGACGGTAAGGATCAGGCTGTGAACACAATCGGTGCCCAGTCGGAGCAAAGCCTGCTCAACGGAGCGGATTTCGCCAGGGCGACCATAAAGCGCAGAATTAGCTAACGCCAGGACACGAGCGGCCATGGCGGTATCGGAAGCAACAATTTCGCCGATCTGGCGATAGCTTTGTTCTCCCCTGCAAGCTTCAAGCGCCCGCAATGTGAGTTCCGGCAAGCTGGGTAGCTGAAGGTCCGGAGATGGGCTTTGCTGGTGTCTGGTCACGGTCATCGTAGCCTGGTCATAAAAAAGCGCTTTGATCGAACTCGATCAAATCTTATGAGGCCATGTTCAGTTATTGTTATATGGTGCTGAGCATAGACAATAAATTACATTTATTAAATGTTTATTACTCATGTTTTGGCCTGATATCCGGTTGTTTTGTGAACAAAGTTCGATTTGATAACCGTAAAATCTCGTCAAACATTATCATTTAGGGCCATCGAAAGACCTTTGATGCCTACCGGCCCTGGTTCCGTTCACGCTAAACTCCAGGCAATCAGGGTCCGGTTAGCGGGCTCCCGGGCGACTGACCCGCTTCTGCCTTACCGTTATGGAAGACGACAACCCTCTGTACTGGGCTAAGATGGATCAGAACAATAATTCCAATAACACACGCGATCTGACGAAGCACGATTCGGACCATGATTCGGGCGTTGACAGTCAGCAGCCTCGCATTCTTGCAATCTCCAGTGGCAAAGGGGGGGTTGGTAAGACCTCGATTTCACTGAACCTGGCGTTGACCCTGGCGAGGGAAGGCCATCGTGTGCTGTTGCTCGATGGCGATACGGACCTGGCCAACGTCGCCGTTATGTTAGGGAAGTACCCGGAGCGAACCCTTGCCGATGTGCTGGACGGTGGGTGTGATGTATCCGATGTCATCATGACTGCACCCTACGGTCTGGACATTGTGCCTGGGGCGTCCGGTGTTCAGGAGTGTATGAACCTGGGCAGCGCTGAGAGTATGGTGCTGCTTAAATCCCTGGCCAGGCTTGAGCAGCGTTATGACTACATTCTGATTGATACCGCGGCGGGCCTCCAGTCTGTAGGGCTGCATATGATCGCGGCAGCAGCCATGGCGTGTGTGGTTGTGACGCCTGACCCTACCTCGTTGACCGATGCCTTTTCCCTGATCAAGGTGCTTAAGCGGCGAGGTTATCGCCGTACACCCAGTGTGGTGGTCAATATGGCCCGGGGGGCGAGCCAGGCCCAATCTGTGTTCCAGCGGTTGGATGGCGCGTCTCAGCGCCATCTCGGGTTGCGCTTGCATTACCTGGGCGCCATCTGGCGTGACGAAACGCTCCAGCAGTCGATCCTTGCCCAGCGCCCAGTTGCGCTGATGCCTGAAACCGATCCCTCCTGTCGGCAGTTCCAGACCCTGGCAGACATGCTGGGGGTCCGGTTTGGCCAGCTCCCGGAACGAAAAGCCGGTATTGCTGCGTATTGGCACCGGGTTTCCGTACGTGCCAGAGAAAAGGCTTCGGAGTCGGCTGCTGGTGAGGCTTCGCAGCCGGAGATCCCGCAGCAGACGTGTCAGCGTCTGGTGGCGGAACTGGGGCAGACCCTGGAGCGCCACCAGGACTCAACCATGCTTCGCTATGAAGCGTTTAATGCCGTGTTTGCACTGTTGGGGCGCACGTTGGATGATGACGCTATTGAGATAGTCCAGACCGGATTGGCTTCCCTTGGTTGGGAATCCCTGTCGTCGTCACAACGCACCCACTTCGCCCGTCACCTTCGTCAGTTTGCCGACCAGCTTGAGGCGGACAGTCGCCCGGACCCCGTTGAGCAACCTCGCGCCGACAACGAGTCGGAGCCGCGTTACGATCGCATAAGTTTTGGAGAACAAAGCAGTCTTATCAGGGCGTTGCGTGAACAGCCCGATGACATCCCCCTTGATGAATTCCTCCGCAATCTTGCGTCCC
The DNA here is from genome assembly GCF_900114775.1 of Marinobacter zhejiangensis. Classification (GTDB taxonomy): domain Bacteria; phylum Pseudomonadota; class Gammaproteobacteria; order Pseudomonadales; family Oleiphilaceae; genus Marinobacter; species Marinobacter zhejiangensis. Next base: position 135,847 of record NZ_FOUE01000002.1, read on the forward strand.
GCAAGGGCCCTCAGTCCTGACAATCAGCCCAGAAAGCCCCTTCTTTTCTTTGTAATAAATTTAATTGTTTTTGTGACATTTCTTTGCTGCATGTCACCGACTTGTCATGCAGACTGTGCAAATATTGGCCTTTAATGACCTGGCTGGCCTGTTAAATGCAACGGGTTTTTTGACCGTGTATTGCGGCCAGTCGGTTTCGGTAGGGGGAACCCAAGGAACGCCGAACCATGACAATTGATCCGAGACTTGTAATCTAGAGAAGGAGTTCCAAGCGATGACAGAGCATCAGAAGATTGAATTTGGTGAGTCGCAGTCCAAGGTTGCTGCTCAGCTGAGTGGCAAGCGTGTGCTGATCACCGGAACCACGGGATTTCTGGGCAAGGTAGTGCTGGAAAAACTGATCCGTGCGGTGCCGGATATTGGCGGTATCTACCTGTTGATCCGGGGCAACAAACGGCACCCGGATGCCCGCGAACGTTTCCTCAACGAAATAGCCTGCTCTTCGGTGTTTGAGCGCCTGCGTAGCGAGAACGGAGAGGACTTCGACGAGTTCGTGGATGAGCGGGTGGTTTGTGTGACCGGAGAAGTCACGGAGACTCAGTTTGGGCTCTCGCCGGAGGCGTTTCAGGCCCTGGCTGGCAAAGTGGACGCCATCATCAACTCGGCCGCCAGCGTCAACTTCCGTGAAGAGCTGGACAAGGCTCTGGCCATCAACACCCTGAGCCTGAACAGCATTGTCGATTTTGCGGCGGCGGCGGGGGACATCCCGGTGATCCAGGTCTCCACTTGCTACGTTAATGGCATGAACTCAGGAATGGCCGAAGAAACGGTGGTTCAGCCGGCGGGTGCCGACATTCCCCGCAGTGAGCAGGGCTATTATGAAATCGACGAGCTGATTCGCTTGCTGGATGACAAGGTTGCGGATGTTCGCTCCCGCTACAGCGGCAAAGTGCTCGAGAAGAAGCTGGTTGACCTGGGAATACGGGAAGCCAACCATTACGGCTGGAGTGATACCTACACCTTTACCAAGTGGCTGGGTGAGCAATTGTTGCTGAAGTCCCTGGCTGGAAAGTCACTCACCATCCTCCGGCCCTCCATCATCGAAAGTGCACTGGAAGAACCAGCCCCCGGCTGGATCGAGGGTGTGAAGGTCGCTGATGCGATTATCCTGGCCTATGCGCGGGGCAAGGTAACGGTCTTCCCAGGCAAGCGCTCAGGCATCATCGATGTGATTCCGGTGGACCTGGTGGGCAACAGCATCATCCTGTCGCTGGCGGAGGCTCTGGCAGAACCCGCAGAGCATCGGATTTATCAATGCTGCAGCGGCTCCCGCAACCCGATTTCCCTGGGCGAGTTTATCGATCACCTGATGGAAGAGGCGCGGGTAAACTACGCAGCCTACGACCAGTTGTTCTATCGTAAGCCCAGTAAGCCGTTTATCGCCATTGATCGAACCCTGTTCAATACGCTTATCAGCGGTGCCCGTATGCCGCTGTCACTGGCCAGTCGCGCCCTGAAGCTGGTTGGGCAGACTCGGGAGCTGAAGCTGTTGAAGAACCTGGATACAACCCAGTCGCTGGCCACTATCTTCGGTTTCTATACGGCGCCGGATTACATTTTCCGGAATGATAAGTTGCTGGCACTGGCCGAACGCATGGGGGCGGTGGACGAGACCTTGTTCCCAGTCGACTCGGCCCTGATCGACTGGGAGAGGTATTTGCGTAAGACCCATCTGGCTGGTCTTAACAAATACGCCCTGAAAGAACGCAAGCTCTATAGCCTGAAATCTCGTAAAGCCCGCAAAGCGGCCTGATGGCCGATTGGCCCTGAATCGCTCTTTACTAAGTCGGTTCAGGGTCGTTTACTCTTCCTTGCTCAATCCTGTCTATGCTTACGGTGCGCCGGTGCCGGGGCGCACATCCACTGACTGAATTCAACGCGTCGCAGGAACCGGACCTGAAGTGTCACGACCTTAGTACATTCGTCTAATTCATTGCAGAACTGTTCACGTGTTGAACTATAGGGTAACCGTCTTCATGGCCGTTCGGGCCTGTATAAAGATCTGTTTTTACAATATTGATAATGACTTAACAGACTCACAATAAAATGAGGGGAGCAATATGACTGAGAAGCATGTATACCCGGTGAATCCGGATTTTGCCAAACAGGCACTGGTTAATCGGGAACAGTACGATGCCATGTACCGTCAGTCAGTTGAAAATCCAGATGCCTTTTGGGGCGAGCACGGCAAGCGGCTGGATTGGATCAAACCGTACACCAAGGTGAAAAACACCACGTACGACTACAACAACCTGTCGATCAAATGGTTTGAAGATGGCGAGCTCAACGCATCCGCCAACTGCCTGGACCGCCACCTGGACGCCCGGGGCGATCAGACCGCCATTATTTTTGAAGGCGATGACCCTTCAGAATCCCGCCACGTTACTTACCGCGAGCTGCACACCGAGACCTGTAAGTTCGCCAATGTGCTGAAGTCCCTGGGTGTCAGCAAAGGGGACGTGGTAACCATCTACATGCCAATGATCGTCGAAACGGCGGTGGCCATGCTGGCTTGTGCCCGTATCGGCGCCATCCACTCGGTGGTCTTCGGTGGCTTCTCTCCAGAAGCGCTGGCGGCTCGTATCGAGAACGGCAAGTCCCGCTTTGTCATCACTGCTGACGAAGGGCTTCGTGGTGGCCGTAAGGTGCCGCTGAAGAAGAACGTCGATGCAGCGCTTTCCGGTGCCCAGCTGGACAGCGTTGAGAAGGTGGTTGTGGTGAGCCGTACGAACGGCGATGTGCCCTGGAACGAAGGTCGTGACGTGCGCTACGAAGAGCTGGTGGCCAAGGCCTCGGCTGAGTGCCAGCCTGAGCCGATGAATGCCGAAGACCCGCTGTTCATGCTGTACACCTCCGGTTCCACCGGTGCGCCGAAAGGGGTTCTGCACACAACGGGTGGCTACCTGACTTATGCCTCCATGACCCATCAGTACATCTTTGACTATCACGAAGGTGATGTTTACTGGTGTACGGCTGACTTTGGCTGGGTCACCGGTCACAGCTATATCCTGTACGGCCCGTTGGCGAACGGCGCCATTACCTTGCTGTTTGAAGGTGTTCCCAACTACCCTGACAGCTCCCGCATGGGCCAGGTAGTGGACAAGCACAAGGTTAATATCCTCTACACAGCACCGACCGCGATTCGTGCCCTGATGGCCGAAGGTGAGTCCTGCATGGCCGGCACAACCCGTGAAAGCCTGCGACTACTGGGCTCGGTGGGTGAGCCGATCAACCCCGAAGCCTGGGAGTGGTACCACCGGGTGATCGGTAATGACAATTGCCCGATCGTGGACACCTGGTGGCAGACCGAGACCGGTGGCATCCTGATCAGCCCGCTGCCGGGCGCGTTCGATCTGAAGCCGGGTTCTGCAACCTTACCGTTTTTCGGGGTTCAGCCTGCTCTGGTGGACAACGATGGCAACGTCCTGGACGGCGCTACGGAAGGCAACCTGGTGATCCTGGACAGCTGGCCAGGACAGATGCGCACAATTTACGGCGATCACGAGCGCTTTGTACAGACGTACTTCAGCACCTACAAGGGAATGTATTTCACTGGTGATGGTGCCCGTCGCGATGAGGACGGTTACTACTGGATCACTGGTCGTGTGGACGATGTCCTGAACGTCTCCGGTCACCGCCTTGGTACCGCCGAGGTTGAAAGCGCACTGGTTGCCCATGAGTTGGTGGCAGAGGCGGCAGTCGTTGGTTATCCTCATGACATCAAGGGGCAGGGCATCTATGTCTATGTCACCCTGGTGCAAGGCGAAACGCCAACGGACGAGCTGAAGAAAGAGCTGGTTCAGTGGGTTCGCAAGGAAATCGGCCCGATTGCGTCACCGGATGTCATCCAGTGGGCGCCTGGTTTGCCAAAAACTCGTTCGGGCAAGATTATGCGGAGAATTTTGCGTAAGATTGCTGCTAACGAGCACGATCAATTGGGCGATACCTCCACCCTGGCGGACCCCAGTGTTGTTGATGAACTCATCAGTCATCGTGCATTCCAGTAAGGTCGGGGCCTGGGCCCAACATCTGTAAGGACTTGTTGAATGACACAACAAATCATCATCGCTGATGACCATCCGCTGTTTCGGGCAGCATTGAAACAGGCGGTCACCCAGGCGGTCCCTGATGTGGAAACGGTTGAAGTTGAAAGCATCAAGGCGCTTCAGGCAGCGGTGGAGTCCCATCCGGATGCGGATCTGGTATTGCTGGATTTGAACATGCCGGGGGCCCATGGCTTCTCCGGACTGGTGTTCATGCGAGGCCAGTACCCCGGATTGCCCGTGGTGGTTGTGTCAGGCTCTGAGGAATTGCAGGTGATGCGCCGCTCCATCGACTACGGGGCGTCCGGTTTCATTCCGAAATCGGCTCCCCTGCCGACCATAACCGAAGCGATCCAGGCGGTGTTGGAAGGTGATGTCTGGTTGCCGCCGGGTGTTGCCGACAAGATCGAGCGTATGCATGCGGATACCACCGATTTTTCCGAGAAGCTGGCGTCACTGACACCTCAGCAGTTTCGGGTGTTGGGTATGCTGGCAGAAGGTTTGCTGAACAAGCAGATCGCTTATGATCTCGATGTATCCGAGGCGACGGTAAAGGCGCACATCACGGCGGTTTTCAGAAAGCTGGGCGTGCGCAACCGGACCCAGGCGGTCATTGCCATCCAGCAAATGGAAATCGATCCGTCGGATACGTCGCTGTCTGGCAGCTAGTCAGGCCGTTAGGCCAGATAAAAAAAGGATCCCAGTGCGGGTCCTTTTTTTATGCTTAGGGTTTTCCATCGTCTATTTTGAACTTCATCAGTAGGTACAGGTGTTCTGTATTGTCGATTTTTTTGATTGGTGTCAATTTTCGTGGGTGGCTACGAGCAAAAAAATAACCTATTGATAGTTAAGCTGTATATTCATTTTAGTTGTGATTTTTCAGGAAGTGTCACCAAAATTTTATAAATATGCCATTGCCATGTAACGGGCGTTTATGTAAATTCAGCTTACAAATGTACGCTGAAATTTATAGGTGAGTGATGAACGCTGCTGTGCAACCAGAAGCTCTCAAGAACGGTGGTTTCGGACAGCCCGATGAACGTGAGCTGCGGGATCAGATGCGCAAAGATTTGCCCGCTGACACGTTTAAGCCACAGACCTGGCGGGTGATTTGGTTCCTGCCTCTTCAGATGATTATCTGGGGCGGGATCGCAACCATCCTGCTGGCAGGGCTGCCGTGGTACGCCAACCTCCTGCTGGGTCTTGTGGTGGGACACACGATTGGATCCCAGGCACTGCTGGCCCATGAGGTCCTGCACGGAGCTCTGGGTATGAGCAAACGTTGGCAGAATTTCTTTGGCTGGTTGGGGTTCGGTCCGCTGATCGTTCCGCCTGAGTTCTGGCGTCGCTGGCACAACGTGGTTCACCATGGCAATACCAATATTGGGGATGTTGATCCCGACAGCTTTGGTACCCTGCGTCGCTACCGCGCTGATCCGAAGCAGAAGAAATTCACCAAGCTGGCTCCGGGTTCCGGCAAGTGGTACAGCTACTTCTTCCTGACCTACTCGTTCACTATGCATGCCCAGCTGGTGCTGTGGGGGCAGGCCAAGCGACGCAAGCAGTTCAAGGGTTTTGACCGTAAATCTGCGATTCGCCAGACTTATTACTGCATTGCTGCGTGGGCGGTGCTGGCGGTGATTTCCGGGCCGATGGCGCTGTTCACTGTGTTGATTCCATTCATGGTGGCGAACGCGTTGGGGCAGGGCTACATCCTGACCAACCACTTCTTGCGCCCTCAGACGGTGTCCAACAACCCGCTGGATAACTCCATGAGCCTGCGATCAAACCCGATTCTGGACCGCCTGCACTACCGGTTCAGCCATCACGTCGAACATCACTTCTTCCCGAAGATGCCTTCGACCATGGCACCTCGTCTACGCAAGTGGTTGGAAGAGAATCACGGTGACCGTTACATGGCGATGCCCCATTCAACTGCCATCAAGTACCTGTACACCACACCTCGGGTATACAAGTCGGCGACCGAACTGGTGGATCCTATTCGCCCGGAACGGACGTTTGACCTGATGCCCCTGCAACGTCAGTACGCGGCCAGCAATTACGGCAAAGCCTGACGGTAGCGCAGGCACAAAAAACAAAAGGCACGCTTGGCGTGCCTTTTGTCGTTTCGGGGGGGGAGCTGGCCCGTCAGTCGTCGGCCATCACAAATTCCAGCCGCCCCGGGGCAACCCGGATGTCCATCGGCACGAGGCCAAACATCCGCTGGGTGGGGTCGGTTTCATCAAGCCGGTAGACCGGGAACGTCTCCAGCAGCTGAGAGACCGAGCGCATGATGTTCTCGGTGATGGGGGTCAGGTCCTGATTATAGAGACTGGATTCGACCCGGCTGTCGAGCAGCTGTAAGCGGCGGATGTAAACGGCCTTCTCCTCATGGTCATAAACCGGAGACCCTTCCAGCTTGAGACTGACATTCACTGGTAACCGTGCCATCAGGATGTTCAGTGCCACTTCACCATCCACATCAATAACCGCAACGTCACGGCCGTCGGGGCCGAGCGTGATGTCGGCATCTTTCAGGTTGACGCTTAGCGGCGAGCCGGATTGAAGCTGTTGGCGATCGAAGTCAGCAATGGCGTCCCGCAGGTGATTTTCCAGGGTGTTTTCGCTGATGGTGTAAGGGGAAAGTCCCGCACACCCCGTCAGGGCGAGCGCCAACAGCAGCAGGGTGATCGTTCGGTACATAGATGTCTCCTTGACAGTAGGGTGAGCTTTGACGGATTCGCCGAAACGTACAGCATACGGCGATTCGAGGGGGGTTGGCTAACCCACGCTTCATTAATCATTGGTTAGCCAACCGCCAAGGAGTGTTGCCATCGCGAGCGTTCGCGACAGGGGATCAGGGCCAGGCGGTAGAGCCATCGGGCATGATGGCGGTGGGCACATCGTTACGGCAGACGGTATCGCTCTGGTAGAAGCCCGGGTTGAAGCTGCCCAGGTGGGCAACCAGACCCTGGGCGGTGGCGCTGGTTTCCACGCCCCACAGGCTGAAGTAGGCGGTCAGGTCACGGTTAAGGATGACCGAAGCGGACACCAGCATGAAGTCATTGCCGCTGAGGCCCGCTGCGTCGGTGTGGTTGATGCCGGCAAAGCCAAGCTGGTTCTGTTGACTGAGCCACTGGGTGTCATTACTTACAGCGAGACTGAACTGCCGCTCGTGCAGGTACATCAGGGTGAACAGGTCCCAGCCGCTGCCGAGCCCCAGGTCACGGGCAAGGAAGTGAAGCTGCTCATAGAACGCCAGCCGGACAAAGTTACCTCCGTTGATCCACAGGTTGGCTTTGGTTGCTGAGAGTGGGTCCCCCTGGTTCTGAGCTGAATTCAGTATGTTGTAGGCACTGCGGCTGTCGGTACGGGTGCACATAGCCAGCGCTTCGTTGGTGTTGTGATAGAACTGATACGCCTTGTAGAGCGGGAATATGTTGTTGGAAACCTCGCCGGAGACATCATAAATTTTCAGACGGCCACGCTGAAGGTTGTGGCCGATTTCATGGCTTTCACCCCAGCCAAGCGGGTTCAGGGGCCATGCCTGGTCGTAGGGGTTGCCTGAGCAGCCGTAGCCACAGTGGGCCCTATTGTCGCTGTTGACGTGCTGGATCGCAGGCTTGCGGTGCAGCTGGGCATTGTTGCAATCCCACCCCAAGGCCGTGCAGGTGGCAACGACAGAACTGTTAAGGGAAAGCCCTGGTCCGCTGAACCCGGCCAGATTGTAGGTTCCCTGGATCATATACTGCCAGACATGCTCCAGTGCCAGAGTAACGTCGCCCCTATAGCGGTCGTCATCCAGGAAGGACACCATGTGGTGCTTGATGCTGGTGACTTCGACAAAGTCGGTCTGGATCCCGGTCCAATTGAGTGGGGTGCTGCGCACCTGCTGAACAAACTCGGTGGCTTGGCTCAGGTCTGTCAGATGGGGGTAGGTGGTTGCCCCCGTCGTGGTTATCTTGATGTCTCCAGTGACAGCAGCGCCGGTCAGCGACAGGTAGACTGGACCTCCGTAGGCAGATGTTAGGGTAACCGGTTTGCCTGAAGGCAGTGGGATGACGGTGCTGGCAACGAACTTGGGCCGGGCGTATCCATTGGCTTCCCATTCCCGGGTGGTGCCGGAACGCAGGTGGTTGATCTTCACACCAACGTTCGTATCAAGGCTGTCGGTACGGGTAATGGTCACGGTTTGCCCGGGCAGCGCATACAAGCCAGTACTTGCCACGCTGTTCTGGGTGGTAGTGGCGACCTGGCGCTGGTAACTGGCAGTCTTGATGGCCGGCAAAGGGTCGCTGAAGTTGCCCAGGTCTGGCTGTGCCGGGTTCAGGGGGCGGCGAACCGGGTGAATGTGATCGGCAAAATAGGCCCTCAGGAAAGTGCTCTGGGCTGTATTGGCCCTATCCATCGGATAGTGGATGTCCTGACGGAGTAGGTCGGCCAGGAGCGTGGTCAGTTTCAGGAACCGGTTGTTGGTCTCGGTGAACAGGCTCCGCCCGTTTTGTTCAATGGAACGGATGGACGCCCGAAGGTCTTGAACCGGGCTGGTGAACTGAGTATCCATCCCCGGCGCGTTCAGGCAGTTGCCATCCGGGCAGTTTTGCCAGTCGATGTTGAACGTGCCGTCCCGCAGGCGGTGGAAAAATTCACGGTAGGTCTGATAGATCACCAGGTTTGCGGTCATGTTGGTGCCGCTGTCCCAGTCGGCGAGACCCGTTGAAAAATAGTTTCCCGCGTAGGGCATGCTGGTGCCCATCCACCCTGCAATGGCATCGGTGACCGCGGATTGGTTCCAGGCTCTCTGGTGACTGTAGAGCACACCGGTGCCGGATGCCCGGGCCTGGTCCAGGGCTGTGGTGATCAGGTTGGCGTGGCTGTCGGATGCCTGGTTGTCACCGATCACCACCAGGTCGCTGCCCGCGATACAGCTTGCCAGCGTTTGTGGGTCAGGGCAGCTGCTGATCAAGGCCCCCTCGATATTGGCTTGCAGCCAGTCCTGGTGCTTCTGTTCGTCCGAACCCAGCAATGCCAGCTTGATCGTGGGCTGGTTGCCGGCATTGCGTGGTGCGATCAGCCAGTTGATTAGCCGGGCAGTAGTTCCACCTAGGTCGCTGACTTCACTGTCGCCATTTTCGAGTCGGGTGAGCAGGTTGGTGCCAAAACCCGCATAGCGGGCATCACCGGATACGCCAGCTACGGCCAGTATCCGGTTGTTGTTGGAGGCCTGAACCAGCGGGAAGCTGTGGCTGATGTCATTGATCTGGAAAACCTGGCTCTGCTGGCCTGGCGCATAGCGGAAGGGCGAGTCACTCATTACCGTCAGGTAGGCTTGATCCGCGAACTCCTGGCGCTGCTTCAGCAATGTCAGGATGGCGCTGTAGAGGTCGTCGGTGGTAGGCACCAACAGGGCATTACCGGTTGCCAGCGCCTGTTCCACTGGGTTGACGGACGGTCGTTGTAGATTGCTGTCGGTGTCAGGGGCTGTCGGCTGGGAGTCGCCCCCGCCTCCGCAGGCAGCCAATGCCAAGGGAAGGAGTACTGCACACAATCCTTTCCGTAACCTCATGAAATTCGATCCTTAATCTGCGTTGAAGGCTGGTTAATCCGGATCGATGATAGGGGGGCGAGTGCTGGTGCTTTGTAACGAAGTGTATTGCTGAGAGCTGCCCCTCAGTTTCGCTAGTCATTCTCCCGGCTTGCGAGGACGGTGAGGGTGCCCTGAGCATCGAACGAGGCTGAGATCACGATGGGTTGGCAGCAAACCTGGCAGTCTTCAACATAGCGTTGCTCCACTTCGCTTGGGTCAACGGTGATCACGAAGCTTTCCCAGCAGTACGGGCACTGAATGGTTGTGGTCTCGAGTGCGGACACGGTCGCGGTCTCCTGAGTTGTTCCGCCTGAAGTTTAGTCGTCGCAGGCTGCCTTGCCAGCGGGGGACATTTACCGGGGCCCTGGTGGTGTCTATGATGTGCCCATTGGGCAGGGGCGTTCCTGGTATCGGGTAGCCGAAGACAAGCAGAGTTCCCTGCGTTATGGACTGAAGGAGACGTCGGATCGTGTTCTATCGGATTGTCACGCTGGTTGGCGGAGTGGTGTTTGTCGCGGTGCTGTTTGCGCTGCTGTGGTTCTTCTGCCGGAAGTTTCTTGAACGCCATGGCGTGACGGATATGGTGGCCGACCGTGCGACGGTTCTGGCGACCTGGACCTTTGCCGGTATCAGTGTCGGTCTGCTGTTTGCCGTTGTTGGAGCGTTTGTGCTTGGCCCCTGGGCCTTCTACCGAACCTTGCGGGGGCATGACGTACCCATTTCCGATGCGGCGGCGGTATGGTGGGGGCTGGCTATTGTGGTGGCCGCGATGGCGACCACCGGGGTGGGGTTTGCCGCATTTCTTTATGCAGTGGGTGCGCTCTAGCGCCTGCGCTTTCAGACAACCCGGTGCAGCTGCTCCTTCAGCCAGGTCAGCGCCGGCTCTTTCTCATAGGCTTTATGCCAATAAAGGTGCACATCAATGGGCGGCAGCTCCGTTGGTGGCTCCAGCAATTCGATGTCAGCCCGTTCTGCAATGATCTGCGCGTAGGTTGCCGGCATGGTCAGCACCAGCTCGCTGTTCTCCACCACCCGGCAGGCGGCGTAGTAATGTTGGCAGCGCAGACGGATTTTCCGCTGAACGCCAAGGCGGGATAGCTCAAAATCTTCGATCCCCGGGCCTTCGGGGCGCGACGACACCAGAATATGCCGGTGCTCCAGATACCGGTCCATAGTGATTTTCCCTTTCGTCAATGGGTGCCCCCTGCGGACAATGACGGTCAGCTGGTCTCGTCGCAGCAGTTCGTGGGCGGTCTGATCCGACACCGGTAACAGCACATCCACCGCAAAATCCAGTTTGCCCGCCGCCAGCTGGGTTTCCATTTCACGGCGGGGAATCCGCTGGCTGACAATTTCCAGTGCGGGGTAGGCTTCCAGGTTTTCCATCAGTTTTGGCAGGAAAGTGGACTCTAGGATATCCCGCAAAGCCAGGGAGTAGGTCTTACGCTGGCTGGCGGGATCAAAGGCATGGAACTGGTTAACCGCGCTTTGGATCTGGGTTAGGCCAGGGCGCATGGACTCCAGAAAGCGCCGAGCCAGTGGTGTGGGAACCATCTGGTTGCCCTGGCGGGTAAACAGGGCGTCGTCAAAGTGGTCTCGAAGCCTGGCCAGGGAGTGGCTGATAGCCGGCTGGGTCAGATGCAATGCCTGGGCTGCACGGGTCAGGCTGCCTTCTCTGTAAATGGTGTCGAAGACGTGCAGCAGGTTAAGGTCAAGGCGATTCAGGGCCATGCCTTGGGCTCCTTTTCTGGATAAGCTGTGCTTATGATAAGTGATTAATACAATTCAGTCGCGTAATACATTGGGCGAATCTAGACTGTTCTCAATGTCGAATTGCCTTCACTCCGTTTAGCGAGGAATGTGTTATGGATTTCACCATTTCAGAAAAGGGTCAGGATTATCTCAACCGCGTGAAAGCATTTATGCGCGACGAGATCTTTCCCATCGAAGAACAGTACCGTCTTGAGCTGGCGGCTCAGGAAAACCGTTGGGTTGTTCTGCCGATCATCAAGCAGCTTAAGGAAAAGGCCAAAGCCCAGGGGCTTTGGAACATGTTCTTTCCGGATGAAAAGCACGGTTGCGGTTTGCTGAACTCCGACTATGCCCTGATAGCAGAGGAAACGGGAAAGAGCTTCATTGCGCCGGAGGTCTTCAACTGTAATGCCCCTGACACCGGCAACATGGAAGTGCTGATCCATTACGGTTCCGAAGCGCAAAAGGCAGAGTGGCTGCCACGCCTGCTGAGTGGCGAGATTCGCTCTGCGTTCTGTATGACGGAGCCGGGTGTGGCGTCTTCTGATGCCACCAACATGGCCGCAACGGCGGTGGTTGAAGGTGATGAGGTGGTTCTCAACGGCCGTAAATGGTGGAGTACCGGCATTGGCCACCCCGATTGCAAGGTGGCGATTTTTATGGGGCTGACAGACCCCTCCGCAGACAAACACCGTCAGCACTCCATGGTATTGGTGCCGCTGGATACCCCGGGGGTAACCATCGAACGCATGCTGCCGGTGTTTGGTGAATACGACGAGCCTTACGGTCATGGCGAGGTGGTGTTCGACAACGTTCGCCTGCCCACCAGTGCCTTTATTGCCGGGCCTGGTCGTGGTTTTGAAATTGCTCAGGGCCGCTTGGGACCAGGGCGGGTTCACCACTGTATGCGTGCCATTGGCGCCGCGGAGCGGACGCTGGAACTGCTGATCAAGCGGGCCACCACCCGGGAGGCGTTCGGTCGCCCATTGGCGAAACTGGGCGGAAACCCTGACATCATCGCCAATGCCCGCATGTCTATTGAGCAGGCTCGCCTGCTGACCCTCAAATGTGCCTGGCTGCTGGACACCAAGGGAATCGGGGGCGCGCTGGCGGAAGTGGCCATGATCAAGGCCGTGATTCCGAGCATGCTGCAGACCATTGTCGATCAGGCGATTCAGATTCATGGTGGTGCGGGTGTCAGCGACGATGACTTCCCGTTGACCCAGTTGTTTGCCTACGCCCGTGTGTTGCGCCTGGCGGATGGTCCGGATGAAGTGCATCGTGCCACGGTGGCGCGTATGGAACTGAAAAAATACCGTTGAACGCAGGAGTCGTCATGACACAACGAGTTTTTATCACAGGTGGTGCCAGTGGGTTGGGTAAAGCACTGGCCCTGCGTTACGCGAAAGAAGGTGCCCGGGTCTGCATTGGTGATATCAATCCAGAGCAGGGGGCAGAGGTCGAACTGGAAATCCAGGCGGCTGGTGGCGAAGGCTACTACATTGATTGCGATGTCCGTCGTCTTTCTGACCTGGAGCGGGTCCGGGACGCCCTGGTGGAGAAATGGGGCGGCGTCGATGTCGTGGTCAATAACGCGGGCGTGGCCAGTGCCGGCACCATCGAAGACAGCTCGATCGGTGACTGGGAGTGGATTCTGGACATCAACGTTCTTGGGGTTGTCCGGGGCTGCAAGGCGTTTACCCCATTGTTCAAACAGCAGGGTCGTGGCGCCTTCGTAAATATTGCCTCTATGGCGGGGCTGATGCTGGCGCCGGTCATGAGCAGCTACAACGTGTCCAAGGCCGGAGTGATTGCCCTGTCGGAAACCCTGCATCAGGAACTGCGTGACTTTGGCATTCAGACCAGCTGTGTATGCCCGGCGTTTTTCCAGACCAACCTGGCTAGCTCCATGCGCTCAGACATTGCTGGAATGCAGCAGAACGTCAACAAGTTGATGAAGCGCTCCACCGTCACCGCAGAGGTGGTCGCGGACGATATCTATCGTGCGGTCTCGGCCGGTGAGTTCTGGGTGCTGCCCCATGCCAAGGAGCGTCGTTTGTGGCTTGTTAAACGCCATGCGCCCTGGGCGTTTGACTGGTTGATGCACCAAGAAAGCAAGCGTTGGATGAAGAAATTTGGCAGCCCGGCCGAGCAGGGCTGAGGGCCACCGCCCAAACAGGAGAGAGTGAATGACTCAGATTGATCAGGCCGGCGCCATTCGCGAAGGCGAAGAACTGGATGTCGCGGTCGTGGATCGCTTCATGAAAAACGCGATCCCGGGGTTGCAGGGTGAGATTCAGATCCACCAGTACCCGGGCGGTGCTTCAAACCTGACCTACCAGGTAGATTATGGCGACCGTTCCTTCGTGTTGCGGCGCCCGCCTTTTGGCAAGATCGCCAAGTCCGCCCATGACATGCTGAGGGAAGCTCGGGTCATGAAGGCGTTAAAGCCGGTTTACCCCTATGTCCCTGAGATTGTGGCGATCTGCGATGACCACGAGGTGCTGGGGTGCGACTTCTATGTGATGGAGCGCCTGAAAGGTGTCATCCTGAGGCAGGATTTCCCGAAAGGGCTAAACCTGGACGAAGCTGACACCCGCAAGCTGTGCCTGAGTGTGATTGACCGGCTGGTGGAGCTGCATCAGGTGGATGCCAAGTCTGCCGGGCTGGATTCCCTGGGTAAGGGCGCGGGGTACGTCCAGCGCCAGATCGGTGGCTGGAGCGATCGTTTCCGCAAGTCTCGCACGGAGGATGTGGGTGATTTCGAAGAAGTCATGACCTGGCTCCATGACAAAATGCCGGACGACGTCGCTCAATGCGTTATCCACAACGACTACCGTTTTGACAATGTGGTGCTGAACCCGGACAACCCGTTTGAGGTCATCGGCGTCCTCGATTGGGAAATGGCCACGATTGGTGACCCGTTGATGGATCTGGGCAACAGCCTGGCCTATTGGATTCAGGCAGACGATGAGCCCCAGATGCAGATCCTGCGACGCCAGCCCACCCACCAGCCCGGAATGCTGACCCGTCAGGAAGTGGTTGATTACTATCTCGAACGCTCCGGACTAAAAATCGCAAGCTTCGACTTCTATGAGGTCTATGGCTTGTTCCGCCTGGCGGTGATTATCCAGCAGATCTACTACCGTTATTTCCATGGTCAGACTAAAGATAAGCGCTTCGCCGGCTTTGGCATGGCAGCCAACTATCTGGAACAGCGTTGCCAGCGATTGATCAGGGAAAGCTCACTGTAATGGCGACCATCTACCTTATCCGTCATGGCCAGGCCAGTTTTGGCCAGGAAAACTATGACCAGCTGTCGCCTATTGGCTGGGAGCAAGGTCGGATTCTGGGGCGCTGGCTGGCTGGCAAGGTAACGCCGGGGGCTGTGGTAGGGGGGGGGCTGGAACGGCACCGGGAAACCGCCGAAGCAGTCGCAACCGGTTACGGCAGCGCCTTGCCGGACATGCAGGTGCTGGCAGGGCTCAACGAGTTTGATCACACCGAAGTGCTGACCCGGTTCCGCCCGGAGTGGGCAGAGCGTGCAGTGATGGCGCGGGATCTTGCGGCTTTCCCCAAACCGGCCAAGGCGTTTCAGGACGCATTTGTACAGGCCGTGGCGAGATGGGCCGGTGGCCAGCACGACCACGATTACGGTGAGGCCTGGCCAGCCTTCAAGGCACGCGTGCTTGTGGCGCTTGATGAACTGGTTGAGTTTGCTGATGGCACGGATGTCCTGGTGGCCACCTCTGGAGGGCCGATTTCGGTCATCGTGCAATCACTGTTGGGGCTGGACGATGAACGTGCCCTGAAGCTTAACGAAGTCATCGCCAACACCAGTGTTTCCCGAGTGCTCTATTCCGGATCACGGCGCAGCCTTTCCGTATTCAATAATTTCGCACACCTGGAGGCGGAAGACCCCGCCCTGGTGACGTTTCGATAATGAGGAACTGGAATGAATAAAACAGACCTGTTTGACCTGACGGGCAAAGTGGCCCTGGTCACCGGCGCGAGCCGCGGCATTGGTGAGAGTATTGCCCGTACCCTGGCGGCTTATGGTGCCCATGTGATTGTCAGCAGCCGAAAAATCGATACCTGTGAAGCGGTTGCCGCCAGCATCCGTGACAACGGTGGCAGTGCAGAAGCGTTTGCCTGTCACATCGGAGAGATGGATCAGATTGACGCTGTGTGGACCCATATCGAGCAGGCTCACGGCAAGCTCGATATTCTGGTTAACAACGCGGCGGCCAACCCGTACTACGGTCCCATTGAGGACACTGATCTGGGGGCTTTCCAGAAGACCATCGACGTCAATATTCGTGGTTACTTCTTCATGTGTGCCCGGGGCGCCCAGCTGATGAAGAAAGCCGGAGGTGGTGCCATCCTCAACGTCGCATCGGTGAATGGTGTGGCACCCGGACACTTCCAGGGGATCTATTCCATCACCAAGGCGGCGGTTATCTCGATGACCAAGTCGTTTGCCAAGGAGTTGGGGGCCGCCAACGTTCGTGTCAACGCGCTGTTGCCGGGGCTCACCGATACCAAGTTCGCCAGTGCCCTGACCACCAACGAGGCGGTCAAGAAGATGGCCCTGGCCCATATCCCGATGAACCGTGTGGCAGATCCGGACGAAATGGCCGGTACGGTTCTGTACCTGGTGTCCGGAGCCTCCAGCTACACCACCGGGGCCTGTGTCAACGTCGACGGTGGCTACCTGACGGTCTGACTGGTCGCTGGCTGAAGGCAACAAAAAAGCTGCATGGCGACCAACCATGCAGCTTTTTTTGTGTTGGGTGACGGGGCTCGGCGAGAGCCTGGATGAGGGCGCTCGCTAGGGTGCCCTAGACAATGTTGTGCCGACCGGTGGCCGGTGGTGCAGTGAGTACAGCACCCGGTCCAGAACGGCCTGACCATTCCAGGCGGGGTCGTCGTTGACCATGCCAACCACCACCCAGGTGGTGTTGTCCGCATCGCGGGTGAAACCGGCGATCGAGCGTACGTTTTCGAGGTAGCCGGTCTTGATGCGGCCTTCACCGTCCATGCCGGAGTTGCGCAGACGTCTAGCCATGGTTCCGTCCATGGCGATCAGTGGCATGGACGCCATCAGGTCGGCTGCAAACGGGCTGTTCCAGGCATTGAGCAGTATCTGGGCGCCTTGGCGAGCGGTAATCCGGCCGTGCCGGGTCAGGCCGGCACCGTTGTCAATTACCATGCCGTTGGTGTTGATGCCCTTGCCATCGAGCCAGTCGTAGATGGCCCGGATACCCGCTACGCGGTCATCCTCTTCGCCATCAATCCGGTTTTCGGCGCCAATGGTCAGTAGCAGCTGACGCGCCATCACGTTGCTGCTCCACTTGTTGATGTCCCGAATGGTGCTGACCAGATCCGGAGAGGTGATGCGGAGCATCAGCCGGGCATCCTCGGGGGTGGTCTCGAGGCGGTCAGTGCCTTGCAGCGTGACCCCGGTCTCTGCCAGCAACGAGCGGATCAACGCCGCGCTGTATTGTTCATGGGGCAGCAGGGACAGGTAGGCTGACGTGCGGCAGCCCTGGGGCAGGGAACCCGTAACCCGCACCGTCACCCGGTTGTCATTGTCGAACACCGGCTGCCACTCAAACTGACGCCGGGAGGGGCAGGGGCCTTCGGCGGTGGCGGTGACCCGGTTATCGATCACCACGGAATCAAGGGCTGGCGAGCTCCAGGCCTGAGTGCCCCGCTCATCGGCCCGGACCTGGAAGTGGAGCAGGTTCAGGTTGGCGAGGTAGCCGGAAGGTTCAACCAGAAATGGCGCATAGGGGTTGTTGCCATTGTCCTCAAACGACGGCAGGCCTTCGGGTAGCTGGAACACGTTGCCATCCAGAACCAGGTCCCCGGTGATGGTGTCGATGCCCATGCCGCGGAGCTCACGCAGGGTGCTCCACAAATCGTCGATGGTCAGTTTGGGATCGCCGCCGAACTTGACGTAAAAGTTGCCATCCAGGGTGCTGCCCCGGAGTTCGCCGTCGGTGTAGAAGTTGGTGTTCCAATGGTGAGTCGGGCCGAGGATCTCGAGGGCGGCGTAGGTCGTCACCAGCTTCATGATGGAGCCGGGGCTCATGGTCTGGTCGGCATTGATGTATTGCTCGATACCGGGGCCGTTCATTGGAATGGCGGCCACGCTGAGGGCATTGTCGTTGTTCAATGCCCGGTGCGCGTAGTCGTTGACCTGGGTGCTCCAGGCGCGGGCCGCCGGCTCGCCGGCACTCACGGCGGCAGCAGAAACCAGAAACCATGAGGCCATGACCGACGCCAGCCAGCGTTTGACCGGTTTGCGGGACGCATCGGGGCCAGAAATTACGGCCGGTTTGGAGCTTGAGGGTCCGGTAAGCAGCATAGTCATTTGCCAGAGGAAGTCGTGATTGTGAACTATCCCTAACCTTAGCCGAAAACTCCGGATCATACTATGTGGAAAACTTCTACATGACGTTAAAAAATGCCAGCAGTGTCATTGTTTCCATTGCATTTTTGTTTCTTGGTGTAACGGGCTTTTGAATCAGCGGGTTAGCGACCAAACCGTGGTTTGACCAGCTGTCGGGGATCCGCGAGCCAATGGAAAATCGCGAGCCAGCGTGATAATGGCGGTATAACGAATGACCCAGAACAGGAAACAGCATGCCGAACGTACTGACACACAATATTAATGTCCTGGCTTCCGTCACCACGTCCTCCCTGACCGCTTGGCGAGGCTGCATGGTGGTCAGCCAGGCAGAGCAGCCAGAAAAACCGTTGGTACTCTACGACATGGAAGCCTGCCCCTATTGCCGGCGGGTGAGGGAAGTCCTGACCGCGCTGCACCTGGATGCCGACATCCGCCCCTGCCCCAAAGGTGGCACCCGGTTCCGGGATGAGGCCAAGGCCATCGGTGGCAAGCTCCAGTTCCCGCTCTTGGTGGATGAAAACACCGGCAAAGTGCTCTACGAGTCCAGGGATATCGTGGAATACCTGTTCCGCCAATACGGTGGTCGCCCGGTACCACGGGTGTACCGGGCTCGCGCCTATCAGCCGGTATTGGGGTCGGTGGCATCTGCTGCTAGCGGGTTGCGTGGCATGCGGGCCAAGCCGGCCAAGGCACCGGAGCAACCGCTGCACCTGTGGAGCTTTGAGGGTAGCCCGTTTGCCCGACTGGTACGGGAAAGGCTGTGCGAGTACGAGATTCCCTACACCGTCCACAACATTGGCAAGGAACACTGGTCGGAGCTGGGGCCCGCCAAACAGCGGATCAAGCCCGGCACCTACCAGCCGCTGCCTGGCGGCAAACGGGAAATCTTCTTTGGCCGGCACCAGCGGGTACAGGTGCCGTACCTGGAAGACCCCAATACCGGTGCAGCGATGTTTGAGTCTGCCCAGATCCTCAAGTATCTGGACGACACCTACGGTTCCTAAGCCATCAGGTTCGAGGCCGTTTTCATTGATCCCAGGCAGGGGCAAACGGCGGGTTGGCCAGTCGCTCGCCCCGGTCCAGGCGGTCTATCACGTTCAGTTCTTCGGGCGTCAGCTGCAGGGTGAGGGCGTCCAGGTTGGCCTTCAGGTGCTCATCCCGTGTCGATGACGGAATGGGCACAACCCCCCTCGATACAACCCAGGCAATGGCCAGCTGCGCTGCTGAGACATTGCGCTTGCGCGCCAGTTCTGCCAACGCCTGGTTCTCCATCACCCGCCCGACGGCCAGTGGCATATAGCCAGTCACCTGGATGCCCAGGGTCTGGGCATGATCCACCAACTTGCGGTTGGCCAGGAACGGATGCACTTCAATCTGGTTGGTCAGGATAGGGTGTTCCCCAAGGATCTGCCTGGCCTCATCCATTTGTGCGATGGTGAAGTTTGACAGGCCGATGTGATCAGTCAGGCCTTCATGCTGGGCCCGAAGCAATGCCATCAGATAGTCGGCCATGGGCACTTCGTTATCTGGCGACGGCCAGTGAATCAGGGTCAGGTCCACATGATCGGTTTTCAGGCGTTGCAGGCTCTCTTTCAGGCTTGCCACCAACCGGTCAGGGTGTAGGTTGTCGTGCCAGATTTTTGTGGTTACAAAGATCTCCCGGCGGGGAATGCCGCTTGAGGTAATGCCGTCGCCGACTTCGGCTTCATTGTTGTAAGCCTGGGCCGTATCAATGTGCCGGTAGCCCAAAGACAACGCACGTTTGACCGTATCCCTGGCGGTATCACCGGTAAGACGGTAGGTGCCCAGCCCAATGGGGGGGAGCGCATCGAATGACATGACCAGGTCTCCTTGACGGTTGAGTGTAATCAGCGGGAGTGTCAGTTATACCGTGGACCCTGTGTGCTGGTTCTTCAAGGTGGGGAGGGGTATCATTTCGTCTGATTTCAGCCCCGCTTTGCTGGGGGCACTTTCACGTTTTAGCCTGAGGTAATTCATGGTCACCGGTCACTGCCTGTGCGAAGCGGTCAAATTCGAATACCAGGGGCCGTTGGGGCCCATCTCCCTATGCCATTGCAGTCAGTGTCGCCGAGCTCACGGCAGCGCGTTCTCAGCCAGCGCTCCGGCCCAGAAGGTGCATTTCCGGTTGCTGTCTGGAGAGGAACTGGTTCGCGAGTTTGAATCCCGTCCGGGCAAATTCCGGGCCTTTTGTGGCCAGTGTGGTAGCCCGATCTTCAGCCGGGTCGATGCTATTCCCGGTATCCTGCGGCTGTCGGTGGGATTGATGAACGAGCCATTGCCCAAGGCGGCGGAGTCACACGTGTATGTGGGCTCAAAGTGCAACTGGTTTGCCATTACCGATGACCTGCCCCAATACGAAAAGACACAGCGCGCAACCGATCCTCACTGACCTACTTTCCTCACTGGCCTACTTAAGGGTGGCGGCTCTACTCCGCCACCAGCCGCAGTACTTCCCCGTTGCTTTCGTCGGTCAGTAGCCAGATCCGGCCATCCGGCCCCATGCGCACGTCGCGGATGCGGCGGCCGAATTCGGTGATCAGATCTTCCTCCTCAACCACCTGGTTGCCTTCAATGCGTAGCCGTACCAGTTTCTGCATCTTGAGTGCGCCAACAAACAGGTCGCCCTGCCAGGCTTCCACATCTGTCCCGGTGTAGAAAGCCATCCCCGAGGGTGCAATGGACGGATCCCAGTAATGCAGGGGCTGCGCCATCCCCGGCAGTGCTGTGTTGTCGCTGATGGCAAAGCCGGAATAGCCGATGCCGTAGGTGATGGCTGGCCAGCCATAGTTGGTACCTGGCTCCAGGATGTTGATCTCGTCGCCTCCCCTGGGGCCATGTTCATGGGTCCAGATAGCTCCGCTGTGGGGGTGTCGTGTCATGCCCTGGATGTTGCGGTGGCCGTAGCTGAACAGGGTTGGGCGGTGGTTTGGGGTCTGCAGGAACGGATTGCCCGGTGCGGGAGCGCCATCAATGGTGATGCGGTGGACGGCACCGGCATCGTCATTGGTATCCTGAGCCCTGGGGCGGTCGCCCCGGTCGCCAACGGCGATATACAGCAAACCAGTCTGGTCAAACGCCATGCGCCCGGCGAAATGGTGGGAAGGGCTGGAGCGGGGAAGTGCCTCAAAGATAACCCGGACGTTGGTCAGGCGGCCATCCTCAAGCTGTGCCCGGCTGACTCGGGTGGTTTTGCCATCGGCATTCTCATGGGCGTAGCTCAGGAACAGCAGGTGGTTGTTCTCAAAGTCCGGGTGGAGCACGACATCGAGCAACCCGCCTTGGCCGGATACCACCAGGTCTGGCACGCCTTCAACAGGTTGTGCCTGTAATTCATTATTGCTGATCAGGCGCAAGCGGCCAGCCCGTTCGGTGACCAGCAGTGACCCATCCGGCAGGAACGCCAGGCTCCAGGGGTGCTCCAGCCCGGATGCCACACTTTCCAGGCGAAAGCTGGCTTTGTCGGAGTGATAGATGTCCGGGGCGGCGGTGCAGGCCGTCGCCACCGCCAGCAGGGTGGCGACGAGGGTCCATTTCAGGGTGTCGGGCATTGTGCGGTGTCTCCTGGCCATGACAAGGCATTCTGGTTGGGGCCTGTCAGTCACCATAGCACTGCCGCGTTACATCGTCAGTCCGTCAGGCCATCAGGCCGGTGTTGGACATTCGCTCTGGCCAGTCTGCACCCGCCACTGCGCGGCGTAAGGCCCGTTCTTGGCCAGCAGTTCCGTGTGGCTGCCCAGCTCCCGCACCTGGCCATCATCAATCACCGCGATGGCGTCCGCATCCACGATGGTGGACAGCCGGTGGGCAATGACAATGACCGTTCGATTATGACGGATGTGCCGTAGCGACCGCTGTATGGCGGCTTCGGTTTCGTTGTCTACTGCGCTGGTTGCCTCGTCCAGAATCAGGATGGCCGGGTCGGTCAGCAGTGCCCGGGCCAGGGAAAGCCGCTGGCGCTGGCCGCCTGACAGACGTACGCCGCGCTCGCCAACAGGGGTATCCAGACCATCAGGCAGTTGCTCGATAAATCCCCAGGCTTCCGCCTGACGGGCAGCGGCAATGATGTCATCAAGGCCGGCCTCCGGGCGGCCATAGGCGATGTTATCGCGGATGCTGCCCTCGAACAGGTAGACGTCCTGGCTCACCAGGCCGATGGCCTGACGCAGGGACTTCAGGCTGATGGTGGAGATGCCAATGTCGTCGATGGTGATGTTGCCCTGCTGAGGGTCGTAGAACCGCATCAGCAGTTTGATCAGGGTGGATTTTCCTGAGCCGGTGGTACCGACAAGGGCCAGGGTGTGACCGGCGGGAATGGCGAGGGAGATACCGTCCACGCCAGCGGTGCCATTGGGATAGTGGAAGCTCACATTATTGAAGGCAACGGCACCGGACACCGGGTGGGGCAGGGTATCGGACGCGGTGTCCGTTACCTTCACCGGCTCTGCCAGCAAGTCGAGAATTCGCCGGGTGCTTGCCATGGCCCGTTCAAACAGGTCCACCACGGTGGCCAGGCCGGTCAATGGCCACAACAGGCGTTGGGTCAGGAATACCAGCACCCCATAGGCACCGACATTCAGTGTGCCTTCCAGGGCCATCATGCCGCCCACGGTAAAGGTGGCCAGGAAGCCCGCCAGGATGGCCATCCGGATGACCGGGATAAAGGCAGAGCTGACCCGAATGGCCTGGCGGTTGGCGGTCACGTAGGCCTCGCTGCTGTTGCGCAGGCGCTCCGCTTCCCGTTCCTCGGCGGTAAAGCTCTTGATGGTCGCAATGCCACCGAGGTTGTTGGCTAGGCGGTTGGACAGGTCACCTACTTTTTCCCGTACATCCGCGTACAGGGGCCCCGCCTTGCGCTGGAAGTAAAACGCGCCCCAGATGATCAGGGGAATGGGGGTAAAGGCCAGCAACGCCACCAACGGCGACAGGATGAAGAACACCGCGCCGACTGCGATAACGGTGACCACAACCTGGATCATGGCGTTGGCGCCCCCGTCCAGGAAGCGTTCGAGCTGGTTGACATCGTCGTTCATGGTGGCCACCAACTGCCCGGAGCTGCGGCTCTCGAAGAAACTCATATCCAGACGCTGGACGTGTTCGTAGGCGTCCTGACGCAGATCCGCCTGAAGCCGCTGGGCGAGGTTTCGCCAGAGGATCTGGAACAGGTATTCAAACAGCGACTCTCCGGCCCAGACGAAGAAGGTCAGGGCGCCCAGCGCCAGAATCTGTGATTGGGCCGAATCAAAGCCGAGGGAGGCCACGAAGCTGGTTTCCTGGTTGACCACCACATCAATGGCAACGCCAATCAGGATCTCCGGGGCGATGTCAAAGAGCTTGTTGATGATGGAGCAGGTGGTGGCGGCCAGAATCTGGCGACGATAGCCGCGAGCATAGCGAAGCAGGCGCGCCAGGGCGGCAAAACTGCTGGTGGTCTGGCTGGCGGCGTTGGTCATGACGGTCTCCGTTAGAGGCGGAAAACCGGAAGGCTACTCGATTTCCTTATTTATTAAAAGAGAATCATTATCAATAAATTTGGTTCGACAGGCGCTTATCAAGACCGCTTCTTGATGTTCTTCTGCAGCCAGCGGTCGAGCTGGTCAGCAAATTCCTTGCGGTCGCTTTGGGAGAATGCCGAAGGGCCTCCGGTAACCTGACCGGCATTGCGCATCTCCTCCATGAAGTTCCGCATGGCCAGTCGCTGACGGATGTTTTCCCTGGTGAATGCCTGACCCCTGGGGTTAAACACATCGGCGCCTTTCTCGATGGCGTCTGCGGCCAGTGGAATGTCCTGGGTAATCACCAGGTCGCCGGCGCTGAGCTGTTCAACGATTTCATTGTCGGCCACATCAAATCCCTGCATTACCTGGCGGGTCTTGATAAACGGACTGGGTGGCACCCGGATCGCCTGGTTCGCAACGAAGGTGGTCTGGACCTTCCAGCGATCGGCAGCCCGGCAGAGTATTTCCTTGATCACGACAGGGCAGGCGTCGGCATCGACCCAGATAGACATGGTGCGGTTTCCTTGCAAATGAACAGCCCCTAAGCATACCCGGAGTTAACGGCCAGCGGAATTGAGGCGGGTTGAATATCTGCGGGGCTGCGACTAAACCTTTAACTGATAGCTCCAAAGAAAGTCCCAAGCAAGGCGTGTGATCCGCGCCTGACGATAACCATCCAACCGATGCTACGAACAGGTCCGCCACAAGCTGACGTCTGCCGTAGTGTGAGGGAGACTGGGATGAAAGAGCGCTACGAATTCCATGTGGATAGCCTGCGTTACCTCGATGAGCAGGGGTACGCCCTGGGCGATTTGCCTGAGGTTGCCGAAGATACTGACCGTTTGCTGTCTGCCTATGCCAACATGGTGTTGGCCCGCACCTTTGATACCAAGGTTATTGCCCTCCAGCGCACTGGCCAGTGCGGTACTTACCCCTCGGTTCTTGGCCATGAAGTCATAGGCACGGCCATTGGCCAGTCCATGGCAAAGGACGATGTGCTGGTGCCTTACTACCGGGACCAGGCTGCCCAGATTCTCCGCGGTGTCACCCTGACGGAACTGCTGCTCTACTGGGGCGGTGACGAACGGGGCAGCGCCTGGGCTCACTGCCCTCAGGATTTGCCCATTGCAGTGCCGATAGCCACCCAGTGCTGCCATGCCGTGGGGGTTGGAACCGCATTCCGTATTCGCGGGGAACACCGGGCCGTGGTGTGTTGCCTGGGGGACGGTGCCACCTCCAAGGGAGACTTCCTTGAGAGCGTGAACCTGGCCGGAGCCTGGCATCTGCCGGTGGTGTTTGTGGTTAATAACAACCAATGGGCGATCTCCACCCCCCGCAGTTTGCAGAGTGCCTGCGAGACTATTGCCCAGAAGGCCATCAGCGGCGGTTTGCCGGGGCATGTGGTTGATGGCAATGACTACTTTGCCGTCACCGAGGCACTGGAAACAGCCCTGGACCGGGCCCGCCATGGCAAGGGGGCGACGGTGATCGAAGCGGTCACCTACCGCCTTGGGGACCATACCACTGCGGACGATGCCACCCGCTATCGCAGCGCCGAAGAACTCAAGCATGCCTGGGAGCGCGACGGGGTGAAGCGGATGCAGAACTACCTGCACCGCGAAGGCTTCTGGGATGCGGAGCGGGAGCAAGCACTGCAGGCCGACTGCAAGGGTCTGGTGGAAACCGCGGTGAAGGCCTATCTGGCCACCCAGCCGGAACCGCCCACGGCGATTATCGATTACCTGTTCGAGACATTGCCGGCTGCCCTGCAGGCGCAACGGGATCGTTTGGTTGCCGGGGCGGGAGGTGAGCAATGACTGATGTCACCCTCATTGAAGCGGTCAATATGGCTCTCGCCTGGGAGATGGCCCACGACGAGACGGTGGTTGTACTTGGGGAAGATGTGGCCACCAATGGGGGTGTTTTCCGCGCCACAGTCGGGCTTCGGGAGCGGTTTGGCTACAAACGGGTGATGGACACGCCGTTGGCTGAGAACCTGATTGCTGGGACGGCGGTCGGCATGGCGGCCCAGGGTCTCAAACCCGTGGCGGAATTCCAGTTCATGGGGTTTATCTATGCCGGAATGGATCAGATGATCTGCCACGCCGCCCGTATGCGTAACCGCACCCGTGGCCGCTTGCACTGCCCGGCGGTCTTCCGTGCGCCCTTCGGCGGTGGCATCCATGCCCCGGAGCACCACTCTGAAAGCACCGAGGCGCTGTTTGCCCATATTCCCGGCTTGCGAGTCGTCATTCCCAGCTCTCCGCAACGGGCTTACGGCCTGCTGCTGGCCGCGATCCGCAATCCGGACCCGGTGGTGTTCCTTGAGCCCAAGCGAATCTACCGGGCGGTTACCCAGGCGGTGGAAGACAATGGCGAAGCCCTGCCCCTGGACACCTGCTTTACCCTGAGGGAAGGCGAGGACGTGACCCTGATCAGCTGGGGGGCGTCCCTGGTGGAAACCCTGGCTGCCGCCGATCAGCTGGCGGTTCAGGGGGTGTCTGCCGAGGTGATCGACGTGGCCACCATCAGTCCGCTGGACCGGGAGACCCTGCTGTGCTCAGTGGCCAAGACCGGGCGGGCGGTCATCGTCCATGAGGCCTGTCGCAACGGCGGCGTTGGCGCCGAGATTGCGGCTTCGCTGGCGGAGGGGGCCTTCCTCGATTTGCAGGCGCCGGTGGTGCGAGTCACCGGCTATGACACGGTAATGCCGTACTACCGTAACGAACAGGTATATCTGCCCCAGGTGGCGGATGTGGTCCAGGCCGTGGAGCAGGTGATTGCGCTATGAAACATTTCAGGTTGCCGGATCTGGGGGAAGGGTTGCCAGAGGCAGAAATTGTCGAGTGGCATGTCAAGGTCGGGGACTCAGTGGAGGTGGACCAGGTTCTGGTATCAGTGGAAACCGCCAAGGCCATCGTGGAGGTGCCATCCCCCATGGCCGGCGTGGTTGCCAAGCTGTTTGGCGAGCCCGGAGACATCATCCACACCGGTGAGCCCCTGCTCGGATTTGAAGGGCAGGGCGATGACAGCGGAACGGTGGTGGGAGAGCTCAAGCGCGCAGACGCAGGCTCCAGCGAGGATCAGTTCATCATCGGCGCGGCGGCCTCAAGCCGCCAGGCCCGTCACCATCGTGCTACGCCCGGAGTGCGGGCATTGGCGGAGCGTCTGGGGGTCAGTCTGGAGTCGATCAAGGGCAGCGGCCCCGGTGGCTTGATCACCAATGATGATGTCCATCGCCAGGCCAGTCACCAGAAGGCCCTTGGCGATGCCGAAGCGTTGCGTGGACCACGCCGGACCATGGCCAAGAACATGTCGTTGTCCCATGCCCAGGTGGTACCGGTATCGATTTTCGAAGATGTGGATATTGGTGATTGGAAGAACGGTACGGACATCACCATGCGCCTGGTCCAGGCCATTGCCAGGGGCTGCGAGTTGGTGCCGGAACTCAATGCCTGGTTTGATGGCGACAACCTCAGCCGCCGCTTACTCGATGAGGTTCATGTGGGGATTGCTGTCGATACGCCGGAGGGCCTGTTCGTGCCGGTGTTGCGGGACGTTAACCACCGAACCCAGAAAGATTTGCGCCAGGGGCTGGAGAACCTGCGCCAGGCCGTGGCAAACCGGAGTATTCCACCTCAGGAAATGCAGGGGGCGACGATTACCCTGTCCAATTTTGGGACCATGGCAGGGCAATACGCCAACCCCGTGGTCACTCCGCCCCAGGTCGCCATTGTCGGCGCCGGGCGCATCCGGGAAAAAGTGGTTCCCCATGAGGGAGCACCGGCCGTTCGGCGGGTGATGCCGCTGTCGCTAACGTTCGATCACCGGGCGGCGACCGGTGGCGAAGCTTCCCGGTTCATCGCCGCCATGCTGGAGACGCTGGCGAAACCGTGATCCTTGCGCTTGCGGGCGAGTCGGGTAAGACTAGGCGCCATGACGCCTCCCTCTTATTGTACCGTTTGCCATCAGCCAGGATTGCGGCCTTTTCTCACCGTGCGGGACGTGCCGTATTGGCGCTGTGAAGGCTGCGAAGCCACCCTGATGGACCCCGGCCACTGGCTCGACCCTGCCCGTGAGAAGGCGGTCTACGATCTTCACGACAACCACGCCGAAGACCCGGGCTATCTCCGTTTCCTGGGCAAGCTCAGCGAGCCATTAATGGAACGCCTGCCTCCTGGCGCCCAAGGCTTGGAGTTCGGGTGCGGTCCTGGCCCGGTGCTGGCGGGTATGCTGCGTGAGCGTGGGTTTGGAGTGACTCTCTATGACCCCTTTTTCCATCCGGATGCGTCCGCGTTGGGTCATACCTACGACTTCGTGACGTGCACGGAGGTTGTCGAGCACCTGCACGATCCCTGGGGAACCTTTGCCCAGCTTGATGCCCTGCTGAAACCCGGCGGCTGGCTGGGTGTGATGACCTGTTTCCAGACCGACGACGCCCGGTTTGCCAACTGGCATTACCGGCGTGACCCGACCCATGTGGTGTTCTATCGCGAGTCCACCCTGGCCCACGTTGGTGACCGGTTTGGCTGGACCCTGGAGGTGCCGGCCAAGGACGTGGCCCTGTTCCGGAAACCATCGTCGTCCTGATACCCGCGGGCTGGCCTGAAGGTTCGCCCCAATTACAGCCCCAAACGTTGCCCAAGGAGGGCTGATAGGTGAGCGAATATACCGACTACCTGCAGGAAGTGTTTGCGCAGTTTGGCCCGATCCGGGTCAAGCGTATGTTTGGTGGTTATGGTGTTTACCACGACGACCTGATGTTTGCGCTGGTGGCTGACGAGGTCCTGTACCTCAAGGCTGACGATCAGTGTCGGCCGGCATTCGAGCAGGCTGGGCTGCCCCAGTTCGAATACCCCAAGAACGGGAAGTTGGTGAAAATGTCGTATTACCAGGCCCCCGAGGACATGATGGAAGATCCCGAAGAGGCCGCGGAATGGGCGCGCCGGTCATTCGACGCGGCGCTGCGGGGACGGGTCAAACCCCGTTGATTGCATTGGCCACCGCTTCCGGGGCATTGAGCAAGGCGCGGGAGAGAACGCCATGGCGCCGCTCTGGGTCCATCATGTTGTAGCCAATCGCCGTCAGGTCCGTCGAGCCGGGCTCCAGGCGAATAACCCGCTTCCCGGCAGCCCGCAGTAGCCGTTCCTCCCGGTCAACGATTCTGGTCATGTACCGACGTACCTGTCTTTCCAGCACTTTTAAGGGTGATACCGGGCGATCGGGCTGGCGTGAGGCCATGGGGGCAAGAATGATGACCTCATCCACTGATTGGTTGGCCAACAGGTCGGCCGACGTAGGAGATGCGACGCCGCCGTCAATGTAGCGATGCCCATTGATGGTGACCGGTGGGCACCAAAGCGGAACGCCGTAGGAAGCGCACACTGCATCGCTGAGTGTCGCGAGCGGAGCCAGCGCCTTGCCAAACGCCACTCGCTCGCCACTGTTGGTATCCACAGCCATGATCCAGGTATTCGGGTGTTTGACCCACTCTCCTGCAGGGACAGCTCGGTCAATCAGCTCCCGGAATGGGGTCATGTCAGATTGACCGGTGGGCAGCAGTCCGCAGAGGGCGGTCAGAGCGGAGGTTTTACCCCGCAGCCCCCGGGTCAACAGCCGGCCACCGGTGAAGTGCGCCGCTGGCAGCGGCGGCAGGGCCCCGCCAGTATCGGTGTCGTGGTTCCACTGGCACTTCCTGGCGCTGCCGTGCTGGCAAGCCAGCAGGGTTGAGACCGGGGTTCCGGCGCCCAGCAGCGCCGCAATCACGGCGCCGGCTGAGGTACCGACGAGGACATCGGCGGTGCGGGCGTCCCAGTCCAGCTGCTTTTCCAGTTCCGCAAGCATGGCAATGGTCCAGGCGCCGCCGGCAACGCCCCCGCAACCCAGCACCAGTGCTCGTTTGGGGGTGGCTAGGGTAGTGTTCATGGCTGATCTCCGAAGACGGGTTGGCTGGCGGGTGTCAGGTGATAGTTGTCGGCATCGAAGGTCTTGAGCAACCGTTGCATTTTGAGGGTATTCCAGGGGAAGCCAACGCTGTTGAGCCCGTGTTTGTCCAGGTAATAGCTGGAGCATCCGCCGGTATTCCAGACCGTGCCCTGAAGGTCCTTCTGTACCTTACGGTTATAGCGGTCCTGGATCTCTCTGCGAATGTCGAATCGAGCCAGTTGGCGGTCTCGCAGGGTGGTGAGCGCGTCGACAATGTAGTTGAGTTGGGATTCGATCACGATGAAGGCGGAGTTGTGGCCGATCCCCAGGTTGGGACCCAGCACCATGAAGGCATTGGGCAATCCGCTGATGGTGGTTCCGCGATAGGCCTGCATACCGTTCTCCCAGAGTTGGGACAGGGACTCCCCGGCATTGTTGTAGATACGCTCAGCAATCGGTGGCTCGGTCACATGGAAGCCGGTACCGAGGATCACCGTATCGACCTCTCGCTCGGAACCATCCTGGCCCACCAGGGTTTTGCCTCGAACCTCCTTCAAGCCGGTCGCGAGTACCTCTACATTGGCCTGGTTCAGGGCTGGGTAATAGTTATTGCTGAGCAGGACCCGTTTGCAGCCGAGGGTGTAGTCCGGCGTTAGTCTGGCGCGAAGCTCCGGGTCCTTTATGGTGAACCGCAAGTGAGCGAGCCCCAGCTTCTGGGCCTGACGCAGCATGGCAGGGTGACGGAAGCCGACACCGAAGGTTTCGAAACCGGCATACAGCAGTTTGCGCCAGGCCTTGAGCGTCCCGGGTAGGCGGAAGAACGTCTCTTCCACTCTGGGGATCGGGTGGTCCGGCTTTGGCAGTATCCATTGGGGCGTGCGCTGGAACAGGGTCAGCTGTTCCACCACCGGTTGAATTTCCGGAACGAACTGGATGGCGGAAGCGCCCGTTCCAATCACCGCCACCCGCTCGCCGGTCAGGTTGTGGTCGTGGTCCCAGCGGGAGGAATGGAATACCTTGCCGGGAAAGTCCTGAAGCCCCGGAATGTTCGGTACGATGGGTTCGTGGAGGTAACCGGAACAGACGATGATCGTTCGTGCGAAGTAGATTTGACCAGATGTCTGGACCTCCCAAAGGCCTTGGGCTTCCCGCCACTGCGCTCGCTCTACCGCCTGGTTGAAGTGGATGTAGTCGCCGATACCATGGCGCTCGGACACGCCGCGCACGTAGTCCAGAATTTCCGCTTGGCCGGCAAAGGCCCGGGTCCAGTCCGGTTTCTGGGCGAAGGAATAGGAATAAAGGGCTGAAGGCACATCGCAGGCACACCCCGGATAAGTGTTGTCGCGCCAGGTTCCACCCAGATCGGCGGCTTTTTCCAGAATGGCGATGTTGTCGATTCCGGCCGCTAGCAGGCGGATTCCAGCACCAATTCCACTGACTCCGGCACCAATGATAATGACATCGTGGGTGAGGGGTGAGGTGTGCGCAGACATTTCAATCTCCTTGTTGTTCGCATGGTGGCTGGGATTGCAGGACTGTCCAGCAGGCGTCACAGGCGCACTGGAGGTCATCATCGGTCAATTTCAGGTAAGCCAGGCGTTCTGCCTTGAAGAGGCCTACGAATGCGCCCCAGAACAGCGCCATGGCGACTTCCGGGCGGAGGTGGCTGCCCAGAACGCCAGCCTGCTGTGCCAGTTCAATGAGTTGGCGTAACGGCATTAGCAGTTGGCGCTCCGAGGCCAGGCTGGCATCGTCCAAGTAGCTGTGGTGATCCTGCATTTCGAGGAAACGGAAGGCATTCGGTTGTTTGCGTGCAAAGGTGCATAACCGGTTCCATATTTCATTGAACAGGGCACGGCTGGGCTGCTGTATGGGAAGGTTTCCCAGCAGCTGCTCAGCCAGGAGCTGTTTGGTTTCCCGGAAAAGGGTGTTTACCAGGGCTTCCTTGCTGTCAAAGTAGCGGTAAAGGCTGCCAACACTGATGCCTGCTTCTCTGGCAATGGGCGGAACAGGGGTACCGTGGACGCCTCGGCTGGCGAACACTTTCAGGGCGGCATCGAGAATGCGCTGACGTTTGTCTGTAGCGGCGGGGGAGGCGCGGTCAGGGCTGGCGGTCATAACGATATCCGTTGGTATTCGGCAGTGAATGAATATTCATTCATATGATTCTTGAGGATGCCGGGGGTGCCTGGAATGTCTGTTAGGGCCAAAGGCCGAGCAGGTGGAAAACTGGCACCTACGGCAGGGTATGCGATGCTGTCATAAAGACTCCCGGGAATTGTGTGATGCTGTACCAATGGCTCGCAGACGGCGTATTGATTGTCCATGTTGCTGTGGTGTTGTTTGTGGTGCTGGGGCTCGTGTTGACCGTTGTGGGCGGGGCATGGGGCTGGCAATGGGTTCGGAATCGCTGGTTTCGTATTGGCCACCTGCTCACCATCGCCATTGTGGTGCTTCAGGCCTGGCTTGGCGTGCTGTGTCCCTTGACTACACTGGAGGTGTGGCTGAGGGGGCAGGCGGCTGGCGGCGGTTTCAGCGGGAGTTTTATCGGGTACTGGTTGCAACGACTGCTCTACTACCAGGCGCCTGAGTGGTTCTTTGTCCTGGCTTATACCGGGTTCGCGCTGCTGGTGATTCTGGTGTGGTGGCGCATTCCGCCTGACAGATGGCGGTAAGCGGCTATTGGATGGGGCGAGGAAGGATCTAAAGGGATCGTATATGGCTGATGTAGGCGTGGTACTGACCGGTGGCGGGGCCAGGGCTGCCTATCAGGTGGGAGTGTTGCGGGCGATATCCGATATGTACCCGGATATGGGGTTCCCGTTTCGGGTCATTGTTGGGACTTCCGCGGGGGCCATTAATGCTCTGGCACTGGCCAGTGGCGGCGATATTTTCCGCCACAGCGTGTCGCGGCTTGAATTGCTCTGGAGTGAGCTTGAGTCCGAACACGTCTATCGCAGCAACACCTACGACATTCTCCGAAACATGACATCGGTAGCCCGCAGGTTGCTGGCCGGTGACGACCATTCGTCGCCACTGTCGCTGTTGAACAATTCACCCTTGCAGGCCTTGCTGGAACGGGAAATCGACTTCGCGGAAGTGCGGCAACGCATTCGCGAGGGTCAGATATCCGCGGTCGGGGTCAATGCCTGCGGTTATTCAACCGGCCAGAACATCTGCTTCTTCGACGGGCGCGAGGACCTCAATGGCTGGACGGTGGGCCAACGGGCAGGTACGCGCACCGAGCTGGGGCTGGAACACGTGATGGCGTCGTCCGCGATACCAACGGTGTTCCCGCCAGTCCAGATCAATAGGGAGTACTTTGGTGACGGTGTGACCCGGCAGATGGCTCATATCAGCCCTGCACTCCGGCTGGGTGCGGAGCGGGTTATGGTGGTGGGGGTCAGTGCGAACAGCATGTGCCCGTCCCAACGGCCTGCCGAGCAGGAAGTGCCGGCGTTCGCCCAGATCATTGCCCATATGTTCAACGGTATGTTTCTGGACACGCTGGACTACGACATTGACCGTTTACGGCTGATCAACCAATTGGTGTCGCTGGTGCCAAAGAAAAAGATGGAAGCGGCAGGCCTGGATCTGAAACCCATAGAGTTGCTCGAAATTTCTCCCAGTGAACGCATTGATGAGATCGCAGCCCGTTACATGGATGGCATGCCGACGGTATTGCGAAACCTGGTGGGTGGCGCTGCCCCCCGTTCTCTAACCGGGGGCAGCCTGGCCAGTTACCTGCTGTTTGATCGACGGTTCTCGGCGGAGTTGATCAAGCTTGGTTACCGGGATGCCCAGAGTCACGCCAGGCAGATTGAACGCTTCTTTGATCAGAAAAACTGATTCAGTTTTAGCGGCATTTATGGCCTGAGATCGCCAGCCTCTTGGTCCAGGGAAGTGATTGGTGATGTGGCTAACCTGTTATGGGCGTGGCGTCTTGTTAAGTGCCACAAAAAATTTGGGGTATTTTCCCCTGGAAAGTCTCAATGTTGGTATGATAGGCGCCCGAAAAACATCCAGTTAAGGGGGCACCCATGTCCAATCTTCCTGCCTGCCCGCAGTGTGGTTCTGAATATACCTACGAAGACGGCACTATGCTGATCTGCCCGGAATGCGCCCACGAGTGGTCTGCCAACGACTCTGAATCGACGGAGTCCGAAGGCAAGGTTATTCGCGACGCCAACGGTAATGAACTCCAGGACGGTGATACGGTAACGGTTATCAAAGACCTCAAGGTGAAAGGGTCTTCCTCGGTGGTGAAGGTTGGTACCAAGGTGAAGAACATTCGCCTGGTGGACGGTGACCACGACATCGATTGCAAGATCGATGGCATCGGAGCCATGAAGCTAAAGTCTGAGTTCGTCAAGAAGGTTTAACGGCCTGCCTTGGACCGGGTAGGTCGTCCTACCCGGTAGTGCGCCCCCGCATGCGCATTTCGATGGCATCGTGCAGCCAGTGTTCCGCTTCTGCCACCACGCAACGTCCGTCAACAATCACGTCCCGCGATAACTTCAGTGATGGAGAGCCTTCCCGCACCCTTAACTGCTGGGCCTGAACCTGGTCGAGCGGCTTTGATGAAATACCGATATTCTGACGCCGGCGTTTAAAGCCATAGGTGTTTCGCACCAGTGCATTCAACGACGCGGTGAGGTCCTGATCCAGCAGGTTGGGGAAGTCGTCTTCCTGGTAGTAGCAGGATTCCAGCAAAACCCAGCGTCCATCGACGGCTCGTCGCCTCAGTACGTTAAGCACTTCCGTAGTGGCGGGGATTCCGAATTTACGGGCAATGGCGAGTGGTGCCGGTACTCGTGCGGCCTGTATCAGCTCGGTATCGAGCTTGCGATTCTGGGACTTCGCTTCATCAAGAAGGCTGTGGGTTCGGGTTGGGTCGTAGATGAACGGCGCTGGTGCGACGAACCAGCCAATCCGGTTGAGCCGATAGATTAACCCCTGTCCTTCCAGGAAGTGCATGGCGTCACGGGCGTTTACCCGGCTCACCCCCAGGCGTTCACACAAGCGGCGCTCTGACGGCAGCTTACTGCCAGGTGGCAACTCGCCTGACATAATCCAGGATTGCAGGTTGGCGGCGACGCTGTGGTAGGTGGAGGGTGGGTTCATGGCTGACCTGATGATTGAAACATTCTGGCCATTATGGCACGGCTCTGTGACGGTTTTATGGGCACCAGTTCGGCTATTTGGTACGTACCAGTTGTAACAAATTATTAAATTTCCTGAAATATTTGAATCACGTTTCTGAAACGTTCGCTCCTTATTTTGGTACGTACCAATATTGGTATATACCAAAAAGGAGCTCGTAATGTTCATCCCTTATCGCTCAGCCCTGGCACTGGGCTTGTCGGCATTGGTGCTGGCAGGTTGTGGTGATTCGTCAGACTCATCGGCCTCGGCGGACTCAGGTTCGAATTCCGGTGGCGGTAATAACATCGAAGAGCCGGTCGATCCGCAACCGGTGATTGTGCCGCCTCCCCAGGCCGAGCAGACTCCGGAATTTATTGTGCGCCCGTACCTTCAGGCGCCGGGTCCCGACACCATGACGGTGATGTTTGAAACCGAAAACAGCGAGCCGGAAGTGTGGGCGCGCCCGTTTGGATCCGGTCAGGAGTTCCATAAGGTCAGCGGTGAGGTCCACTCGGACGATGGCCTGGTGTACCGCGCGCCCCTGACGGCACTTGAGTCCAACACGCTGTATGAGTACTACGTGCTGACCCACGACGCAGAGAGTGCCCTGCGGGTGACTCAGCCGTTTGCATTCAAAACCTGGCCCAATGCTGGCGACGATGTGAGCGAAGCCCGGTTTATCGCGATCAGCGATACCCAGCTGGACCGAACAATCTACGAAGTGGTGCTCAATAATGTTGTCACCGACGGTTTCATGACCGAAGAATGTGACGGCACCAAGCCTGAGACCTGCGCTGAAAACATTGCTGCAATCACCATTTCCGGGGACGTGGTACAGACCGGTGGCAACCGGGGTAACTGGCGTAACCAGCTGTTTGGGCGGATGGCTGAGATCACCCCTTATGTACCTCTGGTAACTGTGCCAGGCAACCACGACTATTACAGTAATGCCGAGCTGCAGCTGTACCGAAGCTACATGGCCCCGCCGGAAAACGGCTCTGTTGGCTATGAAGACCATTGGTACTACCTCGACTACCTCGACCTGCGACTGGTTGGCCTGGACAGCTACCCGATTTCCGGTGCCCACGGTAAGTTCAATGCAGATACCTTGGCTGTTCAGCGGCAATGGCTCAAAGAAACACTGAGAGACGCTGAAATCCAGCAGAAACAGTTTGTAATGGGGATGTTCCACCACGGTTGTCTGTCGGAGATGTGGAATGCGGGTGAAAGCATTGGCACCTGTGAACTGGTGGCTGAACTGGAACAGTACAGTGAGCGCACTGGCGCAGTGACTGGCCATTTCTTCGGTCATACCCACAGCTATTCCCGTGGTCAGTCCCAGGACACCTCGCACCTGTGGCTGAATGCCGCCAGCGCCTCGGGTTACATCGAGCCGTTGGATGATGCTGGCTTCCAGAATAGCCAGATCAGCGACTACGACACCTTTGAGGTGAGCCGCAGCGAGTTCGGTTACAGCGTGCTGACGTACCGCTTTGGTCAGGATTCATCACTGACCTTGCAGCGTAAGAAGGGTGGTTATGACGGTGATACCGATTTCAATATTGTCGATGAAGTCACCTTTGCTGCCGCCTCGAACAGTAACTTGCCGCAAGCGACTGCCGGCACTGGAGAGCTTGCTTTGGCGGATGTCGAACTGGCGATTCAGGTTGGAGCGCCAGAGCAGGTCCATGAGGTGCAGTGGCAGGTCTCTGAAACTGCGGACTTCAGCGGCCCGGTGTTTGATGTCTGGGGCAATGATACCCGCCGTCATAACCTGTTCTATGACGAGGCTTCGCAGGTTGGCGGAGACCTCTACCAGGGGTTTGAGGCCATCGACACTCAGCAGGGCGCTGATATTTTCCGACTGGACCTCTCTGCGTTACTGGCTCGCAAGACGGTGCGCCCAGGCGGGGATGACCACTACCGCTGGAACAAGCGTTACAGCTCCCAGAACACCCACACCTCTAGCTACGATGACTATGCTGGCCAGAACCGGCCGGTGCTGGCGCTGAAGCCAGGCACGACTTACCACTGGCGCAGCCGTGTCAGGGACACCGCGATGAACTGGTCGACCTGGAGTAACAGTTACAGCTTCACTATGGAAGGAACCCGTACCGAAAACCTGCTGGTTAATGGTGGCGGAGAAGCGGGCGACCTGACTGGCTGGACCATCACCAGTGGAGCGATGAACGTGGTTGTCGGTGCGCAAAACGGGCTGGCCGCGGCCGAAGGTGAGCGCTATTTCACTGGCCGGGGTTTTGGTAACCCTCACCCGGACGACTGCTGTACCGAAGCGGCGTACCAGCTGATCGATGTGTCTGGCTATGCGGCCACGATTGATGCCGGCCAGGTTTACCTGGAGGCGGAAGTGGCTATGACAACATGGAACGGTGTTGATGAGCCTGAGTTCCGGGTGGAAGTTCTGGATGCTGGCGGCCAGCCGATGCCGTGGTCTGGGGCTGCAAGCCTGACCACCAAAGCTGCAAAAAACTGGGACACCATGACCATCAACGGGCTGCTGCCTACCGGCGCGCGAAGCATCAAGGTGCATATCGGTGGAACCCGTAAGCAGGGCAACGATAATGACGTCTACTTCGATGGCATGTCCATAAACCTGCTGTACTGAGTTTCCTGTCACCTCATAACCCGGGCCACCGTTATCGGTGTCCCGGGTTTTTTATGGTCCGGCGTTCGTGATGGCTACCAGACTGGTAACTGGTAGGTACCAATCGTCATAAAGCTTTAAAACCGTAGCAACGTAAAACTAATCAAGCTGACATGTCGGTCCGTTACATTGGCTCGCGCCAAACTGGTGTAGACCAAAAAAATAGAAGTCAGAACCAAGGAGATTGACATGGGACGCCCTTACCAGGCCTTGTTGGCGATCGGTGTTAGTGCACTGATGCTGGCCGGTTGTAACGACAGCAGTGACAGCGAGCCCAGCGGGAGTGCTGGTACAGAGCAGCCCGGCACGCCGGATCAGGAATTTGTAGCCGCACCGTCCAGCGAGCTTGCCCCGGCGTTCATAGTGCGGCCTTACCTGCAAGCACCGGATACTGACGCCATGACGGTCATGTTTGAAACCGGGGATCTGGAACCGCAGGTGTGGGTTCGTCCCTTCGGCAGCGGAGAGGCGTTTGCTGAAGTCGCGGCCGAAGTCGCGTCAGACGATGGGCTGGTTTATCGGGCGCGGGTGACTGGCCTGGTGTCGAACACTCTTTACGAATACTACGTACTGACGGCTGGCGAAGACGGAAGCCGTCGCGTCACCCAGGCCTTTGCCTTCAAAACCTGGCCGAATCCAGGAGACGGTGTCACTGATGCTACCTTTATTGCCCTTAGTGATACCCAGCTTGATCGTGAAATCTACGAACCGGTGTTGCGGAACATCGTTAACCAAGGGCTTATGGTGGAGGAGTGCCAACGGGATCAGCCCGTTACCTGTGCCGAAAAGGTTCGTGGTATCACCATATCCGGTGATGTGGTGAATATCGGTGGCACCCGCGATCAGTGGCGGGATGAGCTGTTTGGCCGGATGTCCGAGATTACCCCGTATGTGCCCTTGATTACGGTTCCCGGTAACCATGACTACGGTGGGAACGCCGAGCTTGAGTTGTACAAGACCTATATGGAACCTCCTAGGAACGGCTCAGCCAATTTTGAGGAGCACTGGTATTACCTGGATTTTCTGGATTTACGGTTGATCGGGCTGGACAGCTACCCGATCTCCGGCTCCCATGGCAACTACAACCAGCAAACCCTGACCATCCAGCGCCAGTGGTTGCGGGATGTTCTGGCAAACGCGGAGATGGAAGCCAAGCAGTTTGTTGTGGGCATGTTTCACCACGGCTGCCTGTCGGAGATGTGGACGGCTGGCGAGAGCATCGGCTCCTGTGAACTGGTGTCTGACCTGGAACAGTTCAGTCAGGATACCGGAGCCATCAGCGGCCACTTCTTTGGTCATACCCACGCCTACTCCCGGGGGCAATCCATCGATGTTCCCCACCTATGGTTGAATGCCGCCACCGCCTCCGGTTACATCGAGCCCCTGAACGATTGGAGCCATCAACTGACCCAGGTTCGTGACTACGACACCTTTGAGGTAAGCCGCAGTGAGTTCGGTTACAACGTGGTGACACTGGCGTTTGGCCAGGAACGCCGGCTAACTCTGGAGCGGAAGAAGGGCGGAGCCGACAACGATACCGGGTTTGAGGTGGTTGACCGTGTGGAGTTCCAGCCGCGGTTCAACGACAGTTTTCCAATCGCAACCGCTGGTGATGGTGATGAGCAGGTCATGAGAGTGAACCTGGGGATTCAGGTCGCCGACCCGGAGCGGGTGCGGGAGGTTCACTGGCAGATCTCTGAGAGTGAGGATTTTAGCGGAACGATCTATGACATCTGGGGCAATGAAACCCGGGTTCAGAATATCCACTATGACGATGCCGCCAAGGTCGAAGGCGATGAGTACCTGGGATACCGGTCCATCAATACTCAGGATGGTGCGGACATCTTCGCACTCGACTTGTCCGGACTGCTGGCCTGCCGTTCCATACGCCCTGGCGCCGATGCCTATTATCGCTGGCACAAGCCTTCGCTTGAG
Organism: Marinobacter zhejiangensis; assembly: GCF_900114775.1. Taxonomy (GTDB): domain Bacteria; phylum Pseudomonadota; class Gammaproteobacteria; order Pseudomonadales; family Oleiphilaceae; genus Marinobacter; species Marinobacter zhejiangensis. Next base: position 174,893 of record NZ_FOUE01000002.1, read on the forward strand.
CAGAATACCCATGACTCTTCAGATGACCCGTATAGCGGAACACTGTGGCCGAAGCTGACCATCTGGCCGGCAAAGACCTATTACTGGCGAGCCAGGGTCCGTGATGAGGTGATGAGCTGGTCGATCTGGAGTCCGGTCTACCAGTTGAGCACATCGCTGTTCTACCCGCCGCGGATTTGTTCCTAGCTGGCAGCAGCCCCGGTGCCCCAGGTAATGTCGAGCTTAGCGCCCCAGTACGACCCGGGTCAGGAAGGTTTGAAGCAGCGACGCGGCGTCCGGAGTGTCGGTTACTGCACCGATCAAGTCGGCAGGTTCCAGGCCTTCGGTGCGGAGAGCGGGGCTTTGGACCTCTAGATACGCCCGCATCACGTCGGCGCTGAACTCCGGGTGGAACTGCACCCCCCAGGCCTGCCGGCCAACCCGGAAAGCCTGGTGGGGTTCATGCTCAGAGCTGGCCAGCAGGGTGGCTGCGGGCGGTAGCTCCAGCACGGACTGCAAGTGGGTCAGTTGGGCCGGGAAGCAGTCGGGTAGGGTGCCTAGCAGCGGGTCGCTGGCGGCATTTTGGTTGAGCTGAACGGAAAAGGTGCCGGATTCCCGCCCCTCGGGGTGGTACCCAACCTTGCCACCAAGGGCGTGGGCCAGCAGTTGATGGCCGTAGCATACCCCCAGAACCGGGATGCCGGCCTCCACCACCATGGCCAGCCACTGCGCCGTGGCCTCGCTCCATGGAGCTTTGTCCGACACCATGGCGGGCGAGCCGGTAATGATGACGCCATCCCAGTGATCCGGATGCCCGGGGTCTTCGCCCTCGGCGACTCGGATTGTTTGAATCTCCAGTTCCTCGCCTTCCCCAATTCCTGAGCCTGGCAAAGCCTCAGCCTCATCTTCAGACACAGTGCCTAGCCCTGCCTTGAACCATTGCTCAAAGTCGCCAAAGCGCTGGTGAATGGCGGGGTAGGTGGAGCCTGTCTTGATGATGGCGAGGCGGGGCATGGCAGGGCTCCGAATCAGAACGCGACGGGCGCTACGCCAATAAGCTTGGCGTGAAGTCCGGTGATGAAGGCCGCGTAGAGCGCCAGGCCGGCCACAATGGCAATGATATCGTTGAAGCCTGTGGTTGGCAGGGCTGGGGTGGCCCTGGGCTGCCGCCGTTTCAGGGAAATGCGGTCAACCACCGCCCAAGCCAGGAAGCCGCCAAACAGTAAAACGTCGTGCAGCATGCCATTAGCCAGAAGGTGCGCCAGCGCCCACAGTTTGACTGCAACCAGCATCGGGTGTTTCAGCGTGGTTTTAATTCGGCCGGGAAGGTAGGCGGCGAGAAACAGCGGGAACACGGGGATCAGCAGCACCATCGCCAGGTGGCGGAGGCCAGTGGGTGGTACGTAGAGTGAAACCGGGTCCAGACGGGCAAGGCCATAGCCCCAGATGATCGCAATCAGCCCGATGGCAGACACCAGGGCGTACAGGCCCTTGAACGGCCACTCACCCAGGGATTGGGCCATGCGGTTACGCAGCGGGTCATTGATAATGGACAACGAATGGATGCCCAGGAATAACACCAGGCCAACAATCAATACAGTCACGGCTTTAGCTCCCCAAGTGTGCTCGGTTTTTCAGGAGCTTAGCTAATCCGGGAGCGGCGGGGAAGGGGCGAGTGAAGGTTTGTGCGGAGTGGGGTGGTGGCGCCTGGCGGGGGACTTCCCGCCAGGACGGTCACCAGGTATTACCGGTAACTCAGAGTTCGGCGTTGTGGAACACGTTCTGAACGTCGTCCAGATCGTTAAGCATGTCCATGAACTTCTCGAACATTTCCACATCTTCCCCTTCCACGGGCGTGGTGGTCTGGGGGATGAACTGGATGTCGTCGACTTCGAACTCGATGCCTTCAAAGGCTTCGGTCAGGGCTTGCTTGGCCTTGCCGTATTCGGTGTGAGGGGCGAACACGGTGATCAGGCCGTCTTCGTTCTCAATGTCGGTCACATCGACATCGGCCATCATCAGTGCTTCCAGGGCCGCTTCTTCGTCGTCACCCTTGAATGCCAGGATAGCGCAGTGGTCAAACATGTGGCTGACGCTGCCCTGGGTTCCGATCTTGCACTTGGTCTTGGTGAAGCAGAGACGGACATCGCCGAAGGTGCGGTTCGGGTTGTCTGTCAGACAGTCAACGATCACCATGCAGTTGCCCGGCCCAAAGCCTTCGTAACGGGCCGGGTTGAAGTCTTCACCAGCACCGCCCTTGGCCTTCTCGATCGCTTTGTCGATAACGTGGGTAGGCACCTGGTCTTTCTTGGCCTTCTCGATCAGGCCACGAAGCGACAGGTTTCCGTCCGGATCACCGCCGCCCTGTTTGGCACACATGTAGATCTCGCGGCCGTACTTGCTGTAGACCTTGGTTTTTGCTGCGGCCGTTTTGGCCATGGATTCTTTTCGGTTCTGATAGGCTCTGCCCATTGCACTGCCCTGCTTGTTCTAAGGATTCGTTCTGGAATACAACGGTCCCGGAAAGTCTCAGGACCGTAGGAAAGGGCCAAATTTTACTGGACTATGGAAATTGGGGACAGGGGAAATTTAGTTCCCGCCGCCAAGCATGCCGTCGCTTTCCAGTCGGGGGACCATAACATTGCTAAAGTTCTTCACCCCGTCCTCCAGAGAAACCGGGTTAATGGTTTTGGATTGGGCCTTCCAGACCGCGTGGCCTGTTGCTGTGTCAAACAGCGTGGTCTGGATGTAGACCTCCTGCAGTGAGGTGAAGTAGCCCGGCATCATCACCGTTTCATACTGCATCCCCACATAGTTGCCAAACCGGGGCTCAACCACCGGCATGGCTACCTGGTTGACCTGGGGCGGGGTGTACTGGTCGCGCACGCTGTTGTCGATCAGCGTAGTTACCAGTACCGCGTCTGCACCGTTTTCACGGATGGCTTCTTCGGCGTGACGGTGCAGGGTTTCCTTGTCCATGGAGGCAAGGTGCCCAGGCACGTAGTCTGACGCTGCCAGGGCCACGGTACCGGTACTGGCGATCTTGCCTGCCAGCGACTGTTCGACGATGGTCCGCACCTGTTCGTTGTCGCTGATCGCCATGACCATGATTTTTTCGAACTGTCCGGGGCTTTGTTTGTCGAGGGCCACGGACAGCAGGTCGGTTGTGGTGGTGGTGCATCCTGCCAAAATCATGAAAGCCGCAGCGATCAGACTCATCCTGATATTCATTGTTCATAACTCCTTGAGTTGTCAGTAGGTTTCTTACTCACTGCGAAACCGGAAAATGGTAGCGTACAGTACTGGTACCACGACCAGTGTGAGAACGGTCGCAAATCCCAGGCCAAACATGATGGTCACCGCCATGGCGACGAAGAACGCATCGCTCAGTAGCGGCAACATGCCGAGAATGGTGGTCAATGCGGCCATGGCGACGGGAATCAAGCGGCTGACGCCGGATTCCACCACCGCTGTGACCGGTGGCCTGCCGGCCTCCAGTTCCACGTCAATCTGATCCACCAATACGATGGCGTTCTTGATCAACATGCCTGCCAGGCTCATGAACCCCAGCAGTGCCATGAAGCCAAAGGGCTGGTTGAACATCAGCAGACCAATGGTTACGCCAATGATGGCCAGCGGCACCACCAGCCAGATCACCAGGGTCTTGTACACCGAGTTGAACAGCGCCAGCACAATGAACACCATCAAGCCGAAGAAGGCCGGGATCGCCTGGGCAATGGAAGTCGCTGCCTTTACCGAGTCTTCATTCTCACCACCCCAGGCAAAGTAGTAGCCCGGCATGTCCTTGATGGGAATGCGGTCCCGATAACGGATTGGGATGGTGTTCGCGGTATGCTCGATGCTGCCACCACCATGGCGCTCCAGGTAAGTGGACAGGTCAGCGTTCAGCGCTTTTTCCACATCCACCTTGATGTCGCTCAGCAGCTCGGAGGACAGGCCATTACGTTGGTCAAAGTGCAGCCGAAGCATGGTGACACGATCCTGCCGCCAGATGTGCGGGTCTTCAAAGCCCACCTGAAAATGAGCCACCGCCTGGCCCATCGGCACCATCTTCTGTGCCACCGGGCTCCAGATGGGCGCCTGGTCGTAGTTTTCCAGACTTCGACGTTCGTTCAGCGGTGACCGTGCGATGATCGGAATCAGTTCATCACCCTCACGGTAAATACCCGCTCGGACGCCGTCCACAGAGAAGGCCATGGCATTGGCAATATCGCTCCGATCAAGCCCCAGCTTCTGCGCCTGGGCGTCGGCGAGAACCGGCTCGATCACTTGAACACGCTCACCCCATTCATCGCGGAAGCCCTTGACGTTGGGGTGGTTGCCAATGACCTCAGCGGCCGATGCGGCCAGTCGGCGCAGTTCGTCTGGGTCGGGGCCCGATATCCGTAGCTGGATCTTACCCCCGGTGGCGGGGCCGAGCACAAACTGGCGGGTGTTGATGATGGTTCCAGGCTGCAGGATTTCGAGGTCCGCCTGTACCTTGTGGGTGATATCACCAAGAATACGGTAGTCATCCACATCCACCAGCAGGCGGGCAAAGTTGAGGCCTGGTTGTTCCGGTGTGTAGGTCAACAGGAACCGAGGGGAACCACCACCGACCTGAGTGGTCACGTGGGTGACATTGTCATACCCGGCCAGCCGGGTTTCGATTTCTTTGATGTTTTCCAGGGTGGTGGAAATATCGGAATCCTGCGGATACCACACATCGACATAGAACTGTGGGCGGGTAGAGTCCGGGAAGAAGCTGTTTTTCACCCACCCGAACCCGAACACCGCCGACAGGAAGACAACACCGGTCACGCCCAGGCTGAGCCAACGGTAGCGGATGGCTTTGGTCAGCAGGCTCCGGTAGGTCTGATAGAAACCGGAGCTGTAGGCGTCATTGCCGCCACTGCTGGCCACTTTCAGGAACTCATGGCAGAGCAGGGGGGTAATAGTGACCGCGGTAAACCAGCTCAGTGACAGCGATACCAGAATCACCGTGAACAGGGAACGGGTGTATTCGCCGGTTGAATCCTGCGACGTACCAATGGCCGCAAATGCGGTAACCGCAATTGCGGTGGCGCCAAGCAAGGGCAGGGCGGTCTGGCTGACAACATCCTTCGCCGCCGTAATGGAGTCTATACCCTGTTGAAGCTTCATTCGGATGCCGTCGGTGACGACGATGGCGTTGTCCACCAACATGCCAAGGGCAATGATCAGGGCGCCGAGTGAAATACGTTCCAGGGTAATGTCCATGATGTCCATGAAGATGAACGTACCCATGATGGTGACAAGCAGCACCGCACCGATGATCAGACCACTACGCAACCCCATGAAAACCAGTAGCACCGCCACCACGATACCGATGGCCTGCAGCAGGCTGACAGTAAAGCCGCGGATAGCCTCGGTGACCGCATCGGATTGCATGGAAACCACGTTCAGCTCCATACCCAGCGGAATCTGAGGTCGCAGTTCGTCGAGCTTGGCGTACAGGCCGTCGCCCATGATGACTACGTTCCCGCCGCTGCGGGTGGCAATCGCCAGTCCAATCGCAGGCTGGCCATCAAAACGCAGCAGGTTGGATGGGGTTTCGGTCAGCCCCCGGGTGATGGTGGCGATATCCCCAAGCAGGATGTGCTGGTCGGGGTTACTGCTGCTGGTGATCAGCAACGTGGAAAACTGATCGATGGACGTAATGCCGCCGGACACTTTGATGGCCAGCCGGGCGTCGTCGGCACGGGCATAGCCGCCATAGGCTACGGTGTTCTTTTCGCCCAGTGCACGGGCAATGTCCTGAGGGGAAATGCCCAGCGCGGCAATCTTCTCCCGCCGGGGTTCAACGTAGATGACCTGCTCCGGTTCGCCGTAGAGGGCAATGCTTTTAACGTCTTCGACCTGCAGCAACTCCCGCTTCAGGAACTTGGCGAATTCGTAAACTTCGTTCTCGGTATAACCCTCGCCGGTGATGGCCAGGTAAACCCCGTAAACGTCGCCGAAGTCATCAACGACAATGGACGGACCGGCCCCAGGCGGCAGGTCTGCCTGGACGTCACCCACTTTGCGTCGAAGCTCGTCCCAGACCTGGGGCAAGGCGTCCTTGTCGAACTGGTCGAGTATCTTGACCGATACAATAGAACGGTCGCGGTAGGAGTGGGATTCGACATAGAACAGCTGGCCCATCTTCTGGGCAGCGCGCTCGATCAGGTCGCTGACCTCTTGCTCTACCTCTTCTGCGGTTGCCCCGGGGTAGGGGGTAATGACCTTCGCCTCCTTGATCGTAAATTCCGGATCTTCGAGACGGCTGAGATTGTTGAACGAGTAATAGCCTACCAGGACCAGCACCAGGGTCACCGCCCAGGTGATCACTCGGTTTTTGATACTCCATTCGGCGATATTCATCGTTGGTTAGAACTCCACCTTGTCGATGGGGTTAACCTCCAGGCCTTCCGACATCCTGGATGCACCGGCAATGACTACGACATCCCCCGGGGTCAGCCCGGAAAGCACCGTAATGTTGCTGCCGCCAACAAACTCGCCGGTGGTGACTGCCTGCCGGCTGACGCGGTTGTCCGAATCAACCAGCCAGACGCCGGGTTCATTGTCGAGGCTGCTCGACAGTGCTGACATTGGGATCACCACAGGACCCTGGCTTTCGCCATCCGATGTGGATTGTCGGGCCTTGACCGTTGCTGTCATGCCCGGCAGAAGGTTGTAACCGGCGGTCTCTTCGATGCTCAGCACATACTCAAAGGTTTGCGTGTCCTCGCTGGCCACCGTGGCAAATTCCTTGATGGTGAGCGGAAAAGTACGACCGGGAATGCCCTCGAAGGTGCCTTCAATCAAGGCCTGGGCATTCTCCGCCCGCCGCACCACCAGACTTTCCGGCACACTGACCACTACCTCCAGGTCATCGTTGTTCTGCAGGCTCAGTACCGGCTCCTTGACCTGAACCTCCTCGAAGTTCTGCACGAAGGTGCGGGCAACTACGCCGTCGAACGGTGCCACCAGACGTGTGTCGTTCAGGGCCTTCCTGGCTTTCGACACGTTGGAGACAGCGATGTTGTAGTTGGCCTCAATGGTGTCGTATTCCGCCTGGGAAACGTAGTTTTTCTCAATCAGTTCCTTGGCACGGTTGAAGTTGGCCTCGGTCCGGGACAGGTCAGCGAGGGCAGCGTCGAGGTTACTGCGGAAGTCTGAGTCATCCAGCAGGCCCAGCTCCTCCCCTTGGGTGACTTGCTGGCCTTCCTTGACGGGAAACTCAACCAGGCGGCCGGGTACCTGAAAGGCCATGGTCACCCGTTGGGCGGCACGGACCGTACCAGGGAATTCTCGGGACAGCAGGGCATCATCTCCGCCCACCGTCATCACTTTTACCGGTTGAACGACCGTTGTTGCCGGAGCTTGTGGGGGTTCACCGCAGGCGCTGATCAGGGTAGCGGCCAGGGCGTATACAGCCATCCATCGCTTGTTTCTCATACCGGTAAAACCTTCTAGCTCAAGGGGAGTGTTTCAGGGGCCCTTTAATAGTAGAAAGCGGAGGCGATGAAGGAAAGCAAATTAGCGAGAAAACACGAGGTTGCCGGGGTTGCCGGTATGTGCCGGAAAGATAGGAAGGGGAGGGAGAACCGGGAGGTCGCCCTCCCGGTGTCGGCTCACGCTGCGACGGATGGAATGTCGCGATTGAGCAGTTGCCGCTTGATATCGGTCATGAGTCGATCGGCATCGACCTCAAACCCTTGTCTGGCTTCTACAAAGTGCAGGGTCGGAACATACTGGTGGGTTACACCGTCCCGACTCCAGGTCACCACCGGAGCCCGGAAATAGCGACCAGAGGGGGCCTTCTGCTGCTGTGTGGCAAATTCGTTTTGCCAGCCAATATGCAGATCGGTTACGTGGCATGATTGCTCGATCTGCAGTTCCTGGGTCAGACCAATGATGCGGTTTGAACTAATGGCCATGGTAAGCCTCCTTTTCACATGTAATGTAACGGGAGCTGCCAACCGGATGGTTTTATTCAAGCTCCCAAACGATACCCCATTAGGCTTTCTTGGGTTACGGGCCGTCCTGGCCTCACTTGTCATTGATGTGAACAACTGTACACATTAAATGACTGTGGTGAACAGAGGGCTTTGAGCCGATGGCCTGTTATAACAATGTGGTTTGTACCTATAACCTCAGACGAAGTCCGTTGGCGGCAGGTAGTTCTCGCTGGTCATCAGGTCGACGCCGCAGTTCACGGTCGATACCCAATCGAGGAAGCGATTAATCATTTCCTTGCCTTCGAAGCGCTTGCCGTGCTGCGGGACAATCATCTCAACGTCCATGCCGCGCACCATGTCTGCCCACAGCTGGCAGACTTTCTTGGAGCAGATGTAACGTTTGTGGAAGCCAATCATGTGGGGAATATGGGCATCGAAGTCTTTGACCGGCATGTGTTCATCGCGGGCGGCCAGGGATGCACCCAAGTCACCTGAGAACAGGATCTTGGACACAGGATCGTAGAACTGCAGGTTGCCCACGGAGTGCATGAAGTGAGCCGGCAGACACTGAATGTAGCTTTCCCCGAAACGAACGTTGGCGCCTGCATCCGGGATACCGGTGATGCGGTCATAAACGTTGACGTTCAACTGGTTGACCACGTAGCCCGAGGCCAGGTGGGGCAGGAAGCGGGACCAGAGACGGGAGGTAACAATCTGGGCCTTGGTGTGTAACAGCCAGCGGTCGATGGCACCAATGATGTCCGGATCCTGGTGCGATGCAAAGACATAATCCAGCTCGCTGATACTCATGTAACGCGAGGCGGCGACAGACAGCGGCGTGTAAGTCAGGTCACCACCGGGGTCAATCAGCGCTTCGTGCTTGCCGTCCACCAGCAGGAACTGGTTGGATTGAACACCTTCGCCGGTGACCAGTGAATCGAACATCAAACATTTGTGATGGCCATTATCGAACAACACAATAGGCTCTGACGCCATGAGTATCTCCTGACTTTGCTGGAAGCGTTCAGGGCTTCCGGAAAATGCGGCCGTGGCAGCGGGCCGATGGGAGGCGTCAGGTTAAGGAAAAGCGGGAACGGGCTTTTGCCCCAAATCAATAAAGCCGACTATATCGGGTAACAGAGTGTAAAGAGAGGGAAAAGACGGCCAGAACTTGGCCGTCCCTGTTAGGCCATCCTGGGCACGCGTCGAATGCCCTTGCGGATACCTTGCTCCAGTGCGGACTGAACCAGCTTGCCGGTGAACGGAATCACATCGTCGAAGGTGATGGTGTAATTGATTCGGGTATGGCCTTCCGGAGTGTCCTCGAAACGGATACGCCCCATGTGGTTCTTCAGCGGGCTCATGCTGGTGATGGTGTACTCGATCAGCGAATCCGGCTCAAAGCCAATCACCGTTTCTTCCAGGCCAATAGGCCCGATACCGATCTTGCGCACAGAGCCCAGACCATTGGGATCCGCCTGGTCGCTGTCCTTGATGCGCTTGGCCGGCGCGCCCAGCAACTTGCCAAAGCGCTCATGCTCCGCAAACAGCGCAAACACCTTGCTCCTTGGTACCTCAAACGTTTCGTCGATCTCGATGGTGTACATGGTCCGGTCTCAGTCATTGTTGTAAGAAAAAACGTCCAGACAGAGTAGTCGGTTCGGCACTAATACGAAAGTCGTGTGTGGGTAATGGACGGTGATTGGCCCCAAAGGCAGATAAGGAATACTTCGCCCCTGTTGCCTGATCGTGTGCGCAAAAGCACGAACCTGCAGAATTTCATGGCGAAGCGATTTGGGGTTAGCTAAGCTGTTGTTTTAAATAAAATGTGATGGCGCGTATGTGCTTTGATATCGAGTAATTATGACGTAGTCATATTTTTAATTATTGAAGCGTACTATTTAATTGATGTTGTGTTTTTAGATATGAGAGAAGAGAGCCGAACCGTAGAGTGCCCTTGCTGCGGGTATATTTGTTTGAAAAGTGGAGAGTATGGTGAAATTTGCCAAATCTGTTATTGGGAGTATGACGAAGAAGTTGAGTTTCGTGGTACAAATCCGTCAGTTTTGAATCATGGGTTGACGTTAATCGAAGCTCGAAATAATTTCGATCAGTTCGGTGCCTGCGAAGAGAGATTGGTTCAGTACTGTTTGCCACCTGAAGCACGAAAAGAGTACAAGCATGTTAGCGAAACCTAGGTGCACAAACATATTGTCGGCTACATGGAAGGAAGAAAGGTATGACTAAAGCCTTTGTTATTGGCCCCTTTATTGGCGGACTTCTCTCTATTCTCTATAGCTTTTTTACCGCCTCCGCGCATGGAAGGAACGTGCTCACTGGCGAGCCCATGGACCTACAAGGGATTCAGGCAATTTATGTTTTCGTCAATGAAAATGGATTGGCTAGCTATCTGGTAACTCTGCTACCAGTATTCGTAATTACTACATTGGTTTCGTGCACAGTGGTGTACTTTTGGGGCCGGCACACATAATCCAGTCGCTTAAGCGCGCCGCTTCGTTCTGAGATCAGGCAGCCACCGATACTCTGAGAAAAAAGATCATGAAACCGTCTTTAGTAGGGAAACACTTTTCTTTTGAGGCAGATTTGGAGAGCTGGGCCGAGGGGATGGATTACTGTGCTGTCTGTGTGCCCGCGGAGATCACGAACGCCTTAGGAACCAAGGGGCCGGTATTGGTCAAAGCCAGCGTCAATGAATCAAAACCGTTTCAGGTAAGTCTTTTTCCCGTTGGTGGTGGTCAACACTACATCCGGATTAAGGCGAGCATTCGTAGGCTCACAGAAATCAAAGTGGGTGATCACATTCGGCTGAGCTTCGTGGTTTTAGATCCTGACGACGTGAAGGTTCCTGATGACCTTATGAAGGTGCTTACTACCGAAGGCATGGCTGACGCTTTTATGGCAATCCCACCAGGACAACGAAATTTCATTATCCGTCGGATACAGGAGGCTGCCAAGCCGGCTACCCGTGAAAAAAGGGTATACGAGGCGGTATCCGCTGCCCTTGAGAGAAGATCGAATATGAAAGGTCAGGATGGCGTTGGTTAATGTCCGTGACTTTATCTTTTTGGAAACTCGGGTTAACAAGCCCGCCAGAGTGATAGACGCGCCATACATCTATATATACGGAGCAAGGCTTGGCCATGCTCCTTGGGAAAAGGATGATTAAAAATGCAAAGCGCCACGCTTGAATATATCAAGGGACAGTATGGTAATGAAGACCAGGAGTATGGCGTTAATTTATTTGTTCGTCACCATCTTGAGGAAATAGAACCAGAGTACTGGATGAAGTTGGTGGGAACCAAAGAGCCGAGTTCGGCCCAGGTGCTTGACTCCCTGGTGCTGGTTGGGCAATGGGAATCGGAAGGGAATATTATCTATGACTATTCGCTTCCTGATAATGTCACTCAGTATTTAATTTCCGTAACCGTTGGAAAGGTGGGGGAGATCCTTTCTGTTGAAATGGAGAGTTGATAAATATTGTGGTACGTTAATTAAATTGAGCTTGCGCTAAGCTTCGATTTTTTTGGAAATGGAGATAATAAATGCGTCTAAATGTTGATGATGAGTTTGAGGTGGTAAATCCAGGCCATTCCGATTTGGATAAAATTATTGGTGAAATGGCTGAAGATGAGTTCATCGTGCTCATTCGCGAAGATGAATATTATATTCAGGCTTATTTCGACAGCGATCCGGAAGCGTCAGTGATTGAATATAGAGAAGGTCAGGAAGGAAACCATTTTAGCGCCTCAGCGATATCCAAGGAAAAAGTTCTTGAAGCGTTTTCGCTATATTTGGATGGAAATGAAGGCTTTAAAAAAATACATCAATGGGAAATGCTGGAAATCGATGAAATCGAGTATCTTGAAGAAGAGTGATAAGGGCTCGTTTTGTTCAATCTGACAGCGCCCTCATACTTGTTGTAACTACCCTACCTGTTTTGAGATCAATAGCGCAACGTCTGTGTATGAACGTCGCTGCTTGGGGTGATTAAAAATATCTGTATAGAGTCAATTGAAATGCCTTGGAATGATCGCTGAAACAAGAGAATTTCGGTTCACATCGATGACAGTTATGGGTAGAGGGTGAGAGTTTGAAATATGGAAGATGCCTGCACAAAAATTAAGGAAAAATTAGCAGAGCTTAGGGCCCTGGACGGTGATCAGGATTTATTTGGTGCCGCCTTTCATGGATATAAGCTCAATGAAGTTTGTTCTGAAAATGAAATTAAAGCCTTTGAGGAAAGGTTTGGTTGTGTACTACCTGCTGGCTATAAAGAATTCCTGACAAGGGTTGGCAATGGCGGGGCAGGCCCGGGTTACGGGGTGTTCCCGCTCGGGCTAATGGATAGGAATTTTGGCTTTGCCGAATGGGATAACGATTTTGTTAGCCCGGACAAACGCTTTAAATTCTCCGGCCCATATAATGATACGTCAATCCTTTATAGGGGAGCCCCAGAGCAAGCCGCGTTCTCTAACCCTGAGGAGTATGAGGCTGAGTATGAAAAATGGCTTGAGGAAAACTCTGAAGATCTTGAATTGGAGTATTGGATAAAGCATTCAATGGATGGTGCGATCCCGATTTGCCACCACGGATGCTCAAACAGGAGTTGGCTTGTGGTTTCTGAGGGAGCGGAATACGGAACGATCTGGGCTGATGATACTGCCGATTCAGGCGGGGTGTATCCGGAAACACTTGATGGGCAGCCAAGAATAGGATTTTTTGAGTGGTACCTCGATTGGCTTATAAAAAGCATTGCAGAGGTGAGAGAGGGGGGCGCCTAGCAAGGTCATCATACGGATTGGGACCGAAATGGAACTGGAACCCATGGCCCAATACCATTTTCGTGACCGTCACGTATTAGGACGTTTGATTAACTCCGTCTACTCTGCCTTTGCAGGGATAGAATAAGTGTTGCTGTCATCATCAAATAAAAATTCCCAACCCGCCTCCCTTGTTTAGTGCCTCGGGTGGAGAAGAGAAAAGGATATGCGTAGTCCTTCTCTGAAAGGAATCAAAAGAGAGTAAATGATGGATAAGAGAATAATTGAAAAGGTGTACGATTTGTTGAACACACCTTTTTCTGAAGAGTTAAGCCTGTTGGGAGAGCCCGCAACAGACGAAGAAATCGTCATGGCTGAGAACGAACTGGGCGTTGCTTTTCATGATGACTACAAGAAATTCATCAAGACTTTTGGAGGTACAACCATAGGGGTTGAGGTTTATGCCTTTCATAATAACGAAATGATGTCAAAAGACACGGTTGTCGATCTGACAAAATCATTCCGGATTGATTATGAGGATGATTACCGAAAAAGCATCATTGATGACAGTTATGTGTTTTCTATGGATGGCATGGGAAACCCCATTATGTCAGACCGGCAAGAGAGGGTGATTATCTTTTATCACGATTCAGACGAATATGAAGTGCTAACAGATTCATTTTCTAAGTTCGTAGAATGGCTGGTGGATGGAAAGGGCCTTTATGACTTTAACGGATAGACCGGCTGGTTGAGTGGTACTGAAGCAGTTCAAATCTTGGAGCAGAGAGGTTGCTCCAGATGTGTTGGGTACATGCTGGATGCGCCCAAGCTAAAGGAATTAGAGAGGCCTATAGATGAATGCAAAAGAGTTTAAAGAGCGGATTCTGGAGATCCTGGAACCCATCGACAGTTCGCTGTTTCAAGCGATTCGGGCTCAGGCCGCATCGGATAGCGATATCGCAGCGGTTGAGGCGAGTACCGGAATTCAGCTTCCAGACTATATAAGAGGGTTTGTTAACTCGGAAGGCAACTGCAATGGCCTGGCGACGTTTGCGCGGGAAGAAGTTTGGCCTGCCCCGAAAGAATTTGAGATAGGGCCAGCATGGACATTCTACCGGGGAGTAACCCTACTCGGCGTTCCGGTCTCTGATTTGCCTGATTGGGCGAGTATTCCCTGCGCTTATGAACAACTGGTCGACTTTGGTGTTAGCGACATCCTGCCACTCATCAAGGTTTGGGGAGATGGGGGGCGTCTATGGGGAGTGAATGCTTCCGGTTCGACGGTGCTTGTTCTCGATGGTGAGGTGACTGTCCTGGACGTTGCTATCAGCGATGTCTATGCGGAGCAGATCACAGAACTTGCCCAGCGACAAAAAAACATGGCTGAGCGTCTGGCAAATTAGTCAGGCCCACGGTGCCATAAAGGCGCTTTTATGTTTTGCTCGCTGTTTACAACAGAGGTTTGAAAATGCTCTGTATCTTTCTTGTCTCAGCCCAGAGCCGGAAGCGTTAATGCGAACAATAAACCTAGGTAGTGTGGGTTAATTTAATGTGTGAAAGCATGAAGTACGTTATTTGGGTTATTGAAGACGACGACTCTGAAGCCTTATATACCGGGCCAGTGGCAAGCAGTGATGCGGATTACCTGGCAAAGGTCATTCCGTTGCTTGAACCGATTTCCAATGCTGAATATAGGTCTGGGTTGGCCGCCATATTGTCTACAGCGGCAAGATTTAGCTATATCTTGCTGGGGGATGACATCGTGTGGTGCATCGAATGGTCTCCGGGTTTCATCGTGGTGAAGTTTACGCCGGATGGCCAAATTCTTGGTGCTGCAATAAGAGCCCTGAACCCCTGTTTTGGTGGCCGCGAGGCAACAGATGAAGAACTGGACGCGTTCGATGAAGATAATAACCCGCACTATAATTTGATCTTTGACCCCTGGGATGCCCAGTTCGAAGAGGATTATCGTGAATCGGGAAATTTCCAGCGCGCCAATGAAGAGGAGTTGGCGCGGTATCAGAGTGCGCTCAAGCCGGTAAGCGACTTGGAAGCACTTGACGAAGCCAGCTTTGAACAGTGCAAAGCCAATATCTGCGAATGGGCTGGAAAGGGTTTGGTGATATTGCCCTGAATTGCAGGCTTTGCGTTACGTCATTCCAGACAGAATCGAAGAAGTTTCGAATGGGAAAATCAAAAGCGACGGATACGACTATCTTGACGATGGCGTGAACTCGATGGTGATCTTCATGCTGTCAGAATCCCCAAAAGAAGGCATTCAGACCGTCCTGGACGTCTTGTCCGAAGAAAAATTCTGCGATAACTGGGTGCTTGGAAACTCGGTCATTGACCTGAACGAAAAAGGACAATACACAGTTGTCTATCCAAAAAGTTTCAAGGGTGGGTTTGAGGTTAAGGGCTAAGGTAGGAGCCTGAGATAAATACAAAATTCCCTCAGGGCATTGCTGTTGGACTGGGGCAGGCAATACAGGGCAGGCTGGAAACTAAATTCACCGATCTCTCGGGCAATTAATTGTCAGTTGTGTTGCTTTTTAGCGTTATACATAAGTCAGTGCATGGAACTAGAGACAGTAATTAATCACATATTCTCCTACAACTTCCCTACGGATGAAGTGCTTGTTCGTTTCGCTAACGAACGGCATGGGTTTGGCGGTGACGATGGCTGTTATGGCGTAACCTACCCTTCTGATCTTGATGCTTACGAAAGAGAAGTCGAGCAGCAATTTATTCCAGAGGGTAGTGTGGAAATTTACTGCTCAGCATACACAGATAAGGACATCATTATCCCTGAAAAACAGTACCTTGCGGCGTTAAAAAAGTACCTGGAGTCAACTGGCCAGTATGAATTGGCAGGTCGATTAAAAACGCCAGAGGCTGATCCTAGTTATTAGGAAGCCTGCAAGGCATTCGTGGGCACCAAACGGTAAAAAAATTATGGATCTCAATCATATAACCTACAAAGGACCTGACATCGATGATGAAGAGGTCCTGGCTTCGCTGCCAGATAATCTTGCGAACCTCCTTTCTCAGATAAATGGGTTCATTCAGTATCACGGTGGACTGCATATCTACGGCGCGTGCCGAGCTCCGCAATGGCACTCGATCAGGGAGGCATGGCACGGAGAAGCTGCGGCCCATAAGCACTATGAGTCCATCAGGGCGTCGGACGTTCCTTTGGGTGAGGATTGTTTGGGTTTTCAGTTTTTCCTGCGGGATAAACAAGTCATCTTCCTGGATGGAGAAACCGGGGACGTGGAGGAGCTCGGCCTGAGCTTAAGAGAGTTCTTTGCGTGGGTGGCAGATGATCCGGTGGATAGCTTGGGTATGCAGCCGCTTCACCAGTTCATGGAGGAGGGGAATATTTGTGAGCCAGGAAAGCTGTTGGCAGAGTACCCGTTTTTTTGCACGAAAGAATCCGAGCAGGGAGTGTCTTTAAGTGCGGTACCGTGTCTGGAGCGACGTCAATTTCTGGCCGATTTGCATAACCAGCTGAGTGGAGTTCAAGACGGTGGCAAGTTTGATGTCACACTGGTGTGACTGTTTCGCAAGCAACGGAATGTTTGGCCTATCGGCAAATTAATCTGACATGAGCAGTAAGGGATTCGAATGGATTCAAAGGTAAGGGACGTATTTTCAGAGATCGAAGAGGTACTGATCCAGGCTATTCGTGATATTCCGGTGCCTCCAGAGACATTGTACGCGTGTGGTTTTTGGTTGTTTTACTGCGATTATTCCACCATCAGTCCGCCATGTTTTGGCTACAACTCAGAGTATGGAGAGGAGGATGAGCGGTGGGCGCCTCCCGAATGGGATGTGGAAGAAGAGGAGAATGTCTTTGAAGCTCTGGAGCCGGCCTATGAAAAGCTTATGGGTCTCATGGAAGGGCGGAGTAATGAAGCGTGGGCGCAGCTTGTTGAGTTTCAGTGGCGCTTCTACACTGATTTTTGCGCCAGGTTGAACGCCAGTATGAATAGCCCGAGCTCACCATTCGCGGGTTGGAGCAAAACGGACGATTTTGTGGTGGGGGTGTTCGAAGAGCGAGAAGGCGAAGAAATATACAACCGGTTAGCGATAGACAGCGTTGGGAGAGATAGCGCCGTGAAACTGTCCATTGTTGATCTCGGATAACAACACCGTTGAGCGGCTCGGTGTGATTTGCGCATTCAAGAAAGCGGATGATTTCTCGATCCGCGGGGTTGAACACGACTACTGAGCGTCGCCTGCCACGGGCCCGCATTCCCCAACGATTTTCTCTGCCTTCTAAAGTTCTGTGAGTAAGGGTTTAACGTGAGACTTAAGTTATTTCTGCTGCTGTTTGTATTTCTGGCTGCCTGTCAGTACCTGCCCTCAGCCCTTACCAAAGACGACGTCGACCAGTACATCGAAGCCTATAAAAAACTAGCTGAGATCTCACCTGAGTTGGAGGTTCTGAGAACCAAGAGTGGAAGCATCAGCGTGTTTACCTGCTCTGCCTGTAAAGCGAGGATGGAGACCTCGGTCGTCAGCGCGGGCTATAGGAGCCTTGAGTCGTTTATGGTGATGGACCTCAGGATGTCCTACACCATGCGCTATGTGTTGTACCTGGAGTTGACCCAACTGGTGAGTGAGGCGGGAGAGGACATTCCCATAGAAAATGTCTGTTCGGTGCAGAACCGGAATAACCTCAGTGAAGCGGACCGGCAGACCTTCGACGACTACTGTGGAAAAGCGGTTCTGTACACTGGTTATATAGAACGAGTCAGCCGTTTTGTGAGTGATGTGGTGGAATACATCGTGTCCAAGGCTGACTTCGAGATTGTTGCTGAGAGCTTTGATGAGATTCACTCGGCAATCACCGATCCAAGGTTAATTTCAGACCTGAGTCGCTCGGGTGGAGGAGGTTGGGATGACTGATAGGCGGATGGCAAACCCTCTCGTCACAACGGAATGGCTCCAGTCCAACCTGGGCCATGAAAAGCTGGTGCTTATCGACGCCAGTATGGACAACGTGGTTGGCAAGGAGCCGATCGTCTACGACCAGCCCGTGTATATACCGGGGAGTCAGCACATTGATCTGGAGGGCGCGCTGTGCAATCTCGATTCGCCCCAGATCCATGCGTTCCCTACGGTCGCGCAGTTCTCTTCAGAAGCCACCCGGCTCGGGCTGGAGTCGGATAGCCTGGTGGTGCTCTACGACAACCAGGGCATTTACTCGGCGCCCCGGGCCTGGTGGATATTCAGGGCGATGGGGATCGAGAACGTCTTTGTGCTTGATGGTGGCTTGCCGCAATGGCTGGCCGAGAACCGGGAAACCGTAGCCGACCTCAAACCGGGTGGTCATCACGCAGTGGCGGCCACGGGAAACTACCAGGCAGAGATGGTGTGCGGTTCTGACTATGTTCGGGCGCATCTGGACGACGACAGCGTCCGGGTGGTTGATGCCCGTTCCAGTGCCCGTTTCCTGGCGCAGGCACCGGAGCCCCGGCCGGGTGTGCGTGGTGGCCATATCCCCAACTCCCTGAACCTGCCCTTTCTGGAGGTACTGGAAGGCCACCGCTTCAAGGATCTGGATAAGTTAGCGTCGATTTTCTCCACCCTGCTCGACAAGACCCCTCGGCACCTGGTGTTTTCCTGTGGGTCGGGCATTACGGCCTGCATCATCCTCCTGGCTGCAGTCATCGCCGGTTATGACAACCTGACGCTCTATGATGGCTCTTGGGCGGATTGGGGGAGTGACGAGTCCTTGCCCATTCAGTGACCCGCTTGTCCACAGATTCCGTGGATAACTGTGTGCGCAATGCAAGGAGAGCGTGTGGGAACCCTTGTGGCTCAAGGGTTGGCGGGATGCGGTCTATAAATGACCAGCTCGTCAGAGGGGCGGTCACTATCTGTTCGGGTCGATCGTTATCTGGACATATTGCTGGTTTTCCGTTCAATTGGGCGAGGTTGTCCACAATTTCGGCTAATTTTCCCGGTGCTCGCCCGTAAATTGTCCACAAAAACCGTGGATAACTGTGTGCGCAATGCCCGTAGAACCTATGAGATGCCTTGTGCCCCAAGGGCTTTCAAGATCCGATTCATAAATAACCAGTGGGTGGCTGCGGCGATGGATAAATGGGTGGGGTGCTGAGTATCTGGCTGGTTTGGTTGTTTTGCAGCCAATTATTGGGCGTTTTCCACAGTGTGGGCGAGTTATCCCTGTCTCGGCGTGTGGTTTGTCCACAAAATCGGTGGATAACTGTGTTAGCAAGGTAAGGAGAGAGTGTTAGAAGCTTTGCCGCACAAGGGCTAGCGATACCCGATGCTTAATTGACCAGTATGTCGGACGCGTGACGGTTTGATGATCGCTCTGGTTTTTTAGTGATCAATCGGGTGTTTTTCAACCAAAAAAGCCCGGATAACCGGCAAATAATCCACAGATCCCGTGGAAAATGGGTAAAGGGAGCCCCGAATTGTCCACAAAAACTGTGGATAACGGTGTGAGGAACAACGGGAGAGGTAGCTGAAAGCCTTGCGCCCCAAGGGCTGGAAGAATGCGGTGTCGAAATGATCAGTGTCGGTTGGTATGCCGGTAATGGCTGGGTGATTGTCCCATGACTTTCTTGAACAGCCGTGAAAAATAGTAGGCGTCGTCATACCCCAGGCTGGCGCTGATCTGGGCAAAGCTCTGGTTGCTGGTATCCAGCAACTGACAGGCCCGCTCCACTTTCAGGTGCAGGAAATGCTGGATGGGGGTGGTGCCGGTTTGGGCACGGTAACGGGTTGCAAAATGAGCGGCCGACAGTCCCACCAGTTCCGCCAGTTGCTCCAGGGTAATTCGTTCTTCCAGATGTTCCCGCATGAAATTATGAATGGTGTCCAGGTCGGTTTGCTGCGCGTTGCGGCTCGCATCCAGGGTGAGGGGGATGGCCGTCAGCAACTGGCGCAGGCGGTTGGCGGCGTGGACCAGCCCTTTACTGCGAAAACCGGTCTGCTGCACCGACAGCAGGCCGTTGAAGTCCACCAGAACTCTCGGCTGTTGGCCGAGATGAAGCACGCGAACGCTGTCTGAAAACCCCATGTAACGATGAAATGCCTCCGCCAACGGGCCGGTGTAGTGCACCCAGTGGATGGTCCAAGGATTGTCCGGGTCTGCGGTGTAGCGGTGAGACACGCCAGCGGGCAACAACACCAGGTCACCGGCTTCGGCGGTATAGGGACTTCCCTCGATATTGAGAAAGGCGCGGCCGTCAGTGCAGTAGATCAAAAGATTGTCGCGGTGATGTTCCCGGTGCATGTGATGGCCCAGCGCCTTGCGGTAGTGGCCAAAGGCCACCGGAAAAAGTTCACGGGTCAGGGGGTGTTCGGACAGGGCCTTGATCATGGGCGCAGGTAGCACATAGCGAATGCTGTCTGCGGGTACTGGCCACTGCGAGGTTTGGGTCATGGTTCGCCCTATAGGTAGTATTCAATCTAAAAATAGTCCATCAGTGGCGAAATTTAGTCAATCACGACCAGGCAGTTCCTTTGCTAGCATCAAATCATGTTCGATGCATGGGGTATGGCCATTGGGCGTGCCCGACTTACAAAAACAACAGTTGCCAACCATAGGAAGCTGCCATGAAAAACGTACCGCTCTACATCGCAGGTGAGTTTGTCCAAAGCCAGACTGACCAGTGGATCGACGTGACCAACCCGGCCACCAACGAAGTCATTGCCCGCGTACCGTGTGCAACCGATGAGGAAATGCAGCGCGCCATCACCAGCGCATCGGAAACCTTCAAGGTCTGGAAGGAAACGCCGGTCTCTGAACGGGCTCGTGTGATGATGCGTTACCAGGCCCTGCTGAAAGAGCACCACGACGAAATCGCCGAAATCCTGTCCCAGGAAACCGGCAAGACCTTCGAAGATGCCAAGGGCGACGTCTGGCGTGGTATCGAGGTGGTTGAGCACGCGGCTAACATTCCTTCCCTGATGATGGGAGAAACGGTCGAGAACGTGGCCCGCGAAGTGGACACTTACTCTTACACCCAACCGCTGGGTGTCTGTGCCGGGATCACCCCATTCAACTTCCCGGCGATGATTCCGCTGTGGATGTTCCCGGTCGCTATCGCCTGCGGTAACACCTTTATCCTCAAGCCGTCCGAGCAGGACCCACTGACCCCGACCCGTCTGGTGGAGCTGTTTGAAGAAGCCGGCGCCCCTAAAGGCGTGCTGCAGGTGGTTCATGGTGCCAAGGCCCAGGTGGACGTGCTGCTGACGGATCCGGCGATCAAGGCGGTGTCGTTCGTGGGCTCCGTTCCCGTTGGCCGCTACATCTATGAAACCGGCACCCGTAACATGAAGCGGGTACAGAGCTTCGCCGGTGCCAAGAATCACATGGTGATCATGCCGGACGCCGACAAGCAACAGGTGATCAATGCCCTGGTGGGTGCCTCCGTCGGTGCCGCTGGCCAGCGTTGCATGGCGATTTCTGTCGCGGTCTTTGTTGGTAAATCCCAGGAGTGGATTCCGGAGCTGAAGGAAGCCCTGGAGAAAGTCCGCCCGGGTGCCTGGAACGACCGCTCAGCGGCCTACGGCCCGCTGATCAGCCCGCAAGCCAAGGACCGGGTGGAATCCCTGATCGCCACCGGTGAGGCCCAGGGTGCCAAGCTGCTGGTAGACGGGCGTGGTTGTACCGTCGATGGTTTGCCAGATGGTAACTGGGTAGGACCCACCCTGTTTGCGGGGGTCACCTCGGACATGGACATCTATAAGGAAGAGATCTTCGGCCCGGTGCTGTCCTGTATGGAAGTGGATTCCCTGGCGGACGCCATCGAGCTGGTCAACAACAGCCCATATGGCAACGGCACCTCCATCTTTACCAACTGCGGCGGTAGTGCCCGTCGCTACCAACACGAAATCGATGTGGGTCAGGTGGGTATCAACATCCCCATTCCGGTGCCCCTGCCGTTCTTCTCCTTCACCGGCTGGAAAGGCTCTTTCTACGGTGATCAACATGCCTACGGCAAGCAGGCGGTCCGGTTCTACACTGAGACCAAGACCATTACCTCACGCTGGTTCCACAGCGAGATGGAAGTGGACGCGAACTTCTCCATTAACCTGCGCTAAGCACCATCAGCAGAGGATATGTGAATGGACTTCAACCTGACTGAAGACCAGCTTGCCTTCCGCGAGGCGGCCAGGGCGTTTGCCGAGAACGAAATGGCGCCCCACGCCGCCACCTGGGACGAAGAGCACATCTTCCCGGTTGACGTGATCCGCGCTGCTGGCGCCATGGGTTTCTGCGGAATCTATACCCCGGAAGCCCAGGGCGGCATGGGCCTGTCCCGGCTGGATACCTCGGTAATCGTTGAGGAACTTGCGGCAGCCTGCCCATCCACGGCGGCGTTCATCACCATCCACAACATGGCCACCTGGATGGTGGCCAACTTTGCCAACGGCCAGGTGCGGGATGATTTCGCCCCGCGCATGGCCAGTGGCGAGTGGCTGGGTTCTTACTGTCTAACTGAGCCCGGCGCGGGTTCGGACGCCGGTAACCTGCGTACCCGCGCGGTGCGCGATGGTGACGACTACGTGCTGAACGGCAGCAAGGTGTTTATCTCCGGCGCTGGCGGCACCCAGGTTCTGGTGGTAATGGCTCGTACCGGAGCACCGGACAGCGGCCCGAAAGGCATCTCCGCGTTTGTGGTACCGGCCGACAGCGACGGTATTCACTATGGCAAGAATGAAGAAAAAATGGGCTGGCACAGTCAGCCCACCCGCCAGGTGACGTTTGAAGATGTGCGGGTGCCGGTGGCCAACCGTCTGGGTGAGGAAGGTGAAGGTTTCAAGTTCGCCATGAAAGGCCTGGATGGTGGTCGTCTGAACATTGCGACCTGTTCACTCGGCGGTGCCCAGGCGGCGCTGTTGCGTGCCCGCAACTACCTGCATGAGCGCAGCCAGTTTGGCAAGCCGCTGGCCGAGTTCCAGGCTTTGCAGTTCCGCTTGGCGGATATGGCGACCAACCTGGTGGCGGCGCGGCAGATGGTTCGTCTGGCGGCGTTCAAACTGGATGCTGGCGACCCGGAGGCCACCCTGCATTGCGCCATGGCCAAACGCTTTGCCACCGATGCCTGTTTTGAGGTGTGCAACGAGGCCCTGCAGCTTCATGGTGGCTACGGCTACATCCGCGAGTATCCGCTGGAGCGTTATGTTCGCGACCTTCGGGTACACCAGATCCTGGAAGGCACCAACGAAATCATGCGGTTGATTGTGGCCCGGCGCCTGCTGGAGCCAGGGGTGGCGGAAGCCATCCAGTAAGCCGAATCACGACAACGGATAACGACAGAAGGAATACAACATGAGCGCACTGATCGACCTGGAAAAGCGCGGTCACATTGCCACTATCACCATTAATAATCCCCCGGCCAATACCTGGACCGAAGAGTCCCTGGCAGCCCTGGCGGAGACGGTGAACCAGCTCAACGAAGACAAGGATATTTTTGCCCTGGTGGTGACCGGGCAAGGCGAGAAATTCTTCTCCGCCGGTGCCGATCTGAACGCGTTCGCTGATGGTGATATCGGTCGCGCCAGCATCATGGCGCAAGCGTTCGGCAATGCCTTCGATGCCCTGACCAATTTCCGTGGCGTTTCCATTGCCGCCATTAACGGCTATGCCATGGGCGGTGGTCTGGAATGCGCGCTGGCCTGTGATATCCGGGTGGCGGAAGAGCAGGCCCAAATGGCACTGCCGGAAGCCCGCGTTGGCCTGTTGCCCTGTGCGGGCGGCACCCAGAACCTGCCCTGGCTGGTGGGTGAAGGCTGGGCCAAGCGAATGATTCTCTGCGGCGAGCGAATTACTGCCGAACGGGCCCAGCAGATTGGCCTGGTAGAAGAGGTTGTGGGCAAGGGCGAATCGTTTGCCAAGGCCTTGGAACTGGCGGAAATGGCCTGCCAGCAAAGCCCGTCGTCTATCGCCCGCTGCAAATCCCTGGTGATGAGCGCCCGTGACGGTCGCAGCCACAAGGATGGCTGGCGTATGGAGCGGGAGCTGTTTATCGAGCTGTTCTCCACCGAAGACCAGCGTGAAGGGGTAAATGCGTTCCTCGAAAAGCGGACGCCTAACTGGAAAAACCAGTAAGCGTAAAAAACGCCGCAAAGAGTGGAAGAACCGTTGATTGGACCGTGTTATGAGTAGCAATGCCGTAGTTTTTGAAGAATGGAATGTGAGTGGCGGCCGGGTGGCCGTCGCCCGGCTGAACACGCCGAAATCCCTGAACGCGCTGTCCCTGGAGATGATCCGGCTGCTGACGCCGAAGATGCAGCAGTGGCAGCAGGATGACGAGGTACTGGCGGTCTGGCTGGAAGCCGAAGGCGACAAAGCCTTCTGTGCCGGTGGTGACATCGTGGCCCTGTACCGGGACATGATTGAGCCACAGCCCGTAGGCTCTGATGGCGGTCTTGGCCAGGCGTTCTTCACTGAAGAATATGTACTGGATCAGCTGATCCACACCTTTGGCAAGCCGGTGGTTTGTTGGGGGCACGGTATCGTGATGGGGGGGGGCATTGGGCTGATGGCCGGTGCCAGTCACCGGGTGGTGACGGAGCGTTCCATGCTGGCCATGCCTGAAGCGGCCATTGGGTTATACCCGGATGTTGGGGCGGGCTGGTTCCTCAATCGCATGCCGGGGCGTACCGGCCTGTTCCTGGGCCTGACTGGCGCTCGACTGAACGGTGCGGATGCCCTGTTTGTGGGGCTGGCGGATCGCTTCATCAGCCACGAACTGAAAGCAGGCGTGATTGCAGGCCTGCAGGCGGCGGACTGGCAGCAGGCTAGCGCCGATGGGGTGGTCAATCAGGTACTGCGCCAGTTTGAGAGGGACTCGGCTGCGGCCAAACCGGAGTCTCCGGTGCGGGAGCACCTGGATGTGATCAACCGGCTCACCGATGCCGACAGCCTTGAAGGGATTGTGGCCCAGCTGAAGGCAGCAGGTGAGGGCAGCGATGCAAGCGAGTGGCTGTCCAAGTCCACCCGTTCCCTGGGTGGGGCGTCACCGACGTCACAGGCGGTGTTCTGGCGTCACCTCACGTTGGCTCGCCAGATGAGCTTGTCCGAAGTATTCAACCTGGAGCTGGGGTTGTCGCTGAAGTGCCTGAGCAAAGGCGAGTTCGCGGAAGGTGTACGGGCGCTGCTGATCGATAAAGACCAGCAACCTCGCTGGCGTTACCCTGCACTGAATGACATTGATCCGGCCTGGATCGAGGATTTCTTTCTATAACATGTGGCACTAACCTGTGCACCACCGGTTACAACAATAAGGAGAACGGAACATGGCGAAGATTGCATTCATCGGCCTGGGTAACATGGGTGGCCCCATGGCGGGCAACTTGGTTAAAGCAGGCCATGACGTTACGGTATTTGACCTGTCCAGTGCCGCGGTCGAGCACGCGGTATCCGAGGGCGCGGTTGCCGCTGACTCTGCCAAAGCGGCGGCGGCGGACAAGGACTGCGTGATCACCATGCTGCCTGCCGGGCAGCATGTGGAGTCGGTCTACCTGGGTGAGGGCGGCTTGCTGGCCTGCTTGTCGCAGCAGACACTGGTCATCGACTCTTCCACGATCGCGCCGGAAACGGCTCGCAAGGTGGCGGAAGCGGCTACTGAGCGTGGGATTACCTTCCTCGATGCACCGGTATCTGGTGGTGTCGGTGGCGCCAAGGCGGGCACCCTGTCGTTCATTTGCGGTGGCGATGACGCGGCCTTTGAGCGGGCCAAACCCATCCTGGAAGGCATGGGGAAGAACATTTTCCACGCCGGAGCCCACGGCGCAGGGCAGGTGGCCAAGATCTGCAACAACATGCTGTTGGCGATCCTGATGTCCGGTACCTGTGAAGCGCTGGCTCTGGGGGTGAAGAATGGCCTGGACCCTGCGGTGTTGTCGGAAATCATGAAGCAGAGTTCCGGTGGCAACTGGGCCCTGAACGTTTACAACCCATGGCCCGGGGTGATGGAGAATGTGCCTGCGTCCCGTGAATACGAGGGTGGCTTCCTGGTCAACCTGATGAACAAGGACCTGGGGCTGGCCTTCGACAATGCCATCAAGAACCAGGCGGCGATTCCGATGGGCTCATTGGCTCGTAACCTGTTCTCGCTGCACGCGGTCAAAGGCAACGGTACCCTGGATTTCTCCAGTATTCAGCGACTGTTCCTGGAAAGCGAGCACTAAACCTCCCCACTTCCTACATGCGGATTGTGGCTCCTGACCGGGAGCCGCAATCTGTTGCGCTGGGCTTTCTCCGGCGCTCCTGCCCCCTTTATCGCGATAGATTCAACATCCTGGCCAGCGTGTTCTCAGATATGACTGGGTACAGTTGTCAATCCATAGAAAAGGTGAGGGCCCCGATATAGAGTTCTAGGGGGCTTCAAACGTGTGATCAGCCCCCTCTGGTTTAACTCTTTCCTGCTTAGTAATGTTAATCGCAGCAGAGGATGGTGGGTATGAAGAAGCGATTTTAGGGGATGGCTACAGGTGCATACGCAATCGGATTTTCCATGCCTCAGGACAAGCACGCTCTCTTAGGATGAGTACTGGACAGTCCTTACTGATCCGCAAGAGGCAACTGAAAGCTTTATTGGATGGAGCCCCTGTAAGTAGAGACGGCTGTCCTGATTATTAGGAACGTGATTACTTGTGAAACAGAGTTTTTTTCCACCCTCAATTCTGTTAAAGATTAGCCTCAACATAAAAGTGAATCCGTTTCGCAACCTTGCGTTTCAGGCGGGTTGAACAAAGGACCCTCCTCTCCAGCAGTTTTCGGAGCGGTGCAGTTTCATCAAAGGACTGTAAATGGATTTTGAGATTTCCCCTCCCAGCGCTGCGGCCATGCTCGAGTCGCTCAGAGCCTATGGCTATTCGCTCAATTCTGCTATCGCAGATCTGATAGACAATTCCATCACGGCCAAGGCAAAAAATATCTGGATTACCCTTCGCTGGGCGGGTGAGGATTCTTGGATCATCATTCGGGATGACGGTACTGGAATGAGTGAAGAGCAGCTATCCAAAGCCATGGTTGCGGGCAGCCAGAGCCCCCTTGACCAACGAGAACAACATGACCTTGGTCGTTTCGGCCTTGGCCTGAAAACCGCGTCTCTTTCACTTGCTCGTTCACTAACGGTTGGTTCGAGAACTAGAAACAGTTCGTTAGCGATTAGAAGATGGGACCTTGACTACATAGCGGAACAACAAACAAACGAGTGGCGGCTGTTGAAAAGCGGTAGAACCAACTCCGGGGAAAAGCTGGCGGGTATCGAGAATCAAGAATCCGGCACGGTAGTCCTTCTAGAAAACCTCGACAAGCTATGTGCCGGCACTGTTGCCAACAGCCCAGCACATAGAGATGAGTTCTATCATCAGATTGACTCTTTACGCGATCATCTTGGCATGATCTTCCATCGTTTTCTGGCCACTTCTTCCAGATTGAATATCTACGTCAATGGTGAAACCGAGGCCCATCTCGTAAAGCCTTGGGACCCTTTCTTTTCAAAGCATAAAGCAACAGAACCCAAGCCAGTAACCAGAATCCCATTTGGTGAGACAGTAACGACCGTTCAGGGATTTATCCTCCCCCATAAAGACATGCTCACTCAGCAAGAATACGAGGAAGCAGGCGGTCCCCTTGGCTGGAATGCCCATCAAGGTTTTTACGTGTATCGAGGGGACCGGCTGCTGGTAAGCGGTTCTTGGCTGGGACTTAGGGAAGGCATTTCAAAGTGGCGTGCAGAAGAGCACTACAAGCTTGCGCGCATTCGGGTCGATATCACCAACGAAATGGACAGCGACTGGAAGATCGATGTCAAAAAGTCTCTAGCAACTCCCCCACAAAATGTAGCGCTTGCATTGGTCCGATACGCATCTCAGGTAAGAGCAGAGGCACGAGAAATTTTTGCGCACCGAGGCAAATACGGTAAGCGCACGCGCACTGAGAAAGTGGGCAAGGTATGGCTTGCGAAACAGATTCGGGGCCAGAACACTTATCGCCTTGATCGCGACCACCCGGTGATCAGAAGCTTTCTTGAACGGCTAGGTGGGCGGCGGAAAGAAGCAGAGGCGATTTTTAAACTGATAGAAGAAACCGTGCCGGTAGAACAGATTTGGCTTGATTCCGCAGAGTCACCGGAAATGCGCTCTTCTCCTTTCGGCTCGGCTTCAGACCAAGAAGTTATTGATGCTGCGCGTACCTTTCTTCAAATGTTGCAAGGTGACGTTTCAAGTCCATCGACGGATCTTATTGACGAAATCTGTGAACTTGAGTGTTTCGCAGACCACAAAGACATTATTTATGCTCACTTTGGAGCCGTATGAACATGGATAATCTCGACGAACTTAAGGCCTCTGTTTCCAGCAATATACAGTTACTTAAGAAGAAAAATGGGGGCAAGCTTACCAAGGAATTGATTCATAGAGCCGTCGATGTGGCCTTGCAACTCTCAGATAGTGGCGACGACCCCGGAATCAGAGACAAGCTCATAGAAATTGCAGAGTTTAACAATAAAACTTGGATGGACTCTGCACACACCATGACCGCAGAAGACCGTAACTGGTCACCGTGGCTTATAAAAACGAAACCAGACATAGCATGGCGCTACTGGGATCGTTACGCAGACTTGCTGAGACGTGACGGTTGGCCCCCAAAAGTTATTGAAACACTCGATGAGACAATCGATGAGACATTAGGACAGCTAACCGACCCGAACCAGAAGGGTAGATGGGATCGACGAGGTATGGTTGTCGGCTCTGTCCAGTCGGGCAAAACCGCGAATTATACGGGGCTCATCTGCAAAGCAGCTGATGCGGGCTATAAGGTCATTATAGTTCTGGCAGGGTTTCACAAGAATCTTCGCTCGCAGACACAGATCCGTATCGAAGAAGGTTTTCTTGGCTATGACAAAAGTGAACCGGGTAATCGAAAACTGATTGGTGTCGGAAGGATTGCCTACGATCACAAGACTCTCTCGCCAGATGCAGCAACTACTCGGGCCGATAATGGTGATTTCGTTGCGGCAGCGACAAAAAACTTCGCGAACAGCATAGATCGCCCTTTGGTCTTCGTAGTGAAGAAGAATAAATCGGTACTGGAGAATCTCATCAACTATCTGGAGGGCGAAGGAAGGGCTCAAAAAGGCATAACTGATGCGACTGAACAGGCTCCAATTTCGAAGATTCCCCTGCTACTGATTGACGACGAATCCGATCAAGGCTCAATCAATACCAACAAAACGAACCTCAAGGATGCTGGCCAAGATGGTGATGAACCGCTTGATCCGGAAGTCGATCCTACTGTCATCAATGGTCTTATCAGGAAAATTCTCAACACTTTCGAGCAATCGGCCTACGTAGCTTACACGGCAACTCCATTTGCTAACATCATGATTCACAAGGATTCTGACTCGAAAAAGTTCGGAGAGGATCTATTTCCAAGAAGTTTTATTACGTGCATTCGCCCGCCAACAAACTACGTCGGCCCTCAGAGGATGTTCGGCTACACCGATACTGAGACTGGACAGGAAACCAAGGGGTTGCCGCTCACCCGGGAAATCTCGGACTACGCGGACAGCGAGGAGCTGAACGAAAAAAATGGGTGGATGCCACCGAAACACAAAAGCAGCCATATCCCGCTCTATCAGGGAGAACCTAAAACTCCCCCGAGCCTCTATGAAGCAATCCTTTCGTACCTGCTCTCCTGTAGTGCCAGAGTTCTGAGAGGTCAGGGCCAGAAACACTCGTCTATGTTGGTTCACGTTACCCGTTTCACAGATGTTCAGAACAAGGTGACCAAGCAGGTCAAAGAAGTTTTGACCAGCGTTCGCCATTGCCTGGTTTATGGTGCCGACGATCCAAGCTTTTCTGCCTGGAAAGATATCAAGAGCATCTGGGAAAACGACTACGTCAAAACGACCAAGTCCATCGCTGAGGAACGGTGCCCGGTGCATGAGTGGTCCGAGATAGAGGAGGTCCTTCCAAAAGTTGTCCAGACTGTCGTCGTCAAGGAGATAAATGGAACCGCAGGAGATGTACTCGATTACGAAAGGCACCGCGAGAGCGGGCTAAATGTGATTGCAATTGGCGGTGACAAACTCTCAAGGGGGCTTACGCTTGAGGGGCTACTGGTAAGTTACTTCACACGGCCTAGCAAAACTTACGACACACTTATGCAAATGGGCCGCTGGTTCGGCTACAGGGATGGTTTCGTAGACCTTACCCGACTTTTCGCGCCTAAAGAGCTTATCAACTGGTTCCGGCATATTTCAGACGCGGACACCGAGCTGAGAAACGATTTTGAAACAATGTGCGCCGTTGGTGCGACTCCGGAGAACTTCGGACATAGAGTCCGAACCCACCCCCTTCTGCAAGTCACCTCTCCGGTGAAAATGAGAGCTGGCCAGAAGGAAAAATGCAGTTACAGTGGCGACCTCATACAGACCATTGTCTTTGACGCGCAAAAGACTTCGCGAGAGCACAATCTCGCCACTGCAAAAAAATTGATTCACGAGGCAGACGAAAAAGGAAGGTTCGATTCTAACAGCCCCAACCATCGTCCAATCTGGCATGGCATTCCGACGAGATCGATTCTCAATTTTCTTGAATCATACAAACCCGGTTCAGAGGGAAGTATCCGGAGAGTCGATACCAGCCTGCTGGCAAAATACATTAGCGCCCAGAATACAAAGGGTAACCTGTCGGACTGGACTATCTTGGTATCAGGCATTGTTCCAAAAGAACCAGAGTTGACTCTCGATCTGGGGCGCTTTTCAGTTGGCCTTCGCGACCGTGGCGACAAGGCAAATACAAAGGAATATTTCCGTCCCGGCGTCATTACTGATCCTATAGATGAAGACGTCATAGATATCGGTGATGAGAATCGCGAGAGAGCGCTAGCTGAAAGACGAAAGATTGTGGAGCAGAAAAGTGGCCCTGAGGAGGCTGCAAAAGTCCAATCACCCGGGGGGCCACAATTGCGGAAGTACCGGCCGAGTACCAAAGGCTTACTGATCATATACCCCATTGACCCAAATGCACACAAGCTAAGCGATGTAGACGTTCCATTCATTGGATTCGCAATTAGCTTCCCCGGGATTGATGGCGAAAACGACATCCCTGTTGAGTACATAGTGAACCCGGTCGGACAGCAAACCAATGGCTGACGTTATCGATCAAATCTTCGAAACTTGGGAAAGCCTGCTTGATGAGCCAGGAACAGGTTCTCAAAGTGCGAGATACCGAATCTCTGGTTCGCCCAGATTCGGTGCTTACCTCGCTATTCGTTTTGATGACAGGGCCCCGGTTCTCGAATTTGGACCGATTACTCCCGATCTCCTGAAGGATGCTCCCCTGCCGTCAATAAAGGGAGTTGATTCGGGTCTTTCGTATCACAGCCAGGAACTATTTCTATCGCTAACTCTGAAGCAGCCCGCCTCAATCGATATTTTTCTGACGTTGGCTGCCCGCCTCACCGATGAGCTATCAGGAGTGGATTACCCGATTACCGGGTACAACGTCATCAGAAAAGTCCTGATCGTCTGGAGAGCTTTCTTTTCTTCCGAGAAGAAAATCCTTTCAGGTTCCGAGCAAACAGGGCTGGCAGGGGAGCTTATCTTAGCAACCATGTTCATGGATAACGGCATTGAAGTAGCCGCTGTTATCCGAGCGTGGAAGGGCAGTGAGAGAAGCCATCATGACTTCCAGCTTCCTCTCGCTTCTGTCGAGGTAAAGGCCACTGTCGCACACAATATTGAAACTGTTTCCATCAGCAGCTTACGTCAACTCGATCCTACGGGGACCAAAAAGCTGTTCCTTGCTCAGGTGGCAATGGACTCTCATGATTATGGCGACCAGACCCTGCCTCGCCTGATAGAGAATATTCGCCAACGCCTCTCATCTTTTCCGGCTGATAGGCTCGAGTTCGAGGAGAAGCTCCTTGCGTCCGGCTACCGAGACAAAGATGAATCCCATTACGCTCAGCAATCCTTTCAAATAAGGAAAGTCCGTGCTTTTAGAGTCGATGAAAACTTTCCGAAGCTAACTCATGACTCAATCCCCGAAGGGATCGTTGAGGCCACTTACCAGATCAATCTGGGCACAGTGGCCCTGCAAGCCCTCACTTTCGATGACTTAATGCTAGCGGTATCGAGTAGCCAAAATGATTGACTCAAGCGTTCAGGAGTTCCGGTATCAGCTCCTCTCAGACATCTCTGACCCTGATAATGGCAATCTGTCTGAAGAATATCCCGTGGAGAGATTTACCGAATATGTGACAGCAATGCTCTCCGAATCAGGCGCATCGTTCGATCTTTCCATTGGACACATAGAGCGACAGTTCGGCGCTGGCAGTGTTCGCTGTGATGCCTGGGGGGCTGACCTTTCGGAAGGAAGGCTGGATCTGGTGGTATCAGACTATTTCGGAGTTGATAACCCTGAAGCGATCAACAAATCCGACCTTGAATCCTCCTTGAAGCGTGCACTTCGGTTACTGGATTTCTGCAAAAAAACGCAACTGTCGGAAATTGAACCCTCTTCCAAGACATATGACTGCGTTTCGTTAATCAAGGAATCCCTCGGATCGATCGGCCAGATCCGACTTCACTACGTGACTGACTCCGAGATTTCGCTCAGGGAAGAGCCGGAAATTGAGGGGCCTGCCGGTATCGATCTTCAAATTCACAAGTGGGATATCGTCCGGCTAAGCAGGGCACAGGCATCGGATACGAATCAGGAACGCATAGAGATAGATCTGGTTGAACGCTTTGGCCGCGGCCTGCCCTGCCTATCCATGCCCGGAAACAGCGATGAGTACAGTGGCTATCTCGCAATTCTGCCCGGCGAGTGGCTGGCTGATCTCTACGAGGAATATGCTGGAAGACTGATGGAGTTGAATGTTCGTTCGTTTCTCCAACAGAAAGGTAAGGTTAATAAGGGCATCAGAAACACTATTCTCAATGAGCCAAGCCGGTTTCTGGCATACAACAACGGCATTTCAGCAACGGTTGAGTCTCTCAATGTAGAGAAAAACGAATCGGGTCAGGAAGTCATAACCTCCATGCGCGGTCTTCAGATTGTAAATGGAGGTCAGACTGTGGCTTCCATCCATCGCGCGAAAAAGGCTGATAGGTGTCCCCACCTCGATCGGGTAGCAGTTCAGGCAAAAATCACCAAGGTTAATCCCGAAAGTCTCGACGAGCTGGTTCCCCAGATCAGTCGATACTCGAATACCCAGAATAAGGTGAACGAGGCAGATTTCGCAGCGAATGACAGCTTTCACGTTGAGATTGAACGCCTTTCCCAGACGGTCTGGGCTCCAGGCCAACAATTCAAATGGTTCTACGAGCGCGCTCGTGGCCAATACCAAGTTGCCAAAAGTCGAGCCTCAACCACACCTGCGAAACGGAGGCAGTTCGAATCCATCAATCCGTCTAATAGAAAGTTTGTCAAAACGGATCTTGCCAGATACCAGAATGCCTGGGCACAACTGCCATACATTGTGTCCAGGGGTGCACAAAAGAACTTCGTTCATTACATGTCCAAACTGAAGCAGGAAAGAAAGAACGAAATTCCAGATATCGATTTCTACAAGGATCTCATTGCCAAAACCATTATTTTCAAGAAAGCCGAATCGATTGCGCGTCAGCACGCTTTCTCCGCATATCGTGCAAACGCCGTGGCCTACACGGTCGCCCTGCTATCCCATAAAACATACGGTCGGATTGTTCTGAAGGATATCTGGGACCGCCAGGAAGTAACCCCGTCAATCAACAAAGTGCTTTATGACTGGATGCCGGATGTTCTGGAGCGGATCGTAGAAACGGCTGAAGGTAGGAACGTCACTGAATGGGCAAAGAACGAGCAGTGCTGGAAAGTCATCAAAGAAATGGAACTTGTTGTACCAGAGGAACTGGAGGTCGAACTCGCCGAGGGTGATCACCTGCCAACAGTCGGTGCGGACGCAAGAAAGGGCAAAGTCACAATGACCTCCGAGGATCGCAAAAATATTGCGGTTACCATGGGACTGGAGGCTGATACTTGGTGGAAGATCACAAAGTGGGGACAGGAAAAGGGCGAACTTTCCGATTTCCAATGCAGCCTTGCTACGACAATGGCTGGTTATGCCTTGGGGGGCTGGGTAAAGGTTCCATCGGTAAAGCAAGCCAAGCATGCTGCAAAAATAGTCTTTGATCTTCAGGAGAGAGGAATTATCGATTCCATTGCAGAAGAAGAGACGTATACAGACTGATCAAGGTCGATTAATTTCAGTTCCTTAGCGCTCAAAAGAGCGCTAAGGAACAACGGTTCGAAAAGTTGAATATGAATTATGGCAATTTTGGGGAAGCCGGAGAAAGAACGACTGCTTGCCTGGTACCAAGATAATGGTCGCCACGAACTACCGTGGAGAAAGCTTCAAACACCGTGGGCTATATTTGTCGCTGAGAGCCTTCTGAGACGAACAAAAGCATCAACTGTTGCTGGCATATACCCCTCCCTCATCGATGAGTTTCGCTGCCCCGAAGATGTCCTTGGCAAAAAAAATCTATGGCAACAGAAAACTAATGCCCTTGGCATCGCATCGAGAGCGAATCAGTTTTTTTCAGCTTGTGAGCAGCTAATTCAACAGCACCAAGGAGAGGTTCCCGGCAACTATAATGATCTGATTACTCTTCCGGGTGTGGGACACTACATAGCCAACGCTGTTATCTCTTTCGGCTACCATCGACCTGCCTACATCATTGATACCAATACCATACGCGTCGCTTCTAGAGTTACGGGGGAACAAATTACACAAGCAGAACACCGCTCAAAAAAAGCAAAACGTCTTCTTGAACACTGCTTTGGCGACCAGGATGGCCTCTCGCCCCACCTGAACTTCGCGCTGCTAGATCTGGCGTTTTCAATCTGCAAGCCCTCAAAACCAGACTGCAATGCCTGTCCTCTCTCGAACTGCTGTCAATACAGTGCAGCCCCTGGCTCATAGACCTGGCAATGCGAGGCAATCCTGGTATTCTATCCAGCCTTACCACACTATCGATCCGATCTTGAAATGAGTCAACCTAGCGACAAAGTAAAAATCATTGATCTCTTTGCAGGCCCCGGCGGTTTGGGAGAGGGGTTCAGCAATTGCGACAATTCTCCTTTCGAAATTGCCATGTCAGTCGAGAAGGAAAAAAACGCTCACAAGACTCTGACGCTGAGGTCGTTCTATAGAAAGCTCAAAGATAAATTCCTATATGTCCGCTACGTGACATGCACCGACGAGTCTTCAAAGAGACTCGTCATGGACGAGATCGAAAAAACGGACGAGTGGCGGGCTGCATGCGAAGAAACTCTGCAAAGGCCTCATGCGCTAGGTAACAGTAAAGTTTTTGAGAAATGGAAAAACGGAGAAGTTCCGGACGAAAAAGACTTCGAGGAAGAGACTCCCGAGCAACGAGAGATAAACAGGAAGATTGATGAAGTTTGCCGATCAACCGGAGAAGATCGACGCTCAAACCTGAGAAGCTGTTCACCGTTAATTGTGATTGGTGGTCCACCCTGTCAAGCGTACTCGACAATAGGTCGCGCCAGGCGCGTGGGCATAGCAAATCATAACCAAGACCATGACGAACGCTTTTTTCTTTACAAAGAATACGCAGATGTCATTGACCGAGCGCGGCCCGACTTGTTCGTGATGGAAAATGTTTCGGGAATCGGTTCGGCAAAACTCGCTAACGGAGTCAGAATATTTCCGGAGATCATCAAGCGCTTGGAGTACCTCAAAGAAAACCCAGATCCTGAAAAGGATCAGAAGCAGTACCACATATATTCGCTCGTCACTGATAAAGATAACTTCATTGGCTCAGAAGGAAATCCGTCAGACAAGGATTTCGTTATCAATGCGGCTGACTTTGGCGTGCCCCAAGAGCGGAGGAGGGTCATTCTCCTCGGAATAAATGCGGAACATGACAAAGACGGATCACTTCCGTTAACTATGGAATCGAAGCTAGCCCCACGCGCACCCTCTATCTCGGAAACGATCGCTTCGTTGCCCAAGATCCGGAGTTCGATCAGCACTGCGAACCGATCATCAGGCCCTGCCCAAATTACTGAAGACAGTCCATCTGACAGCGACCTCGAATGGCACAAAATCAGAAACCAGTGCCTCGATGAGATTCGTAGAATTGTGTCGGGAAGGGATGCCATCGAACGAGGTATTCGGGACATCATG
This sequence comes from Marinobacter zhejiangensis, assembly GCF_900114775.1. Classification (GTDB taxonomy): domain Bacteria; phylum Pseudomonadota; class Gammaproteobacteria; order Pseudomonadales; family Oleiphilaceae; genus Marinobacter; species Marinobacter zhejiangensis. The sequence continues at coordinate 210,844 of NZ_FOUE01000002.1, forward strand.
GAGTGGGAGCGTAGAAGCCTCAGATTCGAAAAAGCGCGGCAAGTGAAGGCTACAAGAGACATATCCGAGCATGACCTTGTCCGGATTTTCCTCTCCAATGAGGAAGAGCACTTTATCGAGTGTCGGGAGGGCGAATACCGGCATATTTTATCAACAATTTATCCGAAAATTGCCCGGCTCCTCGATGAACTGGAAACAGGGGAGCAGCTGAGTACCGGGTGTAATTTCTATTTGAACTCCCAATCAGCCAAAGCTTTGACCGGCAGTAATGAAGACTACGAGAAGCTTGAAAACTGGCTGGCCAACAAATACTTCTCCGGAGTGCTGAACCACCGGGCAAAACAGCATATGCCCAGTGATATGACCCGTTACATGTTCTCTGCACTGTGGACTGAAGCGCAAATGCTCATTGACGCTGAACGTTCATCGCACGTGAGTAGGCGTCAGACCTCCACTTCGCCGACGACAAAGTTTTTTCCTCCGAACTTGGCTTCTCAGCACAAAAGTTGGTACTCAAGGAACTTCCAAGATCGCTTCAGGTGCTATCCTCGACTTCATCGAGCAAAGACTGTCACGTCCCATATGCATAAGGATGGCCATGCAAACATCCACTATGACCCCGCACAGATGAGATCACTGACAGTGAGAGAGGCTGCACGAATACAAACGTTCCCTGACGATTATTATTTTGAGGGAGGGCAAAGTGCTCAGTACCTTCAAGTCGGGAATGCGGTGCCACCATTTCTGGCGAAGCAAATAGCTGAGCACGTGCTTGAAGTAATGAAACTTAAAAAGATTCTCTGAGCAATTATTTCGGGCACGATTTTTACGGCAATTGAAACTATTGCTTGGCCGGCTTAGGTAGGTGCTGATGACCTGTGATTTGACTTGCCCTGCGACACGTAACTCGAGTTAGCTGCTCCCCTCACAATTTTCCGGGCTGGCAGACTCCTGGTGCGTCTCCTAAAACTTTGCAGCTGGCCCCAGCACCTAAACTCATACAGCTCACTGGTGCCGGAGCTTTTTCTTTATCTCCGGATATTCGAGCCCGTCTTTCTTCATATAGATGTGTACTGCTCTATGGCAGTTTGGGCACAGCAATGCAAAATCATTTTGGCTTAAAACGTAAGTAGAGGAGTATGCCGCGATAGGCACCTTATGGTGCGCTTCTATGTATTCGACGCCATACCGCCCGGAAAAGTTTAAATCGCAAATATCGCAAACCGAGGCCGAGTTGGCTTTGAGCGCCTTGACGGCTCCTCGGTCACGCTCAGCCATCAGGTGCATCACGTACTTTCTGCCGCCCTCTTGGTACAGAACCTCTTCCTGAGGCAGAGACCGCTCTGGCGCGAAGCCAGACCCGCGTTCTAGAACGACGAATTTAGTCTCGATTGCAGATACAAAAAAAAGTACCCTCGAAAACCCAGGAATTGCTGCTCTCTGTGAACAACAACACGGGATATTGGTACTGAGGCTGATTAATGAGTGCCGTATTTGCCTTTTCCGAGTAAGAAACTTCGCCGCCCCTAGCTTTAAAAGAGTAATGGTATGAAGCCTTGCCATCATCTGCCCACCCATCCTCTTCATATGACCCCGGCCGAGTCTTGATGATCACTCCGTGCCATGCTGGTGGTTCGCCAATCCAATTGATCCCCTGCTGCGGTGTGTTGTTTATTCTTACCTCTGCACCTCCCCAGAACTGAGAGTCAGCAACCTTGGAGTATTGAATTAGATCAAAGAGATTGCGCTTCGTGACGACATCTCCCGAAGCGAGCAGAAATAGATCCTGTGGTTTTTTCAGCTCCATGGGCACATCCTTTCCGGGAAGCCTTACAGATATTGGTAGCAGTCTATAGCATGGCATAGAGTTGATGGCTACGTGATTGCTGGAAGAGACCTTTCTACTGCTGAAACCACAGGTGACCGATTTTGAATCTCACCGTAGTTTGGTAACTCTGGGTTTATGGCGGTCCTCAATGGGTATAAGTTTATTAAATTCAAAGAACTACCACTGACAGGCATCATGAGATTGGATATCAATCTCGACTTGGGCTGACACAGTCTCGTTTTTCAGTGCGTATTTATCTTGAGATTTTTTTTTGCAAACAAGAAGTGTTATCATTACGATTCGCTCCGAATTGAATCGATTGGTCAAGTTGGAGCGCCGTTATGTCTCATCGTTTGCCCCCTGTTTTCCGCCGCAGCAGTCTGGCAACTGCTGTTCTCCTGGCGACCCTGCCTACCCTGTCCGTTGCAGAGGACGTCATTGTGTTGGATGCCGTTGAAGTCAGCGGCCAGCGCGGTGAGCCGTCATCCGAATCCACCGGGAGCTACACCGTAGGATCGACGAGCACGGCCACCAAGCTTGACCTGACCGCCAGGGAAACCCCGCAAGCGGTATCGGTAGCAACGCGCCAGCAAATGGATGACTTTGGCCAGGACGACATAAACGACGTCCTTGACAGCACCACCGGCGTCACCGTGGAGCGGGCCGAAACAGACCGTACCTACTACACCTCTCGCGGCTTCGATATCACCAACTTCCAGTACGACGGTGTGGGTCTGCCCATGGTGTACGGCAATGTGCTGGGCAAGATCGATACGGCGTTCTTTGACCGGGTAGAGGTACTGCGTGGTGCCAATGGTTTGATGACCGGGATTGGCAATCCATCTGCGACCGTGAACTTTATCCGCAAGCGGCCGACGGTCGATACCCAGGCGTCCGTTGCGGCGACTGTTGGGTCTCACGAGTACGGTCGCCTGGTATCGGACGTGTCTGGCTCCATGTCGGACTCCGGTAACGTCCGTGGCCGTCTGGTGGTGGGTGGAGAGGGGAGCGAAAGCTACCTGGATCGTTATGAAACCACTCGCCAGATGCTGTATGGCGTTATTGAAGCAGATCTGACCGATACCACTTTGCTGACCCTTGGGCACTTTACCCAGACCTCGGATGCCGACAGTCCCATGTGGGGTTCCCTGCCGCTGTTCTACAGTGATGGCACGCCCACCAACTACACCCGCTCCACCAGTACATCGGCGGATTGGGCCTATTGGAACAGTCGCTACCACAACACCTTTGTGGAGTTGGGTCAGCAGTTGGGGGGAGGCTGGCAGGCCAAACTGAATGTCACCCGGCTGGAAATCGACAGCGACTCGAAGCTGTTCTATCAGTACGGCACGCCCGATAAGGACACCGGCCTCGGCCTGGCGGCCTACCCGAGTGAGTACGACCTGACTAAAGAGCAGTGGATTGCCGACCTGTATGCGTCCGGTCCCTTCTCCCTGGCGGGGCGCACCCATGAACTGGTGGTGGGCAGCAACTGGTCTTATTCGGAACTGGATGACGTTTCCCGCTACGGCCAGGGCATCGGGACACCGCTGCCGCCGCTGGAACAGTGGACGGGGAACTATCCGGAACCGTCCTTCGATGCCCGTGTCGATGGCAGTGACTGGACCGATAAGTACATCAGCAGCTATGCCGCTGCGCGTTGGTCCCTGACTGATCGTCTGAGCGCGATCACCGGGTTGCGCATGACCTGGCTCGACAGCCATGGCACCAACTACGGCGACAGCAAGGACACCAGCTACGACGCGGTGGACACTCCGTATGCCGGCCTGATCTATGACCTCAACGACCAGCACTCGGTGTACGCCAGCTACACCGAGATCTTCACCCCGCAGACCGAAGAAGACCTGAGTGGCGACCGCCTGGACCCGATTGAGGGGCAGAACTACGAGCTGGGGCTCAAGAGCGAATACCTTGACCGCCGCCTGCAGACCACCGTGGCCGTGTTTCATACCGACCAGAAAAACGTTGCCACGCAGGCCGGTCTGCTGGCCAATGGGGATGCCTACTACGAGGCTGAAGACGGGCTGAGCAGCGATGGTATCGAAATGGAAGTTGTGGGTGCGATTGGTGAGCGTATCCAGCTCACGGCGGGCTATTCCTATGTGGATATCGAAGACGAGGCCAACAATGCGGCCCGCACTTTTGTCCCGGAACACCTGGTACGGGCGAAGGGAACCTACGATGTGCCTGCCGTTAACGGGTTGAAGGTCGGTGCCCTGGTGCGTTGGCAGTCTGACATCAGCGCCATGGTGGGGGATGTTGAAGTCAAGCAGGACAGCTATGCCCTGGTTGACCTGATGGCCAACTATCGCTTCAGTGATAACTGGACCACGACCCTGAACGTCTACAACGTCACTGATGAAAAGTACCTGAGCAGCCTCTATTGGGGCGGGAGCCAGAGCTACTATGGAGCACCGGTCAGTGCCGACCTGACGGTGAAATGGACGTACTGATTCATCGCAGAACAAAGAAGCCCGGCGATGACCGGGCTTCTTTTTGTCAGGCTGTTGTGGGGTAACTCAGGCCCGTTGGGCGGCAGCGACGGCGGGCATCCGGTGTACCCGGTTGACCGTGTGCAGCTTCTCAAGCTGTGATTGCAGCATGGCAACCGGGCGGCTGCCCTTGAGGGTCAGTGCCATTTCCCAGGTGCCGTCCCGAAGTTCGGCATTCATGCCGGTTACCTCAAAGCCCCGGACTCGGATGACCTGACACAGGCGCTCAATGGCGGCAGGCTCCGGGTTCATTTCACAGTAGATACGATGCTGGTCTGGCTGGCTCATGCGGCATTCTCCTTGGCATTTCGTTTGGGCGCCTGGGCGCTGCTGGCACTGCTTGTTGGGTGTTCTGTTGGTGTCTGGCCCGCAGACATGTTCTGGTGTCGCTGGGTATGCTCATCCAGCATGTCGCCGTTGCTGGCGCCCGGTTTGACGATGGGCCAGACGTTGTCCTGGCGGGCAATGGCCACATGCAGGAGCATGGGGCCGTCGTAGGCCAGTATGGTTTCGATTCCCCGGCGAATCTGGTCGCTCCGCTGGATGCTGATGGCCGGAATGTCGAACGCCCGCGCCATTGCCACGAAGTCCGGGTTATCGTCCAGGTTGATCTGGCTCTCCCGGTTACCGTAGAACAGTTCCTGTTGCTGGCGGACCATGCCCAGGCACTGGTTGTCCATGATGATCAGCTTGACCGGCAGCCGGTAGCGGCGGATGGTCGCCAGCTCCTGGGCGTTCATCATGAACGAACCGTCACCGCTGACGTTGATCACGGTTTTCCCCCGGCAGGCGAACTGGGCACCAATGGCCGCCGGAAGGCCAAAGCCCATGGTGCCCAGGCCACCACTGGTGAGGTGGTGACGGGGGTGAGCAAAGCGATAGTGCTGGGCGACCCACATCTGGTGCTGGCCAACGTCGCAGGCAATGACGGTGTCATCGCCGGTAATCCGGGACAGCTGGCGCACAAACGCGGGGCCGCTGATTGGCGCTTCCGGCTCGTCGTTATCGGCAGCAGGAAAGCCCTTGGTGGCGCGCCACTCCTGGCATTGCTGTTGCCAGTCGCCAATGGCCAGTGGGGTGCCAGACGTGGCCTGGGTAAACGCCTGCATCAGGCTGCCAAGATCCCCATTCAAGGCAATATCCGCTTTCCGCAGCTTGTTGAATTCGGCGGCATCCGCGTCAATGTGGATGACCCGGGCGTTCGGGGCAAAGCCGTCGAGCTTGCCGGTGGCCCGGTCATCGAGCCGCGCGCCAACAACCATCAGCAGGTCGCAGGCGTCTACCGCCAGGTTAGCGCCCCGTGAACCGTGCATCCCCAGCATGCCCAAATGGTAGGGGTCATGCCGGCTGTGGTTACCAATACCCTTAAGGGTAACAACGCTGGGTATGCCAGCCTGGTCGGCGAACTGACGGAAGGCTTGTTCTGCACCAGCCAGGCTGACACCGCCACCACTGTAGAGCAGGGGGCGACGAGCCTCGCTGAGCAGGGCCAACGCCTCGTCGATGGCGCAGGGGGCCGTTGCAACCGGGGTTATCGGGGCCATGGCCGTCGGCGGGATATCGGTCAACAGGATGTCTTTGGGGATATCAACCCACACCGGGCCGGGGCGGCCGTCCTGGGCCAGATGGATGGCTTCTTCCATAATCGCCGGAAGTTCCGCCGGGTCGGTGACCAGGTAACTGTGCTTGACGATCCCCAGGGCCATTCCGAGAACGTCGGTTTCCTGGAAGGCATCGGTACCGATCAGCGCTGAAGGCACCTGGCCGGTGATCACCAGCATGGGAATGGAGTCGCGGTGGGCATTGGCGACGCCGGTGATCAGGTTGGTGGCACCGGGGCCGGAGGTGGCGATGCACACACCGAGGCGACCACTGGCACGGGCATAGCCGTCTGCGGCGAGGGCACAGCCTTGCTCGTGGCGGCACAGCACATGCTCGATCCCCACCGAGTCCACCAGGGCGTCGTACAGCGGCATGATGCAGCCGCCGGGGTAGCCGAAAACGGTGTCGATCTGGTGGCGATGAAACGCCTCAAGTATGTGTTGTGCGCCGTTCATTTTCATTTTCCCTTGGTTTTCTGGTCGCAAAAAAAAGCCCCCGGAACCTTTCGGTGCCGGGGGCTTTGGTGTTCATTCTGGATGTGTGTCGTTATCTCATCCGCTTGTCCACGCAAAAGCCCCCGGTTGGTACCACGACCACCAGGACTAGCTTCACTAGGACGATAACGGCGTTGAAGTTCATTAAGTTCAGTTCTTCACATAAAAGAGTTCGACAACAAGTGCGTAAAATCTAACCTACGTATTTGGCTGTTTTCAAGCCTTTTTTTCAACGAATGACTGTTGGCCGGAATAAATGGCTCCGGAAATGAGCGCTCAAAGACCGGGGGGCGGGACGTTGCTGCGCAGGGCGAGTTCCGCTTCCGGCACCGGTGTCGGACGGGTTTCCCGGTCATAGGTACGTTGCTCCGGCGCCTTGTTGAGCTGCCTTGCCAGTTCGGCGAACTCGGTCTGAAAGACCGCGAGGCTCCACTGGCCGAAGACCGTGTGGCCGCCTTCGTATCGTTGCCGCTGATACTCCTCGCGGGTGGTTACGTAGCCCATGTAATCGTTGCAGTAGGTGAGCAGCAGCACCTGTTCGATGCCGGTGTTTGCCAGTTGAGCTGAGACGGTATCACGCACCCGCTGGCCAGCAACTGTGGTGAATTCGCCGGGGCAGCAGACCACGGCAATTTGGCCCAGGGTAACGATCTGCAGCGGTAGCACAGAGGGCACCAGGTCACTCTGGTTAAGCGCACCCAGGCGGGCCTGGCGTTTCATCTCGGCAACCAGAGGGTCCGCCCAGCCCGGCAGGGGAAGGCGATCAAGCGTGTGCCCCAGCACCTGCTTCCGTCCCGCCTCCAGCAGGATATCCTTGTTGCCCTGGGCTTGGTAGAGCTGTTGGTAGTACGAACGGTCACTGTCGTCCGCTGAACCATTGAGGCGTTTCCGTCGCAGCCGGCGCGCCAGCCAGCCGGCAGATCTGGCCAGCAGTGAGGGCATGCCCGGGCCATCGACCGGGGTACCGGCGAAGAACGGTACGCCGTGGCAGGGGGCGCTGGTATAGGCATCATCAACACCGTTGGCATAAGCCGGGTCAGCTTTGCGCCCCGGCATGGCGATGTAGCTGAGCAGCGCGTCGAGCCCCTCGGATTCAATGCGCGTGGCCTCTTCGCCAAGAGCCCCCAAAGCCAGCGTACTCTGGTACTCGCCGTTACGGCGTGCGTACTGGTATTCGGCCTCACCGTGAATAGCCTTGCGTCTGCGGGCCTGCCCGGGGCCATGGTAGTGGGGGGACACATCCCCGGCCGTGCCTTGGGCGAAGATGGCAACTGGGTTGGCGATACCCGTGGCTTCCAGTTGGCTCTCGGCATTGCGGGCGGCATAGCCCTTGTTGTCGCCGTCAAAGGCGGTCTGCTGACTGCTCACGCAGGTGGCATGGACGCCAAACAGCGACATCAGCGCATGGGTCTGGCCATTCCTCTGGAAATCCAGGACGGGCATGGTCCGGTCCAGTGCCAGGTGGGCATGGAGATCATCCCTGGGGACAATCTCGGGGTTCTCGTTATAGGCATCGAGGGAGCGGTTCCAGGCAACCGGGATCTCATTCTCAAAATGGCCGGTGGAAAGGCTGATCTCTGTGGGTTCAGCGCTGTTCCAGGCTTCCAGGATGGTTTCGGCAGTGGTGGTGACAATGGCTTCCACGTAGTCCGGGACATACCCTGGGGTGACCAGGTTATAGAGCCCATCGTGGCTGCAGCCACCCGGGCCGGAATGGGTATGGGTACAGGTCAGGACCAGCTGTTCGGGGGTGAAATCGCCCCCCAGTACTGTGGTGAGGTGGTCGCACACACCTTGGCGAATGGCGTAGGTGATGTACCCCAGATCAAGGCAGCAGAAAACCAGGTGCTGGTGCCCATGATGGAGAACGATTGTGCGGCACATCAGCGGCAGGCGTGTGGAGCGGGCCCGGTGGTGCCATTGGCCGTAGCCATGCATGGCATAGCCCCGTGGGGTGAGGGGAAGTGGTTGCTTGCTCCAGCCAGCCAGGTACATGAACACCTCTGTACACTCGTAGAATGATATTAACGTGACATTGTGTCACTTAATCGCATGCTAGCGAAATTGGCTGGCCCTGTCATGGGGGCAGGAGGGAATGGCCCTGAAGGACAGGGCCTGAACCATTGGGTACTACTGGCGGAAGCGGGAGGCGATGGCCTCGGCTTCGCTGGCCATCCGCTCCAGTTCGGGCAGAGTGCTCAGGTTTTCCTTGGCTGCCCGGTTCATGTTTTCGGAGATCTCCGCAACCTCAGTCACGTTCCGGCTGATGTCCTCGCTGACGCTGGTCTGTTCCTCGGCGGCTGTGGCCACTTGAGTGGTGGCGTCGTTGACACTGGCCATACGCTGGTTGATGTCGTTCAGACTCGCCCGGACAGCGGCCACCGCTTCGGCGGTTTCCTGGGTGACGATCTCGCTGGCCTGCATATACTCGGTGGCGTCCCGGGAGCCGGAGGCTATGGCGTCGATGATCCGGTCGATTTCGACGGTGGCATCCTGGGTCTTGGCCGCAAGGTTGCGCACTTCGTCAGCGACGACGGCGAAGCCCCGGCCCGCTTCCCCGGCGCGGGCCGCTTCGATGGCAGCGTTCAGGGCCAGCAGGTTGGTCTGGTCGGCAATCTCCCGGATGACCTTCATCACGTCGCTGACCCGGCGGCCGTCTCCGGCCAGCTGGTTGACGGTCTCTGTCGAGGTCCGTATCTGCTCAGCCAGGCGGGTCATGCTGTCCATGGCGCCATTGATTTGGGTATCCGCATCGTTGGTCTGGGCCGACGTTTCCTGCACCTGGCTGGCGACCGCCGCGGCATGGGTGGCGACATCCTGGGCCGTTGCCGACATTTCGTTCATGGCGGTGGCGATCTGGTCAATGCGCAGGTGAGCCTGCTCCGACTCGATGGAGACCTGATCGGCGTTGGTCGAGATCGTGTCTCGGGTATCGTTGAGCTGGCGCGCCGTTGTGGTCATCTGGGCGCTGGTCGTGGACAGGAAGTCGTGGAGGCGGCGGGCTGCGTTGGCGAGCTGGCCCAGCTCATCCTCACGATCCAGGGTTACCGGGTCAGACAGGTTGCCGTTACCGAGTTTGTCCAGCTGGCCGATGATGGTTTGGGTAGGCCGAATGATGGCTCTCATCAGCACCAGTAAGCAGGCGGCGGTACCCAGGATGATGGCCAGCAACAGCGCGGTGCCGATCTGCCAGGTCGATGAGGTCACCTGACTGGCCAGGGATTCCGCATGGCTGAGAGCTTCGTCATGAATGACCTGAACGGCTTCGTCGATCAGCTTGGCCGGCTCCCGGTCAATGCCGGAAACTGCCTGGTCTCCCACATGCGCATCCATGCCAGCATTGATAAACGCCTGGTAGCCCTGACGATAGGCTTGCCCCATTGAGAGGTGAGCACGCTGGAACTGGGTCAGCAAGGCCTGTGCATTAGCGCTGGTAACTTGCGGGATCAGGGTGCCTAGCTCTGTCTGGATGTCGCTTTCACGTTGTTGGAAGCGGTTCCAGTATTTGTCGAGTTGCGCAGGATCGGCGCCGCGGATCAAAACGTTCTTCCACTCCTGGACCTGGGTCTTGAAATCGATCAGTACATCCTGGGTTTCCAGCGCTGCAACCATCTCGACACTGGCGAGTTCGTCGTAGCTATCCTTGGCTTTCAGCGAATTAACAACATAGATACCGGCTATGATGGCAAACAAAAGGTTGACGGCAACGATGATGGTGAGGATGCGGTTTAGGATGCTGCGGGAATACCATTTCACTGGCGTGTCTCCGAGGACGTTTGGCTGGCTGCAGAAAAAATGGCCGTTACTCTAGCAGTATAAGAACGATTTCCAGGTAGGGGTAATGTTGCGAATTTGTTTCAGACTGTGGCGCCAGAGGCCATTCGTTGCTTGCGGTAGATCCCGCAAGTACCGCAATAGCCTCCATCTGGCAGCCGGTATTTCTGGCAGCACCCCCGGCGTTGGGGAATGGCACATGGGGTGGGACCAGCGTTGAATGGAATCCAGTTGATGAAACGCCGGGCATCACAGTCAAATCGGGATAGCCAGCGGCTGGCCTCGTCGCACAGACTCTCGGGCGGGGCACAGTCGTACAGTGCCGAATAGGGGGCGCAGAGCCCCAGCCCGGAGCTGCTCCAGTAGGCCCCGGCGCTGACGCCCAATGCTGTGCGAAACGTCGGGTACCACTGGTTGACCAGCGTCGTGACCTGCCTGATGTATGTGCTGGCGGACACCTTGGGGCCGCCACCACAGCGATGCCAGCGGCCTGACGCCTGGTTAGGGTCAAACCACAGCTCCCTGGGGTCTGGCAGGTCGCTTTCACCGGTGAGGAATAATGTGGTTGTCAGCGGGCCGAGGATGTCCAGCGCCAGGTTCTGATGAATGACCGAGGCCAGCACCCGCCGTTCGACCTGGCGAGCCTCGGCGGGCACTTCAAGCTGCCGGGCAAACCACTCGGGATTGTCGAGCACGTCTGCCAGGAATATGGCACCTTCGGACGGCGCGGCAGCCCGGGCGGGCAAAGTGGCCAGGAGTTGTTCGGGCGTTTTTCCGGCCAGCGCCAGCAGCTCCGGGTAGGCGGCCAGCGAATCAGGCTCATGCCTTACCATGGCGGCTTAACCCCCAGAAGAAATACAAACCACCAACCAGGGCCGCGAGAATGCCGGCCGGTAACTGGTTGGGGAACAGGATCACCCGTGACAAATAGTCTGCCGCTGCCAGCAGGGTGGCACCGACCAGGGCGGCCAGGAGCAACTGACGGGCAACGGTTTGTTGCCCGAGCATGCGGGCCAGGTGAGGCGCCATCAGGCCGACAAAACTGAGTGGCCCAATGATGATGGTGGCGGCGGACGTCAGCAGGGCGGCCAGTAGTAGGAGCACAGCCCTTGCCAGGGGGACTCGGACACCGAGGGCCTGGGCCGTCGCCCCTCCCAGTGGTAACACAGTCAGCAGCCGCGAACAGAGCAGCGCGGTTGCCAGCAGGATGATGCCAATAAGCGCCAGAGCCCAGGCTTCGGAACCTGTGACCAGCCAGGTTGAGCCAGACAACCAGTTCAGCAACTTCATGGCCTCGGTGTCGCCTTTGGACAGCACCAGGCGAATGCCGGCATCCATAAAGACATAGATGGCGACCCCACCCAACAGCAGATGATGGCCGGAGAACCGGTGACGGCGGGACAGCAGGAACAGCAGCATGAGTACAACGGCTGCTCCCGCTGCTCCAGCGATTAATTGCCCGCCTCGCCCGGCGCTGATGCCCAGCAGGCTCAACGCCACCATGGCCAGGGCAGCACCGCCACTGATGCCGAGCAGCTCTGGGCTGGCCATGACATTTCCGGTCAGGCGCTGAATCAGGGTGCCGGCCCCACCGAGGATCATGCCTGCTAATAGCGCCGCGACCAGCCGCGGGCCTCGCCATTGCCAGGCGTTGGCCCACTCGGACGGCGGTGTCCACTGCCAACCTGCAAGGCTTGGTGACCAGGCGAGGGAAAGCGTGGTGACGATTGCCAGCAGCATCAGGGTGATCAACATGGGCGGCCACAGGGAGCGCCGTGAACGGGCAAAGGAGGCGGGGTTGCTGGTGAGGTTGCTGGTATGGGTTGGTGCTTGGTGGTCATTGCGCAGGCCCCGCAGGGCGAGCAGCAGGATTGGCCCGCCAATCAGCGCCGTGGTGGTGCCGGTGGGGATCAGTGAGCCGCCAATCCACTGGGTGGCGAGTTGGGCAAGGGCATCTGCCAGCAGCAGCACGCCAGCACCGATCAGTGTGCTCCAGAACAGCTGTTGCTGAAGGGTTCGAGCCCCGAGCAGACGCGCCAGTGCGGGGGCTGCCAGTCCGATGAAGGCGACCACGCCAACCCGGCTCACCACGCAGGCCGTCATCAGGATCACCAGTAACAGTGCGAGCAGGCGCAATGCCGTTACCCGCGCTCCCAGTGCTCGAGCCCTGCCGGCCCCGAGCTGCAGCAGCTGCAGCGGACGCATCAGCAGGATCATGCCAATGGTGAGCACAACGACCCGCGGCCACAGAGCCTGGAACTGGGACCAGTCATTCTGGACCAGGGAGCCGGCGCCCCAGATGAACAGGTGCCCCAGAAACTCTCCGTTCAGTAGCAGCAGTGCATAGTTGATGGCGCCGAGCACAAAGCTCACCACCATGCCGGCGAGAATGACCGTGACCGGAGAGAAGCCCAGGCGCCACGTCAGGGCAATAACCAGACCGGTCCCAAGCAGCCCCCCGGCCACCGCTGTCAGGTCCGGGCTGAACACCAGCAGGCCGGGGATATGAAGCGAAGCAATGGCAATGGCCAGTTGTGCGCCGGATTCCACGCCGAGGGTGGTCGGGGAGGCCAGCGGGTTGCGCAGCACCTGTTGCAGCACAGCCCCTGCAAGGCCAAGCCCCGAGCCAATCAGCACTGCCATGGCGACCCGGGGGGCCCAGCTGTAGTGCACCATGATCTGGTCAAACTGGCTGGTGTCCGGGGCGGCAGATGCCGTCACCAGCGTAATCAGCGACATTTTGTCGAGCCAGGGCCAGGACACGGCCACCAGACCAAGTGTCCAGATCAACAGGGTGCTGGCCGGTAGCTTCGGGGTTGGCGCTGTGGTGTCAGCGGACATTGTCGCTACCGCCTTGTAGCAAGGCCTGGGTCAGCAGGTCGCTGAATCGGCGAATGGCATTGACTCCGCCAAAGGTCCAGACCGGGTCGATCTGGTAGACCTCGCGGTCTGCCACCGCTGGCAGGTGTCGCCAAAACGGGCTCTGGGCCAACTGCTCCCTGAGCCCCGGAAGCGTGGGAGAAATTACCACCAGACGGGTGTTATCCAGTGGTGCGATGCTTTCCAGGCCAACCAGTGAAAAGCCCCAGAAGTTACCGTCGGCGGGCCAGCCATTGTCCAGTCCCAATCCGTCGAGGCCGGCCTGGAGCAAGCCGTTGCTGGCGTTGATGCGAACATGGCGGTCATCCATAAACCCCACCACGGCTATGGCTTTGTCATTGAGGCCGTTGGCTGCCAGCAGGGCACGGTTGGCGCTCAGGTCGGCATCGATTTCCGCCAGCACTTCACGGGCCCTGTCTGCCCGCCCCAGCATTTCACCAAGGGTGAGAAACATTGCTCTGGCTTGATCAGGCGGGCTGACCGCTTTGTCGTAGACACTGAGGACGTAGGTGGGTGCTATGGACCGGATCTGCTCGTAGGCGGGGGCCAACTGGCCGCTGGTCACGATCAAATCTGGTGCCAACTCGCTGATGGCTTCCAGGCTGGGTGCGCTACGTGCGCCGACGTTGGCGATGCCGTCCGGCAGTGGCGGGTCCTGGACCCAGACCGGGTAATAATCCCGGTCGGCCATGCCAACCGGGGTGACCCCCAGTAATAGCAAGGCTTCGGTTGCCGCCCAGTTGAGAGAGACCACGCGCTGGGGAACTTCCTCCAGACGCAGGGTGCCGCGCTCGTGTTGCCAGCTGGCGGCCTGGGCACTGGAGCCAACAAGCAACAGCAGGGTCAGCAGCGGCAGGAGCGTTACCGAACGGAAGGCGGAGCCGATACATGGGCGTTGGTCAGTGGACATAGGACACCCAATGGCCGGGTGCCCGCTCCATGACGCCCATGGGAACGCCATAGATGGATTCCAGGGTAGGGCTGTTCATGGTTTCGTGGGGGGAGCCGTCGGCGGTCAGAGTTCCGGCTTTCAGGGCGACCAGGCGGTCGCAGAAGCGGGCGGCCAAGTCTACATCGTGGAGCACCATGATGACGGTGAGGCCCCGTTTCCGGGCCAGCGAACGGATCAGTCGGAGCGTTTCTACCTGGTGCAGGACATCCAGCGCCGAAATCGGCTCGTCAAGCAGCAGGCAGCGGGTTTGTTGGGCCAGCAGCAGGGCGATCCAGGCTCGTTGGCGCTCTCCACCGGAAAGCGTGTCGACGCTGCGATGGCTGAATGAGCCGAGGCCGGTGTCGTCGATCGCCTGATCGATGATCCGGTGGTCATCCGGCTGGTAGCGCCCAAGGGGGCCTTTCCAGGGATACCGGCCCAGGGCAACCAGCTCCCGAACAGTCAGCCCGTCCGTTGCCGGCGGGTGCTGGGGCATGTAGCCAACCTGGCGGGCAAAATCCCGTTGACCGATCTGGCTAAACGGGGTGCCATTGAGGCTAAGCGTGCCGCCTTTGGGTGAAAGCTGGCGGGCCAGGGCTTTGAGCAGGGTGGATTTGCCTGAGCCATTATGGCCGAGCAGAGCGGTTACCTCACCGTTGGCGAAGTCCAGGGTGATGTTCCGGAGAATCTCCGTGCCACCAACAGCGACCCCGAGACTCTGGATATTGAAGAAAGCCGACATGTGCGTTCCTGGAAGGGCGTCGATCGTTGTGAGGAGCCCAGCGATGGGCTCGTATGATGGCATGAAATATTAATAAAAATGCGAACGATTATCAATAAGCTTGATTTGGTTGTAGTCAGGGTATCGGGAGGGCTGGGGGAATGGCCGTTGTCCGCGTAGAATGCCAGCCTATCCTTTTGGAACAGATGAGCCGTCGCCTACGATCATGCAACACCCGACACCCGCTAACCCATTAACCCTGCTCTACGAAGATCCGGCCCTGTTGGTGGTTCACAAGCCGGCGGGGTTACTGGTGCACCGCAGCCCGATCGATCGTCACGAAACCGAATTTGCCTTGCAGTACGCCCGGGCCATGAACGGTGGCCGGCATGTCTATCCGGTGCACCGCCTGGATCGGCCGACCTCCGGGGTGCTGGTGTTTGCCCGTGACCGTGACAGCGCCCGAACGCTTGGGGTGGATATGATGGCGGGTGAGGTCGGCAAGACCTACCTGGCGATTGTTCGTGGCTGGCCACCCGCATCCGGTGTGATTGATTACCCACTTCGGGACGAGCCGGAAGACCGGCGGCTGAAAGGGCAGGAGCAGACGGTCAGGGATGCGTTGACGGAGCACCTGACACTGGCCACTACTGAGCTGGATGTTGCCATCGAAACCTACCCCACCAGCCGTTACGCCTTGGTACAGTTACACCCAAAAACCGGGCGCAAGCATCAGTTGCGGCGTCATATGAAACACATCAGCCATCCCATCATCGGCGATGCCAATCACGGCCGGGGCCGGCACAATCGTTACTTTGCGGAGCGGTTTGGGCAGGGGCGGTTATTGCTGGCGGCGACCCGAATCGAGTTTCGTCACCCGGTAGGCGGTCAACCGGTGATTGTTGAGGCGCCGTTGGAAGAGAGCTTTCGCCAGGTTCTGGAGATTTTTCCGCAACCGGTTATCCAGTCGTTGTCCGGCGATGCGTTCAGCTAGTCGTAGCGACGAATTCGCTGATCAGGGTGTTGAAATCCACGGGCTTGCTGTACAGAAAGCCCTGTACGTACTGGCATCCATGGATGCCAAGCCAGGTTTCGTGTTCCACTGATTCCACGCCTTCTGCAATCAGGGACAATCCCAGCCCCTTGGCCAGACCAATGATGGACAGGGTGATCGCGCAGTCATCCTCATCATTGGGGATGTCGCGAATAAACGAGCGGTCGATCTTCAGCTTGGAGAAGGGCATGGCTTTCAGCCGGGAGAGGGACGAGTACCCGGTTCCGAAGTCATCAATCGCAAGTTCAGAGCCCAAAGCGACAATGCGGTTCAGGTTCTGACTCACCAGCTTTGAGTCGCCCTGAATGGCGTCCTCGGTGACTTCAAAGTGCAGAGTACTCTGCGGTACCGAGTAGGCCTGACAGGTTTTGGCGATGCGGTCGGGAAGGTCCGGGTCGAGTACCTGCTCGGATGCCAGGTTAACACTGATGTACGGCAGCTCTATGCCCTGTTTCCGGGCTTGCTGAATATGGCGACAAACTTCACGCAGCACTGACTCCCCCAGCGCGTTCATCAGGCCCGCACTGCGTGCGATCTCCAGAAATTCGATGGGGGACATCATGCCACGGCTTGGGTGCTGCCAGCGAACCAGGGCTTCCGCGCCGACCAGAGTCTTGGTCCGGGTATCAAAAATCGGTTGGTAGTGCACGCTCAGGTGATCCCGGAGAATCGCATCGCGGAGCTCTCGTTCCATTGCAAAACGGGATCTCGCTGTGGCCCGTATTGAAGTATTAAAGCGGTGGGCCTGCCCCTGCCCCTGCCCCTGTTTCTTGGCGTAGTACATGGCGGCTTCCGCGTTGCGCAACAGACTTTCTGCATCTTCGCCATCGTCCGGGTAGCGGCAGATGCCAATGCTGGCGCTGATGATCAACTGGTGGCCATGGACGTCAATGGGCTGGCTGGTTAGGGACTGGATGGTCTGAACCAGGTCGTCCAGTTGTAGCTCCTGCCCCTGGTCCTCAACCAGCAGGGCAAATTCGTCCCCGCCAATTCGGGCGAGCAAATCGGCCTGGTTGATCGGCAGTGTGCTCAAGCGTCGACCGGTCTCGGCAATGACTTGATCACCGATGTCGGGGCCTAGCCCGTCGTTAATGACCTTGAGCCGGTCCAGGTCGATCCAGAGCAGCAGGAAGTCGCCGCCGCCCTTGCGCAGTGCCCGGCTGATTCGGTAACCCAGACGCTCACGGAGGGAGTAGAGATTGGCAAGGCCGGTCAGGCTGTCGTAGTGGGTCAGGTAGTCGAGTTTGCGTTTCGATTCGAGCCAGGCTTCGTGGGTATTGATCAGGCTGACGGTATCAGCCACCGCCACCACGAAGGATAGCTCCGGCAGTGTCCATTTGCGAGGGGTCGTGGACTCCAGGCATACCACGCCGCTTGGACGGGCGCCGTCAAAGACGGGTGCGTCGAGCAGGGAATAGATTCCCAGGGGGGTAAGGTAACCCTCGTTGAAAGAGCGGGTGCGGGGGTCGTTCCGAGCGTCTGGCACGTCGATGAGCCGGGCCAGGCCAAGGGCCTGGAAGTACGTCGGGTGGTCACGGCGATGCAGCGTCAGTGGTGGCGTATCACCGCCTGGATCTATAACCGTTTCGATCTGGGGACTGCTATGAAGGTATTCGCAGGTAATGCGGTCGGCGCCGTGGCTTTTTTTCCAGATGCTGACCCGTTCGGTGTCGAGTGCCTGGGCACACAGTTCGGTTAGGGCCGCCAGTTTTTGATCCCGTGGCTCGTTGATGAACTGCGGGTTATGACTGAGTTTCATCAGCTTTTCGTGAAAACTGGTAAACAGGTAGCTGTCAGTCATCTGATTAACGAAAGCTCCGTTTTCTGATTATCTGGCTCAATGCCGATCCAACAACCCCAGGCTGAACTTGCTAATGATGGCAATGTACTGCCCCACTGTCCAATTTCCCAGCCGGGGGGATGGTGTGCCAGTTTTACTGTGTAGAGTTTTGTATCGGTGATCAGATTTTTGTCTCTGGCTAAAGCGCGGCGCAGTAAGTTACTTCATACTCAGAAGTACCCAGGGAGTGTTGTGTGATACCCATGAATTGATAGACCGGTATTGCCCAACGGCTCCCGCCAATAAAAAAAGAAGCGCAGGTTGGATTAGGCGTGAGTGTTATTCAGAGAGTACTACTGGTACTGGTTGGGTTGCTGTGCTCAGTTGGTGTTCATTCGACCCCCCTGGTCTGGCAGGTTCATAGCCAGAGCGTGGAGGCGGCGCCATTTGTCGATTACCTACAGGAACCGGTTGAAGGGCTCGATTTTGAGCAGGTTCGGGACCTGGCAGAGTCGCGCTGGACGCGCAATGGGGCCGGCAACCTGAGTTTCGGCTATGGCGAAGAGGCCTACTGGTTCCGCCTGACCATCAAGCCCCAGGCCAGCCGCACCTCTTCGGTGCTGCTGGAGTTGGCATACCCGGTGCTGGATAAAGTGGATGTGTATGTGCAGGCTCATGGTGAGCTGGCGCAGACGCTGCGTCTGGGAGATAAGCTGCCGTTTTATGATCGCCCCATCGAGCACCGTAACTTTCTGGTGCCGTTGACGCTGGAGGCGGGCACCCCGGTGACCGTCTTCCTGAGGGTAGAGACCAGCAGTTCCATGCAGGTTCCGATCATGGTCTGGGACGAAGAGGCATTCTACGTTGCGGACCAGTCCGGCAGCATTTCCGAAGGCATCTACTTCGGCATCTTTCTGGCGATGATTCTGTATAACCTGTTTGTGTATCTGGCGACAGGGGAGCGGAGCTTCCTCTATTACGTCGCCTACATCACCTCCCTGCCGTTGTTCCTGGCGAGTCTTACCGGGCTGTCATTCCAGTACCTGTGGCCCGAGGCCACCTGGTGGAACGATCAGGCCATTGTGGTGTTCCTGAATCTGGTGGCCGCGTTCGGGGGGATTTTCAGTATGCGCTTTCTCAATGTATTGCCCACCAACCACCCCCGTCTCAGCCAGATGATGGTGCTCGGTGTGACGACCGCCTTCGTGCTGGCAGTGGCCGGCCTCATGGTGCCTTACCACCTGTTGATCATGCCCACGATCGTGGTGGCTGCAACGGGTTGTGTGGTCTTGCTTTCCCTCACCGTATATCGCTGGCTGCTCAATGAGCCGATGGCCCGCTATTACGCGGTGGCCTGGGCGCTGATGCTGTTTGGCGGCATTGTGTTGGCGCTGAGTAAGTTCACCATGTTGCCGCGAAACCTGGTGACTGAGTATGCCACCCAGTTGGGTTCTGCCCTAGGCGTTATCCTGTTGTCGATGGCACTGGCAAACCGTCTGAGCAAGGAGAAACAGTTGGCATTCCTGGCCCAGCAGCGATTGCTGCAGGAGGAACGCAAAGTTCGTCTGGCCCAGGAAAAGTCACTGGTTCTGCAGCAGGATGCCAATGCCAGACTCGAAGAGCGGGTTCAGGAACGGACCCGGGACTTGGAGAAGCTGAATGCCCAACTACTGGAGCTCAGCGCGACGGATGCACTGACAGGGCTGAAAAACCGGGCGCATTTTGATGACAGTTTCCAGACCGCCTGTGTCAGGGCTTACCGCTTCGAGCAGCCGCTGTCCCTGCTGCTGGTGGATGTGGATCACTTCAAGCAGTTTAATGACACCTATGGCCATACCGTGGGGGACGACTGCCTGCGGATGGTGGCTGACACCATCCGGCAGGTGGTGACCCGGCCTCAGGATTTGGCCGCCCGTTATGGTGGCGAGGAGTTTGTGGTGTTGCTTCCCGACACGCCGGAGGAAGGGGCCATTCGAGTGGCGGAGAAAATCCGCACGGCCGTTGAGCGGATGGAATTCCGGATATCCGAGCAGGTGATTGGGGTAACGGTGAGCGTTGGTGTGGCAGCCCGGGTTCCTGACCAGGCCGAGCAGACCAAAGAGCTGTTCGAGCTGGCGGATATTGCGCTGTACCAGGCAAAAGGGCAGGGGCGAAACCGGGTCATTGGCTATACCGAGCATGCCCAGAATGCCGCTACCGAACAGACGCCCTGAGGTTTGCTGACCTCAGATACCCGGGCTCAGCGTCGGGAACGGCGCCGCCTCTTCAAGGGCAAATGCAAGTTCCAACAGGGTGCGGTCATGACCAGGTGCTGCCATCAGCTGGACGGATACCGGCAGGTGCTCGCTGGTTAATCCCATGGGAAGTGCGATGGCGGGTGCCCCAGTCACGTTGGCCAATGGGGTAAAGCCGACGTAGCCTTGCAGCCGCTGGAACAGCGTGTCGAACGGTTGCTGGGGACTCAGGTAGCCCAGTTCCGGCGTGGTATGGCTCACCACGGGCATCAGTGCTGCATCGAAGGGGGCCATGGCGGCTTCAAACCGGTGGGTGCTTCTGCGCAACCGCAAGAGGGCGCCGGGCAGTCGTGATTTATTGGCCATGAACATTCGATGCAGCCCCAAGGTCAGGCCGTCCAGTTTCTGCGCATCAAAGCTGCGATCCACCACCCAGCGTCCCGCTCCCCGTACCAGGGAGGCCATAAACCCCCAGTACAGTGCAAAATCCTCGGGAAAACTGTCATCAACGGGTATGGGCATTGGCACTACTTCATGCCCCAGTTCGGCAAGCACCTTGGCGGTATGCTCCACTGTGTCCCGGGTTTCCGGGTCGGTTCGGTGCCCGTTGAGTGAGTCCAGCACCACCCCGATACGGAGCCGCTTTGAGCCGGGGCCGATCACTTGGCCGATGGCAGGCAGTTTGCGGTTACGGAAGTGATGCTCGGCTGCGGTATAGAAGTTGGCAGTATCCCGAACGCTGCGGGTCACCACGCCTTCACTGAGAATGTTGATCGGCAGGGATCTGGCTGCCGGGTTGTCCACCAGCCGCCCCCGGCTGGGCTTCAGGCCAACCAGCCCGCAGCAGGCCGCGGGTATACGTATAGAACCGCCGCCATCGTTGGCGTGGGCGATGGGGACGACGCCTGCGGCAACCAGTGCTGCCGAGCCTCCTGACGAAGCGCCGGATGAGTACGCGGTATTCCAGGGGTTGCGGGTAGGCGCGCCGTGAGCAGGCTCGGTGCTGGCGTTCAGGCCAAACTCTGGCAGGGCGCTTTTGCCCATGCAGACCATGCCCTGATCCAGATACTGGCGAGTGAACGGGCTGTGTTTGCGGCAGGGCGCTGGACGCAGCGCCGCGCTGCCGTGGTTGGTTGGAAAACCACCGACATCGGTGTTGTCCTTGATGTAGGTGGGCACCCCCGCGAAAGCGCCGGTGCTGGCAAGGCTGACCGGCTCCCGCTCACCGGTCATCGGGACTTCGGCATTGAGTTGTTTTGCCACCTGATCGGCCCGTTGCTGACAGGCCTTCAATACTTCCCGAGCGCTTAGCTTGCCGGATTTCAGGGCGTTGGCCAGGGCTGTGGCATCGTGATCGGCCAGGGCATCGTCAGTGAAGGCGTGGATGGCGTTCGGGTGCAGGTGTGCGGTCATTATTATGGTTTGCCTGTTGTTATTGTTTATCTGTGCCCACGGGTGCGCCGGTGGATCAGGACGCGGATTTTCGGGCTTCGGTGACGATGTCGTAGGCGTGGGTTATTTCCCGGGTTTTTTCTTCCGCCAGTTCGCGCATGCTCTCTGGCATGCCCCGGCCAGCCAGCTTATCCGGGTGATTTTCGCTCATCAGCTTGCGATAGGCTTTCTTCAGGTCTGCATCGTTGATCGCTGGATCAACCCCGAGCACTTTGTATGCATCGGCGAGCTGTTGGCTGGTCGACGCCCGGGTTGACCCTGCCTGTCCGCCGGAATGGGCCCCCCTCAACATGGCTTCAAGCTGTTCTACTTGCAGCTCAGACAACCCCAGCCCACGGGCAACACGAACCAGCATGGCGTGTTCCTGGGGGTGTACGGCACCGTCGGCTGAGACGGCGGAGACCTGTACCTGCAAAAACAGCTGCAGCAGGAGCGGCTGCCCGCCACTGATCCGGCGAAAGCGAGCAACTTCCTGATCCAGGTCGAAGTCGGCGGATTTACCCCGGTTGAAAGCCGCTTTGGCCATCGCCCGTTGTTGTTCCGATAGACGGAACCGGGTGAAGAAGGATTCGGCCACCTGGATTTCATCCCGGGTCACCACGCCATCGGCTTTGCAGAGCGAGCCCATCACCGAAAACATGGGTTCGATGAACGTTGACTGGAGGTCGGTCAACTTGGCCCGGAGGCGGTTGCGCAGGTATTGGGCGAGCACTACGCCCGCGACGGCGCCAATCAGCAGTCCGGGAAAGCGTCCCAGCTGGTAGCCAATCAAGCCTCCGATGAACATCGGAAAAAACATGGTTCGGTCCTTAGTTTTCAGTTACCTGTCTGCCAGAGTATACGGGGTCGAGACTACCTCGACATCTGGTAAAGGGGCTCAAGCAGCGCTTCCTCGTCGACTTTGTCGATTTGGGCGGGGGAAAGGTACGCTTCTGCGTACTGGCGATAGACACCAGACAACACGAACAGCCGGAAAACGTCACCGTCGATATGCCGTTCCGCGACCATGCGAACCATGATGCCAAGAGCCTCAGTCAGGGTCTTGCCATCCTTATAGGGGCGGTCCGTGGCCGTTAGCGCTTCGAAAATATCCGCCACGGCCATCACCTTCTCCGGAACCCCCATGTCCTTTGACCTCAACCCACAGGGGTAACCTTTCCCATCCATCCGTTCATGATGGGTGCCCGCGAGCCGTGGCACATTGGCCAGCCGGTCGGGAAGGGGCAGCGCGTCGAGCATGCAAATGGTCTGCACAATGTGCTCGTTGATCTTGAATCGCTCCTCGGGCGTGAGCGTGCCACGCTGGATCGTCAGGTTGTAGACCTCTCCGCGGTTCTGGGCATGGGAGGGCAGCTCCATGTCGAAGCCCCACTTGTTACGTGGATCGCCACGGGTCACGGGCGGAATTCGATCGCCCCAGTGACTCAGGTGCTGGGGTTTATCATCCAGCAGCTTCTCGGTGGCTGGAAGTGACGGTTCAGCGGTACTACCAAGGTGGTGCAGTTCGTCCCGTGACAGCCCAAGGCGGTCGCTGAAATGACGTTGCCAGGTCTGTTCGGCAATAAGGCGAACCTGAGCAATGTCATTCTCCGACATGAACTCACCGCCGATGTTGGCGTCGGCGAGCATCGCGAACTGCTGCTGCAATTCCTGTTGGCGCAGGTCGCGATTATTGCGGGCCTGCTCCGGGTTCAGGCCGTTGAGGCGATCCTTGAGGTAGCGGATCTCAGCATCGCGGTGGAGGACTTCAAAGCGGGTGCGGATCTCGTGAATCCGGTTGTAGAGGGTCTCGAGCTTGGTGGATTTATCCACCACGTATTCGGGGCTGGTGATTTTTCCGCAATCGTGAAGCCAGCTGGCCAGATGAAACTCATAGGCTTCATCCTCAGTCATGTAGAAATCCTGGAATGCCGGCTCATTGCTGGCTTGTGCAGCATCCACCAGCATCCTGGCCAGTTGTGGTACCCGTTCGCAGTGACCACTGGTGTAGGGCGACTTGGTATCAATGGCATTGGCCACTAGCCGAATAATGCCGTCCAGCAACGCTTGCTGGTTCTCGATCAGCTCCCGGGTTTCAATGGCCACAGCAGCAGACCCGGCGATCTCATCCACGAAGACGATGAGGTCATTGCTGAGGCGGGTCTGATCACCAGACTCCATTTCGATGACCAGTACGCCCACCAGGTTCTTCTGGCGGTTTCTCAGGATTGCGAAGATGGGGTGCCCGGAGATCTCCGTGCGCAACTGATGAATGATGTCATTGTCATCAGCATCGCGACTGACTTTGTCTATCTGCTTGGTCAGGCTGAGCCCTTCATTAACTGCCAGGTTGAGGTGTTCGGCATTGCGGGCGTATAGGTAGATGGCGCCGCGCTTCTCTCCAACAATGTGGATGATGTGTTCCAGCACTTCTTTCAGCAGTTCATCCAGGTTCTTGCTTCGGTTCAGGGTGAGGGCGATGTTCTGGAAGCTGCGGATGGTTTTGGCCATATCGTCCAGCGCGGTGCCAAGTTTGGATGCTTCGCGGATTCGTGAGTCAACTTTGACGGAGGTATCAAAGCGGAACCGGGAAAGCGCACCAACACGGTCAGTCAGGTGTTCCAGCGGCTTGCCGACCTGATTGCCGAGGAACCAGCCGAGGATGAGGAGCAACACCGCGATGGCAGCGGCGATACGGGTCTGCAGGGCGAGGGAGGCCCAGGCGTCGGCCAGTAGCTCGTCGGCAGGGATGGCAATTACGATGCGGAGGTTATCGCTACTGAGTGCGTCCAGTTCGACGGAGAAGCCGTAAAACGTTCGTCCCAGGCTGTCGAACGACATCACCTCTGCCTGGTCAGACAGATGGGCGATCAGCGACAGGGTTGGGTCCGGCAGCAGCGCCAGGTCGGTGAGTGCGTGCGGATCCGTGGCGTTGCTGCCAAGGCTGTTGGGACTGCTGTAGGCGATCACACCGTTGTTTTCATTAACGACGGCCAGCTGCGTACCGGGGGTCAGGCGAAGGTCAGCGAGCTTGTCACTGAGTTCAGTCACCGTGACGTCGATGCCGTTGACGAGGGTGCCGTTCATGGAACGCCGTGCCAGGGTCAGTCCGATTTCACGCGTGGAAAAGAAGACATAGGGCGAGGTCAGGATAGTACGCTCGGACTCCATAGCGAGGCGGTACCACTGACGGCTGCGTGGGTCGAAGTCATAGTCCCGTAACGCCTGGCGTTGCAGCGGGCGCAACTGTTCATCGTAGAAGTGGATTTCCACCGACATGATTCCGGGAGGAAGCCAGGTGATGGTTCTCAGCATGAACGCCGAATTTGCGGGGGCGTCGGGGAAGAAGGTGCTGTCAGACTCCCTCAGCCTGCGCAGCAGGAAGAACTCGCCATCGGCAAAACCTGAGTAGATCGACGTAACCAGGTCGTTCTCCTGCAGGATGCTGGCAAAGACCGGCAGCCGCTCCAGTCGTTCGTCCAGTGTGGTTGAGAACTGCATGGGGTCATCCGCCAGGATACGCAGCGCGATGGCCTGAGGCTTGGTGATGGCGTCGAGGCGGTCATTGATGGCTGACGCCAGTTGCTCTGTGGTGTCTCGGGCGGCTGTGAGCTTGGCGGCTTCCAGCCCCCGGAAACTCTGAATGATGAGCACCAGGGCCAACACCAACATACCAAGGGTTATGGAGGTGGCGATGAGCAGAGCCAGTGAAATCTGAGCACGTTGCCGACGTTGCGGGTTCAAGTCATCTTCCTTGCCGGGTTGATTCATCGGTGGCGACTTTGCAGCGGCCGCTGGCGACGGTCTCTGGCTGGTGCAGCGCCACTCATTTTAAAATAGCCGGTATTGGCTGATTTGTTGGAGCAATGATGCGATTTTTCTTTACCCGGAGCTATCAATGACCGTCGATCTGTTTGGGGGTTACGATGGTCAGCCACTGACCCTGCAAAGTGGGGCGTTGGTTTTGCCTCGTTTTGCGGAGTCCCGGTCTGCTGCCTTGGTGCAGGCGATTGCCGCAGTTGCGGCGGTGGCGCCATTCCGTCGTATGGAAACGCCGGGTGGGTTTACCATGTCAGCGGCCATGACCAACTGCGGCCCGCTGGGTTGGGTCAGTGACCGGACGGGCTATCGTTACCAGACTGACGACCCCACAACCGGCAAGCCCTGGCCAGCCATGCTGTCCATCATGCGCAACCTGGCGATGGAGGCGGCGGTGGAAGCGGGCTTCCCTGGCTTTGAGCCAGATGCCTGCCTGGTAAACCGGTATCAGCCGGGGGCTCGCATGTCGCTGCATCAGGATCGCAACGAACAGGACTTTAGCCAGCCGATTGTGTCGGTGTCCCTGGGGCTTTCCATGGTGTTCCTGTTTGGCGGGTTACGCCGACAGGACAAGACACAAAAGATCACGTTGTCCCATGGTGATGTCGTGGTTTGGGGTGGGCCGTCCCGGTTGCGTTACCATGGCGTTCTTGCGCTCAAGCCTGGCAGTCACCCCCAGACGGGAGCGTGCCGGTACAACCTGACCTTCAGACGGGCAGGTTGACCGGCCCGGTATCAGTGCCCGTAAACCACCAGCGACGTGTTGTTGAGTTGCAGGTTGTTCAGGGTCACCCGGCCGATGGACGGGCCATCACCGAGGGTGATGATCGGCATGTCGATATCGGTCTCGAATCGCACAATATCAATACCGAGTACATTGCTGTACGCAGCGATATCGACGGTGTGAATATCAAGTGCCAATTTGGCCCCGATGTCGTTGATGCCGACGTACCCCCAGTCGCCCAAGGACTCGAAGTAGCTCATGCCGGCGACCTTCATGTCCTGGATGCCGATGCCAACGAAGTCGAAGTCGGCGTCAAGATCGTCGATACCGAAGGTACTTTCGATCAGCAGGTGCCCGGTGTCGTTGTCGACCTTCATACGCAGGTCCAGCGCCAGGCCGGTCATGTCGAGGGAGTTCAGCAGCCGGGTGCCGTCACCGCCGGTGGATTTCTGCAGTACCCACTCGTCGGTGCTGAGGGCAAAGTCCACAGCATTACCAAGGGTTGGCTGGGCAAACACCACCAGATCACCATCGGCCATGACATCAATGTTCAGCTTCAGGTTGTCGAGTTGCGTGCCGGACTGGGTGCCGGGGCCCCAACTGGTGGATCCGAAGTAGCTGCTCTTGTTCGCACCACCCAGGCGGATGTTGCGGATCGCAAGACTGCCTTCATCCTGGTAGCGCAGCTCGCCGATGGAGAGGTCTGCGCTCAGTTCGATGGTAATACCGCTCTGGCCCGTCACGCTTCCCAACGACTCGTCGGACAGTGACTGGAACTGCGCATGGGCCGCTAACGGTAAACACAACGCTGACGTTGCCATCAGCGGGTAGATCCTTGTTTTCATCAGGCCTGTCATTACTTGTCCCTTTTGTTTTATCCGTTATTGAATGGAGCTTTGGCTCTTCTTGTTTTGGTTTTCTCGCTTTTCAGGTAGAAAAGAGATCTCGGGAGCCGGGGTTAATCAGAGACTTCCCAATTTCACACTTTTGATCGTATTAACTTTCTGTAAACCAGAGGATGAACGGCTTCACGTTTCTTATGGCGATTTAAGTGGTATGTCGTCTATTCGTGAACTGATCGTTATTTTGTTTTTAAAAGCAATAATAAGAAAAGGTAATTAATGTGTTGTTGGTAGGATTTGGACTTGGCGTGCTTGCGCTAATGTTTGTTACCGCCCTGAGGGATTTTCGGCACCTGCTGGTGGGAAAGGTGTATCTCCTGATCATTGTTTCCGCGACCGCCTTCCTGATTGATCCACTGATGCCGCCTGGCTGGCGCTGGCTGTCTTCCGACTTGCAAACAGCCTTGCCGGGCCTGTTCTGGTTGCTCTGCCAGCTGATCTTTGCGCGAAGGCCACAGTGGAAAACCGTTTGGGGGGCCATGGCGTTGTACAGCTTCCTGGTGCCCGCACTGGCCCGGCCCTTTGTTATTAAAGGGGTTTCGCCGGATATTCAGGTGTTTTTCGGCTGGACCCTGGGGCAGTGGTTTGAGTACGCGGTGGTGCTGCACGGCCTCAGCCTTGTGGTCCGGCATTGGCGGGACGACCTGGTGGAAATGCGGCGCCGCGCCCGCCTTGGGTTCCTTCTGGTGATTGGAGGGTCGACGGCGGTGGCGACGGTCTGCCTTAATTTTGGATGGTATACCGAGCACACCCGGGGGGTGATAACCAGCGTTGCGGGGTTTGTTGCATTGGTTTTCCTGACCCGTTCCTGGGACGGCATCCTTGAGCTGGCTGCGGCGCCTCGTGCACCGCAAAAAGAGGACTTGGTTGATGAGTCTGAATACGATGCAGGGGCGGACCCACTGCTTCAGAAGGATGAGCTGCAGCTGGCGGAACTGATGGCGGCCGGCTTTTATCGCACTGAGAAACTGACGCTCAGGAAACTATCGGACAAAATTGAGATCCCCGAGTATCGGTTGCGCAAAGTGATCAACCAGACCCTGGGCTATCGCAACTTCAACGATTACATCAACCAGTTGCGGGTGGCCGAAGCGGCAGAGCGATTGCTGGATGATGCCCAGGTCCCGGTGCTCAATGTGTCCCTGGACGTGGGCTACCGTACCCTCAGTTCCTTCAATCGGGCGTTCCGCGAAATCAAAAATACCACCCCAACCGAGTACCGTCAGCAACACCTCGAAGGCTCAGACGAATGAGCAAATAGTGCAAATCGTGCTATTTCATGATTTGCACAGGGCCCTGTTTATCTCCCTGTGAACCCTTGCCACACAAGCCTTTGCGGGATTTGCACAGGCCTTGTGGCTTTCTGCACACTGGTTGTTCTCGCTTCCTCTTCGCATCCTGCCTAGTGTCGTTCGTGACACTGCGTCCTGTTTAGGGGCGCGTGCATCTATAACAACAAGCAAAAGCAAGCAGAGGATACGATGCGCCAGACAAAAACATTCAAGAAATTACTCCTGGTGACCGCGATTTCGAGTGGGCTGCTACTCACTGGCTGTGGGGGGGATGATGGTAAAGATGGCAAGGACGGAACGGACGGGCAGTCCGGGGATGTGAGCACACAGCTGGGCGTTACCACATCCGGTTTCCCTATTCCTGAAGACGCCATCTTGGTGGCACCGGACGCGGAAGATGGTGACGATATTACCGAAGCGTTGTCCGTGGCATTGTTTGACGTTCCTGAAGACGCCATCGTGGTGTTGCCGAAGGGGCGCTTTGTGGTGACTGAAAGCATCGTTGTCAACAGCGCCAGCGGGCTCACCCTGACCGGTTACGGCATCAATGAAACCATCCTCGATTTCGCCAGTTCCTATGGTGATGATGCCTTCCGTTTCCAGGGTGGTAATGGCATTACCGTTCGGGACCTTGGTGTGTATGAGGCACCCAAAAACGGCATCAAGGCGACCAACGTCAACGGCATCCACATGACCTACACCGCAACGGTTTGGGAGGGTGAGCTGGAAGCAAATAATGGCGCCTACGGCCTGTATCCGTTGAAGAGCCAGAACGTACTGCTGGAGAACAACTACGCCTTCGGTTCTGCTGACGCTGGTATCTACGTTGGCCAGTCAGAGAACATTGTGGTTCGCAACAACACCGCCAAGCAGAACGTGGCGGGCATCGAGATTGAAAACTCCACCATGGCTGATGTTTACAACAACATCGCGGTTGGAAACTCCGGTGGCATCCTGGTGTTCGACCTGCCGGGGCTGGATAAGGCCTATGGCGGAAATGTCCGGATCTTCAATAACAACGCCTATAGCAATAATGCCGACAACGTGGGTGCGGGAGTCGTCGGTATGGTACCGCCGGGAACCGGTATTCTGAACCTGGCCACCAGTGGGGTGGAGATATACAACAATCAGATCACCGATAACGACACCACTGCGGTCGCCATCACCAGTTACTTGCTGGTGGACGATGACTTGGCGAGCTATCCCGCCAATTACGGTACCACTATGGGCAACGGCTGGAGCCCGACGCTCAAGAACGTCTATATGCACAACAATACCATTGCCCGTAACGGTGGTAATCCGCAGGGCACCTTGCTGCAACCAATTATTGACGGTTACACAATCGGCATGGGGGTGACCTTCCCGGCCATTCTGTACGATGGCATTGGGCAGTTTTTGTCGAACACAGGGGATCTGAGTGCATTCAACGGGCTTGTTGGCGCTGAGGCCGCAGCTGACGGTGTGAACTATAACCCCTATGCAGCTGGCGACAGGATCTGCCTGAACAGCAACATCAATGGCAACCCCGCCCCAGATTATGCCGAGGTGAACACCGGGCTGGTTTACCCGGCGGAATTGGCCGACTTCGATCCGGCGTTGGTTGACGGTAACGGGAACCCGCTCCCGCACCTGCTGATCGATCAGATGATCAACAACACCTACCTCAACTGCACCCAGCCGCGCCTTGCGCCGGCGGTGGTGAATTTCCGCAACAACATCTACGGCTGTACTGGCGATGATCTGGCAGAAGCGGCCTGCGCGTTGTAAGCCGGCCTTCCAGAGTGATTCGCGACTGAAATAATGACGACAGGAGTGAACGCCGGGGCTGTCAGGCTCGGGTGTTCACTCCGCTGCAGAGAGTACTTCCCCATGAAAACCAACAATAAAATGATCGCCGCGACCCTGGCGACCTCTTTTCTTCTGACCGCCTGTGGCGGTGGTGGAGATTCGTCCGACAGTGGAGGTTCTGTCACGCCTGGCAGCGCCCTGAATGCCGGCGCCGGCGCACCGACGGGTGCCCAGGGTAGCTGTGATGCAGCAACCTCCGGGGTTAATTGGGATGCCCTGATGACCGAGACCTGTCCAAACCTTTCCGATTACAACCTGTTTGTCGATGCGAGTGACCCCACATCCGGCCCGACCCAGGGTGGGGTGCCGTATGACTTGTCCACCGCTTTGTTTACTGATTACACCAGCAAGTACCGCTTCGTGTTTGTGCCTGAAGGGGAAACCGTTGGCTACAACCCTTCGGAGGCCCTGGACTTCCCGGTAGGTACAGTGATCACCAAGACCTTTGCGTTGCCGGAAAATACCGCCATGCGTGACGGAGCAGAGCTGGTCATCGAAACCCGGCTGCTGATCCACCGCACCGACGGCTGGACCGCACTGCCTTACTACTGGTCTTCGGAGTCTGATGCCACGCTGGCAATTGCAGGACAACGTCTGACTGGCCTGACAACCATCAACAACCAGGGGCAGCAGATCACCTTCGATTATTCCGTTCCCAAGGCTGCGGACTGCACGTCTTGCCACTCCATCGTGCCTGACCTTGCTGGCCCGGAGGACGATCGCGAGCAGATTTTCCTGCCCATTGGCCCAAAGGCCCGTTATCTCAACAAAGACTTCACCTACTCAGACGGCACTGTATACAACCAGCTGCAGTATTGGGCGGAAGGTCAATTGCTGAGCGGGCTGCCTACGGATTTTCAGAGTGTCGAGCGGGCGCCGGTTTTTAATGATGAAACCCACATTGCGTCACTCAGTGACAGCGAGCTCAACGATAAGGCTCGGGCCTACCTGGACATCAACTGTGCTCATTGTCACCGAGCCGACCTGACGCTTCCTGCTGACTATGCCGGCCCGGCCGGTAGTAGCGGTGTGCAACTGGAGTACAACCGCAACTATGCCGATTCTCCCGGCAAGTTCGGCGTGTGCAAGGACCCGGTTGCCGGGGGGCATGAGGACTATCCGTACGATGTGATTCCTGGCAATGCTGATGAGTCCTATCTGCTGTTCCGTATGTCGACCACGGATAGCCGCCACAAGATGCCGGAGCTCGGTCGCAGCACCGTGCACCAGGAAGGCGTTCAGCTCATCCGGAGCTGGATTGATCAGCTTCCACGGGCAAGCTGTTCCCCAGCAACCTGAGTATTCGTGCTAGGTAAGGTTAGTCGGTGTTTGGGGAGCTGTTACAACAGCCACAGTGTCACCAACCCGGCCACCATGGACAAGCTCATTGGGACTGCCACCCGCAGCCCCAGTGAGCGGGTGCCGATCGACATGGCCAGGCCGGTCTTCACCAGGTTGTTGACCGCGGCAGCGATGACAATCCCCAGCACTGCGGTGTCGGCACTGATCGATGACTGCGACATCCGGGTCAGGGAAAGGGTGATGGCATCCACGTCAGCCACGCCTGAGGTGGCGGCCAGGGCGTAGACTCCGGCATCCCCAAACCATGTTTTGAGAATTTCACCGAAAAACAGAATGGCGGTCAGTAGCATCCCGAACACCAGGGCAGCCTTGAGATCGAGGGGGTTCTGATTCAACTGGGGCTGCTCCACCGAGAGGGCTGCACGGTTCAGATACCAGATTGCCAGGGCGGGGATGTAGAGCACCAGGGTCATGGTTACCACGGGCCATACCAGCGAGGGCAGCAGATCCCGGTTGATCAGGGCGCAGAAAATCAGGATGCGCGGGAACATGGTGCCGCACGCAATCAGGATGCCGGATGCCAGCTGAGGGTTGAGGCTTGGGGCCTCACGGGACAGCCGCGAAAAGTGCAGTGTCAGTGCCGTGGACGATGTCAGCCCGGCAAACATACTGGTGAACAGGATGCCTTTGGCGGCACCGGCAAGCTGCATGGCGAAATAGCCGACAAACGACACGGTCGCAATCAACACCACCATCCACCAGATTTCATAGGGGTTGAGTACGCCCCCCGGTCCCATATTGGTGTTCGGCAGGAGGGGCAGCATCACCACGGAGATCAGCAGCAGCTTCAGGGCGGCGTCCATTTCCCGTGCCTGCAACTTGCGAACCCAGCCGTGGATCTCATCCTTGTTGTCCAGAATGATGGCGGTCGCCACCGCCGCAGCGGCCGCCGGAAACGGGTCTACCGCAACCGCTACGGCGCCGAAACAGAACGTCAGAATGAGCCCCAATATGCTGGTAATACTGAAATCGTGGTTTTCCAGCAAACGCTGGTGGTAGGACACCAGGGCCGCACCCACCAGGCTGATCAGCGTGATCGGAAACGCCCAGGCGGTCAGGGTTTCCGTCAGCAGCGCCGCCATACCCCCCAGTAAGCCGGTCAGCGCATAAGTACGGATGCCGGCAATCCGCTCGCCAGATTTCCGGTCTCGCGCCGACCATCCCCGCTGCAGCCCGATCAGGGCCCCCAGCAATAGCGCTGCCGCCAGCTTCAGAGTGATGCTGTGCTGGACAATGAACTGGTTGGCGACTTCATCCATGGGGGTGATCCTGTTTAAAACTGGGAATAAGAGGGCTCAGGGAAGTTAATGCCACTTTTTTCTAGCATAGGCAAGGGGTTGCGTGGGATGCAATGGGGCGCTTGCGTTTTTAGTGGGGTTGACTGCACGTCAATCTCTGACTATGGTTGACGTACAGTCAACACTTGCGTTGATGTTGAGTTTCAGTCAGCTAGGGATAGCCAATGAATGTCATTTCAAAAAAGCCGTTCAACGATGCGGCCAAGAAGTACCCCAATGACCGGGAGGCATTGCTTGATATGTATCGCGTGTTGGATAGAACGGATTTCCAAACACCGGATGAGTTAAAGGCGGTTTTTCCGTCACTGGACAATTTTAAATACAAGGATAAGTGGTGGGTTCTGGATGTTGGCGGAAACAACCTGCGCGTTCTTGTGTTTATCCAGTTTGTAAACAAGCGCATGTATATCAAACATATAGTCAGTCATGCGGATTACGACAAACTGACCAAGAAGTACAGGAAGGAACAGGATAAGAGGTGAAATCATGGCTCAGTTAGCAATTGTCGATGCTTACCAGACCTTTATGGCCACTGCTCAGCCGTTGATCAACATTGATACTGACGAGCAGTATGAGGCGGCGCTTGAAACACTGGAGCAGGTGCTGGAATCAGCCAGCGATACCCTGGATGACCCGCTGAACCCTCTCATTGATATGCTCAGCCAGGCAATCGCCCGCTACGAGTCCAGGGACGAGGAACTGGTGGCATATGTTGCAGAGGCGGGCACCGTTCCTGCTGATATTGCACTGCTTCGCACGTTGATGAAACAGCACCATCTCACCGGCAGTGACCTGCCGGAGATCGGAGATAAAACCATGGTCTCCAAGGTCCTGAATGGAAAAAGAACCTTGAGCCGTCAGGCGATTGAGAAGCTGTGCGAGCGGTTTGGGCTTAGCCCTGCGATGTTCTTCGGGTGACGGTCGTTCAGACCGCATTCCCCGCCGCCACCCCCGACGCCCACGCCCATTGGAAGTTGTGCCCGCCCAGATGACCGGTCACATCCACCACCTCGCCAATGAAGAACAGGTTGGGGCGGTCGTTGACGGCCATGGTTTTGGACGACAGCTGGCGGGTATCAACGCCGCCGAGGGTGACTTCGGCGGTGCGGTAGCCTTCGGTGCCGGAGGGTTTGATGTGCCAGCGGTTGAGAGCGTCGGCGACCTGCTCGAGATCGGTGTTCTTGTAGCCCTGCAGCGGGCCCTGCCAGTGGTGCAGGTCATTCAGCGCCTGGGCGAAGCGTTTCGGCAGGTGCTGGTTGAGGTACTTGGCGACGGTGCTTTGCGGCGCGTCCTTGCGCAGTGTTTGCAGGGCTTCACTGGCGGACTCGTCGGGCAGCAGGTTGATGGCCAGCTCGTCGCCGGGCTGCCAGAAACTGGAGATCTGCAGCATGGCCGGGCCACTGAGGCCGCGATGGGTCACCAGCATGGGCTCGCGGAAACTCATGCCGTTGCAGCTCACTTCCACCGGGCAGCTAACCCCGGACAGCGGCGCCAGTTGTTCCTTCAGCGCCGGTTGCAGGGTAAAGGGCACCAGGCCGGCGCGGGTAGGCAATACCTCGAGGCCAAACTGGCGGGCAATGTCGTAGCCAAAGCCGGTGGCGCCCATGGTGGGTATGGACAGCCCGCCGCAGGCGACGACCAGTGATTCGCACTCAAACGAGCCTGCGCTGGTGGCAAGACAGTAGCCGTCACCCCTCTCGCTGATCTCGCGGATCTCGGTTTCCATGCGGAGTTTTGCACCTGACCAATCGCATTCGGTGAGCAGTACCTGCAGGATGTCCTTGCTGCTGTCGGCGCAGAACAGTTGCCCTGCGGCCTTTTCCACATACTCCACGCCATGGCGTTCTACCAGCTCCAGAAAGTGGTGTGGGGTGTAGCGCTTCAGGGCGGAAATGCAGTAGTGGGGGTTGTCCGACAGGAAATTGGCCGGGGTGCTGTTGAGGTTGGTGAAGTTACAGCGGCCACCGCCGGACATCAGGATTTTCTTGCCGGGCTTGTTGGCGTGATCCAGCACCAGCACGCGGCGGCCACGGTACGCTGCTGTTGCCGCACACATGAGCCCGGCGGCACCGGCGCCAATGATGATGACGTCAAAATTTTTGGAACCGGTAGGGGTCAATTGCGGTGTCATATACAGCCATGGTTGAAAAAACGACCGGAAAGTATAGCGGTCTGGTCAAGGATTTACATAGCGGTATAGCCGCAGTTTGATTAGACTGTGTGTGTTTACTAACTGCCTTGCCCTTACAGGAACTCGCTTTGTTTCGAACCTGCCTGTTAACTCTTCTGTTGTTAAGTCCTGCTTTTGCCTGGGCCTTTTCCGTCACTTTCATCAATCCCGGTAAACACGATGAGACCTACTGGGTCGATGCCGCCAATGGCATGCGGTCTGCAGCCAACAGCCTGGGTATTGACCTTGAGATCCTGTTTGCCGAGCGTGACCCGGTTCGCCAGATCCAGCTAACCAGTGCCGTCGCCGCACGCGAGGGCAGTGACCGGCCAGACTATTTGTTGCTGTCGGTGGAGAAAGGCACGTTTGCCGAGCAGCTTCGGATCGCCGATGGGGCCGGGCTGAAAGTGTTCCTGGCCTACAATGGCCTGCTCGATGAGGAGCGGGCGCGCTTCGGAGGTCCCCGTGAGCAGTACAAGGGGTTACTCGGTTCCCTGATTCCGTCAGCGGAGTCGGCGGGTGAGATGACCGCCCAGGCGCTTCTGGACGAAGCCCGTCGGCGGGGTTTGCAGGCCGATGACGGTAAGATCCACCTGGTGGCTATTTCCGGTGACCGCTCGACGGACAGCTCGATTCGCCGTAATGAGGGCATGCTGTCGGTGGTGGATGCCAACGAGGATCTGGTGCTCGATCAGTTGGTGCATGCGGATTGGAGTCGTGACATCGGCAAGCTCAAGGCTGCGCAGCTTCATGAGCGTTACCCGGATACCACGCTGTTCTGGAGTGGCAGTGACCTGATTGCGTTGGGGGCGATGGAAGCCCTGAGAGAGCGCGGCCTGCGTCCTGGGGGTGATGTCCTGGTATCCGGAGTCAACACCTCTGTCGAAGCCATGAATGCGGTTATTCGCGGTGAGATGACGGCGCTGGCGGGAGGGCATTACATGACCGGGGCCTGGTCGCTGGTGCTGCTGTATGATTATCACCACGGTATCGATTTTGCGGAGACCGAAGGTGTCGAGATGCAACGTTCGATGTTTACTCTGTTTACACCTGAGCTTGCCGCGCGTTTTCTTGAGTGTTTTGGTGCATCGATTCCAAAGGTTGATTTCACCCGTTACAGCAAGTTCCTGAACCCGGATATGACTCGCTACCAGTTTGACATTGGCCAACTGTTAGAACCGTGAATTCTTTAAACCGAACTCGTCCGTTCCAGTCCCTTACCCGGGACATATTGCGCAGGGTGATCACCGCTGCGGCATTTTCGATGGTGCTGATCGGTGCCGCCCAGACGTGGGTTCAGTACCGCAGCGAAGTGATCCGGGTGAATGAGCTGGTGGACGTGCTGGCGCAGACCCACGTACCCGTGCTGACGATGGCGCTTTGGGATATCGAGCCGACGGTGGCCGAGACGCAGGTATCAACGATTGCGTCCCACCGGGAAATTGAAGGCGCCTACCTTTCCACCGCGACTGGAATGATGTTCCAGGCCGGTGTGGTGGATACGGAGGTTGAGCCTGAGTTCACCGTTGCCATTCCCAACCCCCGCAACAACAGTGAGGCGCCTCTGGGGGAGCTCCGGGTCTATTACGACCACGGCGAAATCCAGCAGGCAATCCTGTTGGCGGTTGCCGGTGGCACCCTCAAGTTGGGATTGTTTATTGTGCTGGTGTGCCTGGTGGTTTACCGGGTTATGTTTTACCGCTTGAAGGCTCCGCTGCGACAGATCGCGGATTACAGTAAGGAACTGTTGCCAGACCGGGATAATCCGCCGCTGGTTATTCAGCGCCCGGAACGTCAGTGGCAGGATGAGATTGACCTGGTAGCGGAGGGTTTTGAAACCCTTCGTGAAGCGATATCCCGTTACAGCCGTGAGCGGGACCGTGCGATGAAAGAACTGGCGGAAGAGCGGGATCAGCTGGAAATCCGGGTGGCGGAGCGCACCAAGGAACTGGAATCCAGCCGTCGGGAACTGTACCTGCTGTCGCATACCGACCACCTGACGGGGCTGGCGAACCGTCGATCCTTTGAGGACCGGTCAAGGCTTGAAGAGCGGAGGGTGCGGCGTTACCCGACACCGCTGTCACTGGTGATGATCGATGTGGACTATTTCAAGGGCTACAACGACTTCTATGGCCACGCTAAAGGCGATGAGTGTCTGGTTGCCCTGGGCAAGGTGATGATGGATCACTGCCGGCGTGCCGGTGAGTTTGCCGTTCGAATGGGCGGGGAGGAGTTTGCCTTGTTGCTCGCCGGTCAGGATGCGGAGGGTGCAGCGGAGGTCGCCGAGCGGCTCCGGCAGGCGCTGTTTGATGCCAATATCCTTCACGAAGGCTCCCCGCTGGGGCGGGTAACCATCAGTTTGGGGTGCGCCTCGTGGGAACCTGGTGGCGACCTTCCGCTGGATGACGCGTTGATTGACCGAATGCTCAGTCTGGCCGACAAACGCCTCTACAAAGCGAAGTTCAATGGTCGCAACCGGGTGTGCTCCTCCGGTGCGACCGAATTGGACAACGGCAGCGTTGCCTGACCCTCAGTCTTCTAGGGTCACCTGGCCTTCCATATAGAACGCTGCCTGACCGGAAATACTGACCCGGTCTCCCTTCAGCTCGCAGTTCAAGTGTCCGCCTCGGGCTGAAAGCTGCTGGGCGGACAGGCGACTCTTACTCAGTCGTCCGGCCCAGTAGGGCGTTAGCACGCTGTGAATAGACCCGGTGACCGGGTCTTCATCAATACCAATCCCGGGTGCAAAGTAGCGACTGACAAAATCACAATGTTCCCCTTCTGCCGTGATGATCAGCCCCTGGTTGCCGAGCTCCTTCAACAGACGAAAATCGGGCGTCGCGTTGCGAACCGCGGCTTCATCCGTCAGCACCACCAGGTAGTTGGTATCGTTGGGTACGAAGTAAACATGATCGTCAACCCCTTCCAGGGCGTCGTGCAGAAGCTGGGGCGTCGGCACCAGTTCCATGGCAAGGTTAGGAAAGTCCAGTTCAAGCCAGTGATTGTCGCGTCTCACAACGCCAAGGGGGCCGCTCATGGAGCGGAACCGGATGGCATTCCGCTCGAACCCCAGACGGTTGAACAGCACCCAGGCGGTGGCCAGGGTGGCATGGCCACACAGGGGAACCTCTGCCCCCGGCGTGAACCAGCGAATGTGAAAGTCGGCCTCGCTGCCTTCCGGTTCACGGACGACAAACGCGGTCTCTGACAAGTGGTTCTCCTGTGCGATGTTCTGAAGCAGGGTATCGGGCAGCCATTGTTCCAACGGCATGACGGCCGCCGGGTTGCCGCGGAATTGCTGGCTGGTGAAGGCGTCGACCTGATAAATCGGAAGTGTCGTCATGGTTTGTCCTGTCTGCGGATGTTGGGTCAGGTGGAGTGTCTGCCAGTGTATAGCGTGGCGTATTGGTGTGCTCGCAGGTTCACGAACAGGGCCAGCTCCGTTGCGCCATACAGGTGAATCCTGGTTTGGGTTCCGCGCCGGCAGATCACCCAGTGGCGCCTGCCGGCGCGGCAAACTTCAAAGCCAAGTGCCTCAAGATGTTGCAGGTTTCGGTCAGCACTGTCGGTTGCGTTTCTGTTCAGCGCATGGCTGTTGGCAATGCCCAGCAGGTCCCGTCGGTCGCCACTGGGACTGGGTAAAACAGGGGGCGTAAGTCTGGATTCAAAGGTGGTCATCGGTCGGGCTCCCGTTCCGTGGATTTCCCGATTATTGTGGCTCTGATGGTCGAAGCCATAACAGATTCAGATTATATTTTTTTGAACCGGTACAGTGT
The DNA here is from genome assembly GCF_900114775.1 of Marinobacter zhejiangensis. Classification (GTDB taxonomy): domain Bacteria; phylum Pseudomonadota; class Gammaproteobacteria; order Pseudomonadales; family Oleiphilaceae; genus Marinobacter; species Marinobacter zhejiangensis. Next base: position 249,277 of record NZ_FOUE01000002.1, read on the forward strand.
TCAGGATTTGAAAACTGTGCTGTATGGTTCATAGTAAATCTGTGCTGCACCCGCTGTTCACCGATCTGGCAGGATATTGATCATGAGTGTTCTCTATAACCACATTGCCGACCAGCTTCAGACTCTGATCCTTGATGGCGTTTACCGGGATGGCGAGCGGTTGCCGGGTGTCCGGTTGCTGAGCAAACAGTTTGGAGTCAGTGTGTCCACCATTCTTCAGGCCCACCAGACCCTGGAAGGACGTGGCTATCTGCAGGCCAGGGAGCGCAGCGGCTACTTTGTTCGTTTGCCTCGTCTGGATATGCCTGAACCGGCAATGAGTATCTCCCGGGCTGAGCCTGTTGCGGTCAGTGCCCGCGACATGGCCCTGGAGCTGTGCCTTGATGAGCTCAATCGCATGGTGCCGCTGGCGGCGGCGATTCCCCATGCCGATTTCCTGCCGGTGCGGCAGATTCAACAGGCGTCATTGTGGGCGGCCCGGCATGGGTTTGAAACCCTGGATTATGCCTTTCCCGGCAAGTCTGCCTTCCGCCGTCAGATTGCTCAGCGGATGACGGGCCTGGGCTGCATGGTATCGCCGGACGATATACTGGCGACCAACGGCGCCCAGGAAGCCATCATCCTCGCGTTACGGGCGGTAACCGAACCCGGTGATATTGTGGCGGTTGAGTCGCCTTCCTTCCCAGGTATTCTTCAGGCATTGGATGTGGTCGGCCTGCGGGTCATTGAAATTCCGACCCATGCCACCGATGGCATTAGCCTCGAAGGCTTGCAACTGGCGTTGGAGCAATGGCCGGTCAAGGCCTGTGTGATGGTGGCCAACCACAGCAACCCATTGGGAACCTGTCTCAGCGATGAGCGCAAGGTGGCTCTGGTGAACATGCTGGAGGCCGCGGGGGTGCCGCTGATCGAGGATGATATCTATGGCGATCTCTATCACAGCGGTGAACGTCCCCGCCCGGCGAAGACCTTTGACCGTACCGGCAACGTGATCTATTGCAGCTCCTTCTCCAAGACGATATCGCCGGGGCTGCGGTTGGGCTGGATGGTGCCCGGGCGTTACCGCACCGAGGCTCGCCACCAGAAGTATTTCAGTAACCTGGCCACGGCCAGCCTGCCGCAGCTTGCGGTGGCGCGTTTTCTGGAGCAGGGCGGATACGATCGGTACCTGCGCTCGGCGCGCCAGTGGTACCGGGATGCGACTGAGCGGATGCGGATAGCCGTTGGTCGCTCCTTCCCGGAGGGCACCGCGGTCAGCAAGCCCCAAGGGGGCTTTGTGCTGTGGGTGCAGTTACCGGGCAATGCTTCCGGCACTCGGGTGTACCAGCTGGCGCGGGAGGAGGGGATCAACGTGGCACCGGGGCGGATGTTCTCCACCACCGCAAACAAATATGAGAACTGCTTGCGCCTGAACTGCGCCAACCCTTGGAATGAGCGGATCGAAAATGCGATTCATCGCTTGGGCATTCTGGCGACCCAGGCCGTTGCCGAATTGTCCTGACCGCGTGTGACTCGGGTTAGGACGTCACACTGCCCGAAGATCCAGGGGATCCATCAGTCCCGCCGCGATGGCCAGGCCAGTGACATCTGGTAGCCGGTCCACATCAAGACGTTTCATCACGCGGGAGCGGTATAGGTCTATGGTCTTGACGCTGACGCCGAGCTGCTCAGCGATTTCACGGCTGGTGTAGCCTTGCGCCAGTGGCAGGAATACGTCCCGCTCTCTGGGGGTCAGGGTGGCGATCTTCGCCATGGCATCCGGTGACGCGCCTCCTGTTGATGGCGGGCTTTGGCGATCCTGCAAGGCCTGCTGGACGCTATCCAGCAGCAGCTGTTCGTTGAAAGGCTTCTCGATAAAGTCGAAAGCGCCGGACTTGAATGCACGCACGGCGATGGGAACGTCGGCGTGACCGGAGACGAAAATCACCGGCAGGTCCAGCTTCCGCTTTTGCATTTCTTCCTGAACGTTCAGCCCCCCGAGCCCCGGCATCCGCACATCGAGAACGACACAACCGGTCGCAGAGTCCGGAATCGCATCAAGGAACTGGCGCCCATCGGCGTAACCCTGAACCCTCAGACCAACGGACTCCAGCAGCCACTGGGTTGAGTCCAGCATTCCAGTATCGTCGTCGACAACATAGACAACCGCTTCTTCCGGCTTGGTCATGAGGGCCCCTTATGGTGATTGTTGTTTGTGATTGATGGTTGGTTAGGGTTTCAGGTTGCGCTATGGCCCAGCGCGGCCTTGGCGGGAAACCGGCAAATCAGCCGCAGGCCGCCTTCGGCGCTCCGTTCGGCATCCAGGAAACCGCCGAAACTCTCGACAATGGAGCGGCTCATGGACAGACCCAACCCCAGCCCCTCGGACTTCAGGGTGAAAAACGGTGTGAACATCTGCCGCAGCCCTTCGTCATCCAGCCCCGGCCCCTGATCCTCCACCTCTATCCATACATCCTGGCTGGCCGACAGCCGGGTCGTAATGCGGATCTGGGAGGGCGCATCGTGATGGCGTTCCCGGTTGGCGTCAACTGCGTTTCGTATCAGGTTGATCAACACTTGCTGAAGTAGCACCGGGTCGGCCGTCAGGGTGGGGTTGGCCTCGGCCAGCTCCAGCTCAACGGTGATGTTGTGCTTGGCGGTTTCCCAGTGGCAGAGGCGTACCGCAGCGTCAATGGTCTCGTTCAGGGCAATGCAGGCGCTACGCTTTTTGCCTTTGCGTAGGAAGGCGCGCAATCGCTTGATCACTTCAGCAGCGTGGTCGGCATGGTGGGTGATACGCTGCAGGCCGTCCTGCACCCGGTGGAGGGCGTCCGGATTGTCGTCAAGTTGGCCAAGGTAGCGTTTACTGGCATTGGCGTAGTTGACGATGGTGGCCAGCGGCTGGTTCATTTCGTGGGCAATACCGGAAGCCAGCTCCCCCAGGGTCGCTAACCGGGCGGTGTGGGCGAGTTCCTCCTGGTGGCGGCGTTGTTCGCTTTCCCGAAGTTCCCGTTCCGTCATGTCCCTCGCCACCAGTGAATAATAGGTCGCGCCCTGGGCTGCCTGGTGGGAAAGCAACACCAGGGATACCGGCAGCGAGCTATTCCCATCCAGCGCCGCCAGGCGAGTCTCCGTCTCCCAGACACCGCTTCGATCAGCCTGCGGCAGCCCGACAGAAATCAGGCGCTGGAACTCACCGGGTTCGAAGAATGCTGTGACCGATGGCAGTGGGTTGTTGTCCGCCACGGCCAGCGCCCGCCGGGCAGCCGGGTTCATGTAGCTGACATCGCCGGTGCGGCTGACAAACAGCACCAGGTCTGTATTGGCCTCAACCACCTGGGCCAGACGCCGGTTGTTCTCTTCCGAATTGACCCGGGCGGTGATGTCCCGGGACACGCTCACCACTTCAATCACTGCGCCGGTATAGGTCTCGCGGATGGCCCTGGCAGCGGTTTCAAACCATCGCAATTGACCATCGCGGCGGCGGATCTGCAGCGTCAGGGTCGCATAACCGGAGTCCCGTAGGCTGTTACGGGCCTCATCCAGTTGGCCTTCAAGGCTCTCCGGGACGACAACATCCATCAGGCCTTTCCCGCGCAGCTCCTCGGGCCAGAAGCCTAACAGACGCCAGGACGCCGGCGAGGCATCCACAAAGTGACCGCCAGGAGCGTGGCGAGAAATCAGGTCGGTGGTGTTCTCGATGATGAGTCGGTACAGCCGGTTGGAGCGGGTCGCTTCCGCCAGTTCGTGGAGGGTCTCTGTCGCATCCCGCCCGCGAATCACCACGTGCTGGTTTTCCGGGTCGGGGATAAAGGTCCATAGCACCGAGCGTTCGCCAATTCGGCTTTCCACGTTAGTGATGGTTCGGACCTGGCTCTGGCAGGCCTGGATCAGGGCGCCCTGATTCTGTGGCAGCAGCGCGATGGGGGTATCCATGCCAGCGGCCTGTAGCCATTGCCCGGTGGTTTCATTCCAGGCCTGGATCGCCCCGCTGGTGTCGCAAATCAGGCAGGCATCCGGGTCGTTGGCCAACAAAAGCGGGTTGGGTTTGTTGGAGGCTGACGTCATAGCTGATCTTCTTATGGTGGTTTTACTATAATACTATGGGTCTATTGCTATAAATATTTGTGCAATTACTATTGGCAGCTAGAAAGAGTATAGCTGTAATTGTAAGTGCTCTGGAAATGCCACAAGAACAACAGCGTTCTACATAGGTGACCCCCATGACCGCGATTTTTGAAACCGGCCTAGAACAGGTCCATGCCAACCACAGCGTCCTGTCTCCGTTGGACTTTATTGCCCGTACCGCAAGTGTGTATCCGGATTACCCCTCGGTGATCCACGGTGCGATCCGCTACAACTGGAGCCAGACTTATGATCGTTGTCGTCGTCTGGCATCTGCGCTGGTCGGACGGGGCATTGGCAAGGGCGATACCGTTGCTGTGATGTTGCCCAACATTCCCGCCATGGTGGAATGCCACTTTGGTGTGCCTATGATTGGCGCTGTGCTTAACACCCTGAACGTGCGTCTGGATGCGGAAGCGATTGCTTTCATGCTGGAGCATGGTGAAGCCAAGGTGGTCATTGCTGACCGGGAGTTCGGTGAGGTTATCCGTGAGGCCGTTAACCACATGGAACACCGCCCACTGGTTATTGACGTTGATGACCCTGAGTACGGTGAAGGATCCGCCGTCAGCGACCTGGATTACGAGGCCTTCCTGCAGGAAGGTGACCCAGGCTACCAGTGGCAGCTGCCGGAAGACGAGTGGGATGCCATTTCACTCAACTACACCTCTGGCACCACCGGCAACCCGAAAGGTGTGGTCTATCACCACCGGGGTGCTTTTCTGAATGCCATGGGTAATCAGGCGGTATGGTCGATGGGGCAGCACCCGGTCTACCTGTGGACCCTGCCCATGTTCCACTGCAACGGCTGGTGTTACCCCTGGACGGTGACGGCACTGGCGGGAACCCATGTCTGCCTGCGTCGGGTCGATCCCGAGAAAATCCTGCGTTTGATTCGTGAGCACCGTGTCACTCACATGTGTGGTGCGCCGATCGTTCTCAATGCCCTGCTGAATGTGCCGGAAGCAGCGAAGGGTGGAATCGACCATGTCGTCAGCGCCATGACAGCGGGCGCAGCGCCCCCAGCCCAGGTGATCGGAGCCATCGAGGAAATGGGCATCCGTATCACTCACGTCTACGGTCTGACCGAAGTGTATGGTCCGGTCACGGTGTGTGCCTGGAAATCCAAGTGGGATGAGCTGTCGCTGGACGAGCGCGCCGTGATCAAGGCACGCCAGGGCGTTCGTTACCCAACCCTGGCCGGCATGATGGTCGGCGACCCCAACACCATGGCGCCGGTCCCCAAAGACGGCAAGACCATCGGCGAAATCTTCCTACGTGGTAACACGGTCATGAAGGGCTACCTCAAGAACCCGAGTGCAACCGAAGAAGCCTTCCGCGGCGGCTGGTTCCACACCGGTGACTTGGCGGTGTGGCACGAAGACGGTTACATGGAGATTAAGGACCGCCTGAAAGACATCATCATTTCTGGCGGCGAAAACATCTCCACCATCGAAGTGGAAGATGCCCTGTATCGCCACCCGGCGGTGCTGGAAGCGGCGGTGGTCGCGCGTCCGGATGAGAAGTGGGGCGAAACGCCGTGTGCCTTCATTACGCTGAAGCCTGAGGCTGGCAATGTGACGGAAGAGGACCTGATCAACTTCTGCCGCGAGCGCCTGGCCCGCTTCAAGGTCCCGAAGACCATTGTGTTTACCGCACTGCCGAAGACATCCACTGGAAAAATCCAGAAGTTTGTCTTGCGCGATCAGGCGCGAGAACTGGGCTAAGTCAACGGAATTTCCATCAGGTCAGGTAACTGCCTGGCCTGGTGCATTGCAGTAACCCCAATTACCACAAAAACAACATCAGGCGAGCTTAACGCTGTGCCAGGAGGTTCTTTTATGCAAATGTACCATCGTAGAGACGGCGCGGAGCAGCCCAGCTGGGCCGCCGGACCGTTCAAGATTCGACTGCCGTTTGTTCACTATCGCTGGGAAGTTGCAGAGATGGTGCAGGCGCTGATCATGTTCGTGGTCAGCTTGGCCATGATCCCGCTGCTGGAAAAATACCTGGGTGTACCCTACGACGTTGCCCTGGCCTATGTGGTGGTTTGTGGTATCGGTTTCATGTTGCCAGCGTTGCTGGGGGTTCCCCTTGTGCCGGGCTGGATCACCCCGGGTATCCCCGTTGTTCTGCTGTTCCTCGGTGACTTTGAGCCGGGCGCTGAGGCGATTCAGGCGCTGTTTGCGCTGCAGTTCCTGGTATTCCTGATTTTCCTCGTACTGGGCCTGACCGGTATGGGTAACAAACTGGTGGAGTGGATTCCCCGGTCGATGAAGGGCGGAATCATCATCGGTGCCGGTATTGCCGCTCTGATGGGTGAAATCGAAGCCGGTGGACGGCTGGCGGAAACCCCGATCTCGCTGATTGTGGGTGGCCTGGTGTGCCTGTACCTGATGTTTTCACTGTCTTTCAAAGGGTTTGTGGAAACCAATCCGATTGCCCGGAAAATTGCCAACTACGGCATGGTGCCGGGTATGGTTGTAGCGATTCTGGTGGGTTTTGCGACCGGAGAATATGAGGTGCCGACCGTGCAGTGGGGCATTACCCAGCCGGCGTTTGGCGAGCTCTGGAACTACCTGCCGTTTACTGTTGGATTCCCTTCGGCTGACGTGTTCCTGCTGGCCATTCCGACCGCCGTGATTGCCTACATCATTGCGTTTGGCGACATCATCGTAGGTAAGTCCCTGATGGATCGCGTTGACCACCTGCGCAAGGACGAAGTGATCGACAGCAGCGTGGACCGGGTTCACCTGGTGACAGCGATCCGCAACGGTATGCACGCGTTCTTTGCACCCTACCCGGGGTTGGCCGGACCGATCTGGACCGCCGTGACCGCCACCATGGCGGAACGCTACAAGTACGGCCGTAAGGCGATGGATTCCATTTACAGTGGCGGTGGCACTTTCTGGATTACCGGATTTATCGCCCTGTTTATCCTGCCGCTGGTGAGCTTTTTCCAGCCGGTACTGCCGATTGCCCTGTCACTGACCCTGCTGCTGACCGGTTACATCTGTCTGATGGTGGGCCTGGAGCAGCTGGAGAACAACACCGAGCGTGGTATTGCCGGAACCATGGGGGTTGTCCTTGCGGTGTACGGTGCGGGCTGGGGCTTGGCCACCGGAGCCGTTCTCTACCTGCTGATTGAGCGCACCAAGCTGTTGGGCTTTACCCCGGACCCGGAAGCGCCGGGGGCAAGGGCCGCCGAAGAACATTAATCTCCTTGTGTGTTTTGGGGGAGTCTGGGCTTGTCCCGGCTCCCCCTTTTTTTTGGTGATTGCTGAGGGCTGGCTTAATGGGCCAGTTTGATCATGATGCTGGTCGAATAGTGTACAATTTTAGTCGGTTCCGACACACGCAGCTCCATGACTCCAAAAAACACAATAATGATGGGAGGCAGGTATGGCGATCAGCACAACCCCTAGCGGTGTTTCGGTGGCTCCCCGCCATCTGGAATTTGATGTATCCCAGGACCTGAAAACGGACTGGTACGGCAACGACGCCTTCCGAACGGCGTTTTTCAATGCCCTGTCTTTGCAGTTCCCTGACGGTGAGCAGCAGTTCATCAATGCGGTCCGGTTGTATCGGGAGCGGATCGACGACCCCAAACTGAAACAGGAAATTCGCGGGTTTATTGGCCAGGAAGCGCTGCACAGCCGTGAACACCGGGCCTATAACGACGCCCTGAAGGCTCGTGGCTATGACATTGACGCCATTGACCGGCGCTTCATGAAACATATGAAGTGGGTTAGCCGTTTGTCCGCCAGCCGTCAGCTTGCCGGTACCTGTGGCGCTGAACATTACACCGCGGTGTTGGCTAATGCGATTCTGAGCCACCCGGAATGGATGGCCGGGGCGACCCCTAACATGCGACGGCTATGGCGCTGGCATGCGATTGAGGAAACCGAACACAAATCGGTGGCTTTCGATGTGTATCAACACTGTATTGGCAATGAGCGGCTGCGGCGTATTGTCTTTTTGTTTGTGACCTACCACTTTTTCAAGTTCACCTTCCTCAACACCTGCAGCCTGTTGAAGGCCGATGGCAAGCTCTGGAGCCTGAAGACCTGGTTGGGGGGCATGAATTTCCTGTGGGGGAAACCGGGAGTGATCCGCCGCTGCCTGCCGGATTTCCTGGCCTACCTGCGTAAGGGCTTTCAGCCCTGGCAGCAGGACAACCGGGCGCTGCTGGAGCGGAGCCTTGAAGACCTTGAGGAGATGCCGGCACAACCGGGTTGATCAGGCGAACGTCAAGCCTGTTGATTCGCCACAGAAACAGCACCCTGACTGGGAGCGGGTGCTGAATTAATGATCGATTTGTGATAAAAATGGCGGCCTGGAAAACAACGATAATAAAAGCGACCCACAGGGTCATCACCCCGGAGGCCTCCGATGCGAGTTGGTCTGATTGTAGACTCAGCCTGTGACTTACCTTATGAATTCCGGCGCCAGCACGACCTGTTTGTCTTGCCGGTCACTGCCCGGATCGACCATCAAACCTATGTTGATGAGCACGACCCGGTGCGAACTCAGGAGTTCTACCAGAGCGGCCTGCTGCAGAAGGGGCATCACGCTGAAACTGAAGCGTTTTCGGTACAACAAATCCATGACCTGTTCATGGAGAAGATCGTAAACCAGTTTGACATTGCGATCTGTGAGACGGTAACCCGGTCCCGCAGCCTGATTTACCAGAATGCCAGCGAGGCCATGAATTCGGTCATGGCCCAGTACCGGGAAGTACGTAATGCGGCCGGGGTTCCGGGTAGTTTCTCGATGCGGGTGGTCGACAGTAAACAGATTTTTGCAGGGCAGGGGCTGTTGGCTGCCCACACGCTGCGTTTGATTGACCAGAAACTGTCGAAGAATGCGCTGCGCAACGAGATTGAGCGGTTCTCAGATAACATCTATACCTGCGTCATTCCGCGAGATCTGCACTACATCCGCGAGCGTGCCCGTCGGCGTGGTGACAAGAGCGTCTCTGCCGTGGTGGCTTTTCTTGGCAAGGCCCTGAACATCACGCCGGTGATTTTTGGCCAGGGGGTGGAAGGCCAGCCCGTTGCCAAAACCCGTAGCTTTGACGTTGCTGTGGAGAAGGTGATGAACTACGCGACCGGCCGGGTTCAGGCGGGGCTTCTGACCCCCTACGTCAGCCTGTCCTGTGGCATGACCTGGACCGAAATCGAAGAATTGCCAGGTCTAAACCGCCTGCGGGATGCCTGTGAGCAGCAGGGCATCGAATTGCTGCTGTCCCAGATGGGCATCACCAGCAGCATCTATCTGGGCCCGGGAAGCGTGTGCCTGGCGCTGGGTGCAGAGCCTCACCGGTTCAGCGATTTTCAATAGTGGTCAGGCCCGGCCGGGCTTGGCCGAGCTGCGGCTATTTCGGGTTTTTCCGGCGAACGTCCGGGCTGGGGCTTCGTGGTAGCCTCGCCCTGACATAGCTTCTCTTCTCTGGCTTCCACTGGGACTGACACCATGACCACATCACCGGCCGATCTCGTCAATGCGTTGCTGGAGCAACACGTCAAGCATGAAATGGCGGCCCTCAAGGGCGCTAAGCTCCGCAAGATGATTGAGCGCGAAGTCAGTGAACTGATGGTGCTGGCTGATACCGTCACCCTTGGCAGGGCGGTGTCGCCTGACCAGGTGATGGGGGTGATCCGGCGTCTGGTCATGGACATGGAACTGGATGGCGGGATTCCTGAGCTTGCCGGAGAAATGGCGGCCAAAGTGATGAATGCTCCGGTGCAGGCAGACACGCTGCTCAAGGATGTACTCAGCCGGGAGCAGACGACCTCGATTCTTGAGCAGGTGCTGGAGCTCAAGCATCACCGGGAGCGGATGATCAGCAGTGTGATGGCCCACCCGGTGTACCAGGAGCTGGTCTCCAGCGTGGTCTACCAGGGCCTGGTCAGCTACCTCTATGAAGACAACCTGATTACCCGCAGTGTGCCGGGTGTCGGCTCGATGATGAAGTTCGGCAAGAAGATGGCGAATAAGGCGGTACCGGGACTGGACGAAAGTTTCGAGCGCCGGATCAAGGCCTGGCTGTCGGATAGCTTGCCGGGGCTGATCAGTCGCAGCGAACAGTTCCTGCACAAAGCGCTGAGTGATGACGAACTCCGCGACACCGTGATGGCGGCCTGGATCACGCTGGAGGGCCGCACCATTGGTGAGCTGAGGGAAGGGCTGGGGGACATCCAGCTGCAGGAGTTCGTGGTGCTGGGCTATGAATTCTGGCTCAGCTTTCGCCAAACCCCGTACTTTGAAGGCTGCTGCGAGGCTGTGGTGAACCACCTGTTCGAGAAGTACGGTAATCAGTCCCTGGCCACCCTGTTGGACGATATCGGGGTGGATGAAGGGATGATTATGGCGGAAATGGACGCCTTCATTTTGCCGCTGGTGGACGTCCTGCGAGAGGAAGGGTATCTTGAAGGCTTCTTGCGCCGACGGCTGTCATCGTTCTATAAGTCCGCCGCGGTGAAAAAAATCCTTCAGCTGGATGCCTGAGCCGTAACTCCCTGACCAGGCATGTTTATCGGGAGCGGTGTTGCATGCCTTCCATTGAACTGCTTGGTGCTTATCTGGTCGCTATTTTCCTGCTGACCATTTCCCCCGGCGTCGACACCTTACTGACCATACGGAATACCGCTCGCTCGGGCGTACGCTCAGGGGTTGTCACGAGTGTTGGCATTTGCAGTGGGCTGTTTATCCATGCGGGCCTCTCAGCGGTGGGGATTTCGCTGATTCTGGTCCAAACCGCCTGGGCTTTTAGCGTGCTCAAATGGGCCGGAGCCTGCTACCTGGTCTGGCTTGGCCTTAATAGCCTGAGGCAGGCCTGTGTGCGACCTGCCGTCGGTGTTGCCAGCCAGCCGCCGCAACCTCAGCACTCCCGGTTTGCCCGGGACTTCCGCGAAGGCGTGCTTTCGAATGTGCTTAATCCCAAAACAGCACTGTTCTATATGGCCCTGTTACCTCAGTTTATTGATCCTCAAGGGAGTGTGTTGTTGCAATCCATGCTGCTGGCTGCGATCCATTTTGTAATGGGACTTGTGTGGCTGTCCGGCGTGGCTGTGGTGGTGGCTCGTTCCCGTGGGCTGGCCTCCCCGGGGTGGCTCAAGCGGATGATGCATGGTCTCACCGGTGGGGTTTTCATTGGGGTTGGTGCCAAAGTGGCACTTTCGCAGGCGTAGGGCACCTTTCCAACTTTCCGGATCACAGAGGTGGTTCTGAGAATGGAGCAGCGTGATCAATGGCACCGCGTGACGGTGGATGCAGCTTTAGCGGCTTTGGAAACTTCGCCCCAGGGGCTGTCTCAACCTGAGATAGAGGCCCGACACCAGCGCTATGGAGCCAACCGGCTGCCAGCGCCACCGCCCGAGCGCGCGTTCCTCCGTTTTCTCCGTCAGTTTCATCATATTCTGATCTATGTGTTGATTGGTGCCGCCACGATTACTGGTCTGCTCGGGCACTGGCTCGACACGTCGGTGATTCTCGCTGTTGTGCTTCTAAATGCGCTCATTGGTTATGTTCAGGAAGGCCGGGCCGCCCGAGCCATCACGGCTATCCGTCACATGTTGGCACCACAGGCTTCCGTTCTGCGCAGCGGCCGTAGGCTGTCGGTTGCAGGAGAGGACCTGGTTCCCGGTGATGTGGTACTGCTGGATGCCGGAGACCGGGTGCCGGCAGACCTTCGGCTGATCAGGGCTCACAGTCTCCAGATTCAGGAAGCGATTCTTACCGGAGAGTCTGTCGCTGTCGATAAACAGACTGAGCCACTGGGTAAGGCGGCGGCCATTGCGGACCGTTCGTGTATGGCATATAGCGGAACCACCGTCACCCGAGGGCAGGGGTGTGGTGTGGTTGTTGCGACAGGGGGCCTAACCGAGGTTGGGCAGATCAGCGGCATGCTAGTCAATGTGGATACGCTGAAAACGCCGCTGATTGAACAAATGGAAGTTTTCGCTCGCTGGCTTACGCTGGTGATTGCGATTGTTGCCGGGCTTTTACTGGTGTACGGCCACTTTGTCCAGCAACAGGCGTTTGCCGGTCTATTTATGGCGGTGGTCGGGCTTTCCGTGGCAGCGATTCCTGAGGGTTTGCCGGCGGTGCTGACCATTACGCTGGCGGTAGGCGTACAGGCTATGGCCAAGCGGCATGCGATCGTTCGGCGACTGCCTGCTATCGAGACCATCGGCTCAGTCTCGGTGATTTGCACGGACAAAACCGGAACTCTGACCCGGAATGAAATGAGTGTGGCCACGCTGGTAGCTGGTGGCCAGCATTTTGACGTCGAGTGCTCGGGCTATGCCCCAACGGGTTCTCTGACCTTAGCCCGCGACGTTGTGGCGCCAGAGTCGTTGCCTTTGGCTGTGGAACTGTTGGTGCGTACCGCCGTGTTGTGTAACGACGCGGAACTGCACAAGCAGGAAGCCTCCTGGCATGTCGAAGGAGATCCCATGGAGGGGGCGTTGTTAGCGCTAGCGGGTAAAGTAGAACTCTACCCCGAGGAACTCCGCAGTCGGTGGCGACGAACGGATGTGATTCCATTTGATACCCGCCATCGGTTTATGGCCACGCTCAATCATGACCACCGGGGCCATGGCAGCATTTTCTTGAAAGGAGCCCCGGAAGCTGTGTTGGCTCTTTGCGTGGGGCAACTCGACGTCAATGGTGACGTACAACCGCTAGAGGAGAGGCAGTGGCATCGCTTGGCGGAACAGATTGCAGCCGCGGGTCAGCGGGTGCTGGCGTTTGCCTATCGCCCGGTTTCTGCCAGTCACTCAGTCGTTGAGCTGGCGGATCTTGAACAAGACTTGGTGATGATTGGCTTGGCTGGGTTTATTGACCCTCCACGGGAAGAAGCTTTGGCGGCAGTGGTGGAGTGTCAGCGGGCGGGAATTGCGGTCAAGATGATTACAGGGGATCACGCCAGTACTGCCGCGGCTATTGGTCATCAGCTGGGGTTACCGAACAGTCACCATACCCTGACAGGCACAGAGCTAGACAGGCTCAGCGAAGATCAGTTGGCAGCAGTAGTCCGGGACATCAATATTTTTGCCCGCACCAGCCCTGAGCATAAACTGCGCCTGGTCAAAGCCCTGCAATCCCAAGGTATGACGGTGGCTATGACGGGGGATGGTGTCAATGATGCCCCGGCGTTACGTCGTGCGGATATTGGCATCGCTATGGGCGGGAAGGGCACTGAGGCGGCCAAGGAGGTGTCAGACCTGGTGCTTGCTGACGACAATTTTGCCTCGATTGTGGCCGCGGTTCGGGAGGGACGTACGGTCTGGGACAATATTCGAAAGATGATCGGCTGGACACTACCGACCAGCAGCGGTGAAGCATTTGCCATTGTTGTCGCGTTGCTTGCAGGGCTTGCTTTGCCGGTGACTCCTATCCAGATTCTCTGGGTTAACATGATCACCACCGTTTCCCTCGGGTTGGCTCTTGCCTTTGAGCCCACAGAAGAAGGTGCAATGCGCCGCTGCCCGCGTCCGAGACATGATTCTCTGCTCTCTGGGGCCTTGTTGTGGCAAATCGCCTTGGTTACTGCGTTGATCGTGTGTGGCGTTTTTGGGATTTACTCATACGCGGTTGGACAGGGATATACCGTAGAACTGGCGAGAACCCTTGCAATGAACACGCTGGTGGTTATGGAGATTTTCTATCTGTTCTTTATTCGGAATATGAACAGTACGACCAGCTCCTGGAACCTGGTTCGCGGTACGCCGGTGGTCTGGCTCGCGGTAGTGGGCGTCACGCTTGGTCAGGTGGTGATCACCTATTTGCCGCCGGCCCAAACGGTTTTTGGCACCCGGGCAGTTTCATTGGTGGACGCGGTGCTGGTCATCGCTATCGGCTTTGCCCTGTATGTCGCTGTGGAGCTGGAGAAGCAGCTTCGATTGCGTCTGATACGCGCAGGACAGCCATAAAAAAGGGGAAGCGACGCTCCCCCTTTTTTATGGCTGTTGTCTTACCCTATCCGGGCAGAGCCTTCAGCGCTCCAGGTACTGCAGCTTGTTGGGCTTGCCATCCCACTCTTCTGCATCCGGAAGCGGATCTTTTTTCTCGGTGATGTTGTCCCATTTGGCCGCCAGGTCAGCGTTGATTTCAACAAACTGGACCTGATCTGCAGGCAGTTCGTCTTCAGAGAAGATGGCCTCAGCAGGACATTCCGGCTCACACAGCGCACAGTCGATGCACTCGTCCGGATCAATTACCAGAAAGTTTGGGCCTTCGTAAAAGCAGTCCACCGGACATACTTCAACACAGTCAGTGTATTTGCACTTGATGCAGTTATCAGTAACGACAAATGCCATAGTCAGATCCCTGTTCGGTGGTCGTTCTCATCAGTACGGAATTGTGTGGGTCAGCCTGAGTAATGCAAATGCCCAGGCTGCCAATTCGCAACTCCTGAATTTATAGCGCGATATTGTAGGGAGCGCCTCTCGCTGTCGCAAGCTTCAGGCTGCTATAAGGTTATGCCTTCAACTTTTTTTGCAGCTCGTACAGTTCGTTCAACGCCTGCCGGGGCGTTAGGTCATCCAGATCCAGGTTCGCCAGGGCCAGTTCGACCTGGCTGGGCTCCAGGGTGGCAAACATGTCACCCTGGAACGCGGGGGGCTCGGCAGGGTGGGCCGTAGCGACAGGGTTGCCGGGACTGGTTAACTGCGGCGCTGATGGCGCTGAGGAACCTTCCAGTTGGGCCAGCTGGGCCTTGGCATTGCTGATCACGCCCTGGGGCACGCCTGCCAGTTTAGCCACCTGCAGACCATAGCTCTGGCTGGCCGGACCTTCGTGGACGTTGTGCAGGAAGACAATGCTGTCGTCATGTTCCGTGGCCGTCAGGTGAACGTTCACCGCGTGTTCCAGTTCTTCCGCCAGTTGCGTCAGTTCGAAGTAATGGGTGGCGAACAGGGTGTAGCTGCGAATGTCGCGAGCCAGGTGCTCCGCCGTTGCCCAGGCCAGGGACAGACCATCAAAGGTACTGGTGCCCCGGCCCACTTCGTCCATCAGGACCAGGCTGTGTTCAGTGGCATTGTGAAGGATGTTGGCGGTTTCGGTCATTTCGACCATGAAGGTGGAGCGGCCACCGGCAATGTCGTCCGACGAACCCATGCGGGTGAAAATCCGGTCCACCGGACCGAGTACTGCCCGGTTGGCGGGAACAAAGCTGCCGGTATACGCCAGCAGGGCAATCAGCGCAGCCTGGCGCATGTAGGTGGACTTACCGCCCATGTTCGGGCCGGTGATCACCAGCATGCGGCGCTTTTTGTCCATCAACAGGTTGTTGGGTACGTAAGGTTCGCTCAGCAGCTGCTCAACCACTGGGTGGCGACCGTCTTCGACGTCGAAGCCCGGCTCCAGGCGAAATTCCGGTGCACAGAAACGCAGGCTGGTTGCGCGCTCAGCAAAGTTGGCCAGTACGTCCAGTTCCGCCAGGGCCTGGGCGGTATCCTGAAGTTGCGCAAGGGTGGCAGCCAGGGTTTCCAGGATCTCGTCATACAGCGATTTTTCCCGCGCCAGGGCACGGCTCTTGGCACTCAGGGCCTTGTCTTCGAAGACCTTCAGCTCAGGGGTAATGAAACGCTCGGCATTTTTCAGGGTCTGGCGACGGATGTAATCCACCGGAGCCTGCTCGGATTGGGCCCGGCTGATTTCGATGTAATAGCCGTGAACCCGGTTGTAGCCGACTTTGAGGGTGCTGATGCCGGTTCGCTCCCGTTCCCGGGTTTCCACATCCAGCAGGTACTGACCGGCGTTTTCGCTGATGTTGCGAAGCTCGTCCAGCTCGCTGTCGAAGCCATCGCGGATGACCCCGCCGTCGCGGATGACCACCGGCGGGTTATCGATAATGGCCCGCTCCAGCAGGTCGGCATGGTCGGGGTACTCGCCAATGGTTTCGGCCAGGCTCTTGATATGGCTGGCGCCAATGTGCGACAGGGTTTGCTGCAGGTCCGGTAAGGCCGCAAAAGCGTCCCGCAACCGGGCCAGGTCCCTTGGGCGGGCCGAACGCAGGGCCACGCGGGCGAGGATACGCTCCATGTCGCCGACGGCCTTGAGGGACTCATGCACCGGCTCGTAATGGAAACCATCAAGCAAGGCTGACACCGCCTGTTGTCGCTGCTCAACGGTGTGAACGTCCCGCAGTGGGCGGTTCAGCCAGCGCCGCAGTTGCCGCCCGCCCATCGCCGTGGCGGTCCGGTCCATTACCCAGGCCAGGGTGTGCTGGGTGCCTCCCATCAGGTTGGTGTCGATCTCCAGGTTACGGCGGCTGGTGGCATCCAGTATCACCGCCTCGTCCCGGCTTTCTCGGGTGAGCTTGCGGATATGGGGCAGGGCGGTGCGCTGGGTTTCGCGGGCGTACTGGAGCAGGCAGCCCGCTGCGCAGGTCGCCAGGCTAAGGTCTTCGCATCCGAAACCGGTCAGGTCACGTACTTGCAACTGTTGGGTGATCACCCGCATGGCGGTATCGAACTCGAACAGCCAGGGGCCCTGGCGACGGACGCCGGTGAAACCGTCCAGTACGTCGTCGTAGGGGAAGTCCTCACTGATCAGGATTTCGGCGGGGCGCAGACGCTGAAGCTCCCCCCGCAACTCGTCCAAACTATCCAGCTCAGAGATGGCAAAGCGGCCGCTGGATATGTCCAGGGAGGCAAAGCCGAAACGTTCCCGCAGGCAGTAGATGGCCGACAGCAGGTTGTCGCGGCGGTCCTCGAGAAACGCCTCGTCGGACAGGGTCCCGGGTGTCACGACCCGCACGACCTGGCGTTCAACCGGGCCTTTGCTGGTGGCGGGGTCGCCAATCTGTTCACAGATCGCAATGGACTGACCAGTACGGACCAGCCGGGCGATGTAGTTCTCGGCGGCGTGGTACGGAATCCCGGCCATGGGAATCGGTTGGCCTCCGGACTGACCCCGAGCCGTCAGGGTAATGTCGAGGATGTCAGCCGCTTTCTTGGCATCGTCATAGAACAGCTCATAGAAATCCCCCATTCGATAGAACACCAGCTCATTGGGGTGCTCCCCTTTGATTCTCAGGTACTGCTGCATCATTGGGGTATGGGCGGTTTTCTTGGCGTCTGATTTTGCTGATTCTTTCGACATTAAGGGCTGGTCAATCCGCTTGGTTGCATGGGGCGCGTGGACACCTCCGGGCTCTACCGGAGGAGAAGCGCACTTTGAATGGGGCATTATCCAGCCTGTCGCAGCTAATGCAAAATCTGAAATAGAGGTTGGTTGCAGTGGTTGCCTGGATGGAATGAAGGCGAGCCCGCTACGCTGGCAAGCGTATGATGAAAACAGCGCCGGGACCCTCATTGTAGACTTGAAGGGTTCCTTTGAAGTCATTGGTGACAATGTCCCTGGCAATGTATAGCCCGGTGCCCGCGTCGGGTTGTGTTTTTTCACTGAACCCTAATGAAAAAACGTCGTTCGGTCTGCTTGTCTTGATTCCGCCGGCGTTATCACTGATGACCAGCACATAGTCTCCCTCGTCGCAGAAATCCCGTATGGTGATTCGGGGGTGGGCAACGTCCCTCATTACAAGAACTTCCCGGGCATTACCTACGATGCTTAAGATGACTTGTGCCAGGCGACCACGCTTACCCTCAAGGTGCACGCTTTGAGCGTCGTTTTTGTAGTCAATGGCGATGTTCTGCAAGGCGAGGCTGTCTTTGGTCACCAGCAGAATATCCTTCACAACCTCCCGGGGCTGGAAGTCCTCAACGGTGTCGCGGTTGCTCATCAGGTGGCCAAAGGCCTCAACAGTGTCGGCCATAAACTCCAAGACTTGGTGTCCCCGTTCGCTGATGGTTTCGATCGCCCTGGCCTCGTTGTTGGCGCTTCCTTTCAGGGTGGCGGCGAGTTGCTCGATGCGCATCAGCTGGATCCCAAGCTCATTGAGAGGCTGCTTCCATTGGTGACTGACGTTTTTAAGTGATTCGCCGATGTTCGCGTACTGGTTTTTTATCACAATCAGACGCTTCAGCTGCTTGTTAAGCTTGTTGAACCGGTAAGCAATGCCGGATATCAGCAGCACCACTAATAACGCGATCAGGATAACTCTGATCAGCAGGGTGTAATCGGCGCTCTCTGGTTCTTCGTACAGGAAACCGTCGAGCGAGAAATCCTGCCTCAACATGCCGGATTCGATGTAGGTGTCTGCGATATGGCGCCAACGGGAGTCCAGCATGTAGCCGATGTGGATGAGCTCTGGAAGCATGAGCTGGCGGATCTGTTTCGCTTCGTAGATAAGCACGTCCCGGCTCTTGGTGGTGGGGTACTCCGCCAAGATCAGGTCTACGATTTCCTCGGGATGCGCCATGGCGTATGTCCAGCCTTGCAAGCTGGCTTGCCGGAACCGTCGTACCCGTTCTGGGTGGTGATGAATTTCGTGTTCCGTGGTAAAGAGGTTGTCGCCGTAAAAATCGATGTTGGCTGAGGTCGGGTGGAAGACGTTGTAGGGCACTCCCTGCTGCAGCAGTTCGTAGGGCTGAGTGGTTAGGTAAGCGTCGATGGCATCAACCCGTCCCTCGATGAACGCCTCAAGGTTCTGGGAGTTATCCTGGATGTCTGCAAAGCCTTCCAGTGGAAGGTCGACATTGTGGAGGAACGCCTGGATTTCATCGGCCTGCGGCTCCAGCATCAGGCGTCCGCCTCTCAGCCCCTGAATTCCATCAAATGTCACTCTTTTGTTGGTAATAAGCACAAACGGGGAGTGCTGCATGATTACAGCGAGAACAACTAAGGGGTGGCCCTGTGCTCTGGAAAGCAATAGACCGCTGTTGCCGGTACCGAATTCCGCGTTGCCATCCAGAACCGCCTGCACCGGGTCGGTTCCGGGCCCTGCTGGGATGATGGTTACATCCAGTCCTGCCTCTTGATAGTACCCCTGAGCTTTGGCGGCGTAGTAGCCCGCAAACTGGAACTGGTGGCCCCATTTCAGCTGTAGTCTCACACTGTCGGTGGCCTGAACCTGGCCGCCCGACAGAATGAACAACGGAAGCAGGGGAGCCCATAAGCGGTACAGCCAGGTCACGTCTGCCGGCTCTCGAGGACCCAGCCGGCGCCGTGGCGATTTCTGATGATGTTGTAGCTGAGTTTCTTCCTGAGTTCTGCCAGTAGATTCTTCAGGGCCGATTCACTGATGTCTTCATTGGGCCAGACCGAGTCATAAATTTCCTGTTTGGTGACCAGTTGGTGGCGGTTTCGAACCAACAGGTCCAAGAGGCGGCATTCTTTGCTGCCAAGACTGATTTCCCGATCATCCACCCGCAGTGTTTTATGCAGGGGGTGATAGCCGACCGCTGCGTGCAGCTGCACTGGCGTAATGGTGTGTTTCAGACGCTTGACGGCATTGGCCATCGCGGAGTTGAGCTTCCGGGGGTTCAGTGGCTTGATTACCAATCCATCCACCTGGAGATTGGCTGCACGCATCAGGTGGTCGTGGTCACCGTGGGCCGTCACGACAATGACCGGCACGATGCTGTCGTGCGTCTGGCGGATGTGCTCAACGAGTTTCAGTCCGTCCATGCCTGGAAGGCAGATGTCCGTAATGATCATGTCCACCGATTCTTCGGCCAGCATGTCCAGGGCGCGCTCTGCTGTGTGAGCCAGGAGTACTTCTGAAAAACGGTTGGAAAGCAGCGAATACAGCGCAGCACTGCTGTCGTAATTGTCGTCAACCAGCAACACTGTCAGGTGCTTGAGTATTAGGTCCGTATCCAAATCCATGAGGTCCATTTCTAAGGTGTAAACAGGGTAATGCAAGCGTTATGAAATACCCACTTAAAGCATGCCTAGAAGAGGGGGTTTAGTCGAAAATCTGACTCTTTTCAGACTGTTCAGCCATTACTCTCGTACCCGCCACAAGTATGTCCGGGTAATACGCATATCGGTTTTGATGCTAGTCAAAGAACCGGTGAGTGACGGCGCTTGTTGTGCGACCAGGCTGCCGTTGGTGTACGTGTGTTTTCAGAAATACAGCGGCAGGAGCTTCGTTACAGGGGACGTTCATGAGAGTAATGCGGAACACAGCGCTGTGCGGTTTGCTCGCCAGTGTGATACCGGTTGGGGGAGTTCAGGCGGCGACTACGGATCTTGTGGGGGGCAGCGCATGGACTGCCCTGCTGAAGGGCGAGCGCTTTGACTATCCGGAGGATACCCAGGCACAGGCTGCTGGCACTGAGGTGGTGGGTGGCGCAAACCACGCTTCGTTTTACTACAACTACGATGACCTGGGGACGCCTGCTGACATCAGTGATGATATTCTCTCGCTGCGTCTGCGGGTAGGTGATGAGACCAAGACCTCCTATTCCGCCTATGCGTTCGTGGGAATCGATGCCAATGAAGATGGTGTTTTGGACGCCTTCATCAGCAGTGGTAGTGGCAAAACATCGATCTGGGATCCGGGCACCGACAGCAATATCTCTCCAAGTACGACTAGCATCGCCAATAAGCCTTTTGTCACCGTTCCCCAAGACACCACCAACTACAATTTCGCCGTAGTTTCGGCAACGAACGATCCCGACTGGGATGGCAACACTGACCTGGACCTGGATTCGAACCCGGATGTCTTTGTCAGTTTTTCAGTGAACATCAGCGATCTTGATGCGTTGCTGACCAACGCTGGCATCCCAATGACGGTCGAGACCGGTCTTCGTTTCATTTCGCTGACGGCGACCCAGACCAACTCGCTCAACTCGGACTTTAACGGTATTGATGATGGTACCAATGATGACTGGGGCAAGCCTTACGAGGAACTGGGGCTTTTCACTCCAACGGTCAACCCCGGTGGCGTCGTCGACACGGTAGCGCCCATTACGCCAACGGTTGTCAGTCAGGTGACCAGTGATACCACACCGACCATTACCGGTACCTTTGACAGCACGGACTTTGACACCTTTACCGTTGAAGTTAACGGGACTACCTACTCTCTGAATGACGGCAATCTGACCAATATCGGTAATGACTGGAGCCTGACGATACCGAATGCGTTGCCGGAAGCGACCTACGCGGTAACAGCAACAGCGACGGATGGCGCGGGCAACAGTTCGGTCGATACGACCACCGGCGAACTGGTGATCGACCTGAGCGGCCCCGCAGCCCCGACAGTGGTCAGTCAGACCACCTCAGATACCACGCCAACCATCAGCGGGTCATTTGACAGTGCGGATACCGATGTACTAACCGTCTTTGTCGATGGTGTTACCTACACATTGGGCGATGGGAATCTGACAGCCTCCGGGGATACTTGGAACCTCACCATTCCCGCCGGGAATGAAGTTCTTGAGGGGACCTACCCGGTGACGGCAACGGCCACCGATGCCCAAGGCAATCCCACCACTGATGGCACGACGGATGAGCTGATTGTTGATCTGACCGCTCCTGCAGCCCCGACGGTCAACAGCCAGGTCACCAGCGACACCACCCCGACCATCACCGGTACCTATCCTAGCGCCGACGCCACCGCCCTAACGGTCGAGGTGAACGGTGTGACCTATACGCTCAACGGTAGTACCGGCCCCCTGACAGCCGTTGGCGATAACTGGAGTCTCACGATACCAACGGCAATGGTTGAGGGAACCTACCCGGTCACCGCTAAGGCTTCCAACGCACTGGGCAACTCTTCAACGGATACCACAACCAACGAGTTGATCATTGACCTGACCGGCCCGGTGGCCCCGACGGTGGTCAGTCAGACTACATCGGACACCACGCCGACCATCACCGGTACCTATAGCAGCGCGGATTCTGTGGCGTTAACCGTTAACGTGAATGGTGTGGACTATACGCTCAACGATGGAAGCCTGAGTGCTACTGGTGATGCCTGGACGCTGGTTATTCCTGCTGTGAATGAACTTGCGGAAGCCACCTATGACGTTACGGCAACCGCCGAAGACAGTGTGGGTAACGCCACCAGCGATGCGACCAACGGCGAGCTAGTGATCGACCTGACCGGCCCGACAGCCCCGACGGTTGATAATCTCATCACGGCAGACACCACACCGGAACTCACCGGTACCTACAACAGCAGTGACTCAGCGTCCCTGTTCGTCACCGTTAATGGAGTTACCTATACCCTTGGCGATGGCGACCTGACGGCACTGGGTGATGACTGGACCGTCGTCATCCCGGATCCAAACGCGGTGGTACCTGGTGTGTATGACGTTACCGCCATTGCTAAAGATGCCTACAACAATGAGACACAGGACAGCTCAACGAATGAGCTGACGGTTGAAGCTGACCACGATGGCGATGGCATTCCCAACAGCGTTGATCTCGATGACGACAACGACGGTATCCCGGACAGCGTTGAAGGGAATGGCGCGGTCGATACCGATGGGGATGGCATTCCCGACAGCCTGGATCTCGACTCCGACAACGACGGCCTTCTCGACCTCGTGGAGTCTGGTCTTGGTGCAGCACTGATTGCGACGCTGGACGCTGACTCCGACGGCGTGATCGATGCGGGCAATCCGTTCGGCACCAACGGTCTGTCTGATGACGTGGAAACCGCCACTGACAGCGCTACGCTGAACTACACCGTGGTGGATACCGACGGTGACACGGTGTACGACTTCCGTGACCTGGACTCCGACAATGACGGCATTACCGATGTGGTTGAGTCCGGTGGCAGTGATCCGGACAACGATGGCCAGCTCGGCGGCGGGGATGAGGGTGGAAGCGTTGACGAAAACGGCATCCCCTCCGGTGGCCCTGTGTCGCCCAAGAATGACGACGGTGATGGTGAGCCCAATTACCGTGACCCCGACAGCGATAACGACGGCATCCCCGATGTAACCGAAGCGGGTGGTGAAGACCAGGGCGATGGCACGGCGGGTCCGGGCGATCCGGGCAACGGAGGTTTGCCGGGTGGTACGCCTCTGATCCCGAAAGACAGCGATGGTGACGGGATACCGGACTATCAGGACAACACCGACAGTGATGGCGACGGAACCCCAGATACCGCCGACCTGGATGACGACAATGATGGCATCCCGGACAGCGTTGAAGGCAATGGTGCAGTCGATACCGATGGGGATGGTATCCCCGACAGTCTGGATCTGGATTCCGACAACGATGGTCTACTGGACCTCGTAGAGTCGGGGCTCGATGCCATATTGATTGGTTTGCTGGACAGCAATTCAGATGGCGTAATCGATGTGGGCAACCCGTTTGGCGCCAACGGTCTGTCTGACGACGTGGAAACCTCTGCTGATAGCAACGTGCTGTTCTACACGGTCGCGGATACTGATGGTGACGCGGTTTATGATTTCCGTGATCTGGATTCCGACAACGATGGTATTACCGATGTCGTCGAGTCTGGCGGCAGTGACCCCGATGCTGATGGCCGGCTTGGGGACGGCGACGAAGCCTCGAATACTTACGCCAACGGTGTGCCTCTAAATGGCCCGCTGACACCTCAGGATAAGGACGGGGATACCATCGCCAACTTCCGTGATCTTGACAGTGACGACGACGGCCTCCACGACGTGGTCGAGGCTGGCGGCGACGATGGTGATCAGGATGGACGTCTGGGAGATGGGGATGAAACGGCTAATGTGGATGCCAACGGCATGCCGGCCGGCGGACCGCTGACGCCACCTGACACCGATGGCGACACGGTTAAAGACTATCTGGACCTGGATGCCGACAACGATGGTATCCCGGATGTCACCGAGTCCGGTGGAAACGATAGTGGTAACGGTACCCTTGGCGCTGGTGATCCTGGCAACAACGGCGTCCCGTCCAGTGGCCCGCTGTCTCCAGTCGATACCGATGGCGACGGTGATGATGACTATCGGGACCTCGACTCGGATAACGATGGCGTCAAGGACATTGTCGAAGCTGGCGGATCAGACTCCGATAATGACGGCAAGGTGGATGGATTCAGCGATCCGAACGGCGATGGCTACGATGATGGCAATGCGTCAAACCCTCTGCCGGTACCGGATACTGATAACGATGGCCGTCCTGACTTCCAGGACAATGACGACGCCGACAACGATGGTATTCCAGACACCGTCGATGTTGATGACGACAACGATGGCATCCCAGACCTCCTCGAAGGGGATGGCGCTGTAGACACCGATGGCGATGGTATTGCTGACAGCCTGGATCTGGATTCCGACAACGACGGTATCTTCGACCTGGCCGAATCAGGAGCCGCTTCGCCGCTGGCCCTGGACGCCGATAACGACGGTCGCATCAATGGCCCGGTTGGCAGCAATGGTCTGGCTGACGCTGTTGAAACCTCTGCGGATAGCGGCAGTGTCAATTACAACGGTGGTTTGCCCGTTGATACCGACGGTGACGGTGTGGCCGATTTCCGGGATATCGACTCGGACAACGATGGCATTGCAGATGTCACGGAGAACGGCGGCACTGATAACGGAAATGGCCGCCTTACCGGCACCCCTAACGTCAACGGTGTGATTTCCGGAACGACGGGAAAAACCGTAGATACGGACAAGGACGGCCAGCCCAACTTCCGGGATCTGGACTCCGATAACGATGGCGAAAAAGACATCGAAGAGGTGGGTGGAACTGACAAGGATGGTGACGGCAAGATTGATGACTTCGACGATCGGGATGGCGACGGCTATGACGATTCGACCCGACTGACCGCTGGCGATCTCGACAATGACGGCGTGCTTGACTACGTGCAGGCGAAGCCTCATGCCAGTGAACCGGCTGGTGTCGTTGAAACCGGGGTCAAGGGCGTAGGCGGATGTACCGTTGGATCCGGGGCGCCATTCGATCCGACCTTGCCGGCCTTGTTGGTCGTCTCACTCATGGTCGCTGGACGCTCCCGCGTCCAGAGGCTTGTTGCCGTACTGAAGGAGAAGTACTAATGACTCGCCTCAAGCGCTTTGATGTTGCCGTATTGGCTATTGCTGTGGGTTGTGGTGCCTCCTGGGCTGTCGCTGATGACTTCGATGGCCCCTATGCCGGAATTGGCATCAGCCCCGGCATGACCCACATGGAGCCTGATAGCAACGGCACCATTTACAGTACCGACGACGAGTACGACTCCGGCGGGAAAATCTACCTGGGCTACGATATAACCCGCCGATTCAGTGCTGAGATCTATTACTCGGATCTGGGTGAAGTCACCATGAACCCCTCCGGCAGCATTGACTACCGCGATGTGGGGGCCTACGGGCTTTACTACTTGTATCGCCCCGAAGAGTCGCGGGAAGGACTGTCCCTTTACGCGGCTCTGGGGGGTGGAAAAATGCTCAACAAATCGTCGGGCGTGCCCATGCGCACGGATCATGACTTCCATTTGATGGCGGGCGTGGGCGCTGAGTACGGCCTGTTTGATGGCTGGGCTTTGCGGGCCAACCTGGATCTCTATGACCATGATGCTCAGATGATCAGCTTTGGTGTGATGAAGCGCTTTGGTGGGAAGCCGGCACCGGTTGTTCTCAGTGAGCCGGAACCCGAGGTGGTCTTTGTGCCGGAACCGGAGCCAGCCCCCGAGCCTGTACCCGTCCCGGTTGTTGAAAACCCGGATCTGGATGGCGATGGCATTCTCAACGCCAATGACCGTTGTCCGGATACCGAGCCGGGCGTAAAAGTGGACGAGCAAGGGTGTGACCTTCAGGAAACGATCGTGCTTGAAGGGGTTACCTTTGCCACCAACTCAGCAACGCTGGTGGGCGAGTCTACGGTGATTCTCGACGAGGTTGTCGCCACACTGAAGCGGTACCCGGAGCAACCGGTTGCGATTGCTGGCTACACCGATGACCGGGGCGCTGCCAGCTATAACCAGCAGCTTTCTGAGCGGAGGGCGACGGCTGTCATGAACTACCTTGTTGAGAAAGGCGTTCAGGCCGACCGTATTCGCGCCCAGGGCTACGGAGAAAGCGACCCGATTGCGGACAATGCCACGGCCGAAGGCCGGGCGATGAACCGCCGGGTAGAGCTGCAGCTGGACGACTGATGGACGTTCAGTTCCGTTGATGGTGGAGCTGTGCCAACCGTTATGGATGGCACAGCTCTTTTTTGTCGGTGAGCCCTTCACCCTGCACAGGCGCAGACCGTTCTGATTGTCGCGACAACCTTGCTAACCGCCGGATCACGGCCATTCAGCCGTTCGCCCATTTTCTGGCTGGCCATGCTGGCCGGGCCGGGTGTGTGTGCCCTGTTGTTTACCTTGCTAATGGCGGCCCCCGTTAGGTTTGAAGTTGACGTCGCGCAGTGGCGGCTGTGGTTGTGGCTGGTTGTTATCTATCCGGTGGTCGAGGAATACCTGTTCCGGGGTCGGTTGCAAACGTGGTTGATGGATACTGCCTGGGGCCAGAAAGCGGTGGCTGGACTGAGTCTTGCCAACGTGGTGACCAGCCTGCTGTTCAGTGGGCTGCATTTCTTCAGCCATCCGCCGTTGTGGGCGCTGATGGTTCTATTCCCTTCGCTGCTGTTCGGCTGGTTTCGTGATCGCCACCAGAGCGTTCGTCCGGCGTTCGTTCTTCACGCCTGGTACAACTTTGTGTACTTCAGTATCTTCGGGCTGCCAGTTAGCCAGTAAGCCGTTATCCAGTATGCCGCTGCCCAGAGAGCGGTTATGCGGTTGGCTCTGATATCCCCGCGCGGCTGTGGAGCTTCCGGTGTTAAGAAACTACCATGGAGCTTGGGAGCATCCGAACCGGATAGGGGACACGATGACAGCGGGTGATCAGGAATTGGAGCAGGCCGGGTTGCGCCTCGGTGAACTGCTGGAGAAGAAACAGCTCACCATAGCGACCGCCGAAAGCTGCACGGGTGGCTGGGTGGCCAAGGTGCTGACGGATCGTGCGGGATCCTCCGCCTACCTGATGGCGGGCCTGGTGACCTACAGCAATGCGGCAAAACAACATCTCCTTGGCGTTGAAAGAGACGCTCTTGATCAGCATGGAGCCGTGAGTGAACCGGTCGTGAGGCAGATGGTGGCCGGGGCTATCAAAGCCGCTGGGGTAGACCTTGCGGTTGCGATCAGCGGGGTTGCCGGGCCCGGAGGCGGTAGTGCGGAGAAGCCGGTTGGCACGGTCTGGTTTGCCTGGGGTAGTGGACCGGATCACACCGAAACCGCTGTGAAATATTTTGACGGCGATCGTGATGACATTCGCAGGCAGTCAGTTTTGTTTGTATTGCAGGCAGTTACCGATTTCGTCAAAACGATGTGACATTTTTCTTGGCCGGGTTCGCAGTTAGGGGGTTGGTCTCCCCATCGGCTTATGCTTTAATACTGTTCAAATATACAGTTTGATACTGGATGGCGTTGAGAAGGTTCGCCTCAACCGGCCGGTCCATGTTTCAGGTTTGAAGACCTAAAGAGGGCATCGCAGCAATGGAAGACAACCGTAAGAAAGCACTCAGCGCAGCACTGGGCCAGATTGAACGTCAGTTCGGCAAGGGCGCCGTCATGAAAATGGGCGATCAGCCCCGGGAAGCTATTCCTGCGGTCTCCACCGGTTCTCTGGGACTGGACGTTGCGCTGGGTATTGGTGGTCTGCCATACGGCCGTATCGTTGAAATCTACGGTCCGGAAAGCTCCGGTAAAACCACGCTCACCCTGCAGGTGATTGCTGAAGCCCAGAAGCAGGGCAAGACCTGTGCTTTCGTTGACGCGGAGCACGCGCTGGATCCGATCTATGCCGAGAAGCTGGGCGTCAATGTGGACGAGCTGCTGGTGTCCCAGCCGGACACCGGTGAGCAGGCTCTGGAAATTGCCGACATGCTGGTGCGCTCCAACGCGGTTGACGTCATCATTGTTGACTCGGTGGCGGCACTGACGCCGAAGGCGGAGATCGAGGGTGAGATGGGTGACTCCCACGTCGGCCTCCAGGCTCGTCTGATGTCCCAGGCCCTGCGTAAGCTGACCGGTAGCGTCAAGCAGGCCAACTGCCTGATGGTCTTCATCAACCAGATCCGTATGAAAATCGGCGTTATGTTCGGTTCACCCGAAACCACCACCGGTGGTAACGCCCTTAAATTCTATGCCTCTGTGCGCCTGGACATTCGCCGCATCGGCTCCGTTAAGGATGGCGACGAAGTTGTGGGTAACGAAACCCGGGTCAAGGTCGTCAAGAACAAGGTATCCCCGCCATTCCGTCAGGCCGAGTTCCAGATCATGTACGGCAAGGGCATTTACCACATGGCCGAAGTGCTGGACATGGGCGTGAAGGAAGGCTTTGTGGACAAGTCCGGTGCCTGGTATGCCTACAACGGCGACAAGATCGGCCAGGGCAAGGCCAACGCCTGCAAGTTCCTGGAAGAAAACCTGGACATGGCCAACGAGATCGAAGCCAAGGTTCGCGACAAGCTGATGCCCAAGCCGGAAAGCAAGAAAGAGGCGGAAGCCGCACAGCCCAGCGAAACCGGTGAACTGATCTAAACCTGCCTTGCCCGCCGCTGACTTGTGCTCCTGTACAGGTCAGCGGCAGTCTCGACCAAAGACACTAAACCGTCCTTTGCCAGGGGAGAGTGAGATGTCCGAAAAACGGCAGCTACTCATTGTCGCCCACGCACCCTCGCCGAACACACTGGCCTTACGCAACGCTGTTGTGGAGGGCGCCCGCCACCCGGATATTGAATCGATTACCGTGAAGGTGCTGGCTCCTTTGGATGCCGGGCCGGACGATGTACTTGCCTGTGATGCCATTATCCTCGGGACCACGGAGAACCTGGGATACATGAGTGGCGCCCTGAAGGATTTCTTCGATCGTTGCTACTATCCTTGCCTGGAGCAGACTCAGGCACTTCCGTTTGCCTTTTATATCCGTGCCGGTCATGACGGAACCGGGACCCGGCGTGCCATTGAATCGATCACCACCGGGTTACGTTGGCGGCTGGTACAGCCTCCGCTCCTGTGTCGGGGGGATTTTCAGCAGGACTTTATTGTCCAGTGTGAAGAGCTTGGTTTGGCCGTCGCCGCAGCTTTGGAGGCGGGCATCATCTAAAGGGGGCAATAACTGCCTCTTTAATCCACCGGGTGGCTGCTACCAGAAATTGTCGTAAACGAGCGAGGAACTGAGGAGCCCAGACACTCCTCTATGGCTTGCTGGTGCAGTGTTTCCTCTTGCTCAAGGCGGGTGATCAGCGTTTCAATGTTTGGCTTGTGGGCTTCAATAAGGTCCATGGCTGTATTCTGGGCCGATAACAGAAGCTGTTGTACCGCATCGTCAACCACTTTGGCTGCGTGTTCACTGTAATGGCGCGGTTGGGCGATTTCTCTCCCCAGGAACGGGTGGCCCTCGCTGGCGCGGAGGTCGACCGGACCAACCTCATCGGACATTCCCCAACGGCTGACCATGGACCGGGCAAGCTGGGTGGCCTGATGGATGTCATCGTCGGCCCCGGAGCTGACGGTACCCAGTAGCAGCTTTTCTGCGGCACGGCCTCCAAGCATCACGGCAAGGCGGTCCTTGAGGTAATCCTCAGAATAGGTGTGCCGCTCTTCGACCGGGAGCTGATGGGTGCCCCCTAATGCTTGTCCTCTGGGAACGATGGACACCTTGTACAGCGGGTCGGCGTTGGGCAGGAAATGCGCCACCAGGGTATGGCCGGATTCATGCACCGCTAAACGATGTTTCTCTTCGGCGGATATGACCAGACTTCGAGCTGTCCCCAGGATGATCTTGTCGCGGGCCTCATCAAAGTTTGCCATGGTGACCGCGGTGGACTGGGTCCGGGCGCCAGCCATGGCGGCTTCGTTGACCAGGTTCTTGAGGTCGGCACCGGAGAAACCTGGGGTGCCGGCTGCAATCTTGCTGAGGTCTACGGTTGGATCCAGGGGGACATGACGGGTGTGAACGGTAAGAATTGCTACCCGGCCCTTCAGGTCAGGCAGGTCCAGAGTCACATGACGGTCAAAGCGACCGGGCCGGAGCAGGGCGGGGTCAAGTACGTCAGGACGATTGGTTGCCGCCAGGACGATCACCGCCTCATGGCCTGCAAAGCCATCCATTTCAGCCAAAATCTGGTTGAGGGTCTGCTCCCGCT
Organism: Marinobacter zhejiangensis; assembly: GCF_900114775.1. Taxonomy (GTDB): domain Bacteria; phylum Pseudomonadota; class Gammaproteobacteria; order Pseudomonadales; family Oleiphilaceae; genus Marinobacter; species Marinobacter zhejiangensis. The sequence continues at coordinate 279,376 of NZ_FOUE01000002.1, forward strand.
CATCATGGCCTCCGCCGAGCCCGGTGCCGCGGGTGCGACCAATGCTGTCGAGTTCGTCAATGAAAATGATGCTGGGGGTATTCTTCCTGGCTGTTTCAAACAGCTGCCGCACCCGTGAAGCTCCAACACCGACGAACACCTCAATAAACTCGGACGCCGATATGGGGTAGAACCGTACGCCGGCCTCTCCGGCCAGAGCCTTGGCCATCAGGGTTTTTCCTGTGCCGGGTGGGCCCATGAGTAGGATGCCGTGGGGAACCTCGGCACCTAGACTGCGGAACTGTTCGGGGTTTCGGAGAAACTCGATAAGCTCCTGGACTTCTTGTTTGGCGTTGTCTTGCCCCGCGACGTCTTCAAAGGTGGTGTCGGGAATGTCCCCTTTGATCTGGGCCTCAAGCTGGCGGGAAAAATCCAACGGGCTGCCTTTGCCGCTGAGCTGTCCCATGGTTCGTCGCGACAGCCAGAAAAAGTAGAGCAGTAAAAGGACCCAGGGCAGTATCGAAAGTATCGCTCTCAGGGTCGAATTCTCGTCGTCATCACGGACAACGAGTACAACCCCCCGAGCTTCGAGTTGATCAAGAAGGCGGTCATCACCGGTTGCAGGTACTCGGGTCTGAAACTCGCTAAAGGCTTTGTCGTCCCGCTCCAGGTATTGGGGTTCACGGAACTCACCCAGAATACGGTTGCCCTGCATCTCGACGCGGGTAATGGCATTGTCGGCAAGGTGAGACTTGAAACTGCTGTACGGAAGGTCTGCAACCGTGTTTTTTTTCGGCGAATTAAACAGGTAGATGGCCACCAGCAGCAGTGCCAACATCATCCACAACTGGGACCAGTTGAATAGGGGCGATTGCGGCTGTTCGTTGGCCATGATGTCCTCCCGATCACCGGATACCTACATTCTTGGTTATCCGGGCCCGCTAGGCAATGATACAGCTCAACTAACGGGCTGGGCGGTCCCTGTTCTGAAGGCCGGGGCAGGGTTGTTGGTCAGCTGGCGTACCGGTTGTAGATTGCTTCAATGCGCGAAAGGGCGTTGTCGACGGCACGGGAGTAGCTACGTTGACACAGAAAGTTGGTGAACTGAACGCCGACCCGGAAGCCTGACTGGTAGGGGTAACAGTCAACAACCATGGCGCGAACGTTGGTCTCGGAAATGTACTTGCCGTGGAAATCAAGGAGCAGTCGCGAGCCCGGCTCCACCGGCCTTGGCGACAGAATACCCATACCGTAACGGTTCATGTCGAGACAACAGACCGTGGTTGGCTTTTTTTCCCGCCCGAAGAAACCCCTTTCCCTGAGGCTGACCTTTAGGCATTGCGCGGCATAGCGTTCCTTGATTCGGCGATCTGCGGAATCGGGCATCATAGGTGCGTATCCATACAAAGTCTTATGATTATTGTGTTCCCGACAGGCGCAGTGGTCGGGAGTGGAAGTTTAGTTCTGAGGTCGTGGGCTTAAAAATGACCAAGCGCCATTATGTGACGAACCTCTCAAAACAAGAGTGAAGAAGGTCTCTGGTTTGTCGGATCAGGCCTTAGCATCCAACAGACGCCCTCGACGGTCTTCCAAAGGGGCTGACTCGGCCGTTTTGGGGTCGAGCAGGAGAGGTCGACGGCGTGTTTTCCGCTTGCGGCGGTCGGGGCCATCGAAGGGTTCCTGGCTACGGCGTCTATCTGGTTGACGGCGACGGTCTGTGGCCGTCTGATTGGGGGCTGCTTTGGCCTCTTCAGCGGGTGGCGGACGATGGTTGCCCTCGCTTTTCGGCCGATCGAGGGTTGATACCGGTTGATAGGTATTGCGATAGATGTCCAAGTAAGTCACTCCTTCCAGCAGCGGCGCTTCTGTGCCGGGCTGCCAGCGACTGCCAGTTCAGGGTTACGATTGATCATTATATCGGCAATCTGCGGTGAAACTTGAGGCAGAGCGAGACAGCAGCCATGGCAGATTCTACAATGAGCATCAGGTAGTGTGATAAACCCTTGATTGTTGCGCTACTCTTGGTCCATTAACCCATAATCGTCGCGGTACAGGAATTTAACTTGAAGGCATTGCCCTTACAACGGCTCTACAAAGCCTGCGTCCTCAAAGATTTTCCATTCAAAACCACCCGTCAGCTTGAGCCGTTGGCAGAAATTGTCGGCCAGAACCGCGCCCAGGAGGCGGTACGGTTTGCGCTGGCGATGCCGCATGGTGGCTACAACGTCTACGCGGTTGGTCGCAACGGGTTGGGCAAGCGTACGATGATGCTGCGCTTTCTTGAGCATCATGTGGATACCCGTCAGCAGGCGCACGACTGGTGCTATGTCGCCAATTTCGAAGAGCCCCGGGTCCCGAAAGTATTGATGTTGCCGGCTGGGCGGGGCAACCAGCTCCGGCAGGATATGGACAAGCTGATGACGCGCCTGATGAAGATGGTGCCTCAGACCTTCGACAGCGACAATTTTCTGGAACGTGCCTCTCAGTTAAAAGAGGACTTCGCCGAGCGCCAGGACAAAGAGCTGGCCAAAGTGACGGATCAGGCTCGCCGCAAGAAGATCAACCTGACGGTGACGACCCCTGGCGGCTACCGCCTGGTCGCGATGAATGGGGAAGAGCCGCACACCGCCGAATCGTTTGATGCGCTCCCCGAGGGAACCCGCAACCGGTTCGAGCAAGACATCGATAAGCTTGAGAAGAAGCTGCGTCAGGCGGTCCGGAAAGTTGCAGACTGGGAGCAGGAGTATGCTGAGCAGCAGCATGCCCTCAACCAGGAAACCCTCGAAAGCATTTCCGGCCATCAGATTGATGAGCTGATTGCCCGGTATCGCGAATTTGACGATGTGGTGAGTTATTTGGAGTCGGTGCGCCTGGACCTGGCTGACAATCTCGATATTTTCCTTGAAGAAAATGACGAGCAGGCGGCGATTGCCTATGCCTCACTCGACAAAAAACTGCCCCGACGCTACCAGGTGAATGTCCTGGTTCATCAGAAGAATGACGAAATGCCGGTGGTGGTCGAAGACAATCCAACCTACCACAACCTGTTCGGATACGTTGAGAACGTGACCTTCAAGGGGTCGGTGTTCACCGACTTTTCGCTTGTGCGCCCAGGCAGCCTGCACCGAGCCAATGGCGGGTATCTGTTGATGGATGCCATCAAGGTACTTGAACAGCCGTTTGTGTGGGATGGGCTGAAGCGGGCATTGCGTTCGAAGGCCATGCAGATCAATTCGCTGGAACGGGAGATGACACTGTCGGGGACGATATCCCTGGAGCCGGAACCGATCCCGCTGGACGTCAAGATCGTATTGTTCGGCGACCGCGAAACCTGGATGCTGTTGCAGGAGTACGACCCCGAATTTTCCGAACTGTTCCGGGTGACCGCGGATTTCGAAAATGAAATGGATCGAACCCCCGACAGTCAGCTGCTGTACGCAAAGTTCATTGCCAGCCTGGTGATGGAGAAGAAACTGCTGCATTGTGACCGCCGTGCCGTAGCGCGGGTTATCGAACAGAGTGCCCGTATGGCGGAGCACCAGGACCGGCTTTCACTACATGCTGCCCACATCGCTAACCTGTTGCGGGAATCCGATTTCTGGGCGCGCCAGGACGATGCCCAGCTTATCTCGGCAGAGCATGTGGAGAAGGCGTTAAGCAGTGCTCAGTACCGCTCAAGCCGCATTCGGGATCAGTTGTACGATTCCATCCGTGACGGAACCACACTCATTTCCACATCCGGCAAAACGGTCGGGCAAGTCAACGCACTATCCGTCATGTCCACCGGCGGGTTTGAGTTTGGCCTGGCCAACCGGGTGACTGCCACCACCTACTATGGCGGTGGCGATATCATCGATATCGAGCGGGACGTCAAACTTGGGGGCAACATCCACTCTAAAGGGGTGATGATTCTCAGCGCCTGGCTGGCCTCCCGTTTTGCGGTGACCGACCCCATGCACTTGTCGGCCAGCATCACCTTTGAGCAGAACTACGGTGAGGTCGACGGTGATAGTGCGTCGCTGGCAGAGCTGTGCGCACTGTTGTCGTCGCTGTCGGGTGTGCCGATCCGTCAGGATCTGGCGCTGACGGGGTCGGTCAACCAGTTTGGCGAGGTTCAGCCTATTGGTGGTGCCAACGAAAAAGTCGAAGGCTTTTTCAGGACCTGCCAGTTTACCGAGATCACCGGTTCCCAGGGGGTGCTTGTGCCCTCAACCAACGTGCAGAACCTGATGTTGGATGCGGAAGTATTACAGGCGGTGCGGGACCGCCGGTTCGCCGTATACTCGGTGTCAACCGTGGAAGAAGCCGTTGCCTTGTTGATGGGGCGCCCGGCGGGTGTGCCTGACAAGAAAGGCTGTTACCCGAAAGGCACGATTTATGGCTTGATTCAACAGCGGCTGGAGGCAATGCGGGAACATGAGCGGCAGGAGCACGCTGCTGCGACGGCAACAACAGACAATAAATAGCATGAGTAACCTTGGGCCGACGTTCATGGTGGTCTGGCAAATGGAGAGTAGAGCATGAGTGACATCCAGCAAACGGTATATGTTGTAGAAGACGATGAAGCGGTACGGGACTCTCTGGAGCTGCTGTTGAAGTCTGATGGCAAGACCGTCGCGACGTTCGACAACGCCAATGCGTTCCTGAAAGACTATTCCGAGGATATGGCCGGCTGTATCGTGCTAGATATCCGGATGCCGGGCATGGACGGCCTTGAGCTTCAGAAGCGGCTTAACGAACGTCATTCCATCTTGCCGATCATTTTTGTCACCGGCCACGGCGATGTGCCCATGGCCGTTGATGCCATGAAAGAGGGCGCGGTCGATTTTATCCAGAAGCCCTACCGGGAGGAGGCGCTGCTGGAGAAGATCGAAGTGGCTCTGTCTGAGGACCGCGAGCAGCGTAAGACCCTGGGGGAGCAGAAAGAGATCCTGAAGCGGATCAAGACGCTGACCCCGAGGGAAGCTGAAATCATGGATCGGATGATTGCCGGTCAGGCCAACAAAGTTATTGCCATTGAATTGGAGATCAGTCAGCGGACGGTAGAAATCCACCGTTCAAGGGTTATGCACAAGATGGGCACCCATTCCCTGGCGCACCTCGTTCGTATGGTGTTGTCCGTAAAGGACCGTATCGACGCCAGCTAGTCTGAGGGGCATCATGCGAGTATGTATTCAACTGGCTGCGAATCAATGAGTGAACAGGTCTGTGCAAGTGCCGATGCAACGGTTTTGCTGGTCGATGACAACCCCCAGAACCTGAAGGTTCTCTACGAAACGTTGAAAGACAAGGGGTATCGGCTGCTGATCGCCAATGACGGCAAGAAGGCGCTGACCCTGGCCCGCCGTGACCGGCCGGAGGTAATCCTGCTGGACATCATGATGCCCGAGCTGGACGGTTACCAGGTTTGCCAACAGCTTAAGGCCAATCCCGAGACCGCTGACAGTGCGGTTGTTTTCCTGTCTGCCCTGGATGATGTTGAAGCCAAGGTGAAAGGGTTCAGTCTGGGGGGAGCGGACTACATTTCCAAGCCCTTCCAGGCGGCAGAAGTGATTGCACGGGTCAAAACACATGCCAGTGTCGTGCGACTGGAGCGCCAGTTACAACAGCGTAACCGTCAGTTGGAAAGTGACCAGAGCCGCATCCTCAATGCCATCAGTGAAGGGATCTATGGGCTTGATGCCTCAGGCGACATCATCTTTGCCAACCCCGCTGCGGAAGCCATTGTACGAAGCTCCGGCGATGAGCTCATTGGTTCCAACTTCTTCCTGACCCATTGTCGGGACTGGGGCTGTCAGGGTGACGAACCTGGGTCAGAGTCGGAGCTTCCGGTTCAGGCCACTTGCCGCTTGGGCACATCAGAGCATCGTCGTGGTGTCACCATGACCCGTCCTGATGGCAGCGTATTCTCTGCCGAGTATCGTTCGTCCCCAAAGCTGGAGGGTGATGAGCTTCTGGGCGCGGTCGTGGTCTTTCGCGATATCACCGAGGAGCTTGAGCGGGAAGCCGAGCTGAAGGCCGCCCAGGATATGGTTGAGGAACAGCGTGAGCAGCTGGCTCATGCGTCCCGACTGTCGACTCTGGGGGAGATGGCCGCCGGGTTTGCCCATGAGGTCAACCAGCCATTAACCGCGATCACGAACTATGCGCGGGTTGCCATGCGGTTGATCGACAACGACGAAGTGGATTTGACGTTGCTTCGTGAAACTCTGGTAAAAACCGAAGCCCAGTCCCATCGCGCCAGTGAGGTGATTCGCCGCATCCGTCAGTTTGTGAAGAAGCCGGCTTCCGGTAAGGAGGTGGTGCCTGTGGCGGCGTTGCTGGAAGACACCCGGCAGTTTGCCGAAGTCGATGTGCGGCATAACGGTGGGGGGGTGAATGTATTGGTCGAGGACGGCGTTGAAGACGTCATGGCGGACCCTGTACAGGTTCAGCAGGTCACACTCAACCTGATTCGCAATGCGTTGGAAGCAACTCGGGCCGCCGGCTCTTCCGAGCCGGTTAATGTCACGGCCGTGCGTACCGGCAATGGTTTCGTGCGTATCGACGTCACTGACCGGGGCACCGGACTGCCAGAGGATGCAGAGAGCAAGCTGTTCCTGCCGTTCTACACGACCAAGCCGGAGGGTATGGGTATTGGTTTGCCCATGTGCCAGTCCCTGATCAAATCCCAGGGCGGAGAGATTGGCTTTGAGCGCCCGGAGCAGGGCGGGGCGCGATTCTATTTCACCTTGCCGGAGTCCAGCGCTGCTGAACCCGACGCCCTTCGTCACCAGGCGGCCGAGTAAATCCGGCCGCTATTCAAAACCCAGTCTGCTAATCCTGGTGCCAGGTAATATCGCCGGACAGGTGAGGGGCATCGCCCTTGCTGTTCAGTAGCTGGTAGTCCCAGGTGTTGCCATTTTCCTGCCAGTTCAGCTGCGCGCTGCCGGGCAGGAAGAACGGTTTCTTGAAGCTGCAGCGTACCGTCAGCGGTCCTTTCCGCCAATTCTCCTGCTGTTCAAGCATGGCGAGTACGTGGGCCTTGCTCCACATACCGTGGGCAATGGCCCGTGGAAACCCGAACGCCTTTGCGGTCAGTGCATGGAGGTGAATCAGGTTAAGATCCCCGGAAACCTTACCATAGCGACGGCCCAGGTTTTCTGGCGCCTTGACGTCCAGGGTGTTCGGGTAGCGGGGCAGTTCGGGTTTGCTGCCAGTGCCAGGCTTGCCGCTGCCGGCTGCGCTTTGGCGGAACAGGTTGGTGCTGGTCTCTTCCCAGACCTTTTGACCGGATGAGAAGCATTCGGTAACGAGGTCGAATTCCAGGCCGCGGTCGGTCTGCGTTTCGCCATCAAGCCGCACTTCAATATCCAGTCGTTCCCCAGTACCGATCGGGCGAAATTGGGTAATGCTGTTCCGCAAATGGACCAGGCCCAGAAGCGGAAGAGGGAACTGGCTATCGGTCAAAAGCTTAAGTTGCAGCGGGAACGCCAGGATGTGTGGCCAAGTAATTGGCACTGATGTGTGAGGCGCGAAACCGCATACCTGCTCATAACGTGCTAGCTTTGGCCCGATGGTGCTGACGCCCGTCAGCCTGGCGCTGAGTGCCGGCAGTGATGGCGCTGTAAGGTTTTTTTGCTTCGGTAGCACTGCGCGGCTATAGAGTGGCCAGAGCCCCGGAGCCTGTTTGTTATAGGTGTAGTTTGCGGTCATGGCGGTGCCGACCTCCTGCAATCGCTTGAGAACTGTGAAAAATCTGGTACAACTGTGCCTTATTGGCCCAAATTGCCCGATATTACGCTAATATTGTTCGAATGCGCCTGAGTCTGGCAAACTCATTGGGTCAGGACATTGACTCGGCCTACTGGCCCTTTGGTCTGGATGGCCAACGTAGAAAAAAATATACAACTATAAGCGGGATGATATGCAGGAACTTCGTGATGCTGGTGTGATGCTGCGCTTGATCTATCAGGCAATGAAGAAGAAGGGAATCGATACTGATGCAGTTTTTACCCGGCTTGGTGTTGACGAGGCTTATGTCTACACCGAGCAGCTTCGAACACCACACAATGCCCAGCTGTATTTCTGGCAAGTTCTTGAAGATGTTTCAGGTGATCCGGACATCGGACTGCAACTGGGGAAACTGTTGCCGGTTTACCGAGGGCAGGTGCTGGAGTACCTTTTTCTCAGTAGTCCCACCTTTGGTGAAGGTCTGCGCCGGGCGCAAAACTATCAGCGCTTGCTGAGCGACGCGGCGAATACGGACTTCATCATTGAAGGTGACGAAGCCTGCATGGTTCTCGATACTGCCTCCGAAGAAGTCCGCCGCCTGAAACATTTTAATGAGTGTTTTGTGCAAGGGCTGGTGGCTTTCTTCAAGTCCATCACCGATGGCAGCTTTTACCCGTCCCGAATCGAATTTGAGCACGAACGTGACCGTGGCCAGGATCTGGTGGCAGACATTCTTGAGTGTGAGGTGCGGTTCGGAGCCAAGGAAAACCGGCTCTATTTCTCGACCAGCTTGCTCTCTTACCCGTCGTCCCATGCGGAACCTGAACTGCTGGCCCTGCATGAACGGTTTGCCAGCGAGCAGGTTGCGCGGCTCGAAAAGAAAGATATCGTGGGGCAGGTCGAACGCATCATTGCCGAGCTGCTGGAAAGCGGGGAGGTGACTCTGGATGCCGTGGCCGAACGTTTGGATATCAAGGCCCGCACACTGCGTACGCGTTTGACGGAAGCCGAAACCAGCTTCAATCAGGTACTGGCGGATTTTCGCTATCGCCTTGCGCGCCAGTTGCTGGCGACCACCGATGAGTCCATTGATGAAATCGTGTATCTGACGGGGTTCTCAGAGCCGAGTACCTTTTATCGGGCGTTCAAACGCTGGTCTGGGATGACTCCGATTGAATACCGGAAGAACGCCCAGGGTCGCGATGCGACCATCGATGCTATGTAATTGAAGAAAATTCTAAAAAGTTTTTTGAAAAGCGTTGACACGGGGGCAAAGCTCTATATAATGCGCCCTCGTTGTCACCACACAGTCATCTACGGATGGCCATTCAGGTGGCAGCCCAACGCGGAGCGGTAGTTCAGTTGGTTAGAATACCGGCCTGTCACGCCGGGGGTCGCGGGTTCGAGTCCCGTCCGCTCCGCCATTTTTTCCTCTCTTTTCTTTGGCATCCGCCAAATTATCCCTGAAGTCGTCAATGTTTCGCCATTCTGGCGCTTGTCATCACTTTGTCATTGTAGTTTCATAATCTGGCGTTATCTCGCTGAAGGACTCAATCCGTGAGGATGCTGGACTATGATGGAATATGAAGAAGAATTGTTGTCTCAGGACAATGAAGATTTTGACGATGATGAAGAAGAACTGGACGACGCGACCGAGCTTTAGCCTTTGGCGTAGCGGTTTTGTCCGCTAACCGTAATCTTGCGCCCGAAGTGTTTTTCGGTGCTCTCCAGGACTTACGTTGAACCACCGCCTGTAGGCTTTGTGAAAGGCCGCAGGCGTTGAAAACCCAAGAAGCCAGGATACCTCAGAGAGTGAGAGTACGGTCTCGCGGATGTAGTCCTCGGCAAGCTCCTTCCGTGTTTCGTCGATCAGTTGTCGATACCCGGTTCCTTCCTCCGCCAGTTTGCGCTGCAGTGTCCAGGGGGACAGGCCAAATTCCTGTGCCACCGATTCCAGACTGGGAGCTGATTGTTCCAGCATCGGTGTCACTTTGTCCTTGACCTGCTCCCGCAAGGTCCAGCCTGACCGCAGTCGTTTCAGTCGCAGTTCACAGTCGCTCAGCAGCAGTCGGTTCAGGGCGGGCTGGGCGGATAGTGACGGAAGCGCCCTGACGCCTTCCGCCAGTTGGATGCCGTTCTCGCCAGCGGAGAACGCCACCTGGCAGTCAAACCACTGGGTAAACAGCTCTTCCAGGCCTTGTGATGGGTATTCGATCGATACCCGTTCAACTACATGATGGTGGCCGGACAGTTCGCGAATCAGTTGAACCCAAGTCGACAATACTGAATCCACCACGAAAAAGTTGAAGGCGTTGTAGGGGCGAATGGAATAGAAGTGAGCCTGTGAGCTGCCTGCCGCCATGTGGGGTTGGCCACGGCTGTTGCGACTGGTCAGGGGGAAGTAGCGAACGATGGCCTCCAGAGCATCGCCAATGGTTTCAGACGTCAGCGCGGCCAGGCCCGCCAGTCCAATGTCAACCGGTCGGCTCAGGCTGCCCATTGCCAGCCCAAGGGCAGGGTTCCCTGTCAGTTTGATCGCCGCATGTCCCAGGCGCATATAGCGGGGGATACTGATTCGTGCGTCGGGCGACGACAGTAGTCGCTCGTTCAGGTTGAACTGGTCGATCAAGGGCTGGGCAGAACAGCGCTCGTGGCGGACGGCCCTTAACAGCGCGTTGACGTAAAACACGCTGATGTCGCCAAGGGTGTTCTTGCGTGGATTGGGAGGCTCAGGCTTGGTCATAAGGGTGATTGTGGTTTAGGGATAGTTAAATGTTATTTCAGGATATTGAGGCGGGCAAGCAGGCAGGCTACTTTATCGCCATATAACGACGAACTCCCCAGGAGCAACTGATGAGCGAAAATACAGTCAAACCCGGCCTTGCCAAGTACCCGAACCTGCTAAAGCCGCTGGACCTTGGTTTTACCAGTCTGCGTAACCGGGTGTTGATGGGCTCCATGCACACCAACCTCGAAGAAGCGAAGCATGGTTTTGAGCGGTTGGCAGCGTTTTACGCCGAGCGGGCACGCGGCGGTGTCGGGCTCATCGTAACCGGGGGAATTGGACCTAACGCCGAAGGTTGTGTGTTCAAGGGCTCTGCCAAACTGGACACTGAAGCGGAATCCGATGAGCACAAGCTGGTGACCCAGGCGGTTCATGAAGCGGGCGGAAAAATCTGTATGCAGATTCTGCATGCCGGACGCTATGCCTATAGCCCGGAGCTGGTGGCGCCTTCAGCCATTCAGGCTCCCATCAACCCGTTCACCCCGAACGAGCTGGACGAAGCCGGTGTCGAAAAGCAGATCCAGGACTATGTGAACTGTGCTGCCCTGGCCCAGCGTGCGGGTTATGACGGCGTTGAAATCATGGGTTCGGAAGGTTATTTCATTAACCAGTTTATCGTTTCTCACACCAATCACCGGACCGACCAATGGGGCGGCAGCTACGAGAACCGTATCCGTCTGCCTCTGGAAATTGTTCGCCGGGTACGCGAGCAGGTAGGGGAAGAGTTCATCATCATCTACCGTCTGTCCATGCTGGACCTGATCGAAGATGGCAGTACCTGGGAAGAGGTGGTGCAGCTGGCCAAAGGTATCGAGAAGGCTGGTGCCACCATCATCAACACCGGTATCGGCTGGCATGAAGCGCGTGTTCCTACCATTGCGACGTCTGTGCCACGGGCGGCCTTCACCGAGGTGACCGCGCGGTTGCGGAGTGAGGTGAACGTGCCTCTGGTGACCACTAACCGCATCAATATGCCGGATGTGGCAGAGAAGGTGCTGGCGGAAGGTCATGCCGACATGGTGTCCATGGCGCGGCCATTCCTGGCCGATGCCGACCTGGTCATCAAAGCCGAAGAAGATCGTGCGGAAGAGATCAATACCTGCATCGGGTGTAATCAGGCCTGTTTGGATCACACCTTTGAAGGCAAGCTGACATCATGCCTGGTCAACCCTCGTGCCTGCCATGAAACAGAACTGGCGTATGTGAAAACGGCCAAACCCAAGGCTATTGCTGTCGTGGGTGCCGGGCCCGCCGGGCTGGCCTTTGCGACGGTGGCCGCAGAGCGGGGTCACAAGGTGACGCTGTTTGATGCAGGGTCCGAAGTCGGTGGTCAGTTCAATATTGCCAAGCGTATCCCGGGCAAGGAAGAGTTCTATGAAACCCTGCGCTATTTCCGGGTGATGCTGGACAAGCACGGTGTTGATGTTCGGCTCAACACTCGGGTATCGGTAGAGGATCTGGTGGCTGGTGGCTACGATGAAGTGGTGCTGGCAACCGGTATTATGCCGCGCCTGCCGAATATCGAAGGTATCGACCATCCGAAAGTGATGGGTTATCTGGACGCTATCCTTGGGCGTAAGCCGGTCGGCCGCAAAGTGGCGGTCATTGGAGCTGGCGGGATTGGTTTTGATGTGTCGGAGTTCATTGTTCACCAGGGTGAATCCCCATCCCTCAATGCCGAGCACTTCATGAAGGAGTGGGGGGTTGATCTCACTGTTGGGCATCGTGGTGGTGTCCGGGGCGTTACGCCAGAGCTGCCGGAAGCTGCACGGGAAGTTTTCCTGCTTCAGCGTAAGACCTCGAAGGTGGGGCAGAACCTGGGCAAGACCACGGGCTGGATTCACCGGACGTCCCTGAAGAACCGCAATGTTCAGATGGTGCCTGGCGTGACTTACCGCAAGATTGATGATCAGGGGCTGCATGTCACCATCACCCCCAAAGGCGCTGAGCAGGGCGAAGACCGGGTGCTGGATGTTGACAGCATTATCGTCTGTGCCGGCCAGGACCCGCTGCGCGAATTGCAGAAAGGCCTGGAGGATACCGGTGCGAGTGTGCACTTGATTGGCGGCGCCGATGTGGCGGCTGAGCTTGATGCCAAACGCGCCATCAACCAGGGCAGTCGCCTGGCCGCGGAAATCTGAGGTCATTGCTTGAGAGGGGACGTTGCTCCTCTCTAGGTTATTGAATGACAAGCCCGGTTGAGCGTTCCGCTCTTCCGGGCTTTTTTTCGGGTGGTTAAAAAAAGTTACTTCAAGACTGGAACATTTCGCCGTAAAGTCTGCCAGAATGAATCCACAGCACTACAATCATTGCTGGGGTATCTTTAATCCAGGTAGCGTGAAGTCAGCAGGCGTCCGCTGTGCGCATTTAACAGGAGTCAAGAATGGGGTCTGCCGGTCAGGCGAGTGAGGGGTATGCTGCGGTATTCTTCATGGACGGTAAAAAAATTGCCCGTCAGATGCGAGCTTCAGAATTTGGTGCTTTCCTGGATGGCTATGTCGGCCTGTCGGATTTGAAAGAAACGGACGTCAAGGCCATTTATGTGTCGCTGACGGACGATCTCCAGATCCAGGGTATGGTGTTTTTTCGCATCTACTTCGACGAAGAAGGGCGTGCGGACAGCAGTTGGAACATTCCGATCGAGCAGCTTTCACTGACCGGAGGGAAGGGGCCGAACCTGGGGAACGGTCCCATTCACCTGGCTTGTAAAAGCCAGTGCCCCATCCCGGGAATTAAGGATGAGTTGTGGGACCCGGACATGACGCCGGGCAACAACACCTTCCAGGTTATCCGCAAGGCCATTGACTCCAACACGCTAAAATTCAAGAAAAAAGAGCCTACCCCGCAGACCGGCGACGACGAAATTCCGGTACTGGGTGCGGCCGTTGTTCCGGTTTTGGAGGCCGAATCAGAGGCAGAGCAGGAGCTGAAGGCTGAGCGCACCCGCATGGCCAACCTTCTCCGGGAACACCGGCTCAGAATCAAAACCCTCCAAAGCGTTCATCGGGATGCGTTGGCGGATACTCGCCACGAGCACCGTATTGAAGTGAAGGCCGTGCGTTCGGAACTGACCGAGCTTGAGCAGAAGTATGAGCGGCTGCGGATTGCCAACGAGCAGCTAAAGCAGCGTCTCGCTGAGCGCAATGAGCAGTACCTGATGATGCAGGAGCAGGTTAGTCAGGAGAATGAGCAGCCCGAAGAGCCGAGCCTGGCCAGCAGTGCTGAAGCAGTTTTGCTGAACGAACAGATCGAGCGAAAGCAGCGGGAGTTGGAGCTGCGGGACGAGAAGCTGGTCTTGCTGGAACAGGAGCTCCATGAGCTGCGTCACCGGGAACCGACGGAAAACACGGTGATGAGACATCTGCAGGATCAGTCAGTATTCTTGGTGGGGTATCATCCGGGGATTGGGCACCTGACCCTCCCTTATGAAGATATTGAGGTCTACTTTCAGAATCCGACCGCGTATGCCGCGGACAAGTGCGGGCTGAATGAGCCTGCCTACCGTGACTGGCTGGATCACTACGAAAACCCGGTGTGCCGACACCAGGGCAGCGACGGTGTTGCCTGCGAACAGCCGGTCATGCGAGTCAGCCAGCCAGCGGAGTTCCGCCCGGGTGTCGATGACCGCTGTGATGAGCACAGGGGCGGTTAGTCCAGGTGAGCTAACCTTGTCCCGGCCAAGAATCGGGAACGACAAACCAGCGTTCCACCTCCACCAGACCTTCCCCTTGCTGACTCCGGCCCATGTTTGCGAATAACGCGGGTCTTTCACTGACTGGAATCTGTTTTAGTGCCTGCTGCGCGTGCTCTGCAGGTTCCGCCTGGCGCTGCTGATAGGGACCCAGCCAATGGGGTTTTCGAAGCTGGGTCCAGTGTTCGGTATTCACCTGGTCCAACTGGGAGTGATAGAGCCAGCGTCCGGTTTCGTGGTGGGGGTTAATGTAGTCACTGTCGGAGCTTTCGGGTAATTCTGGGGACAACGGCCTGAAGAGGTAGCCCGGCATGGTCAGCACCGGGGTGATCGATCCGTTAACACCATGGCTGGTCAGTATCTTTCGGGTTTCCGGGCGCTGGGTCATGGTGAGCTGGTGGCTTGTCATGCGACCGGCTTTCAGGTCAAGGCGGTCACGGGCGTTGGGGCCGAACCAAAGGGTTTGGCCGTCCTGCACAAGGCCCAGGTAGAACTTGACCGCTATTTCGTGATGCTCAAATTCCTTTGTGACCGGGTTATGGACGATGAAGTCGAGCTCCCCCAGGGTGTGGCCGTCGTCTGCCCGGATGGCAGCGTTGCGGAGGATGATCGGCCACTCCAGAAGCCATTCCAGCAAGAATGCATAGAGCGCTTCAAAGTAGTGCCCCAGGCGGTGGCTTTGGCTGCGATTGAGGGCGGTCAGCAGGGGCGCAGGTTGGCGATCCAGTGCTTGCAGGCGGTCAAAGGTGTCGCCAGGCAGCCAGGCCGACAGAGGGCGGATTGTTGGCTGGCAGATCAGCGAGGGTGCCTGGCAGAGCCAGGCAAGGTGACGAACCGCGGGTGTCTGCCAGAAAGTGTCATGGAACTGTGTCATGGCAAAGTCAGGAAATCAGGCAAAGTTGGATAACGGGTTTTCAGTAATCTGCCGATATTCGTTAAGATGACATTAACCAAGGCCGCTGAACAGTGCGGCGGTCTTATCCGGATGCCAGCTACGGGACTCTTTACGGAACTCCAAATGGATCAATTCAGAAATATCGGCGTGATCGGGCGAATGGGTAGCGTCAAAGTGGTGGAATCCCTCCGCCAGCTTAAAAGCTACCTGATCAGGGAAAACTATCACGTCATCATTGAGGACGACACAGCCAGTATGTTACCTGGCCATGGGCTGCAGGTAGCCAGCAAGAAACTGCTGGGGGAAATCTGCGATCTGGTCATCGTGGTCGGCGGTGATGGCAGTCTGTTAGGTGCAGCCCGAGAGTTGGCAAAATCCAACGTACCACTGCTGGGTGTTAACCGGGGCCGGTTGGGTTTCCTGACGGATATTTCGCCCTCTGATCTTGAAGAACGCCTGTCAAAAGTACTGGCGGGCGAGTACATCGAAGAAAAGCGGTTCCTGCTGGATGGTAGTGTGGAGCGAAACGGCCAGGCCCTGGGGTTTGGTGCGGCCTTGAACGATGTGGTGCTTCATCCTGGCAAATCCACCCGGATGATCGGTTTTGATCTCTTCATCGACGGCCACTTCGTTTATAGCCAGCGCTCTGATGGCCTGATCGTCTCTACACCCACAGGGTCAACGGCATACTCGCTTTCCGCGGGTGGGCCGATCATGCACCCGAAGCTGGATGCCATCGTGCTGGTGCCGATGTTCCCCCACACTTTGAGCAGCCGGCCGATTGTGGTCGATGGCAAGAGTGAGATAAAGCTGGTAATCGGTGAAACCAACGAGGCGTACCCCCAGATCAGCTTCGATGGTCAGATGAACATTGCGTGTGCACCCGGTGACATCATCCGTATCACCAAGAAGCCCTTTAAGATCCGGTTGATTCATCCGGAAGACCATAATTTCTATGCCACTTGCCGAGACAAACTGGGCTGGGCGAGTGAGATCGCAGCGAGTTGATTATGGCCGTACATAAAAAAACCGCGAGCCGCGGTTACGACATTATCGGAGATGTACACGGGTGCGCCCATACCTTGGTCCGCCTGTTGGATCAGATGGGCTATCGCAAGATCAATGGCGTCTACGAGCATCCACGGCGTCAGGCGATTTTTATCGGCGATATCGTCGACCGGGGCCCGCGTATCCGGGAGTCGCTTCATCTGGTCCGGGATATGGTGGAGCACGGTTCGGCGCGAATGGTCATGGGCAACCATGAGTACAATGCGCTGGGGTACTGTACCCGTGCACCGGCTGGGAGCGGCAAGAAGTGGCTCCGTGAGCATAACCCGCGCCACGACCGGCTTATCCGCGAAACCCTGGACCAGTTCGAGCATTACCCTCAGGAGTGGAACGAGTTTCTTGAGTGGTTCTATACAATTCCCCTGTTCATCGAGGAAGACCATTTCCGGGTGGTGCACGCCTGCTGGGATAACGACCTGATTGAAAAGTTCAAAGCCGCGCAAGGGGGAGCCTGCATTGATGAGGACTTCCTGCAGGCATCGTCTGCGCTGGAATCGTTTGCTGGTCAGGTGATGGACACACTGTTGCGGGGGACCGACCTCAAATTGCCAGAAGGCCTGGCGATCACTGGCAAGGATGGGTACGTGCGTCAGTTTTTCCGCACCAAGTTCTGGGCTGACAATCCGAAAACCTACCAGGATGTGGTGTTCCAGCCTGACCCGCTTCCCCCGGAAGTCTCCAGCCGGGTACTGACCGCGGAGGAGCATGCGCAGTTGCTTAGCTACTCATCGACGGAGCTACCGGTATTTGTTGGCCATTACTGGATGGATGGCAGGCCGGAGCCGATTGCGCCCAACGTGGCCTGTATCGACTACAGTGCGGTCAAGTACGGCAAGTTGGTGGCCTACCGTATGGACGACGAACGTGAACTGTCGCGGGATAAGTTCGTCTATGTGGACGTAGAGCGTCCGGAACAGGGGAGTGACCCCTATTCTGAAGACAGCGTGGCGAGGTGACCTTGTACCGGATCAAACAGCTCGAAGCGGATGTGAACCTCGCAGAGTTCAGCCGCTGGTTGCGTGAACAGGGGGTAAATCACCGGATTACTGCGGAGGGGAACTTCCAGGTTCTGTGGCTGGAAAATCCGGATTACACAGATGCGGTACTGGCAGCACTCAACCAGTTCCTTGAATCCCCCGCGTTTCGGTCCGGGGTGCAGGACAGTAATCGTTCCCCGGTGTATAGGGGCGGCAGGTGGCAGCCTTCCCCACGCCATGCGCCGTTGGTGCTTTCGCTGATTGTGATCGCCGTTGTGGTGGCCTGGGTGACCGGGCAGGGGACCAGTGTGCTGTCAGCGAACCTGACGTTTGTGGATCCCCGCTACTACGAGTGGGGCACGTTTGCACAGCGGATGGCCTCGTTGGCGGATAGCCTGGCATCGGGCCAGGTCTGGCGACTGATTACCCCGGATTTCCTGCACTTCAGCTGGACCCATGTGATCTTTAATTCGGTGATGCTGTGGTTCCTGGGCAGTCAGGTTGAGTGGTTTGACGGCAGGGGGCGGTTGATTGCGCTGTTTCTGGTGAGCAGTCTGCTATCCAACGGGCTCCAGTATGCGGTGTCCGGCCCACTGTTTGGTGGGTTGTCCGGCGTGGTGTACGGCGTGCTCGGCTATTGCTGGCTCAGCCAGCAGCGATTGCCCCGCTTCCAGTTTCCGCCGGCATTGGTGGTGTTTGGGGTGGTCTGGATGGTTATTGGTTTTACCCCATTGCCGGAATGGTTGGGACTTGGCAGGATGGCGAATGAAGCGCATCTCGGCGGCTTTGTCGCCGGACTGGTCATGGCGGTATTGCCGCCACGGGCTGTGCGGCGTTAAGTTGCTTGATGGTGTTCAAAAAAAGCCCCACCAGAGGTGGGGCATAAAAGAGCTATGAGCTCCTGATGAGAGAGACCAAATGAACGACCTTTGTCATTTGGTGGGGTAATGATAATCGTTATCATTTAATGGGGTCAACCCCAGAATGATAGTTATGTGCAATAAACTCGGAAAGATGTGATGACATACCAGGAATTGATTGAGCGTATGGACCCATCGGTATACCGCAGCCTGCGTCAGGCGGTGGAGCTGGGTAAATGGCCTGATGGCCGGGTGCTGAGCGAGGAGCAGCGGGAGTTGTGCATGGAAGCTGTGCTGTACTATGAAAGCCAGCATATCCCCGAAGATCAGCGCGTAGGCTATATCGACCGGACCAAGAGTGATGGCAGTACCTGTGGTCCCGACGATGACGCTTCTCCCATCCGTATCATGAATTGAGGTTGGGTTTGAACGCAGCAATTGATGTGATGGGGCGGCTCCGGAAAATGCCGGTTGAAGCCTCTAACCCGGTTAGCTATACCATCAAGGTCGGGGATACCCTGCTGCCTCTGAATGATCTCATTGGGCGTCAGGTCCAGATTGATTTTGACGGGGTTATTCGCTGTATCCACTGCGACCGCACCACGAAGAAGAGCTTTAGCCAGGGTTTCTGTTACCCGTGCTTTCGTAAGCTGGCGGCTTGCGACAGTTGTATTGTCAGCCCTGAGAAGTGCCATTTCCATGAGGGCACCTGCCGTGAGCCGGAATGGGCAGAGACGCACTGTATGACGGAGCATGTGGTGTACCTCGCCAATTCGTCAGGACTGAAGGTCGGAATTACCCGTGCCTCCCAAGTGCCGATCCGGTGGATTGACCAGGGAGCAGTGGCCGCAATCCCCATGCTGAGGGTTGCAACCCGGCAGCTGGCTGGCCTGGTTGAAGTGGCCTGCAAGCAGTACGTGGCGGACCGCACCAACTGGCGGGCCATGCTCAAGGGCGAGGTGTCGGAGCTGGATCTGGCCGCAGAGCGCAGCGCTCTGTTGCAGAAGATAGACGCCGAGCTGAGCGCTTTGCAGCAAGAGCATGGGCCAGAATCGCTGAGGGTGGTGGATGAGCCGGGCTTAAGTCTCAGTTATCCCGTCCAGGTCTGGCCCTTGAAGGTCAAAACCCATAATCTGGACAAAACCCCATCGGTGACCGGTGTGCTTCAAGGTATCAAGGGACAGTACCTGATTCTTGATACCGGTGTGATCAATATTCGCAAGTACACCGCCTATGAAGTCCGGTTTCAGGTCAGTGCCTGAAACCGGCGCCACAACGTCATAATTCCAACGATTCCCCCCCGGCGTATTACCGCCCTGTCAGCTGGAGAAAATCATGCGAACAAATCAGCCTCGAACCATTTACCTGAGCGAGTATCGCGTGCCGGCCTTTCTGGTCGATCATGTCGATCTCAGGTTTGAGCTGTTTGAGCAAGGTGCCCGGGTGCACAGTACCCTGGACGTTCGCCGTAATCCGGATTACCCGGAGCGGGCTGAACACCTGGAACTGGACGGTGACAGCTTGCGCCTGGAAGCGGTCAGCCTCAATGGCGTAACCCTGGAGGCAGACCACTATCAGGACCAGGGTGACAAACTGGTTGTTCTGTCCGTGCCAGACCAGTTCCAGTTGACGGTGGTGACCTGGATTGAACCGCAAAACAACACCCGCCTGGAGGGACTCTATAAGTCATCGGGCATGTTCTGTACCCAGTGTGAGGCCGAGGGTTTCCGCTGTATTACCTTCTTCCCGGACCGGCCCGATGTCATGGCGCGTTTCCGGACCCGTATCGAGGCTGACAAATCGAGTTACCCGGTGTTGTTGTCCAACGGCAATGATATTGAGCGGGGCGAGCTGGCGGACGGCCGTCATTTTGTCACCTGGGAAGACCCGTTCCCCAAGCCCTGTTACCTGTTTGCACTGGTGGCGGGCGACCTGCTCCTGAAACAGGATACGTTTACCACCTGCTCAGGCCGGGAGATCGATCTGCGTATCTATGTTGAGCCGCGCAACGCCACCAAGTGTGAGCATGCGATGGACTCGCTACAGCGGTCGATGCGCTGGGACGAAACGGTATACGGTCGCGAATACGACCTGGATATCTTCATGATCGTTGCGGTTGATGACTTCAATATGGGGGCCATGGAGAACAAGGGGCTCAACATCTTCAACTCCTCCTGTGTCCTGGCAAGCCCGGAAACCGCAACCGATGCTTCGTTTCAGCGTATCGAAGCGATTGTCGCCCATGAATACTTCCACAACTGGTCCGGAAACCGGGTCACCTGCCGGGATTGGTTCCAGTTGAGCCTCAAGGAAGGCTTTACGGTCTTCCGTGATGCCGGATTCTCGGCAGATATGGGGTCCCCGATCGTTAAGCGGATTGAAGATGCCACTCTGATGCGGACTGCCCAGTTTGCTGAGGATGCTGGGCCTATGTCCCACCCGGTGCGGCCGTCGTCTTACATGGAAATCTCCAACTTCTATACCCTGACTATCTATGAGAAAGGGGCTGAAGTGGTGCGGATGATTCATACCCTGTTGGGGCCCGACTTGTTCCGTAAAGGCAGTGATCTGTATTTTGAACGCCACGATGGGCAGGCGGTAACCACCGATGATTTTGTGCGGGCTATGGAAGATGCCAGCGGGCGCGACCTGAGCCAGTTCCGGTTGTGGTATGAGCAGGCCGGCACCCCGGTGCTGACCGTGCGTGACGAGTTTGATGCCGAAGCCGGTATCTACCGGTTGTCGATTGAGCAGTCCATCCCTGATACCGCCGGGCAAACCGACAAGAAGCCCCAGCACATTCCGTTTGCGCTGGGGCTGCTGGGGCCGGATGGCGAGGCTGTGCCGCTCCGTCTGTCGGAGAATGAAGCGGATGCCCCACTGGAGCGGGTGCTTGAGCTGACTGAGGCGCGTCATTCTTTCGAATTCCATGGTGTGCAGACGCAGCCAGTACCGTCCCTGTTGCGCGAGTTTTCCGCTCCGGTCCGAGTCGACTACCCGTGGACCCGGGAGCAACTGCTGTTCCTGATGAGCCATGACAGTGATGGTTTTAACCGCTGGGATGCTGGTCAACAGCTGGCCGTGGACGTCATTCGGTCATTGATGGACGGCGAAAACGGAGCCGTGGATGAGCGCCTGGTCGACGCTTATCGTGTTCTGCTGAACGATCCGGCACTGGACCAGGCTTTGGTGGCCAAGATGTTGCTGTTGCCGTCAGAGGCGTATTTGATTGAGCTGTCGAATGATGTGGATGTTCAGGCCATACATGAGGCTCGTACACGGGTTCTGGATCATTTGGCAAACGCCCTGCGGGATGATCTGCTGGCATGCTTCCACCGCAACGCCGGCTCAGGAGACTACCAGTTAACGCCGGAGGCGATTGCCGGCCGCAGCTTGCGTAACACAGCCCTCGCCTGGTTGCTGCATATTGGTGATCAGGAGGCCTGCACGTTGGCGCAACAGCAGTTCGACGTGGCCGGCAACATGACCGATCGTTTGGGGGCTCTCCGTGCCTTGGTCAACTCCCGGTTTGTCGCCGAGCGAGAAGCCGCCTTGGAGACCTTTTACCAATGCTGGGAGGCTGATCCACAAGTTGTGGAGCAGTGGTTCTCCGTCCAGGCAGGCAGTCAGCAATCTGGAACGCTGGAGGCGATCAAGGCGCTGCTGCAACATCCGGCGTTTGACTGGAAAAACCCGAACAAAGTGCGTTCCGTGATTGGGGTGTTTGCCGGTCAGAACCTGGCCCAATTCCACCAGCCGGACGGCTCTGGCTACCGTTTCCTGGCCGATCAGGTCTGTCGACTGGACGATAGCAACCCGCAGATTGCGGCACGGCTCGTTTCCCCGCTGACCCGTTGGAAAAAATTTGCTCAGCCTTACTGCTCGGCGATGAAGGAAGCGCTGGAGACGGTTCGGGCAAAAGATGGGTTGTCAAAAGATGTCTATGAAGTGGTTCACAAAAGCCTGCGGCCGTAGTGGGTGGGTCACCCGGCCTGTGACACTTCACCAACAAAAATCGCACTTTTGGACGATGACCTTTATTGGCTATTCGTCTAACCTGAATTTCACTTGGAGGACCGGATTGCCCTCGTTAGTACAATAATAAAGCACAACAAGACGCCTGATAGGCATATAGACTCACCTAAGGTTGATAACATGCTGAACAATAAAAATTTGCTTCTGGGTGGCCTTTTCGCGCTGTCGGTTGCGGCAGCACCAGCGCTTGGCGCGGTATCCGCCAGCGAAGCGGCTCGCCTGGGTAATGACCTGACCCCTTTTGGCTCCATAAAAGCGGGTAACGCCGCTGGCACTATTCCGGCCTGGACTGGTGGTTTGACGACGCCCCCGGCTGGCTACGAACGTAGTGGTCAGCACCACATTGATCCATTCCCGGGTGATCAACCGCAGTTCACCATCACCGCTGCGAACATGAGTCAGTACAAGGGGCAGCTATCCGATGGCGTTCGGGCGCTGCTGGAAACCTACCCCACCTCGTTCCAGGTGCCGGTCTACATCTCTCGCCGCACCCATGCCGTACCGGAGTGGGTTGAGGACAATGTCCGCAAGAATGCCGTGAGTGCGACCATTGTGGGTGAGGGCGCCGGGCTTGATGGTGCTTATGGCGGATACCCTTTCCCAATCCTCAGTGGCTCCAATGAGGAAAAGGCCTGGCAGGTAATGTGGAACCATCTGACCCGTTGGCGTGGTGTCTCTGTAACGCGCCGCGCCAGTGAAGTGGCGGTTCAGGGCAACGGTGATTACTCTCTGGTTACCTCTCAGCAAGAAGCCTTCTTCAATTTTTACAACCCGGAGGGGGATGAAGGCGATCTGGATAATGTGATTTTCTATTACCTCTCATTTACCCAGTCGCCGCCGCGTCTGGCGGGTGGTGCGATCCTGATCCACGAGACCCTGAACCAGATCATCAACCCCCGTAATGGGTGGGGATATAACGCTGGCCAGCGTCGGGTTCGTCGTGCTCCCAACCTGGGTTACGACTCGCCGATTGCCGCTGCTGACAACCTGCGTACGGCGGACGATACCGATATCTTTAACGGCGCGTTGGACCGCTACAACTGGAGTTATGAGGGCGTCAAAGAGATCTACGTCCCTTACAACAACTACCGGCTGAGCGAGGACGGCCTGCCGTACTCTGAAATTTTGGGCGTGGCACACGTTAACCCGGAGCTGACTCGTTGGGAACTGCACCGGGTGCATGTGGTTGAGGCAAGCCTGAAGGACGGTGAGCGCCACATATACAGCAAACGCCGTTTCTATGTTGATGAAGACAGCTGGAACATATTGCTGGTGGACCAGTACGACGGTCGTGGCCAGCTCTGGCGCGTGACCTTCGGGATGGCCATCAACTATTACGAGCTGCCGGGCGTCTGGACCGTTCTGGATGTGTACCACGACCTTCAGGCGCGTCGGTATCACGTGCTTGGGCTTGATACCGAAGAGCCTGGCACTCGTGTGTTCAGCAACGAAGTACCGAACCGTCGTTACTACTCGCCGGCCTCGTTGCGCCGTCGCAGCGTGCGTTAAGGAAATAAAGAAAAATTACGATGAAGCAGGAACAGACCGGAAGTCGTGAGGCTGCCGGTCTACTTTTACATGGGAGCGGTATTCTCAGTCGCCCCCACAGAGACACTTAACAAACATAATAGGCACACTTAATGGCTACACGGTTGACGTGCAAGACCCTGGGTTCGGCCTGCCTTGGAATGACCATGGCATGCTCCGCCCCTGCGGCTTTTGCCCTGACGGACATCCTCGAAACCCCGGCCAGGGAAACAAGGCTGGCTCCCACCCACTTGCTGACGGACGTAGACTCCGCAGGCGAGCGCATCGTTGCGGTTGGTGAGCGGGGCCATATCATTTTCTCTGATGATGAAGGTAAGTCGTGGACCCAGGGACATGTGCCCGTGTCGGTGACCCTCACTGCTGTCGACTTTATCGGGCCCGAGACTGGCTGGGCGGTAGGACACAGTGGCGTTGTGCTCAAGTCTGAGGACGCCGGTGCGAATTGGGCCGTGCAGTTGGACGGTGTTCAGGCTGCTGAGCTGGCCATTGCTGGTAAGGAAGAGCGTGCCGCCGAGCTCGAAGCAAAAATCGAGGAGGCACCGGAAGAAGAGCGGGGCGACCTGGAATGGGCGCTGGATGACCTCTACTTCTCCATAGAGAACATGCGTGCGGATATGGACATCGGGCCGGTAAACCCGTTGCTGGACGTGTGGTTTGAGAATGACCAGTTCGGTTTCGTGGTGGGTGCCTACGGCATGCTGCTGCGGACCGAGGATGGTGGCGCCAGCTGGCAAGACTGGTCGGGTCGTTTGGACAATTCGTCTGGCTACCACCTTAATGCGGTCACCCGTATTACCGGAGGAGCCCTGGCCATTGTGGGTGAAGCTGGGCAGATTCACGTCTCTGTGGATCACGGTGAAACCTGGGAACTGCGCGACAGCCCCTATCCCGGTTCCCTGTTCGGTGTGATTGGCACCGGTAACGTAAACGAAATCCTGGCCTTTGGGCTTCGTGGCAATGTATTGCTGTCCACGGATTTGGGCAAGTCCTGGAATATCGTACCGAGTGGTGCGAGTGCCACGCTTAATGGTGGCATGGTGTCAGAAGACGGTCGAATTACTCTCGTAGGCAATGGCGGTGTCATTCTGGTGAGCTCTAACGATGCTGAAAGCTTCCGCCAGTCTTATCGCGAGGACCGGGAGGGTGTGATGAGCGTGGTGCCGGTATCCGACACCAATATTCTCATTGTGGGTGAGCACGGTGCCACGGTCACTGATGCTCGCGGACAAGACCTTTAATTACGCCCTGTTGCGGCGAAACTGACAGATTTGAAGAGGGGCTTATTTAATGTCCAACCCGAAGCACGATAAGGGCGAACATTACCTGACGACGCCGAAGGCGGAGCCGTTCCTGGAGCGGCTGATTTTCAATAACCGCGCGGCGATCCTGTTCGGCTTTCTGATCCTGACGTTGTTCCTGGGATACAACGCGGTCAAGATCCAGCCGGATGCCAGCTTTGAGCGAATGATTCCGCTGGAGCACCCGTACATTGTCAACATGATTGAGAATCGTGATGACCTGGAAAACCTGGGTAACTTTGTACGGATTGCCGTAGAAGCCAAAGACGGCGATATTTTCAGCAAGGAGTACATGGAAACACTCAAGGAGATCACTGATGAAGTGTTCTTCCTCAACGGTGTAGACCGTGCCGGTCTGAAATCACTGTGGACGGCGAACGTTCGCTGGGTCGAAGTGACCGAGCAGGGCTTCCAGGGTGGCAGTGTTATCCCTGATGGCTATGACGGCTCTCCGGCCAGCCTGGAGGCGCTGCGTCAGAACATTTTGCGTTCCAATGAAGTAGGACGTCTTGTTTCCGACAACTTTGGTTCAACCGTGGTCTATGCGCCGCTGTATGAAACCAGCCCGGAAACGGGTGAGCCTCTGGACTACGCCCAGTTCTCCCGTCAGCTGGAGGAGCAGATTCGCTCGAAGTACGAGCAGCAGAACCCGAACGTTGAAATCCGCATCGTGGGCTTCGCCAAGAAAGTGGGTGACCTGATCGAGGGTATCGGCTCCATCGCCTGGTTCGCCGGTATCACCATCGTGCTGACAACCCTGCTGCTGTTCGGCTATTCCCGTTGCATCTCTGGAACCCTGGTTCCGGTTTTTGCCTCCATTGTTGCTGTGTTCTGGCAGCTTGGCGCACTGCGGCTGCTGGGCTATGGCCTGGACCCATACTCGGTGCTGGTGCCGTTCCTGGTGTTCGCGATCGGGATCAGTCATGGGGTTCAGGTGGTCAACGCCATGGCGCTGGAAGCGGCCAAAGGCTTTGACCCAATCACTGCGGCACGTCTGGCGTTCCGGGCGCTGTATATTCCAGGCATGCTGGCGCTGATCTCGGATGCGTTCGGCTTCCTGACCCTGCTGTTCATTGAAATTGACGTTATCAAAGACCTTGCTGTTGCGGCGGGTCTGGGTGTGGCGATCGTTATTGTGACCAACCTGGTCCTGCATCCGCTGATTATGTCCTATATCGGCATCACCAAAGGCGGCATTCGCCATGTTCAGAATCATGGTGAGAAGCAAGATCGCAAATGGCGGGTCATGTCGTACTTCTCCCACCCAAGTGTGGCTCCGATCTCATTGCTGATCGCGGTTCTTGGCCTGGGTCTCGGTGTGTACTACAAGCAGGGCCTGAAGGTCGGTGACCTGGATCAGGGTGCGCCAGAGCTGCGTGCAGACTCTGTCTACAACCAGGATAACGCGTTCCTGATCAACAACTACTCAAGCAGCGCCGATGTGCTGGTAGTCATGGTGGAAACCCCTGCGGAGCAGTGTACCCAGTACAACGTACTGCGGGCCATGGATGCGTTGCAGTGGGAACTCCAGAACACACCGGGCGTGCAGTCTTCCGCGTCTCTGGCTGACGTCTCCAAGATTGTGACCAAGGCGCTGAATGAAGGTAACTGGAAGTGGTACGAGATTTCCCGCAACCAGACCATCATTAACGCCTCTATCCGTGAGGCCCCGGCTGGCCTGATCAATACCGACTGTAGTCTGACCCCGGTACTGGTCTTCCTGGAAGATCACAAAGCGGAAACGCTCAAGACTGTGGTTCAGGTTGTCGAGGCCTTTGCGGCCGAGGCCAGCAATGATGAGCACAACTTCCTGTTGGCCGCGGGTAATGCGGGCGTGGAAGCGGCTACGAACGAGGTTATTTCCAGCGCCAAGAACATGATGCTCGTGTTCGTCTATGGCGTGGTGAGCCTGCTGTGCTTCGTGACCTTCCGTTCCATTCGGGCTGTGTTGTGTATCGTGGTTCCGCTGGGCCTGACCTCCATTCTGTGTGAGGCCATCATGGCGGTGTCCGGTATCGGCATCAAAGTGGCCACCTTGCCGGTTATCGCCCTGGGTGTGGGTATCGGTGTGGACTACGGTATCTACATCTATACCAAACTCGAGAAGTTCCTGCTGGAAGGCAAGACCCTTCAGGAAGCTTACTATGAGACGCTGCGCTCAACAGGTAAGGCGGTTGTCTTCACCGGTGTAACGCTGGGTCTCGGTGTGGTGACCTGGATTTTCTCACCCATCAAGTTCCAGGCCGATATGGGCTTCCTGTTGTTCTTCATGTTCCTCTGGAACATGGTTGGTGCAATCTGGCTGCTGCCTGCGTTGGCGCGCTTCCTGTTGCGCCCGGAGCGCATGGTGGCCAAGGCCCAGAAAGCCAAATAAACGCTTTCTGAGCTGATAAAAAAGCCCGTTTCGACGGGCTTTTTTATTGCCTGCTCAAACGGTTAGCGTGTTAACAGTCACTTTATTTAACGTTTGATCTGGTCTATGGTTTACGGGTAGCCATAGTCTGCCTGCCGCAAAAGCAGGCGGTGAATGATAATGATGAAAAAAAGGGAAGAGCTCATGGCACTTGGAAAGAACCTTTCTGCACTCGCACTGGTAGCCGCAGTTGGACTCGGCGTGACCTCAGTCTCCGCCACTGCAACGGAACAACGCTTCGTGACAATCGGAACCGGTGGAGTGACTGGTGTTTACTATCCAGCAGGCGGAGCCATCTGTCGTCTGGTCAACATGGACCGGAAAGAGCACGGAATCCGCTGCTCTGTCGAAAGTACCGGTGGTTCGGTCTACAACCTCAATGCGATTCGACAGGGTGAGCTGGACCTTGCGGTAGCCCAGTCAGATCAGCAATACAACTCCTATAACGGTGCCGGTGACTTTACCGAGGTAGGGCGTGACGAAAACCTTCGCTCGGTCTTTTCACTTCACCCTGAACCGTTCACCGTAGTTGCTTCCAAGGGCTCAAACATTCAAAGCTTCGAAGACCTGGCCGGCAAGCGCGTCTCTGTGGGCAACCCGGGCTCCGGCCAGCGCGCCACCGCAGAGGTCCTGATGGAAGCCATGGGGTGGGGGCTCGACAAGTTCTCCCTGGCCGCTGAGCTGAAGGCTGCCGAGCAGTCCCAGGCGCTGTGTGATGGCAACATTGATGCATTCTTTTACACCGTTGGTCACCCATCCGGGGCGATCAAGGAAGCGACAACTTCCTGTGACAGCGTGCTCGTTAACGTAGATAACGAAGCTACTCAGGAGTTGGTTGCCGAGCATCCCTACTATCGCGTGGCCACTATTCCGGGCGGTATGTACCGTGGCAACGATGAGGACGTGACCACCTTTGGTGTTGCTGCGACGTTCGTGACTTCGGCCAGTGTCGATGAAGACGTGGTGTATGAGGTGGTGAAAGCAGTGTTCGAAAACTTCGACAGCTTCAAGCGCCTGCACCCTGCATTCGCCAATCTTGAAAAAGAGGAAATGGTTGCTGATGCGCTCACCGCACCTCTACACCCAGGCGCTCTGCGCTACTACAAAGAGGTTGGTTTGATCGACTGATCACCACAGGTCCAAGCGGCGGGCATTTTAAATGCCCGCTGCTGTATTCAGACTCTTATTCGCTTTGACAGGATGTAACTATGGCCAATGGTGAGCCAGGAGCTAATACGAACAAAGAGCAGGCGGACGTCGAGCAGTTTCTCCAAACTGAATCCGGAGGACGGGCGCTTACCGGTCCCGCGGCGGTTATCCTCTTTGTCGTACCATTGTGCTGGTCGTTGTTCCAGCTATGGATAGCATCTCCACTGCCCTATGTGGTGGAATTCGGTATTTTCAATTCGACAGAGGCCCGTTCGATTCATCTGGCCTTTGCGTCGTTTCTTGCTTTTTCTGCGTTCCCCATGATCCGGGGAAAGCATACCAATCACGTTCCGGTGTACGACTGGGTACTTGCACTGGCTGCGGCATTCGCGGCCTCATACCTCTACCTCTTCTATGATCAGCTGGCTACTCGGCCGGGTGCTCCCATTACCCAGGACCTTGTGGTGGCTCTGGGAGGTCTGGTGCTGTTGCTTGAGGCGACCCGGCGTGCGCTAGGTCTGCCGCTGACCATTGTCGCTGCGGTATTCATTGTTTACTCCCTCGCCGGCCCCTATATGCCGGATGTCATATCCCACAAAGGGGCCAGCCTTGAAAAGCTGGCGTCGCATCAATGGCTGGGGACCGAAGGTGTCTTCGGCGTTGCATTGGGGGTGTCGACGGGCTTTGTGTTCCTGTTTGTGCTGTTTGGTGCCTTGTTGGAGCGTGCCGGTGCCGGCCACTATTTTATCCAGGTCGCCTACGCCTTGCTTGGGCATATGCGAGGAGGACCAGCAAAGGCTGCGGTGGTTTCCAGTGGGCTCAGTGGTGTGATTTCAGGGTCGTCTATTGCCAACGTCGTAACTACAGGTACCTTTACTATCCCGCTGATGAAACGGGTCGGGTTTCCTGCTACCAAGGCTGGGGCGGTGGAAGTTGCGGCGTCAACCAATGGCCAGCTGACCCCGCCCATCATGGGGGCGGCGGCGTTCCTGATGGTGGAGTACGTCGGTATTTCCTACATCGAGGTGATCAAGCATGCGATTCTGCCGGCGTTGATTTCCTATGTGGCGCTGATCTACATCGTGCACCTGGAAGCCTGCAAGTTGAACATGCAGGGGGTTGAGCGGCTGAATCGCCCTTCACTGGCCCAGCGAATGTTGACTTGGGTGGTACTGTTGTTGGGGCTGTGCCTGCTGACCTTTGCCGTCTACTACGGGATTGGCTGGTTGAAAGATGTCTACGGTGATAAGGCTATCTGGCTGGTCGGGCCTATGCTGTTCGTGGCATACGTCGGGCTGGTTTGGTACGCCACCCGGTTCCCTGAGCTCGAAGAAGACGACCCCAGCAAGGCCATGGCTGAGCTGCCTCCAGTGGGGCCGACGGTTAAAACCGGACTTTACTACCTGCTGCCGGTTGTTGTTCTGGTGTGGTGTCTGACGGTAGAGCGGTTCTCGCCTCAATTGTCGGCGTTTTGGGCGACCATGTTTATGGTCTTCATTATCGTTACCCAGCGGCCAATCAAGGCATTTTTCCGAGGGGAAAATCAACTGAGTCAGGGGCTCAGGGAAGGGGGGGCTGACTTGTTCCACTCCTTGGTGACCGGGGCCCGTAATATGGTGGGTATCGGTGTGGCAACCGCGACCGCAGGCATCGTGGTAGGAACGGTGACGCTTACTGGTATCGGTTTGGTGATGACCCAGTTCGTTGAGTTTATTTCTGGCGGTAACTTGCTGGCGATGCTGATGTTTACCGCGATTATCAGCCTTATCCTGGGGATGGGGCTGCCGACCACCGCCAACTATATCGTCGTGTCCACACTGATGGCGCCGGTGATCGTAACTCTGGGCGCCCAAAACGGGCTGATTGTTCCGCTGATCGCCGTGCACCTGTTCGTGTTCTACTTCGGGATACTGGCAGACGACACTCCCCCGGTGGGGTTAGCGGCTTATGCCGCGGCAGCAATTTCGGGGGGGGACCCGATACGAACCGGTATCCAGGGCTTCACCTACGATATCCGGACAGCCATTCTGCCGTTCATGTTCATCTTTAATACACAGTTGCTGCTGATTGGGTTGTCGGGCTGGTTTGACCTGTTGGTGACCATTTTCAGTGCGGTTACCGCCATGTTGGTTTTTTCGGCTGCAACCCAAGGCTACTGGTTTACTCGGAGCAAGCACTGGGAAACTGCGCTGTTGCTGCTGATCACGTTTACCCTGTTCCGGCCAGGCTTCTGGTGGGACATGATCTATCCGCCGACCGAGAACCGGCCTGGCACCGAGATCATGCAATACGTTGACCGGGTACCGGCGGACGAGCCGATTGTGATCCAGGCTTCCGGTATGTCTCTTGATGGGCAGGACGTTTCCACCTTTGTGGAGTTGCCGTTGCCGGAGGGCGCAACGCCTGAAGACCGGCTGATGCAGGCGGGTCTGCAGTTGCGACAGGACGAAGACCGGATGGTGGTGGACTTTGTTGGTTTTGGCTCGGCGGCGGAAGATGCGGGAATTTATTTCGACTGGACTATTGATTCGGTGCAGGTGGCGCTCGACCGTCCACCGAAAGAGCTGATGATCATTCCTGCCTTGTTGCTGTTGGCGGTCCTGGCTTACGGCCAGATTCGTCGTCGTTCCCGTGAAAATGGCGGTTCCTCTGCGGCTGTCGCTTGAGGCTGTTTGGGGTGGCCGGCTGAGCGCCGGCTGCCCGAGGGCTATAAGCGGGTGATCTGCCGAACTTCCTGCCACATCAGGCGGTAGGCATGGGAGGCCGCAGAGCGGGGCATCAGAACCGGTACTGGCTTGCGCGCTTCGCCCATTTTCTCCACGTCGCTGGCGTACGGGATGTAGCCCCGGAGTCTGTCTTTCAGGCGCTCGTCGCCTTCTTCCAGGATGGTACGGTGCAGGCCCTTCCTCCGGTCCACCATGGACAGGAACGGATGGAATTTGCCAACCTTGATTTTCTTGTCTTTGGCGAACTGTCGCAGTTGCTGCCAGCTGTTGATCGAGAGCCAGGTCGGAATCGTAGGAACGTAAACCTGGTCGGCACAGGACAAGACCTCTTCGGCGAGGTGTGACAGAGATGGCGGGCAATCCAGAATGACCAGTCCGTAGTCCTCCGACAGTGGTGCCAGCCAGGATTTAAGCGTGTTGGCGTGGGTCTGCTCTGCCAGCCGGACATCCAGATTCCGGAAGCTCGGGTGGGCCGGGATCAGGTCCAGCTTCGGGTACTGTGTCGGGTAGATCAGTTTGCCGACCGGCGTTTTGCCTTTGAGCAGACGCGATGCTTTTTCACCGGTAATGTCCGGATCTTCACCAAGGTACCAGCTTGCTGCTCCCTGAGGGTCCAGATCCCAAAGCAGCGTGGGTATCCCACTGGCGCTCGCCAGGTAGGCGATATTTACTGCCGCAGCCGTTTTGCCAACCCCGCCCTTGAGGTTGTGAAAAGCAATAATGCGCATCCCTTTCTCTCTGTCGGTCTGGGTGTCGTTTCCGTGAGCATGGAAGGTAACGGAGTGTGATCGAGCCCCTATTTTGCATAGCCAGACAGGAAATGACAGGGGTCTTTGGTCTGGCCTCTGTTAATAACCTTGGCACCCCTGCTAAAATTCTGTCCCCAAACCGGACCGCGTCCTGTATCGCGGCTCACCGATAACAAGTGGTCTTTCGTAGGGACCACCACTGACCGGAGTCAAACATGCCTGTTGTTACCTTGCCTGATGGCAGCCATCGTAGCTTTGCTGAAGCTGTCACTGTCCATGACGTTGCCGCCGATATTGGCGCTGGCCTGGCCAAAGCCGCCCTTGCCGGACGCGTGAACGGAAAGCTGGTTGATACCAGCCACCTGATTTCTGAAGACTCAGAGCTGGCGATCATTACCGAGCGTGATGACGATGGTGTTGATGTTATCCGCCACTCCACGGCTCACCTGTTGGCCATGGCGGTCAAAGAGTTGTTTCCCTCTGCACAGGTAACGATTGGCCCCGTTGTCGACAACGGCTTTTACTATGACTTCCGGTTTGAGCGCCCGTTCACCAACGAAGACCTGGCGCGTATTGAAAAGCGCATGGAAGAGCTGGCGAAGCAGGATATACCGGTATCCCGTTCGGTGCTGTCCCGTGCTGAAGCAGTCCAGCTGTTCGATGAGATGGGTGAGGAATATAAGGTCCGCATCATCGAAGACATTCCTGGTGAAGAGGATCTGTCCTTCTATCGTCAGGGTGATTTCATCGACCTGTGCCGCGGTCCTCATGTACCCAGTACTGGCAAGCTGAAGGCCTTCAAGCTCACTAAGGTGGCTGGCGCGTACTGGCGTGGTGACACTAACAACGAGCAGCTGCAGCGGGTTTACGGCACCGCCTGGGGTAACAAGAAAGACCTGAAGGCGTACCTGCACCGTCTGGAAGAGGCTGAAAAGCGGGATCATCGCAAGATCGGTAAGAAGCTGGATCTGTTCCATATGCAGGAAGAAGCGCCTGGTATGGTGTTCTGGCATCCCAACGGCTGGACGGTCTATCAGCAGATCGAACAGTACATGCGTGACAAACTGCGTAATCACGGCTATCAGGAAATCAAGACACCACAAGTGGTGTCGCGGACCCTGTGGGAAAAATCCGGTCACTGGGACAAGTTCCATGACGACATGTTTACCACTGAGTCTGAGAAACACGATTTTGCCATCAAGCCGATGAACTGCCCCTGCCACATCCAGGTGTTCAATCAGGGGCTGAAGAGCTATAAGGATCTGCCGCTGCGTCTGGCGGAGTTTGGCTCCTGCCACCGCAACGAGGCGTCTGGCGCGCTGCACGGCATCATGCGGGTTCGTGGTTTTACCCAGGACGACGCGCATATCTTCTGTGAGGAAGATGCGATCCAGGCGGAAGTGTCACGCTTTATCGCGTTGCTGCATGAAGTCTATGCGGATTTCGGTTTCAGTGAGATTCTGTACAAACTGTCCACCCGGCCCGAGAAGCGGGTAGGTTCCGACGAGGTTTGGGACAAGTCCGAGGCGGCGCTGGAAGAGGCGCTGAACCGGGAAGGTGTGGACTGGGAATTGCTGCCGGGTGAGGGCGCTTTCTACGGGCCGAAGATCGAGTTTTCACTGAAAGACTGTATCGGTCGGGTATGGCAGTGCGGAACCATCCAGGTGGATTTCTCGATGCCGGGTCGCCTGGGGGCGCAATACGTCGCCGACAATTCCGAGCGCCGTACCCCGGTTATGCTGCACCGCGCCGTGCTGGGTTCGTTTGAGCGCTTCATTGGTATCCTGATTGAAGAGTATGAAGGTGCTTTCCCGGCGTGGCTGGCACCAACTCAGGTTGCGGTACTGAATATTACCGACAGCCAGAGTGAGTATTGCCAAAATCTTGCGGAAAAATGGAAAACTTTAGGCTATAGGGTTAATGCTGACTTGAGAAACGAGAAGATCGGCTTTAAAATCCGCGAGCATACTTTAAACAAGGTTCCCTATCTGGTTGTCGTTGGCGACAAAGAAGTGGAAGCCGGTGCCGTTGCGGTGAGAACCCGCAAAGGGGAAGACCTGGGAACCATGACGCTTGAAGCGTTCGAGGCTCTGCTGGCAGAAGCCGTTGAACGTAAGAGCAAAATTTAAGACGGAGATCTTACTATTAAACAGCGTACGAATCGGGGTGGCCGCGCGCCACGCGCACCTATCAACGAGAACATTGAAGCAACGGAAGTCCGGCTGATTGATGCTGACGGTGAACAGGTCGGTGTTGTGTCCATTGAGGATGCCCTGAAACGGGCGGAAGAAGCTTCTCTTGATCTGGTTCAGGTCACGGATTCCGATCCCATCGTCTGTAAGATAATGGATTACGGTAAGAAGATCTTCGACGAGAAAAAGGCCAAGGCGGCTGCGAAGAAAAAGCAAAAGCAGACGCAGGTCAAAGAGCTGAAGTTCCGTCCAGGAACTGAAGAAGGGGATTATCAGGTCAAACTACGCAACCTGGTACGTTTCCTTGAGAGCGGGGATCGCGGCAAAATCACGATTCGCTTCCGTGGCCGTGAGATGGCACACCAAGAAATTGGTATGAAGCTCATGGAACGCATTGAAGCGGACGTTGCCGAGATTGCTGTGGTTGAACTGCGGCCGAAAATGGAAGGCCGTCAGATGACCATGGTGGTAGCGCCCCGTAAGAAGAAGTGATCCTGGAACAGTGACTCGTCCCCTGCAGTCGCAGGGGATTTGTCGTTTCAGGAGCACATGCGTTTTTTTTCAAAATAGAATGCGGAGTTTTAAAAAATGCCCAAGATGAAAACCAAAAGCGGGGCCGCCAAACGGTTTAAAAAGACCGCTAACGGCTTCAAGCATAAGCAATCCTTCACCAGTCATATTCTGACCAAGAAGAGCCCTAAGCGTAAGCGTCAGCTCCGTGGTACCAAGCTGATTGCCAAGTCTGATGTGGCTTCCATCAAGCGTATGATCGCGCAGTAAGCGCACTGGTTTAACAGAAGGATATAATTTATGCCTCGCGTAAAACGTGGTGTGGTTGCACGCCGTCGTCACAAGAAGATTCTGAATCAGGCCAAAGGTTACTACGGCGCTCGTAGCCGTGTATTCCGTGTTGCCAAACAGGCGGTTATCAAAGCGGGTCAGTACGCTTACCGTGACCGTCGTAACCGCAAGCGTCAGTTCCGCGCACTGTGGATTGCCCGTATCAATGCTGGCGCCCGTGCCAACGGCCTGTCTTACAGCCGTCTGATTGCTGGTCTGAAGAAGGCGAATGTTGAAATCGATCGTAAGGTTCTGGCCGACCTGGCCATGAACGAGCAGCAGGCGTTTTCTGCTGTTGTTGAGAAGGCCAAAGCGGCTCTGTGATCGCTTAGCTCTTTCAGCGATTGCTGATCGATAGGGCGCTGCCTGGCGGCGCCTGGTGATAGGGGAAGGGCGCGCTCTTCCCCTATTTTTGTTATTAGGGAGTGGTATATAGACTCCTTGGGGCTTCTGAATAGGTCTTTCTCCCAACGAGGACAGGATTTATTCAGAAGCCTTTCAAGCAAATTCCATCTATGGTTTGGAGCAGGGTCAATGGAAAACCTGGAGCAACTTGTTCAGGACGGGCTGGCCGCGGTTGAGAAAGCCGCTGGCCTGCAGGAACTGGATCAAGTCCGCGTAGATTACCTGGGTAAGAAAGGTGTGCTTACCCAACAGCTGAAGTCCCTTGGCAAACTGTCCGCAGAAGAACGCCCGGCGGCCGGTCAGAAGATCAACGAAGCCAAGGTTCAGGTTCAGGATGCACTGAATGCCCGTCGCGAAGCGATGGAACAGGCGGCCCTGGATTCCAAGCTGGCCAGTGAGTCCATCGATGTGACCCTGCCGGGCCGTGGTCAGGACCTGGGTGGATTGCACCCGGTGACCCGTACTCTGCAACGAATCGAACAGTTCTTTGCCCGGGCCGGCTACAGTGTCGAGCAGGGGCCGGAAATCGAAGACGATTACCACAACTTCGAAGCCCTCAATATTCCGGGTCACCACCCGGCTCGTGCCATGCACGACACCTTCTACTTCAATCCCGGAACCCTGCTGCGAACCCATACCTCTCCGGTCCAGATTCGTACCATGGAGGCATCCAAGCCACCGTTCCGTATGATTTGTCCGGGTCGGGTATACCGCTGCGATTCAGACATGACCCATACCCCGATGTTCCACCAGGTTGAAGGGCTGCTGGTCGAAAAGAATGTCAGCTTTGCCGATCTCAAGAGCACGGTGGAAGAGTTCCTGAGGGTGTTCTTTGAGCGGGACCTGGCGGTACGTTTCCGGCCATCGTATTTCCCGTTCACCGAGCCGTCTGCGGAAGTAGACATCGAATGGGGTCGTGAAGAAGACGGCAGCATCAAGTGGCTGGAAGTCATGGGCTGCGGCATGGTTCACCCCAAGGTATTCGAATACTGCGGCATTGATCCCGAAGAGTACCGGGGCTTTGCGTTTGGTCTGGGCGTCGAGCGTCTCGCCATGTTGCGTTACGGCGTCAACGACCTGCGCATGTTCTTCGAAAACGATCTGCGTTTCCTGCGACAGTTCCGTTAACGTTGAACACCTAGAATCGAGTCAATACCGCAAACCGGCATCAGGACAAGGCATACAACATGAAATTCAGTGAACAGTGGCTACGGGAATGGGTCAATCCGGCAATCGATACTCAGGCACTGGTGGATCAGATCACCATGGCGGGCCTGGAGGTTGACGGCTTTGAGCCTGTGGCAGGGCGTTTTTCCGGCGTTATCATCGGCGAGGTCAAGGCCGTGGCGCCACATCCGGACGCTGATAAGCTGCGGGTATGCCAGGTCGCCGGAGGCGAAGAGGTTGTCCAGGTTGTGTGCGGCGCACCAAACGTTCGCGAGGGGCTCAAGGTACCGTTCGCGGTTGTGGGCGCCGTCCTGCCGGGCGACTTCAAAATCAAAAAAGCCAAGCTGCGTGGTCAGCCATCCTTCGGGATGTTGTGTTCTGAATCAGAGCTGGGCCTTTCCGAGAGTCATGACGGGCTGATGGAATTGCCGGCTGACGCCCCCACTGGGCAGAGCTTGCGTGATTATCTCATGCTGGATGATGTGACCATTGACGTGGACCTGACGCCAAACCGTTCCGACTGTTTCTCTATTCGCGGTATTGCCCGGGAAGTCGGCGTTTTGAACAGCATGCTGGTGGAGGCGCCGGAGATCACGCCAGTCGCTGCCACTACCGGTGAGCGCGTTGATGTGACCGTGCGTGCGCCGGAAGGCTGCCCGCGTTACCTGGCCCGGGTACTCAGTAATGTGGACTTGAGTGTCAGTACACCACTGTGGATGCAGGAAAAACTGCGCCGAAGCGGAATCCGCTCCATTGACCCGGCTGTGGATGTGACCAACTACGTGATGCTGGAGCAAGGTCAGCCCATGCATGCCTTTGACCAGGCCGAAATCAAGGGCGGTATTGTAGTGCGGATGGCCGATGCGGGTGAAAAACTGGTATTGCTCGACGGCCAGGAAGTGACCCTGGACGAAGGGACACTGGTGATTGCTGATCATGAAAAGCCCATTGCGATTGCGGGCGTTATGGGGGGGGAGCACTCCGGTGTCAGCGAAACAACCCGCAACCTGATTTTGGAAGCGGCCTATTTCGATGCTATTACCCTGGCAGGAAAGGCGCGTCAGTTTGGTTTGCACACCGACGCCTCACACCGTTTCGAGCGCGGTGTTGACTACAAGCTGGCGTGGGATGCCATGGAGCGGGCGACAGCGCTGCTGATGGACATCGTGGGCGGTGAGCCTGGTGAAATTGTTGAAGTGGTCAACGACGCTGAAATGCCGGATGAGCGTCTGATCGACCTGCGGGAACAGCGCCTGGCGGATGTGCTTGGCCTTGAGATTGACCGCACCACGGTTGAGGAAATTCTGACTCGCCTGGGTCTTCACATTGAAAAGCTGCTGAAGGATGGCTGGCGAGTTCTGGTGCCCAGTTTCCGGCCGGATCTGACCATTGAAGAAGACCTGATCGAAGAAGTTGGCCGGATCTTTGGCTACAACAACCTGCCAGTCACCGAGCCGGTTGGCTCACTGGGCCTGAAGGCGGTTCCCGAGGCGACCCGCCCTCTGTCTGCTGTGCAGAACTTCTTTGTGTCCCGTGGCTATCAGGAAGCCATCACTTACAGCTTTGTCGACCCGAAAATCCAGGCGCTGGTGGCTCCGGATGAGGACGGCATCGAGCTGGCCAATCCGATTTCGGCGGACTTGTCGGTCATGCGGACCACCCTGTGGAGCGGGCTGCTCAAAACGGTTGCCTACAACCAGAATCGTCAACAGCCCCGGGTCCGGTTATTCGAAACCGGGCTCAGGTTTGTTCGCCGGGACGGTGAAATTGATCAGCGTCCGATGCTGAGTGGTGTTGTTGCAGGGCCTCAGGACCCTGAAAACTGGCTAAATGGCCGGCGTGAAGCGGACTTCTTTGACGTCAAAGGTGAACTGGAATCACTGTTCCAAGTGCTTGGTGTCAATGTGGAATTCTGCCGGGGAAGCCACCCCGCGTTGCACCCGGGGCAGACGGCAGAACTGATGCTGGACGGTCAGTCTGTGGGCTGGTTGGGCGCATTGCACCCGCAAGTGCAGAAAAAACTGGAACTTAATGGCACGATTCTGATGTTTGAGCTATTCTTGAATCCAGTTGTTACCGGTTATGTGCCTAATTTCAAAGTGATTTCAAAATTCCCTGAAGTTCGGCGGGATTTGGCTATCATTATCGGGGACGATACAGCTTTCGCAGATGTAGAGCGTGTCGTCAGAAAGACGGCTGGAGAATACCTTACTGCAGTGCGTGCGTTTGATGTCTATGAAGGGGAAAGCCTGGGTGAGGGTAATCGAAGCCTCGCGCTGAGCCTGTTCTGGCAACATCCGGAGCGAACACTCAACGAAGAAGAAGTGCACGGACTCTTCGACGGTGTGATTGGCGCACTGAAGGATGAGTTGGGAGCGACACTGAGGAGCTGATTGAATGGCGGCGTTGACAAAAGCGGAAATGGCGGAGCGTCTGTACGAGGAATTGGGCCTCAACAAGCGTGAAGCCAAGGAAATGGTTGAAGCTTTTTTCGATGAGATCAGGGGTGCGCTCAGCCACAATGAGCAGGTCAAGTTATCGGGTTTCGGTAACTTCGATCTGCGTGATAAAAAACAGCGACCGGGAAGAAACCCGAAAACCGGCGAAGAAATCCCAATCAGCGCGCGTCGCGTGGTGACCTTTCGTCCGGGTCAGAAACTGAAGCAGAAAGTAGAAGCGTATGCTGGAACCCAGTCATAACAACGAACTTCCCGCGATCCCTGGTAAACGCTATTTCACCATTGGTGAGGTGGCGGAGCTGTGTGCGGTCAAAGCCCACGTACTGCGTTACTGGGAACAGGAGTTTCCCCAGTTGTCGCCGGTAAAACGTCGGGGCAACCGTCGCTATTATCAGCGCTCAGACGTGATCACCATCCGCCAGATTCGCAGCCTGCTGTATGATCAGGGCTACACCATTGGTGGCGCCAAGCAGAAGCTCAGCAGCCATGAAGTGAAGGACGACACGTCGCAGTACAAGCAACTGATCAGGCAGATGATTAGTGAGCTGGAAGAGGTGCTTGAGGCTTTGAACGCGCCCCTTCACTGAGATTTATCAATGAATCCTGCAAAGAAACCGAAGACAATGTCCTCGGTTTTTTTGTGTCTGGGTCTTAGGTATCCAGGTCCCCGTCCCCGTTCCGTTTAATTGCCTGAGAGGGTTTGTTCGTGCCAGCCGGAAACCGTGGTTTTGTTCTAACGCCCCAATCTTCCCAGAATCGTTTGCCCAGGTTTGGAGTCGCTGCATTGGGTCTTCTGATGCTGCTGGCCGGCACTGCGGTGCAGGCATCCCAGGCGGGAGCGCAGGGGATGACCAGTCACCCAATCGGCTACCTGGCCATTGGCGTGTTCGTGCTGGCCTATATCTTCGTCATGCTCGAAGAAAAGCTGCATATGCGAAAGTCCAAACCGGTTCTGTTGGCGGCGGGGATCATCTGGTTTCTGGTGGCGGGGCTGGCGGCGGCGAATGGAGACAGCGAGAGCGCGAATGAGGCGTTGGGGCATAACTTACTGGAATACTCGGAGCTGCTGCTGTTCCTTCTGGTTGCCATGACCTACATCAATGCCATGGAGGAGCGCCAGCTCTTTGATGCGCTACGGGCCTGGTTGGTGAGCAAAGGCTTCAGCTACACGGGGCTGTTCTGGATCACCGGCATACTGGCGTTTTTCATTTCCCCGGTGGCGGATAACCTGACCACAGCGTTATTGATGTGTGCGGTGCTTCTGAAGGTGGGAGAAAACAGCCCGAGGTTCATTGGGCTGGGCTGCGTCAACATCGTCGTAGCGGCGAATGCGGGCGGTGCTTTTTCACCCTTCGGCGACATTACCACGTTGATGGTCTGGCAGAAGGGGGTGGTTAATTTTTCCGAGTTCTTTGTATTGTTTGTGCCGTCGCTGGTGAACTTCCTGGTGCCCGCAGCCATCATGCACTTCTTTATCCCCAAAGAGCCGCCGAAGCAGGCCGAAGAGAAGGTCATCATGAAGCGTGGGGCCAGGAGGACGCTGGCGCTGTTCCTGCTGACCATTGCCACTGCTGTTTTGGGGCATAACTTCCTCCACCTGCCGGCGGTGGTCGGCATGATGATGGGGTTGGGGTATCTGCAGGTGCTGGGCTATTACCTGCGCCTGAGTTTCGAGCGAAGCGTGAAAAAAGAGCGGGCAGTGGCTATCCGTGACAAGAACGAGCGGTTGCTGGCCCGGCTGGATAATGCCATCCCGTTTGATGTGTTCAGCCCGATCGCCCGGGCGGAATGGGACACCTTGCTGTTTTTCTACGGTGTGGTGTTGTGCGTGGGGGGCTTGGGCTTTCTGGGTTACCTGAGCGAAGTTTCCACCCTGTTGTACACCAACTGGAACCAGACCGCTGCGAACGTCACCGTGGGCCTGCTGTCGGCCGTGGTCGACAACATCCCGGTGATGTTTGCTGTCTTGTCGATGGAGCCGGACATGTCTCATGGCCAATGGCTGTTGGTGACCCTGACGGCCGGTGTCGGCGGATCGATGCTGTCGATCGGCTCTGCTGCCGGGGTGGCGCTGATGGGGCAGGCTCGAGGCCACTACACCATGATGACCCACCTGCGCTGGACGCCGGTTATTCTCCTTGGCTACGGTGCGTCGATAGTGACTCACCTTTGGCTGAACGCGGAGCTTTTCTGAGTTTGGTCGCGCATTTCTGCTAACTGGTCACGAGGCGGGCATGGAGCCCGCCAGCGTATCAGCCTTCTTTTCAGCTTTCTCTGCATAATGATCTAAGGCGCCTGTGGATTGTTCCGAGGCGCTCCAGTTTTTCTTGCCAAATACCAAACTTCCGCTAATATGAGAATGATTATCAATAATGATAAGGGTCTCGTATGGAATTTCTATGTCGCATCCACCGTGGTGAGCTGGCAGGGCTCCCACAGAATAAAAAGATGGATCTTTGGCTTAGTTGGATGGCTGAGGCCGGTAACTACGCAGACCGTGGCGAGTGGGTGCAGGTTATCCGCTACGCTGGCTGCGCCTTTGACCTCTCGTCAAATTCAGTGAGCGAAGGTGATCCCGTTATGGCTGTAGAAATGGTGCTTGCGGCTATTTGCCTGGCGGAGGCGTTTCGTAGCGCGGGACACCCGAGTGTGTCAGAGGTGGTTGTTGAACGAGCGCTCAAACGTCTTGGCCGCAAGGCGCCGAATGAGTTGAGGTCGGCGTTGAGGGAGGAGGGGAGTCGACAGCGCTTCTTTGCTGACTATATGGGCTGGCCGGCCTTGAGGCCCTCTGCCGGGTGTCGTCACGCTACGAATACGGTGCATTGAGGTAGGGTTGTGAAGCAGCGAATTTATGGTTCCCCAGGGGAGAGCATGGGCGAAGCTGAAAGTATTACCGTAACCCTCCGGCCGGATAGCCTGAGGCGCCTGTTGCAGCAGCAGGAGCTGCACGTTGACGAATTTTCCTGTTGGGACGACGGTTCGAGAGAGCGTGTTCGGTTGATGTTGCTGAACATTGTCGGCAGGCGCTAGCCGGGGCTTTCCGGTCAAGTTCTAACGGTAGGCCAGCAGCATGTGCTGCCGAATTCGGGTGCTTCTTTGTGGCTAAAACGAAAAAAGGCAGACGCCGTGTAAGTGTCTGCCTTTTTTAGGGAATATGGTCGGGACGGCAGGATTTGAACCTGCGACCACCTGCACCCCATAAAGATTTATTGTAATCCAACCCAATCTAACCCAAACCAAGTAAAATTATCTATCCATTGATATAAAAGGATTTTTTGTTTTGCGCTTTCCAAGGAAATCCAATAGCATCCAGTTTAAGCGAACGAGAAACGGTGACCAAACGGTGACGAGAATTCAGGTTAATACGGATTGGGTGCGATGGGGACCATTACAGACAAGCAGATGAACTCAAAGCCAGACAAATCAGTTTGGCTAACGGAGGACGCTCCGAGAGGGTGCGGGCGTTTTATGGCTCGAATCCTGAAAAGCGGCGACCGGCTGTTCTATTTTCGTTACACCAATTCTGACGGCGACCGAATCTTTCTTCCGATTGGAAACTATGATCAGTCTGGCAAGGACGGTTTGACACTGCGTGAGGCCAGAACAAAAGCCGGAGAGCTATCCCGTCTTTACCAGAGCGGTGTTCGAGACTTAAAAGAGCACCTGGATGCAGAGGAGGTCGCTCGCAAAGCTGCCCATGAGGCTGAGATGGCGCGGATGGAGGCCGAACGGGAAGCTGCTGAGGCTGAGAGAGCTCGTCAGGCGGCCCGTAAGACAGTATCAGAGCTCTTTGAGCACTGGGCTGACATTGACCTAAAGAACCGAAAGGACGGCGGCGCTGAGGTTCGTAGGATCTTTGAAAAAGACGTCCTCCCCAAGATTGGTGAGCTTGCCGTTGAAGATGTGAAGAAGGGGAACGTAATTGAGGTTGTGGATTCCCAACTCAACCGGGGGGTAACCCGGCTGGCCAAGTTAACCCTGAGCCTGATTCGTCAGATGTTTCGGTTTGCTGTTGATCGGGATCTCATTGAACATGACCCTACAGCCAGTATCAGGAAATCCAAGATTGGCGGTAAAGAGGTCGAGCGAGACCGGGTCTTGAGTCGCGAGGAGATCAAGGCCCTTGCCACGCAAGTTCCTGCGGCTCAGATGTTACCTTCAACCTCAAGTGCCATCTGGATCATGTTGGCTACATGCTGTCGTATTGGTGAGCTCGTTAAGGCAAGGTGGCTCGATATTGATTTTGTTTGTGCCCTTTGGACAATCCCTGCTGAAAACAGTAAAAACGGGAAACCGCATGAAGTTGCATTGTCTGAATTTGCGCTTGGATGGTTCCATGACCTGAAGTCCTACACTGGCGACTCAGAGTGGTGTTATCCAAACTCGAAGTTAACCGGTCCGGTGTGCCCGCGCACGATCACTAAACAAATCGGCGACAGACAGTTGCCAGAGGGACGTGAACCGCATAAAGGTAGGAGTTCGCGTGGACAGACATTGATTGTACCAGGTGGTAAGTGGACGCCCCATGACCTTCGCCGGACAGGAGCCACTTTGATGACAGCATTGGGAATCATGCCAGAGGTAGCAGAGCGTTGCCTGAATCACATAGAAGAGAACAAAGTGAAGCGGGTCTACCAACGTCACAGCTATGGTCCTGAAAAGAAGGAGGCATGGGAAACCCTGGGCGCTCATCTTGCCGAGCTTCACCAGGCTGGTTTGAAAATAAGCTCCCGGGAGGCTGTAGATGGCGAGTAGGGTTGACCAAGTTGTGATGATGGCTCTAACGAATATCGAGCGGGACGGTGTTATCGATATCAATGAGTTTTTGAGCGCCCAACTGCAACACGGCAGAGATGTTTGGTGTCGTATTCCTGATCAGCTTCAGGCCTATCTCTGCACGGTGTCTTTGGGGATGCGAGGGGAAGAACTGGGCACCGAGTATTTCTCTTTATCAACTGACTATCGGTACCTTTCCATTGGCGATAAGGTCATTAGAGAAATGTTGGCAGTCGGTCAAAGCGTTGTGAGTGTAACGGAGTTGTTTGCTTCAATCGATGAACACCTGGAGTTCATAACCTTGTCTCCAGCATTTGCGGCCTTCGAAACGTGTATGAAGGAGAGGTCGGCGAATCAATCGTTCATTGACACTCTTCGTATGTCTTCAAGGCGTGCAATGCGTACCCAAGAACGGTTTGTCATTGGGTTATCCAAGGGAGGAAACATTGGTGGGAGCGTTTCGAGCCAGGTAATGGAACAAAGTTTTCCCGTCAAATTATCAGATCTGTTCGCCTTGAAAGCTGACTACCAGAATTATTTGTCGGAAGCTCAAGGCCATGAGGCTACTTGCTTTATGGAGGAGTGGATGACCGAAGATCTCCGTGTACTCAATCGCTACGCCGCTACGTTCAATAAAAAATATGGTCAGCCTGGTAAATTAGATGTTGATGATGAGGCCCTTGAAAAGCTTCGTACAGATTTAGCTAGCGATCTAAAGGCGAAGAACCCAGGTGGTCCTAAAGTTACCGCAGCAATAAAGATCGTAGTTAGCACAAGGGTGTATTATCCTAAAACTCCTATTAAGCCGATTTCAGGAGAAAAGAAAGTTTCTTTGTTGGACATTGCAAATGCATTGGCCAAGTTATACTGGAAAGGGA
Organism: Marinobacter zhejiangensis; assembly: GCF_900114775.1. Taxonomy (GTDB): domain Bacteria; phylum Pseudomonadota; class Gammaproteobacteria; order Pseudomonadales; family Oleiphilaceae; genus Marinobacter; species Marinobacter zhejiangensis. The sequence goes on from NZ_FOUE01000002.1 coordinate 323,979, forward strand.
CTGTGGAGGAAACTCAGCGCGATTATAAAACTAATGTTGAGAAGTTTGAACAGAAGGTTATGAAGGTTCTAGATGATCATAAGGTACTTAAATATGCTGCCTTAAGCCGTGAGCTAAGCCGTTTTATCCGGTTCAGGACTTAGCGCGGGCTTGGACCTTGGTCTGCCCAACCCTGACCGTTTGGAGGGCATGTTACTTCTGAAAAACGCTTGTGCGTTCCCAATCACAGCGTCTAGGGAATAATCTATTTTTGCAAGGTAGCATCCCGTAGCTTTCATATTTTCTATAGCTTCCTTATCCCAGTACTCTATGCGACCAATACCGAGCCTTTTGTACTGCGATTTGTTTGCATTGCAGTTGTAGTACCAGCCTTCCCCATGGGTAATAGTCGCCCTCCAATGTTCGCCAATTATCGTCGCCAAATTAATGTCTGATTGATAGAGCGAGCCATCAAAAAAGACCATCAAGTGAAAGTGAAACCCGGTTATGTGCCCAAGCTCCAATGAGCAAAGGAAGCCCACTGATCTGGGTAGACGCTTGGATTCGTACAAATCTCGCCTCATTTTTGCCCAATACATTTGCATTTCATTGAGGAGGTCTGAAGTGTAATCTGTTTTCCAAGGATCTGGCTTTAGGTGTAAATCAATTCGTACTACAGTTAATCGGGCGTAACTGTTTGTCAAGGCGTCAATGTAATTATTAGTACTTCTCTTCCTCTTGGACTGGGCTTTCTCGTGGCGAGACACGGTGGTTCGGAAGCTGTCTAGAGAAGTGAAATGGTGTATAGCATCAACAAATAACAGGTATGTAATATTGGTTTTCAAATTTCCACAAAGCATTGATTTTATGTCGTAATGCTCGAAGCCTTCGGGAAAGACCTGAGCCTTCGCTGAAAAAAAAGCTATAGCATAGGGGTTGGAGGTATAGTTTGGCGTATTCACCTTAAACTTGGTCTCAGGAATTGATAATAGACGTACTAGCTCTGATTTTTTTATTGGCGTTTGGTTGACGTTTTCAATGCTTCTGGTTTTAGATATGATTTTAGTAAGTTTCTCAATGTGTTTTAGGTCAGTTAAAGTGTCACTGCATTCGTATATATTCACTTTTATTTAAACCTTTGTGGATTATTTATGTTTTATAATGTGTGTCATTGGTTGTTGTGTCTATCTAATAGAGTCTCTCTGGTTAATATTTTCACTGGTTAATAAATATAAGTACCAGAACTAATATGGGCAATTTTGCAGAATTGTCTAGACATATTTTATTTAATTTGGTTGTTAAGTTAGTGGTTTCTGAGCGTTATTGGTGGATATGTTGGGGTTGTGTCAATGTGCCAAGTATTGGTTTCATCTTTGAATGTTCTGATGTGGCCATGACACTCAAGGTACTCCAGGGCCTCTTTGAATCTTCCAGGCTTTCTAAGCGGGCCTGAACAATACTGTCTGGCGTGGCGCTTTCCTATATATCTAATGCCTTTTTGTCGAAAATTAACTGTCAACCATTCGTTTAAAATCCATGCATCATTGATAAACTGAGGTTGGCTGTTGAAAACATTGAGGTATTCTCTGGAGAAGTAAATGCAAATATGTATGCTGGTATTTAATGTCTCCCAGGTTATATCTCCCTCATACCCGTTCACCACGTGAATGATTGCTGATACACGGGCGATGTTCTCCATTAACTTGGATGCATGGTCTCTGGCATTTTCATATAAGCCACCAGGTTGCATGTTTGCTTCGATTTCGTTAGTCGTTGTTATGTAGAGTTGGCGCGCTGAGTTCTCGAATTTGAGCAGATGCCGGCGTTTCGGAGAAGCTTCGTTTAGCCTCAAACTCTTTTTCAGTAGCTTGCGAATTCGGGCAAAATAGTTCGAAGCGTCAGTGAATTCTTGCCTATCTTCTGATGCGAAGCGATACCCGATTGTTGATGCGAGAGGGGCGGAGACAAGTGTTCTAGCCCAGAGACCGGCAGCTCTAGCGATATCTGAGTTACGGTCCCGATACTCTTCCAATAGCTCCGGTTGAATGGATAGCAGGAATGTCAGCCGAGGGTCTGTAACAGCGAAAGGGGTGGAGTCCTTTCTTGCGAATTTAATTTCCATATTGCTCCATGCTGAATTCAACATGGACATTCCAGGGGTGATTAGACGGTTGAGTGTCCCGCTCCCCTCATCAGCAAGTACACAGACGTTTTCGCATTGTTCATGCATCCCTTGAAGCAGGGCTTGATAAGTCGCATCTTCATAAAGGGTTTGTCGCCCTTTGGGCTTGCATGGTTTCGCTGCGAGATGAGCTGATAACCTTTCTTTTGCTTTTGCCACTTCGTTGTCACTCATAACTTCAAGACTCCTGCGTATTTGAGGTCAGGGATTTTCGGAGGGCGTTGCTCAAAGCTTTTTCTAGTACCCTGCGCTGTAGATCCCATATGTGCATCTCCTGCTCCCATTTGTCAGAAAGGGACTTATATTCTTGCTCTGCCAAAGCCTCAGCTTCTCGAATTGGCTGAAAGAAGTACTTGATTAGGCTTGACTTTCGTTCGCCGGAGCCTGCGATCATCAAAGTAAACAGGGATAAGGACGTCGGTCCTCCCGCGGGTCGTTCTACGTCACACAGTGCTTGGGTTACTGTGGAAGCTGCGGTTAAAGCCACAAGCAGTGTCGTTGAATAGGGTGTTTGTACAGATTCGCCTGCATGGCACACTGCCTCTCCCAACAGGCCGAGGCGCGAAGGGTGTGGAAGCTCCTGATACCGTTCAAATAGGTTTAATGTTGGGGCTGCTGGTAGCCCCCATCGACTGGTGGTTCCCCAGTTTGAAGACATTCTCTTACTCCTTTATCTAAGGTGCGATTAGCTGCGTGAAATCTCTATCTGGTCCTCCATCCAGTCGTCGATTTCATGTTCGATCCATGCGACTGCACCGCCACCGAGCTTGATTTGATTTGGGAACGTTGGATCGAAATACTTCGAATCCTGCTTGAGTTTGTTGTAGATTGTTGAGCGCGACAGGCCCGTTTTATTCATGACGGTCCTCAACCGTATAAAGCGGATGTGTCTTTTTGGGGTGCCTGTCATTTTGTGTCTCCTCGTTAGTCTGGTAATCAGGCTAAATGGGAGGGGGAGACAAGGAAATTTTATTTCCGAAATATCCCAGAATATTCTGAAAGAGCTGCCTTTTCGGCCGTGACGGTGTCGAAAATGCTGCTACGTTTGCTACGCGTAGCAGCTGTAGCTAGCCATTCACCCATTCCAGAAATTTTCAAACCTATATCACCTCTGTGAGCCAGGGCACTGACAGTGCCTTCCCTCCTACTTCACAGAGGTAATTCCTATGTCTGAACAATGCCCCAACTGCCTGTCCCGGCGGATTAGCAAGAACAACTACGGCAAGAAGGCTGCTGGTGTGGTCGGTGCGTCTGCCGGTACCTACGGCGGTTATGCCGCTGCTACAGCAGGTGCCCAAGCAGGTGCAGCACTCGGAGTCGTGGCTGGCCCTGTCGGCGCGACCGTTGGCGGTATCGGCGGTGCCGTCATTGGTGCACTGCTGGGTGGTGCCACCGGCGCTTCCGCTGGCGTCATCCTTGGCGATGTCCTGGATGAACGGGTGCTCGACAACTACCGCTGTCTTGATTGCGGCTATTCCTTCAGCTCTGACCCTCGCGACGATATCCGCTAATTCCCCTCGCAAATCCAAAGGAGAACAACCATGGCTCATCTCATCGAGCAAATGGCCTATGTTGGCCAAACCCCTTGGCATGGCCTGGGGAACGAACTGACTTCAAATGAGCCCCTGGAGGTTTGGGCAAAGCAAGCCGGTTTGGATTGGCAGATTCTGGAAAGCCCCGTCCGCTTTGTCACCAATGCGAATGGCAACCTGGGCGAGATCTTGTCCTATCCAGATTCGAAGGTGCTTTACCGGTCAGATACCAAAGCGCCGTTATCGGTGGTGGGTAATCGTTTCAAGGTCGTTCAACCCGAGGAGATTCTGGAGTTCTACCGGGATCTGACTGAGGTGTCTGGCTTTGAGCTGGAAACTGCCGGCGTCCTGAAAGGTGGCCGTAAGATGTGGGCATTGGCGCGTACGGGCCAGCATGGTGTGCTTAAGGGCAATGACCAGACCAATGCCTACGTGCTGTTGGCCACTGCCTGTGATGGCACCATGGCAACGACATGCCAGTTCACCAGCATTCGCGTGGTCTGCAACAACACCCTCGCGGTGGCGCTGAAAGGTTCCGCTACCAACGCCGTCAAGGTGAAGCACAACACTGCTTTTGATGCGAACCTTGTGAAGAGGCAACTGGGTATCTCGGTCTCCGCGTGGGACGATTTTATGTATCGCCTGAAGACCCTGAGTGAACGGAAAGTGAAAGCCACGGAGGCCAGGAACTACTTCCTCAAGGTGTTCACTGAAGATTCCGGTTCTGGAGTCGGCAAAACCAACGAGCGCTCCATGGCCAGGGCCTTGAGCTTGTACGAAGGTGAGGGCATGGGGGCCAACCTGGCTTCCTCCGCAGGCACGGCCTATGGCCTGTTAAATGCCGTCACGGAATTCATTGATCATCAACGTCGCGCAAAAACGGTCGACCACCGGTTGGACTCAGCCTGGTTCGGAACCGGGGCAACTATCAAAAATCGTGCATTAGAGCAGGCCATGTCGCTTGTGGCCTGAGCCAATTCACAGGCTCTCAAAACCACCATAAAGCCCACCAGAGCACCAGGCTCCGGTGGGCTTTTTTTATGTCTGAAGGAAATCACCATGAGCATGAGTGCAAAAGCAGTTCAGAAGCAGCGGCCAGCACTGCGCCTGGTTTCCACCAAGGGGCTCAGCCGGGACGAATGGTTGAGGGTGCGTAAGCAAGGCATTGGCAGTAGTGATGCTGCGGCAGCCGTGGGCATGAACCCTTATCAATCCCAGTTGGAACTCTGGATGGTCAAAACCGGCAGAGATGCTGGTTTGCCAAAACCGGATTCGGACGACCCAACTTCACCGGTTTACTGGGGGCACATACTGGAACCCATCGTGGCAGAACAGTACAGCCAACAGACCGGGCGAAAGGTGCGCCGGGTAAATGCGGTGCTGCAACACCCCGATCCGGACAAGTACTGGATGTTGGCCAACCTGGATTACTCCGTTGTGGCGAATGAAGACGTGCAGATCCTGGAGTGCAAAACCGCCGGGGAGTTCGGGAGTCGTCTCTGGAAAGAAGGTGTGCCGGACTACATCCAGTGCCAGGTCCAGCACCAACTGGCGGTTACCGGTAAGCAGGCGGCAGACGTTTGTGTGCTGCTATGCGGTCAGGAGTTGAGGATCTACCGTATTGAACGGAACGAAGAGCTCATCGAAGCACTGTATGTGCTGGAACGCCAGTTCTGGGATTTCGTGGAAATGGATACGCCACCGCCAGCCGATGGCTCTGATTCTGCCGAACGAGCCTTGCGCCATCTCTATCCGGCGGATCAGGGCGAGACCCTGGACTTCAGTCAAAGCAAGGAATTGTCTGACGCCTTTGACGAACTGTTAGCCATCCGCTCGGAAATGGAAGGCCTCAGATCCACCGAATCCCACCTGAAACAGCGGATCGAGAGCCAGATGGGCGAGGCGTCAAAGGCAACCTTCTCCAATGGCAGTGTGAGCTGGAGGTGCAGCAAAGATTCTGTTGGGCTCAACGTCAAGCAGCTACTGAAGGATCAGCCTCATCTACTGGACCAATACCCTCTTACCAAGCCGGGAAGCCGGCGATTCCTCATTCAAGCATGAACACCCCATTGGCTACGCGGGCGCGGCAAGTGCCCCGTGGCGCTTGTTCACAGGAGATTCACCATGATTAAAGGTTTAGCCATTACGCCTCCGGTGCTGGGGCGTATCAGTATAGGGCGGGTAATTGAAAAGAATGGTATCCGCCTGCCACAGAAGGACGACCAATTCACCATTACATCCCAGATCCAGGAAAAGGGCGGATGGGTGCTACATCCACTGGATGAGTCGCTCAGAAAGGAGGCTCCGAACGGCAAGCTGCGAACCATCCCGGTCCGGATGCTGTTCAATGACGCGGACCTCAACCTGCGGGCTGAATACACCATGTTCGACAGGAAAAGCGGACGGCCCCTGTGTGTTGGCAACGGCGACAGCTGCAAGCGCCTTACCCAATCAGGGGTTCAGTCATTGCCGTGCCCGGGGCCGATGCTTTGCGAGTTTGGTAAAGGTGGTTTGTGCAAACCCTTTGGGCGCCTGAACGTGAAGGTTGGCGAGGATGATGATTTCGGTACCTTCATATTCCGCACGACGGGTTACAACAGTATTCGGACCCTGGCGGCCAGGCTGAGTTACTACCAGGCAGCCTCTGGTGGCCTGCTGGCGTATATGCCACTGGAATTAAAACTGCGAGGCAAAAGCACGACGCAAAGCCATCGTACGCCCATCTACTATGTGGACCTGGTGATTAAAGAAGGAATGTCATTGCAGGAAGCGGTGGCCGAAGCCAGGGAAACGGCCAGGCAGCTAAAGGAAGAAGGTGTTGATCAGGCTGCATTGGACGCGGCCGGGAGGAAGGGGTTCGGTAATGCGCTGTCTGAATGTGATGAAGAGGAGGTGCGGGAGGTTCTTGAAGAGTTTTTCGCCCATACAGATTCCTCAGCACAGAGCCATGCTAGCCGCATAACTGAAGCCGCTGAGATGGGGACCCTCAAGAAACAGTTGGGAAGAGATGGGGGAGGGCGGTTGGCTTCAGGGGTGTGAATGTTATACCAAAGGGCGGAGACGGCAGGCTCTGGCAGCTCTACCAGGAAAAAGCTAACCTTCCGAAAGGTAGATCCGTTCCGCCGTTTCCCAGAGGTTGGATGGTTTGCAGGAAAGGGCATCTGCAATTTTCCAAACGGACACGATAGTTGCCTTTGCTGCGCCACGTTCAATACCTGACACAAACGACCTGGCTAGACCGGCCTGATCTGCCAACTCCTCCTGGCTAAGGCCTATCTCGACCCTTCTGATTTTAACCGCCCGTCCAAATGCTTTTCCTAGCCTTGAGGCTTGCTCTGAATCCACGGGTAAGCCCTTTTGGAGATGTTTGAAACCAAAAGAGTTTTACAAAGACCATGTGGACCATCCACGCTCGTTGAAGTACATTTGGGCCTCTATAGAGGTCTAAAAGGCTTTTATAGGTGTGATTTTGTGCAGTTTTAAGCTGACTGGATCTGGTCGGTGTTGGCGGAAGCTGCATCTTGGGAATTTAGACAACATAAGGAGACCACTGTGTCCGTAGTAAAAACCATGTCGATTATTGGGATCGTATTTTTCTCGCTTTGCTTGATTTTGGTTATGGGATTTGCCGAATCCGATATCGAGGCTGCAATGGGGTGGGGGATGTTCGCTGCTCTATACGGGATTGGTTACTCAATCACTACCCTGGTCAAAGTAAAGAGTTCTGCTAATTCCCCCTCCTGATGAGATGCCCTGCCAGGTGCGCTTCCGCGCCTGGCACTTGGTCGCCCAGATTAAGTGAAAATACCGAGAACAAGCTTCTATTTTGGGCACTCTGGGGCGAGGCTAGTGGCTAGCAAGGTAGCTAATAAAACTGAAAGCTGGAGACGTTTAATGTTTAAACTCAGTAAATGTGCAGTAACAGCGGTATTCCCAGTGCTCCTCGCGGGATGTTCTGGTGGAACTCTGGATTGTTCTGATGTGGTTACTAAAGAAACGGTCGTTGATATCGTCGTGAGCAACATCCAAACGGCCGTATGGGGACGTGAAGCATTTGACCGTGAAATCTTGAGTAACTTTGATGTGACCAATATCAAAACACTCGGATATGACGATGCAACGGATCGGTATCACTGTGCAGCTAGCTTGGATTTTGAGCTGAAAGGAAACCCGAAGTCCTTCGATATTGAGTATGTCAATTCCTATCTCGAAGAGGTGGGGGACACTGAAGTCGCTGTATATGACATTAACGATATCAAAGGAAAACTACTGTTCATGGTGGCGGCTACCGGTGGGTAACTACAACCCCAACTGCCTGATACGGGCTGGTATTAATAACGGTGGATGCAGAAATGCTCCACCGTTTTTTTTTGAGTTTTTTGTGAGGTCGCAGCCAAGCAGAACCCTTTATCGGTCCAACTCGAAATTACAGCACAAAAACTTTACAGTAAATTTTTTGAGGGGTAAATTTGGCGTCATGATGATTTTACGAGGCTACACATGGCTGACGAAAAGCTTGAAGTTCTGCGTAGACTTAGAGCAATTGAATTGCTGGCCTACTGGGAGGGGCGGTTAGTAACCAATCGGCTGATGACTTGGTTTGGCATCAGCCGACAGCAAGCCTCTTCCGATATTAAGCGTTACATTAGCGCCCATAATCCGGGTTCCCTCTACCATGATCCTGGAATGAAGGGATACGTGCCTCAGGGCGACTTCCAGCCCGTCTTAACCACAGGGCATATCAACGAATATCTGGATATGATCTCTGGTCTGGTCGGCGAATCTGTTGCAGTGACTCTGGAATCCGAAGATCACCTTGCTGCGGTCCAATTGCCCGATCGTACGGTTCGACCGGAAATTGTCCGGGAAATACTGCGAGCTTGCCGATCGCAATCCAGTATAAAGATTCTCTACGCTTCAATGACAAATCCAGTATGGAGCGAGAGAGTAATCTCTCCACATACCTTGGTTTACACCGGGTTCCGTTGGCATGTTCGGGCCTATTGCCATAAGCGTAGTGAATTCAGAGACTTCATTTTGTCTAGGATAGACCGGACGCCCAAGTCTGCTTCCGATCCGGCCCCTGACTCTGTACAGGACGCCCTATGGCAAGAGCGTACCGTTATGACGCTTGTGCCAAACCCGAAGCTGAACGATGGCCAGAAAGCGCTTGTCGAGAAGGATTTTGGAATGCCGGATGGGCGGCTCCAAATTTCGGTCAGGAAGGCTCTAGCCCACTATACGTTGCAGCGTTACCAGGCAGCGATAACCGTTGATGAAGCGGCCGATGAGTTCAAGTTTCCCATTGTCCTTCTGGACTCAGACCGAAAGAAACTGAGCCCCTATTTGTTTGGCTCAGAGCCATAGAGGAGACTGAGATTGAAAGACCAGTTCCATTATGACAGTGACTTGGTTGGAGGCTCTCTCATGGTGAGAGAGAGCCGTATTGTTGCTGGTTTGCTAATGGACGGCGTAACACCTGAGCAATGGGATGAGGCAATCCGCGTCGAGAACGTGTTGCAGAAACGTTCACCGGCCTCAGCAAAACGTAATGCGACAGCGATTCGTAAGCGGCTTGAGCGCCTGGAGCCTGCGTTCTGGCGAGCGCTTCGGGATGGCGATGATGAGCTGGCCACGCAGGTTGCCTTTTGTGCCGCGTTAGAGCGAAACCTGTTGTTGGTTGAGTTTATGGAAACGGTTCTCCGTGATGCTTATAGGTCGCGAGCCGAAAAGCTCGACGCCTTTGTGTGGACGGATTTTCTGGAAGACCGGTCGCATCGAGACCCTACGATTTGTGACTGGAAAGAAAGCACCAGGAAGAAAATGGGGCAGGTGGCGTTTCGTATGCTTGCGGAGGTGGGGTATCTAAAGAGCACCCGAACGCTAGAACTACAGCATGTTCTGGTACGGCCGGAGGTCAGGATCATGCTTGAAGAGCATTACAAACAGAGAATCAGGAAGTGCATGGAAGTGTCAGCATGGACGCGGTAAGTGCATCAGCATTAGCCATTTTGGGATAGGCATTATGGATCAACGACTACACGACCGGTTGAATCAAATACCAGACAAGATACTTTCCTCTGAGTTTTTAAGTGGCAAAACCTTAGGAGGAGACCTCAGCTTCTGGATATTTGATTACGAGCCCGAGCAGGAGTTGGATGTTCGCGAGTACATTGAGTTCCTTGAAGTCATGCTGGCCAAAAAGCACAGCCATTTGAAGGTGGTTAACATCAATCTTCTCAAGTGCCTGGTCGGTTATCTTGCCGATCGCAACTTCGTTGATAAAGCCATAGAGATGCAGAAGATCAAAGGTGATGAGGCCTTGATGAAAGCCCTTAAAGGGCCGCTGCACATGGACAAATTCGCGCCTTACCTGACAGAAAAACATTCCGCTACCGAGCAGGACATCATCTTCATTACTGGAGTGGGTTCTGTTTGGCCGTTATTGCGAGCACACAACCTGCTAAACAGCCTTCATTCACTGTTGGGGCATAAGCCTGTCGTCCTGTTTTATCCCGGCCAATACAACGGCCAGGCAATGAGCCTGTTCGGGAGAATACCCAGCAACAATTACTACAGAGCCTTCAGGTTGGTTCCGTAAGCGATGGCGACCAATTAATAAGAATTTCAGGGGAATCAACACACTATGAACATCAAAGAACTCTTTTTTAAGCCACTGGATCGCTCAATTAACGGCGTTGTTAAGGCTGACCAGGATGATGATGCCACTGTTTACCAGGAGCTGGATGAATATGTGGTGACCAATGAGCTGGAGAAGCATTTTCGGGATTTCTTTCAGTCCTACGGTACCGATCTCAATGACCCATCCATCGCTAACCGAGTGGGGGTGTGGATTTCTGGTTTCTTCGGTTCTGGTAAATCACACTTCCTGAAGACCTTATCCTATATTCTGGCCAACAAGGTGGCGCGGGATTCAGAAGGTAAGGAACGCAGCGCAGTAGAGTTTTTTGATGAACACAAGATCCGCGATGCTTTTATTCGTGCAGATATTGATAAAGCCGTAAGCGGTCATTCCGATGTCATTCTGTTCAATATTGACAGTAAGGCCAGCTCAAACGATGACGGCAACCCTATTCTCAACGTATTTCTACGAGTCTTCAATGAGCACCAGGGTTTTAGCGGCGACCACCCGCACATCGCGCACATGGAACGTCATTTGGCCCAGAAAGGGGCCTATGAGACCTTCAAAACCGCATTTGAAGAATCCAGCGGTCTATCATGGACTGAAGAGCGTGACGGATATCAGTTCTATCAGGATGACGTAGAGAAGGCCATCTCCAAGGCATTGAACCTGTCACCAGATGCTGCCCATAAATGGTTTGAAGAATCCGAAGAGACGTTCAGCGTCTCCGTCGAAAACTTCTGTCACTGGGTCAAAGAGTACCTGGACGGTAAAGATCCGAAACACAGGATACTGTTCCTGGTGGATGAAGTTGGTCAGTTTATTGGCAGTAATACCCGCCTGATGCTGACCTTGCAAACCATCACGGAAAACCTGGGCACTATCTGTAAGGGGCGTGCCTGGATCATAGTAACCTCTCAGGCCGATATGGACGCGGTATTGGGTGAACTGTCATCTTCCAAAGCCAACGATTTTTCCAAGATTGCCGGTCGCTTCAAGACCCGGTTGTCGCTGTCCAGCTCGAACACTGATGAGGTTATCCAGAAGCGCTTGCTGCGTAAGACTCCAGAAGCAGCGGACATGCTCAAGTCCGTCTTCGACCAGAAAGGCGATATTCTAAAGAACCAAATTACCTTCGATCGCTCCGGGCCTACGCTCAAAAACTTTGATGGTCCAGATAGCTTCGTCAATAACTATCCGTTTGCGCCTTACCACTTCCAGTTGGTACAGAAGGTTTTTGAGGAGATCCGTAAAGTCGGGGCCACCGGGGCGCACCTGGCTTACGGTGAACGGTCTATGCTGGACGCCTTCCAAATGGCCGCCAGCTCCATCGCCAAGGAAGAGGTTGGGGCTCTGGTACCCATGCACCGTTTCTATAGTGCCGTTGAGGGCTTCTTGGATACAGCCGTCAAACGCACCATCGATCAGGCCGGTGAAAATGCCACGCTGGACAGTTTCGATGTTCAGATGCTCCGCACCTTGTTCATGATCCGCTATGTAGACCTGATCAAAGGAACTCTCGATAACCTGGTCACCCTGTCGATTGAGAAAATCGACGATGACAAGCTGGCGCTACGCAAACGTATCGAGGAGAGCCTTCAGCGTCTGGAGAAGGAAAGCCTGATCACCCGTAATGGTGATGAGTTCCTGTTCCTGACCAACGAAGAGCGGGACATTACTCAGAAGATTAAGGCTACTGACGTTGCCAGCTCGGAAGAAAACAAAGAACTGAGCAACCTGATTTTCAAAGACCTTCTGCGAGATACCAATAAATACCGGCATCAGCCCAACAAGATGGACTACAGCATTGGCCGGTACCTGGATGGACACACCCTGGACGGTAAGTATGAAGCTGACCTGAAAGTGGAAGTGGTGTCACCGCTGGACACTGATTACAGCCAATACTCTGAGGCTGGCTGCATCAACAAAAGCGCAGAGGGCGAGGGTCAAATCCTTATTAAGCTGGGCGATGATAAGCAGTTCTTCAGTGAACTCCGCACCTGGCTGAAGACCAACAAGTTTATTCGTCTGAACGACGATGGTACCCAAGCGGACATTACCCGTATCTTGGCTGATCGTGGTCGGGAGAACCAGGAGCGTAAAAAGCGCCTGCGTGCCCGGATGGAAGACATGCTGTTGAAAGCGGATGTCTACGCTCTTGGTCAGCATCTTTCTCTATCTTCATCCAATGCACTTACCAAGCTTGATGAGGCCTGCCGCTACCTGCTGGAGAATACTTACACCAAGCTGAGCTATATCAAGGTCTACCAGCAAGACCCTTGGCGCGAGCTTAATGCCGTTCTGACCGTCGATGATATTGGACAAATGGGCCTGTCATTGGAAGGTGATGAGGGTAATCCAAAGGCAACCCGCGATGTTGAGCAATACATCGGGCTTAGGGCGACCGGGACCGAGCGTATCCTGCTTTCAGACATTGTTGAGCGTTTCGCGAAGCGACCGTATGGCTGGCCAGATGCTGAGATTTTGTTGATTGTTGGCCGTTTGGCTGCGGCTGGCCGGATCTCGTTCCAACTTGGGGGTGGAACGCTGCCTGTCAGGGAAGCGCTGGAGCCTCTCCAGAATACACGCCGCCGCCGCGAAGTCTCAATTATCAAGAAACGCCAAACCGATGAGGCAGTGCTGAAGCAGGCGCGTAACCTGACTCAAGACCTGTTCTCTTCGATGGGACCTGCCACCGAGAAGGAGTTGTTCGAGTTTTACACTCAGCACTTCAGCAAGTGGCTGGCCAACCTCAAATCCTACAAGAGCAAAACCGATGTGGGCCGTTTTCCAGGGAAGACAGTGATTGAGCAGTCAATCCTGACTCTGGAGCGCTTGCTTAGTAATGATGATAGCTTCGATTTCTTCAAGCAGGTCGTGGATAAGAAGGACGATTATCTCGATCTGGAGGAGGATTACCGGGACATCCACGAATTCTTCAGTAACCAGATCCACACCTGGCAGCAGCTTCAGCAGGCACTTCGTCACTTCGATAAGAACCGTCAGGCGTTGGAGAAGGAAGCGGAAGCCAGTAAGGCTTTGTCGGAACTGCAATCTATCGAATCAGCAGATACGCCTTACGGGATGTTGCACAAAGTCGCTTCTCTGGTAAGCGCAGTAGAAACCGTCAACGAACGTCTGCTAACTGAAAAACGAACCCATGCCATTGAGCGAGTGGACGACAAAATCAAACAGCTTGAAGGCGAGATCGCCAAGAGTGGGATTGGCTCACCTGAGCTGAGTAACCGGCTACTTCGTCCACTGCAACTGGTGAAAGCAGATTTAGAGACGGAGACCAGTATTGCCGGTATCTACATGCTGCAAACCGAAACAGCCACGGAACGCTTTGATGATGGTCTGTATGAGCTTGAGCGAGCGGTTCAGGCGGAGATTGAGCGCCGCGCCAAGGCAGAGCAGGCAGCGAAAGCTCAGCAAGCTGATCCAACCGGCGCAGATACGTCCACACCGATCCCGGATACAAAACCAGAGCCACCCGTTGCTAAGCCTAAACCTGTTGTCGAGGTGAATGTGTCCAGCGTCTACAACAAGACCTGTGAAGGTGTGTACCTGGAAACAGAAGAATCCATCGACCAGTTTGTGGAGGCCCTCAAAGCTGAGTTGAAAAGCATTGTTCGCAATGAAAAGCGCGTGCGTATTCGCTAAGGAAGTAATCACATGAACACTAACAACGTAAAAAAATACGCACCTAAAGCCCGGAAAGCCTTTATTGAAGCCATGAGTAAACAGGCTGCGAAATATGGGATTACCAAAAAGAAAATCGAGCCAGCGGAGCAGAAGGGCGACCTGGTTCTGATTGGTGATAGACCGTTTCCGGCTTTGGTTATCAAACCTCGTGAACGCTTGGTAAAGCGCATCGAGCAACAAGGCTTCGACCAGGTAATGGAGCATGTAGCCTATAGCTGGTTTAACCGGCTGTGCGCTATTCGCTATATGGAACGCAAAGGGTTTCTTGACCACGGGCGTCGGGTATTGAGCGCGGCTGACGGCAGTGCCGGTGTGCCCCAAATACTGGAAGAGTGTCTGGATGTCGAGTTGCCCGGACTGGACCAGGCCAAGGTTAGAGAGCTGAAGCTTGATGGCACCAAAGACGAAGAGCTTTACCGCGAGCTGTTACTGGCCCAGTGTCATGCCCTGCATCAAGCAATGCCATTTTTGTTCGAGGCGGTCGCTGATGAATCCGAGCTGCTGTTGCCAGAAAACCTGACCAAGACTGACTCACTGATCCGTGATCTTGTTGCCAGTGTTCCCGATGAAGACTGGGAGCATATCGAGATTATTGGCTGGCTTTACCAGTTCTATATCTCCGAGAAAAAAGATCAGGTGATCGGCAAGGTTGTTAAAAGCGAGGATATTCCCGCTGCGACACAGCTTTTTACGCCTAATTGGATAGTTCAGTATCTGGTTCAGAACTCGGTTGGTCGCCAGTGGCTTCAGACGTATCCCGATTCTCCACTCCGGGAGAAAATGCCGTACTACATTGAGCCTGCCGAGCAAACACCTGAAGTGCAGACGCAACTTGCAGAGATTACACCTTCCGAGATAGCTCCGGAGACTATCCAAATTCTTGATCCAGCGGCGGGGTCGGGTCACATAATCGTGGAAGCTTATAAGGTATTAAAAGCTATCTACGAAGAGCGAGGTTATCGAGCCCGAGACATTCCTCAGCTCATTCTCGAAAACAATCTTTTTGGTCTAGATATTGATGACCGTGCCGGACAATTGGCTGGCTTTGCGTTGATGATGCTGGCTAGAGAGGATGATCGAAGAATCTTCAGTCGGAATATCAGGCTTAATGTTTTGTCGTTACAGGAAAGCTCTAATGTAAATCTCCCTCCTCTCTGGAAATCACTGAACTTGACCGGAGAATGGCAGAGCGGAACTTCGCAAGGGCTCTTTGAAGAGGAGCAGCATGACCTTAGTTCTTTTGCAGCGGACAGCCGCTACCAGTTGCTTCAGAGAACCTTAGAAAGATTCAAACATGCCAAGACATTCGGTTCCTTAATTGATGTTCCTCATGAAGACTATGAGGGGTTGAAGGAGCTTTTCGTCACTCTATGTGAATTGGAGCGTGATGGCGATTCGATGCAAAAGGCAGCGGCAACTCAATTGATTCCCTATGTACATCAGGCCGTGATTTTAGCTCAGAAATATGATGCCGTTGTAGCGAATCCTCCCTATATGGGCAGCAAAGGAATGAATACTGACTTGAAGGAGTTCGCAAAGAGGGAATATCCGAACAGCAAATCGGATTTGTTTGCGATCTTTATGGAGCGGGCATTCAAACTGCTTAATCAGAAAGGATTCAACGCTCAAGTAAATATGCAGTCATGGATGTTCTTGTCAAGTTTCGAGCTTCTCAGGAAGAGTATTTTAGAAGATAGAATGCTGATAACAATGGCACACCTGGGATCGAGAGCGTTTAGTCAAATTGGCGGCGAAGTTGTGCAAACTACTGCTTGGATTATAGGGTGCGTTGGTTGCAGTAACTATAAGCCTACATTTTACAGGCTTGTAGCGGGTGATGAGGAAAGCAAAAAATCTGCTCTCCTGAGTCGCAATAATAATTATTCGGAAATTAGTCAAAACGATTTTCTTAAAATTAATGGCCAGCCAATAGCATATTGGGTTTCCAAGCAGTTTTTGACAAAAGTTGGTTCATTGAGAGTCCTCGGAAAGGATTATGAGGTGAAAAGCGGATTGTCTTCAGCAGACAATGATCGATTTATTAGGTTGTGGCACGAGGTATCAGTAGATAGTACTAGCAGGGGTGAGTATAAAGAAGGTTTTAAGTGGTACGGGTGCAATAAAGGTGGTGAGTATAGAAGGTGGTTTGGAAACAATAACTATGTAGTGAATTGGGAGGCATCTGGAAGAGAGTTAAAGGATTTCAAGAATGCGTATGTTCGTAACGAAGAATGGTACTTCAAAGAAGGCGTGACATGGACCATGATTGGCGGTGGCGATTTGTCTGTCAGGTATACGCCTCCGGGATTCATATTCGACTTTGCATCACCATCGATATTTAGCATTTCATCTGAGAATAATATCTATTACCTGATGGCATATCTAAACTCCCCGGTAGGCACTTTGGTAAGTGGGCTTCTCAATCCTACTTTAAATCTAAGCCCTGGGGTGTTAGCTGCATTTCCAACGACTATTAAAGAAAAAGAGTATGATGAAATATCTAGTAGAGCAAAGCGTCTTGTTGATATTTATAGGAATGACTTCGAAAGCATGGAGGAAAACGTTGGTTTTTCGAAAAACGAAATAATCAACTACAAATCCTCTAGCATAAGAAATGATTTCAATTTCTATTTGGAGCGCTCTGAAGAACTGCTGACCGAGACAGTTGAACATGAGAATTATATAGCCAAATACTTTACTGAGATTTACGACGCTGGTGAGGATGTCTCATTTGAAATTGAAAGAAAAAAAATATCGCTCTATTGCAACCCGTTTTATAGGTATGGTGTTGATGACATTAACCGTGCTAGGGATGTACAGAGGTCTGATTTAATAGTTGAGATTATTAGTTACTCAATTGGCTGCACAATGGGACGGTTCTCTCTTGACCGTACAGGAATGGTGTATGCTCGATCAGGCGGCCTGTGTTTCTCGGAGTTGGTTTCTGAAGGAGCATATAAAACCTATCCCGCAGACGATGACGGAATCATTCCACTAACGGACCAGGAATGGTTCCCCGATGATGCAACTAATCGATTCCGTGAGTTTGTCAGAGTCGTTTGGGGAGAAGAGCGCCTTCATGAAAATCTCGACTTTGTAGCAGAGTCTCTCTGTCTGCACGCTATCAAACCGAAGAAATCCGAATCGGCAATGGACACGATTCGTCGGTACCTGTCTACCCAGTTTTATAAAGACCACCTGAAGACTTACAAAAAGCGTCCTATCTACTGGTTGTTCAGCTCTGGTAAGCAAAAGGCTTTCGAGTGTCTGGTTTATCTGCACCGGTATAACGAAGGTACGTTGGCGCGTATGCGTACTGAGTACGTCATTCCCCTGACAGCGAAGATGGCGGCCTATGCTCAAAAGCTGGAGAACGATAAAGAAGCAAGTGGATCGGCAGCGGAGGTGAAGCGGCTTGAAAAGGAAATTGCCCAACTGCACAAGCAGCAGGCTGAGCTGAGCGAGTTCGACGAGAAGTTGCGCCACTATGCTGACCAGAGAATAAGCCTGGATTTGGATGATGGCGTAAAGGTCAACTACGGCAGGTTCGGGGATTTGCTGGCGGACGTGAAAAGCGTGACTGGCCAAGCTCCGGAGGTGCTGTCATGAAGTTAAATAGCCTAAGCGACATTTTTGAACGCCGTTTACTCCGTATCCCGGATTACCAGCGGGGTTATGCCTGGAAGGAGCACCAGGTTGAAGACTTTTGGGAAGATATTCTTCAGCTTGAAAGCGACCGCATACACTACACGGGCGTCATCACTCTTGAACCTGTGCGACCCAACCTCTACCAGAGATGGGAAAAGGACCTTTGGCTCATAGAAGGTGTGGGCTTCAGGCCATTCTATGTGGTTGATGGGCAGCAACGATTGACCACTTCCATGATCTTACTCCAAGCCATCTTGGAATCAGTGCCTAAGGATGCCGAGTTAAACTATCAGTCGATCGCCTCTATTCGTAAGCAGTTCATATTTTTTGAGGCGGACAATAAGCTGCAACAAAGCTTTATCTTTGGTTATGAAAAAGACAACCCCAGCGATGAGTACATGAAGACCAAGATTTTTGGTGAGTACTCAGGTTCAAATCAGTATGTAGAAACTCTGTACACCCGAAATCTCAGCTTTGCAAAAAAGTACTTCAAGGACCAGTTGGCGGGACTGTCTGTTGATGAGATTGCTTTGATATACAAAAAGCTTACTCAGAAGCTGAAGTTCAATTTGTATGAAATTGATGAAGAAATAGATGTTTTCGTCACATTTGAGACGATGAACAATCGCGGGAAGCCGCTGACCAGTTTGGAATTGCTCAAAAATAGACTGATTTACCTTTCAACTCTGTTCAAAGATAACGAAGGGCGAGAGCAGCTTAGGGTAAACATCAACGATGCATGGAAGACCATGTATGAATATTTGGGTAAAAACCCGGATGTTCCACTAAGCGATAATCTATTTCTTCGTAATCATTGGACGATGTACTTTAAGTACACCCGGAGAAAAGGTGATGATTACATAAAGTTTCTGCTTGATGAGAAGTTCAACGCAAGGAATGTGACACACCCTAAATCATCGGATGAAACGCTCAAAATTGAAGAAATATCTGACTATGTTCGAAGCCTCCAGCAATCAATCGTTTACTGGTTCTACATGCATAATCCGTATTATGCGCAATCTAGCGAGCTGACGGAGTCTCAGAAACTTTGGCTGGATAGGTTAGAACGATTGAGTTTCAGATCCTTCAAGCCACTGATTCTTTCAGCCTTTGTCTCTAAACAAGATCCAGTGATGGTTACAAAACTTCTGGGAGCAGCTGAACGCTATAATTTCACTCTGTTTAACCTTAGCCAGCGTCGGTCAAACACTGGGGATACCGAGTTCTTCAGTATGTCTCGTGACTTGCTTGTTGGTTCCAAATCGATACAGGATGTGGTTTACGCCCTTGGGCAATGGGTTAAGAGATACTACGACCCAGCGAAATTTCTTTCGCATATTGAAGAAAAATACGAGCTCGACCGGGATGGATTCTATCACTGGGATGGTGTGCGCTATTTCTTGTACGAGCACGAACAGTGGCTAAGAAACAAGGGTAAACAAGCCACCAGTAAGTTGTCTTGGGACGTATTGAGATCCAACAAAAAGGATCATGTGACACTTGAGCACATTTTCCCTCAGACTCCCGATGATGAATACTGGGTAGATAGATTCGGCCATTTGGATGAGCAAGAGCAACGTTATCTGACCCACTCCTTAGGTAACCTGTTGCCATTGTCACGCTCGAAAAACGCATCACTACAAAATGATAGCTTCCCTCTTAAGGTTAATAATGGCTCTGGGGTTGGATATTACAATGGTTCGGTTTCTGAAAATGAAGTAGCACAGAGTCCGGAATGGCGGCCCGAAGAAATCTTTAATCGTGGTTTGACCCTTCTAGAGTTCATGGAGCAGCGCTGGAATATTGAGCTAGGTAATACAGACTTTAAAAATCGATTACTACACACTAACAACATCAGATGTTGTAGTGAAAGTGAGCAACATGCTGGAGTATCAAATCCTGAGGAATCAGGGTTTTTGGATAATGCTTCCGAGATAAGTTTATGATTAATTACATTTGGGTTGATAATTTTAAATCACTGGTTGATTTTAGAATCGATTTGGCCAAATTCAATTGTGTTGTTGGTTTAAATGGAGCTGGTAAATCAACGTTGCTCCAGGCATTGGATTTTGTTTCTCAGCTGATGCTTGGTGATATTGATGAGTGGTTGAAAGGACGCCACTGGGATAGCTCTGACCTTAATTCAAAGTTGACAAAGAAAAGCAATATAGATTTTGAGGTAGGACTTGAAATCTCAGGTAAGAAAGTGTCTTGGTCTGGGAGTTTTAATCGGTCGTCTTTAAGCTGTACTAAGGAGTTTATTATTGAGGAAGGCGAGAGGCTGCTGTCGGTTGAGGATGCCGGATATACGTTTAATGGTCTTCGTCATGAGATTGTTTTTGATTATCAAGGGTCTTTGCTCTCACGCTTAAAAGAAAGCCAGCAAGGTAATACACTTCGTTTGGTGAAAGAGCTGATTCTTAATATACGTTCGCTAGACCTGATTAGCCCTGAATTACTGAGAAGCCAGTCTCGCTCCTCTGAAGGAAAGCTTGGGTTGGGCGGTGAAAAGCTATCGGCCCTTATCCATGAATCGGGTTTTGAAGCTAAATCCAAATTGAAGCGTGAGTTGAAAAAGGTTTATCCACAGCTGGACTCTATTGTTACTAAGTCTCTACGTTCTGGCTGGAAGCAGCTTGAAGTTAACGAACATTATGGAGAGCGGAAGCTAACATCAACTGCCAGACATGTGAATGACGGTATGCTTAGGCTAATGGCAATTCTGCTTCAGCTGGAAATTGGTAATGCCTTTTTGCTATTCGATGAGATAGAAAACGGGATTAATCCAGAATTAATCGAATATTTGATTGACCATCTTGTTAATTCCAATGATCAGGTCATGGTGACTACCCACAGTCCAATGATTCTGAACTTCATGGAAGATGATGTGGCGAGAGCAGGTGTTCATTACCTCTATAAAACTAAAGAGGGTTTCACTCGTTCAATTAAGCTATTTGATATTCCATCAATGTCTAAAAAGTTAGAGTTTATGGGGCCTGGCGAAGCATTTATCGATACCGACCTTACTCAGCTATATAAAGAAATCTCAGATATTAATCCTGCGGAGGCTTAACATGTATTTGTTGTTAAGCGGGGAAGGACCTAGTGATATTGGGCGGTGCAATCCTTCCGCAGGTTCTTGTGAGCGTACAGGCTTTGCTGAAGGGCCAATGGCAATCATAGTCGATCAGTTGGTAGAGGTATTTCAGGGGTATGAAATGTCTCATCTGGCTACGGAGCGAGTTAGCTATGTATCAGAAGCTTATTTGGCAGCAAATAAATTGCCACCCAAAAGAAGAGCCATGGCTCTGAAAGGTAAGAAAAAACCTGCTGAAACGAAATATTTCTACGAAAATGCCCGAGCATTAGCTGCTACAGCCAAGGCAAAAAGCGAAGAGGTCGGTGATAAGGTCGTGGCTGTTTTGTTTAGGGACTCGGATGGCACCGCTTCGGCTGGTCGCGGGAATTGGCACGACAAACGCAACTCTATGTTACAAGGCTTCAAAGATGAAGATTTTGAGTTGGGTGTGCCGATGGTGCCTAAGCCAAAGTCTGAGGCGTGGTTGCTATGCGCAACGAAAGTGAACCCTTATCAGCATTGCGCTGCCTTAGAGAATGAGTCGGGTAATGATAAATCAGTTAATCCGCTCAAAGACCAGCTTTCAGCTTCGCTTAATGGAAAAGCAGGCACTGCTCATGTCAATCGCCTAGTTACGGATAAAAAGATAGATATTGATCGAATCGACATGCCTTCGTTCAATTGTTTTAAAGCCGATCTTCACCGAGCAGTAAATTTAGCTAATGGAGTTGGCGAATGAACCTCAGCCAACTTCGTCAAGGCCTGGAGCAGGCATTCTACAAAGAAAATCATCGTCTGGTGTTCTGGTATGACCCG
This sequence comes from Marinobacter zhejiangensis, assembly GCF_900114775.1. GTDB lineage: Bacteria > Pseudomonadota > Gammaproteobacteria > Pseudomonadales > Oleiphilaceae > Marinobacter > Marinobacter zhejiangensis. The sequence goes on from NZ_FOUE01000002.1 coordinate 345,563, forward strand.
GAGCTGTCATTTTTGGATGAACTGCCATCTCTGTCTCTCGTGGACGTGCAGATCCTTAACATGGCAAATGAATCGACACTGGGAATCAAGATCAAATTGGAGCTGGAAGACAAGGCTGGTAAGTACCTCCTGTACTTCCCCTTTGCGGAGCCAGATGCGGAAAAAGACTGGCTGCTCGACATCAAGTTGTACTCCAGATGTTTCTACGCCGATCGCTTCTCAATCATCTTCAACGATCTTGGCCTTCACCAGCAAAGCTTGAGAGAGCACCTGGCCAAGCGAGACAAATTCCTTGCCAGCAAAGCAAGGCTGACGGCGCTGCAGCGCTATGTTCAGCCTGATTTTGACGAGACTGACCTGGACATGGCCATGATTGCTTCCGTAGTTAAGGCGGAAAGCTGTGACCTCCCACATGTGATCCTGGCACTTGCTGAAGAGACGGTGGCGGATGATCTAGGCCTGGAAACCAATCCGGCAGCACTCAATGAGCTCGAAAAGTACGACCTGGTACCGGCACTGGTAGCCGCGCTTCAGTCTGAAATTGGCTACCCGGCTAAGTTTGAGGAGTTGAACGGCGAAGCGCCGTTTAAGCTGGGGCATTTCTTTATCCGGCTGCTGATTACAGGTTTCTGCGAGAGTGTTGGTGATGTACCAAGCTGGGCGAAAGAACTCGTGATGTCGTCAGCCAGCTCCCGCGCAACGGCCAGAGCGCTGCTCTCACGTTGGCGGGACAGTTCACGGTACTACAAGGCATTCGATGCTGTGTCCGGGTGGGTAGCAATCGCGTTGCGCATCAAGGATAAGGTTGGTGTTTTCGACATTGACCAGCTCAGCGATGTTGTCACCTTTGAGGCCGTGGAGCAGAAGATCATCGTTGATCTTGCCGAGGCTATTCCACATGCTCCCAGGGGGGAGCTGGAGCGCTTCCGCGCAATGATTGCGTCGCGCCTGGACGGTTACTGGGCTTCCAAGCATAAAGACGATACGACGCGCCGGAAGTACCGCACCGTTTACACTGCATTGCAGGCTGCTATCGACCTGTTCAGTCTGCGTATTCAGCATGATGGCGGATTTCACTTCGAGTCGAGTGAGGCTCTATACAAGGCTTACGAGCGAGATCTATACCGCTTTGATATGGCCTACCGCCATTACTGTGAAGCCTCTCACCGTGCTCATGTTGAGATCCTGAAAAAGCTCGATGACGAAGTGGAGAACTGTTACGCCTACTGGTACATCGACAACCTGGCGAAGAACTGGGGTGACCGCATCGAGGCAGAGCAACGTCTTGCTCAGTGGCGTTTCCCTGGAACCCCCAATCAGCAGGACTTCTTTCAGGGCTTGGTGAAGCCGCTTTTTTCCAGATCTACCAAGCGCCGGGTGGTGGTGATAATCAGTGATGCCTTCCGCTATGAGGCGGCCGTTGAGCTACGTGATCGTATCAACGATAAACGATACTCAGAAGCCACCCTGTCTTCGCAGCTTGGCGTGGTCCCAAGTTATACGACTTTGGGGATGGCTTCCCTCTTGCCCCATAAAACACTGGAGTACCGAGAATCAGCGTCCGATGACGTGTTTGTCGATGGCCAATCCAGTAAAGGCACGGCGGCAAGATCCAAGATCCTTGCTGCACATGGCGGCCTGGCCGTGACAGCGGAAACCGTAAAAGGGTGGTCGCGGGATGAAGGCCGGGAGGTTCTCAAGGATCAGGAGCTGGTGTACGTCTACCACAATATTATCGATGATCGTAGCGACGGTGGTGGGCCTTCAGAGATATACACCTTCAAGCATGTCGAAGATGCAATTGAGGATCTTACGGAGCTGAGCCGCAAGATTCTGATGCACTTCAACACATCAACGGTGCTTATTACCGCAGATCATGGCTTCCTGTTCCAGCAAAGCAAGCTGGAAGCTGCCGATCGCTCGTCTCTGGCTGAGAAGCCAACCAATGCCCTGAAGAACAAAAAGCGCTACGTCGTGGGCTTTGGACTGCCAGATACCAAGGAAGCTTGGAAGGGCTCCACCAAGGCAACGGCCGGAACTGCTTCAGAAACTGATTTTTGGGTACCAAAAGGGGCTAATCGATTCCACTTTGTGGGCGGCTCGCGTTTCGTCCACGGAGGGGTCATGCCACAAGAGATTGTTGTCCCAGTGCTAACCGTCAAGCAGCTTCGTGGGGAGAAAGCCGAGAAGCGTACCAAGCGCAAGGTGGGTGTAATTTCTACCAAGTCCACTCTGAAGATGGTGAACAACATTCAGAAGTTCGACCTGATGCAGACCGAAGTGGTCAGTGATTTGGTTACGCCGGTCACGGTGTCAGTGGCGATCTATGACGGTGACAGTAAAGTCTCCAGTGAGGAATCGGTGACTTTTGACTGCGCAACGGATTCCGTGACAGAGCGGGTCAAACAGATACGCCTCTCATTGTCTGGCACGGATTTCGATCGGAAGAAGGATTACTTCCTGGTGCTTAAGGACAAGGATCTGAATACCGAGATGGAGCGCTACAAGGTTACGATTGACCTGGCATTTACCGACGACTTCTTCTGACTACGAATTGACTTAGAGCATGCTGAGTATGGAATCCGCTAACGATAAAGAACTGGATCAACTGCTGAATGAGCACTTTGCGGGGCGCGTGGTTCGCAAGGATCTCACGAAGCTCATCAAAGAGGGGGCCAATGTCCCTGTCTATGTGCTCGAATACCTTCTTGGCATGTACTGCGCTTCTGATGATCCGGAGATCATTGAACAGGGTCTCAACAACGTCAAGACTGTGTTGGCAGAGAACTACGTTCGCCCGGATGAAGCCGAAAAGGTTAAGTCGCTGGTGAAGGAGCGGGGTACCTATAAGGTCATCGACCGGGTAACCGTGAAGCTGAATGAGCGCAAGGACAAGTATGAGGCCTCCTTCAGCAATCTGGGGATCAAAGACGCTGAAATCTCCTCAGGTATCGTCAAAGAGTACGAGAAGCTGCTGGTGGGCGGTATCTGGGTGATTGCCACCTTGAGCTATTACCATGAGGAAGGCCAGTCCGGTTCTCCGTTTGGGGTGACTCTTCTCAAGCCTATCCAAATGCCGAATATGGACATGGATGAGCTCTTCCAGGGACGATCCGCATTAACAACGGACCAATGGCGCGAGTGTTTGATCCGCTCGGTCGGTATGGAACCTGCGGCATTGGGTGTGGATGTACAGTGGCACATTCTGGCTCGGATGATTCCATTCGTAGAAAACAACTACAACGTCTGTGAGTTGGGTCCACGCGGGACAGGTAAAAGTCACATTTACAAGGAATGCTCCCCCAATAGCATCTTGGTATCCGGTGGCCAGACGACCGTGGCCAACCTGTTCTACAACATGAGTTCACGCCGGATTGGCTTGGTTGGACTCTGGGATCTGGTTGCTTTTGATGAGGTGGCAGGTATTTCCTTCAAGGACAAAGATGGCGTCCAGATTATGAAGGACTATATGGCCTCCGGCTCCTTTGCCCGTGGTCGCGAACAGATGGAAGCCTCGGCCTCAATGGTCTTTGTCGGCAATATCAACCAGAGCGTTGAGTCTCTGGTGAAAACCAGTCACCTGCTGGCACCATTTCCGGAAGCCATGATCGACTCCGCTTTTTTTGATCGTTTCCATGCCTACATCCCAGGCTGGGAAATCCCCAAGATGCGCCCGGAGTTTTTCACCAATCGCTACGGTTTGATTGTGGACTACCTTGCCGAGTTCTACCGCGAGATGCGCAGGCGGAGCTTCGCCGATGCCATCGAGAAATACTTCAAACTGGGGAACAACCTGAACCAGCGCGACGTGATCGCGGTACGTAAGACCGTTTCCGGGCTATTGAAGCTGCTATTCCCGCATGGACAATTCGAGAAAGAAGATGTCCGTCAGTGTCTGGAATACGCCCTCCAGGTTCGACGCCGAGTGAAGGAACAACTCAAAAAGATTGGTGGTATGGAGTTCTACGATGTCCACTTCAGTTACATCGACAATGACTCGTTGGAAGAGCATTTCGTATCAGTCAAAGAGCAGGGTGGCGGCGGACTGATCCCCGAAGGCCCTGGTAAGCCCGGATTCCTTCACACCATTGGTCTCAGTAACAAAGGGATGCCGGGGTTATACCGGCTGGAGCTTCAGGTTACTAAAGGTTCCGGCAAGCTGGCCACGTCCGGGCTATGGAACTCCAGTGCAGCTAAAGAACAGGTGAAGATTGCCTTCGATTACTTTAAGGCAAATGCCTCGAGGATCAGCGGTGGCACTAAGGTGGGCGAGCATGACTTCCATTTGCACGCGGTTGAACTTCAGAACACTGGTCCATTCAGTCACCTGGCACTCTCCAGTCTGGTTGCCTTTGCGTCAGGCCTCCTTGGTAAGCCTCTCCAGAACCAGATGGTGGTGTTGGGGGACATGAGTCTTGGCGGCTCAGTCACCCCGGTAGAAAGCCTTGCTGAGTGCCTGCAAGTTGCTTTTGATGCAGGTGCCAAGAAGGTGGCTTTGCCGATGAGCAGCGCAGCTGACATCCCAACGATACCGGCCGAGCTGTTTACCAAGTTCCAGACCAGCTTCTATGCCGATCCGGTGGATGCGGTGTTTAAAGCTCTTGGGGTGGACTAATAGTAAGCATCAAATTGAAATCGGGACTGGAAGGACGCCAATGAAACAAGTCGAGATCGAAAATCAGTTACGGGAGGTTGTCAGCAGGTTGATGACCGAAGTTGATCTGGCGACAAAGCAGGGAAGGCTTGATTTAAACCTGATTTCAGAAGATGCCTGGATACCGATCCTGAAGGAGGTCTACCAGTGCCCAAATCTGGTTAACCTGAATAGGAAACACAAGAATTTTCCAGGTATCGATTTGGGGGACGAACAGGATCGGGTTGCTTTTCAGGTTACTTCCTCCACGGATTTAGAGAAGGTCAAATCGACCTTAGAGCAATTCAAGAAACGCAACTACAAGAATGCTTTTGACGAGCTGTATATCTTTACATTGCGGGCTAAGCAGAAAAGCTACTCTCAAGAAGCCATTGATAAGGTGATCGGTGATGATATTCGGTTTGATCCAAAGGACCATATCATTGATCCAGGCGATATATTGGCCACGATCACCGGGTTACGATTACCTGCTCAAGAGAGGATGTTGCAGGAGTTTCGGACAATCCTTGGGGATGTGCAAACTTCAGTTCATGAGCTGAACGCGCCTGAGAATGCTCCATATATCTTAGTCTCAAACCTCATTGAGGTTACTCCTCCAAAAGCATTGTATGTAGCGGAATTGTGCATAGACGAAGAAAGCACGCTTGTCGCCGCTCGGCGGGATTTTAATTACAAGGGTCAGCGCCCTAAAAAACATCTCCTGGTGCGGTTTGCACTACAGATTGCAGGTTTGGACTGTTATGGCTGGACTATACATGAAAATCGGATTTTTACGTTTTATGACATGGAACGAGAGTCTGCATTCAGGTCTGTAGTGGACATTGGAAGTATCGAAGAGCTGATGACGGAGGATATTTCTCAGCATGAGTTAGTGGAGTATCAAAATCTGTTCAAGTACTTGATGAAAGATACAGTGCGCGACCAGCTTTTGGCTTTCAATGTGAATTGGAGCAAGCAGCAGAAGCAGTTTTACTTCCTTCCTAATGAAAAAGACGCAGACCAAAGAAAGGAAGAGTGGGTAGGTAAAAAACTCTCTAGGAGAACGGTTTTCGAGCGAAAGCTCCAAAAGAAAGATCCGACCAAGGTGGCCTTTTTCAAGCACCTTGCATTCGATATTTCGTTCTTGGATGTTGACTCTCAGTGGTATGCCACCGTCACTCCGAGTTGGTATTACACTTTCAACCTATATAGGCCGAGCATCTTCCACGTTGACCTGTTAACCAAGCAGAAGCGTTTGGAGCACAACCACTCCGTCAGGGACCAGGTTCGGTTTATTGGATATTTTCTTTCTCACAATCGGAATGAAGAAGATCTAATCGGTTTTGGTGATCTTGTCGAACTCCAGTGCCTGTCAAACATCTCGCTTGAAGAAAATGAGGAGCTAGAGGAAGCCTTGGAAGGGGAGGATGCCTGTGCAAATTAAGATCCTTGACGAGCCAAAACTGGAATTTGCCAACGGTACCCATATCTGTCCGAAGGCAGGTATTGAAACGCTTGGCGTCTATGACATGAACGATAAGTTCCGGCAAAGCGAACTGAGGCTGGGTATTGTTGGGCGCGGTGAAGGTGTAGATCTATTAGATCTATGGATTGCGAAATGTCAGGAAGGGATAGAGGGCAAGGAATCTAAATACTCAAACCTCTTCCGGGGATTTGGTGGGTTCACCCAGCATCACGGGTTTTACGCGAAATTTTTATCTGGCCCGACCCTAACCAGGACCATTCAGAAGTCTGAATTAAACAAGACATTGAGAGTTGAGTCTAGGGAAAGGCGGGTTCAAGTATGCGTAGATCTGTACTTTGATCAGATCCGCTTTCTTGCGGAACACCGCCCAGTAGATGTCATTGTCTGTGTTATTCCAAATGATATCTTTGAGTCACTTACTAAAGAAGGGGCTAAGGCTGCCAATCCAGAGGTCAGTGACGAAGAAGAGGATGTGGATGCGGCGAAGAGCACGCTAGAACATAACTTTCGCCGCCTCCTGAAAGCGAAAACCATGCACCTGGGAAAGCCCTTGCAGCTTGTTCTGGAGAAGTCATTGTCTCTTGATACCGGTAATAAGGGCCAGCAAGATGATGCCACAAGAGCATGGAACTTTTGTACGGCACTCTACTATAAAGGGAACAAAACAATTCCCTGGCGACTGGTAGAGGAAGCCCATAAACCGAAGACGTGTTATGTAGGGATAGGGTTCTATAAAAGTCGCGATAATGAAACGGTATCGACCAGTCTGGCGCAGGTGTTTGACGAGTTTGGACATGGAGTGATCCTCAGGGGCTCGCCAGTTCAGCTAGACAAGCGAGACCGGCGGCCATACATGAATGAGGCGCAGGCGTTCGAGTTGCTGATGAATGCCCTGAACGAGTACGACCATGCATTGATGCAAATGCCTGCCCGTCTCGTCATTCACAAATCAAGTAATTTCCGAGAAGAAGAAATTCGCGGCTTTACCAAGGCGATTGAAAGTAAGGGAATACGAATGAAAGACTTCGTGACCATCATGGAATCCAGGATACGGCTCTATAGTTATGAACAGTATCCGCCCGTCAGGGGAACCCTACTATCCTTGTCGGAAAGTAAGGCGATTCTCTATACAAAGGGAGCTGTGAATTTTTATAGGACCTATCCCGGCATGTACGTTCCTTCTCCCTTGGAAATCCGGGCTTTTGAGCAAGACTCCTCACTTGAAGATTTATGCGAGGAAGTTCTCGGTCTGACCAAGATGAACTGGAACAACACGCAGTTTGACGGACGTTATCCAATCACATTGGAATGTTCTCGGAAAGTGGGAGAAATCATGAAGTATGTTGAGGCTAATGAGAAGCCCCAAGTCAGCTATAGCTTCTATATGTGATAAATGGGCAATAAATAATGATAAGTCACAATCTACGACTTCGATTCTCTTGGTAACCCTCCCATTTTGGTGCGGGGTAATTATCGAGAGAATTCGTCAATGCGAGGCGAGCTTGGTTTCCGTTTCCATCAAACGTCGCAGGAGTAAAAATGGTGGCACGGCGCATTTCGCGGAGCCAGCTATTGGGCTATCTCCATAAACTATCTCGAGAAGAAGCCCTGCCTGAGCCCAAACTGTATCAGGCCGCAGACCAATTTGCGCTGGACATCGACCAACTGCTCGCCAACGCCACTCGGTTACATGTTCGTCGTGACATGGTCAGATACCTGGGGGTAAATAAAGACCTCCTGGCAAAGTGGCAACGTATAGCGGAGGAACGCCACGAGGTTCCCCGGATTGACCAGTCCAGCCTGGGCAACAGCCATGGCGCTCGGGTCAGCGGCGCGATGGTCACTGTCCGTAGCGCCCGCCAGCCACACCCTCAGGTTGTCATGGTGAACGATCAAGGCGAGATCAGCGCCCCATTGGGGAGCACCCCTGCCGCTAGGCTGGTCATCGTGGAGAACCTTGAGAACTTCCTGAGCCTTGACGGCACGTTGTCACTTCTTCCAGCCTGTGGGCTAAGTCCTACCTGGCAGGACGCTGATATCCTCTACGGCAGTGGTAACAGCATCACGAACATTCTGCTCACTCCTTTTTTCCAGCAGTACCAGGAGATCGGCTGCCTATTCGACCCGGACCCTGGTGGCATCCGCATGTGTGACACGCTTTACCAGCGCGGAGACCTTCCTCCCCTCTATTTTTTGGCACCAGCGGACCTTCGGGAGCGCCTGAGTGCTTCCAGGCGAGAGCTAACCATGAAACAGCGCCAGCAGTTGGCCACTCACATACGCCGTTCACCGCCCTGCGCTCATGTAGCTGGCCTGATCCGCACTATGGGTAAGCACCTCGAACAGGAAACCTACCTTCTCCCCCTGTCAGCTAAGGAGGCCGCCCGATGAATCTGGGCTTTGATACCTTTGATACTTTCCGCTTCAAGCAACTGGTCTTCGTTAACAGTGCGGCCTATGCATACACCCAGATTCGGATCGATCAGCACACAGCGCTTTTTGGCGAGAACAACCTGGGCAAGACGTCCATGCTCAACGCCCTTAAGTTGTTTCTCCTACCGGAGGTCAACTTCCGAAACTGCGGCAGCAAGTTCAACTTTCGGGGTACCAACGGCAATCTCTATGACGGAATGGCGAGCTTTCGCTACTACTTCCCGGAAGACCGCGCCTTCATCATACTTGAGGCTGAGAACCCCCACGGTGACTTTTGTATTGTCCTGCATCGTGGCGGTGCCACCGAAAAGATGGAATACGCCCGCCTGGTGGTGCCTTGCCCTTATGCAAAGCTTGAAGCGCTATTCTGGGATGTCCACGCTGGCGGGGACGGCGGAATCGGGGCACCGGTCGAGAGCATGACCCTGCAGGGGGTGAAGACGGTACTGCGTGAGATGGGCGGTGAGCCGCTGAGTGACCCGAAGACCATTCTGGAGCGCCTGTTCACCAACCAGCCCTATGACAAGAAGGCCGGACGATACAGCCTGCTCCCCCTGCGCAATGGCGCCGGCAAGCGAGAGATGGATGCATGGCGCAAGCTCGTGCACCTCGCATTCGATATCTCCGCGTCTGACGAGCGCACGTTGCCGGATACTCTGGCTACCATCATCGAGGGCCAGAAGAGCCGAAAAGCAGAGGAATTGCAGCTCGACCTTAATGCTATCGTTGAAGAGGCATACCAGCTTCGTGAGGAGGGCGACCGCATCACTCGCATCAACAACGCGTCCGACAGCTGGGAGAAATTTGACGAGTCATTCCAGCACGAGACGCAACTTCGCGGCCAAGCGGCCAAGGCGTATGCGGATCTTTATGAGAGTGTTGAGGTCGAGGAGGGACGACTGCAGGAGGCGCTGGAGATAGCCTCACGGGCGCACAACGAAGCCGAAAACCGCGCAGAGACCCTTGGTGGCATCAAGCGAGACACTAATAATTCGGTCACCAACACCGCTGCCGATGTGAAGGCCACCGGCAAGCAGGTAGAGCGCCTACGCAAAGAAATTAATGCTGCGCACGCCACCTTGAACGAGTTCCCGGGCCTACCTCGCCAGGGAATTATAGAAAACCTCGACGAGCACATCGCCGAACAGGAAAAAGACATCAAGGGCTACAACGACAAGGCTGTGGCCCAACAGCAACACGCTGAAATCTGTGATCGGCTGGCCAGCAATGAACGTCAAGCCAAATGGCTGGATCAACAGATCACCAATCGCACCCCAACGCTATTGGACGACCTCGCCGTAAGTGATGCCAGTATCCTGAACTCCCTGAACCGCTCACTGGGCACCACCCATGGAGTGCTCACCCATGAGCAGAAACAAGCATTCGCTCAATTCAGCCAGCAATTCCGGTCGGAAGATGGCCATCTCATGTTAGGCGCGCCCCAAGAGGGCATTGCTCTGAATGATATTTCATACCAAGAGTATGACGCCGAGAAGACCCGCCAGCAGATGCGTAGTCAACTGGATGAGCTGAAAGAGAGGAATGCTCAAGACAAAAAACGTCGCGACAGGCTACTGGAAGAGGCGACAATGAGCTCAGAGGAAATAGCTCGCCGCCGGCAGCGGGCCGAGAACGAAATCAGCAAGGCCCAGAAGGACAAGAACGCGCTCAACGCCCTCGATGCAAATCTCCAGACGATGGAGAGCCTGGAGGGTGAACTGCGCGAAAATGAAGAAAAACTTGAAGAGCAAAAGCGCCAACACGCCGAAGCTGATGCGCAGTGGAAGGAGGCCGATGAAAACCGCCAGAAAGCGCGGCAGGCTCATAAAACCCTTCAAGGTCAGGCACAGCAGGTACGATTGATCCGGCAGCGCATCGACCGCATCGGCAGGGATGCCAACAACGTCCTAGAAGGGCGCCACAAGGTGATTAAGCCGACTCTATGTGAGGTCAGCGAGGCCAATATCGAGGCCCTTGAGAAGAATGTTGATGATCTGAGCGCCCTGCGCAACAGAGTCCAAGAACGGCTCCGTAAGCTGCTTACCATGAATATCCTGCGCAATGCCGACAACCAGGCTCACCTCAGCTCATTCACCGGCGATCAGGTGGTTGAATTCCATGAGCAGCTCAAGGCGGTGTTCGATAACCTAGATACCCAGGAGGCGAACTACCGCCATCAGGTCGACCGCCACAACAAGACCACGCACTCCCAGGTCGATATCCTGCGCAGCGCCAAACAACTTGTGGCCGCCTTCATTAGTGGAATCAACGCTGAGATGGGACAGTTCTCGATCTCTGATCTGGAGGAGGTACGGGTGGACTACAAGCTTCACCCACGCTTCGAACAGCTCCTGGCCGACCTTGAGAAAGCAGACCTACTTAGTGACGAACTGCAGGACAACAAGGTCTACGAGCAGCTGAAAGCCTTTCAGGCCGACTTCTTCAACGCGGATGCCCGGCGTACAGGCATCCTGCTCAGCCTCGACAAGATTCTGGCCGGCGTGCATTACAAGTACCGCAAACGTGGCGAGGAAGGCTGGACGACGAATGCCCAGTCTAACGGCACGACCATGATGATCACGACCAACCTGCTCTCGGTGTTGATGTCGCGCTTGATGGACGGTGACGCCCAAGTGACTATGCCGTTGGTCATGGACGAATTCGGCTCTCTGGCCACCCAAAACATGCGCACCGCTCGCCAGATAGCCGAGCAGCACGGCTACTGCCTTTTCGTGGCCAACCCCAATCGAGACTCGAAGATTACTCAGGTCCTCGGCAACTACGTCCATCTCGGCCTGTTTCACGCCACTCAGGCTTATGCTGAAAATCGTACTGTTGTGCACCACGGCGTCTGCGAGTCATTCGCTCGCAAAGGGGGGCTCACTAGACGGCCGGAAAACCCCCAGGTTGAAGGAGCGCCTCTTTCGGAAGAGGAGGCTGACCTGTGAACATCAAGTCGCCGTTCGTGCTCAAGCAGATCATCGAGCACCGTCAACTCTTTACTCAGCTGGTGGCCTACATAGAAGAGCACGACGGGGATGTAGAGATCCCCTCAAGGCTCTACCGCTTCATTGTGCGCCAGGCTATCCAGACAGAAGCAATCCAGGGGAATGATCGCGAACGTGAGCGCATTCGCTATACCCTCTCGGAAGACAACCTGTTGCGTGAACGGTTGATCATCCGGAAAGATCCTGCTCGTGGAACACTGGTGTTGGCACCCTTCGTCGTCGACATGCTGCGCCACTTTGATATCGGGCGCATGCGGGGCTTGAGCCAGGCGGAACTTGAAGACCTACGTGACGGCCTCAACCAGAGCCTGGCGGCCTTCCAGGATATGCCCATCGACTTGGAGAACGACGACTTCACCGATGAGTTACGCCTGCTCCGGCGTCGGATACAGGACACGCTCGGTAAGATGCAGGAGAGCATCGCGGCGCTCGAAGCTCAAGGGGATCACCTGGCGGATCAGGTAGAGAAACAGGATGTAGGCAGCCTCGAAGGTGCAGCGGAAACCCGCAGGGCCTTAGAGAAGATCAACCGCATCTACCAGCGATATATCCTACCCGCGCTTGAATTTCTCGACCCCAAGACAAGTTTCAAGAAAGGCGTCCCGGCGATCACTGCCATACGGCGCATCGCCAAACTAGCGGGCGAAAGCGATCATCCAGCGCTTAATGAGGAGATGCAGCTCTCAGCCAACGCCATCCAGAGTTACGTCAAGGACATCGATTCTTTGCGCCTTTCACTTGAACGCTATGTCCGCCAAGACCGGCATCAGCGCGAGCAATATGACGCCATCGAGCGAGCCTTCAATACCATCCGGCTCGCCACGGAGGAGCGTCATGACGATAGCTTCCGCAATCTTTACATTCCCGTTCGTCACGCCGCCATCCAGTCGCCAGGTACTTTCTTGGGGATCAAGCGGATGCGCTTTGCTCGCCTGGACTGGCACGAAATCGACCACCGGGCCGATATTGAGGAGTTCACAGATCGACGCATTGAAGAGCTGCGCACCCGGCTCGATAAAGCCGGCTCTGTTACGGTAGATCCAGCGCGGGCGAGGCGTTCAGAGGCCGAACTGCAAGAACAGATGCGACAACACCAGATCCAGGCGCTACTGGAAAAATGGATGATCCCGGATGATTGCCAAGACCTTCACGCTTCACTTCACGAATACTTAGGCGGTCACCTTGAGAACTACACCCTCAATGACCTTCTCGAAGGCCTGGACTGGGTAATGGCTCTCCCGGACTTCAAGTTTCATGCCCGCTTCCAACACCTCGAAATTGCCCACGGTGAGTTAGCGCTGTCATATCACCCCCTCATTCCCCGGGAAGCCCCGACCCAGGAGATCACCGCATGAGCGACATCCCCCTTACTCAAGAAACAAATCCTGGACGGCCGGTCGTGAATCGTCGCTTGAGTCAGGAAGCTTTTCGCAAGTTGACTGCGGGCCAAGTCATCAACCAAACCCAATATGTGAATGGTCAGTTAGCCCCCAACCCTCTGTTCGATGAGCTCTTCAAGGAGCGGGACCGATATTACGTCGAGGCCTACGCCAACATGGGAATGGAGTTGGTTCAGCGCCCCGGGTTCTTCTACATTCGCTCTCTATCTGAAGCGCAGAACGATGATGACACCAGGGATCATGAAAGCACTGGCGCCATCCGCCAAATTCAGGGGGTACTATTGGTGCTGGGTCGCGGCGTGCTTGAGAAGGGCTTCATGTTCGAAGCACTAACGCTACCTGATGCCGGCATCTCTCGAGAAATCCTCGAAAACATCGGTAACGATCCGATCTTTAACCAGATTCTTAAGGCATGCAAGATGGATCAACCGCTCCCCGAGGCGGCAAAGGTGGCTCTGGTGGACCGAGATATCGCCTACTTCAACGTGAAAGGGAACCTGGTGCTTGCCGAATCCGGGAAGGCGTTCTTCGACGACCTTTTCATCGAATATCAGTCCGGCGAATAGGCATCAGAGGGATGCTCTCCGGATGAATCGAGGATGATTCAGTAACGTAATTAATCCGAGCATTTAAGGTTTGGATTGCGGATTAGGGCGGAGGTTATACCTGGCCGATGGGTTTTAACCGGCCAGGTATGTTGTCGTTGGAAGTAGTGGTTCAATTAATCATAGGGGCGTTTTCCAGAGAGCTAATGAGCCCCTGCAAGTCCTTTGCATAAACCGGTCTTCGCTTCTGCTTCTCCAGTTCTTGGTTGAGATAGGCGAGGGCATCTGGTTCTTCGCACAACTTTTCGGCGAGCTCCAAGGGGGTCATGTCATGCGAGTCTCGTCGCCACGCAAGTTGCGGAGATAGCTCAATAAGCCGATCGATTGCATACCCATTTCCCGACCAAGCCCCAGTGTGCATCGGCGAGCGCCCATCCACCGTGCTCAAATCGGTGGTGCATGGGTGATCTAATAAAGCATCGATCGTCCTTTTGTCGTGCGATTTCACAGCAGCATGAAGGGCAGCCCTACCTTCAAAATCCTGAAGATCAGGATCTGCACCAGCGTCGAGGAAGGATTGAACCAATTCCGCATCACCCGCCTCAGCAACCAGCATCAAGGGAGTCTGGCCCTTGAAATCAGCGTAATTCAACTGCTTTTCAACCTTGCTTGCGAGCAATTTGATTGCCTGTCTCCAGGTTGTTGTTACCGTTTCCATTCGTTGCAGCTCTGACTCGAACTCCGCCGGGTCGATATGCCGTAATTTGGGGAGTTGATCATTGAAATGGGATCGGAGTTTGATCCACCGCATCAGAACCGAATCTCCGGTAACGCATTTCAAGCTACTGCTGAATTTGCGGGAGTTATCCTTAATCCAGTTTTCCAGTCCGGGTAAGTCGCCAGACATGATGAGACCAAAGGAGTCATTCAAGGCTTGCTCGGAGACGGGCTTCATTGGTTCAATGCCGGGGTAGGGGCTGTATAGCTGATGCCAGAAATAATCGGCAGCTTCTCGCGCTGAATCATAGATGTCTAGCACCTGACGATTGTTGAAGACGCCCCAGCCAAGCATCGCCCGATAGTATCTTTCGTGGTTATTTGGGACTAGCCTTTGGTTCGCGACTTCAGTGGCGAGGCAATCCAGGGCGATCTCACCCTTGAGGGTTCCGAACGCCTTTTCGTCCGAGGCCTCAAGAGCCTGGCGGAAGCCCTTTGACGCATTGTTGATGTCGTTCATGGCCAGCTGGTGTTTGGCCTCAAAGTGAAGCAACAGTGCCCGCCAATTCTCATAGGCTGAATTTTGCTTGGCCTCATTCAAAAGCGATTCGACCCGAGTACAGGCGTCGTTTGGCAACATCTTCTTGCCCTGGCCTCCGAGGTAGTTGCCGAGCTCAAGCAGTATCGGTTGAATTTTCTGTTCGGGAGTGTCCGCCAGCTCTTTCATTCTCGCTGTCGCAGCCCATCTTGCCTTGGGTGAAAGTCCGGCGAAGTTTGCGACTTGCGCCATGACAGCGAAACGGTTTTCCTTTTGAAAAGTCCGCCAGGGTGAGGCCGTTCTAGCCCTCTTTATGAGGTCTCGAGCGGCTTTTGCTTCCTCTGCGTGGCTCCTGAGCAGCTCTACCCGGGAACGAACTATCTGCGCGTGAGTCGGCGCGTCACTGCCAACGATGTCCGTCAGTTCATCGCCAGGCCTTGATAAAGAGAACAGCTGGGTCAGCAATTCCGCCAATTCGAGATTTCCGGTCTCACGTTTTGAAGGAAGGATGGACAGGTAAAGAGTGTTTGCATCCCAGGGTTCAAGCTGCTCTTCGAACCAGACATTTTCTGCCGCCTCGCCAGAGCTTCGAAAGTTGCGCCAGGCTTCTACCGTAAGATTGTAGATATGTTTATAGCTCGCAAGAATTTGCAGCAGTTTGTTCTGCTCGAAGTCAGAACATAACTTATCGACACCGGGGCAGAGCTTTTTCAGGATTCGGTCGTAACCGTCTTGCATCAACCTAGCGAAAAGCAGGCGTTGGCGGATGATCTTGGCAGTTGGTTTCTGGTAGCGGTCTGCAACCAGGCGTACCAAAAGTTCCTTTTCAGATTCCGTTGATTGGCCAGAAATTATACGCTTGATATCGTTGTCTTCGCCCATTGCGAGCTCTCGCCTGAGAGCATCCTCGTTATCATCCAATTTTCTGTTTTTCAAAAAGGCCACTGCGGCGTCGAACTGTTGCGCAGCCGGCTGGGCTTTGTCGATTTCAAACGTGCCCTCGAAGGGAATGTACAAGTCATCGGGAAAAAACTGATAGATCTTGTCGTGGTATGGAAGTGTACCGCTTCTCCAGTTGTATATGGTTCTGGTGAAGGTATCGGCATCATCTTGACCTCTATCGTTTTTAGCTCGAATTCTGGCCTGGGAGAGGCTTTCAATCGAACCCCCAGCCAGATCCGCCAGCCAGTCGATAACCTGCTTCACCGGAAGATCTATTTCCGTTCCATCAGAAGTTGTACGCGGCTCTGGAAGATACCAAAAGCTTCCGCTAGGCATGCCCCGATCTAAATTACCGTATAGGTTCCAGAAGGCTGTATGGCGAGCAACGCCGGGTATAAAAAAGTATCCCAATAGCACCCAAAGGACCTGCCGTTCGTCGGCCTGGAACGTCCATGTATTGCACTCCAGTCCCTTGAAGGCATTACCGAGCTCCGTCAAATTGGTCATGAAATCTGCACGCGCTTGCCCGCCAAGTTCGAGCTCATCGAATATTTCACAAAGGATTCGCTCGCCCATTACCTGGTGCTCAGCAAGGCGCATATTTCCGGTACCGAATTTTCTTTTGGTCTTCGTCTGATCTTGCTTCAGCCCCAAGCTTTGATGGATTTCCATCAATACGGTCTCAATCGAAGGGAAGGTAGCCATATATTTCTCCTTGGTTAGTGATGGCTCCATCCTTGTCGAAATTGGTAGCGCTTTCACTGAAAAGTGGCGTACCCCCCCCTTATTTGTTTGAACTCGGTTGAGTGAGAAGGGGGGTACGGCGGATTTCATACTGGGAAAATCTGATGCCTGACATTCTGGCTCCTCGATTAATCGATAGGAGCTTTTATGAGTACAACTTCACACCCCGTGCCCGTTGTCGTCAATTGGCATCTGACTGAAGCATGTAATTTTTCGTGTCGATACTGTTATGCCCATTGGGAGAGAGCGGAGAGCATAAAGGACTTGATCAGAGAGGAACACCAGGTTCGTGCCTTGGTGACAGAGCTTGGGCGATTCTTCCGTTCTGATGAGGCCGCCAGAAAGTTTGGGTTCCAAGGTGTCAATCCGCGTTTGAATATCGCGGGTGGGGAGCCTTTGCTTTTCCCTTCAGCACTCCAAACAGCTATACATCAGGCGCGCCGGCTTGGTATTCGGGCATCTTTGATTACGAACGGCTCCTTTTTGACCGAGGAGCTATGCGAATCACTGGCGCCCGGGCTCGATATGCTCGGGGTTAGTATCGACTCTGGGAACGTCGACACCAACAACCTAATCGGGAGAGTTGATAGTCACGGCCGGCTCCTGAACCTGGACTCCCTCAGCCGCTCTTTTAAGGTCCTGAGGCGTTGCAATCCTGCCTTAGCGGTGAAACTGAATACCGTGGTTAATCGGCTTAACTGGCAGGATGACCTCTCAAACGTTGTTGACTTAGTAGAGCCCGAGAAATGGAAAATTCTCAGGGCGCTGCCGCTTGTTGATCAATCGACTAGCGTGACGGACATTCAGTTCCAGGCTTTTGTTGCGCGGCATGCAGCTTATCGGTCAATCGCAGTGGTTGAGGACAGCCAGGACATGCAGGAGTCCTACATAATGGTTGATCCTCAGGGGCGCTTTTTCCAGAATTCCCCATATTCTGTGGGGTATCAGTACAGCCAGCCCATTCTGGAGGTGGGAGCTGAAAAAGCATTTGAGCAGGTGAACTTCGATCCGGAGCGATTTCTTTCTCGGTATTCGAAAGAAGCCGGGGATGCGACGTGAAGTTCTCTTCGGATAAGGATATTAATCGGTATGCGAAGCACCTGGTCCGTGATGGCTGGAGATTCAAGCAGGGTAAGAAGCATTGGAAATTACTCGCACCGGGATCTCAGGCAATGGTGGTGGTTCCTTCTACGCCCAGTAAAAGAAGGTCTCTGCAGGAGATGATGTCCACTGTGAGAAGGATAAAGCACCGAAGCTAGAGGCCGCTCAGGAGTCCGGATCAACTTCATGGTATTGGCGTTATCAGCTGGGTGGAAGGTGGCACCGTTTGCACGTTGACTCCGACAGCAAATAACTAAGAGGGAATAAGGCCGCCGGTTTTAAGCCGGCGGCTTTGGGTTCCATTGGAATCCACCGAGGTCTATGGCAGACACTTAAAATATCAGAGGCTCCAGCCCCTAGGTGCTTCATGCCTCATATCGCGTTCAACCTGTTTTTCCTGCAACCACTCATGGATTTCCGAATCGATCCATCCCACAGATTTTCCGCCCAATGATATTGGCCTGGGGAATCTGCCCAGATCGGCGTACTTATAAATAGTCGATCTTGCCAGGCCGGTTTTCTCGATCACCTCTGCGAGTCTCAGTACTCTCATAACATAGCTCCTGTTTTCATCCATAACATCTGTTGGAAGTCAGCGATATGACAACACCGAAAAGTCGGAGTTGGCACGATTGCCATTATTCGCCACAACTTGTGCAGTGGCGTGCCACTTTCTGTTGGTACTGTTTTTAGAACACAACAAGAAAGGAGCGCTGTTATGGGATTTGTTTCATGCCTAGAGGATCAACAAAAGCGGTTTGAATCGGATTGTCACCTTCTACAAAGAGGTGTTCGGTCGGGTAAAATTGATGGTGAAAAGGCGAAGAAGGAAGCCCTTCGTCTGCTTGGTGATGCAAAGGTTCGCTGGGCGCAAATGTTGAAGTACTTCGACGAGCTGACAGAACCCGATTCTGTCGTTGGTGAGACGCCTCAGGAGCTTCGTAACCGGTGTTCAGCATTGGAGGGGGAGGTCGCGAAGCTTAAACAGAAGGCATCGAAATTGGGCGACGTGGCAGGGATACTTGCTATGCAGAACCAATTACTTCAGGAGCAGTTAAAGCATGAGCGTCGCCAGCGTAAGAAGCTTGAGCGAGAATTCGAGAAAATGGGACATGAGGACTTTGGCCGATTGGTTGAGCCGTTCATGACAAAAGGGATGTTTGAGCGACATGCGAAACGGTGAGCGAATGGTGACGGGAATTCCAAGCGTTCGCGAAACGGTGACCAAACGGTGACGAAAAAGGCTATTTTCCAGAAACAACAAAGCCCGGATCTTTCGATGCCGGGCTAAGTTGTTGAAGAATATGGTCGGGACGGCAGGATTTGAACCTGCGACCACCTGCACCCCATACAGGTGCGCTACCAGGCTGCGCTACGCCCCGAGACGCTACGGTAATCGTTCGAAAGGCCAAACCTCTCGTGATACCGCTCCACTGCTATAGAGGTGTCAGGCGACAACTCTCAGTGGCTTAGCGGGAGCGAAGTCTACACTAGCCCACAAGGAAAAGAAACCGTTTTATAAGGCTGGCCTGAAAACCGGGCTCCCTACCGTTGGCCTTGGGCTTCTAACTTGGGTGTTGCGTGGCCAGTTAAGCTGTATTTTTCACCATTACTGTTAGTGTTGTAATTATATTGTCGAGCGATATCTCCGCGTTGATCTATGATTTAAGGGTGGCTAGTTATTTTTTGCGCAATTTGATGCTTAGATCTCAAAGTTATAGGATTACATAATTGTTATCTAAGTGTTGGTCCATGTCGGACTGGCTTTCAGACAGGAGATTCGTTCGTGGGAGACGTAATCAAAGACGAGTACCAAACGGATTATGTGGTTGGTCAAGACAACATAAACCCGTTGGGCTTGGATCTGCATGCGCCGGTATTTCCCATTACAGCGGTGCTGGTGGTGCTGTTTGTTATGGGGACGCTGATGTTCCCCTCCGAGGCAAAGGAGTTGCTCGACGGCGCCAAATGGGGGGCGATCAATACGTTTGACTGGTTCTTCCTGATCAGCGCCAATATCTTCGTGGTTGTGTGCTTTGCCTTGATTTTTATGCCCGTTGGCAAGATTCGTATTGGTGGGCAGGACGCCCGACCAGACTTCAGTACCATGTCGTGGTTCGCGATGCTGTTTGCCGCTGGCATGGGCATCGGGCTGATGTTCTGGGCGGTGGCTGAGCCGGTTGCGTATTACACCGGTTGGTATGGAACGCCGCTCAATGCGGTTGCAAACACGGCCGAGGGTCGTGAGCTTGCGATGGGTGCGACCATGTACCATTGGGGTTTCCACCCCTGGGCAATCTACGCCGTAGTGGCGTTGTCGCTGGCGTTCTTTGCCTATAACAAAGGTATGCCTCTGACTATTCGCTCGGCGTTCTTCCCGCTGCTACGGGACCGTGTTTGGGGCTGGCCTGGGCACCTTATTGATATCCTGGCTGTGTTGGCGACCATCTTCGGGCTGGCGACATCTTTGGGGTTCGGTGCTCAACAGGCGGCCTCGGGGCTGCATTATCTGTTCGGTATATCCAGCGGTATCAATGTCCAGATGGCGATCATTACCGGGGTGACCTTTGTTGCCCTGATCTCAGTGGTCCGCGGGCTTGATGGCGGCGTAAAGGTGCTGAGTAACATCAATATGGTGACAGCCGCAGCGCTGCTGCTGTTCATTATCTTTGCGGGGCCAACAGCGGCGATTCTGGATACCATGTGGGTGACCACGTCGAACTACGCGACCAACATTCTGCCTTTGAGCAACCCGTTTGGCCGCGAGGATGAAACCTGGTTCCATGGCTGGACCGTGTTCTATTGGGCCTGGTGGGTTTCCTGGTCGCCCTTTGTTGGTATGTTCATCGCGCGAGTGTCCCGTGGCAGGACGGTACGTGAATTTGTCACGGCGGTACTGATTGTCCCGACGCTGATCACCGTCGTGTGGATGAGCGCGTTTGGGGGGGCTGCCCTTGAGCAGATTCAGCAAGGCATTGGTGCGCTGGCACAGGATGGTTTGACGGAAGTGCCGCTTGCGATGTTCCAGATGCTTGAAAACCTACCGTGGGTGGCCGTGTCATCGTTTGTGGGCATTGTTCTGGTGCTGGTGTTCTTTGTGACCTCATCAGACTCCGGTTCGCTGGTAATTGACAGCATTACGGCCGGGGGTAAAACCGATGCCCCGACGGTTCAGCGTATCTTCTGGGCGGTCATGGAGGGCGCTATTGCAGCGGCCTTGATCTTTGGTGGCGGCGATGACGCCTTGGGCGCGATCCAGGCAACGGCCATTGCGGCAGGGCTTCCGTTTACTGTCATCCTGCTGGTGATGACTTGGGGGCTGCTGAAAGGGCTGACCCATGAGCGCAAATTGTTGCTAGCCGAGGGTAAGCTCTAAAGCGCGCGGCATTTGTGTGAACTAAAAAACCGGGGTTTGTCCCCGGTTTTTTAGTTCTGCTGAATGGGTCGGGCAAACGCCTTGATGGCGTAGGCAACCCGCTCTTCAGGGGTCAGGTGGAAGCGTTTTAGCTGCTCAATGGTCCTCAGGCGGGGCAGTAGCCCCTCACCGTTGGCCATCTGGATAGCCAGCCCGGGGCGGGCGTTGAGTTCCAGCAGGAGAGGGCCCTCAATCGCATCCACCACTAAGTCCACACCCATGTAGCCGAGCCCGGTTGCTTCATAGCAGCGGGAGGCCATTTCCAGCATCTGTCGCCAGTTCTCGATAGCAATGTTCCCCAGCGCCAGCCCAGTGTCCGGGTGCAGGTGAATTGCCCGGTTGAACTGGACGGCGTTCAGGCTGTGTCCGGTTGCGATATCGAGGCCTACACCGACAGCGCCCTGGTGCAGGTTGGCTTTACCGTCAGAGTCGGTAGTGGCGAGCCTGAGCATGGCCATGACAGGGTAGCCCTGGAAGACCACAATGCGGATGTCCGGAACCCCCTGAAAGGAGCACTTGGCAAGGTCGGCGGCCGGTTGCACCAGGCTTTCGACGATGGCGACATCCGGCGTGCCGCCGAGGGAGTAGAGGCCAGCAAGGATGTTGGACAGGTGGCGCTCCAGTGTTTCCAGGGTCACTGGTGCGCCCGAAGCCTTGATGTAGTCATCGCCGTCGCGGCGAGTAATCACCGTGATGCCTTTTCCGCCGGACCCTTTGGCCGGTTTGATGGCAAAACCGTCAAGTTCGTCCACTAACTCCCGAAAGTGGGAGATTTCATGCTGCTGCCGAACCACCTGCAGCAGGCGGGGCGTCGGGACGTCATATTCCGCGGCAATCAGCTTGGTTTTCAGCTTGTTGTCGACCAGAGGGTAGGACGAGCGTTCGTTATACCGGCCGATATAGCCAACATTGCGCCGGTTCATGCTCAGCATGCCGGCGCGCTTAAGCCTGAACGGGGAGATCCAGTTCATGGCTTATAAGCCTTCATCGGATGAAACCTTCTCAGCTCGCTCAGCTTGTAGCCGGTGTACTGGCCCATCAGCAGGATCAGTCCCAGGATCACCAGGTGAAGCTCCGGGAAATTGAAGGTGAGGTGGCCAGCCAGCGGTGCGCTCATCGCCAGGTAGGCGAGTACCGCCACAAACAGGCTGCCGAAGCCTTGGACCAGAACTTCCCTGGCTCCTTCCTCTTCCCACAGGATCGACATCCGCTCGATGGTCCAGGCGAGAATGATCATTGGGAAAAAGGTGACCGTCATGCCGGTATTGAAGCCCATCTGGTAGCCCACGATGCTGATACCGGTGGTGATGAAGATAACCAGAATAATCAGGGCCGATATTCGTGACACCAGAAGCAGGTTGAGGGCTGACAAATAGCCCCGCATGAGCAGGCCCATGGAGACCACCGAGATGAAGGCGATCAGGCCGGGCAGCAGGGAGGTCTGAACAAACGCCACCGCAATCAGCACCGGCATGAAGGTCCCGGACGTGCGGATGCCGATAACGATCCGCATGAACGCGACAATCAGGGCGCCAATGGGCAGGAGCAACAGCATGCGGAACATGCTCTGCTCTTCAATGGGGAGCTGGTACAGGCTCAGGAAACCCAGGCCATTGTCGCCAGCCTGAGCCCGTGCCAGCTGCAGTGCCGGTACCGTTTGCCGAAGCATGGAGAAGCTGACCTGGGACTCGTTGCCTCCGACGACGTCGAGCAGGGAGACCGCGTTCTGCCGCCACAGCAGGACATCGTCAGGCAAGCCCTGGGCACCGGTGTGGGGGTTAAACGTCAACCACTCGTCGCCGTTGTAGATCTGGAGGTAGGGCTTCAGGGTCTGGCGACGGCGGGCGTCTTCCAGCTGGAGACCATCGGCAATCCGCGCCGGGATGCCCGCATGGTTCAGCATCCGTGCCAGTAGTTCCGGGTAGTTGGTGGACGCTGTCAGCAGGCTGGTGTTCTGTTCCGAGTTTTCCGGCTGCAGCAGTTTGATGAGCTCACGGGTCAGGCTTTCCGGGGTGCTGGATTTGCGTCGTGCCTGTTGCAGGACCTCGCGTACCGCGGTCGCCTGGGGTTCTTCCCAGAATACCCTGCGTGCTGTGGGTTGCTGCCTCGGGGGCGGAGTGCTGCTGGTCGTATCGGGAATCAGTTGAACCTTGAAGTACAGTGTTTGAGCGCCGGTCGCAAAACGTTTGGACCACTCGGCACGACGGTTGCCGGCTTCTTCGACGATGGAGAAGCCGTAACCCGGGGAAGCAGCCTGCTCTGACAGCAGCAGGAACCCCGGTGGCTGGTCGGGAACGTTTAGGCTTGCCAGGACCGGTTCGTTCGAAGCCACGAAATCCACGCGGGCTTCCACAAGCCAAACCGGTTGTTGCTTGCCGGGAAACCAGGGAATTCCAAGCTCAACATGACGCAAAACCGCCAGGACAAGCCCGGCGGTGATGAGCAGGAAGATGGCAAAATAGAACGGTAACCTGGAGGTCAAAGGTTGTCTTCCTCTGCGGAAAGAAGGGATTCGGGGAGTTCATGGATGAACTCTTTGCTGACATCCACCAGCATCACGTCCCGTAGGACATTTCGACCGATGAGTACGTTGTTGGTCAGGTGTTCACGGTCGGTAAGGGTGAACTCGGCCTTTTGCTGGTGGTCACCAATGGCGAACTGGAGTTCCACAACCGCTCGCCGCTCATACTCCTCATCGTTGGACTGGAGGATGCGAACATTGCGGACAATTTCCTGCTCCAGGGTTACGTAATCCCCATTGGAGTTGGGAACAGGAACCTCGAAGCGCACCCAGTTCTGGCCATCGCGTTCAAAGCGACGAATGTTGCGGGCATCCAGGGATGAGGTTTCCGCGCCACTGTCGATTCTTGCAACGTAGAGGAGCCCCGGGCCGATAATGTACAGACGCTCCCTTTCGCCGACAACAAGCTTGCCGTCGAGGCGGGGGCCGGTGTTGGCTCTGGCGTCACTGGTCGGAGCCGGGGCGCTGCACCGCACCGGTTGCGGGATCGGAGGGCAGGACGGTGGCTTGACCTGTTCGCGGATGGCGGCCAGTACCTGCTCTGTTGATGATTGGTTCTGGCGGATCAGCGTATCCGTTTGTTCAATGGACGTCTCATAGAGGGTGTTCAGCCCCGAACGCTGGGAAGTCATGGTCGCGTCCAAGTCATGGATGTCCTGCTTGGAGACCAGGTAGTAACTGTCGGTAGCACAGCCGGCCAGCAGTGTGAAACCCAGCGCCAGGGCGGTGCCCTTAAACCCCTTATCGAAAATTCGATGAAACATTCAAAACCTCGGAACCAGCGCCTGCCCGACTTCTTGCGGTCGCGATCTGTGCTGCCTGTATGGGTTTGCCCCTGATCGTCCTGCAGAGAGCAATAATGGTTGCGCCGGAGTATACAACACTTGGCGTTCGCGGTGCTTTACCGAAGGTTAAGGAAGCGAGAGATCGCCATGTAATGGAATCAGTCTTTGTCGCGCTGAAGAGTGTTATTGAAGAAGGGATGATTGCTGAACAGCTCCGCGGAACGAAGGTAGTCCTGAATGACCGGTGAGCAGTTCAGGTAGAACAATAGCAACTCCCGCTGTACGTCTTTATCCTGAATTCGAACAGCGTACTGGATCAGCTGCCGGATGGCTTCGTCACCTTGTTGATCAATTTCCATGCCGTAGCGGGAGGTGAGCAGAGTGGTCAGCCTGTCCAGGTGGAATTCACCGGTGTGGGTCAGGTGGGGAAGCAGGCGGAGCTGCATGGGCTTTTCTTTCTTCTCGGCAATCATCGCCACCAAGGAAGGGTGCCCAATCGTTTTTCTCCAGAGTTGTTTCAGCATATGTGTGATCCTGTGGCTCCCTGACCTCTGCTACCTTTGAATGCGATATGTCCTCAACGCTCCTTTTATGGGGCAATTCCGTGTCCCTTAGTTAAGTTTCTAGCGCATCGCTCAAGAGGAGTCCAGCATCTAGGTAGCAAAGTCATCTAAATGGCTGGATTGCGTGGGAAAGTGAGACCTGGGCCGCCCTTGAAAGTGGATCCGAAGCACACCTTGCAATCGCCACTCGGCTGGCAAGATACGTTAGACTGTGCCAGGTAATTTGCTTGATGGTTTAAGGAGCTGTGTGTGTCCGAGGTACTGTCTACCCTCACGGGCCGACCGGAGTTATTGCTGTGGCTGTTGGTGCTGGCAACGCTGTTTGTTGGTACATGTTTGGTTCTCGTGGTTGCTACCAGGCGGAAGCTTGCTGAACTGAACGCGGAGTTGGCGCAGGGGCGCCAGGACTTGCAGAGCGCCCAGCACGAGCAGGCGCTGCGTGACCAGCAGTCTGCCCAGGTTAGCGCACAACGGGATGACATGGGGGCGCGAATCGCCGCTTTGGAGCAATCCGTTGCAGACTATCGTAGCCAGGTGTCACAGCTGGAAAGCGCAAATACCGCGCTACAAGCGGAAATCCGGACCCGGCGTGAAGGCACTGAGCATTTGCAACGTGAACATACCGAGTTGCAGCAGCGATATGAGCGTCTTTCCACCGAGTTGAGTGACGTGCGGATTGCCCTGAAGGAGAGCGAAGTCACTCTCGAGAAAGAGCTACGCGGTGCCAGAGAGAAGCTGGAGCTGCTGGAGCACAACCGGGATGCGCTTAAACAGGAATTTGAAAACCTCGCCAACAAGATCTTCGAGCAAAAGCACGAGCGGTTCAGCCAGCAAGCCCGGACCAGCATCGATACCTTGCTCAACCCCTTCCGTGATCAGTTGCAGGATTTCCGCAAGCGGGTTGAAGATGTCTACACCACGGAAACTAAAGACCGGCAGGCGCTCCGCAGTGAGATCAAATCCCTGCAGGAGTTGAATCGCCAGATTACCGAAGAAGCCGCCAACCTGACGCGGGCGCTGAAAGGCGACAAAAAAATTCAGGGGAACTGGGGTGAGCTGATTCTGGAGCGGGTGCTTGAACGTTCCGGGTTGCGCAAAGGCATCGAGTACGAGACACAGGGCAGCTACCGGGATGCCGATGGCAGCCTGCTTCGCCCTGACGTTATCGTTCACCTCCCTGACCAGCGCAATCTGGTGGTTGATTCCAAGGTATCGCTGGTGGCGTACCAGCAGTGGATCAACGAAGAAGACGAGACAATTCGTGGCGAGGCGCTGAAAGCCCATGTCGAGGCGGTACGAAACCACATCCGTACCCTGAGCGAGAAGGACTACAGTCAGCTTAATGGTCTGCATTCACCAGACTTTGTGTTGTTGTTCATGCCGATCGAGCCGGCGTTTGTGGCGGCCTTCCAGCAAGACGAGAACCTGTTCGCAGAAGCCTTTGAGCGAAAGATTATTGTGGTAACCCCAACCACCCTGCTGGCAACCCTGCGAACCATCGAGAATATCTGGCGTTATGAGCGACAAAGTCAGAACGCGCGTCGGATAGCGGAGCGGGCAGGGGCGGTCTATGACAAGCTCAGGGTCTTTGTGGAAGCCATGGAGAAGATGGGCTCCCAGCTGCAGACGGTTCAGGGCACTTATGACTCTGCCATGAATACCCTGACCCGCGGTCGTGGTAACCTGATCTCCCAGGCCAGCCGATTTGTGGAGCTGGGGGTTCGGGTGAAAAAAGAACTACCAAAATCTATACTGGATCAGGCCGAGGTGGATGCGGGCGATGATGAGCAGCAGCCTGCCTCAACCGATCCGGCAGCGGTTGAACAGTAACCAGGGTATCTCACGGGAGGAGTAGTATGTCAGTGACCATCAAAAGAGCGCGGGCATTCTTCCACGGAAAGACGCGGCTGGCGGTTGCACTTACCTTGGCGATGGCCGCCGGGTCTGCCAGTGCACTGTCGCCGGAGCATGAGGTCCGCCGTTTGATGCTGGCGACCGAATCGGCTGTGGAGAGTGGCAACTGGCAGGAAGCGGGGGAGTACCTGAACCGCCTACAGGGGCTGGATGCAGAGAAGCCTGATGAATATCAGTTCTATCGTGGCCGGGTCATGCTGCAAGCCGGCCAGTTGAATGAAGCACGGCAGGCGCTGGAGCAGTACGTATCGTCGGTTGGTGACGATGGCGGGCATTACGACGAGGCCCTGGAGCTCATCACTGAGGTCGAGAAGGCGCAGCGCACTGGCGGAAACGGGGTCGACGCACGGCCCCAGCAGGAGCGGGTGGCGATCATTGAACCTGCGGACGGCCAGACCCTCGAAAGCCTGCAGCGTTTGTACCTCACCAACTCCAATTCCGGGGCGCTCGCCGCGCACCTGAATAGCCTGGTATCAGTGAACGGCTGGCGGGAAGACCACCGGGTAGTCCGGGCCGGGGCGCCAGCGGATATTGAATACAAGGTGTCTTCGGCGGCGGGGGAAATCCATATCCAGGAATCCCGGATGACCGTGTCAGGACAGCGTCAGGTATCCACGGAAACCATACTGGTGTTTGGGGTCAGCCCCATGGTCCGCTGGGATTGCGACGGCACACTGGATACCTGCTGGATCTACGATCCCCGCGATGGCTCCCGGTTGATGCAGCTTGGTGCCAGCCGCGACCAGGCCCGCGAGGCAGCACGAACCCTGGGGCGGCTGATCAAGGAACTGCAGAACCCCAGCTGATGCTGTTTTAGGTCAGTTACTCCGATCGCCTTCCCTATAGGCGCCCGGGGTAACACCGGTCCATTTTTTGAATGCCCGATGGAAAGTGGACGGTTCGGTAAAGCCAACCCGGTGGGCGATATCGTTGATGGGCAGCTCTGGCCGGCCCAGGAAGTAGATGGCCAGATCCCTCCTGAGTAGATCCTTGATTTCCTGGAACGATGTATTTTCCTGTTTAAGCCTGCGACGTAAGGTCTGGGGGCTGGTGTGCAGCTCTGCCGCAATCCACTCGAAATCCGGCAGCGGTTGGGTGAAGTCGCGCCCAATCAGGGTACGAATCCGGCCGGTGTAGGTATTACTTTCATCGGGGCGTGACAGCAAATCGGCTGGGGACGTCTTCAGAAACTGCCGCATTTCTGACTTATCCCGGATCACCGGCGCCGACAGGAAACGTTTGTCAAAGGACAGGCTGGTTTCCTTCGCGTCAAAATTCAGCGGGCAGTGAAATATGTGCCGGTACTCATCGCCATGATCCGGTTCCGGGTAGTCAAATGTCGCACCGCTCAGTTCAATGGGCTGGCCGATCAGCCAGCTGCCCAACCGATGCCAGATCACCAGAATGCTTTCCCTGAGGAAAAACAGGGGGTCGGTGATTTCACCCTCAATCAGGGTAATGAGCCGCGCCTCGTCGCTGGTGGTATCCAGTCGCATGCAGGCGGTGGGTTCGAACAGCCGGGAAAATTGGAAGGCACGTTCATACACATGTTCGAGAGTGGCGCACTCAATCACCAGGTCGCACATGGTGGCAAAGGTGCCTGGCCGGCAGCGTCGTGGTCCCATTCCGCCGAATTCATCCCCCATTTCGATCCAGATAACCTGCATCAGCCGGCTGTACTGTGTGCTGTTGACCCGGGATTTTTCGATTTTCAGCAGATCTGGAGAAATGCCAGCCAGACGGAGCAGCCGGTCGGTATCAAAGCCCGCCTGCTCGGCACCACAGAGGGCGGCCTGAACGAAGTGTCGGGATACGGTTAAATCTGACATGGGGGAGTCCAGCGGAAGCAACGTAGTCATCATAAGGCGCGGCGGTCACATTGCAACCGCCGCACCCGTCGAGATTTGGTAGAAATGGTCAATTGGAATGTCGTCACCGACGGTTGGCCCGGAAAGAAAAACCCGGCAGCATCGGAGTCATGGATTCCCATAATGGCAAGACCTGAGGAGACGCTATGCCCGGCCCGTTACAGACGTTGAAAATCCTGGATTTCAGCACCTTGCTGCCAGGTCCCTACGCAACCATGTTGTTGGCGGACATGGGGGCGGATGTGCTGCGAGTGGAGGCGCCGGATCGACTGGACCTGACCCGGGTGATGCCGCCCCACGACGATGGCGTCAGCACCGCCCATACCTTCCTTAACCGGGGTAAACGTTCGTTGGGGCTTAACCTCAAGGACCCGGCCAGCGTCGAGGTAGTCAAGCGCTTGGTGGCGGAGTATGACGTGGTGGTTGAACAGTTCCGCCCCGGGGTTATGGATCGACTGGGTATTGGCTATGAGGCCCTTAAAGCGATCAACCCGCGGCTGATCTACTGTGCCATCACCGGCTACGGCCAGACCGGCCCCTACAAGGATCGCGCCGGTCATGACATCAACTATCTGGCCCTGGCGGGCGTCAGCAGTCACTGCGGCCGTCAGAACAGCGGGCCGCCCCCGATGGGCATCCAGATCGCCGATGTGGCTGGGGGCTCCCACCATGCGGTGATGGGCATCCTGGCGGCGGTTGTTCATCGTCAACAGACCGGGGAGGGGCAGTTTGTTGATATCAGCATGACGGATGCGGCCTTTGCGCTCAACGCCATGGCCGGGGCGGCCTGCCTGGCCGGTGGTGTGGAACAGAAGCCGGAAGGTGCGCTGCTGAATGGTGGCAGCTTCTATGACTATTACCGGACTTCAGACGGTCGCTGGTTGTCCGTTGGCAGTCTGGAGCCCCAGTTCCTGGCCCGCCTGTGCGAAGTGATTGGCAAACCGGAGCTGAAAAGCTACGGTCTGAGCCAGAACCCGGAGCACCAGCAGACGCTGAAGTCAGCCATTGCCGAAGCCATCGCCAGCCGGCCCCTGAACGAGTGGTGCAACATCTTCGCGGATCAGGACGCCTGTGTGGAACCGGTGTTGACGATCTCTGAAGCCGCCGAGCATCCCCAGCTAAAGGCGCGAGGTATGGTGATTGAAGTGCCGAAAGGCGATGGCCGAACACAGCGTCAGATTGGACATCCAATCAAGTTTGAGAAGACGGGGTGTGAGAGCGCGTATGTGGGTAAAGTGCTGGGGGCGGATAACGGAGAGATCTTGGACTAAAGCCTGTAAGTTGTAATAAAAAAGCCCCGGCAATGCCGGGGCTTTTAGGTTTAGGCAACTGCGGGTTTATGGAGCCATAAACAGACCGAGGGTTTCCTGAACCATTTGGCCGAAGACGGCTGCAGGGTCTGCAGAAACTGGTGTGCCGTGGTTTGCTCCATCGTACGCTGTGATGTTGCTCAAACCGAGCGTCATCGGTTGAGTACCAGACAGCGGCGCGTTGAAGCTGTTGATGGAAACAGGGATCTGCTGGCCGGCAATTTCGGCGTTAAATACGCCGGACAGGGCCGGGGTACCCCATTGCGCTTCGTCAGCGGCGTTCGGAACAACAGTGTCTCCGTTCACCTGGGACAGCAGGATCTGACCAGCTTGACCGTTCAGGTTGTCGACAAAGTTGATCGGGTCAACCGTATCGAGAGCTGCCTGGAAGACGTTGAAGTAAGTTTCCAGGTTCGCGTCGCCCTGAGCCAAGCCAGCCGCTTGCTGCAGGCCAAGGTAGATATTGGGTGCAAACGCCGGGGAGTTTTGCGCCATACCGGCAATACCGCCGCCTGGAGTCAGCAGGCTGGCTGCCAGGACATCGTTGGCCGCTTCCGCCGGGTTCAGTGCAGCAGTCTGGTTGGCATTGACGGCCGCCAGGAACGGAGTGCCAGTCAGGGTGCCGAAGGAGTGACCGACAAAGTACGTGTCTGGAGCTGGGTTAATCTGGAACGGTTGTCCACCGAGATTGACCATGGTCAACCCGGGAATACTGGCGCTCAGGTTCATCAGATCCACCGAACCCTGGCGCATGTTGTCCCGAGACGTCAGGAAGCTGGTCAGGTTGATGAACATGCTACCGGAGTCGCCCGCGCCGTTGGCGTAGTCAAACGGTGCGACCGTGCCAGGTACCGGGGCGTAGAAGCCAAAGTGACGCTCGTTAGCCTCCATTGGTGCGAGACCCGGAACGGTACTGCCGGCATTGGCGACGGTATTTTCAATAGAAACAAGTCCTGCCATGCTGGCCGCAGATCCCGCGACTTGGGCTTCACATGCACCACCCATAACTTGCTGTATCGCGATTGCGTCGTCAGCATCCACGGTGCATCCTGCGCCACGAAGCTGGGCCAACAAGCCCAACGACAGCTGGCTGCCAATTAAGGCTGCCCGGTTAGTGTCGTTGACGGGCAGGCCTGCTCCAGTAAGGAGCTTGTCTGCAAGTGCTGCTTGCTCTTCAGCAGTAAATGCGCCAACACCGTGCAGCGGAAGGTCGATGCCAAATACAGCATAGCCCTGGGCCGCCAGTGCGGTTCCGAAAGTGAGCATGGCGCTTCGGTCTGTGGTGATGCCGTGCTGGTAGATCACGACGCCGGCAACATTGCCGTCAGATGGATACAGGGCCAGCAGCGGGACTTCTACATCGGACTTCTTCTTGGGGAAGGGGAAGACGTAGTTCACCGCTGTGGAAACTGCAGGGTTGGCCTGAGGAATGGATAGGCCGATGTTGGTAAAGGCCTGATTCATAGCGGTGGCCAGGGCATCGTCCGCCACCCAGGACTCGGTCATGATGCCGGAAGCACTGCTACCCAGGTAGTACGGGAGAGAGATGGTGCCTTCCACGGCCAGCACGTCTGTTGGGCCTGCTCCAACGGCCGTCAGAACGCTGCTGGTTGGTGCAGAGACCAGGGGAACCGGTTTTGTGGATGCCAGGTTCAATGTGATATCACCTGCACTGCGGCCTGACTGGTTAGGTAGCGCGGCGCCGAAATTGCCAGCCAATGCAATACCTGTACAGTCAATTGCCATTTGTCCGATCAGGCCGCCGCAGCCTGCTGGCGGAGCAGCGTCAAAGACCGGAGACAGTGCAGCTTGTAGCTCAGGTGAAGGGAAAGCGCCAACGGCAGCTGTGACGGTGGCGTTAACTGTGGCGTAATCGCTAGCCCCGCCTGCAATGGCAGCTTTTGCAGCGCTAACTTTCAGAAAAGTACCGAGCTGATCGGCAAACCAAGCGGCAGGTTCAGCAATATACTGAAGCACTTTCTCATCGTTGGATGTGGTAAAGCTGTAGCTGACAGCAATGCTGTCCGCTTCAATGCCCAGAGCGGCTACTGCGGTACCTTCCCAAAGCTTATTAATGAGAGTGCGCACTGACGCAAGAGATGCGTTGCCGAGCGGCTGCTCCTCATCGGTCAGGTTGCTGTAGCTTGGTGAGGAAATGATCGGGTCACCGTTAATGTCGGTGATGCCTTTGGTGACCACTGCAACGTAACGTTTACGCGGGGCCAGGGGCTCCAGCGGAAGCAGGCGGATAGCGGACGTGCCGTCGAGTGCTACAACGTCCACCCGTGCTGCAGGTACACCTGCGACGGTGGGCGGCTCAGCATTGGCGAGACCCTGCACGGGGTCGCCGCTGGCGTATTCAAGCTCCAGCAGGAATACGGTCTGGCCGTAAACTGCGGTAGCGGGATCAATCTGGCCATTAAACTGAATCACGGCGGGTGCTACGGTGGACGCGCCGCTCAGTTCATTAAGGGCTGTTGTTACAGGTGGGGAGCTGTCAGCAACTCCAAAGGTTCCATCACCCTGTGCGGAATCAAAAATCAGATCGTTCGGGATAGGCAGTGCACCTGCCAGAGGGTTAAAGACGGGCCATGTCTTTCCATCGAACCCCGGGTTTGAAATTTTATAATCCGGGTCTGCATTTGCGCCTGTTTGGCCGTCGTCGAAACAGCCGGTGAGCCCAAGGGTAGATGCCACGGCAAGACTTATTAGGGTTTTCTTGAACATGGGTGGAACCTTTTCCTGTTGTTGTGTCGTTATATTCGGCAACTGACGGGGCCGGTGAGTCCCGGTAAGCCCTATGCCAGTGGCCGGTGCTGTCTGGTTTTTGTGCCAGCAATCTGCGCCACTTTTTATTCCACTCTGACTATATCGAAAGTCGATGGATACTGTTGATCGCTCTAAAGTGTGATTCTGGGGTGAGTTGTGGTGATCATCCTTTGCTGATTCACCCAACCTGATGCTTCAGAGGCCCGCTCGCCTTCTTGAACATAGATGCGGACGGGTAGATTGTCGAGCCGGGCGGCCGGAGGCCGGCCCGGCAGGACAACAGGTGTATCAGCTGAAGTTGGAAAAGTCCGGTTTGCGCTTTTCCATAAAGGCTTTGAGTGCCTCGGCAGCTTCCGGGGACTTCAGCCGCTCTGCAAACAAGGCGCCTTCCGTCTTGAGGGTCTCGAGCAGCTCTTCTTTGGGTGCCCGGTTCAGCAGGGCTTTGGTGGCGCGAATGGCGGCTGGCGCCTGGGCGACAACCTGCTGGCAGAATTGCAGCGCCGTCGCTTCAGTTTCTTCCGGATCACACACGCGGTTGATCAGCCCCAGGCGATCGGCCTCTTCAGCACCAAATACCCCGCCAAGCATCAGCAGCTCCGCTGCCCGTACCCGACCAATCCAGGTTGGCAATAGCAGGCTTGAACCGCCCTCCGGACACAGTCCGAGGTTGGCAAAGGGCATCTGGAAGCGGGTGTTGGTGCCGGCACAGACAAAATCGCAGTGCAGCAGCATGGTGGTGCCAATGCCCACCGCAGGGCCATTGACCGCCGCAACCACCGGCTTGGTGGCGGTGGCCAGCAGAAGCAGGAAACGACCAACCGGGGTTTCCTCGAAGGCGCCGGGCAGGCCCTTGGCAAAATCGCTCAGGTCATTACCTGCGGTGAAGCAGTCGCTGCTACCGGTAAACAGGACGCAACGGATATCAGCGTCGTCTTCGGCGGTTTTCAGAGCGTCGCCCATAGCGGTGTACATGTCGTGGGTCAGCGCGTTCTTGCGATCCAGCCGGTTGATTCGAACGACCAGAAGGTGTTGTTGTTTTTCGGTGAGCACGTGATTCGTCACGGGGGTCTCCTGCTGTGAATGTCGTGGGAGCATTCGCTCCCTTGCTGGATTTAACCTTAAACGGGCGTTTGAATGCAAAGAGGATAGCTAACTATCTTGGTGTCTTTTGGTAACCGGGTTCGCGCTGGAATACCTGCATAGAGGGTGTTTGGAGAGCCTTGGCCGATGGTCGTGTTCCCGCCTCTGTATAAAGAAGCAACTGACTGGTAAACTTTATGCCCGATTTTTCTGGACGGCTCGCCGACGATGGCGCCAGTCCCAGCCTACGCAAAGCAACATTACCTGATGAGACGCCTATGACCACCGTAATCCGCCAGGACGACCTGATTGAAAGCGTAGCGGACGCGCTGCAGTACATTTCTTATTACCACCCCAAGGACTTTATCCAGGCTGTCTACGAGGCCTATCAGAAGGAAGAGTCCCAGGCGGCAAAAGATGCCATGGCACAGATCCTGATCAACTCCCGTATGTGCGCCATGGGACATCGCCCGATCTGCCAGGACACCGGCATCGTGACGGTATTCGTGAACGTGGGTATGGACGTGCAGTGGGATTGCGATATGCCGCTGGATGACGTCATTAACGAAGGCGTTCGTCGTGCCTACCTGCATCCGGACAACGTACTGCGAGCGTCGGTTCTGGCGGACCCGGACGGCGCCCGCGCGAACACCAAAGACAATACCCCGGCGATCATTCACTACAAGCTGGTACCCGGTGACAAGGTTGACGTGCACGTGGCTGCCAAAGGTGGTGGTTCCGAAGCCAAATCCAAGTTCGCCATGCTGAACCCGTCTGACTCTGTCGTTGAGTGGGTGTTGAAGATGGTTCCCCAGATGGGTGCTGGCTGGTGTCCGCCAGGTATGCTGGGCATTGGTATCGGTGGTACCGCCGAGAAGGCAATGGAGCTGGCGAAGGAAGCTCTGCTGGATCCGATTGATATTCACGACCTGAAAGAACGTGGAGCCTCCAACCGCTCTGAAGAGCTGCGTCTGGAGTTGTTCGAGAAGGTGAACGACCTGGGCATCGGCGCTCAGGGCCTGGGTGGTCTGACCACGGTTCTCGACGTAAAAGTGAAGGATTACCCGACCCACGCGGCCAACAAGCCGGTGGCGATCATCCCGAACTGTGCCGCCACCCGCCACGCACATTTTGTGCTGGATGGCACTGGCCCGTCCCTGCAAACGCCGCCGAGTCTGGAAGACTGGCCGGAAATCACCTGGGAAGTGGGCGACAGCGTACGCCGGGTGAACCTGGACACCGTTACCCCTGAGGATGTCAAAGACTGGCAGCCGGGCGAAACCGTTCTGCTGTCCGGCAAAATGCTGACCGGTCGTGATGCCGCTCATAAAAAGATGGTCGATATGCTGGCCAACGGCGAAGAGCTGCCGGTGGACCTGAAAGGTCGTTTCATCTATTACGTGGGCCCGGTCGACCCGGTTCGCGAAGAAGTGGTGGGTCCGGCTGGCCCGACCACCGCAACCCGTATGGACAAGTTCACTCACACCATGCTCGAGAAGACTGGCCTGACCGGTATGATCGGTAAGGCGGAGCGTGGCCAGGTGGCGATTGATGCCATCAAGGAGTTTGGCGCGGTCTACCTGATGGCGGTGGGTGGCTCTGCTTACCTGGTGTCGAAGGCCATCAAGAACGCCGAAGTCGTTGCCTTCCCGGAACTGGGAATGGAAGCCATCTACGAGTTTGAAGTGGAAGACATGCCAGTGACCGTCGCGGTGGACTCTAAGGGCACCTCGGTGCACCAGACCGGACCACAGGAATGGCACGATAAGATCATTGCTGCCAAGGCGGTTTAAGCCCAACAGGCGGTGATCAAAGAAAAAAGGGGTCAGAACGACAGTTCTGACCCCTTTTTTTGTTCTTTGTGTCCGCTTACGACGAACAACTGATGTTCAGGTGTTTGCCCCAGTCCGGCGGCAGGGCGGCATAGTCTTCGTTTTCCGGTTGCTCATCAAAGGGCCGGGCCAACACCGCCAGCAGTTTATGCATGGGGTCGTAGTCACCATTCTGCGCTTCCTGAATCACCTGTTGGGCGAGGTAGTTTCTCAGGATGAACTTGGGGTTGGTTGCGCACATGGCCGCTTCCCGCGCCTCCTCTGACCGGGTTTCCTGCGCCAGCCGTTCCCGGTAGCGAACGAGCCAGCTGTCGGCTGCACTGCGGTCGACAAACAGGTCCCGTATGGGAGCGGTGCCCTGTGAGGGCAGGGTGGACAATCCCCTGAAGAAGCGGGTGAAATCCACACGGAACTCATGGAGCAGGTTGAAGGTTTCCATGATCAACTCCACATCGCCGTCCAGTTCCTGCTCCAGGCCCAGTTTGGCGCGCAGCAGGCGGGGGAAACGGTCGTTGTAGCTCAGTTCGTACTGGCGCATTGCCCGGCGCAGGTCATCCTCGTTCATCACCGGTGCCAGTGCGCGGGCCAGGTACTGGCAATTAATGAAGCCGATCTGGGGCTGCCGGTTGTAGGCGTAACGCCCGCCCTGGTCGCTGTGATTACAGATATGGCCGGCATCAAAGTCATCGAGGAAAGCGTAGGGGCCATAGTCAAAGGTGTCGCCGATGATGGACATGTTGTCGCTGTTCATCACGCC
The DNA here is from genome assembly GCF_900114775.1 of Marinobacter zhejiangensis. Lineage (GTDB taxonomy): Bacteria > Pseudomonadota > Gammaproteobacteria > Pseudomonadales > Oleiphilaceae > Marinobacter > Marinobacter zhejiangensis. The sequence goes on from NZ_FOUE01000002.1 coordinate 381,924, forward strand.
GTGGCAGAAGCCCAGGGCCTGCCACTGGGCCACCAGGTTGGCGGTTCGGGAGACGACTTGCTCGAGGAACAGGCGGTAGCGGTCCTCTTCTGGTTGGTTCAGCAGGTCAGGGAAATGCAATTCAAGTGTGTGGTCGATTAGCGTCCGCAGGGCCTCTTCACCCTGGTGATAGGCGGCGTATTCAAAATGGCCAAAGCGGATGTGACTCTGGGCCACCCGCATCAGGGTCGCGGCGGTTTCGACGCCTTCCCGCTGGACCGGGTCCCTTGCGCTGACCATGAACAGGGCCCGGGTCGTTGGCACATCGAGCGCGGCCATCGCTTCGCTGCACAGATATTCCCGAATGGTTGACCGTAGCACCGCCCGGCCATCGCCAAACCGGGAGTAGGGCGTTATGCCTGCGCCCTTCAGGTGCCAGTCCCACCGCCGTTGATCTGGACCAACGGTCTCCCACAGCAGTAAACCGCGGCCATCGCCAAGCTCCGGGTTGTAAGCGCCAAACTGGTGACCGGTGTATTTCATTGCCACCGGGTCCATGCCCTCAAGCAGTTCGGCACCAGCCCCAATGGCTGTCCAGTCATCGGGGTTGTCACTGTGAATGCCCATGTCGGCGGCCAACTGTTGGTTAAAACACACCATGCGGGCGCCTTTCAGTGGCATGGGTTGCACCCGGGTGTAGAACGTGTGGGGAAGTTCCAGATAACGGTGTTCAATTCGAAAACGGTCGGCAGACATACGGTTGAACCAGGCTGTTCATGGGTGGGTTCTGACAAGTGTCTCAGACCCGTGCCAACCAGACAAATAGAGCGGCAGCTGGTACGAAATCTGCAAATTACCCTACCTGTCAGCTTGCCAAGCTACCTATGATGATTAACACCACCAAGGCCAGGGGAGATCAACGGTGCGTGAACAGGAACTCAATCGACTGATCGATTCGCTCATCCAACAGGAACACCTGCCGGATACGTACCGGCAGACTGTCGCGGATGTGGTTCTGCCATTGGCACGGGACTTGAGCCAGCAGGCAGGGAAAGCGGCCTATCCGTTGCTGGTCGGTATCAACGGCGCGCAAGGAACCGGGAAGTCCACTCTGTCGTTGTTTCTGAGTGAGCTGCTGACGAAAGCGTTTGACTGCCCCTGCGCCCGTTTTTCCCTTGATGACATCTATCTGACTCTGGCCGAGCGAGAACATTTGGCTGAGACCATTCACCCCTTGCTCAGAACCCGGGGTGTTCCCGGCACCCATGACCTGCTGCTCGGGCAACAGGTGATTGAGCAACTGCGATCGGTGAAGGCCGGCGAGCACGTCGCGATACCTGCGTTTGACAAGGCCAGTGACGACCGTTTTCCCCATAGCCGGTGGGCTGTGGTGGAGGGGCCGTTCAAGGTCATTTTGTTGGAGGGCTGGTGCCTGGGCGCGGTTGCGGAGCGCGAGCCTGACAGTCTGGACACCCCAATCAATACGTTGGAAAAGGACGAGGATGCCGATGGGGCGTGGCGGCGTTTTGTGAACGACCGTCTGGCGACGGACTACCGGGATTTTTTTGGTCAGTTAGACGTCCTGATCATGCTCAAGGCGCCCTCAATGGCATGCGTTGTTGAGTGGCGCACCCTTCAGGAGCGCAAGCTTGCACAACATCGGAACGGCGCACCAAAACGGGGCGCAATGGAGAGCGTGCCGCCCAACCGCATCATGTCTGATCAGCAAGTGCAGCGCTTTATCATGCACTACGAGCGAATAACCCGGGCCACCCTGGCGGAAATGCCTGATCGCGCCGATGTTGTGATTGCTGTGGGCGGGGACCATGGACTGGCGGCACCGGTCTACCGGGAGTCGATATGAGTAAGCCTCGTCTGCTGATTTTCACCGATCTGGACGGCACCCTGCTGGATCACGACAGCTACTGCTGGCGACCCGCCCAGCCTGCGCTGACGCGGTTAGAACGAGCGGGTATTCCGGTGGTCATCAGCTCAAGCAAAACCGCGGCGGAGATTACGGACTTGCGGGCGAGGCTGGGTAACCAGGCGCCCTACATCGTTGAAAACGGGGCGGCTGTGGTGGTTCCTGAACACTATTTTGAACCGGGTCCTGAGCAGTTAGTGCATTTTGGTGCGAATCATGCAGAGCTATTGGAAACGCTGGTGCAGTTGCGTGACCAGGGTTACGCCTTTCGCGGATTTACGGACATGACCGTGGAGGAGCTGGCGGGAATCACCGGGCTGCCACCAAGGCTTGCCCGGCTCGCCAGGCAGCGGAGCGGGACGGAGCCTCTGCTTTGGCACGACAGCTCGGAGCGCCTGGATGAGTTCCGGGCACAGTTGCAAAGGCGTGGTTTGCGGTTGGTGGCCGGTGGGCGCTTCCTGCATGTAATGGGGGCGTTTGATAAGGCCGACGGTGTGCGTTGGCTCAGCGAACGCTTCCAGCGTCAGCACCCTGGGGAGCATTGGCTGACGGTTGCGTTGGGGGATGGTCCCAATGACAGCGACATGCTGGCGGCGGTGGATTGCCCGGTGATTATTCGCGGGGCCCGGTCGGACGAGATTACGCTGGCGCCGGATTGCCCGGTGATGCGTTCAAACGCGCGAGGGCCTGCTGGCTGGAACGAGTGCGTTACGCAGATCCTGAACGAGCATGGTTATTAGGCGCCAACAGGCGCACCCCAGAAGAACCCCGTAAGGAGGATTTCCATGGGCGATTTCTACCAGAACGGCATTATCACCACCCTCCATAACCTCTGTCGGCGACCGGTGGAGGAGTTGGAGCAGGAGTTGATGGGCTTCAGCAAGACCCGGCCAATGGCGCTGGTCTTGCCATGCCTGTACTCAGAACTGGAAGGGCCGGCTCTAAAGAATATTGTCAGGGAGCTGGCCAAAGTACCCTACCTGGAACAGATCGTGATCGGCCTTGACCGGGCCAATGAAGAACAGTACCGGCACGCCATGGCGTACTTCGCGGAGTTGCCCCAGCACGTCCGGGTGCTCTGGAACGATGGCCCACGGCTGAGGCAGGTTGACCTTAAACTGCGTGAGCAAGGCCTGGCCCCCACCGAGATGGGCAAAGGCCGCAACGTCTGGTATTGCTTCGGCTATGTGTTGGCGTGTGACCGTGCTGAATCCGTGGCGTTGCACGATTGCGATATTCTGACCTATTCCCGTGACCTGGTTGCCCGGTTGATCTACCCAGTGGCCAACCCGAATTTCAACTACATGTTCTGTAAGGGCTACTACGCCCGGGTAGCGGAGGGCAAGATGAATGGCCGGGTCAGCCGGCTATTGGTTACCCCGCTGATTCGTGCGCTGAAGAAAGTCTGTGGCCCCAGTGATTTCCTGGACTACCTCGACAGCTACCGCTATCCGTTGGCGGGTGAATTCTCACTACGCACCGATGTCATCAATGACCTGCGCATTCCCAGTGACTGGGGGCTGGAAGTGGGGGTGCTGTCGGAAATGAAGCGCAATTACTCCACCAACCGGCTGTGTCAGGTGGACATTGCAGACGTCTATGACCATAAGCATCAGGAACTGTCTGAACACGATTCCAGCCGGGGCCTCTCCAAGATGAGCACTGACATCAGCAAGGCCGTGTTCCGCAAGCTGGCAACCAACGGCGAAGTGTTTTCCCAAGAGAAGTTCCGCACCATCAAGGCGACCTATTTCCGCATCGCCCTCGACTTCATCGAAACCTACCAGAACGACGCCATTATTAACGGTCTCAGTCTGGACCGTCACAAGGAAGAAAAGGCGGTGGAGCTGTTCGCCCAGAACATCGTCAAAGCTGGGGCTTACTTCCTGGAGAATCCGATGGATACACCGTTTATTCCAAGCTGGAGCCGGGTAACCAGTGCCTTGCCGGGGCTGATGACCGAACTCTTGGAAGCGGTGGAGGCTGATAACCAGGAGTATCAGCCAATCTGAAGAGTCGTTGACCGTTAAGGCTGGATCGATATGGGGAGGTGACCTGACATGGGGCAGGGGTTACAGGCCAGGCTGATGGGGATGCTGGAAACGGTCTATCCGGATCTGGATAGTGGGTTCCTGGCGCAGCAATTGATGAAGGCCATGGGGCTGGCGCCTGATGTTCCCGCACCGCCTGCCCACACCAATAACTGGGCTGAGTCGGATATCCTGCTGATTAGCTATGCGGACTCTATTCAGTCCAGCGGTGAGAAGCCGCTGCATACCCTGCGACGCTTTCTCCACCACCAGTTTGCAGACACCGTGTCGGCGGTACATATCCTGCCTTTTTTCCCGTACAGCTCCGATGACGGGTTTTCCGTGATGGACTACCTAGCGGTGAATGAGTCCCACGGTTCATGGCAAGACATTGAGGCCATCGCCGGGGAATTCCGGTTGATGGCTGACCTGGTGATCAACCACATGTCGGCACGCAGCCGCTGGTTTGAGAACTTCAGGAAGCGGGTCGATCCCGGCAAGGACTATTTTGTTGAGGCGAAGCCTGACACCGATGTGAGCATGGTGGTCCGGCCTCGTACGTCGCCGCTGTTGAACCCGGTACAAACCGCTGATGGGGAGCGGTACGTCTGGTGCACCTTTAGTGAAGACCAGGTGGATCTGGAGTTTCGTAACCCCAAAGTACTGCTGGAGTTTGTCGGTATCATCCGGCACTACCTGGAACGGGGTGTGCGGTGGTTTCGTATGGATGCGGTGGCGTTCTTGTGGAAGGAGGCAGGAACCCCGTGCATCCACCTGCAACAGACCCACGAACTGATCAAGATTCTGCGGTTACTGATCGAGCATCACACCCCCAATGCGGTGGTGATTACCGAGACCAATGTGCCTAACCGCGAAAACCTGACCTACTTTGGCAACGCCAACGAAGCCCATGTGATCTACAACTTCTCACTGCCGCCACTGCTGATCCAGACCCTGGTGACCGGCAACTGCCGGCACCTGAAAACCTGGCTGATGAGCATGCCGCCGGCGCAAGTCGGGACCACCTACCTGAATTTCATCGCGTCCCATGATGGCATTGGCATGCGCCCGACCGATGGCCTGCTGAGCGATGAGGAAAAGCAGCAACTGATTGCCACCATGGAAACCTTTGGTGGAAAGGTATCTTATCGCCATACCAACGGTGAGGAGCAGGCCTACGAAATCAATATCGCGTTGTATGATGCCCTTAAGGGCACGGTTGAACAGGGGCCAGATAGCTGGCAGATGGCACGATTCCTGTGTGCTCACGCCATCATGCTGGCGCTGGAGGGTATTCCTGCCTTCTACATCCATTCTCTGGTGGGCACTGAGAACGATTACGCCAGGGTTGAGCATACGGGTCGTTTACGTTCCATCAACCGTGCCCAGTGGGATCGCGACGACCTCGAAGCCCGGTTGAATGATCCTCTCAGTCACCACAGCCAAGTGTGCCGGGAGTTGAAGCGGTTGATTGCCATCCGGCGCCGTCAGCCGGCGTTTCACCCGAATGCCACCCAGTTCACGTTGCATCTGGGGTTGCAGGTGTTCGGCTTCTGGCGCCAGAGCGTGCGGCGTGATCAGTCAATTTTCTGCATTTACAACGTGACCGACGAGGTGAGGCAGGTGGCGCTTAGCGACATCAACCTGATTGGTACTGACTGTTGGGTGGACCTGATTTCCGGTCAGGCCGTTGACGATTTCTCCGGGGAGCTCACCCTGAAGCCCTATCAGAGTGTTTGGCTGTCCAACCGGGCGTAGAATGGCGGTGTGAGTTACTGCATTACTGTGAGCTGATTCAGGGTATCCCCGGGGAAGGCTTTTAATCGGCGGGCTGTTCGTTATAATCGCCGTTGGCTCAGGAAGGGCCGACCGATGAATAATGATGTTTCTTCAAGGACTGAAGATATGCCCGAGGCTCCCGCTTCCCCAGGGTCCCCGTCCGTGGGACTGCAGTTCACTGTCCGTATTGGCCAGCTCCCTGTTGATCTCTTCGCCGTGGTCGGTTTTAAGGTGATCGAGGCCCTGTCGACGCTGTTCCGGGGCACCCTCGAACTGGCCAGCTTTGACCCCGCCGTTGCAGTTAACGAGGTGTTGGAACAACCGGTCGAACTGGCCGTGTGGCAGGACGGCCAATTACTGCGCCGGTTTGTAGGTGTGGTGTCCGAATTTGCCCGCGGCGACAGCGGCCACCGCCGTACCCGTTACGAGGTGGTGGTGGAACCGCCGCTGTGGCGGCTGGGGCTGATGCACAACAGCCGCATCTTCCAGACCCAGACCCCTGAGGCCATCCTGAAAACCCTGCTGGAAGAGCGCGGCATCGCCGATACCGTCTTCGACCTCAAACGTCCCCCTGCGGAACGGGAATACTGCGTCCAGCACCGGGAAAGCGACCTGGCGTTCCTCCAGCGCCTCGCAGCGGAAGAGGGCTGGCACTACCGGTTTGACCTTGACGCCGACAGCCAACCACTGACGATCTCAGACCATCACGGCGACACCGTCACCCTGCCAGAGGTCACCTACAACGCCACCGCCGGCGGTAGTAGCCGGCAACCGGCGGTCTTTGCGTTCAACTACCGGGAACGGGTTCGCGCCGCCTCGGTGGCGCTGAAAGACTACACCTTCCAGAACCCCGCCTACGCCCTGATGCACGAACGTGCTGCCACCAATCTGGATGGCCAGCGCGACGATTACCAACATTACGATTACCCCGGTCGCTTCAAGGCCGATGCCAGCGGCACCGCCTTCACCCAGGCCAAACTGGACGCCCTGCGTAACGACGCCAGCGTGGCCAGCGGCAAGAGCAACCGCCCCGACTTTGCCCCGGGCACCAAGCTGCCGCTGACCGGCCACAGCCGGGACAGCCTCAACCGCGACTGGCTGATCACCGGGGTAGAGCATACCGGCCGCCAACCCCAGGCCCTGGAGGAAGAGGGCGGGAGCGAACCCACCACCTACCACAACGAATTCCAAGCCATCCCGGCGGATCGCACCTGGCGGCCACAGGTCAGCCACCGACCACTGATGGACGGCCCCCAGATCGCCATCGTCACCGGCCCGGCCGGGGAAGAAATTCACTGCGACGAACACGGCCGGGTGAAAGTGCGTTTCCCCTGGGATCGTTACAGTCAGAACGACGAACACAGCAGCGCCTGGCTAAGAGTCAGCCAGGGTTGGGCGGGTGGCCAGTATGGCTTTATGGCACTGCCACGGATCGGCCACGAAGTCATCGTCAGCTTCCTCGACGGCGACCCGGATCAGCCCATCATCACCGGTCGCACCTACCACGCCACCAACACGCCGCCCTATGCACTGCCGGAGCACAAAACCCGCACCGTGCTGAAAACCCAGACCCACAAGGGCGAGGGCAGCAACGAGCTGCGCTTCGAGGACGAAGCCAACCAGGAACAGATCTACCTCCACGCCCAGAAAGACCTGGACCTGCTCACCGAAAACGACCGCACCGAGGTCATCAAACACGACAGCCACCTGACGGTGGAGAATGAGCGGATCAGCCACATCAAAGCCAGTGACCACCTGACCGTGGATGGTGAGCAGCGGGCAAGCGTTGGCGCAGACAGCAGTCAGATTATTGGTGGCACCTTCCACCAGAAAACCGCCCAGGCCATCCTCAGCGAAGCCGGCACCGAAGCCCACCACAAGGCCGGGGCCAAAGTGGTGCTCGACGCCGGCGCTGAACTCACCATCGCCGCAGGCGGCAGCTTCCTCAAGCTTGATCCCAGTGGCGTGACCTTGTCTGGGCCGACGTTGAAAATTAACTCCGGCGGCGCACCGGCGAGTGGAAGTGGGCAGGGGGCGATTGGGCCGGTGTTGCCTCAGGATCTGGCCAGGAATGTCCATCAGGCAGTGACGCCAGAGAAATTGCCGGAGGTGCCACTGACTCGCCCACAGTACAACAACCTGAAATCTGCGGCGCCATTCTGTGAAGAGTGCGTCAAGTGCCACGGTGGGGTGTGTAGTGCCTGAGCGAGGGGCCTTTCGGCGGTGCCTGGAAGCCGAATTGGAACAGGCGGGAGAGGGCGCATCTCTGTATCTCGTATTAAGCGGGACAAGTGAGGGTGAACCTGTACGTCACTTCTATGAGCAGGATGGGCTTATCGCTCGGCCGCTGTTTCTGGGTACGGCCTATTCGGGTTGGCATGAGGTGATGCCCTACCTGGCACAGATTGATCCTATGAGTGGCTTTCTGGACTGGATCGAAGAAACAGAATGGGGCGACTGGGGCTGGGCCGCTGTGTCCATGTTGTCTTTCGACGACCTATTTGGGCACCTGCAGAGCCTCATCAAGATCCGTATGCCGGATCAACGTGAGGTGTTTTTCCGTTATTGGGATGCGCGCTTTTTCGGTCCATTGCTTTCATATCTGGATGACCAGAGCCTCGCTGCCATGATGGGGCCGGTCAAAGTCGCGATTATGCCTGGGGGGCAGCCCTACCAACACTCGGGCCTGTTGCCGGTGGAGAAGCAGGAGCCCAGCCCTTGGTTCCAGCTGACTCCAGAGGTAGAGCGGCAGCTTTCTGGCTTGTGCTGGCACCAGCTGGTAGATGCAACGCTGGCGGAATTGCACCGGATTAACGGATCTCCGTTATTAAGCTGGCCGCCTGAGGTGGCAAGGCTCAAAGTTGAGCGGCAACTACGCAGGCTGTCCAGGGGCCAGCCAATAACGGAGCTTTCACAGCCCGACCTTGCCCATCTTCACCAATGCTTGCTGCAGGAAGCGCGCAAAGCATCACCAATCAGATCATCTACCGTTTAAGGAAGAACGTATGACGGCGCCAAGGATGGCACAGAATTCCACTGATGGCTTGGGATTCGCTCGCCCGGACATCGAGGCACTGAAACAGGAGCTTCGTGAGTCACTGGCAAAAAGCTACGACGACCTGCAGGATGACTTTCTCGCCTCTCTATTCCTTGGGCACGAGCAGGTGCTGGAAGTAAACGGTGAGCAAGTTAGCGAATCGGCTTCCGAGGATCAGGTTGTGTCATCCACGGTTGCTCCGTGTCAGCTGACCCGAACAATCAAGATTGCCCATTTTCACGAAAACATTCGCAGAACCCCCATTCCCGATACTCGATTTGAAGTTCAGGAGAACACGGGCAATTGGTTTTGGGACAGCTGGGATACTGTTCACCTGGGTTCCACAAATAAAAGCGGAGTAGCGGAAGTCGAGGTTGTGCCCGGTAGAGAGTACAGGGTGATCCTGTCTCCTCAGGTTACTAAAAACGATTTAGAGGCGCTTTATAGAACCTACGAGTCGTTCGTTGAGCAATGTTGTGAGGTTCTCGATAAGTCTTGGAATAACGGGGTAAGCGCAGAGTGGGACAATTTCCTGGCAATGGGCTCCGTGGTCCAGGTGGCAGCGATTTACCTTCGTTATCAGGAAGGAATCGTGGATGGCTTTACTTCCATTATCGATGACATCCGGCGAATTTATGATGTCATTTGTGGTTTGCTCGACTATGACTTCGACAACCTGCCAGAAGACCTCCGGGACCAGCTGGAGGTCTTGAAACAGAGTGACGAGGCCTACCTCAAAGCCTGCCTGGTGGCCAACGACGAGATCTTTCTGTTCCTGGTGATGTACACCATTCGCCAGTACTTCAGGATGCTGGCTCCCACCCAACTCGCTGAATCCATAGGGAACGTGATTGGTCAGATCCTGTTTGATGTTGTCGTCGGGCTCCTGTTGACTGGGGGGACGGGGTTGGCGGCCAAGTATGGTGCTCGTATTGGCAGCAAGGTCGTGGAAAGTGTTGTCATGGATCGCGACGTACCAAGCAGCAGTCTGGCGGAGTTCCTGGGAAACCTTGCCGAAGTCTTCCAGCAGACGATGGAAGATTTGGGAACTAAACACCGGCCCCTGCAAATGGCGGGTGGTGGACGCCTCGATACGTCAGGAACCGTATCCGGCGACACTGTCGGACGCAGAAGCGAGACAACACCTCCGGTTAGCGATGGCGAGGGGGCACGATCTTCTGGAGCAGAGCCCGAACCGTCGGATACTGCGGCTGTTCGTCGCACCGATGAACCTGATGAGGGCGCTGCGACACCCGTGTCCAACGACGAGCGGCGTGAAACTGCGCCGGTGCTGACCAATAGCGATCGGCCAGAGACGGAGGTTGATCTTCCTGACGACGATTCCGTTGATCAGTCGATGACTCCCGTTGCGAATGATGGGCAAGTTGAGCCATCAGCGGTACAGGGAAATGTTGATCAGCAACCATCGGTTAACACTGGCCCATCCAATGGACTTGCTGCTAGTGACCAAGTAGCTATGTTCCAGGCTCGTAAGCAGAGTCATGCTGTCGTTAGCGAGCGCAGTAATGATGTGGAAGTTCGAGACGAAGATTCGCCTTCAGAGACCGACCAAGGCCGGGTTACCCAGGACAACGACTCCACCGAGACCAGTGAAGACCCCATCAGTACGGTCACCGGCGAGGAAATGATGGAGTTGGTGGATGCCCGGCTCGCTGGGCCGCTGCCATTTGAGTTCAAGCGCCTGTACCGTTCCGGCAGCAGTGACCGACGGCTCGACATGGGGTACGGCTGGCGTCACAGCCTCAACCACAGCCTGAGTTTTTCTGATCAGCACATCACCTGGCACGACCACGAGGGCAAGAACACCCGTCTGCCAGCATTGGATGACGAGCCTTTCGGCATAAACTCCCGTTCTGGCATGGCCGCCTGGAAAGACGGGGAAGAGATTGTCGTTTGTGCCGGCGAGAAGGCGCCCCGCTATCACTTCCGCCGCGACGGCGAGCGCGGACTGCTGTCCCGCATCACCGATCGGTATGGCAACGAACTGCGGCTGGGTTACGACCTCCACGGTCGTCTGCAGCGGCTGGTGAATGATGCCGCTCAGGCCCTGGCCTTCGAATACCAGGATGGCTATCTGGTGACTGTCAGCCTGTTCCATCGCAGGCTGAGTGAGGATGGGCCTGTATGGGATCGGCTTCGCACGGAACAGCAGTACAGCTACGACGACCAGGGAGACCTGGTTGCCGCCACTAATGCGGTGGACGACACCGAACACTATCAGTTTGATAACCACATGCTCGTCCGCCGGACCCTGGCTGGTGGCTACAGCTTCCACCTAGAATGGGACCAGACCGATCCCATGGGCCGTTGTGTCCGCCAATGGGGTGATAGTGCCCAGGTCGATACCCGCTTTGAATGGGACGACGACAAGGGTACCTGTACCGTCCGCTACGTGGATGGCAGTGAGGAACGCTGGCAATACGATGGTGCTGCCCAGCTCCAGGAGAAAATTGACCCGGACGGCGCCAGGCACCTTAACGAATATGACGAAAAAGGCCGCCTTCTGGCTTCCGTTGACCCCATGGGAGCCCGGACCGAGTACCGGTACGACAATCAGGGACGGCTGACCGGCAAGACCGGTCCGGACGGAATCCCGGTGCTGCTGGCCTATCGAAAGGGTCGGATTGCAGAGATTCATCGCCAGCGCCAGTGCTGGAAATTCGACTACACCTCTGCCGGTGACCTTGCCTGCGAAACCGACCCCAAAGGGCGCAAGACTCGCTATAGCTATTCGGATAGAGGTCAGCTGTTGCGTGTGGACCTGCCGGATGGTCGTTATCACCGGTGGGACTGGAATGACAAGGGCCAGCTGCTGGAGGCCGTTGACCCGGCAGGAGCCATCACCAAGTATCGCTACGACGAGTTTGGTCAATTGCTGGGGAAAAAGGATGGTCGTGGGGCGATCACCCAGTACCGGTATGATGCGCTGGGCCGGGTGACCGATGAACTCATGACTGGAAACCGGTCGCGCCGTTACGAGTATAACAGCTACGGCAAGGTCACCCGGTTTGTTGATGAACAGGGCCGGGAGACCCGGTTCGAGTATGGCAACAACCTTCACCTGCTGACCCGTCGCATCAATCCCGACGGCAGCGAACTGAAGTACCGCTACGACCATCACCGATTCCTGCTTACCCACATCGAGAACGAACGTGGCGAGCAGTACCGCATCGATTACTACCCCAATGGCCTGGTGCGCGAGGAAACGGCCTTTGATGGCCACAGCACCGGTTACGAGTACGACCTCAACGGCCACCTGTTAGCCAAGGCGGAGTACGGGCTTGGCCGTGAGGTTTTGCAGACCACATCGTACGAGCGGGATACACTCGGCCAACTGCTGAAGAAAACCCTGCCGGACGGGCGTGAGATTCAGTACCGCTACGACGCCGACGGCAAGCTGCTGGGCGTCGATGACGGCAAATGGCCGCTGGCGTTCGAGTACGACAACGCAGGCGTCCTGAAGGCGGAGCACCAGGGTTGGGCCACGTTCCACTACCGTTACGACGACTACGACCGGCTGGCGGGAATGGTGCTGCCCGATGGCCAGACCCTGGGCTACCAGCGGGATGCCGCAGGCCTGCTCGCCGGCATCGACCTCAATGGTCAGCCTCTTAGCCGCCATCGGCTCTCCGCCATGGGGGACGAGATCGAGCGGGTGCAGGGCGACCTGATCAGCGCGTACGTCTACGACGACCAGGGCCGGTTGACCCAGCATCGCCTGCACCAGCAGCGAGTCAAAGACATCGTCGCCCAGCGCGATTACCAGTACGACCCCAACGGCAACCTCAAGGCTATCCAGGACAGCCGCAAAGGCCTGCGGGAGTATGTTTACGATCCCATGGACCGGCTGGTGGGGGTGAGAGGTGATCTCTACGAACAATTGATCCACGATCCCGCAGGAAACCTGCTGGAGCAGGTCCAGGGCGCGTCCAGTGACAACAAGGCCAATGTCCGTGGCAACCGGCTGCTGTTCCAAGGCGATAGCCACTACCACTACGACGACTTTGGTAACCTGATCGAGGAGCGGCGAGGCAAGGACCAGAAGCTGGTCACCCGCTACGCCTACGATTGCGAGCACCGCCTCACCGAAGTCACCCTGCCGGATGGCAAGACTGTCCGCTACGACTACGACGCCTTTGGACGTCGCATCGCCAAGGACGACGGCCTGCGCCGAACCGAATTCCTCTGGCAGGGCGACCGTCTGATCGCCGAGGAGTGCGGCGACCAGTACCGCACCTACCTCTACGAACCCGACAGTTTCCGCCCCCTGGCCCTGATCGACGGCCACGGCCCCGAGCAGGCGAGGGTGTATTACTACCACCTGGACCACCTCGGAACCCCGCAGGAACTGACCAACGCCCAGGGTCACCTAGTGTGGTCCGTCACCTACCGAGCCTACGGCAACGTCCTCAAGCAACAGGTCGCCGAGATCGACAACCCGCTGCGCTTCCAGGGCCAGTACCACGACCCGGAAACCGGCCTGCACTACAACCGGCACCGCTACTACAACCCCACCACCGGCCGCTTCCTGACCCCGGACCCGATAGGGCTTGCGGGCGGGCTCAATAATTACCAGTATGTGCCGAACCCGACGGGGTGGGTGGATCCGTTGGGGTTGAAGGTCGTATCTAAGGATAAGCCTGATAGGAATGAGTTTGTTGATGGCTCCCAACCGGAAGTTCCAAAGCCAGAAGGTCGGATTCCTTGGATTACGCCGGATTCACTCCCTGAAGCTGAAGAGCGCTCGTTACTAAGTACGCTTTCACATATTGATGCTGGCACCAAGCCAAGCGGTAAACTTGCAAGAAAATGGGGAGTAACCTTCAAGAACTGGGAGGGAAATTTACCTGGGGCGAAAGGGAATGATTCTCCATACCAAGAGTTTAGAGTTCAGCCTGCTGTCGGTGAGAAAGGAGCAGGTACTCGGCGTATAGTTAGGAATAGAATCTCAGGGGAAACCTATTACACTTGGACGCACTATGGAGATACTGGGAATCCAGCTTTCGTAAGGATTAGGTGAAAAATGGTTATGAATCTACCTCCAGGGTTAATTAAAATTAGTTCTTCCCAATTTGAAGATGTTCAGTGGAAAGAATATTTGAGTGAGGTTGACGAAATAGTTATTGATGGCAAGGGAATAGTGAGTAAAGAAAATATTATTGATGCTATTCGAGCGAATTTTCCATTGGACCCTCCAGTTGAATCATACAATTGGGATGCAATATCGGATTCGCTGTGGGAGGGGATGGATTCTAAGTATAGAGATACTGTAGTTGTTATAAAAGGTGGGCTGGATTTTCTTAAGAGAAATGACTTTGAAAGTTATAAGGTTGTTATGGATATTTTCTCAGATATTTCAGGTTCTTCTTCCAAGAAAGTTTATTGGCTATTTGTTGATTCTGATTGATTAGAATGGAAATGCAAGGCCATACGAGGTAGATCTGCCAAGAAGGGCGCATTTCGAATGAACATTCAGCGAGACTTAGATACCCTAATGGGGTTCGAACTCTTTGTTTCAGGAGAGGAAGGCGTGGTACCCGTGTATCTTGAAGGTCATTACAACCGCTTGGGGGCTATCGAGAATATACGAGCATTAGGTCAAACCAATGAATTTGTTTTGGCGGCTCTGATCAGAACCATTGTTTTGGATGAAGATGAAGAAATACGTGAGGCAGCACTATCTACACTGTGCGAAGTCTCTGGCAGCAATCAGATGGAACGATTAGCCCTCATCTTGGCTTCAGCGGACGCACATGAAGCTGTTCTTACGACCGTCTTGGAGCAAGCAGTGATATTTGATTCATCACTAGCCAAGAAGATTGCTGAACGGCTGGTAAGCCACCCTGATTCACTTGTTTCGAGTTACGCTAGTCGGCTCTTGAAGGACTAAGCATTTTCGGGTCTAGAAACCCGTGCCAAGGTACAGAATGAAACCTAAAATCGGCCCCTGACGCTGTATATATGGAGTTGCCTTGGATGCTTTACATGGCATCGAAATCAAGATGATGAAGAACGTTATTTAAAAGCTGGGACAGATCTATTTTCTAGCTATATCTGTAAATCTTACGGCTAAAAATAGATCTGTCCCGGTTAGCTCCCAGATTAGGCCAAGCCCAGTGATACCTTAAAGCGCTTGAACCAGAAGGTTCGTGACAAGCAAAAGGCCCGCCCGGGGCGTTTGCCCTATGAGGTGTTTGCGGAAGTGTATGAGGAGGAAGAGAAGGACAGGGCAATATTGCTTTAGCGGGTGGAGGAAAATTGCCAGATAAGTTCGTTGAACAGGACTTTAGTGCCCTGCATTTAAGCAGTGCATAAACATGGAGCGTTGCATGATAGAAAGGCAGGTAATGTCGGAATATGCCGCGACCGCCTTTAATGGCACAAATATTGGCCCATTACCCCCGAGCCCCAAAAATCGCATCCGTATAGGTGAGGAGCTGCAGCCCATTGGGGTTTATGCAAAAGCCATCCCCTATCTTGGTACGATTCAGGATGTTGAAGCACTCCAGGATCAGGAGAAGTCTGATCCGGATTTTGAGTCCAGGGACTGGTGGTGGGACCACAAGCGAGTACGGTTCCTGAACGAGAAGCTAGGCCTTAAATTCTTAATCTTGGTTATTCCTTTTGCCTGGATCATCAGTCTTGTTGTGGGAGGAATGGGGCTAGTTGGATGGAGTATTTTAGAGATCGCGAAGTATTATGGCTTGCCTGCCCTTTTGGTTGGCTTGCTTGGACTGACTCTTGTCCCTGGGTGGATGCTATTTGCTCTTTGGTTTGCCCGCCCCAGTACTAATTGGCTTATGAGCTCTGGCATTGCCTGTATCGTTAAGCCTTTTGAAAAGACTATAGATAGAAAATTAAACAAAACCTTGGAAGACGGCTGCAGCGAATTTAACCGGCTCACTGGTCAGGTTCGTTTTGCTCTGGGAAGGGGGCGCATTTTCGAGGCGCCGTTTGTGGAGTTTGATGCTTACGTCGAACGGGTGATTCAACAGGGCGGTATTTTTTACCGGCTGATGCTGGTGCATCGCTATACCCAGAAAACCTTCAACAAGACCTCCTTCAGTTCAATCGAAGCTGAAAAACACGAAGTACAGGCCCTGTGGGACATGCTGCAATGCTATATGGACGTGACCCAGCCCTTGCCAGATAC
>NZ_FOUE01000002.1:397856-990617 GCF_900114775.1 Marinobacter zhejiangensis
AACCGGCCGGAACCCCCGTTACTGGCGAGATCTGGATTTGGCGGCGTGGAAGGATGGCGAAGGGTTGGAGCTGCTCCAGCGCCAGCGGGAATATCCTTGGGGCCAGCGGGTATGCAAGCTCACCCCGAAACTCGGGCAGATCGACATGGGCACTTACCGGCAGCAACGCCCGGCGACAGCGAGCGCGATATAGAGGAGTGCCCCCTGTGTCAGTCCTTCCCGCCGAATGCGGCGCGAGACCTCCTGGTAACGAATGCCGTAATGGCCATCATCCTGTTTCTCCGACTACTTGGGGGCAAGAGCAGGGGGCGGGCCATTATGAATACTGGCCGGGATCACTGGTTCGTTCGGTTTAGAAACGAGTGGTCTTTGACACCAATGCACAGCCTGATTCGCCCTATTGGTATTTCACTGAGGTAAGTACATGAATAATGAGCGGGAAGAGTCCTTATTTCTCGGTACGGCTTTCAGGGCGGCAGCTATCGGACCTTTACCTGAAAGCCAGAAGAATCGGATCCGGCTCGGCGAAGAATTACAGCCCACCGGTGTCTATGCCCAGCTTATTCCTTATCACCGCACAATTCTGGATGTAGAAGCCCTTCAGGAAAACGAGCGAAATGATCCTGAGTTTAGAAATAGGGACTGGTGGTGGGATCATCAATGTATTCGGTTTTTGAATGGTAAAGTTGGCCTTAAAGTTTTGCTCTTGGCAATACCATTCATTTGGATGCTTACATTACTTTTTAGTGGGCTTGCGGGTATCGGATTTGGAGTACTTCAGTTATCTAACGTTTTTGGTGTTCCTGCTGTGTTGTGTGGGTTGCTTCTTATTGTTCTCGTGCCAGCATGGCTGTTTTTTGCGTTTTGGGTGATTCCCCCAACTACCAACTGGATCATGGGCACGGGGATGGGCTTTCTTCTCAAGCCGTTTGAAAAGAGTCTCGGTAACAAGCTGGATAAAACCTTGGAAGACGGCTGCAGCGAATTTAACCGGCTCATTGGTCAGGTTCGCCTTGCTCTGGGAAGGGGGCGCACTTTCGAGGCGCCTTTTGTGGAGTTTGATGCTTACGTCGAACGGGTGATTCAGCAGGGCGGTATTTTTTACCGGCTGATGCTGGTGCATCGCTATACCCAGAAAATCTTCAACAAGACTTCCTTCAGTTCAATCGAAGCTGAAAAATACGAAGTACAGGCCCTGTGGGACATGCTGCAATGCTATATGGACGTGACCCAGCCCTTGCCAGATACGCCCCGTTTGGAACCCTTCCGCCACCTGGACCCGGTTACCGCTGAGTACGACCAGACAACCGGCCGGAACCCCCGTTACTGGCGAGATCTGGATTTGGCGGCGTGGAAGGATGGCGAAGGGTTGGAGCTGCTCCAGCGCCAGCGGGAATACCCTTGGGGCCAGCGGGTATGCAAGCTCACCCCGAAACTCGGGCAGATCGACATGGACACATACCGGGAGCAACGCCCAGTAACGGCAAGTGTGATTTAGGGAAATCTCGTGAGAAGGCTGCTCTTCAAGCTCCGCGTCAGGGCAAAGGCCTCACCGATAAAGGAAGCGCTCAAAATTCTACGTCAGCCACCTGCGCAAAACACACCAACCGCTGCCCAACAATATCGCCACAAAGGCTGAGGGGGCGTTTGGCGAGGTCGTACAGCTCTACGGTGCCCGGAGGAATGTCGTCGATGTTTTCGGGCAGCAGCTGCACAGTCGAAGCGAAGCGGGCGAGGTGGTCTGGGTGGTAGTGGCACTGGCCATCCTCCGGGAACAGCGCTATGTAAGCAATGCCGGTCTCTACCAGGTCCTGGAAGAAGTGAGAGCCGTAAGACAGGTCTGGCACCATGGCGCCGGAGGCTTCGGCCACTTCCACCAGTGCGGTGATGCCTGCAATATCCGCAAATCGTACCGGAACTCCCAGTTCCGGGCTGCTGGTTCCCCATCGGCCTGGGCCGATCAGCATCACTTTCTGTCCAGCCGGTGTTTTGCGCACAAGCTCCCTGATGACACCTGCAACCCGGTAGCGGGCCTGCTGGCTCAGCTGGGCGTAGGTTGTTGCGTTCACCCGGATGACTCGTTTAATCGTCAGGTTAAGGTTGCCCCCCATGAAATGACCTTCACTGCGGAACAGCACTTGTCTGCTAGGGAGCGCGTCAGGGATAGCGGCAGGCGTGGAGTCCCCGACGGTGGCCAGCGGGCGGCATTGCACCAGGTTGAACGAGGGGCTGCCGCGCTCGCCAATATGGACAGTGAATTCCACATCGACCGTGTGCTGGTAGACGGTTTCGAGGGTGTTGAGCAGCCGCTGGACCCTGCCGGTAAAGTCGGTTCGCCGTGCTAGCGGCTGAAACGTTAGGCGCCATACCGGTGCAGGTAAGCCCAGCTCACGGGCCCGCTCGCTGGCATCACGGTCAGGCTCGGCAAGCTGCTCCAGGGGAAGGTCGCTCGTGACCTCGCACAGGCGGCTCAGGGGCAGGGTTTCCAGGCCGTTTCCGGCGGTATCGAGCACATCGACGAGATGCTGGGAGAAACGGTAGCGTTCGTCGTCGTTGCGAAAGGGGCGCCTTGAGGGATAGTCGAGGGCCATGACACAGGCATGGTCTCCTTCGATCCGGTCGACCGCACGGGTGCCCAGTCCCAGCACCATCCGCACCATGCCCGCCGCAGGGTCCATGTCCCCGTCCCAAGCAAAGGTATTGCGCGACACCCCCACACCGGCGGCGTCCGGCAGGTAATATTGGCCGTGAAATCGGCCGTTGACCCGCTGTACCAGCAAGGCCATGGGCTCTTCCCGTTCATCCAGTCCACGCTGGCGGCGGTAGACCAGGGCATCTTCACTCATGGTAGAGGCATAGACCTGGCGAATGGCATCCTCCAACGCGGCCAGTCGCTGCTCAGGGCTGCCCTGGTTGACCAGGAAGATGCTGTCGTACTTGCCAGCAAACGCGCTGCCGAAGCTGTCTTCCTGCAGGCTGCTTGAGCGAACCAGGATAGGGTACTGACCATAGTGGTCGAGCAGGCGCCCCAGCTCGGACCGGTACTCCTCTGGAAATTGCCCATTCAGGATGCCCTGCTGAAGTGTCGGGGCTTCACTCAGATAGCCGTCCGTCGAGCGCTGGCGCATGAGGGCGGGCCATAGGTTGTTGTGAACCAGGAACGCGTAATAGACATCGGTGCCGAGAAAGCTGGAATCATGGGGTTCCAGGTGCTGGGACCAAAGCTCCGGGTCGGTCTGCAGGAGAATGCTTCGGGCCAGCAGCATGCCAGTGGCCTTGCCGCCAATGTATCCGCTACCGACCATCCGGCTGCGGATCGCCAGCAGCTCATCCTGCTGCAGGTACTGAATCGCCAGCGCCAGTATCCCGGGGTCGCGGCTGATCAGGACTCGTAATACCCGTTCACGAACGTCGTGGCAGGCGGGGCTGTCCGCCGGGGTTTCTGCCAACTCCATAAACAGGCGGTCCCAGTAATCGAGCAGGGGCTGAGGCTGGGGTTCTTCTTGCTCGATGGCGGCCTGCAATCGGGTGGCATCGCTACTGTCGGTTACTGGGCGAAAAAGGCCGTTATCTTCCCGGTGGGGCAGAAACATGGTCGGTGATTGCCGGCGCCAGACCTTGATGGGCTGGATTTGGACATTGTCTCCGGCGCGGTGTACGTCCACCAGGACCTGGGTGGTTTCGCGGATGCGGTCCAGAGTGGTGTGTGAATGGCGTGAGGGGTGGAGGGCAAACCAGGCAACTGTATCCAGCTTGAACAGGAACGGGCAGACGACCCTGAAAAAGTGGCCCACCATGGCATCTGTGGCCCAGGCATCCAACAAGTCGCTGAGGCAATCGCAGATGTAGAAGGCGCCGTGGCCGTGCTCCTCAATCAGCCGCCAGACCTGGCCGGTAAAGGCCTCAAATCCATCGAGGGCATTCAAGTCCACGCGAAGGACGTTACTGTCACTGGTGACGAGAGGGGGGTGTTGACCAAAGCGGAGGTAGATGATGCGGCGACCAGCGTTGGCCGCCGCGGTGATGAAGGGCGTGACGAAGCGGCGATAATCATCGATGTCCCGCACCCGCCACACCACATTATCACCAATGCGCAGGCTATCCAGAACCTGGTCCAGCCCCTCATGGCCGGTGGATACCCGGTCGGCGGAGGGGTCGGTTCTGGCTGCGCCGGTCATCAGATCAGTCCCATGGCATCCATGGCACGGGCAACCTTGATGAATCCGGTGATGTTGGCGCCGAGCACGTAGTTGCCGGGAGCGCCAAACTCTTCAGCGGTTTCGAAACAATCCCTGTGAATGTTGATCATGATTTCTTCCAGTCGCTTCTGGGTGAAATCGAAACTCCAGGAATCGCGGCTGGCGTTTTGCTGCATTTCCAGTGCTGAGGTGGATACCCCACCGGCATTGGCCGCTTTGCCTGGGCCGTAGGCCAGTCCGGCACTCTGGAAGATCTGGATGCCTTCCGGTGTGGTCGGCATGTTGGCGCCTTCCGCCACAGCGATACAGCCATTCTTCACCAGAGTCGCTGCGTCGGTGCCATTGAGTTCGTTCTGGGTGGCACATGGCAGCGCAACGTCGCATGGCACGGACCAGATATTGCCGGCCTCGACGTACTTCGCGTCTTTGTGGAACTCGGTGTAAGCGCTGATCCGGCGGCGTTCCACTTCCTTGATCCGTTTGACGGTATCGAGGTCGATGCCGCTTTCATGGACGATGATGCCACTGGAGTCGGAGCACGCGATAACTTTTGCTCCCAGCTCATGGGCTTTCTCGATGGCGTAGATGGCCACGTTGCCAGAGCCTGAGACCACAACGGTTTTGCCTTCCAGGGAGTCGCCGCGGGCTTTGAGCATTTCCTGGGTAAAGAACACGGTGCCATACCCGGTTGCTTCGGTCCGTGCGCGGCTGCCGCCATAACTGAGCCCTTTTCCGGTCAAAACGCCAGACTCATAGCGGTTGGTGATGCGCTTGTACTGGCCGAACAGGTAGCCAATTTCGCGGCCGCCTACGCCGATATCGCCAGCGGGTACGTCAGTGTACTCACCGATGTGGCGATAGAGTTCCGTCATCAGGCTCTGGCAGAAACGCATGATTTCAGCATCGGACCTGCCTTTGGGGTCGAAATCGCTACCGCCCTTACCGCCACCGATCGGCAAGCCGGTCAGGGCATTCTTGAAGATCTGCTCGAAGCCCAGGAACTTGATGATTCCGAGGTAGACCGAGGGGTGAAAACGCATGCCGCCTTTGTAGGGGCCAAGGGCGCTGTTGAACTCAACCCGGAACGCACGGTTGATGTGAATCTCGCCATTGTCATCCTGCCAGGGTACACGGAAGATGATTTGTCGTTCCGGTTCACAAATGCGCTGGATGATCTTGCGTTCTGCGAATTCTGGGTGTTTAACCAGCACCGGCCCAAGCGTTTCCAGGACTTCGTGTACGGCCTGGTGGAACTCAACTTCGCCAGGGTTACGGCGTAATACATCCTGGAAAATTGGTTCCAGCTTTTCGTCAAGGCGTGCGGTCATAGAACTCCCTCAGGGTTGAGAAATGGAAATGGGTAAGGGTAAAAACGTAGTGCAAAACCATTCAATTGCACCATAAGAGTGCAGTGGTTTGCAAGTGGTACGTTAGTTCACTATTGGTCCTGAAGCCCCGGGGTAGGGAAGTTCTCGGCCAGGCAATGGTGGTGCTGATACACTGGGCTGAGCGTTTTCGATCTTTAACTGTTCATTTGAAGGGCCGGTCATTATGCAATATCTCCACACTATGGTTCGAGTACACGACCTCGAAAAGTCCCTGCATTTCTACTGTGATCTGCTGGGGCTGAAGGAAGTCAGCCGAAAAGATAGTGAAGCTGGTCGGTTCACACTGGTGTTCCTGGCAGCCCCGGGAGATGAGGTCGGGGTGGGAGAAAGCAGGGCGCCGATGGTCGAGCTGACCTATAACTGGGATACCGAGGAATACACCGGCGGCCGTAACTTCGGGCACTTGGCGTATCGTGTGGATGATATCTATGCCCTGTGCGAGCACCTGCAGGCCAACGGGGTCACCATTAATCGTCCTCCCCGGGATGGGCATATGGCGTTTGTCCGCTCGCCCGATGGCATATCCATAGAGCTGTTGCAGGCAGGAGAGGCCTTGCCGCCGAGCGAGCCATGGATCAGCATGGAAAACACCGGCACCTGGTGATGAACACCTGCTATCCGGGTTATGGGTGTGGGTTATATTTGCGATAAGATGAACCGGAATTGGCAATCGTTTGAGCCTGATTGGTCAGGATGACCAAGGGCACTACCGCATATTGACGCAAAAGGAATTTGCAATGGATGAATGGCAAGGATGCCTGAGCCCCTCCTGCCAGGTGGCATTGATCAACGCCCGGAAAAATGTTGAGCACCGCGGTGGCTATGCCATCACAGTGGAAGATTTCCTGCTGGCGTTGCTGGACACCGAATCCCGCCTTCTTAGCCACTTGAAAGCTCACGGTGTGGATCACGACGAGCTGACCCGAACGATTCAGTGTGAGCAGCCGATTGTCAGCACGTTGGCTGGAGAAGGGCTGCTCTCTTCGCAGTTGGTGTATTGGTTTGCGATGGCGCGTGAGCAGGTCGGGGAGGCCTGGCTTGACTGGCCGCTCTTGATGGATGTGCTGGTCCACAAGGCGGATCGTCTTCAGGGCAAGGCCTACGTGGCGGTGCTGGAGCAGGTCCCCCGTTGGCACCTGAATCAGGAGCCAGGGTTCGGGTCGTCACCTATAGGTTCCACTCCTTCTTCGGTTCCAGTGGTGGTTACTGATAGTGACTGGCTGATGCTGGCGGAGGATGTTGCCGTGTCCATGATGGCGTCGCCAAGCGCTGTTTTCTGGCTGAGTGGGAGCCGTGGGGCGGGAAAAACGACTTGGCTGCAATCGCTGATACCACTGCTTCAGTATGGCTGTATCACTGTTGACCTGCGCCGGGAATCGGAGGTGATGGCGTCCGATGCGACCGTCATGCCTGTTGACCAGGCTGAGCCGCCGGCACTGATATTGGACAATGTCAGTCCACGGGAGTTGCTTGGGTTTCTGGCCGACGAATGTCACATGGCACGCCATATTGTCTTGGGGTTTCCCGGCCCGTTACTGATGATAAGCGCGGGGGATGAGCAAGAGCTGGGTTATGCAGCGGAGCTGGAGCGTCAGTTAGGCAGACCGCTGGAGTGCTTTGTCCTGCCTGCTGCCAATGAAAGCCAGCTGCTGGCAGTCGCTACGGCCCATCAGCCAAGGATTGAGAAGCGCTGGAAAGTGGAGTTAACCCTGGCATCCATCAAGTATCTGGCCAGTTCAATGGTGGCTCTTGTCAGCACGCCGGGCCAGCTGTTGGCAGTGTTGGAGCGTGCCGCAGCCCGGGTGGCCCTGTTTGCCCAACGGGGGCCGCTGGATAGCCTGCGACTTGCCGGGGAGTTGGATTCATTGAAGCGGCAGCAATTGGTCGCCCTGGCCCGGCAGCATGAGGGGGTGGACCTGGAACGGCCGATGAAGCGGTTGTCGCTGGAGTTGGCAGCGTCGGAGATTGGCTGGCATGAGCGTAAGGCGGCAGGTCATCTTCGGCGGGTTCTGGTGGATGATGTTGTTAAAGAGTTGAGAGTGGAGCGTAGTTGGGGGCGAGCGTGACCGAGCCTCCTAAGGCTTTTCTTGCAACGGGGATGCCTCCGGGTCACTATTGGCCAACCTAATAGCTGTAGGAGAAACAGGGGTGCAAGACCTCGAACTGTACATCCGGGATTTGGAGCCTGGCCAACTGGTCCAATGGCTCAGTCAACACCTGGATGGCCTGGATCTTGATGATTCCGGTGCAGGCGTGGCGGCCTTTAAGGGCACAGGGTACTTCAAGCATGCCAAGGTCAGGGTAAGTGTCTACCCTCAGGCCAATGGCAAGCGTTATACCTGTGTTGTGCTGGAGGGCGAAGAGTTGCCCTGGAGCCAGGATCTGGAGTGCGCGCGTAGCGCCTGGCGGACATTGGACAATGAGGTTCGCTGTAGCCCCGGTGGCTGGAAGGAAGGCGACTCGCTTGAAGAAGACAAGTGGTGGCGGATTGATCAGCGTGGTGAGATGCTGGTGGTCTGGAGCTGACGGCGGGAACAAAAAAAGGGGAGTGGCACAGGCCGCTCCCCTTTTTATCAGGCGCTGGGCCTGATTATTCGCTCAGAATGGATACGTTGTCTGCCTGAAGGCCTTTGTCCGCATCAACAACACTGAAACGAACCAGTTGGCCCTGGCGAAGAACCCGGCGGCCACGACCACGGATGGCTCGGAAGTGGACAAACACTTCGTCGCCATTGCTGCGAACGATAAAGCCGAAACCTTTCTTGACGTTGAACCACTTTACAGTGCCTTCTTCATCGCCTTCAGGGCCCTCGGCTTCGTAGTCGTCCTCATCGTCGTAGCTTTCCGCAAGGCGGCGGCTGCCGGTTGAGGTTTGCTTACGCTGGGCAAGGGTAAGAGTCAGGAAGCCAACGAGCCCAAACAGAACGAAGCTGATGACGTACGCCGCGATTCCCTGGGCGCTGCCCAGAACGAACGGGGCGTTGCTCGCCAATTCACTTGAACCGGATTGGGAGAGAATCTGGAAAACTTCCGGGGTAAAGGTCAGTAGTGCAAATGCGAGAATAAAGGGCGCAGGAATGGCGATCAGAATGGCAAGAACGATCGCTTTGGCTGGATTACGCATTGACGCAAGAATCTCCGTTAATCAGATACTAACTAAAAACGCCGGTAATCACGTAACATTGAACACCGACAACTGAAGACAGCCAGCGACCACCGAATCGGGAGGCTGCTGGCTGGAAAAGCGGCATCATACCAGATATCCGTTAGTGCTCCCAAAGTACCTTCCGTAATAACGTAAATTCCTGAATCGGATCACAGCCATGAACACAGAACAGCTAGAAACACGTCTGGCAGAACTTGAGACACGTCTTGCTTTTCAGGACGACCTGATCAATACACTGAACGAACAGGTGGCGCGGCAGGAACTGGATATACGGGAGCTCTGGGACGCCAAGCGTCACCTGCACAGTGAGCTTAAGGCGTTGTCACCGTCCAACATAAAGCCGGAGCATGAGGAAACGCCGCCGCCCCATTACTGAGCGGCAGCGGGGCAATCGAGGTTCAGGCAAGTAGTTCTGTCAGAATTTGCTCGTAGATCTCGGAAATGGTGTCGAGATCGTCGGTGCTGACACATTCGTTGACCTTGTGGATGGTCGCGTTCAACGGGCCCAGCTCAACAACCTGGGCGCCTGTAGGGGCGATGAAGCGGCCATCAGACGTACCCCCGGAGGTGGAAAGCTCAGTTTCCTTGCCGGTGACACGGCGAATGGCATTCTGGGTTGCCGTGACCAGGGCGCCCCGGTCGGTCAGAAAAGGACGGCCACTCAGGTTCCATTCCAGATCGTAGTTCAGGTTATGTTTGTCCAGAATCTCGGACACGCGCTCTGCCAGTGATTCGGCCGTGTTCTCAGTGCAGTAGCGGAAGTTGAAATGCACCAGCAGCTCCCCAGGAATGATGTTGCTGCCGGTGCCGGATTCGATTCGGGTGATCTGGAAGGTGGTGGGCGGGAAGAATTCATTGCCACTGTCCCAGTGCTCCCGGGCCAGGTCATCCAGTGCCGGTGCTGTGGTGTGTACCGGGTTCTCCGCCAGGTGCGGGTAGGCAACATGGCCCTGGACACCGTGTACCGTGAGATAACCGTGCAGTGAGCCCCGACGGCCGTTCTTGATGATGTCGCCGGCCCATTCAGTGCTGGATGGCTCGCCGATCAGACACCAGTCGATTTTCTCGTTACGGGCCTCCAGGGTTTCCACCACTTTGACCGTGCCATGCTTGGCCGGGCCTTCCTCGTCGCTGGTGATCAGCAATGCGATGGATCCGCGGTGATCCGGATACTTGGCGACAAACCGTTCACAGGCGGTCACAAAGGCGGCCAGGCTGCCCTTCATATCAGCAGCGCCACGCCCATGCAGGAAGCCGTCTTTGATGACGGCGTCAAACGGAGCGATGTCCCAGTTTTTCTCTGGCCCTGTGGGCACCACATCGGTGTGACCGGCAAAGGCCAGCACGGGGCCGTCGTTACCTTTTCTTGCCCACAGGTTGTCGGTATCGCCAAAGTGCATGATTTCACCGGCAAAACCCAAGGGTGCCAGCCGAGACATCATCAGCTCCTGGCAGCCGGCATCGTCGGGCGTTACGGAGGGGCGGCGGATCAGTTCCTGCGCGAGCTCAATCGTGGGCGAGTGTGTCATGTATCGGTCTGGCCTGTTGGTTGGAATAAACGGGGCGCTGGGGGCGCCCCGTGGGTACGGCGTGGATCAGTTGTTGGCGTGCAGTTCTTCGTTCAGCTCGATGGCGGACTTGTTAGTCTTGCACTCAACGGCGCCAGTCTGGCTGTTACGGCGGAACAGCAGGTCCGGCTTGCCAGCCAGGTCTCTAGCCTTGACGGTTTCAACCAGCGTGTTGCTGTCGTCCAGCAGGGCAACCTTGGAGCCGGACGTAATGTACAGGCCGGCTTCTACTGTGCAGCGATCGCCCAGTGGGATGCCGATCCCGGCATTGGCGCCAATCAGGCAGTTTTCACCAACGGAAATGATGATGTTGCCGCCGCCGGAAAGGGTGCCCATGGTGGAGCAGCCGCCGCCCAGGTCAGAACCTTTGCCAATGACAACGCCGGCAGAAATACGACCTTCCACCATGCTGGTGCCTTCCGTGCCTGCGTTGAAGTTGATGAAACCTTCGTGCATGACGGTGGTGCCTTCGCCGACATAGGCGCCAAGGCGGACGCGGGCGGTGTCAGCGATGCGGACACCGGCTGGGACAACGTAGTCGGTCATCTGCGGGAACTTGTCGACGGATTTCACTTCCAGAGTGCGGCCTTCGAGGCGAGCTTGCAGCTGACGCTCAGGCAGCTCGTTCAGGTCGATGGCGCCTTCATTGGTCCAGGCCAGGTTGGGCAGCAGGCCAAAAATACCGTCCAGTTTCAAGCCGTGGGGCTTGGCGAGGCGGTGCGAAATCAGGTGCAGCTTGAGGTACACCTCGGGCGTAGAGGTTGACGCCTCATCGCTCTCCAGAACAGTGACGACAACCGGGCGCTTGCTGACCGCAGCCTTGCTGGCCAGTTGTGCCTGTGCTGACTCGCCAGCCTGCTCCAGAGCAGCGGCAAAGGCATTGAGTTCGTCGGCGCTGACGGCCAGGGCCTGGTTGCCGCCCTGGTAGTTCAATGCGGCCTTGGCGGCATTGATGAGCGCGTCTGCAGGGCTGATGACTGGGCTTTGGTAAAAAACCTCCAGCCATTCGTTCTGGATATTCTGGGTGCCAATACCAATGCCAAAAGCAAAGCTCATTGGAAGGATGCTCCTTGATTTATAAGGTTGTCAGCGATGGGGCAAACCCGGGGGATTGCCCGCTTGATGTATTGAAATCCTGGCCGCGATCGAGGCGGTTTTCAGGCCGGAAATGACGGGTTAGCCGGCGCTGTATATCTCGGCCCACTGATCGGCGTTGAAGCCAACCTGCACGTTGCCGTTGTGCTCCACCACTGGTCGCTTGATGATGGATGGATTTTCCAGCATGACGTTGTGGGCGGACTGGGCGTCAATGGTATCACGAACCTCATCCGGCAGCTTGCGCCAGGTGGTTCCGCGTTTGTTCAGCAGCGTTTCCCAGCCAACAGCCTGCTCCCAGGTGTTGAGCAGTTCATCGCCCAGGCCATCTTTCTTGAAGTCATGGAATTCGTAGTTGATACCGGCGTCGTCGAGCCATTTGCGGGCCTTCTTGACGGTATCGCAGTTCTTGATGCCGTAGAGTTTCATGGTTTGCGGATTGTCTGTCTGGTCAATGAGTGGTGACGGGCTGTGGCCGTCACCGGTTCTTGAGATAGTTGACGATGCGTTGGGCGGCTTCAACGCACTCTTCCAGTGGCGCAACCAGCGCCATGCGGACCCGGTTTTCGCCAGGGTTGTAGCCATCGACAGTGCGAGACAGGTAGCGACCCGGCAGGACGTTTACGTTCTGCCGCTCGGATAGCTCCAGGGCGAAGGTCTCATCGCTGAAAGGCGTTTGCGGCCAGAGGTAGAAGCCGGCGTCCGGATAATCAACCTCCATGACTTCCCGGAGGATGGGGACCACCGCTTCAAATTTTGCCCGATAGGCGGCACGGTTTTCGCGAACATGGTCTTCGTCGCGCCAGGCGGCAATGCTGGCCAGCTGGTGCTGGATTGGCATGGCACTGCCGTGGTAAGTCCGGTAACGGAGGTAATCACGAAGAATGTCAGCGTCACCTGCTACAAAGCCGGAGCGAAGTCCTGGCAGGTTGCTCCGTTTGGACAGGCTGTGGAAGACCACGCAGCGGGCATAGTCGTTGCGCCCGATAGCGGCGCAGGTTTGAAGCAGTCCTTCCGGCGGGTTGCTTTCATCCGGATACAGCTCGGAATAGCATTCGTCCGAGGCAACGATGAAGTCGTGGCGGTCCGCCAGTTCAATCACCCGGGTCAGGGTTTCGCGAGACACCACGGCACCGCTCGGGTTGCCGGGAGAGCACAGGAACAAGATCTGGCAGTCGTCCCAGACCGATTCCGGAACCTGGTCGAAATCCGGGATAAAGCCGTTGCTGTCATCACAGGGCAGGTAGTGTGGCGTTGCTCCCGCGAGAATCGCCGCGCCTTCGTAGATCTGGTAGAACGGATTGGGGCTGACAACCTTCGCCGAAGGGGTTCTCTCAACGACGGATTGCACCAGTGAGAAAATGCCTTCCCTGGTGCCGTTAACCGGGACAATGTGTTCGGCCGGAGTCAGCGTGCCCGGCTGCAGGTCAAAACGCCGGGTGGCCCAATCGGCAATGGCTTCCCTGAGTTCATCCAGCCCTTTGGTGGTGGGGTAGTTGGCCAGCTTGTCCAGATTCCCGGCGATCACCTGTTTGACGAATTCGGGCGCGGGGTGTTTCGGCTCGCCAATGCCCAGTGAGATGGCTGACAGGTTTGCAGGCACTTCCGCGCCACTTTTGAGTTTTGCCAGCTTTTCAAACGGGTAGGGGTGAAGCAGAGAAAGGTTGGGGTTCATTGGCTATCGTCCAGCATGTTGCAGAGCTCGTTCTGAAGGCTCTGGCACAAATCCGGGTCGCAGAGCGGTTGCCCGGTTTCATCGGTGACAAAAAACACGTCTTCAACGCGTTCGCCCAGGGTTGCGATCTTGGCGTTGCTCAGGCGTACCCTGTGCTCAAGGAAGACCTGGCCGATACGGGCCAGCAGTCCAGGGCGGTCAGGTGTGACCACTTCAATCACGGTACGCTGATTGACGGTATCGTTTGAGAAGGTCACTTCCGTCGGGAAGGCGAAATGCTTCAGCTTCCGCGGTGTCCGGCGGTGGATGATTTCCGGGTAGTCTTCCGGGTCATCCAGTTCTTCGATAAGGCGTTTGCGGACCCGCTCTTTGCGGGCCGGGTCGATGCCCAGCGGCTGGCCCTTTTCATCCAGCACCACATAGGAGCTGATGGAGTAGGGGCCGTCGCCGCAACTGATGCGGGCGTCTGCGATGTTCAGGTTCAGCTGTTCCAGCACCGCAGTGGTCGCGGCAAACAGTGCCATCCGGTCCTTCATGTAGATGGTGATCTGTGAGTAGCCTTCGGTTGGCCCCCCACGGGTGTCGCGAATCAAGACGAGTGGGTCTGGATTGTTGCCGTGCTTGATAATCTCGGCGGTTTGCCAGGCAATGTCCACGGTCGAATCCTGCAGGAAATAGTCGCCTTGCAGGTTATTCCAGACGTCGTCAATCTGGTCGTCGGAGTAATTCTGGGCGTGCAGCATCTCGCGGGCTTCGGTACGGGTGGCCCGAATCCATTCCTGTCGGTTGACCGGATTTTCGCTGCCACGCCCGAGAGCCCGTTTGGCTTCGATGTACAGCTGGCGAAGCAGTGAGGCGCGCCAGGTATTCCACAGATTCGGGTTGGTCGCGCTGATGTCGCACACTGTCATGACGTAGAGGTAGTCCAGGTGAACGTCACTCGGCAAGGCCCGGGCAAAGCCGTTGATAATGTCCGGGTCGGAAATGTCCTTGCGCTGCGCGGTCATCGACATCAGCAGGTGATTCTCCACCAGCCAGGAAATCAGTTGGGTATCCCGGTCGCTGAGATGGTGACGGCGGCAGAAGGCCTCGGCGTCAATCGCGCCAAGTTCCGAATGGTCGCCGCCACGGCCCTTGGCAACATCATGGTAAAGCCCCGCAATGTAGAGGTTTTCGACCTTGGGTAGACGGTGGATCAGGCGTGAGGCAAACGGAAATTCTGAGCGTGCTTTCGGGCCGTAGAGACGGACCATGTTGCGGATCACCCGCAAGGTGTGGGCATCCACGGTATAGATGTGAAAGAGATCGTGCTGCATCTGGCCGATGATCTGACCAAACTCCGGTAGGTAGCGCCCCAGCACGTTGTACTTCTTCATGAAGGCGAGGGTGTGATGCAATTTGTGAGGTGTTCGCAGCAGCTCCATGAACAGGCTGGTCACCGCCAGGTCTGAGCGAAAGGCGTCATCAATCAGGTGGCGATGGGCTCTCAGTGAGCGGATCGTGGTAGCACGGATGCCCTGAATGTCGGGGTTCTGCGCCATCAGCACGAATATTTCCATAATGGCGTAGGGGGCGTAGGCGAAGACCTGATTGTTAACGGCTTCGATGTAGTGGTTGCGTATCTGGAATCGTTTGTTGAGGGGCTGTATGGATTCTTTGCCGCCGCTATCCAGAATGGCTTCATCGTAGTACTGGAGAATGACGTCGCTCAGCTCGGCGAGCGCCAGTACGGTACGGTAGTAAGCCTGCATCATCAGTTCAACACCCAGACGCTTGCCCTCGTCATGGTAGCCGAGCATGTGTGCCAGGGAGCGCTGATGGTCAAACAGCAGGCGGTTTTCATTGCGGTCTGCAATGAGTTGAAGCCCGTAACGCAGGCGCCACAGCAGGGTTTCCCCATCCATCAGTATCCGGTATTCCTCCTCCGTCAGGATGCTGAAGCGGGGGAGGTCGGCAATGCTCTGGATGCCAAAGTGGCGCTTGGTGATCCAACCAATGGTCTGGATGTCCCGCAGCGCACCGGGGGAGCCTTTGACGTTGGGTTCGAGGTTGTATTCTGTGTCGCCGTATTTCTGATGGCGTGCCCGTTGTTCGTCCCGTTTGGCGATGAAATAGTCCCGGTCGGTGCTGACGTGATCCGAGTACACCGCGCTACTCAGTTCCGCTCTCAGTGCATCGGGTCCCGCAATGGTACGGGTTTCCAGCAAGTTGGTGAGAATGGTGACATCTTCTTGAGCCGCCAGCTTGCTCTCTTCAATGCTTCGCACGCTGTGGCCGATATCGAGCCTCAGGTCCCAGAGCAGGGTGATAAAGGCACTCAGGTCTTCCTGCCAGGACTCCTCGACACCGTGCCGGGACAGGATCAGCAGATCGATATCGGAGTGTGGGTGCAGCTCTCCGCGGCCATAGCCGCCAACCGCTACCAGGGCAATGTTGTCAGAGCGGGATAGTGGGTAGCGGGACCAGATGAGCTGAAGCACCTCGTCAATGGTGTTGGCCCGGGCATGGACCAGCTCCCTGACGCCGGCTCCCTGCCGGAACGCTTCGGCATCCGCATTGTAGCGAAGTTGGAGCAATTCACGGGCGGCTAGCACCGGTGAGGGTTCTTCGGTAATTCGGCGTTTCAGCTCAGTGGTATCCACCTAGATCGACTCGTCTGACCGCTTGGTGAGAATTTCGCAGCCATCCGCGGTCACCAGCAGGGTGTGTTCCCACTGGGCAGACAGTTTGTGGTCCTTGGTGACCACGGTCCAGCCGTCCGGTAGCAGTTTAGTGTGGTACTTGCCCTGGTTGATCATCGGTTCGATAGTGAACGTCATGCCTTCCTTGAGCTCCAGTCCGGTACCGGGTTTGCCGTAATGCATGACCTGGGGTTCTTCATGGAAGACTTTGCCAATGCCATGGCCACAGTAATCCCGAACCACTGAGTAACGATGCTTTTCGGCGTGCTGCTGGATGACATGGCCGATGTCGCCAAGCCGGGCGCCCGGACGAACCAGGGCGATACCTTTATAGAGACACTCCTGGGTGATCTGGATCAGCCGCTCGGTACCGGGCTTGGGCTTGCCTACGATGAACATCTTGCTGGTGTCACCGTGGTACTCATCTTTGATGACCGTGACATCAATGTTGATGATGTCGCCATCCTTGAGAACCTTTTTGTCGGACGGTATGCCGTGGCAAATGACGTGGTTGACCGATGTGCATACCGATTTCGGGAAGCCTTTATAGTTCAGGGGTGCCGGGATTGCTTGCTGAACGTTAACAATATGATCGTGGCAGATGCGGTCAAGCTCTTCGGTGGAAACGCCGGGCTTGACGTGCTCACCGATCATCTCAAGGACTTCTGCCGCGAGGCGGCCAGCGACCCTCATCTTTTCGATTTCTTCCGGAGTCTTGATCGATACCTGCATTTGGGATCCCGTTGGTGTCAATTAAACAGGCATTTTAAGGGGCTGGATGGGTTGGTACAAGGGAAGGTCTGACAGGTGGAGCTATTTGTTGGTCGTGGGTTTTGGTGAAAAACAAATGGCTATTTTGGCTGTATTTATGGTATAAACGCGCCCGCCGAAAACGAAATCGGCAAATTCGCACATGCGTCGACAGGTTGTCCCAGGGTGCCAGGCCTCTTAGATTGAGGGTGTGGTTGGGGCAATTGGACGCGTGGAGGACTAACCCGAAGCTACAAGGTAAATATCATGGCTCAGGTAAATATGCGTGACCTGCTGAAAGCAGGTGCTCACTTTGGTCACCAGACCCGTTACTGGAACCCGAAAATGGGTAAATACATTTTCGGTGCCCGCAACAAGATTCATATCATCAACCTGGAGCAGACTGTTCCTGCCATGAACGACGCGCTGAAATTTGTTCAGCAGTTGTCCGAGGGCAAGAACAAGGTTCTGTTCGTAGGTACCAAGCGCGCTGCCGCCAAGATCATCAAAGAAGAAGCAGAGCGTTCTGGTCAGCCGTACGTTAACCACCGCTGGTTGGGTGGTATGCTGACCAACTACAAGACCATCCGTCAGTCCATCCGTCGTTTCCGCGATCTGGAAGGTCAGAGCAAAGACGGTACTTTCGACAAGCTGACCAAGAAAGAAGCTCTCGAGCGTACCCGTGAAATGGACAAGCTGGAGCGCAGCATCGGCGGTATCAAGGACATGGGCGGCCTGCCGGACGCACTGTTCGTGATCGACGTTGACCACGAGCGCATCGCGATTAAAGAAGCCAACAAGCTGGGTATTCCTGTAATCGGTGTTGTTGATACCAACTCTGATCCTGACGGCGTTGACTTTGTTATTCCAGGCAACGACGACGCAATCCGCGCCATCCAGATTTATGTGAAGGCCGTTGCTGACACTTGCCTCGAAGGCGTTCAGGCCACTGGTGGTGCTGACGAATTCGTTGAAGTCAGCGAAGAAGCTCAAGGCGAAGCGCCTGCCGCTGAATAAGTAGTCAGCGTCATTTGCTGATCATGTTTCAGCGTTTGAATGTGGGGGCTGAGGGGCTTAACTCTGAGTCCCCCTTTCTTTAAACGCTTGGTGTGAAAAAAGATCAGCCAGTCAGTAGTGCCTTGGTTCTACTGACAAAAAAACTACATGTGTGCCGGCCCTTGTGGGGCGGAACCCAAGAATTCAGATACTGAGAGGATTGAACATGGCTGCAATTACCGCTGCAATGGTCAAAGAGCTGCGTGAGCGTACCGGTCTTGGCATGATGGAGTGCAAAAAAGCACTGGTCGAAGCTGGTGGCGACGTAGATGCCGCAATCGAAGAGCTGCGTAAGTCTTCCGGCCTCAAGGCTGCCAAGAAGGCTGGTCGTACCGCTGCTGAAGGTGTTTCCCTGGTCAAAGTGTCTGACGACAACACCGTGGGTTACATCCTGGAAGTGAACTCTGAAACTGACTTCGTTGCTCGTGATGACAACTTCATGGCGTTTGCGAATGACGTTCTGGACGTTGCTTTCGCCAACGGTGAAACCGACGTGGCCAAGCTGATGGAAGGCGATCTGGAAGCCAAGCGTGAAGCGCTGGTTCAGAAGATCGGTGAAAACATCACTGTTCGTCGTGTTGTGAAGGTTGAAGGCCCGGTTGTGGGTGGCTATGTTCACAGCAACAACAAGATCGCTTCCATCGTTGCGATCTCCGCTGGCACCCCTGAAGTCGCCCGCGATATTGCCATGCACGCTGCCGCTGTTAACCCGCGTGTAGGCAAGCCGGAAGAAATGCCTGCTGAAGAAGTGGAAAAAGAGAAAGAAATCATCAAGGCCCAGCCGGATATGGAAGGCAAGCCTGCTGAAATCGTCGAGAAGATGATGGGCGGCCGTATCCAGAAGTTCCTGAAAGAGAACAGCCTGGTTGAGCAGCCGTTCGTTAAAAACCCTGAGCAGACTGTTGGTCAGCTGATCAAGGGTGCTGGCGGTGAGCTGGTTGGCTTTGTTCGTCTGGAAGTGGGCGAAGGCATCGAAAAAGAGGAAGTGGATTTTGCTGCTGAGGTTGCTGCTGCAGCCGGTACTGGCAAAGCCTGATTCCGATTCAGCCCCCTGCGCCCTCTGGGTGTTGGGAGGCTACCTGTCTGCCACGTTGGTCGGGGAAACCCGGCCCTCGTGGCGGGCTTGTATCTGAGATACCCCTTTTCGAAGAGGTATGTCAGATGCAAGCCCGAGAGAGACCGGGCTATTATGAGTCCGTCCTCTTTGGGGCTCCGTCTTTCCAGCGACCGATATAGGGGATCATCATGCCAGCGTCATCGAAAAATCAGCCGAGATACAAGCGCGTCCTGCTCAAACTCAGTGGTGAAGCACTGATGGGGGAGCTCGATTTTGGTATTGATCCGAAGGTTCTCGACCGGATGGCACTGGAGATTGGTGCGCTCATCGGGATTGGCGTTCAGGTTGGCTTGGTGATCGGTGGTGGTAACCTGTTCCGGGGTGCGGCCCTGAGTGCCGCGGGTATGGACCGGGTGACCGGGGATCATATGGGGATGCTGGCGACGGTGATGAATGGCCTGGCCATGCGTGATGCTCTTGAACGATCCAATATCCGTACCCGGGTCATGTCGGCGATTCCCATGAGCGGTATTGTGGAGCACTACGACCGTCGTCGTGCGGTACGGGATCTGAAGGACGGCGACGTCGTGATCTTCTGCGCTGGCACCGGCAACCCTTTCTTTACGACCGACTCTTCTGCCTGCCTGCGTGGCATCGAAATTGAAGCCGATGCGGTTCTCAAGGCCACCAAGGTTGACGGTGTCTACTCTGCTGACCCGATGCTGGATCCGACAGCCGAGAAGTACGATCATCTCACCTATGATGAAGTTCTGGATAAAAAACTTGGGGTAATGGATCTAACCGCCATCTGCCTGGCTCGTGACCACGGCATGCCCCTGCGAATTTTCGATATGAATCAACCGGGCGTACTGACGCGCATTGTCACCGGTGAGCCGGAAGGCACCCTGGTCCATTGATTGGTTGTTGGTTCAGCAACGTTAACGAATTGAGGATGCTGCAGTGATTAACGAAATCAAATCCGATGCCGAACAACGCATGAAAAAGAGCCTGGAAGCTCTGGCGAATGCGTTCAACAAGATCCGCACCGGCCGCGCTCATCCGGCTATCCTGGACAGCGTTATGGTTAACTACTATGGCCAGGAAACCCCGCTGAAGCAGGTTGCCGCGGTTAACGTCGAAGACAGCCGTACCCTGGCTGTGGTGCCCTGGGAAAAGAACCTGGTTCCGACCATTGAGAAAGCCATCATGATGTCTGATCTTGGCCTGAACCCTTCTACCAGTGGCGATGTCATCCGCGTTCCCATGCCGATGCTGACCGAAGATACCCGTCGGGAAATGGTTAAGCAGGCCAAGGCAGACGCAGAACATGGTCGCGTTTCCATTCGTAATGCTCGTCGAGATGCCAACAATGACATCAAAGAGCTGCTGAAAGAGAAGGAAATCAGCGAAGACGACCAGCGTCGTGGCGAAGATGAGATCCAGAAACTGACGGATCGCTACGTTGCTGAAGTCGAAAAGATGCTGAAAACCAAGGAAGAGGACCTGATGGAGGTCTAAGCCTCCGTCGTTTTGCATTAATCTGAGTGCCGGCAGATCAGGAGTGTTCCTGCTGGCCAGGGGAAAGCATGTCGGAAAGTGTATCCGCCGGGATTCCAGTCTCGGCCAGTCGTCGCCCCCGTCACGTAGCCATCATCATGGATGGCAACAACCGTTGGGCCAAAGTGCGCAGGCTCAAAGGGGTGGCTGGCCACAAGGCCGGTGTCAAAGCGGTTAAGGCTGTCGTAGAAACCTGTGCCAGGGAAGGTGTGGAAGTTCTGACCTTGTTCGCTTTTTCCAGCGAGAACTGGCGGCGGCCCGAAGACGAAGTCTCCGCCCTGATGCGGTTGTTCTTGTTTGCGCTGGAGCGCGAAGTGAAGAAGCTCCACCGAAACAACATTTGCCTGCGTATTATTGGCGATCGCTCGGCCTTCAGCCCGGCGCTTCAGGAACATATGGCGCGGGCAGAGGAACTGACCCGGAACAACACCCGGATGACCTTGGTCATTGCTGCCAATTATGGCGGGCACTGGGACATCACCCAGGCTACCCAAAAGGTGGCGGAACAGGTGCGCCAGGGGCTACTTGAGCCATCCGACATTTCTGATGACCTGATCCAGCAGCACCTGTCGATCGGGGATCTGCCAATGCCTGATCTGATGATCCGCACTGCGGGTGAACAGCGCATCAGCAACTTCCTGCTTTGGCATCTGGCCTACACAGAGTTTTACTTCTCGGATGTTTTCTGGCCCGATTTCCTATCCGAAGAAATGCATAAGGCGCTTGAAGCTTATGCTCAGCGCCAGCGTCGATTCGGTCAGACCGACGACCAGTTGGCTGCGGCCACGTCTGAAAACAACCAAGAATAAGCGAATATCATCGTGCTAAAAACCCGCATCATTACCGCCTTGATCCTTGCCCCCATCGCCATTGGTGGCATTTTTTTTCTCCCGCCGCTGGGCTTCGCACTGTTCACCGGGGCCATTATCACCCTCGGTGCCTGGGAGTGGGCGAACATGGCCGGTATGCCCCGACCACTGGCCCGCATCGGCTATGCCGGTTTGGTGGCGGCGGCACTGTTCCTGCTGTATGACCCTCACTCGCTGATTCTCTGGCTGGCCCTGATCTGGTGGGGCGTGTGTTTGCTGCTGGTGCGCAGCTATCCCGCAGGCTCCCCGTTGTGGTCGCCGGTACCGATTCGGGCGCTGATGGGGCTCTTTGTGCTGGTTCCTGCCTGGGTGGGGCTCAATCAGTTGCGTACGGGTGCCTTCCAGTTTGGCAGCGTGGACAGCAACCTGTTGCTCATTCTTTATGTGTTTTTCATCGTCTGGGTTGCCGATATCGGGGCTTATTTTGCCGGCCGGGCCTTTGGCAAAGCCAAACTGGCTCCGCGAGTCAGTCCCGGAAAGTCCTGGGCTGGCGTTTGGGGTGGTCTCGCGGCCGTCAGTGTTCTGGCGATTGTCGCGGCGTGTCTTGCCAATGCCAGTGTGCAGCAGGGTGCCTTACTCGTCTTTGCCAGCTTGATCACCGGCATGGTGTCGGTGTTGGGAGACTTGCTTGAGAGCATGCTCAAGCGTTTCCGGGGGATCAAAGACAGCAGTCAGCTTTTGCCGGGACATGGTGGCATCATGGATCGGATTGACAGTTTGACCGCTGCAATCCCCGTCTTTGCGCTGATCATTGTCCAGTTGGACTGGTTGGCCGCAGGCGGTTGGTGATGCGTAAGGTAACGGTTCTTGGTGCAACCGGCTCTATCGGTCAGAGTACCCTGGATGTTATTCGGCGCCACCCCGGTCGCTTCTCGGTTTACGCTCTGACGGCCAGTTCCCGGGTCGAGGAAATGGCTGCGTTGTGTCGGGAGTTCCAGCCCCGTTTTGCCGTTATGGCGAATGAGCAAGCGGCTCATGCGTTGTCAGCGGTGTTGGGTGACCGCGGTGCCACAGAGGTGTTGGCTGGCGAAAGCGGCTTGTGCGAAGTGGCCGGTGCCGATGACGTTGATACCGTCATGGCGGCGATTGTTGGCGCTGCGGGTCTGCCTCCGACCCTTGCGGCAGTGCGGGCCGGTAAGCGGGTGTTGCTGGCTAACAAAGAAGCTCTGGTAATGTCCGGTCAGCTGTTTATGGATGCGGTGGCCGCTTCTGGTAGTGAGTTGCTCCCCATCGACAGCGAACATAATGCGATTTTTCAATGTCTGCCTCCTGCCCAGGTTCGTGATTTGCCCGGGGCAGGGGTGCGGAGAATTCTCCTGACGGCATCAGGCGGCCCCTTCCGTACCCACAGCCAGGAAGAACTTGCCACGGTGACGCCGGCACAGGCCTGTGCCCACCCCAACTGGTCCATGGGGCAAAAGATTTCCGTAGACTCCGCGACGCTGATGAACAAAGGCCTGGAGTTGATCGAGGCCTGCTGGTTGTTCAACACCCGGCCCGAGCAGGTGGAAGTTCATATCCACCCTGAGAGCATTATTCACTCCATGGTCGATTACGTCGATGGCTCGGTTCTGGCGCAGTTGGGCAGCCCGGATATGCGTACCCCGATTGCCAATGGCCTTGCCTGGCCAGACCGAATTGATGCTGGCGTTCCCTCGCTGGACCTGTTCGCGTTGGGGCGTTTCCATTTCGAACGACCGGATCTCGCCCGTTTTCCATGTCTGAGGTTGGCATCCGAGGCCTTCAGCGCCGGTGGCACAGCGCCAGCGGTACTCAATGCGGCAAATGAAGTTGCGGTGGATGCGTTTCTTAAGAGAAAGATTCGGTTCATTGATATACCGTCGGTTATCGAAGACACGCTCAGCCGGGTTGCGGGTGGTCCTGCTGACAGTTTTGATACCATCTTTGAAAAGGACCGCGAAGCCCGGGCTGTGGCCGCAGAATACCTGGTACGCTGCTAACCCGATAAGGCGGAATTCGGGCGGGAAAGGCAGCAAAAAGGCAGAATTATTCAGCCGGAAGAACAATAACAGGGAACGCCTTTTGGGCAGTGCGGTCTTACGGTTTGAGTTTACCTGGCCCAGACTGCTCTGATACAAGGTTGCTATGCCCTGAAAGCAAGGTCGCGTCATAGTGACTGTGTGGGTCGCAGTTAGGGCCATTATCCTTGGGAGTTTTATGGAAGTTATTCAGACCGTCCTCGCGCTGATCCTGACACTGGGGATCCTGGTCACCATTCACGAGTACGGGCATTTCTGGGTTGCCCGCCGGTGTGGCGTTAAAGTGCTTCGGTTCTCTGTGGGTTTTGGTAACCCAATCTACTCATGGTACGACCGGCACGGCACCGAATTCGCGATCGCGGTGATTCCCCTGGGTGGCTACGTCAAGATGCTCGATGAGCGGGAAGGACCTGTTCCCGAAGATGAGCGAGAGCAAGCGTTTACCTCCAAGCCTCCGGGTCAGCGGATAGCCATCGCCGCAGCCGGGCCCATTGCCAATTTCCTGTTTGCCATTGTCGCCTACTGGCTGTTGTCTGTGGTGGGGTTTGCCACTGTGGCGCCAGTGGTAGGGGAAGTTTCGCCACAATCGGTGGCCGCACGTATGGGGCTTGCCGGTGGAATGGAAGTGCTGGCCGTGGATGGTGAGTCGGTCACCTCCTGGCGGGAAGTGAATATGCGGCTACTCGAACGTACCGGTGAGCATGGCGATATTACCCTGACAGTAACCGGTGCTGGTGATGGGGAGCGAGTGCTGACGGGCGACCTGGGTGGCTGGCGTTTAAGCGAAGAGGACCCTTACCCGATCCAGGAGTTTGGTATCACCCCATGGCGCCCCGATGTGCCGGCGATTATTGGTGAGGTGACGCCTGATGGACGGGCCGCCGATGCGGGCTTGTTGGCGGGAGACCGGGTGATCGCGATTGACGGTGCGCCGGTGAGCGATTGGTTTGATCTGGTCGATCATATCCGCCGGGCCCCTGAGCAAACGCTCCGGCTGACTATAGAGCGGTCGGCCGCTGCCGTGGAGATCGAGCTGACTCCAGCCGAGAAAGTATCTGAAGGTGGTCAGGTGACCGGGTTTATCGGCGCCGGGGTCAGTCCGGTTCGCTGGCCGGACGAATTATTGCGCGAAGTCAGTTACAATCCCCTGGCCGCGATTCCCCACGCTATTGGTGCGACCTGGTCTGATACCCGTCTGACCCTGGTAGCGGTGAAGAAGATGCTGACCGGGCTGCTGTCACCAAGTAACCTTAGTGGCCCGATTACGATTGCCCGGATCGCTGAGGAAAGTGTCAGCTCCGGTTTTGAGGATTTTATCCGCTTCCTGGCTTACCTGAGCGTGAGTCTGGGGGTCTTGAATCTGTTACCAGTACCGGTGCTGGACGGTGGCCATATTGTTTTTTATACCATCGAGGCAATCCGGCGGAAGCCGGTTTCCGAGCAGGCTCAGGCACTGGGATTACGAATTGGTATGGTAATGATTCTTTCATTGATGGTGTTTGCACTTTACAACGACCTGATGCGGTTGTGAGAATTGCCACCTTCTTACCCGCACTAACAGGCGAAATAATTGGATGAGACGTTCTCTTTTCGGCGCGGTATTCGGCCTCTTAGTTACAACCGTTGGTGGCCAGCCTGCGCAGGCTGATGAATTCATCGTATCTGACATTGAGGTCGAGGGACTGCAACGGGTCTCTGCCGGTAGTGTCTTTTCCGCGTTTCCCATCGTCATTGGTGACGAGCTGGATCCCCAGGCATTGGCAAGTGCCATAAAGACGCTGTTTGGAACTGGCCTGTTTACCGACATCCAGGCCAGTCGGGACGGTGATGTCCTGATCCTTACGGTTCAGGAGCGCCCCAGCATCAGCTCCATTGAAATCGAAGGCAACAAGAACATTGAAACCGATATGCTGAAGGATGCCCTGTCCAGTGCGGGAATGGATGAAGGGCAGGTGTTCCGTCGGGCAACCCTTGATCGCCTGGAACTCGAGATTCTTCGTTCCTATGTGGCTCAAGGCCGCTACAGCGCGCGAGTTAAGGCTACTGCTGAGGAGCTGCCCAGAAACCGGGTGGCTATCAAACTGGACATCAATGAAGGCGACGTCGCTGCGATTCAGCACATCAACATAGTCGGAAATGAGGCGTTTTCCGATGAAGAGCTGCTGGACTTGATGGAACTGCAGACCTCCGGGTTCTGGGCCTCCATCACCAGTGCTGACAAGTATGCCCGTGAGCGGCTGAGCGGGGACCTGGAATCGCTGCGCTCCTATTATTTGGATCGGGGCTACATCGACTTTACCGTTGAATCCAGCCAGGTCTCGATCTCTCCGGACAAGAAAGATGTCTTCATTGCCATCGCTGTCGACGAAGGCCCTCAGTACACCGTCCGTGACATCCAGCTACGTGGTGATTTGATTCTGCCGGAAGAAACCCTGCGTAACCTGATTTTTTCCCAAGAAGGTGATGTTTACTCCCGCGCCAGCATGACATCCACCTCAGAATTGCTGTCCCGACGGCTCGGTACGGAAGGCTATGCGTTTGCTGACGTCAGTGCGGTTCCGGAAACCCATGACGACAACACCGCTACGGTAACCTTCTACGTAACTCCAGGGAAACGTGCCTACGTCCGGCGGATCAACTTCTCCGGGAACGTTTCCACCCGCGATGATGTGCTTCGTCAGGAAATGAACCAGATGGAGGGCGGGGTTGCCTCAACGGACCGTATCGAGTTCTCCAAGACTCGCCTTGAGCGCCTGGGCTTCTTCAAGTCTGTCGACGTCGAGACCGTCCCGGTACCTGGCACCGACGACATGGTCGATGTGAACTACACGGTTGAGGAACAGCCCACGGGAAGCCTGTCGGCGTCTGTCGGCTATTCCCAGACCTCCGGTGCCATTCTCGGTGCCAACATCTCTGAGAATAACTTCTTCGGCAGCGGAAAACGGGTATCCATTGGCGTTAACGTCAGTGACTCGGTCAAGAGCGCCAACTTTACCTACCTGAACCCTTACTTCACGGTAGACGGGGTCAGCCGGGGGTTCAGCCTGTTTGCCCGGGAGACCGACTATGAGTCGGAAGACATTTCGTCCTATCTGCTGGACGAAATGGGTGGGCGCCTGACGTTTGGTTACCCAATCGACAACATCACCCGTTTGAACTTCGGTCTTGGTTATACCCACTCCAAGGTCCAGACCGGTTCCTTCACAGCGGTGGAGGTCGAGGAGTTCATTGCCGAGGAGGGAGATAACTTTGGGAACTACTTCCTGTTTGGCTCCTGGAACCGAAGCACTCTGAACCGTGGTGTGTTGCCGAGTGACGGTTTCAGTCACTCCCTGTCGTTGGACGTGGCGGTACCGGGCAGTGACCTGACCTTCTACAAGCTGCGCCATAAAACCGACTGGTTCCAGCCGCTGAATAACGCTCAAAGCTGGGTTCTGCGCTTCCGCACTGAAGTGGGCTACGGTGATGGCTATGGCGACATTACGAGCATGCCGTTCTATGAACATTTCTATGCAGGTGGCTACGGTTCTGTTCGTGGTTACGAGGCCAATTCCCTTGGGCCGAGAGCGACCAATAGCCCCAATGATAGCTCAGACCCAGACCCGTTCGGTGGCAACCTGCTTGCTGAAGGTAGTCTGGAGCTGATTTTCCCGACGCCCTTTGCCAACGACAGCCGTTCGATGAGAACCGCATTCTTTGTGGATGGCGGTCAGGTCTTCGATTCCGATCGGGGCTATGAGCCTGAGGTTGGTGATATCCGCTACTCAGCCGGTATCAGCTTCCAGTGGATTACTGCTGTAGGGCCGCTGGCATTCAGTCTGGCCAAACCGCTGAATGACAAGCCCAATGATGACACCCAGGTGTTCCAGTTCTCGCTGGGGCAAAGTTTCTGATAACACAGGAAATGTTGTTAGTTAATAACAATGAGGAGAGAAACGATGTTTAAATTGCGCACTGCCGCTGCTGCACTGATCGCCATGATGCTGACTGTTCCAGCCCTTGCCGAAACCCGTATCGGTGTTGTGGATCTGCGTCAGGCCCTGTTTTCTTCAAACGCCGCGAAGGCGTTCAGCGAACAGTTGCAGCAAGAGTTTACAGAAGACGAAGCGCGGGTTCGTGAGATCCAGGAAGAAGCGCGCCAGCTGGGTGAGCGTCTTGAAAAGGACGGTGCGATGATGAACGAATCTGAGCGCACGGCACTGGGAACCCAATTCCAGGAAAAGGCTCAGGAATTCAATTTCCTGCGTCAGCGCCTGGATACCACCGTGTCCAGCCGTAAGCAGGCTTTCCTGGAGCAGGCGCGTCCCAGCGTGGACGCGGCAGTTCAGGAACTGCTGGATGAAAATGAACTCGACCTGATCCTGCCCAGCGAAGCCGTGGTGTACGTCAGGCCTGACCTGAACCTTACCCCGCAGCTGCTTGAGAAACTGAATCAGCAGTAATGGCGTCGCCCCGGGAGGGGCACCCCTGATTCTGGTTATTTGCCCCGGAGCCCGATATGACCACCGCTACGTACACACTTGGAGAGATCGCAGAAGCTCTGGGAGCCGAGCTCAAAGGAGACCCGGGTACCAGCATCCAAGGGATGGCGACTCTCCAGGCGGCACAGCCCGGGCAAATCTCATTCCTGGCGAACCCCTCCTACGCGCGTTATCTTGAGGGAACCAAGGCGTCTGCCGTCATCCTTTCGCCGTCCGTGGCCGACCAGTCTCCGACCAATGTCCTGTTACTGGACAACCCTTATCTTGGTTATGCTCGCCTCAGCCACTGGTTTGATCCAGCACCCCAGGCCCAAGCGGGTATTCACCCCTCCGCAGTGGTGGATGATTCCGCCGAGGTGCATGAAAGTGCCAGCATCGGTCCGCTGGTCGTTATTGAAGCGGGCGCGGTGATTGGTGAGGGCGTGGTTATCGGCGGAGGCTGTGTTGTTGGGGCTCGCTGTGAGCTGGGCGCCGGTACAGTGTTGAAGCCGCGGGTGACCCTGGCTCACGACGTTATCCTGGGCCAACGCTGCCATATCCTGAGCGGTGCGGTTCTGGGATCAGACGGTTTCGGTTTTGCTAACGAACGCGGTGTCTGGCACCGGATTGCCCAGGTTGGGCGGGTTGTGCTGGGGGATGATGTCGAGGTCGGCGCCAACACGACGATCGATCGCGGTGCC
Organism: Marinobacter zhejiangensis; assembly: GCF_900114775.1. GTDB lineage: Bacteria > Pseudomonadota > Gammaproteobacteria > Pseudomonadales > Oleiphilaceae > Marinobacter > Marinobacter zhejiangensis. The sequence goes on from NZ_FOUE01000002.1 coordinate 426,079, forward strand.
CTTGATGACACCGTGATTGGCAATGGCGTCAAGCTTGATAACCTGATCCAGATTGCCCACAACGTCACCATCGGAGATCACTCAGCGATGGCGGCTAAAGTGGGTATCGCCGGTAGTACCCGGATTGGCCGTCATTGTGTATTTGGTGGCGCCTCCGGGGTAGCAGGGCATTTGGACATCGGTGACCAGGTCCACCTGACAGGCATGACCCTGGTAACTGGTAACATTTCCGAACCAGGGGTCTATTCTTCTGGTACGGGCGCTGAACCTAACAAGCAGTGGCGAAAAAATGCGGTTCGCTTCCGACAGCTGGATGCCATGGCGCGAAAGCTGAAGGAACTTGAAAAGAAATTAGAGGGCTGAGGCCGATCCTGATGATGCACGTTAAAGAAATCATGGAGTTTCTTCCACACCGTTATCCGTTCCTGCTGGTTGATCGTGTGTTGGAAGTGGAAAAAGGAAAGTCGATTGTAGGTTATAAGAACGTTTCCATGAACGAACCGTTCTTTACCGGACACTTTCCCAACCACCCGGTTATGCCTGGTGTTCTGATCGTCGAGGCCATGGCCCAACTCTCCGGTATCCTGGGATTTGTCACAGTAGACAGGAAACCGTCGGATGGCGTGGTACACTACCTCGCCGGCTGCAGCAAGGTTCGCTTCAAGCGACCTGTTTTGCCGGGGGACCAATTGCGGATGGAGTCGCAGTTTATATCCGGTAAACATGGAATCTGGAAATTTGACTGCCGTGCGTTGGTTGATGGAGAAGTCGCCTGCGTTGCGGAAGTTATGACCGCTGAGAGAGATGTTTAATGGCGACAACTGATTGGTCGGGAGTTCATCCGCAGGCAATTGTAGACCCTTCCGCCAAACTTGCCGATGGTGTCACCGTCGGCCCATGGAGCTACATTGGGCCGGGTGTGGAGATCGGTGAAGGTACTGAAATTATGTCCCACGTTGTCGTCAAGGGCCCTACGGTCATTGGCCGCAACAACCGGATATTCCAGTTCTCCAGTGTTGGAGAGGAATGTCAGGACAAGAAATACGCGGGTGAACCGACCACATTGGTGATCGGCGACGACAACGTCATCCGCGAAAACTGCACGATTCACCGTGGTACCGTTCAGGACCAGGGTGAAACCCGAATCGGTAGCGGTAACCTGTTGATGGCCTATGTCCATGTCGCGCACGATTGCGTGGTAGGGGACAACACCATCCTGGCCAATTGTGCCACCCTGGCCGGTCACGTCTCCGTAGGCGACTGGGCTATCCTGGGGGGTGGCACCATGGTGCACCAGTTCTGCAAGATCGGCGCCCATAGCATGAGTGCCGGTGGCAGCATCGTGCTCAAGGATATTCCTGCCTATGTCATGGCCAGCGGCCAGTCCGCCGAGCCCTTTGGTATGAATGTCGAAGGGCTTAAACGCCGTGGCTTCAGCAAAGAGGCGTTGCTGGCACTCCGCCGCGCCTACAAGGTTATCTATCGTCAGGGACTGACCACAGAGCAGGCCATTGAAGCGCTTGAGGCCGATTTTAGCGACGTGCCTGAGGTGGCTCCCCTGATTGACTCCCTGCGTGGTACCCATCGCGGCATTATCCGCTAAGTGGATGGCTCCGTGTCCTGCAATGAATCTAAAGTGATCAGCCATCGCCGGGTTACCTTCGGTATTGTGGCCGGAGAGGCCTCCGGCGACATACTGGGTGCCGGACTCATCCGTTCCCTGAGAGCGCGCTATCCCAAGGCGCGCTTTGTTGGTATTGGTGGGGATGAAATGATTGCCCAGGGATTCCATTCCCTGGTGCCCATGGAGCGCCTTTCGGTCATGGGGCTGGTTGAAGTTCTTGGCCGATTGCGGGAGCTGTTCAGTATCCGTGATCGATTGATGGATTATTTCCTGACCAACCCGCCGGATGTGGTCATCGGAATAGACTCCCCCGATTTTACCCTTGGTGTAGAGCGGCGATGCCGCGATGCTGGCATTCCTACCGTCCATTACGTCAGTCCTTCTGTGTGGGCCTGGCGTCAGAAACGGATCTTCAAGATCGCCAAATCCGTCGATCTGATGTTGACCCTGTTTCCTTTTGAAGCCCGCTTCTATGAAGAACACCAGGTGCCGGTGGCGTTTGTTGGCCATCCTCTGGCAGACCGGATTCCGATGGAAACGGATACTGAAGGGGCTCGTCAGGCGCTTGGATTGGATGATTCTGCACCGGTGCTGGCTATCCTGCCCGGAAGCCGGGGTGGCGAGGTGGCCCGCCTGGGCGACCTTTTCTTGTCGGCTGCCCGCTGGATTCAATCCCAACGAAGTGATGTCCAGCTGGTCATCCCCTGTGTGAATCGTGAGAGAGAGCAGCAGGTTAGGGCACTGGTGGATAGCCTGAAAGTAAAACTGCCGGTCACGGTCGTTCGAGGTCGTTCCAGGGAAGTGATGGCTGCTGCCGACGTGGTGTTGCTGGCTTCCGGAACTGCGACACTGGAAGCGATGCTGCTCAAAAAGCCGATGGTGGTTGGTTATCGCCTGAGTGCCCTCAGCTATAAACTGCTCTCCCGTCTGGTCAAAGTGCCGTTTGTGGCATTGCCCAACCTGCTGTCTGGAGAGGCCCTGGTGCCTGAGTTGTTGCAGGATGATGCGACTCCGGAGGCCCTGGGAGCTGCGGTTCTGGAACGGCTCGAGAATGATCAGGAGCGGGAACGGCTGCGTATGGCCTTCACGGACCTTCATCAACAGCTTCGTCGTACCGCCGATGAACGGGCTGCCGTTGCGATATCCGGCTTGTTAGAGAAAGTCTCCTGATGGCACGCAAAGCGCCTTTACCCCCCTTTGTCTGCAGTTACGGTGGCCACCTGCTGGCGGGCGTTGACGAAGTTGGGCGTGGCCCATTGGCTGGCCCGGTTATCACCGCAGCCGTGATTCTTGACCCCAAAAGGCCGGTGCCAGGACTGGCAGACTCCAAGGCGCTGACTGAGAAGCGGCGGGACGCGCTTTATGACCAGATCCTGGATCACGCGTTGGCCTGGAGCCTGGGACGGTGTGATGTGGACGAGATTGATCGTCTGAATATCTACCAGGCAACCATGCTAGCCATGCAGAAAGCGGTAGCAGGGCTGGCCATCGCGCCGGAGTATGTGCTGGTGGATGGCAATCGCTGTCCCAAGTGGCAGTGGCCGTCGGAACCCGTGGTCAAAGGGGACGGCCGGGTTGAGTGCATCAGCGCTGCGTCCATTATTGCCAAAGTAACCCGCGACCGTGAGATGGTGGCCCTGGATGCTGAGTTTCCGGGATACGGTCTGGCTCAACATAAAGGGTACCCGACACCGGTACACCTTGAGGCGCTGAACCGGCTGGGTGTCACGGCACTTCACCGCCGTTCATTCCGCCCTGTTCAGGAAGCGTTGGCGTCGGTTGGGCTCAATGAATCGGCCAAAAATCGTGATTTGGAATATCCTTCAGATTTATTTCAAAATAATGTTTGACAGGCCGGGATCTAATCCTTAATATACGCGCCACGTTGATCGGACAGGGTTCCGAAAGACGGAAAGTTTTGATGCGGGGTGGAGCAGTCTGGTAGCTCGTCGGGCTCATAACCCGAAGGTCGTTGGTTCGAATCCAGCCCCCGCTACCAATTAGAAAAAAGCCGGTCTTTGACCGGCTTTTTTCGTTTTCAAAGGGGCTATTTGAGTCAGCACCTATGTTTGCGCTTCGCGCGGTGTGGTTGCTGCCGCAGAAGCAGGTCGCTTCTGCTCCCCGCTACCAATACAGAAAAGGCCAGTCGATGACTGGCCTTTTCGTTTCTGGAAGGGCTCCTCGTTAGCGCTCTTTGCTCAGAACCCAGCAGGTACCTGAAAGCCAGCCAGCCCCTGTTGTTCCAGAAGTCGGGCGAAGCCGATGGTGGTGAGGTCCTTGCCCGGCGCGCCAATCACCTGGACATTGTAGGGCAGCCCGTTGGCGGTGCGTCCTATGGGGACCGAGGTGGCAGGCAAGCCCAGTAGTGTGGCCAGTGCGATCCAGCAGAACTGATCCATGTAAGGACGTGGTTTGCCGCTCACCTGGATTTTACGTCTGAACACCGGCTGGCTGTGGTCGTGGGGAATGGCCGTTGTTGGCGTAACCGGGGTTAACAGTACATCGTACTCGTTGAACAGGGTTTCAACCTGGGCCCGCATTTGTTCCCGCTTCTCATTCCACATCAACCACTCGCCGTAACTCAGGTTTACCCCTCGCCCATAGTGGCCGGAACCCACAGTCATCGAGGTAACTCGGCTCAGTATCGGGTCCAGGTGACTGGCAACCAGCATCTGGCGCTTCTGTGCAGGTTTGAGGGATCCCCCCATCAATCCGCCAAGCAGGCAGAAATAGACCGGGAGGATCCGTTCAAGGTCGAGCAGGGGGTGTCTGGCCGGGCTGATGGACACACCGGAGCGGGCGATCTGGTCGGTGAGGTTCTGGTAGCCAGCGGCGAGTTCCTTATCGATCGGGCAAGCCGGGTCGCTGAACCAATGGCCCACACGCACTTGGGAAAGGCTGGCATGGCTAGATTGCTCCATCTCCAGCTTCCAGCTCCGTGCCTCCTGGGAGTTGGGGCCGGCGAGAACATCCAGTAGCAGCTCAAGGTCATCACTGGTTCTCGCCATCGGGCCACCGGTCACCAGGTCGGGTTCGGACAGGGCGCCGGGAGGTCCGGGGATATGCCCGCGCATGGAAATGAGGCCGCGGGACGGTTTGTGCCCGAAAACGCCGCAGAAGTGCGAGGGGGTGCGTATTGATCCGGCCAGGTCACTGCCAATCTCAAGAGGTGTCATGCCGGCCGCCAGCGCAGCGGCAGCACCACCGGACGAGCCCCCGGGGGTATGATTCTTGTTATGGGGGTTGTTGGTCACCCCAAAGAGCCGGTTGTAGCTCTGGATGTCTGAGGCGTAGAGCGGCACATTGGATTTGCCGAGGATGATCGCGCCGGCATCCTGCAACCGTTGAACCACCGCCGCAGACTGTTTGGGTCGGTGCCGTTTCAGTTTGGGGGCGCCAGCGGTGCAAGGCATGCCTGCCACCTCCCAGGTGTCTTTCACGGTCAGCGGCAGCCCGTGCAGGGGACCGGGCTCTACTCCGGCCTTAAGTCGTGCATCGGCGTCGGCCGCGGCTTCCAGTGCGGACTTGCCATCCACATAAGTAAACGCATTGATGTGGGGGTTGTGGCTGTTGATGCGATGAAGCAGGCTTTGGGTTAGCTCAACGCTGGTAAGCTTGCCGGAGCGTAAGTCGTCGGCCAGTTGGTGGGCCGGTCGGTAGTGCAGAGGAGCTTGGCTCAAAATAGGGTTCCCTATGACGGTTACTGTTTCAGCTCAGCGCGCCAGTGTTTGACTTTGACCTGGGCCTTGATGGCCTCAATGATTTCGTTAATCAGTGCAATCAGCGCGTCATTCCGCGTCTCATCCGGCTCTTCGGTGCCCGGTGCGGGCAACATAACCTGGACCAGATCCTCAACAAAGGCGTGGTTGGAGGTCGATGCCAGGTCTTCCATGATCTGGTGGACGACATTGGCGACAATATCGCCAACGGCGTCTTCAAGTGTTTCCTGGATTGTTGGGCCGACAACCGGAACCAGCCGCAGGCGAGACAGCTCCAGGTTCTGCTTCAGGGCATTATCGACCCTGCCTTCCAGGTAGATCCGCAAGTCTGCCCGTTTGGGCATATAGCCCTGACTGGCCGCCTTGGCGATTCGCCCAGAGATCCATTCCGTCAGCATTTCCCGGCGAGGATAAAGAATATCGTCCTGGATTCGCTCAAACAGTGGCGACCCCAGTGAGAGTTCGCTTTGTACCCCGGACAGCACCTTGATCACGATCCGGTCTGACAGCTCTTCCATGAACGCCTCGTAGTAAAAACTGACCAGGCGGTACAATCGGAACTGGGTGATGTCGATGATCTTGTATTGGTGCAGGCGGTAGATAATCGAGATCACCCGAAGTACCCGCAGGAAGCGCAGACTGCCCACTGGAATACAGCCCACCAGGTCGTACCAGTGAATAAAGGGGTAGAAATACCAGCGGTCGTAGACCCGGGCTTTGATGGCATAGCCCCAGCGCAGGAAAAACTCCGACAGGAAGATGGTGACAAAAACCAGGTCCACAAACAGGAAGTTTTCGTGGACAGGTTGGTAGAACTGATGGACCTGGGGCGCATGCTCCAGCAGCAGGTTCTGCACCGCGATAAACCCGTAGATCGAATCGATAACAATCAGGGTCAGATTGATGATCAGCAGCCCCAGCATCAGGAAATCGATGATGAACCAGATGAGCTGATGGCTGGTTTTCAGGTTTTCACGGTTGATCTTGAGCATCTGGTTGCCTTGGATACTGCAGGTGGTCCGAGTGCAGAAGGTTAGCCTATTTCAGCTCGCCAGACGACTTGCCCAGTAGGCGGCGAGCAATGATAAGAAGCTGAATTTGCTGGGTTCCTTCAAAAATGTCGAGAATTTTTGAGTCCCTCGACCATTTTTCCAGCAGCTCGGTCTCGGAAAAACCCAGGCCGCTGCAGAGCTCAACGCAACGCAGGGTGATGGCATTGCCCACCCGGCCGGCCTTGGCCTTGGCCATGGAGGCTTCCTTCGAGTTGGGCTGACCATTATCGGCCATCCAGGCGGCACGCAGGGTCAGCAGGCGGGCGGCTTCGAGCTCGGCTTCCAGTAAATTAAGCTCCCTGACAGCGGCGGGCTGACTCCAGCTCTGTAGCTGGTAATCCAGCGCCAGTCCGGATGAAGCCAGCAATTCACGGGTTTTCTCCAGAGCTGCGCGGGCCACACCGATGGCCATAGCGGCGACGACGGGCCGGGTGTTGTCAAATGTCTGCATGGCACCGGCAAAGCCCTTGTCAACGCTGACTTCCGGGTCGCCCAGCAGGTTTTGCTTCGGCACCCGGCAGTTGTCGAACCGAATGGTGGCCGTGTCCGAGGCGCGAATGCCGAGTTTTTTCTCCAGTCGTTCCACGGTCATGCCCGGTGTGCCCTTTTCGACCACAAACGACTTGATGGCGGCGCGCCCCAGACTGAGATCCAGGCTGGCCCAGACCACCACGGCATCGGCCCGCTCGCCCGCAGTGACGAAGATTTTTTCGCCATTGATCACGTAGTGGTCGCCCTCTGCTGTGGCGGTTGTTCGTATGGCGGCACTGTCAGAGCCGGCGCCGGGTTCGGTGATGGCCATAGCAGCCCAGGTTTTGCCAAAGCGCTTCAGCTGCTCTTCGTTCGCAACGGCAGCGATGGCGGAGTTACCCAGGCCCTGACGGGGAATCGACAGGGCGAGGCCAACGTCACCCCAGCAAATCTCGGTAAGGCCCAGCACGGTGTTCATGTTGGTTCCGTTGCGATTGCCGGCACCCCCTTCGGCCCCGGACCTTGCCAGCTTTCCGGCCCCGGCCCCGCCGCTGAGGGAGCCATCATTCATGCCATCCATAATGGTGGCAAACATGTCGAGTTCCTTGGGATAGCTGTGTTCGGCGCGGTCGTATTTACGGGATATGGGTCGGAACACCGCTTTCGCGGTTTGTTGGGCCTGGTGAATGATGGGGCCAAACTTACGGGGAATTTCGAGATACATAGTGCAGTGCTCCTCAAGCGTGGGCGCCACCAAAGTGAACGGCGACAGACCTCAGGTCCCGGTACCAACGCTCGACCGGGTGTTCTTTGACAAAGCCGTGCCCACCGAGCAGTTGTACCCCTTGGGTGCCGGTCTCCATGGCCTTTTCGTTGCAGAGCAGGCGCGCAAGGCTGGCTTCTCGATGCCAACTCATCCCGCTTTCTGCCCGGCTGGCGGCTCGCCAGGTCAGCAGGCGCATGCTGTCCGTCTCAATAGCCATGTTGCTGATCATGAAGGCCACGGACTGGCGATGACTGATGGGCTCGCCAAAGGCCGTGCGTTCGTTGCAATAAGAAATCACATAGTCGAGAACAGCCTGAGCGGTGCCAATGGCGAGTCCGCAACGCATCAAGCTGGCACGGTCCAGAAAGTTGTCGTAGTCAAAGGTGTCGTCACCGAGCAGGGCTTCCTTGGGCAGAGCGACGCGATCGAAGTCAAGGCGGGCCAGCTGCGCCGCCCGTAAGCCCATGCCGGGGTCTGCTGTACGGTGGAGGCCATCAACGCCTCCCGGTACGAGGAACAGTCGCGGCAGTCCTTCAAGCTCGGCGGCTACCAGGATCAGGTCGCTGACTTCCCCCAATACAACCCCGCTTTTGCTGCCAGTCAGCTCGAAGCCATCGTTGCTGCGACGGGCATGGGTTTGCAGTTGCCGAGGATCAAAGAGCGGTGTTGGTTCGTCCACCGCAATGGTGGCGATCGGGGCGTCGGCTTCGCAGAACAGTGGCAGAAAACTCGACTGCTGAGCGCCAGTGCCCCACTGGGTGATGGCCTGGGCCACACCGAATGGAGCCAGCAGGGCAAGTGCCAGCCCCATATCGCCGTAGGCCAGTTGCTCGGCAATCAGTACGCTGTTGACGGGCGACTGGTACTCGGCGACACCGCCAAATGGTTCGGGAATGGCGTATAGGGCGAGTCCAAGTTCGTTTGCGGCTTCAAACACCCGTGCCGGCATGGCAGCGGCTTCATCCGCTTCGGCAGCTGCTGGCCTGAGAACATCAGCGGCAAGTCGTTGCAGGGTGTCGACGATGATTGTCTGATCTTCGTCGAGGGACAGGTCGAACAGGTCTTGTGACTGGCGGTTTGGTAGCTTATTTCTGGGAAGCCAACTGGATACCCGACTGACCTCCCTTGCTGCCAGGGATAGGGTTCGGAACCCGGCTTTGGTGCCCTGATAAGCCGCTTTTTCAACCGGCGTTCTCATGCCAAGACGGTCCAGCCAGGGGCTGGAGGCGAGCCGGGTCATGGAAGACAGGGCGAGGCCGATGGGGTCTCGGTTCTGTCGTGGCTGTCGGGACATTGCGCTGCTCCTTCTTGCACGGTTTTAACCCGATCATGTGGCGATCGTCCCGGATTACCATTGGCAACATCGGCAAAGGTGCGTGGCGAAAGGGCCAATCTGGGTGTACTGGCAGGCGCTTGCTGAAGTTGTTCATGGATTAACTGACCCGTCAGGCGGTAAACTCGGACACAAGGGGCCGGGTAGCGGGGTGACCTGGCCTTGACGTGAAATGAACGGGTATTCAGGGAGAATTGTGTGACCCAATCGGTGTCGTTTGAGCCTTATCCCAAGGTTGAAGAATGGTTGAACTGGCTGACCCACGGTCTTGCGGCACTCTTCAGTGTGGCCGGTATGGTTGTGTTGTTGGTGATGGCCGCGGGTCAGGAGGATGTCTGGAAGATCGTCAGTTTCAGCATCTACGGAACCAGTATGACGCTGCTGTTCCTCGCGTCTACGCTTTATCATTTCGCGCGACGGCCCGAGATGCGCCGGGTATTCAAAATGTTGGATCACTGCGCGATATTTTTGCTGATCGCTGGTACGTACACCCCGTTTCTTCTGGTGAACATGCGTGGCACGGTCGGTTGGACGCTGTTTGCAGTGATCTGGGGGCTGGCGCTGGGAGGCATCACGCTGAAGCTGGTGTTTGGGCACCGTTTCAAGCCGCTGCAGATCACGATTTATCTGTTGATGGGCTGGCTTGTGGTGGTCGCCTCCAAAGAGTTGGCTGACAGTGTGAACGCATTGGGGCTGTCGTTGGTCGTGGCTGGCGGCATTACCTATACCCTGGGGGTTGTGTTCTACCTAATTAAAAAAATCCCTTATAACCATGCAATCTGGCACCTTTTTGTGGTGGGTGGCAGTACCTGCCATTTCTTTGCCATCTACCACGGGGTGCTGAACGGCCCGACTGCCTGATGCCAAGGGGAACACGGAAGTTCAAGTGGGTTTGCTGGCCGCTGTTGTGGCTGGTGTGTGCGCTCGCCCAGGCCCAGCAGGTGGAGGTGGTGGTTGAAGGGGATTTCCCCGAGCTGCAAGACAATGCCAATGCCTTTATCGGCGAGGTTGAGGGGCGCAGTGCCCAGCGCTTGCGCCGCTATGTACCAACCGCCATGGGCCAGGTTCGTGACGCCTTGAAGGCGTTGGGCTATTACCAGCCCGAGATCGAATGGACGCTGGTCGACGACGGCTTGCCGACGCTGGTGTTGACCGTTACCCCAGGCGAGCCGGTGCATGTGCGCTCCGTTACCGTAACAATTGAAGGCCCCGCCAATACCGACCCTGACTTTCTGCCGGTGCTGCCCGATCGGCCGGCGGTAGGTGATGTGCTCAACCACGGTCATTACGATTCCCTGCGCCAGCTCATTCGCAACCAGGCAACGCGGCTGGGCTACTTTGATGGCACCTTCGAGAGGCATACCCTGGAGGTGAGCCCCGAAGCTGGCTATGCCGATATAACCCTGGCATTTACCAGTGGACAGCGCTACCGATTGGGTGGCGTAACGTTTACCGGGGGCGAGGAGTTTGAGCGTGAACTGTTGGAGCGCTTTGTTTCCATCAGTCCTGGCGAGCTTTATCACGCCGACAAGGTAGCGACGCTCAATTCTGACCTTTCCAACAGTGGCTACTTTGCCCAGGTGCTGGTGGAGGCGATCCCGGAAGATGCCGATGGCCTGGAGATTCCCGTGGTGGTCCAGCTTACGGCCCGGGAGCCAAGGTCAGTCTCGGCCGGTGTTGGGTTTTCTACCGACGTGGGCCCCCGTTTCAAGGGCACCTGGCGGGAACACTGGGTTAACCCCATGGGACACCGCCGGGGCGCTGAAACCGAGCTCTCTGGCCCCCGCCAGAACGTCAGCGCCTGGTACGAGTTGCCGCTGGATCCGCCGATGACAGACCTGATACGGCTGACAGCCGGTTACCAGATGGAAGACATCGAAGATGTCGAATCTGAGCGGTTAACCCTGGGTCAGCAGTGGCAGCACGAACTTGATAGCGGCTGGCTACAGATTCTCTCTCTCCGGGCGGAAGCCGAACGATACAGTATTGGTAGTGAACCTTCCTCCATGAGCCGGTTGCTGCTGCCGGGCCTGAGTTACTCCCGGCTTCGGGCCGATTCCCCGCTCGATCCCTCCCGTGGCTACCGCATCCAGTTTGATGTGTCGGGGGCCCACAGGAAGTTGTTTTCAGATGCGGATGTTCTCCATGTCAATGTGTTGATGAAGGGGCTGATCACAGTCTGGGGTAACCATCGTCTGTTGACACGTTTCCAGTTTGGTGGGGTGGCGACAAACAGTTTCGATGATGTGCCTCCGTCGCTTAGATTTTTTGCCGGTGGTGACCAGAGTGTGCGCGGCTACGACTATCAGTCCTTGTCGCCCCGGGACGATGACGGGAACCTGGCCGGTGGCCGTTACCTGATGGTGGGCAGTGGGGAGTATCAGTACAGTTTTGCTCCCCATTGGCGGGTAGCCGCGTTTTTTGATCGCGGCAATGCGATCGATAACCTGACCGATGCACTGGTGGACGGGGTTGGTGCGGGTATTCGCTGGGTCAGTCCGGTTGGCCCGTTGAAGTTCGACATCGCCAAGGGCCTGGACGAGAACTTTGGCGGCGACTGGCGGATTCACTTTTCCATGGGGCCAGAGCTATGAGACGGCACATTCACTGGTTGCGGTTCATCGCGGTTGTTCTGGTCGGAATGCTGCTGTGGATGGTGTTGGTGCTGGCCGGCCTGTTAATCGCCTTGGGGAGCGATTCCGGCACCCGTTGGGTGTTGTCGCAGATTCCGGGGCTGGAGGTGCAGAATGGGCAGGGCTCACTGTTTGGTCGCTGGCAGGCCGACCATGTGCGTTGGCGTGGCTATGGCGTTGCGGTTGACACCGTAACACCGAGGGTGGCGTGGTCGCCATCGTGCCTGTTTACCTTGACGGTCTGCCTGGATGAGCTGTCTGCCGCCCAAACAGATGTCGTGATCCAGCCGTCATCGGAGGAACCGTCCGAAGGGGATTTCAGTTTGCCGTCGGTGCTCCTGCCGGTTGACCTTGATATCAGGCAGGTGGCGTTTGGCCCTCTTACCGTTAACCAGACACTGATTTGGGACGACGCCCGCCTGTCCGCCAAGGGCATTGGCTCGGCCTGGCAGATCCATGATCTCCAGTACCATCGGGACACTGTAGAGATTGGGGTTCGCGGCTGGCTGGAAACCCGCGGCGACTGGCCGCTGGCCCTGGATGTCGATAGCCGGTTGCCGCCTCCCCGGGGCGATGACTGGTCGCTGGCCCTTGCCCTCAGTGGCAATGCACGGAACATTCGCGTCAAAGGCGGCAGCGATGGTTATCTCGATGCCGAACTTGAAGGCCGGGTCGAACCCTTTGAGCAGGCCTTACCGGCAACGTTGTCACTGCGTGCCCGTGACTTCCTGGCTTTGGACACCTTGCCATCAACCTTGATGCTCAGCGACTGGCAGCTCACGGTGGATGGCTCCCTTGCCGAAGGTTTCCAAAGTCAGACCCGGGCAACCCTGGCGGGAACGGAAGGGGGGATTGCGCTTTCTGCGGGTGGGTTGGTGACAGAGACCGGGGTGCAGAACCTGACGTTCACTCTGGGGTCTCCCGAAGCAGGCGAATCGGCGGGTCGAGTGACCGTCGCTGGTGACCTGGGCTGGCAGGATGGCATCTCGGCCAATGCCGACATTTTGCTCGCCGGGTTTCCCTGGTACCAGCTGGTGCCGGGCATGGCGGAACCGCCGGTTGCCCTGGAACAGTTGCAGGGTCATGCCCGCTACGATAACGGTCAATACCAGGCAGACCTCCAGGCTCAGGTGGATGGGCCAATGGGCGAGGCCGAGCTGGAGGGGCGGCTGAGGGGAGATATGCAGTCCCTGACGCTTGATGAGCTACGGGTCACCACAGGGGCTGGTGAGGCCAAAGGCCGCGGAACCTTGCAATATGCGGGTCCATTGACCTGGGATGTCGAGTTGGGGCTGACGCAGTTCAATCCGGGGTACTGGGTGCCGATACTGCAGGCCGGTCTTGATGGCACCGTCACCAGCCAGGGAAGTCTGGATGACGATACCTTGAAGGTGGCTGCGAACTGGGCAATCAGCGGCCAGTGGCAGTCCCAGGACGCTGCAAGCCAGGGGGCGCTGACCGGCGTCAATGATGACTGGCGCTTGGCCGATTTCGCGCTGACGGTGGGTGAAAACCGGCTCTCGGGTCAGGGCCGCTGGCAGCAACAGATTGACGGACAGGTTACCCTGGACTTCCCCAGCCCGGAGCTGTTAGTGCCAGGTTTGCAAGGGCACTTGCAAGGCCAGCTGACCGCCGCAGGAACGCTCCAGCAACCTCAAGGGCAGCTTGCCCTGTCGGCAACCGATGTGGATTGGCAGGGCACCGCTCAAGCCGGGCGGATTCAGCTGGAGGCGACACTGGCAGAGCACTTGTCACTCGATGCCCGTTTGCAGGCGTCCGGCCTGAAGGCCGGAGACCAGGATCTGGGACGGATCGACGCGGGGCTGACCGGCACTCCTGAACGCCATACTCTGGTGTTTGAGTCCATAGTCGAGGTTTTGGCCACCCGGCTACAGTTTGATGGTCGCTGGGGGGAAGGCTGGAGCGGCCAGCTCAGTCGGGGTGAGATCGAGCTTCCGCAACAGGATCAGCTATGGCGTCTGGATACGCCCGCTACACTGACCTATCAGCAAACGCCCAGTCTTGAACTTGGCCCCCACTGTTGGCGTTGGCAGGAAAGCTCGGTATGCGCCGGGCAACAATCGCTGATGCCTCGCCTGGCCCTTAACTATCAGTTGCAGGCGTTTCCGACCGCTGCTCTGGCGCCGGTCCTCCCCAAGCATTTGCGTTGGCAGTCTGAGTTGGACGGGCGGTTCGCGTTGGATATGACGGAGCTGGGGCCTGATGGTCAGCTCGAACTTTCGGCGACACCCGGTAGCTTTGACCTGCAGCTGGAAGACGAATGGCACGCCTTCGCCTATGACCTGTTAAGCGTCAGCCTCAAACTCAAGCCGGAGAGCGCGACCTTCGACCTGGCGCTGTCCGGCCCGGAGCTGGGAAAACTGACAGCGGCGATGACCCTTGATCCGTCCACACCGGCGTATCCAATGACTGGAAACTTTCATCTGGCCAGCTTGAATTTGGCACCCCTTGCAGCGATTTTAGACCTTGAAGTACTTGAAGGCACGATTGGAGGGGCGGGGACGTTGTCAGGACCGCTTTTGCAGCCCGATGTCCACGGCACCTTGAATCTGGAAAACGGTAAGATTCTGGACTCGCGACTGCCAATGCCGATGGAGAGTATAGGCGTCGATGTTCAATTGAACGGCAAGGTGGCGACGATCGCAGGCAACTGGCAGAGCCATGAGCGGAGTTCGGGACAGGTTCGTGGCACGACCGCCTGGCACCCTGCATTGGTGCTGGATCTGGCGCTGACTGGCCAGCGCCTGCCATTTAGTTATGAGCCTTTTGCCAGTGTTGAACTTGAGCCTGACCTGAAGCTGCAATATCGGGATGGGGGGCTTGCCATCACCGGGACGTTAGCGGTGCCAAGAGGCCAGATTACCGTCAAGGAGTTACCGGAGCAGGCGGTCACGGTATCCAGCGATGAGGTCATTGTCGGGAAGCCAGTTGAGGAGCCAATACTGCGCTCCCTCACCATGGATGTCCGGGTTGATGTTGGCAGTGACGAAGTCACCTTTGAGGGCTTTGGTATCACCGGTGACCTGGAAGGCGGTTTGCGTGTCGGCAATAACATGGACGCTCGCGGTGTCTTGCAGCTGACGGACGGAAATTTCGAGGCGTTTGGTACCGAGCTGGTATTAAGGCGTGCGCGCCTGGTGTTTGTCGGTTCGCTGGCGGAGCCGTACCTGGATGTTGAAGCGGTGAGGTTTGTGGATGACGTTACCGCAGGTTTGCGGTTGACTGGCCCGGTGTCTGGCCCATCGACCGAGGTGTTCTCGGAACCGGCGATGTCCCAGCAGAACGCTTTGTCCTATGTGATCCTGGGGCGGCCACTGCAAACCGAGGGTGATCAAGGCCAGGTAGGACAGGCGGCGATTTCCCTGGGTCTGGCCCGTGCCAGCAAAGTCACCGAGAAAATTGGTGAGGAGCTTGGCATCGACCAGCTGGTGCTGGAGACGGAAGGCTCCGGAGATGATGCGTCGGTGGTGGCCAGTGGCTATATCACGGAAGATCTCAGCGTGCGTTATGGTGTGGGCATATTTGAGCCGGTATCGACGGTCGCCCTGCGCTATGACCTGGGGCGTTACTTCTATCTGGAGGCTGCCAGCGGCCTGGCAGCGTCACTCGACCTTTTCTACACGCGGGATTTCTAGGGCGTGAATCCCAGGCACACAGGCCACCGGTAAGGGCTGCAGCTTGTGCCTGACTGGCCTATACTGGCTCAGAACCCGTCCTGACTTCGGCCAAGGGTAGTTTTCATGCTGATACACGACCAACAGGTCCGCCTGACCCATCGGGAAAGGGATATCCTGCATCGACTCACTGGCTCGGATCCCAAGGATATCACCACCCGGGATGAACTCCGGGCCTGGGCTGAGCGCTATTTGCAGACGCAGCCCGGCGAGACCTACGAAATCACCGCCATCAAGGGCGTCTTGCGTCGTTACCTTCCAGTCTAGTGAGTTTCCATTGACGAGCGGCCTGTACCAGGCTGCCAAAGATGTTTCTGTGGCCCCAGTGATAAAGCAGGTATTCAGGGTGCCATTGAACCCCCAGTATCCAGTGTTCATCGGTGGTCTCTATGCCTTGCACCAGCAGGTCGTTATCAAGCGCAACCACCCGAAGGTCTCGTCCCAGAACTTTGATTGCCTGGCTGTGTATCCGGTTTGCCCCGATCGACGTCGCTGGCATGATGCTGCCGAGCAAGCTGTCATGGACCAGTCTGACGGTTTGCAACGGCAACAGGAGCGGATGGTGGCGGGTGTGAACCCGGATCGGGGTGACATCCTGGCACAAGGAGCCTCCCCGGAAGACATTGATCAGTTGTGCGCCCCGGCATATTCCAAGTACCGGCAGGTGGAGCTGTTCTGCCTGATGGAGCAGATGCCAGTCAGTGTCATCCCGTCGTGGATCGTAACGGGCGGTCACTTCCGGTTCCTGTCCGTAGCGGCCTGGGTGGATGTGGGTGCCGCCTGAGAGAATCAGGCCATCGAGAAGGCTGGCATCGATTCGTGCCCCGGGGCGAATGTACACGCTGCCCGCACCCGCGAGTTTCAGTGCCAGGCTGATTAGCCTCTGTGGGGTGCCTTTCCGGCGAGGGCCACTGATGCCAATGGTCAGCCCGGGGTGATCGGCACCAGAGTTGCGAAGATCAGACATAGCCCTTTGTCTGCAGCCAGTGGGTGCAGGTTTCAACCCAGTCATGGGTCAGGTTGTGGAAACTGAGCCGGCGGCTATCCCGGAAGGCTGCAACCATCTCCTTCAGGTCGCTGGCGTGGGTGGCGAGCTGCTCAAGAACAACCCAGTCGTTCCATACCGTGGAGAAATGCCAGTCCGGATTGTCGATGTCGCAGTCGGGCAGACGGTAGTGCAGGGTCGGCCGGGACTTGACCCTGGGGTCAGACACATAATCGGCAAGCAGGTCCCGGTTAAGGTGGGCAAACAGCGGAAGCAGATCCAGGGCGCGGTTCCTCGTGGGGTTGTCTCGCAGGTAATCTTTCATAAGCTGGCGCATGTCTGGAGCGTAACCTGGCTCAATCAGGCGATCGACGAACAGGCTGTCCCACGGTTCGATGTAGCTGGTGAGCTTACGACTGATATCAAGTTGGTGACGAGACTTCAGCCAGTCGTACAGGACCGCGAAAGCCTGTAGGTAACGAACCAGGGTCGGTGCCTCAAGGTCCGGAAGTTCCGGGTTGAGCTGCAGCCCGAAGGCATAGTAGATGGCTTCCCGGCTGCCAAGGGCCCCGGCTTCCCGTAACTGGTTGCATAGCGCTTCGATGTGTTCGAGGTCGCTGAGCCGCATGGGTGGCGTTACCACTTCCAGGGGGACAATTTTCTCAGCTGCGGCATCGATCAGATGCAGGGCCTGGCCACCAAGTTCGCGAATGGCTTCGGGGAGTAGCTCGTCCTCAAAATTGAGCTCTTTGATCGGAGCGGAGTCGAGCTCAACCCCAAACTCCCCAAAGTTGGTCTGGATGTTAGTGACGTACCTTGAAACCTCATGTACCTGGCCGGGCAGCAGGTTTGCCAGGAGTTGTACAAGCTGAGTGTAGCCCAGCCCTGAGATTTCAATCTCAACCCCAACCCGGCGCTCCTGTTGTGATTGTGTCAGGCGAATATCCGGTAAACGGCAAGTCGGTTGGCAGTCCAAGCTTTACTCCTCCTTTCGATGGCTGGACACAAGGTCCTTTCATGGCTTGCTCTGTTCAGTATCGGCCCTGATTGGCCATGTGACCACAGTGCATGCCGCTCTGAGAAGCGACCTGGAATAAATTTAGGGTTTACACTGGATAAAACACTGTATATATTTTCGTTACTGTATATAAAAACAGGGCAGCTTTATGAAGCTTACTGCAAGGCAGAGTCAGGTTTTGGACATTATCCGGCGTTACCTGGACGAAACCGGGTATCCACCAACCCGGGCAGAGATTGCCGCTGAACTGGGGTTTCGTTCGGCAAATGCGGCCGAAGACCACCTTCGGGCACTGGCACGTAAAGGTGCCATTGAGATGGTGCCGGGGGCCAGCCGCGGTATCCGTTTGCCGGAAGCAGAGGAAGATCTCGGTTTGCCGGTGATCGGTCAGGTTGCGGCAGGCAGCCCGATTCTTGCCCAGGAACATATTGAGGACCACTGCACGCTGAAACCGGATTTCTTCTCCCCGTCAGCGGATTACCTGTTGCGGGTACGTGGGATGAGTATGAAGGACATTGGCATTCTCGACGGTGATTTGCTGGCGGTGCACCGCACCCAGAGTGTTCACAACGGTCAGGTTGTGGTGGCGAGGGTCGGGGACGAGGTCACCGTCAAGCGCTTCCGTAAAGAAGGCTCAAAGGTTCTGCTGATCGCAGAGAACGAGGAGTTTGCGCCTATCGAAGTCGACCTGAGGGAGCAGGAGCTCTTTATTGAAGGGCTTGGGGTCGGGGTGATTCGCCGCTCGGATCTCCATTAAGCAGGTGTCCGGCTTCTGTAGCAGGACCCTCTTAAGGGGATGGAAGCAAGACAAGCGTTGAAAGAGAATAAAGGGTAGAGAGGGTAAACATGGAACAGCTCAGCTTTAACCAGAATCTGGTGAGTGCTCAACCGGTGTCCGGGTTTGCCCGCGCCTCACGTGCCTACGGCGAGCGGGTTGTTGGTTCGGTCTCGGTCAAGCCAGTTGCCACCCGTGTCCAGCGAGAGGTGCGTCAGCCAGTGGAGCCAAGTGCGCCGGCTGGCAATGTGACTGAGATTATCCTTCCCGAAGGGCAGGTGGAGAATTTTCAGCTGTTGCTGCCCATGTTGACCCAGCTTAACCAGGAAAAACGGTGGTTGGCCTTGATTGACCCTCCGGCCGCGCTGGTCGGTAAGTGGCAGAAAATGCACGGCATTGTTGCCAGTGAACTGCTGGTGCTTCGGTCCACGGCTGAGCACTCGGCCCAGGCGCTTGCCGAGCGGGCTTTGAGTGTTGGGACCTGCCATGCGGTTGTTATGTGGACGCCCAAGCTGGGAAAGGGTGCGCTCGATGCACTCCGTCAGTCTTCTGCGCTTGGTGACAGTCACGGCGTGGTTCTGCGTCAGCGTTGATGCTGCTCGCCAAGAGTTTGGGGTACCCGGGGGTGGCAGCCGGAGAAATGGAGAGCGTCAGGCAGGGCTGGTAGGTTTTTTGGGGCCAGCCTGGAATGGCAAGCCCCGTATGGAGCGGATCAATGCAGGGTATACGACGGGCGGGTTTCTACGGTATCGGTTTCGTCATCTTCCCAATCAATATCGTGGGTAATGTTACCTACCGCTTCAATTCCGGCTGCAATCATAGCCTTGGCGACGGCCATATCGCGGTCATCCAGCATGTCTTTTGCTTCAGGGGAGAATGAGATTCTTACCAGTGGAGCGCTGTCGTCATCAATGCGGCGGAGAGCATAGTCTCCGTTCGTCAGTTGAACAATTTCAAAATAGGATGGTGACATCGGCTTTGCCTTTCACTTGCTAATCTGTGTGGGTGAGCATGCTGCATCACCACTCGTTGTGTCGCTCCGCGACGGTATCTGAAAACCGCTTCATTGTGTCGATCACGTCCGCCAGGGAATCGGGCGAGCGATCCGGCCCCGAGGCTACGGACACGGCAATGATGTTTTCGGCGGAAACGGTTTTCTGCTTCGCTGGCGGTTTGTCCTGACCCGCTTCGAGTTCGTCCAGGCGCGCCCACCAGTTGCCTGGCTGCGTGATCAGGTGGGCCAGTTCCACGATCTCTGCGGCATCGTCCCCGATCAACGCCGAAAGCGTTGCCAGATCGGTTGGTGAGCTCCCGCGGTGCTGGTAAAAGTCCGAAATCATTGCCAGCAGCAATCGTCGCGCCCGGAGCATCAACTCAACGGCACCCTGATTCATGGCTTCCCGCTCGGCTTGATGGCTGCTCCGCTCCTGTGTGGCCAGCAGCGTTTTAGCCAGGAAAAGCTTTTGAGAAACCAGGAATTGAAACTGGGAAGCCATCAAGAACCTGCTAGGTATGTACCGGCGCGTATTTACAAAGACCAGATAGTCTACCATTTTAAGATGACGATTTCCTCTCGGAAAGCCGTTATATGGCTGGCTACTTCACCGCAAAATAGGAAGCTCCCTAACAAGAAGCTACAAAAAAATCCTTGTGTGCCGACGGCTGATCAGGCAAATAAGCAACCACACAATAAATACATGTCTATAACCAGTCTCGGTAAAGGGATTGATTATTGCCACGGCGAAGAGGTGCATACGCCTCGCGCTGGAGATAAAAAAAGGTTGGAGGAATAGCGGATGCGTAACCTGGTCTGTATAGGGTGGACGGCTGCAGCATTGATGGTTGGCGGCCAAGCCATGGCGAAAGTGTCAGAGGCTGAAGCGGCCCGGCTTGGAAGCGACCTTACGCCTGTTGGAGCCGAGCGTGCTGGAAATGCGGACGGCTCGATTCCTGCCTGGAATGGTGGCCTGAGACAGCCACCAGCCGGGTGGTCGGTGGGTGAGCGGGAGATTAACCCGTTCCCGGATGACCAGCCGCTATTCACCATTACCCGGGCGAATCTGGATCAGTACCGGGACTCCTTGACGGAAGGTCACATCGCGATGTTCGAGACCTATCCGGATTACGCCATGCCGGTCTATCAAACCCGTCGTACGGCGGCCTATCCGGATCAGGTGTATCAAAAGCTCAAGGTTAACGCTTTGTCTGCAGAGTTGCTGGATAATGGCAATGGTGTTCGCAACACCATCATGACCAGCCCGTTTCCCATCCCGCAAAATGGCCTCGAGGTGGTCTGGAACCACATTCTCAGGTATCGAGGCGAGCAGATTTCATTCCGCTCTGCATCCGCGACACCTTCGGTGGACGGCTCATTTAACCCGATTGTTACCGAGTACAATTACTTCATGGCGTACTCTGAGCCCGGTGCCGAGCTGGAAGATATTGATAACAAGATCTTCTACCTGAAGACGGAGACCATTTCTCCGCCAAGCCTGGCTGGTTCGATTACCCTTGTGCACGAAACGCTGGACCAGATTCGGTCCCCACGCCTGGCATGGCGTTATGAATCGGGTTCACGTCGTTTGCGCCGGTCACCAAACCTTGCTTATGAGACGGACTTGCCGAATTCCTCCTCACTGCGCTCGGTTGACCAAAAGGATATGTACAACGGTGCACCCAACCAGTATGACTGGGAGTTACTGGGCAAGCGTGAAATCTACGTTCCCTACAACGCGTATGAACTGCACTCCGAAGATCATGCTGCGCGGGACATTATCCAGGCTGGCCATATCAATCAGGACCTAACCCGGTATGAACGCCATCGGGTCTGGGTGGTTGAAGCGACGGTCCGTACAGGGATCAGCCATATCTATTCACGCCGTATGTTCTATGTGGATGAAGACAGCTGGCAGATCCTGGTGACTGAGGAATACGATAACGATGGAAATTTGTGGCGAGTATCTGAAGCCCACAATATCTCCTTCTACAGTGTCCCGGTCTTCTGGACCACGCTGGAAATGACCTACGACCTCAATGCTAAGCGTTACTATATTGATGGTTTGGATGAAGGCCAGGCTGCTCTGGACTTTGAGCCAGGACTCCGCAGCAGTGAGTTTACCGCCTCTGCTGCTCGCCGGGCAGCCCGTCGCTGATGTGTGCCCCCCCCGGTTCACGCCGGGGGGTATTCTCCCTTTTCAGATCAAGAAGCCTTCGTTTCTCTGGTATCAGAGGGCCCTATAGCGCTGGGTGCCCGTTTAGTCTTCACAATCAAATGACCTGTAGGCCCACTCTGTCTAGTATTTGCTATGGGGCAGTGGCAACCTGACTCCATCCGAAACCGATTTTCTTCTGCAACCGGAAACTTTGTCATGGCCCTACTGTTGGAACAGCTCGATACGCTGATTGATGATATGAGACAGGCGTTGGTAAAAGACGACTGGGAGGCTCTGGCGGTTCTGGATGGAAACGTCCGGCCGTTGGTTGAATCGTTGATGGCTGAAGTGCAGGACGGATTGGTCTCATCGGCGGTGGTTGAGGAAAGACTCCAGGCGTTGTTGGTGGTATGCCAACAGGCCCAGGCCGGTGCCGAAAATGCCCGTGATCAGGCGCGTAGTGCGCTGGAAGGGATGAGGCGAACGTCCAGCGCGGCGCGCACCTATCAGGACGTATCCCGTGGGCGTTCCGGATAATTGTCATGTTTTGGCGTCATAAAATTGACTCGCTGTGGTTAACCGTCTTAAATACCGCTCAAGATGACGGGAAATTGCGCGCCGGGCCCCGAGGGATGCTGGGCCGTTGATAGCAGGGTTTAACGCGAGAAGGTTGAATGTCAAAAAATAACAATGTGCTGGTGCTGAGTGAAGACGAGATTCGCAGCAGGGATATCCAGACGATCCTGGAGTTTGTCGGTGAAGAACAGGTAAGCACCGGCCGCGAAGCCGCCGATATTCTGGCTAATGGGAATGTCGAAACCCTGGAGCCCTTCGCTGTCGCTATCGTTAACGGTGATGATGACGGCGCCGAGCAGGTGATCAAGGCGATCTACGCGGCTGATGGCGGGCTGCCTGTGCTCCTCCTCGGCAACCCGGATTTCAAGGGGCTGTCAGAAGATGAGTCGAGTCGCATCATTGCCCGCCTGGAGTGGCCCCTCAATTACACCAAATTTGTCGATTCACTTTACCGGGCACAGGTTTTCCGGGATCAGTTTACCCGTTCCCGGGGGCGCGGCCTGCAGCGTGGGGTTCAGCTATTCCGCAGCCTGGTGGGGACCAGCCGTAATGTTCAGGGTGTGCGCCAGTTGATGGAGCAGGTGGCGGATAAAGACGTCAGTGTTCTGATCACCGGTGAATCCGGTACCGGCAAGGAAGTGGTTGCCCGGAACCTTCATTACCATTCCAGTCGTCGTGAGAAACCCTTTGTCCCTGTAAACTGTGGGGCTATTCCCGCCGAACTGCTGGAAAGTGAGCTGTTTGGTCACGAGAAGGGGGCCTTCACCGGCGCTATTACTGCGCGAGTCGGGCGTTTCGAGTTGGCTGAAGGGGGCACTCTCTTCCTTGATGAAATTGGTGATATGCCTCTCAATATGCAGGTCAAGATCTTGAGGGCTCTGCAGGAACGTACCTTTGAGAAGGTTGGTAGTAACCGCACCCAGGCGGCCGATGTCCGGGTGATCGCGGCCACTCACAAGAACCTTGAAAATATGATCGAAACCGGGGATTTTCGGGAAGATCTCTATTATCGCCTTAACGTATTTCCGATTGAGATGCCCGCGCTCCGTGATCGTGTCGAAGACATCCCGCTGTTGATCAATGAGCTGATCTCACGAATGGAAAAAGAAAAGCGTGGCTCATTGCGAATGAATTCCGCAGCCATCATGAGCCTGTGCCGCCACGACTGGCCCGGTAACGTGAGGGAACTGGCCAATCTCGTAGAGCGGTTGGCAATCATGCACCCTTACGGAGTGATTGGCGTGCAGGAGCTTCCGAAAAAGTTCCGCTACGTGGATGACTTCGACGAGAACCGGCCGGTGGAAGACAGTGGCATGCCGTCCGGGGTGCCGGGGCTGGTGGGCCTGGATGCTCCAGCGTTGCTGCCGGTGAATGGTATTGACCTCAAAGACTACCTGGCCAACCTGGAAAAGCAGCTGATCCAGCAGGCGTTGGATGAAGCGGGTGGGGTGGTTGCCCGTGCAGCCGAGAAGCTGCGGATCCGTCGTACCACGCTGGTGGAAAAAGTCCGTAAATACGGGTTGCGGCAGGACGAATCAGAAGAAGCCTGATCCTGAACGTGGCTTTAAAACGGCGTCAACGCTTTGTTTTCGCCGTTTCTTCTCCCCCTTGATAGCGACAAAAAAACGTCACTTCTCTCCGTTCCAGTTTTCTTTGCTACTGATTTTTAAAGAAAAATTAAGACTGGCATAAATCTAGCTGTAGTCATGGCAATTGATTGCGCCTGCCTTGTTGTTGGCGCTGCTACTCGTTAGGGGGAGCCATGAGCCAGCTACAGTCCTACGCCCAGTCGGCGCATCCAGAGGCCATCAACAATGCTGCGGCCGATGCCAATGAAAAAGTGACCGCACTGTTTCCGCCGCAGGCGGATCGAAAAGCTGTCGGCACGGCGCTGGAACTGTTCAACCAGATGTCCCGGCAAATCACGGACTCCTACCGAACCCTCGAATCCCGGGTTAACCAGCTGTCGGGCGAACTGTGCGCGGAAAGCCAGCAACGTCAGCGGGAGCTGGAAGAAAAAGAGCAGTTGGCAGATCGCCTGTCTACCTTGCTGTCGGCGTTGCCAGCGGGTGTGGTGGTACTGGATAGCCAAGGCGTGGTTACCCAATCCAATCCTGCTGCTGTTGGGCTGCTGGGTGAGCCTCTGGAAGGCGAGCGCTGGGTTAACATCATTCAACGCTGTTTCGCACCGCGCCGGGATGACGGCCACGAAGTGTCGCTGCGGGATGGTCGTCGGGTCAGTATCGAGATCCGCACCATGGAGAATCAGCCGGGCCAGCTGATCCTGCTGACCGACCTGACAGAAACCCGTCAGTTGCAGAGTCAGCTGGCCCATGCCCAACGGCTTTCTGCCATGGGCAAAATGGTTGCTTCGCTGGCCCACCAGATTCGAACCCCTTTGTCCGCCGCCATTCTGTATGGCGGACACCTGTGCCAGGACGATCTCGACAGTGAGCTGCGACAGCGCTGTGCCACTCGTCTGATGTCCAGGCTGACCCACTTGGAGCAACAGGTTCGGGACATGCTGATTTTCGCCCGTGGTGAGACCCGTCTTGCAGAAGAGCTTTCGACCCGCTCGCTGGTCCAGGGATTGAGGGCGGCTATTGAAGGGCTGAACCTGCACAGTGGGGTAGTGGTATCACTGAACGCGGAGATTCCTGAGCATTATTTGCTGTGTAACCGGGACGCCCTGGTCGGCGCCTGTAGCAACCTTGTGAACAACAGTATTGAAGCGGGCGCAGAAAAGGTGGATGTGACTCTGAGTACTGACGGCGACCAGCTGAATATTCAGGTTGCCGATAACGGCCCGGGCTTTTCGGCGTCCCAGGCGGCTCAGCTGATGGAGGCGTTCTATACCACCAAATCCCATGGCACCGGGCTGGGGCTTGCCGTCGTCCAGGCGGTTGTGAAAGCCCACCAGGGAACGTTCTCCCTGCAGGCGCCAGAAACCGGAGGTGCCTGCGCGACCATCAGCCTGCCGCTGGCTGGCCGAGGTGCGGGAACCGTTGAACACCGTAGTCAATAGGCGGAGGTAATCATGGCCAAGGCTCAGATCCTGATTGTTGAAGATGACCGAGACCTGCGAGAGGCGCTTGTTACCACGCTGGAGCTGGCCCGTTACCGGGTCCGGGAGGCTGACAGCGCTGAACAGGCGTTGCTTCGTCTGGCGGAAGAGCCGGTCGATATGGTGATCAGTGACGTCAATATGCCGGGCCTGTCCGGTCACGAACTGCTCGCGGAGGTACAGCGGCTGTATCCCGGTCTGCCAATGATGCTGATGACTGCTTACGGTCAGATCAGTCATGCGGTTGCTGCCATGCAGGCTGGGGCGACTGATTACCTGGTCAAACCGTTTGAACCCCAGGTGTTGGTTGAGGCGGTTAGCCGGATTGTCGGTGGAAACCAGCAAAAGCGGGCGGATCAGCCGGTAGCGGAAGACCCTGTCAGCAAGCGGATGTTCCAGTTGGCTTGCAAAGTGGCCGCCAGTGACTCCACGGTGATGATCTCCGGGGAGAGTGGGACCGGTAAGGAAGTTCTGGCTCGCTATATTCACCAGCAATCACCACGGGCTGAGGGTCCGTTTATTGCCATCAACTGTGCCGCGATTCCAGAGAACATGCTTGAGGCAATCCTGTTTGGGCATGAAAAAGGTGCCTTCACGGGAGCCCATGCATCGTCACCCGGAAAGTTCGAGCAGGCTAACGGCGGAACCATCCTGCTCGATGAAATATCGGAGATGGACCTTGGCTTGCAGTCCAAGTTGCTCCGGGTGCTTCAGGAGAGGGAAGTGGAGCGGGTTGGCGGTCGCAAGACCATTGCCCTGGACGTTCGGGTCATCGCAACCACCAACCGCGAGCTGTCCCAGTACGTACGGGAAGGTAAATTCCGGGAAGACCTCTACTACCGTTTGACGGTCTTTCCCATGCAATGGCAGCCACTGCGAGAGCGGCCGTTGGATATCATGCCATTGGCCCAGGCGCTGTTGAAGAAGCACAGCCGCAAGATGAAACTGACCGGCATCACCTTTGCTCCTGATGCCAGGGCAGCCCTGATGGGGCACCCCTGGCCAGGCAACGTTCGCGAACTGGACAACGCGATCCAGCGCGCCCTGGTGCTGCATCAGGGCAACGTCATTCGTGCCGGTGATCTGTGTCTTGATCTTGGCATTACTGGCCAGGTCGGCAATGTGGTTCCGGTGGCAGCCCCTATGGTGGACCTGCCGCCCGAGCCGGTTGCTGACCTTCCTTCAATGAATCCCGTTGCTGATGAAGGCCTGGGTACTGTTTTGCCTGTTGGGGAGCCTGGTTCCCTGGGCGATGACCTGCGTCAGCAGGAATTTCGCATCATCATTGACACCTTGCGCCGGGAGCGGGGGCGCCGCAACCGGGCCGCTGAGCAGCTGGGGATCAGCCCCCGAACCCTGCGTTACAAGCTTGCCCAGATGCGCGAATCCGGTATCGATCTCGATGCTGAGCTGGCCATGGCGTAATCGTCCCGGTATTTGAGCGAACTCCTTCGTGCGGCGCCTTTTGCGCCGCTTTTTTTTGGGAGGACGGCTGTCAAAACTTTGTCGCGCGCTCAGTAAATCTCACTTCCCCTTTAATTAACCTTATGTAAATTAACAATAATATTGTTGTGGCCTGGCTTTTGCCTAAGGGGTAGTAGCAACAGATTTGAGACAAAGCGGCGGCCACACAGGGGCGCCGTCCTGGGGAGGAGTCATGGTACAGCGCGCCGACATCAATAATGTGCTCTCAGAGATGCGTAACCTGCGTTCGCAAATGATGCAGAACCAGCGCGTAGAGCAGGACAATGCCATCCGGGGACGAGTTGATAACCCGGCCAGGGTCTCCGAACCGCGGGATGTGCCGGCATTCTCTGACATGCTGTCCCAGGCTGTGGGCGGCGTCAACGAGCTTCAGCAGAACGCTAACCAGCTACGTACCGCCTATGACATGGGAGATCCCAACGTGGACATCACCCGAGTCATGATTGCTTCCCAGAAAGCCTCAGTCTCCTTCGAGGCCTTGACCCAGGTACGTAACCGGGTGGTTAAGGCCTACGAAGACATCATGAACATGCCGGTGTAATAGCGGAGTCCAGTCATGTCCACCGTACCAGCCGAAGCAACGAACGTGAGCCAGCCACCGGCAACGACTGACCAACCCGCAGGACTGGAGAGCCGCAGCGATATGCTGCTGGGCTTCAACCGGTTGGCCCTGTTCCGCCAGATCGGCCTGATGGTGGGTCTGGCCGCGAGTGTCGCCCTGGGCGTTGCCGTTGTGCTGTGGGCGCAGGAGCCCAATTACCAGCCCGTTATCGGTGACATGTCCGGGTATAACCCTCAGGACGTTACCTCTATCCTTGATCAGAATAATATCCAGTACCGCATGGACCCCCGCAGTGGTGCGCTGCTGGTGGCTTCGGACGAAGTCTACAATGCCCGCCTGAAGCTGGCGGCAGAAGGTGTCACTGACGACCGTACCATCGGTTTTGAACTGCTGGACCAGGAACGTGGGCTGGGCACCTCCCAGTTCATGGAAACCGTCAGTTTTCGTCGTGGCCTTGAAGGTGAGCTGGCCCGCACCATCAGCAGCATGCGCAATGTCCGCAGTGCCCGGGTCCACTTGGCGATCCCCAAGCAGTCGGTGTTTGTGCGTGACGCCCGGACACCCACCGCCTCGGTATTCCTTGAGGTGTTTGCGGGACGACGTCTGGAACGGGAGCAGATCAACGCCATCGTGAACCTGGTGGCCGGTAGCATCCCGGAACTGGACAAGGACAATGTCACGGTGGTCGACCAGAGCGGCAACCTGTTGACTGGCCGGAGCGAAGATACCGGTCGCCAGCAAATGCAGGATCAGTACGAATACAACGCGCGGGTTGAGGAGCGCCTGACCCGTCGTGTGGCGTCAATTGTTGATCCGATTGTGGGCGACGGCCGCTTCCGTGCAGAGGTTACCGCGGACCTGGATTTTTCCTCCGTTGAGCAGGCCGAAGAGTTGTTCAACCCGGATCAGCAGGCGGTTCGCAGTGAGCGTGAGCTGACCGAACAACGTGCCAGCGGTTTTATGGGCGGTGTTCCGGGCGCTTTGTCGAACCAGCCGCCCGGCGCTGCATCCGTGCCTGAGCAGGCTGCTGCCGGCGACGGGGAAGACGCACAGCCAGCCCCGGTGAATGTGCGCAGCGAATCTACCCGCAACTATGAGATGGACCGCAGCGTCAGCTACGTGCGCCAGGAGCAGGGCCGGATCAAGCGGCTGACGGTGGCGGTGGCGGTTGACGATATGAAAGTCATGGACCCGGAAACCGGTGCCATCAGCTACCAGCCTTGGCCGGAACAGGAGCTGCAGCGCCTGACCATGTTGATTCGTGATGCAGTGGGCTACTCGGCGGTCCGGGGTGACAGTGTGACTGTAATGAACACCGCCTTTGCCCCCCAGCAGGCAGTTGAATTTGAAGCGCCGGCATTTTGGGAGCAGCCCTGGTTCTGGAACCTGCTGAAGCCGGTATTGGCCGGTTTGGCTATCCTGGTGCTGTTGCTGGTGTTGCTGCGGCCAACACTCAAGAGTTTATCCGAGGCTGGCCGCAGCGAACGTGGTGCTGGGCTGGAGGATGGCAGTTACGATGATACCCAGGGGCTGGGTAGCGATGCGGCCCTGAGGGACGCGCTGACATCCCAGGATGAACTGCTTTTGCCGGGTGCAATGGATGGCTATGATAGGCAATTGAATGCACTGAAAGGGCTGATTACCGAGGACCCTGCCCGGGTTGCCCAAGTGATGCGCCAGTGGGTAAATGTCGATGACTGAGCAAATGAACCAACCGGGTGAGGCGACGAAAGTCCGTCGCAAGATCCCCAGAGTCGAGCAGGCTGCGATTCTTCTGATGACGCTTGGCGAGTCCGATGCGGCAGAAATCCTCAAGCACATGGGGCCCAAGGAAGTGCAGCGGGTCGGTGTGGCCATGGCCCAGATGAAGGACATCAGCAAAGACGATGTCACCTACGTGCTGGAGCAGTTCGTAGATGCAGTAGGCGGCCAGACCGGTCTTGGGGTTGGAAATGACGATTACATCCGCGCCATGCTGACCCAGGCCCTGGGGGAAGACAAAGCGGCGAGCCTGATTGACCGGATTCTGATTGGCGGCAACACCACCGGGCTCGATACCCTGAAGTGGATGGAGCCTCGCGCTGTCGCTGACATTATTCGCTATGAGCACCCGCAGATTCAGGCCATTGTGATCTCCTATCTCGACCCTGATCAGTCCGCCGAAATTCTGGCGACCCTCGATGAAAAGGTACGCCTGGATGTGATGATGCGGGTGGCCTCCCTGGAAAGCGTTCAGCCCCAGGCCCTGCAGGAACTGAATGACATCCTTGAGAAGCAGTTCTCGGGCGGCTCTGCGGCCCAGACCTCCCGCATTGGTGGAATCAAGCGCGCTGCGGACATCATGAACTTCATGGACCGCAGTGTTGAAGGCAGCCTGATGGATTCCATCAAGGACATGGACCCGGACCTGGCGTCGACCATCGAAGACCTGATGTTTGTCTTCGATAATCTCAAGGATATTGACGATCGTGGTATCCAGGCGCTACTGCGGGAAGTGTCGTCGGAAGTGCTGGTGGTGGCCCTGAAGGGGGCAGACGAGGCCGTCAAGGAGAAGATCTTCAAAAACATGTCCAAACGGGCGGCCGAGTTGTTGCAGGATGACCTGGAGGCCAAGGGGCCGGTTCGGGTCAGTGAGGTTGAGACAGCACAGAAAGACATTATCACCATTGCCCGCCGGATGGCTGAGGCCGGTGAAATCACGCTCGGCGGTGCCGGCGAAGAAATGATGTGATGAAAGACGATCCCCGTAACCGTATCCCGTCAGAACAACTCACTGCTTATGAGCGGTGGGAGCTGCCCCTGCTGGACCAGCAGGGCAACGAGGTGGTGCGGGAAGAGGAACGTGAGGTCAAGCCGCTGACTGCTGCGGATCTTGAGGAAATACGTCAGGCCGCGTGGGAAGACGGGCACGCGGAAGGTAAGGCTGAAGGTCTCCAGGCCGGTCATGCGGAAGGTCTGGAAAAGGGCCATCAAGAAGGTCTGGCTCAGGGGCTGGCGGAAGGCCGGAGTCAGGGGCACGAAGAAGCATTGGCCCAGACTCGTGAGGACGTGGAAGGCAGGTTGGAGCGCCTGCAGCAGTTACTTGGTGAGCTGCTGGTCCCGATTCAGCGCCACGAGGATGAGCTCGAAACAGCCCTGGTCAACCTGACCACCGTACTGGCCCGGGCGGTGATCTACCGTGAGTTGGCGATGGATTCATCCCACATACAAGCGGTAGTCCAGCGCGCCATGGCGTCGCTGCCATCCACCAGCGAGAACGTACGCCTACTGGTCAATCCCGCCGATGCCG
This sequence comes from Marinobacter zhejiangensis, assembly GCF_900114775.1. Taxonomy (GTDB): domain Bacteria; phylum Pseudomonadota; class Gammaproteobacteria; order Pseudomonadales; family Oleiphilaceae; genus Marinobacter; species Marinobacter zhejiangensis. Next base: position 456,278 of record NZ_FOUE01000002.1, read on the forward strand.
AGTGGGTGGCCCAAGTCGCTTCACAGTACGATGCGGGTGCCGCTATTGTTGAAGACACGTCAATCCTGCCGGGCGGGTGCAAGCTGGAGACTCGTCACAGCCTGGTGGACTTCACCGTAGAAAAGCGCTTCCAGAAGGCCGTCCAGAGCATGCTGGATCAGCAACTCGACAGTGATGACCCGGGGGATAGCGCTGAGCTGGACGCGATGATGGGCGACCTGACTGACTTTCATCGCGACGTCTTGTCGACACCCGGAACCCAGGGGGATGACAGTGACAACGTCCCTGACTGACCGACTGGCCCGCCTGAAGGACTACGTACCCGAACATCCGGAGCCGGAACTGTCTGGCCGGCTAACCCGAATGGTGGGGCTCACCCTGGAATGTGTGGGTTGCCCCATGGTGGTGGGGGACCGCTGCCTGATTGAGGGCCAGGCTACCGGTGCCGTGGAAGCCGAGGTGGTGGGGTTTGAGGACGACCGTGTTTACCTGATGCCATTAACCGCTATTGAAGGACTAAGGCCCGGCGCCCGGGTTGTTCCTTTGTCAGCGGCCAGCCGGGTACCGGTCGGCCCAGAACTGTTGGGCCGGGTGGTCAATGGCACGGGTGACCCGCTGGATGGGAAGGGCCCGCTGAAGGCCCAGGCCCAAGTCTCGCTCTCCGGGGAAATCATCAACCCACTCAACCGCGCACCGGTCCGCCAGTCGATGGACGTCGGTATTCGCGCGATCAATGCGTTAATGACGGTCGGGCAGGGGCAGCGTCTCGGACTGTTTGCCGGCAGTGGCGTCGGTAAAAGTATGCTGCTTGGTATGATGACCCGGTTTACCGATGCTGATATCACGATCGTCGGTCTGATCGGAGAGCGGGGCCGGGAGGTCAAAGAGTTTATTGAAGATATTCTGGGTGATGAAGGGCTGGCCCGGTCGGTGGTCGTTGCGTCACCGGCGGACGACTCTCCCCTGATGCGCCTGCGTGCCGCCATGCTGACCACCCGAATTGCCGAATACTACCGAGATCAGGGCAAACGGGTGTTGCTGCTGATGGATTCATTGACCCGCTATGCCCAGGCCCAGCGGGAAATTGCATTGGCCGTTGGCGAACCCCCAGCCACCAAAGGCTACCCACCCTCGGTCTTTGCAAAACTGCCGCAACTGGTTGAGCGGACAGGCAATGGCAAACCCGGCGGGGGTTCCATCACCGCGTTCTACACCGTACTGACCGAAGGCGATGATCAGCAAGACCCCATCGCGGATGCGGCCAGGGCCATTCTGGATGGCCATATCGTACTGTCACGCCGGTTGGCGGAAGAGGGTCACTATCCGGCCATCGACGTTGAGGCCTCGGTCAGCCGGGTTATGCCCCAGGTGACTGAGGATAGCCACTTTGCTCGCGCCCAGCGCTTCAAGCAGGTGTATTCCCGCTATCAGCAAGCCCGGGACCTGATCAGTGTTGGCGCTTATGTGCCGGGCTCTGATCCTGAAACCGATTTTGCCATTGAGCACATCGACGCCATGCGACAGTTTCTGAGGCAGGGGCTGCGTGAAAGTTCACCGTTATTGACCTCCATCGATCAGCTCATGCAAGTTGTTCCCGCTCCAGCGGGTACGGAATCTCCAAGGCCTACAGGAAGGGCTGAGTAGTGTTGCGCTCAAAACGCCTTGAGGTCGTTCTGACCCTGGAAGAGCGGCGCGAGAAGGCGGCTCTGGAAAAGCTTGCGGAAGCCCGCCAGGGCTGGGAGCGGCATCGTCAACGACTGGATGAATTGCGTAGTTACCACGCTGACTATCGAGAGCAGATTCGTCGTGGTCAGCAGGGGGTGGTTCAGGTCCGCCAGTTGCAGGGGTGGCAGGCCTTCATTGCCCAGCTGGACCAGGTGATCGCACAGGCGGAACGCCAGTTGGAGCAGGCGGCCCGGGTGATGGAGGAAAGCCGGAAAGTCTGGCTGCTGGCCTACGAACGCCGGCGGGGCATGGACAAGTACATTGTGCGGTGCCGGGAGCAGGAGCAGCGCACCCAGGAAGCGAAGGAACAGAAGCAACTGGATGATGCGGCCAGTCGTATGCTCACCCGCCGGCGCCCTTGATGGGTCGCAACCACTAAAAACCAGGTGCATTTTGTGGCTGCTGGGCTATCCTTGGACAAGGCATGCAGTGCTGTTGTGTCGTCAGTGTATTTAGTGATGGAGGAACCGGGATGCCGATACAGACGCGCCGTAGTGATGATGGCCAAACCTTGACCATAAAAATTGAAGGGCGCTTCGATTTCAGTACCCACCAGTCATTCAGGGACGCCTACGAGCATAACGACAGTCATATTGTGGGTTATGTTGTCGATATGTCCGAAACGACCTATCTGGACAGCTCGGCGTTGGGGATGCTGTTACTGCTGAGGGACTTTGCCGGTGGTGATTCCGCGCAGATTTCCATCGAAAACTGCAATGGCGACGTTCGCCGAATTTTGTCCATTTCCAATTTCGAACAGCTTTTTTCGATTCGCTGATCCATTGAACCCCATTGGAGCTGGTCGTGGACGACGCGTTTCCTGAACAGGGGTCTTTGCGGATATTGATCGCTGATGACAGCGATACCGACCGCCTGATTCTCTCCAAGCTTGTAGAACGCCAGGGCCACAAACCGATCGGCGCGGCCGATGGCGATGAGGCGGTGGCCCTGTTTTGCAAGCATGATCCCCATATTGTGCTGCTGGACCTGATCATGCCCCGAATGGATGGCATGGAGGCTGCCCGGCAAATCAAGATGCTTGCCGGGGAAAACCTGGTGCCGGTCATTTTCCTGACCTCCATATCGGACGCCCGTACCCTGGCAAAGTGCCTCGAATCCGGCGGGGATGACTTCCTGTCCAAACCCTACAACCGGGTGATCCTCGAAGCGAAGATCAATGCCTTCAATCGCATGCGTTTGATGCACCGGACGCTGACCCAACAGCGGGACCTTATTCGCAACCGCAACCGTAAACTGCTCCAGGAACAGGAAGTTGCCAAGCGGGTCTTTGACAACGTTGCCCATACCGGCAGCCTCAATGCAGAGAACCTTCGCTACCACGCCTCACCACTGTCGATTTTCAATGGTGACGTGTTGTTTGCCTGCCGGCGGCCTTCCGGTGGTATGCATATCCTCGTTGGTGACTTTACCGGCCACGGTCTACCCGCGGCGATCGGCGCTATGCCAGTGGCAGAAATATTTTATGGCATGACCAGCAAAGGGTTTGGTTGCGAAGACGTACTCCGTGAAATCAACCAGAAGCTCAAACGAATCCTGCCGGTGGGCATGTTCTGTTGTGCCGCTTTTATCCAGGCGGACTTCAGCATCAACCAGCTGAGGGTCTGGAATGGCGGGCTTCCCAATGGCTACCTGATTCGGGGTGACGGACGGCGTGAGGTTCTGCGCTCCCGTCATTTGCCCCTGGGGGTTCTGAGTCCCGAACGCTTTTCGGTTGACGCTGAAGTAATCAGCACGGATCCCGGAGATGTGTTGCTGGTGGCGACCGATGGTATTGTCGAAGCTGAAAATGCCGAAGGGGATATGTTTGGCGAGGAGCGATTGCTCGCGACGCTGGATTCGGTAATGGCGCCAAGACAGGTTTTTGACGCGGTGATGGGGGCTGTGGGCCGCTTCGCCAGCGATCTCAGGACCCAGGATGATCTGACCGTCTTTGCGCTGGAAATGACCGAGACCGATGAGTCCAGCGAGATGAGTGCGGGCTTGACGCTGTCGGCGGTATCCGGGGCGACGGAATGGTTGTGCCATTATGAACTGTCGGATCAGACCCTGGGACAGTTCAACCCACTGCCTCTGCTGCTGCACATTTGTATGGAGGTGCCAGGGTTGAGGCATCGCAGTGGTGAGGTCCATACACTGCTGTCGGAATTGTATACCAACGCGTTGGAACACGGCATTCTCAAGCTGCCATCAGAGTGGAAAAACACGCCAGAGGGATTTGGCCGCTACTATGCCGAGAGGGCGCGGAGGTTGGAGCGGATTCGCGGGCAGAGCATCCGATTCACGCTCCGCCACTCGCCAAGCCGGGACGGTGGACGCCTGGTGATTGAGTGCCATGATACCGGTGAAGGTTTTGACTATCAGGCAGTTCTCCAGCATGATCACGACCCACAATGCCGCTATGCCGGACGTGGCTTGGTGCTGTTGCGGCAGCTCAGCCATTCACTGACGTTTCATGGCAACGGCAATCGGGTTGAAGTTGTATATGATTGGAGTTTTACATAAATTGACTGTGTTCTCAGGGAATAGCTTAGGGGCTGGTTATGACTGAAAGACCACACTTGGACGAAGAAGCTCTGGCTGAGTTGAAGGAGGTGATGGAGGACGAGTTCAATATCCTGATTGAAACCTACCTGCAAGACTCCCAAGACCGGATTGCTGCCCTGCAACATGCCCTCGTTGCCGGGGATACAGAAAGCTTCGCCAAGTCTGCGCACAGCTTCAAAGGCAGTTCCGTCAATATCGGCGCCCCTCAACTCGGCGCTTTTTGTCTGGACGCTGAAACGGCGGGCCGGGATGGTCGCCTCGAAGATGCCAGTATTGCGCTCGAGCAAATCGTTGTTGAATTCCAGAACGTTCGCGTGCTTTTTCAGCAGTTGCTCAACTCCTGATTCTTACACCCCTCTTCCATTTTTCTGGCATCCCTTTTGCGTTACTCCTGAAAATTACCGAGTAAATGTGCCTGTGGGCACGTATTCGATCGCAAAGCGGCAAGAGGTTGCCATGTCTGGAATGGTATTTCCCCAAACCCCTGCGCCTGCCGAGGCAGGACAAGCCAGTGAGAACCGGGCCTCTGTTGCCCGTGACAAGCACGGCGACAGCGAATTTGATTCGGTTTCCCGTCAGGAGCGTGACCGGGCGGAACGTCGCCTGGACGCCAAACGGCAAGAGCGTGCCGATCAGGCTGAAAAGGCTCAGCATGCCCGTGCTGCCAATCAACCGGAAAAGCCGGACAGAGCGGACGCTACCGACAATGTCTCGGAAGCGTCGTCAGCCAATAGCGGGCACCCTGAGGATGCGGGGACTGCCGAGCACGAGGAGAGTAGCCAGAGTGTTGAGGCTGGCGGGCAAGCCCAGCAACCGACGGACCAAGAGACAGGCTCAGACCCACTCTTGGCTGAGGGGGACGCCGGGGTGGTGGTGTTTACGTTTGCCGACCTCCAGTCCATGGTGATGGCCGGGGAAAGTGATGAGCCCGGCAGTGCGGCAGTGACGCTAGGCGGCAAGCCTGGGGTACTACCGGGGGCAGCGCCGGCGGTAATGGATGGCCTGCAGGGTCATGCCGGAGCCAAGTCGCTGCTACCAGGGCAAACGGCTGCTTCTCTGGGAGACGGCGTGACGCTTGCACTGAACGCTGATCCCGCCCGCTCGGCAGACCTGAGCGCGGTGCGGCTCGGAGGGGAGCTCGGAGCTGCGGTGTCGCCATTGTCTTCTGGGGCGCAACGCCCGCCAGAGCAGGCCATGATGCTCCGGGGCTACGCCACCAGTGTTGAACTGCCTGTTGGTCACGCTGAGTGGGGCGATAAGGTTGTGGGTAAATTAACCTGGCTGACCGCCAACAAGATGGGATTTGCCGAAATTCACCTGACTCCGCCAGATATGGGGCCTATGGAGGTCCGGGTTCATGTGAACCGTGACCAGCAAGCCACGGTGAGCGTCCACTCCGCCAACCCTGTGGTGAGAGATCAGTTGGAACTGCACAGCCACCGCTTGCGGGATATGCTCAGTGAGCAGGGCATTGACCTTGGTCAGTTCGATGTTGCCGACCGGGGAGCCCAGGGAGGAGGTCAATGGTCCTTCCAGGGCGATGGTGACGACGCGGGAAGCGGCCGGGGTGGTTCTCCAGCGCTCGCTGAAGACGGCATGAGCCTTGAGGCTGACAACGGCACGGTTGAGCTGACCTGGAAAGGTGAACTGGATCTCTACGTTTGACCTTCCTTGCTCACGGGGTCGTTCTGGCCTCGTGAGCACTCCCCGCGAATCTACCTCCCCTCCTATTATCCCTCTTTGCTCCGACCCTGCCGGGAAGCTAAACTGCTGTTTTACTGAGGCCGTGGTGCCTTTGTGGCCCGCTGTTTGCTTATGCTTATCATATGCGCCGAATAACGCGGATTCTGACAATTTTCTGACAGACGTATCTTATGGCAGACAATAACGGGGCTGACCAGGCGCCCAAGAAAAGTAAACTGAAACTGATCATCCTCCTGGTGTTGGTCGTGGTCCTTGCCGTGGGGCTGTCCATTGCCGGTACTCTGTGGTTCCTGAAGGACCAGGGCGATGACAGTGCTCCAGAAGCCGGATCGGATCCGGCGGAAGAGGTGTTCCAGCCCAGCCAGTATTTTGTTCTGGACAAAGCCCTGGTCACAACGGTGCAGTCCCAGGGACGTCAAAGATACGTTCAGGTGTACCTCGCCTTTGAAGCCGATGATCCGGCTGCCCTGGCGGCGACCGAATTGCATCTGCCCCTGCTGCGTAGCCAGCTGATCAACGTGCTGGCGGGCAGTGACTTCATGGCCCTCCAGGCGGCAGGCAGCCGGGAGCAGCTGGCTGCAGAGATGTTGGCGATGGTGAACGGTGTACTTGCTCAGGAAGGGGCGCCCGCTCTGAAGGGCGTGCTCCTGCGAAACTTTGTAATGCAATAATGGCCCGGTAGACGGGTAGCTGAGGACGGGCAGGATCGACTATGCAGGATTTACTGTCACAGGATGAAATCGATGCCCTGTTGCATGGTGTGGATGACGGCGACATCGATACCTATGATGATGCCGAAGACGAAGGGGTAAAGAGCTACGATCTGGCCAGCCAGGACCGGATTGTCCGTGGCCGTATGCCCACCCTCGAAATGATCAACGAGCGTTTTGCCCGTTACACCCGTATCAGCCTGTTCAATCTGCTGCGGCGCAATGCTGACGTCTCCACCGGGGGCGTTCAGATCATGAAGTTTGGTGAATACATACACACCCTTTATGTGCCGACCAGTCTCAACCTGGTCAAGGTGCGTCCGTTGAGGGGCACAGGCCTGTTTATCCTCGACGCCAAGCTGGTGTTCAAACTGGTGGACAACTTCTTCGGTGGCGAAGGGCGTCACGCCAAAATTGAAGGACGGGAATTCACGCCGACTGAAACCCGCATCGTCCAGATGGTGTTGGAGCAAGTCTTCCGGGACATGAAAGAGGCCTGGCAGGCCGTACTCAAGGTGGACTTCGAGTACCTCAACTCCGAGGTCAATCCGGCGATGGCCAACATCGTCAGCCCGAGTGAGGTGGTGGTCATCAGCACATTCCACATTGAACTGGATGGCGGCGGTGGCGAGCTTCATATGGCGCTGCCGTACTCAATGATTGAGCCGATACGGGAAGTGCTTGATGCGGGCGTCCAGAGTGACATCGACGACATCGATGAACGCTGGGTCCATGCCCTGCAGGAAGATGTCAAAGATATCGAAGTGCCTATCAATGCAACCGTCTGCCGTCGCAAGATTTCATTGCGTGACGTTGCGGATTTTAAGGTTGGCGACGTGATCCCGGTGGATCTGTCCCAGGACCTCACGGTCACCGCCAATGGCATACCCATCTACCATGCCTCTTTGGGTACCCGCGACGGAAAACTGGCGCTCAGGGTGAATAAGCGGGCTGATCGCCCGGTGGTCAAAAAACAGTTAAAGGTAGGGCGAAATGGCTGACGACGACAAGAAGGACGAGCAGGGCATGACCGAAGACGAGAAGCTCGCGGCGGAGTGGGAAGCGGCCATGGAAGAAGCCGGTGACAGCGCTGGTGACGCGGCGGGCGATGATTCCGGTGATGAGCAGGCCCGTGCTGACGAATGGGCGGCCGCCATGGCCGAGGCCGGGGATGCCGATGCGGGCGCGGTTCAGACGGCGCCGATGGAAGAGTTTGGCGAGGATGCCGGTATCGCGGCGACCGGCGGTAATGCTCCGGATCTGGATGTCATCCTGGATATCCCGGTGACCATTTCCATGGAAGTGGGTAACACCCAGATCCCAATTCGCAATTTGCTGCAACTGAACCAGGGGTCGGTGATTGAACTTGACCGCCTGGCAGGGGAGCCGCTGGATGTGCTGGTGAACGGCACTCTGATTGCCCACGGTGAAGTGGTCATGGTGAACGAGAAGTTCGGCATCCGGTTGACTGACGTGATCAGTCCGGCTGAGCGCATCAAGCGGCTGCAGAAATAGCATGGTTCGCGTGCAGGGGCTTATTGGTGTCGCCCTGATGCTGCCAGCGCTGGTGCAGGCGGCAGAAGAGGTCTCGCAGTCACCATCCCCGGTATCCAGCCCAGCGGGTAGCCTGGCGAGTCTGGGGCTTGGGTTGGTGGTGGTGATCGCGCTGATTTTTGGCTGTGCCTGGCTGGTGCGCCGCATGAGCGGGATCGCTGGCATGAACAGCCAGCTAATGAAAGTTGTGGCCGTCATGAACCTGGGCACCCGCGAACGGATTGCCCTGATCGACGTTGGCGGCAAGCAGATTCTGCTTGGTATCACCCCTTCGACCATTCGCACCCTTCATGTGTTTGACGAACCCGTTGCCAGCCCTGAGGAGCTGGCCTCCAGCGATTTTGCACGTCGCTTGCAAGGGATGATTGGCCGGTCGTGGAAAGGGGGAGCAACTTCCGGGGGAGACCCGTCTTGAAGCGTTTCTTGGTTGCCTTATCAGGCCTGGTTCTGGCCCTGTACCTGCCTTCGGCGTTGGCGGAGGTTCCTGGCATTCCGGCAATAACGGTCACGCCGGGAGAGGCTGAAGGTACTCAGGAGTACACCGTTACCCTGCAGATCCTTGCCCTCATGACCGCGTTGACGTTCCTGCCGGCGATGCTGATGATGATGACCTCGTTCACCCGCATCATCGTCGTGTTTGCCATCTTGCGGCAGGCGTTGGGCTTGCAGGCGACGCCGTCCAACCAGATCCTCCTTGGCCTGGCGTTGTTTCTGACCATCTTTATCATGAAGCCGGTGTTTGAGGAGGCCAACCGGGTTGCGCTCCAGCCTTACATGAGTGAGGAGATCACCTCATTGGAGGCGGTTGAACGCGCCAGTGTGCCATTCCGGGAATTCATGCTGGCACAGACCCGGGAAGACGACCTCATGCTGTTCATGCGCATTGCTGATGTCCAGTACGAAACCGCGGAGGACGTATCGTTCTGGGTATTGATGCCGGCGTTCGTAACCAGCGAGCTGAAAACCGCGTTCCAGATTGGCTTTATCCTGTTTATACCGTTCCTGATTATCGACATGGTGGTGGCCAGCGTACTGATGGCCATGGGTATGATGATGCTGTCGCCGATCATCATTTCACTGCCATTCAAGATCATGCTGTTTGTGCTGGTGGATGGCTGGGCCCTGATCATGGGTACCCTGGCCGCCAGTTATGGGATTTAGCCCGGTGACTCATCGGGAGGGGGCAGCGTCATGACACCTGAGGTCGTTACCGACATCATGCGCGATGCGCTCTGGATAATCGTCATGCTGTCAGGGGTAATTATTGGCCCCGGCCTGGTGGTGGGGCTTGTGGTCAGCACCTTCCAGGCGGCCACCCAGATCAACGAGCAAACCCTGAGCTTTCTGCCGCGGCTGATCATCACACTGTTGGTGATTATTTTTGCCGGGCCGTGGATGCTGACCCAGTTGATCGACCATGCCCATGGCCTGATCTCCAACATTCCCTACTTGATCGGCTAGGCCCAGTCATGGTTCCGGTTGGCTTAGGTGAAGACCAGATTGGCCAGTGGGTAGGGCAGCACCTGTGGCCGCTGTTCCGCATCGCCAGCTTCATGATGGTCATTCCTGTTATTGGTACCCAACTGGTGCCGGCCCGTGTTCGTTTGGGGCTGGCGCTGCTGCTCACCATCCTTGTGGTTCCGTGGGTGGGCGAAGTGCCACAAGTGGAAGCCCTGAGTGCGGACGCGGTGGTAATTACCCTCCAGCAGATCCTGATCGGTGTGGGGATGGGGTTTGCGCTGACGGCGCTGTTCCAGGTGTTTGTGGTGGCCGGGCAGATGATCGCCATGCAGATGGGACTGGGCTTCGCATCCATGAACGATCCCGCCAATGGGGTATCGGTTCCGGTCCTGTCTCAACTCTATACGATAACAATCACCTTGTTGTATCTGGCGATGAATGGGCACTTGGTGGCCTTTGAAGTGTTCGTTGAGAGTTTCCGTACCATTCCCATCGGCCTTGAGGGGCTGGGGCAGGGCGGGGTCTGGGCGCTCGCTCACCGGATCAGCTGGATCTTTGTCGCCGCTATGCTGCTGGCGCTGCCGGCGGTCACGGCGGTGCTGATTGTGACCATTTCCTTCGGTGTCATGACCCGGGCTGCGCCCCAGATGAACATTTTTGCCCTGGGCTTCCCTATTGCCCTGATGTTTGGCCTGTTTGCCATTTGGGTTCTGCAGGGCAATTTTGTGCCCCATTTCCAGCAGTACACTGAAGAAACCTTCGAATTCATGCGCCAGTTGCAGGGGCAGCCCTGAGGTAAGCGGATATGGCCGAAGAAAACGACAACAGCCAGGAAAAAACGGAAGAGGCCACCCCCCGACGACTTGAGAAGGCTCGGGAGGAGGGGCAGACCGCCCGCTCCCGCGAACTGGCGACCATGGCCGTGCTGATGGCCGGTGCTGGCGGGTTGCTGGTGTTTGGTACCAGTCTGGGCAAGGCCTTTGCCGATGTGATGCGCAACAGTTTTTCCCTGGACCGGGAAACGGTGTTCGACCCCCGCCAGATGAGCCTGCACCTGATCGACGCCGCCGGGGAAGCCTCTCTGGCCGTGGCTCCCTTGCTGTTGGTACTGATGGTGGCCGCGATCATCGGTTCGATCGGTATTGGCGGCCTGCTCTTCAGTGGTAAGGCCATTACCCCCAAATTTGACCGGATGAACCCCATCAAGGGGCTCAAGCGTATGTTCTCGCTGCGTTCGGTGGTGGAGTTGGTCAAAGGCATCGCCAAGGTTGCCCTGGTGATGGCACTCGCGCTGGTCATTCTGAATCTGCGCACCGACGACCTGCTGAGCATAGCGGACGAACCAGCCGTTCCCGCGATGAAACACGTGCTGTGGACGTTGGGGTGGACGTTCCTGCTGCTGTCCTGCGCCACCATCATCATTGCCGCCATTGATGTGCCTTATCAGATCTATGACCACCAAAAGAAACTGCGGATGACCAAGCAGGAGGTCAAGGACGAGTTCAAGGACACCGAGGGTAAACCTGAGGTCAAGGGGCGGATTCGCCAGTTGCAGCGGGAAATGGCACAGCGCCGAATGATGCAGGATGTCCCCGAAGCGGATGTGGTGATTACCAACCCGACCCACTACGCGGTGGCGTTGAAGTACGACCAGAAATCCATGGCGGCGCCCATTGTGGTCGCCAAGGGTGCCGACGAGATTGCGTTCAAAATCATGGAGATCGCCCGCGAGCACAAGGTGGAGGTCCTGCGTACGCCTCCTTTGACGCGGGCGGTCTACCACAACACCGAGATTGGCGGCGAAATTCCGGACGGCCTCTACATGGCGGTCGCCCAGGTACTTGCTTACCTGTTCCAGCTTCGCCAGTTCCGTCGTGGCCAGGGCGCCAAACCCGGTATGCCGGAATTCCCCATTCCCAATGACCTGCGACGGGACGTCTAACTCCAGGTCAGGATATCTAAACCCGGATCGCGAGGCCGTTATGGGTTGGCAAAGCCGGCTTCCACGACCCGCACCAGCGGGTTATTGCGACTCCGAGGTATCGGCAGGGTTCCGTAGTAGGTGCGGGGGTTGTGTACCCGGGGCTGGGTGAAGCCCAGGCGGTGAAGGTGCTCACAGGCCTGGTGGTCGTCGTCGAAATGGAACGAGACCTGGCTGTGGGTCATGCCGCCCAGAACCTTGCTCAGTGTGTGGATTCCCCCTTTCAACACCGGTTGTTCCGGCATCAGGTAGCTGTCAAACAGGTAGCCTGAGCCTGGACGCTTGGCGAGTGCCTGGGCCAGGCGTTTCCAGAAGCCGCTGATGACCTCCAGCGAAAAATAGTTGGTCAGTCCTTCCGTCACCACCATCACTGGTCCGTCATCCAGCACCCGCTCCAGCACGGCTTCCAGCGACAGCTCTCCGTCATCCGCAAGAATATCGATGGGGGTTACCTGGTGATGGGGACCCAGGTAGCCGGTGCTGGCCAGTTTGGCCGCTTTACGGGCGGCCATGTCCGGGAGGTCGGCTTCCACCATATGCAGGTGGGGGTGGCGTTGGCGGAGGTGGAGGCCGCGGGGGGACAGACCGCAGGCGATTTCCAGCACCTGGTGAACCCCACGTTGGACGATGGCTTGTTCAATCAGGTGGTCGATGATCAGGTGGCGCTGGAGCAGGAAGGTTCTCAGGTTGCCGCCGGCAATGGTCTTGCTGACGGCCTCAAAAGGGCTCATTAAGGTGTAGAGCCACTGTCCCTGTGGCGTGACCAGACTGCTGTCCGAGAGTCCGTTCCGGTGCCAGACGGCACCGGTATAAAGTGCGGTAAAGCTGATGCCGGAGCTGTCAGCGAGTTTCGTGCTCATGGATGGCTTTTCCCCAGGCTTCCCTGTCGCCGGGCAGCACCAGGTTCAGTGCAATGGCGACAACCGCACAGAGGGCAATGCCTTCCATGTGGCCAAGCACCATTCCACCGATACCAAACACCAGGGTGACAGCAACGATCACCAGGTTCCGGGCTTCCGACAAATCCACCCGATGGCGGATCAGGGTGTTAAGGCCTACCACGGCGATGGAGCCGAACAGCAGGCACAGAATGCCGCCCATGACTGGCACCGGAATGGACTGCAGGGCAGCTCCAAATTTGCCGATGAAGGCAAGCGTGATGGCAATCAAAGCGGCCCAGATCATAACTCTGGGGTTGAAGTTCCGGGTCAACATGACGGCCCCGGTCACTTCCGAATAGGTGGTGTTTGGCGGGCCGCCAAGCAGCGCGGCCGAGCTGGTGGCCAGGCCGTCACCCAGCAGGGTACGGTGCAGGCCGGGTTTGCTCAGGTAGTTCTTGCCGGTCACGTTGCCAATGGCAAGGATGTCACCAATGTGCTCGATGGCCGGTGCGATGGCTACCGGCACCATGAACAGAATGGCAGACCAGCCGAACTCCGGGGCAACGAAACTGGGGACGGCAAACCAGGGTGCCGCTGCAATGGCGGAGAAATCCACGATCCCGGCGAGCACGGACAGAACATAGCCGGTGACTACCCCGAACAGGATGGGGATAAGCCGGAAAATGCCTTTGGCCCAGACCGCCGCCACCACCGTGACAATCAGCGAGATCATGGCAATAGCGATAGCGGTGTCATAGGCGACCAGTTCGAGACTGCCGTCGCCGGAGCGTCCTGATGCCATGTGGACAGCCACTGGTGCCAGGCTGAGGCCGATGACCATGATCACCGGCCCGATCACCACGGGTGGCAACAGGCGGTGGAGGAAGCCTGTGCCCCGCAGACGGATCAGTCCACTGAGGATGATGTAGAGCACACCAGCCGCAACCAGGCCACCCAGGGTCTGCGCCATCCCGAACTTGGCCGTCGCCGACTGGATCGGGGCGATAAACGCAAAGGATGAGGCCAGGAAGATAGGAATCTGGCCGCCGGTCACAATGTGGAAAATCAGGGTGCCGAGGCCCGCTGTGAACAGGGCGACATTGGGATCCATGCCGGTAATCAGCGGCATCAGCACCAGCGCGCCAAAGGCAACCAGAAGCATCTGGGAGCCGGCCAGGGCCTGGCGCCATACCGCGGTGTTGGTGGTGTCCTGCATGCTCAGTTGTCCTTTTGCTTGGTGCCGAAGATCTTGTCCCCGGCATCCCCCAGTCCAGGCAGGATATAGCCTTTCTCGTTCAGGCGCTGATCAATTGAGGCCGTATAGATGGACACGTCCGGGTGTGCTTCAAGGACTTTCTCGATGCCTTCTGGCGCGGCAACCAGCACCAGGGCCCGGATTTCCGTGCTGCCCGCCTGCTTGAGCAGATCAATGGTTGAAATCAGTGAGCCGCCGGTGGCCAGCATCGGGTCAATGATCATGGCCATACGCTGATCCAGCTCTCCCACCAGCTTTTCCAGGTAGGTGCTTGCTTCCAGGGTTTCCTCGTTCCGGACCTGGCCAACAACACTGACTTTGGCGCTGGGAATCAGGCTCAGAACGCCGTCCAGCATGCCCAGACCGGCGCGCAGAATTGGCACGATGGTGACCTTCTTGCCGGTAATCTTCTCGATGGTGACCGGACCAGCCCAGCCGTTAATGGTGGCCTCTTCCAGGGCGAAATCCTGGGTGGCCTCATAGGTCAGCAGGGCTGCGACTTCCTGAGCCAGTTCACGGAAGTTCTTGGTGCTGATATCAGCACGGCGCATCAGTCCGAGTTTGTGGCGGATCAGGGGGTGTTTCACCTCGTGGATGGGCATGGGATCACCTTTTCAGTCAGTAAGTCGTTTAAATGGACAGGTTGGGTGAAGAATAACTGATCTTGCCCGAGGCGTCAGGCAAGGGTTTTCGATTAAACGTAAGGAGTGGTACGGATATTGCGGTTACCCATCGTGCGTGACGTTATCTCGTCAGAATATCGGCAGGCCTGATGCGCAGGCGACGCCTTCAGTGGGGAAATTCCGGGTATGGACCGAGCTTTAGTCCTGAACAATGTCAAATCTCTGACGCGGGGGAATCTGGGGATTCCCATCATGCTGATGGCGCTGCTGGGTATGATGATCCTGCCCATGCCCACGTTCATGCTCGATGTGTTGTTCACCTTCAACATCACCTTGTCCATCGTGATCCTGCTGGTGTGTGTGTACGCGCTCCGCCCGATGGAGTTTGCCTCTTTCCCGACTGTGTTGCTGGTGGCAACGCTGCTGCGCCTGGCGCTGAACGTGGCCTCCACCCGAATAGTGCTGCTCAATGGCCACGAGGGGGGCGATGCCGCCGGTAAGGTGATCGAGTCCTTCGGGGAGGTGTTGATCGGCGGCAACTATGCAGTGGGCCTGGTGGTCTTCGCGATCCTGATGATCATCAATTTCATGGTGGTGACCAAAGGTGCGGGGCGGGTTTCCGAGGTCAGCGCCCGTTTCACCCTGGATGCCATGCCTGGCAAGCAGATGGCCATTGATGCCGACCTCAACGCCGGGCTGATCAATCAGGACGAGGCCAAGGCCCGGCGTTCGGAGATCGCTCAGGAAGCGGATTTCTACGGGTCCATGGACGGGGCCAGCAAGTTCGTCAAAGGGGATGCGGTGGCCGGTCTGCTGATCCTGGCCATCAACATCATCGGTGGTGTGACCATCGGAATGCTGCAGCACAACCTGGACTTTACAACCGCGATGCAGAACTACGCCCTGCTCACCATTGGTGACGGGCTGGTGGCGCAAATCCCGTCGCTGTTGCTGTCCACCTCTGCCGCTATCATGGTTACCCGGGTAACCTCCTCCCAGGACATGGGCGGGCAGATCCTTCACCAGATGTTCAGCGCACCCAAGGCCTTGTCCATCGCGGCAGGCATACTGATCCTGCTGGGTCTGATTCCGGGGATGCCACATGTGGCGTTTCTGGGCCTTGGTGCCATCGCAGCGGCCACAGCCTATTTTATCTGGCAGCGAGAGCGTCAGACCGTTGAGGAGGGTGGTGTCTTCCCGGCCAGGGGAGGTCCTGCCGCTGGCGGTGTGACGCGACCGGACCTTGGCCCCCAGGGTGGGCTGCGGCCAGACCAGACGTTACCGGCACCTGCAGAAACCCGGGAGCTGGGTTGGGACGACGTCTCAACGGTGGATGTGGTTGGCCTGGAAGTGGGCTACCGTCTGATCCCGTTAGTGGACAAGAGCCAGGGCGGGCAGTTGCTGACCCGGATAAAGGGCGTTCGCAAGAAGCTGTCCCAGGATCTTGGCTTCCTTATGCCGTCGGTTCACATTCGCGACAACCTCGACCTGATGCCGAACATGTATCGCATCACCCTGATGGGTGTCACGATTGCCGAAGCCGAAATCCACCCGGATCGTGAGCTGGCCATCGACCCGGGCCAGGTTTTTGGCAAGGTGGAAGGGATTGAGGGCAAGGACCCCGCGTTTGGTCTGGATGCCTGCTGGATCGAAGAAAGCAAGAAAGATCAGGCGCAGACCCTGGGCTACACCGTGGTTGATGCCAGCACGGTGGTGGCCACACACCTTAATCAGGTGCTGCAGAAGCACGCCCATGAACTGTTGGGTCATGAAGAAGTGCAGAAGTGGCTTGAGCAGCTGGAGAAAATGTCGCCCAAACTGGCGGAAGAGCTGGTGCCCACGACCGTATCCATCAGCATTCTTTTGAAAGTGCTGCAAAGCCTGCTGCTTGAAGAAGTGCCGGTAAGGGACATGCGCTCGATCGCGGAAGCGATTGTTAATCTCCACCCCCGCAGCCAGGATCCGAAAGTACTCACCACGGTCGCCCGTCAGGCCCTCCGGCGGATGATTGTCCAGAGCATTTGTGGCAACGAGCCAGAGATCCCGGTCATTACCCTGGATCCCGACTTGGAACAGTTGTTGCTTAAGTCCTTGCAACAGAGTCAGCAAACTGGCGGTGGCGATGACATCGGTCTGGTCCTTGAGCCCAGCATGGTCGAGAAGCTACAGCGCTCCCTGCAGGAAAGTGTGCAGCGCCAGGAAATGCTCGGAAAGCCCGCAATCCTGCTGGTGTCCGGGCCGCTGCGTCCGGTGCTTGCCCGTTTTGCAAGTTACGGGGTTGAGCGCCTCCATGTGCTTTCCTACCAGGAAGTACCGGACAACAAACAGATAACAATAGTGGCATCCGTTGGCCAGTAGCCAGCGGCACGATGACAGCCGGTGACGGAATTCCGACACTCACCGGGCTGGAAGGGGAGGAATGGATATGAAGGTGAAACGCTTTTTCGCGCCAACGATGGCTGAAGCCCTGAAAATGGTGCGCATCGAGCTTGGCCCGGATGCGGTCATTCTTTCCAACCGGCGGGTGGATGACGGGGTTGAGATCGTGACCGCGCTGGACTACGACGAAAACATGGCGCGTCAGCGTCTGGGTGAGAGTGCGATGGCTGCCACCAATAGCTCCCGGCTGGCGGAACTTCAGGCCGAGCAGCACCGGCGCCTGGAGGATGAACTGAGCCGCTCCAGAACCCGCATTGCCGAGGTTCGGGAGAAGCGTGCGGCGATGGGGTCAGGTTTCCAGCCCGATACTATGGCGAGCGACGCTTCTTCCGTGGCCGCCACCCCGTATCACCAAAACGGTGGTGCCGACGAACTGGCAATCATGCGGGCTGAGATCGCATCGTTGAGGGATCTGGTCCAGGGGCAGCAGGCCCCGGCCGTTGAAGCAGGCTCAGTTGCCTCGATCAACCCTGTTCAGCAGCGGTTGGTCGAGCGTTTGCTGGACTTTGGCTTGAGCCAAACCCTGGCGTCGGCCCTGGCGAAAAGTCACGGAAAGGGCCGGCTGGAAGATGGTTGGAAGCACGCCCTGAAAACTCTGGCAGCTGGTCTGAAAACGGCTCGCACGGAATGGCTCGATCGGGGCGGGGTTTATGCTCTGGTGGGACCAACCGGGTCCGGCAAAACCACCACCATTGGTAAGCTGGCGGCACAGTATGCACTTCGCCATGGCCCTGACAGTCTGGCTCTGGTCACTACGGATCGGTTCCGGGTGGCTGCCCATGAACAGCTGTTCGTGTTCGGTCGTATCCTCAATGTACCGGTGAGGGTGGTGGATGAGAGCCATTCCTTGGATGATCTGCTCGACGAGCTGTCCGACCGTCACCTGGTGCTGATTGATACAGCAGGCCTGACGCCGAGCGATAAGGGCTACCAACAGCAGCTGGGGGAGCTGGCCCGGAGCCGGCACCCGATCAAGCCACATCTCGTCGTGCCTGCAACCAGCCAGCCGCGCATTATGAAATCGGTCTGGCATTGCTATAAGATGGCTGAGCTTGCAGGTTGTGTCATCACCAAGCTGGACGAGGCGATCACCCTGGGCGAGTCGCTCGGGTTTGCTATGGAGACCGGGTTGCCGGTGGCTTACTATACCGATGGCCAGAAAATACCCGATGACCTGCATCACGCTGAAGCAGCGCCGCTGGTGCGCAAGGCCGTAGAACGGCTGAAGCAGGTGCGGGCCTCCGAGTATGTGGCGGAAGGTGCCTGATAGAACCCTGCAAGTGCTTGAACCGCGGGGTTCAACGATAAACAATAACTCCCAAGGGGGCCGTGCCGTGGTTTCCCTGAATTCTATCGGCAAGAGACAGACGTCAGTATGAGCAAAGCACATCCGGTTCAGGTAATTGCGGTTTCCGGCGGCAAGGGTGGTGTCGGCAAAAGCAATGTCTCGGTTAACCTGGGGATCGCTCTGGCCCAGAAGGGGCGCAGGGTCGTTCTGCTTGATGCGGATCTTGGCCTCGCCAACATCGACGTCTTGCTGGGGCTTACCGCCAATCGCAACCTTGCCGATGTCTTGGCCGGTGAGTGTGACATCCGGGATGTGCTGGTGGATGGGCCGGGTGGTATCAAGATCGTGCCGGCCTCGTCAGGCACCCAGAAAATGACCCAGCTTTCAGCCATGGAACACGCCGGGCTGATCAACGTATTCAGTGAGCTGGGTGACCAGATTGATGTGCTGATTGTCGATACCGCAGCCGGCATTTCCGAGTCGGTTGTCAGCTTCCTGCGGGCATCACAGGAACTGCTGTTGGTGGTCTGCGATGAGCCAACCTCCATTACCGATGCCTACGCCCTGATCAAACTGATGAACCGGGACTATGGCGTGAACCGTTTTCGGATTCTCGCCAACCAGGTTCGCAATGAACAGGAGGGTCGTCACCTGTTCAATAAACTGACCCGGGTCACTGAGCGCTTCCTTGACGTCGCGCTACAATATACGGGCATGGTGCCTTACGACGAAGCCGTCAAAAAAGCGGTGCAACGGCAGCGTGCGGTGCTGGATGCGTACCCGCGAGCCAAGGCGTCGCTGGCGATCAAGGCGCTGGCCGATCAGGTCGATCAATGGCCGCTTCCCTCCTCGCCCCGGGGACACCTGGAATTTTTTGTTGAACGGCTTGTTGAGGCCTGAGCATTATCCCTTCACCGTTAACCTGGTTGCAGAATATTGGCTAGAAACCTGGGGATCTATCAGCGAACGGCAGCCACGCAAGCCCACGAGCTTGTCGAGACTCACGCCCCGCTGGTCAAAAAAATAGCGCTGCACCTGCTGGCCAGGCTGCCGGACTCGGTCCAGTTGGACGACCTGATGCAGGCGGGCATGATTGGGTTGCTTGAGGCTGCCCAGAAATATCAGGCCAACAAGGGCGCGTCTTTTGAAACCTACGCCGGTATCCGCATTCGCGGTGCCATTGTCGACGAAATCCGCAAGGGGGACTGGGTTCCCCGGTCAGTTCACCGTAATGCCCGGCGGGTATCCGAAGCGATCCGTGTCGTCGAGAGCCGGGAGGGGCGGGAAGCCCAGGACACTGAAGTGGCTGATGAGCTGGGCATGACCCTGGGCGAGTATCACGCCTGCCTGAGCGATGCCAGCAGTGGTCGGCTGTTCAGTCTGGACGAGCTCACTGAGTCCGGAGAAGCACCGCTGGAAGAGTCAGATGGCTCAGACAACCCGCTTCAGGGGATTACGTCCCATGCGTTTCGCACGAATCTTGCGCAGGCCATTGACGAACTGCCGGAGCGCGAAAAACTGGTGCTGAGTCTGTACTATCAGGAAGAACTCAACCTCAAGGAAATCGGGGCTGTTCTGGACGTTAGCGAGAGCCGGGTGAGCCAGATTCACAGTCAGGCCGCTATGAGGCTGCGGGCAAGGTTGTCAGAATGGCAGATGAGCGATAACGGGCACTGATCCGTACCCTCTGTGTAGCTTTTGGTAACAGGCGCTTTACAAGTCAGTGAAACACAACACAATACAGGGTGTATTCCCGTCAGCCTGCTAGAATCTGAACAGGGCTTGGAGTGCCTGGCCTGTTGCCGGATCCCAACCCCTGAATGCCGGGTGTTATTAACTGGAGGTCCCATTGGACAAAAACATGAAAATCCTGATTGTGGATGACTTTTCCACAATGCGACGGATCATCAAGAACCTGCTGCGCGATCTCGGTTTCACCAATACCGACGAGGCCGACGACGGCAACACGGCCTTGCCGATGCTGAAAAGTGGCAAGTACGATTTTCTGGTGACCGACTGGAACATGCCGGGAATGACCGGTATCGAGCTGCTCAAGCACGTGCGAGCCGATGACAACCTCAAAACTCTTCCCGTACTGATGGTAACGGCTGAGGCCAAGCGAGATCAGATTGTCGCTGCGGCTCAGGCCGGCGTGAACGGCTATGTGGTAAAACCGTTTACCGCAGCGGTACTCAAAGAAAAGATCGAGAAAATCTTCGAACGAATTCAGTAACACCGGGTCGGAAGAGCTCCCATGAGCAACAACAACGAAGACCATACAGGCCTCGACCCGGAAGCCATTGAAAAGCTTCGGAGCCAGGCTTCAGAACTTATGGAGCAGGTCAACGCGGGAAACTATGCCCGTGCCATGAGCCTGATCAGTGATCTCGGCGACGTTCGGGATCAGAGCCTTTATCGTGAAGTTGGTCGCCTGACCCGAAGCCTTCACGAAGCTATCCGCAATTTCCAGATTGACCCCCGGAATGCCGAGCAGCAGGAAGCCCTGTCGAAAATGACCGACGCCTCCGACCGGCTGGAGTACGTTGTCCAGATGACCGGCAAGGCAGCGAACCGGACAATGGACCTGGTGGAGGAAACCATGCCCAAGGCCATGGCTCTCAAAGATCAGGCCAGCGCCTTCCGGGATGATTGGCTGCGTCTGCGTCGGCGAGAGATGGCACCCGAGGAGTTTCGTGACCTTTATGGGCGTCTCGACAGCTTCTTCGTCAGTCTGGCAGAGGAAGCCGACACCATTTACGGCAACCTTTCCGAAATCCTGTTGGCACAGGACTTTCAGGATCTGACCGGGCAGGTTATCCAGAAAGTGACGACGCTGGTGAAGGAAGTGGAAGATCACTTGCTGAACCTGGTGGTTATGGCCAGCCATGTCGACCAGCTGACGGGAACCGTGCATGAACTCGAGGTCCAGGAAGAATCTCCGGACAAGGGGCACGGCCCGCAGATGAAAGCCGCAGAGCGGGCGGATGTGGTTTCTGGGCAGGACGATGTAGATGACCTGTTATCCAGTCTCGGGTTCTAAAAGAGGGTAGTGCATGGCATTCGATGCAGATGAAGAGATCCTCCAGGATTTCCTGGTAGAAGCAGGTGAAATACTGGAGAAGCTGTCCGAACAGCTGGTGGATCTCGAGCAGAATCCCGACGACAGCGATCTGCTTAATGCTATTTTTCGTGGCTTCCATACCGTTAAGGGGGGAGCAGGCTTTCTCCAGCTGGAAGCGCTGGTGAATTGCTGCCACTCTGCAGAAAACGTATTCGACACCCTGCGCAACCACAAGCGTCGGGTCGATTCGGAGCTGATGGATGTTGTCCTGCAGGCTCTTGATAACGTCAATGCCATGTTCGACCAGGTCAGAAACCGCGAAGAACCGACACCGGCGCCCGCTGACCTGATCGCGGCACTGGATTGTTTTGCCGAACCAGAAGGTGAGGGTGCGCAAAGCCCAGCCGACACCAGCGTGGGGCAGGGTGAGGCTGTCGCCGGTGATGAGGGTGGCGACATCACCGATGAGGAGTTTGAGCAGCTGCTGGATGCGCTGGATGGCGGTGCGCCTACATCCGAAAGTGTCAGTGAGTCTGCCAGTGAGTCCGGTGACGACATCACCGACGATGAATTTGAAGCGCTGCTGGATGAGCTCCATGGCAAGGGCAAGTTCTCCGGTGCGCCGGAAGCCTCGCCTGAGACTTCCGGCGGTGAAGTGGTCGCCGGAGCATCGGGTCAGGAGCTGATCTCCGACGACGAATTTGAAGCGCTGCTGGACGACCTTCATGGCAAAGGCAGTGGCCCCAGTTCCGGAGAGGCTTCTCCAGAGCCAGCCCACAAGCCAGAGCCTCCGCAGACTCAACCCGAAACCAGACCTGAACCCGCGAAGGCATCGCCGGTCGGCCGTGCGGCGGGCGACGCCGGTACTGCTCCGGCCCCTGTGGCGGAGACCACTGTTCGTGTCGATACCAAGCGCCTGGACGACATCATGAACATGGTGGGCGAACTGGTGTTGGTGCGTAACCGCTTGCAGCGCCTTGGCGCGGAAAGCGACGACGAACAGATGCAGAAGGCGGTGTCCAATCTGGATGTGGTGACCACTGACCTTCAGGCGGCGGTCATGCAGACCCGGATGCAGCCGATCAAGAAAGTGTTCGGCCGCTTCCCGCGAGTGGTCCGTGACCTGGCCCGGAATCTCAAAAAAGAGATCAACCTGGTGATGCACGGTGAGGATACCGACCTCGACAAGAACCTGGTTGAAGCGCTGGCGGATCCGCTGGTCCACCTGGTTCGGAACTCGGTGGACCATGGCATTGAGTCGCCTGACGCCCGTGAAGCCGCGGGCAAGCCGAGGGTAGGTCAAGTGACCTTGTCGGCGGATCAGGAAGGCGACCATATCCTTCTTGTTATCGAAGACGATGGCGCGGGCATGGATCCGGAAAAACTCCGCCAGAAGGCCGTTGAGAAAGGTCTGTACGACCAGGATGCGGCGGATCGGCTGACCCCAACCGAGTGCTACAACCTCATTTTTGCCGCCGGCTTCTCAACCAAGGAACAGATTTCCGACGTGTCTGGCCGAGGCGTCGGCATGGACGTGGTCAAAACCAAGATCGGCCAGCTCAATGGCATGATCAATGTCGAGTCCGAACTTGGTAAAGGCTCGCGCATTGTGATCAAAGTGCCGCTCACCCTGGCGATCATGCCAACGCTGATGATCATGCTGGGAGACCAGTCGTTCGCGTTGCCGCTCGTTAACGTGGTGGAGATCTTCCATCTGGACCTGAGCAAGACCAACGTGGTGGATGGCCGCGAGTGCATCGTGGTGCGGGACAAGGTATTTCCGTTGTTCCATATCAAGCGCTGGCTGGTGAAAGGGGCGGCCGGCGAGTCGACTCCGCAAAGCGCTCATGTTGTTATTGTCGCCATGGGCACCAAGCGGGTCGGCTTCGTGGTGGACCAGCTGGTTGGCCAGGAAGAAGTGGTGATCAAACCGCTGGGACGTGCCCTGCAGGGTACCCCAGGCATGGCTGGCGCGACGATTACCGGTGATGGCCGCATTGCCTTGATTATTGATGTACCGAGCCTGCTGCAACACTACGGCTGATAGCAGAGTGCATTTCGTGGAACAGGGAAACGTAAGGTTAGGGAGGGTTGAATGACGATTTCGGTTCTGGTCGTTGATGATTCCAGCTTTTTTCGCAAGCGACTGACTGAGATCCTCAATGCCTCCGGGAACATTCAGGTCATCGGCGTTGCCAGCAATGGCAGGGAAGGCGTCGAGCTGGCGGAAAAGCTCAAGCCAGACGTGATTACCATGGACTATGAAATGCCGATCATGGATGGCATTTCCGCTGTGCGTGAAATCATGAAGCGCCGGCCAACGCCGGTGGTCATGTTTTCCTCGCTGACCTATGAAGGTGCCCGGGTAACGCTGGATGCGCTGGAGGCGGGAGCGGTCGACTTCCTACCCAAGAACTTTGAAGAGATTGCCAGGGACAGCAGCCAGCTGCAGCGAATCCTCAAAGACCGGATTGCGGATGTCGCGGGTAGCCGGCCGGGCGCTCGCCCCGCTGCAACGGTTTCAAAGCCTGTGCCTGCCAGACCTTTGCAAACCCGGGAGGCTGTGCCTGCCAGCGCCAGACCGGCCGAACGTTCGCGGTCGGTCACACCCGCCCAGTCTGCCGCCCCAGCGAAGCCTTCCGGGCAACGAACCCCTGCCAAGAGCTACAGCGTGGTGGCTATTGGTACTTCCACCGGCGGTCCCATTGCCTTGCAGCGGGTGTTGATGTCGCTGCCGGCACAGTTCAAGGCTCCGATTGTGCTGGTACAGCATATGCCGGCCAGTTTTACCCCGGCCTTTGCCGATCGTCTCAACAAGCTTTGCCAGATTGAGGTCCGGCAGGCGGAAGACGGCGATGTGCTCAAACCGGGATTGGCATTGCTGGCTCCTGGTGGCAAACAGATGATGATTGAAAACCGGGGTGGTCAAGGCCGGGTAAGGATTCTGCCTGGAGATGATCGCCTGAATTACAAACCCTGCGTTGATGTGACGTTCGGTTCCCTGGCGAAGAGCTTCCCCGGCAAAACACTGGGCATCATTCTGACCGGTATGGGCGCCGACGGGCGAGAGGGGTGTCGCCTGATGAAGCAGACCGGGTCCGTTGTCTGGTCCCAGGACGAGCAGACATCCGTGATCTATGGCATGCCGATGGCGGTTGCCAAGGCCGGATTGACTGACGAAGTCCTGGCGTTGGAGGATTTCGGCCCCCGCCTGATTGAGGGGGTCAGCTGATGGATATTCTCAGTCTCCTCGGCATTATCCTGGCGTTTGCGGCGATCCTCGGGGGCAACCTCCTGGAGGGCGGGGCACTGGGGTCGCTGTTCAATGGCCCGGCAGCCCTGATTGTTATTGGCGGCACGTTCGCGGCCACGATCCTTCAAACCTCCTGGCCGGTGCTCAAGCGCGCGTTTGTTCAGGTGCGTTGGGTGTTCCTCCCGCCGTTCATTGGCCTCGAAGACGGCATCGAAAAAGTCATCGACTGGAGTGTCAAAGCCAGAAAGCAAGGCTTGCTGGGATTGGAGGGGCTGGCAGAGCGTGAGCCTGAACGGTTCGCGCGTAAGGGGCTTCAATTGCTGGTTGACGGTGCTGAAACCGAGACCATTCGAGGTATTCTCGAGGTCGACCTGGAGTCCCGTGAGCAGCGGGACCTGGACTCGGCCAAAGTGTTTGAAGCCATGGGGGGCTATGCGCCGACCATCGGCATCATTGGCGCAGTCATGGGGTTGATTCAGGTGATGACGAACCTGGAAGACCCGGCCACCCTGGGCAGTGGTATTGCCACCGCTTTCGTGGCAACGATCTATGGTGTTGCCCTGGCTAACCTGTTGTTCTTCCCCGTGGCGAACAAGTTACGTGGCCTGGCGCGTGAACGGTCACGCTACGAGGACATGATGATCGACGGCATTGTCGCTATTGCCGAGGGCGAAAATCCGCGTTCGATCGAATTGCGCCTTCGCGGGTTCCTGCCCTGATTCTCGGGGCCGGAACGGCTTATTGGCGGGGAGCGAAGGTATGAGACGTCGCAGGAATACCGAAGACAACCAGCACAACCGCGAACGCTGGCTGGTGTCCTATGCCGATTTCATAACCCTTCTTTTCGGCTTCTTCGTTGTGATGTATTCGGTCTCGTCCGTAAACGAAGGCAAGTACAAGGTGCTTTCGGATACCCTGACTGGGGTGTTCAATGCGCCTCAACGCTCACTTAATCCGATTGAAGTCGGGCAGGAAGTCAGCCGAACCGTGCCTGCCGAAACGGAAGCGGTGATTCCTCCGCCAGTGACAGAGGCTCCAGTCAACCGGGAGGCGGATGAACGGGCCAGGACCGAAGCCCTGCAGGATATGTCGCTGCAGTTTTCCATGGCCTTCGATGACCTGATTGAGCAGGGCGTGGTGACCATGGAAACAAGCGAGCGCTGGCTGGAACTCAGCCTTCGCAACAGCTTGCTCTTTGGCAGCGGCGACGCTGAGCCCCATTACGACGCCTTTGACGTGATTGAAAAGATTGCGGTGGTGTTGCGGGCTCGGGACAATGCGATCAGGGTTGAAGGCTTTACCGATAACCTGCCAATCCGGACCGGAACCTATCCGTCAAACTGGGAACTCTCGACCGCAAGGGCGGCAGCGGTTGTTCGCCTGCTGGTGATGGATGGTATTGAACCTCATCGCCTGGCCGCAGTGGGGTATGGCTCATTTCAGCCGGTTGCCCGAAACGATACCGAGGACGGCCGTCGCCGCAATCGGCGGGTCGTGCTGCTGATCTCCCGCGATGCGAGTATCCGTGGCGTCATGCGCTGAGCCACCTGCAACGAACGACCCTGAACAGACCTGCCAGCCGAGTTGGCACGGTTCCTGTATTTTCTCCAGAAACACAGGCAGTTGAGGCAAATTCTTGCCGTCAGTTAGTGGGCGTTGGGTAATAACGCCTGAAGTTTTTTCTGGTGTTGCCGATACTGTAAGTGAGAAACACATGGGGAGTGCAAGGTGCGAATCTGGGCGGTAGCCAATCAAAAGGGTGGAGTCGGCAAAACCACGTCCGTAGTGACGCTTGGGGGCTTGTTGGCTGAGCAGGGCAAGCGGGTCCTGGTGGTTGACCTGGACCCCCACGGCTCACTGACAAGCTGGTTTGGCTATGACCCTGACACCATTGCCCATAGCGTGTTTGACTTGTTCCAGCATCAGGGCAAGGTGCCTGAGGGTTTGCCGGCCCAGCTGATTACCGACACCAGTTGCCCCGGCCTTTCGCTGCTGCCGGCCAGTACGGCTCTGGCAACACTGGAACGGCGGATGGTCGGCGTGGAGGGCATGGGGCTTATCGTCTCGCGAGCGCTGGCCCAGCTGTGGGATGACTTCGACTATGTGCTTTTGGACAACACACCGTCGCTTGGGGTGCTGATGGTTAATGCGTTGGCGGCTGCACAGCACCTGATTATCCCGGTACAGACTGAATTTCTGGCGATCAAGGGGCTTGAGCGGATGCTGCACACCCTGGAGATGGTCATGCGCTCCCAGAAAAATCGCTTGCCGTACCTCATTGTGCCAACCATGTTCGACCGTCGAACCCAGGCTTCGGTAAAAAGCCTCAATCTGCTGCGGAAAACTTATCCAGATCAACTCTGGCGTTTTGCCGTGCCTGTGGATACCAAATTCCGTGATGCGAGCCAGGCCGGTGTTACCCCGTCCTCGCTGGATCGAGAGACTCACGGAGTCCGTGCCTACCGCCACCTGGTGGATGAGATGCTGGCGCAAACGGAGACGGTTGAGGCTCGGTGATGGCTGACGGAATTTTGACAGTAGAGCTGGGGTCTGCGAAAGCCGGAGAGAGGGATGATGTCCGTGTCCCGTGATACTGACCTGGCAACTCCCGCAGGGGCTCTGGCGAGCTACCTGGATGACCTTTTGCACACGGCGACGGACGCTGCGTCGAAGGAAGTTCCTGAGTCGGTCCCTGAATCAGAACCCGAACCTGCCCCTGTACCAGAACCGGTCCCAGCCCGAAGGCCTGAACCGGCCGTATCGGCTGAACGCCCTGTGGCGCCGCCCATCAGGCCGGTACCGGTGCGTCAGCCCGAAACAGAATCGACACGTTCACCGGTCCCCGAACCTGCGATTGATACACCGCCTGCGGAGCAGCGTCAGACGCCGCATGTGCCCGTTGGCGGCGAGCCGGTTGGGCGCCCCGAGTGGTCCGACCGTCCCTTTGAGTGCCTGATATTCCGGGTGGCTGGTTTGCAACTCGCAGTGCCGCTGATCCTGCTTGGCGCCATCCATCGACTGGATGAGGGCGTTAAGCCGATCCCCGGGAGCCCACGCTGGTATATGGGTATGTTGCCGGAAAAGGAACGCAATCTGCGGGTGGTGGATTCAGCGGAGTGGATTATGGCGGGGCGGGTTCCTGAGAACGCCCGCGAGAACTATCGCTTTGTGATTCGCCTTGATAACAGTGAATGGGCATTAGCCTGCGACGACGTGGCGCAGTCATTCACCTTGAATCCGGATGATGTGCGCTGGCGTACCTCCCGCAGCAAGCGCCCCTGGCTGGCTGGCACCGTTGTCAAGCAAATGTGCGCGCTGATTGATGTAGGGGCGATGGCCCAGCTTCTGGCCAGGGCCGAGAAGGAACACCACCTCAATATCGAATAGAACCATTCGGTTACTGAATGAAACCGTGCGCGACTGGCACGGTTTGTGCCCTTAACTATAGTATTGGGCACTGATGATGATTTTTTGACGATCAGGTTGCCCGCTGCGGGTGGCCTACCAGGAGACGTTGCACTATGGCATCCCAGAGCGGTCAGCAGAATCAGTCCCAGGACGATCAGGTACTCCAGTATGTGACGTTCCGGCTGGATGATGAAACCTACGGTATTGATGTAATGCAGATTCAGGAAGTTCTGCGCTATACCGAAATCGCACCGGTTCCCGGGGCGCCTGACTACGTGTTGGGGATCATCAACCTGCGGGGCAACGTGGTGACGGTTATTGATACCCGTCGGCGCTTTGGACTTGCAGAGGCCGACGTGACCGACGCCACTCGCATCGTGGTTATGGAGTCGGCCAATCAGGTGATGGGCATTCTGGTGGATTCCGTTGCCGAGGTGGTGTACCTGAAAACCAGCGAAATCGAAACAGCACCAAACGTGGGTAACGAGGAAAGCGCCAAGTTCATCCAGGGTGTCTGTAATAAGAACGGCGAACTCATCATCCTGGTTGAGTTCGACAAAATGCTGTCAGATCACGAGTGGGCAGAAATCGCAGTGCTCTGAGCCCGGCAGGGGTGGTAGGGGCGAGCCCGATGGATGCCTTGGTGGTCAGAAACGGAGATCAACCTGTGATGACTGAACAATGGACAACTCTGGCCCCTTGGCTGTTTGCTGCCACTGTCCTTGTGTTGTTGGTGGTTCAAACCTTCATCTCCCAACGCCAGATTCGCCAGCTTCGTGGCCAGCTCAAGGAGCGCTGCGACAGTCTGGGCCGCGAGTTGCACGCCATCGGTAGCGGGAACGTTGGCATGGGGGCTCGTGTGGTTGCCAGCGAACAGAAACTCCACGAACTGAGCGCGATGGTCGAAGAAATGCGTCAGAATGATCCGTTACGGATTTCTTACGATGAAGCGGCCCGGCTGGTAGAGCTCGGTGCGGATATTGATGATCTGATGAATACCTGTGGTATTTCGCGCCCGGAAGCTGAGCTGGTTTCGGCCTTGCGTCGTAAGCAGGTCGCGTGATACTCAATACTCTGGATAACCGCTAACGGGTTTGCCCGTTCCAGACCAGGGTTGTATAACGCATGGCGCCAGTTTCCCCGCGCGTTGCCGAAGCGATCGCTTCGGTGTCTCGAAAGGACTTTGTATTTTCTTCGGACCTGACCGCTACCGTGTCAGGCCGGTCTATCCCTCGCGAAGATATTGTTCGCCATATCCTGGGCATGGTTCCTGAAATTGAGCCTGCCCAGGTTGTCATGCATGTGGGAGGCGGAGCGGGCTATCTGGCCGCGGTTCTGGCCCACCTCGCCAACCGGGTTTTCTACGTCGATAAGAATCCGGTGGTGGCGGATGCCGCCCGCGAGCGCTTCTTCCGGCTGGGCATTACCAACGTCGATATCATTGCCGAGGATATCCGCTCAGGTTTTGCACTGGATGAGCCTTGCGATGTCATTCTCGCGACGACCTTCCTCGCCGCCCCGATGGCCCTGGTGACCTATGTTCGTGACGGTGGCCTGCTCCTGGCGATCGAGGGCAAGGGTGGGCCGGTGCCAAGCCTGGCGATGTACCGACGTGAAGGCGGCGGATTTAAGCGCGTTCGAACGCTGGGCTGGGTCGACTTCAACCGGAATACCGAACAGATTCTGATCGATATGGGACTGGTCAACGAAGACGACCTCGTCGACGCGCGGTCAGAGGCCATTGCTTCCAACCGGCGCCTGCTGGATGTCCTGCATGGTCGGCTCAAGCTGGAGGATGGAGACCTGTACCGGTCATTGGCGAAGCAGCGGAATATGGAGTTTGCTGCGGCCGATGAGTTAATGGAGCGATTGGACCCACACCTGTTTGGCCGGTTTTCCCGTACGTTCCTGGATCTGTCCCGGCTGATTCCCCTTTGGCAGGAAGAACACCGGATCCTGGTGGCAACCGACGACCCGGATGCCCGCGCTGACCAGCTTGAACGAATGAGTCAGGGCAAGTCTGTGACCTGCCTGTTGGTGACCCCCACGGATTACCGCCGCTTGTGGTCCACTCTGGACTTGACCGAGAAGGGGAGTCAGTTTGTTGCTGAAAGTGCGCCGGCCCAGGCCGACCATGATGACCTCAGTGGCGACCTGCTGGGAGCCGAAGATGGCAAGCACATCAGCCCCTACCTGGTTTCCGTGTACGAGTCGATTCTGCTCGAAGCGGTGAGCGAAAAAGCCAGCGATATCCATATAGAGCAGTATGGCGAGCGGGTCCGGATTCGGTTGAGGGTTGATGGCGACCTGCACGACCTTCACCAATATCAGTTGACCCCCCGGGAGCTTCGCGGGGTGATCAATGTCATCAAGCTGCGAGCGGAGCTGAACATTGCCGAGCGGCGCTTGCCCCAGGGCGGCCGGTCACGCTTGAAGCTGGCGGATACCAGCTATGACCTGCGTATACAGACTCAGCCCAGCCTTCACGGTGAGCACGCGATCATTCGGTTGCTGCCTCAGACCGGGCGGGCCATGACCATTGCTGAGCTGGGCATGTCGGCAAGGATCGGAGAACAGTATCAGCGACTGCTGGATAACCCCGCCGGGCTGGTGTTGGTGGTGGGACCTACGGGGTCGGGCAAGTCCACGACACTGTATGCCGGGCTCCAGACCCTGGCCGATGATGGGCGCCGCAAAGTCATTTCGGTGGAAGATCCCATCGAGTACTCCATCGACAATGTTCAGCAAACCCGAGTCCGCTCGGATATCGGGTTCAATTTTGCCGATGCCATGCGAGCCTTCGTGCGGGAAGACCCGGATGTCATTATGGTCGGTGAAATCCGTGACAAGGAAACGGCCTTGGAAGCCATTCGGGCCTCCCAGACCGGCCACGTGGTGTTATCAACGCTCCACTGTAACGACGCCGTCGATGCACTGCAGCGGCTTTATGACCTTGGCATCCACCCCAACTCCATCGCCAGCGAATTGCTTGCGGTCATCGCCCAGCGGCTTGCCAAGCGTATTTGCACCCATTGTCGGGAGCCAGCAACTCCGGACCCTGCGGTGCTGGCGGAACTTTTCCCACTGGGAGTGCCCGACAACTTCCGCTGCTTTGAGGGGCGAGGGTGTCATCAGTGCAATGGTCGGGGTACCCAGGGCCGGATTGCCATTGTTGAGTTTATGCAGGTGGACTCGGATATCCGTAATGCCATCTCCAGTCAGCCCCCGATCGGCGAAATGCGCTGGCGGGCGCTTGATGGCGGGTTGGTGACCATGAGGGACAGCGCCTTGGATCATGTCCTCAGTGGTGATATTCCATTGTCAGAACTGCCTCGTATCCTGCCAAGGGAACGGATGGCGCCGGAACAACGCGGTGGAAGGAGACAGTCGTCATGACGAGCCCCCGGTCTATTCAGCGCCTGCCGGCAGAGCTTGCCTACCAGGACGAGTTGGCAAAACTCGCAGCCAGCGATACGTCGCCGAAACCGGAGGGCTGGCAGCTGTCGCCTCTGGCGGTGGAAGCGTTTGTCCTGGGAGATCCGAGCCGTAACATCGAGCCTAAATTTGTGGCGGAGCGGACGCTGGTTCGGCGCATCATCGTATCGTTGTGCACCAGTCGGGGGTGCCTGTTGGTCGGCGAGCCTGGCACGGCAAAATCCTGGTTGTCGGAGTTGATTGCGGCAGCGGTGTCCGGGGATTCCACCCTGACGCTTCAGGGCGGGGCGGTGACCGAGGTCAGTCAGCTGCTGTACAGTTGGAATGAGGCTCTGTTGGCCCGTCAGGGGCCGTGTCCGGACGCCCTTGTGCCAAGCCCGTTGCTGCGGGGCATGAAGGCTGGCCAGCTGGTTCGATTTGAAGAAATTGCACGCTGCCCGCAGCCGCTACAGGACGCTCTGTTGTCGATCCTGTCGGACCGGGTTGCCATCATTCCTGAGTTGACTGGCGAAGCCGGGGTGATTCATGCCAGGGCCGGGTTCAATGTCATTGCCACTGCCAATAGTGTGGATGCCGGGTTGTTCCAGATGAGTGCCGCGCTCAAGCGGAGAATGGACTTTGAGGAGATTCGCCCGATTGCCCGCATCGACGATGAAATCGCGGTCGTGCAACGTGAGCTGGCAAAAAGCAACCGACAGGCCGGGGTTGAAATGCCTCTGGACGATGCGGTGGTCGAGGTGTTGGTGACCATGTTCCACGAGCTTCGTAACGGGCAATCCCTGGACGGCCGCAGCACCGACCGGCTATCCGGTGCGGCACTGTCAACCGCCGAAGCGGTGTCGGTAGCCCATGCCACCTGCCTCAATGCCTGGTATTACGGCGACGGACGTATGACGATGGAACTGCTGATGCACCATATGGTCGGATCGGCCCTCAAGGATCACCCGGAGGACCGGCGTCGGTTGTTGCACTATTTTGAGACTGAAATTGCCAGTCGGGATGGGGCTCATTGGCAGGAACTGTATCGGTATCGCGGATTGCTGAATGGGGCCTGATCGGGGCTCTTGGTTCTCGCTACCCGGTCAGAGCGGGGGCTCCCCAGGTGATCCTGCGTCAGCTGGCGTCTTGCCCTGAAGGTTAAAGGCAAAGGCCAGGATTTCCGCCACGACCCGGTAGAGGGTTTCCGGGATTTCGTCATTGAGTTCCAGCCGGCTCAGAATGCCTGCCAGTTCGGGGTTCTCGTAAAGCGGAATGCCATGTTCCCGGGCAATACGAATGATTTCCTCGGCCAGTTCATCGGTCCCGGTTGCTGAGATGGTGGGCGCGTGCTGGCCATCATACTTCAACGCAACGGCTGCGGGTCGGTTCGCTTCCTGCTTCATGCCTTGATGTCCACCAGTCTGTGCTCCAGTTGAGTTCGTGCGCCACTGGGCTGGCCCTTGCGGCAATCCAAATCGACCACGTCGAGGCCCAGGTCACTGAAACTTCGCTGGAGCTCGCCAATCTGGGCTTTCAGCTGGTTCAGCGTGCTGGTGCGCTCGGCCCACACCAGTGCCGACACCTGATGCTGGCGAAGGGCCACATCAAAGTGCAGTGGCCCCAGTGTGTCCAGGTCCATTGCCAGTGCCAGTCGCCATTCCACCACCTTCTTGCCGGACGCGGCCGTCCCTTTGTCACGGCCTCCCGGTTCCTGCTCAATTCTCAGCTGGGCGACCCTGGGCTCTCCGGTGCTGGTGAGCCATGGCAGCTCCAGCAGCAGGGTGGCCGCGGGTGGGGCACCATCGGCTGTTGGACGTGCACTCAAGACCTGGCTATGAAGCTGGTTAACCGAGACCCGGTTCAACATCCCGGCCAGCAGCCGGAGCATTTGCCCAACCGTGACCGGCTCGCTGCGGGAGGCTGGCAGCGGGTTGGTGGGTAGGTTGGGAAACTGTAACGGTGCCTGAACCAGCTCCGGGCTCACCAGAGGTGTGAGTCGGTTCAGTGGATTTTCAGCGGGCCGACTGTCCGGGCTAAGTGCCGCTACCACTCGCGCCAATGCCAGCTTGAGGTCGGCCATGTTCGGTTCTGGCCCACGGCTAAGACGAGACTCGGCAAACAATCCACTCTCGCTCAGCCACTGCCGAACTTGACTGGCGCCGGCTTCAGGCCGTGAGACAGAAGACGCGGGTGCAGCAGACAGTCGGGATTGGGTCGGCAGCTGTGACAGGAGTTGCTGGATGGCCTCACGGGCGGCAGGGGGAAGAGGCGTTGGCTGTAGGCCCCCAGGGCCGGGGACGTCAGGACGGACACCCTGAGTCAGCGCGTTCAATAGTTGTACCAGGCCGGTATCAAGCCGTTGTTGCCAGGGCAGCCGTTGTGCCAGTGCCTGGGTGATGAGGGCGTCCGGTGTTGCTCCCAGCTTGCCCAGTAACTGTAACTCATTGCCGACCCGCATCAGCTTGATCCAATCGCCCGCGGTGATCTGGGTGTCGCCGATGGTGGCCTGAACGGGCAGCGATTTGCCCCGTAGTTGCAGAATCAGCTGGTCGGTCTGGCCATCCATTTGCCGTACCACTTGGGCAACCCTGGCCAGCACCGTTGCCCGGTTGGCGATCTGGAGTTGGTCGAGCTGAATCCTGGCCTCCAGCAGCAGGGCGGAATTGGACCGTTCCCCCGCGCTTCCTGGCGCAGCGGTAACCGCGCCTGGGCTCGGCAAAGAGGGTGGTGGTGGGCTCCCGTTGGGTACTTTCATCTTTACATAATTGATTGGGGACAAGGGTATTCTTGTCCGGGTTTCGTTATACTAGCGCACGTTTTTTGTTATCCACGCCGCTTGCAAAGCGCTGTTCCGGTCAGTTCTTTCCGATTCTAGCGGCTTTCCCGAGTTATGAGGCCCCGATGTCCGAGCCCATGCTAAAGGCTGTCAATCTCCAGTGTGAACGTGGCGACCGCATCCTGTTCCAGGGCCTGGATGTCTCCATAGTGCCCGGGACGATCACCCGTGTCGAGGGTCCGAATGGCGCCGGTAAGACCACATTGCTGCGGATTCTGGCTGGCTTGAATGACAGCTACACTGGCGACCTGTTCTGGTGTGGCGAGCCGCGTGCCTGGCAGCGGGAAGTCTTTCATCGCAATCTGCTCTATATCGGACACCGCCCTGGCATCAAGCCCCTGTTAACCCCCCTGGAAAACCTGCGAGCCTTGAGCGCGGTTCGCCGTCCTTTGTCGGATGGCGCCCTGTGTCAGGCCCTGGATGGCACTGGGCTACAGGGCTATTACCACGTTCAGTGCCGCAACCTGTCGGCTGGTCAGCAGCGCAGGGTTGCCCTGGCACGACTGCTGGTATCTGACGAGCCGTTGTGGATCCTGGATGAAGCGTTTACGGCGCTGGATTATCACGGTGTTGCCGGCCTTGAACAGTTGTTGGTTGAGCATGCGGCTTCCGGTGGTGCGGTGGTGATCACGACCCACCACGACCTTGATCTGCCGGGTATGGCGAGGCTGAAACTGGGTGTTGGGGAGCCAATGAATGACGCCTAAAGTGCCAGCCATGCCATTGGCCGTTGTTCGGGTGTCTGCTTGGCGGGCTATGGCCCTGGTGGTCCGGCGTGATCTGCGAGCCAGCCTGCGCCAGCGCCAGGATCTGCTGAACCCGCTCCTGTTCTTTTTTATGGTGGTGACCCTTTTCCCCCTTGGTGTTAGCCCGGAAGTTTCATTCCTCCAACAGGCTGGCAGCGGTATCCTGTGGGTGGCGGCACTGCTATCGACGCTGTTGTCTCTTGATCATCTGTTTCGCCATGACTTTGATGATGGCACCCTGGAGCAGATGGTGCTTCAGCCTCAGCCGTTGTTCCTGCTGGTGCTGGCCAAAAGTGTGGCGCACTGGCTTCTGACCGGGCTGCCGCTGGTGATGTTGGCACCGGTGCTTGGAGTAATGTTGCACCTGGATGGGAACTCCATCGCAATTCTTTGTCTAACGCTGCTGATTGGCACTCCGGTGCTCAGCCTGATCGGCGCAATCGGCGCAGCGTTGACGTTGGGATTACGGGCGGGTGGCGTGTTGTTGTCGCTGCTGATTATTCCCTTGTATATCCCGGTGCTGATCTTCGGTACCGGTACGGTGGCTGCGGCTGCCAACGGTGCGCCAGTCGGCGGCTACCTGGCCCTGATGATGGCTTTTCTGGTGCTGGCGATTACACTGGCACCGTTTGCGTCGGCAGCAGCACTCAGAATCAGTCTGTCCAACAGTTAGTGAGTAGCGGGTTTATTTAGGTAACAACTTGATGTGGCAATTCATTCGGCAACTCTTCCATAAATTCGGTTCGCCCAAGTGGTTTTACGGTATCGCCTCCAAAATGATGCCCTGGTTGCTGGGTATCGGTCTGATTCTGCTGCTGGCCGGCCTGGTCTGGGGGCTCGCGTTTGCACCCGCGGAGCGGCTGCAGGGTAACAGCTACCGGATCATCTTCATCCATGTTCCCAGTGCCTTCCTGGCCCAGTCCATCTACATCATGATGGCCGTTACGGCGGTTGTTACGCTGGTCTGGCGGATGAAGCTTGCCGATCTGTTTGTAAGGGCTGTAGCGCCGGTAGGGGCAGTGCTGACATTCCTGGCCCTGTTTACCGGAGCGGTCTGGGGTAAGCCGACCTGGGGAACCTGGTGGGTCTGGGATGCCCGTCTCACCTCCATGCTGATTCTGTTGTTCCTCTATTTTGGTGTGATTGTCCTGATGTCGGCGATTACGGATGAGAAATCCTCAGCCCGCGCCGTGGCGGTTCTCGTGCTGGTCGGCGTGGTGAATATCCCCATCATCAAGTACTCGGTGGAGTGGTGGAACACGCTCCACCAGCCAGCCACCTTCAAGCTCACTGACAAACCATCCATGGCCCCGGAAATGTGGGTGCCCCTGTTGCTGTCGGTCTTGGGGCTGTATCTGCTTTTTGGCTGGCTGGCCTGTCTGCGGATGCAGACCGAAATACTGAAACGGGAACACCGTACCCGGTGGGTCCGTGACCTGGCGACGGCGGAGGGGAACTGAAACCATGGCTTTTGATTCTTTTTCGGCTTTTATCGCGATGGGCGGTCATGGCCCTTATGTGTGGATCTGCTACGCCGTATTTACCCTATTTATGGTTGGCTTGGGCCTTTGGTCCCGCCGGCAGCAGAAGGCCGTTCTGCGATCCCACAAACAACGGTTGAGCCGTGAACAGAACGGCGCCGCCAACCAAGGGGCGGCCCCCGCCTCGTTTACCCGAATTCATCCATCCTGATTAGTGGCAGTTCAACTCACCATGCATCCAATACGACGAAAGCGACTGACGATTATCCTGTTCCTGCTGGCTGGCCTGGCGATTGCGGTTGGCCTGACGACTTACGCCTTGCGCCAGAACATCAACCTGTTCTATGACCCCACCCAGATCGCCGCGGGAGAGGCCCCGAGGGACGCCCGCATTCGCGCCGGTGGCATGGTCAAGCAAGGCTCGGTGGTCCGAAGTGAGCAGGATCTGACCGTAGAGTTTCAGGTCACCGATTTTGTGTCTTCTGTCACTGTGCGATACACCGGAATCCTCCCGGATCTTTTTGACGAAGGGCAGGGCGTGGTCGCGCTGGGACGGCTCCAGTCGGACGGTGTGTTTGTCGCCGATCAGGTTCTGGCGAAGCACGACGAGAATTACATGCCGCCTGAGGTGAGCGATGCGCTCGAAAAGGCGGAGGCAGCCAGTGCCCGCGTTCCGCCCATGAACCAGTAGCCGATAAAGCAGCCCCCATCGAGGTAGCCCAATGTATCCTGAGCTCGGACAATTTACCCTTATCCTGTCTTTGCTGCTGGCGTCACTTCTGGCGGTTGTGCCCCTGGTGGGCGCAATTACCGGGCGCGATAGCCTGCAGGCGTTCGCCAGGCCGCTGGCGGCCGGCATGTTTGTCTTTGTGGCCCTGGCGTTCGCTGTTCTCACCCACAGCTTCCTGGTTGATGATTTCTCTGTGGCTTATGTGGCCAATAACAGCAATAGCCTGTTGCCCTGGTACTACAAGTTCAGCGCGGTTTGGGGCGGTCACGAAGGGTCGTTGTTGCTGTGGATCCTGATGCTGGCCGGCTGGACCCTGGCAGTGGCCGTATTCAGCCGCCGTCTGCCGACGGTTATGGTTTCTCAGGTGCTGTCGGTCATGGGCATGGTGTCCGTTGGCTTCCTGCTGTTCATCCTGGTGACTTCAAACCCCTTCGACCGCTTGTTGCCGAATATTCCGGCGGATGGGGCTGACCTGAACCCGCTGCTGCAGGACTTTGGCCTGATCGTTCACCCGCCCATGCTCTACATGGGATACGTCGGCTTTTCCGTTGCTTTTGCCTTCGCCATTGCGGCGTTGATCAATGGCCGCCTGGACGCTGCCTGGGCCCGGTGGTCCCGCCCCTGGACCACGGTTGCCTGGTCGTTCCTGTCGGTCGGCATTGCGCTGGGTAGCTGGTGGGCCTATTACGAGCTGGGCTGGGGCGGCTGGTGGTTCTGGGATCCGGTTGAAAATGCCTCCCTGCTGCCGTGGTTGGCCGGTACCGCACTGATGCACTCACTGGCGGTCACCGAGAAGCGCGGGGTCTTCAAATCCTGGACCGTGCTTCTGGCGATTGTGACCTTTGCCCTGAGTCTGCTGGGCACGTTCCTGGTCCGTTCCGGTGTTCTGACGTCGGTACACGCATTCGCATCTGATCCAACCCGGGGCGCCTTCCTGTTGGGGTTGCTGGCGTTCACCATAGTTTCCAGCCTGACCCTGTACGCCTTCCGTGCGCCGGTTGTTCATACCCGGGTCCGCTACGGTTCATTGTCCCGTGAAATTTTCCTTTTGCTGAACAACGTTCTGTTGGTGTCCTCCATGCTGCTGGTTCTGGTTGGCACCTTGTACCCACTGGTCCTCGACTACATGGGTGGCGGCAGGCTGTCTATTGGCGAGCCTTTCTACAACACCACCTTCAGCCCCATTGCCATTGCCGTCGGCCTGCTGCTCGGCGCGGGAATCTTTTCCCGCTGGAAGAAAACCGATGGCGGCTGGTTGGGGCGCCGCCTACTTTGGCCGGCAGCAATCAGCCTGATTGTGACGGCGGTGGTCATGCTGGGTCTCGGTGGCTTTACCCCGTGGGCGTTTGCCGGTGTGCTGACGGCCACCTGGGTCGCAGTTGCAACCCTGGCGGATCTCTGGGACAAGTCCTCCTCCCGCCATGGGCGCTGGCACGGCCTGCGTCGCCAGTCTCGCAGCTACTACGGCATGGTGCTGGGACACCTGGGAATGGCGATGACCATGGCCGGTGCGACGGTTGTCTCGAACTACGGTGTTGAGCGGGATGTGCGTATGTCGCCGGGTGAAACCGCTGAACTGGGTGACCTGCGCTTTACCTTCAGCGAGGTGGGTGAGCGCCAGGGGCCTAATTTTGTGGCCCAGTACGGCCGCTTTGACATTACCCGGGACGGTAAGCTGGTGGCCACGCTCTATCCGGAGAAGCGTCAGTATCGCGTCCAGAGAAACGTTATGACCGAGGCGGGTATTGATGCC
This sequence comes from Marinobacter zhejiangensis, assembly GCF_900114775.1. Classification (GTDB taxonomy): domain Bacteria; phylum Pseudomonadota; class Gammaproteobacteria; order Pseudomonadales; family Oleiphilaceae; genus Marinobacter; species Marinobacter zhejiangensis. The sequence goes on from NZ_FOUE01000002.1 coordinate 495,146, forward strand.
GGCCTGACCCGAGATCTGTTTGTGGCCTTGGGTGAACGTGTTGGTGACAACGCCTGGGCGGTGCGAATCCAGTACAAACCCCTGATCCGTTGGCTCTGGCTGGGCTCTTTGTTCATGGCATTTGGTGGTTTCCTCGCCATTGCCGACCGCCGCTATCGCATTCGTGAACGGTCAGCCGGGAAGGTGCCGGCAGATTCCGGCAAGCTTGAGGGAGATGTCGTGGAGGCTGTGTCATGAGGCGGGTTTTGCTGTTTATTCCGGTGGCCCTGGCGGTGGCGTTGGGGATCGTTTTGTTCGCCGGAATCGGGAAAGACCCTAATCGTCTGGAGTCAGCGCTGATTGGTAAGCCAGTACCGGCGTTTGAGCTCGCTGACCTGCAGAACCCGGATGCCGTCCACCATGACAATGTGTTCAAGGGGCAGGTTTCATTGCTCAATGTCTGGGGCACCTGGTGTCCGGCCTGTCGCGACGAACACGGTGACCTGGTTCGCCTGGCCAACGTGGAAGGTGTTCGTATTATTGGTTTGAACTACAAGGACAACCGCGATGCCGCCTTGCAGTGGCTGGACCGGTTGGGCAACCCTTATGCCCTGAGTCTGTTCGATCCCCAGGGCAAGCTGGGCTTTGACCTCGGAGTGTATGGGGCGCCCGAGACCTATGTGATTGATGCTGAAGGTATCGTCCGATACCGTCACGTGGGTGTGGTCAACGAGCGGGTTTGGCTGGATGTTTTGCAACCGTTGCTCCAGCAGTACGGAGGGCAGGGGTGATGCATCGTGTCCTCATGCTTTTCGTCCTGCTCGTGATGCCAGTGGCTGCGACGGCGGTGTCAGAGGTTTACCCGTTTGATTCGTCCGCCGACCAGGAACGTTTCCGTACGCTGATGTCTGAGCTGCGCTGCCCGAAATGTCAAAACCAGAATATCTTCGATTCTAACGCTCCCATCGCCAAGGACATGCGCGATGAGGTCTATCGCATGCTTCAGGACGGCGCGACCGACCAAGAGGTGAAAAATGCCCTGGTCAGCCGGTTTGGCGAGTTCGTTCTCTACAAGCCTGAGTTCAGTCAACGTACCGTGTTGTTGTGGGTAACTCCGCTGATCGCTGTTCTTGGCGGTGTGCTTATCGTGATCGGGGTGATCCTGCGTTCACGGCAACGGGAAGATGACACTGCACCGTTGAGCGAAGAAGAGCGTCGCAAGGCTGAACGCATCCTGAGTGGTGACGACAACTCTCCCCGTTGACGCCGTGTAACTACCGTTGCCCATTTACTGACTAACCGATGGTCGATCTATGACAACCACCTTTTGGCTGATTGCCGCCGTACTGATTGCCCTGGCTTTGGCGTTTGTTGTGTACCCGATACTGTTCAGCAAACCCGGCCGACAAAAAGCGACGGATCTTCGTAACCAGAACCTCCTGGCCTACCGCAGCCGTATGCAGGAACTGGAATCCGAGCGTACCGCCGGCGTGATTGATGAGGCTGCCTATACCCAGCTGAAAGACGAACTGGAAGGCAGCCTGCTGGATGATGTGGGTAACAGTCCCGAACCCCGCCAGAATTCAGGTTCCCATCGCCGTTCCGCGCTCTTCGTGGCGCTGACCAGCATCGTTGCCATCCCGGCTGCCGCTATTCTGCTTTACCAGCAATGGGGGGCAATGGATCAGTTGGAGCAATACCGGACCATGGTCGCGATGAGCGAGGATGATGCCGGCCGGCAGGCACAAATGACGGATTTGACGGCGCAGCTGCGGACACGGTTGGAAGCCAGCCCTGAAAATCCGGATGGCTGGGCCATGCTGGGTCGTTCTTACATGAGAATTGAGCGCTACCGGGATGCCGCCTGGGCATTCGAACAGCTTGCCGGGCAGGTGCCGGACTCCATGTCCCAGGCTGTTGCCTGGGGACTGGCGGCGCAGGCCAGCTTCTTCGACAGTCAGGGCGCGATGGATGAAGCGGTAACCCGGGCGATTGCCAAGGCCAGGGCGCTGAATCCCGATGAAGTCAATGCGCTGGGCTTGCTGGGCATTCATGCGTTCAGCCAGGAAAACTACCAGGAGGCGATTGACCACTGGGAGCGTATCGTAGCCGTTGCGCCAGATCACCCGCAGCTGCCGTCGATCCAGGAAGGGATTAACCAGGCGTACCAGCGTCTGGGTATCGAGAACCCTGCGTTGGTGGCCTCCGGGAAGGGGGTTTCCGTTCGGGTTGAGCTGGCCGAGGGTCTGACCGACAGCGTATCGGCCGACACGGCGCTGTTTGTGTTCGCCCGTATTCCGGGGGAGGGGCGCTCAATCCCCGTGGCAGTGGCGCGGATGACTGCTGGGGACCTGCCCCTGGAGTTACGGCTTGATGACCGCTATACCATGAACCCCTCAGTAAAGATTTCCGATACTGAGGAAGTGCTGGTCACCGCAAGGGTGTCATTGTCCGGCAATGCCATTCCCCAGCCTGGCGATCTGCAGGGGGCGGCCGGGGCGGCCATTCCGGTCACCGCCGACGATCAGCCCCCGGTGACCATCCTGATTGATACGATCGTTCCCTGACCGACGTGACACTGCCCCGCAGGATTCCCCTGCGGGTCATTGTCGACTGGCCAGCTCCCGCGGGTACAGTGGCGGTAGCGTGTTTTCTGGTTGGTTACGTGGGGTTGCTGATGGTTGTTTCCGCAGTCGCTTCAACACGTGAACCAGTGATTCCCCGTCCCAGGTGCCCTGCTGGCCACCGCCCTCTCGGCCAAAATAGTGCCGCTGTAGCTGCTGAAGTTCTTCCTTCAACACCGGATCTTCGTTTTCCCGCAGAAACTCATTAAGGTTGCGGTAGTGTTTGCGGTCCCGATTCAGGTTGGCCCACTGCAGCAATAGAGCAGGGGTGTTGGCCTTGCCGTTACGGGCGGCCTGTAACAAGCGCTCGAACGCTTCGCGTTCGCCTGTCTCGGGGTGTTGTGGCTGGCCTGTATTGGCCGATCTGCAACGGCTGCGCAGCCAAAGACCCAGAGTCATTAACCAGGCAATGGCGAAGGCGAGGCTGAGCCAGGCCCAGAAGTGGCTGGAGCTCTCGGCGATCTCAGGGTAGGCCTGATCTTGCTCGCCGGTGGGCTGAACGGCCTGCTCCGTATCGATAGTAACCGGTGGGGGCATGGATGGCTGTGCCCCCGCTGTACCGCGAATGGTCAGGGTTCTCGCTGGCAGAATGGCGACCTTTTCGCTATCTGTTGTGGTGTCCCACCACGGGATGCGGATTTCCGGCAGGGTGACCTCGCCAGGACTGACGGCTACCAGGGCGGCGGTCTGGGTCAGGCGCCCTTCCAGCCCTTCATCAAGGGCTTGTGTTTCACGCTCTGGTGACTCGGGATACCGACGGACGTTATCCGGTAGCTGTTGGGGCAACGGTGGCAGCGCTTCTGCGGTGAGCCCCTTGGCGGTGACTGTCAGGCTGCGTGTCAGGCTGTCCCCACTGTCCATGTTCAATGGGTCTGGTAACCCGGCTTCGCTCAGGGTGAGTTCACTGGCGGGAAGCCAAGTGCTCCCGGTGAAACTGGCTGGTGGGGCATCCACGGTAATGGGGAACAGCTCGGAACTGTCACGCAGGGCTTGAATCCTGCCGGAGGCATCGCGGGTCTGGCCGTCGAACCGGAACGGAGCAAACGTCAGTTCCCCCGGCTCCTGAGGGAAGACCGCGTAGCGTCGCTCGACAACCCGGTACTCCCGGTTGTCCACAAACTGGCGGTACTCTCGTTGATTACCCAGCGTTTCGATCAGGGCCGACGGATGTTCCGGCTCCGACAACTCACCGCGAAGCAGGTTACCCGTGAAGTACAGCTTGAGGGTGATGATCAACTGCTCCTGAACGTAGACTTGCTCCTTATCCGTCGACAGTACAATAAATGCGTCCCTCACCGCGGCTTTCGCTTCAGGGGCCTGGCCTTCCCTGACGGTGATGGGGATTGGTTCGGAGCTGTTGCCGTCATAGGTAAGCGCAGGGATAACCAGGGCTCCGGTACGCTTGGGTAATAGCTGGAACACCCAGGTGATCTCGCCATGCATGTCACTGTTGATGGTGCGAATGCTGTATTTCTGGTTTTGGGAAAGGATGTCGAAGTCGGTCTCGAGTTTGCTGATGTCCGGCATCGGAAGCTGGGGAGCACCGGGGTCGAACAGGTTCTCCAAACTGAAATCCAGCTTGATGTTGGACTTGACCGTCAGCGTCAGGGGGTCGCCTTCGTACATCTCCGTCCGGTTGACCTCAGCTTCGAGCCGGTTTTCCGCCAGGGCTGATGTGGCCTGAAACACGATCAGGAAAAACAGAAAAATCAGCCGACTTACCATGGTGTGTCACCCTTATCCGGTAGTGTTTCTCTATTCTGGTACTGCTGCAGGAACTTGCGGCGGAGCAGTCCGCCAGGGTCGTCGGGAACCCTCCGTAGCCATTGCTCCTGACCTTGGCTGAGGGGGTTGGTGTCCAGTTCACTAAGTGCAGGCGCTTGCTGTTCGCCACCGTCATCCGGTGCGCCGTTGCCAGCGTCCTGACCTTCCGCATCAGTCTCCTGATCCGGCTGGTCGGGTTGCTGCTCCGATTCGCCGGTGTCTCCCTGTGGCTGTTGAGGGCTCTGGGCCTGGGATTCCCCCGGCTCCTGCTGGCTGCCGTCGTCATTCTGGCTCTCGTCTTGCCCGGACTGAGACTGGGATGGCTCGCCATCTTCTCCCTGCTGTGACTGACTATCCTGGTTGTCTCCCTCGTCACTCGGCTGTTGGTCACTGTCCGGTTGCTGGGACTCCTGCTGTTCCAGCAGTTCCTGGACGATGTCGCGGTTGGCGAGGGCATCCTGATGATCAGGGGACTGGCTGAGGACGGTATTGTATTCATCCAGGGCTTCCTGGAGTTTACCGCCTCTGGCCAGGGCATTGGCGCGGTTATAACGGGCTTCGAGGCTATCAGACTGGGCAAAGGCCCTTGCCGCACTCTCATAGTCGCCTGCCCGGTAGAGCGCGCTGCCGCGCCAGGCCGGGTCGTCAAAACGCTCGGCGGCCAGGGCCGGGTTCCGGTTAATCAGTTCTTCACCGCGCTGATCCGGGCGTGACCAGAGATCGTCCCAGTCCATGGCCATGGCGGGGGCTGGCATAAGGGAAGGTAACACGACAAGCGCCAGCACCAGAACTGCGCCCTGGCGCCAGCACAGGGCCAAGAGTGGCAAGGCCAGCCACAACAGCCAGTAGCCGTCGTCCTGCCAACGTTCGACACTGAGGTCGTCGTCACTGTCCTGCCAGCTGCTGCCGTCTTCCGAGCGCAGCTGCAGGGCTCTGATATCCTGGCCATCCAGGGTCAGCAGGTGACTGTCACCGCCGGTTGTCATGGCCAGGTTGTGCAGCCCGTCGGGGTTGGCCCTGGCCAGTACAATGTCGCTTCCTTCACGCAGGAAGCCATGGCCCGGCAACGGAATTGGGCCACCGTCCTCGGTACCCACAATCAGCGCGCTCAGTGGGTAGGGACTGTCATTCAGTTTTTCCTTGATGATTTCCCGGTAGCGGGGGCTGACATCATCCGTAATCAACAGGATGCGTCCCGGGCCACGTGCGCCCTGGTCCAGCAGCTCTTTTGCTGCGGCCACGGCGAGGTCGGCCCGGTTTCCTGCCGCCGGCATGATCGTCGGGTCGAGCACGTCCAGCATGGCTTCGATCGTGCGGCGGTCGTCGGTGAGGGGGGTGACCACATGGGCATCGGCGGAGTAGACCACCAGTCCGGTCAGGCTGGCCTCACGTTCGTCCAGAATGTCGCGGATCTTGCGCTTGGCCAGTGTGAGCCGGTTTGGGTTGGTGTCTGTGGCCAGCATGGACAGTGACAGGTCAAGTACAACCACCAGGCTGTCGTTCTGCTTCTGAACAGGCGTATCGGCCTGTTGCCATGCCGGTCCCGCGAGTGCCAGCGTGAGGCTCAGAACCAGCAGGCTGGCGGGAACGAAGCGAGATCGGACAGGCGTAGGCCGATCTGCAGCATCGCCAAGCAGAGGGCCGAGCAGGTGCGGGGGAATAACCCGCTGCCAGCCACTTTCGCTACCAGCGCTACGACGTTGCAGCATGGGCAACAGCGGAATGATCAGCAGCAGGAGTAGCCAAAACGGGCGCAGGAAATGAAAGTCAGCCACGGCTCAAGGCCCTCCTCGTACCGGCTCCGGCACTGGCCAGTTGCAGCGCCAGCAAAATCAGCGCGGCGGCTCCGGCGGGCCAGAAAAACAGCTCGGTCACCGGGCGGTAATGCTGTCCGTCCAGTTCAATGGGTTCCAGCTGGTTGATGCTTTCGTAAATCAGCTCGAGTTCAGGAAGGCTGCGAGCCCGGAAGTACTGGCCGCCGGTTTCGCTGGCTATGCGCTTGAGCAGGCCTTCGTCCAGGTCACGGGACGGGTTGACCCGGCGCGAGCCCAGCAGGCCTCGTTGAACCATGGTCTCCGCACCGATGCCGATGGTGTAGATGCGAACCCCTGCGTCCCGTGCAATGCCGGTCGCAATGTCAGGGGAAATTTCACCAGCGGTGTTGGCGCCGTCGGTGAGCAATATCACCACGCGTTGCTCTTCCGGGCGGTCGCGCAGGCGTTTGATGGCCAGTCCCATGGCGTCGCCAATGGCGGTCGCTCGCCCGGCCATGCCAATGCCAGATTCATTCAGCAGTTGCCGGATGGTGCGGTGGTCGAAGGACAGCGGAGCCTGGATGTAGGGTTCGGTGCCAAAAAGCAGCAGGCCCAGGCGATCACCCTCACGTTTTTCAATGAACTCGTGCAGAACCCGTTTAACGGCCTGCAGCCGATTGATGGCACGTCCTGAGACCACCATGTCGCGCTCATCCATACTGGGCGAAATATCCACCGCCATCAGCAGATCCCGGCCGGTCACTGGCAGCTGGACAGGCTCACCAACGTGCTGGGGACGCGCCAGGGCGATGACCAGCAGCGCCCATATCACCATCAGCAGGGCTTTCTTCCAGAGCGGGGGCGCGCTGCCGCGACTGGTCACGCCAGGCAGGCCGTCGAGCCATGGCCCAACCGGAATTACCGGCGCTTCAACGGGGCCCTGAGCCGTTTTCTTGAACAGGAAGAGCAGCGGTAGCGGGAGCAGCAGTAACAGCCATGGGAAAGCAACGCTCAACATTTTTGCCCCCGTAGCCAAAGGCGTGCGACGGCAATGGCGTGATCGGCATTGCAGGTGGGCACCGGGCGCCAGCTGCTGGCAACCATTTCTTCCACGGTTGGCCGGGAGGCAATGCGATCTTTGGGACTGGTTTCCAGCAGAAAGTTGATCCAGGCATCACCGCTTAGTGCCTCCGCGGAACGCTCCGGATAACGCACCCGGGCGCCGCGTTTAAGTACTTGGTTCAGGCGGCGAAACCAGTCCGAATCCCGGTGGCTTTCGACAGCGAGTGCGTCGACTTCGGCAAGCGCCTGGGTCAGCCAGCGATTGCGGCGATGCTTGCGGATCAGCTGCCAGGCTGCAAAGGCAACCAGGATGAGTGTCAGGGCCAATAGCACCCACCAGCCCGGTGCCGGTGGCCAGAAACCGCCGGGGTCGGGTAGGTGAATATCCCGCAATTGGCTGAGGGGGTCTTGTTCCATCATGGTGTTGCGATTACCTGATATGCCCTTTGGGTCCCAGCAGCGATTGCAGGAACACGGCGGGATCGTCCTGGGTTGAGAGCGTTTCACAACCGACCGCGGCGCGCCTGAGACACTGGTTCAACTGCGATTCGTGCTGTTGCACCCTGTTGGCGAAGGCCTGTTGGAACTGGTGGTCCCGGCCATCGAACCACAAGGGCCCGGAGGAGCCGGCGACGGCAAACCGGCCATTGTCCGGCAGGTGCGTTTCCAGGGGATCCTGCACCCGGATGGCCGTGACCGTATTGTGACGGGAAAGGGCGGTGAGCAGGTAACCGGTTTCGTCGCTCAGCGCCAAAAAGTCGCTGATTACAAAGACCCGGCTACCGGTATGGCACACACGCCGCGCCTCCTGAAGTGCGGTATCCAATGTGTTTCGGGGCACAAGTCCCGGTGTTTCCGGTTGCTCCTGATGCTGGTGTTGGCAGTGAGCCAAGTCGTCAAGTAGCTTGAGCACGGTCTTTTTTCGCCGGGCAGGTCGAACAACGGCGATGTCCTCTTCATTAAACACAATGCCGCCAACCTGATCGCCTGACCAGAGACCGAGCCAGGCCAGCAGCGCCGCCACCTGGGCGTTGCGAACCTGCTTGTAGGCGCCGGTACTGCCGAAGAAATGACTTCGGGACAGATCGCAGATCAGCAAAAGAGGGCGTTCACGCTCCTCCTCATACAGTTTGGTGTGCGGGGTCTGTCGTCGTGCTGTTACTCGCCAGTCGATACTGCGGATGTCATCGCCGGGTTGGTATGGGCGAACTTCCGCAAAGGCCATCCCCCGGCCACGGCGTGGTGAACGCTGCTGACCGGCTTGCAGGCTTCGGGCTGGCCTTGCGCTGGGCAGTCTGAGCGAGCGGGCTTCGGACTGGAGCCTAATCAGGCCTGGCAGATTGATGTAGGTGGTTGCGTCGGAATTGACCATGGTGCCGGCGTTTGCCTCAGGCTGTAACGGGCACGGTATCGAGCAAGCGCTGGATAACCGTATCCGGGGTCATGCCTTCCGCTTCGGCTTCGAAGGTCAGCAGCAGGCGGTGGCGCAGCACGTCAAAAGCCACATTTCTTACGTCGTCTGGAGTAACGTAATCACGACCATCAAGCCAGGCCAGCGATCGGGCGCAGCGATCCAGGGCGATGGTACCGCGGGGGCTGGCCCCGAACGCGGTCCAGCGTCCCAGTTCCGGGTCAAGGCTGCCCGGGTCACGGCTGGCAAGAACCAGTGCCAGCAAATACTCCTCCACGGCCTCCGCCATAAACACTTCACTGACTGCGTTGCGGGCTTCGAATACCTGCTCCGCGGTGATCTTTACGGCGGCAGGGGCTTGTCCTTGCCGGTAGTCGTTGCGGGCAAGGTGGAGAATGGCTCGCTCCGCATCTGCGGACGGGTAATCGATAACCACGTGCATCAGGAAACGGTCGAGCTGGGCCTCCGGCAGTGGGTAGGTGCCTTCCTGTTCGATGGGGTTCTGGGTCGCCATGACCAGGAACAGCCGGTCCAGGGGGAAGGTTCTCATACCGACACTGATCTGCCGCTCTCCCATGGCCTCCAGCAGGGCTGACTGTACCTTCGCCGGCGCCCGGTTGATCTCATCGGCCAGCACCAGGTTATGGAAGATGGGGCCTTTCTGGAACTCAAACTGTCCGGTTTCCGGGCGGTAGATCTCGCTGCCGGTCACGTCAGACGGTAACAGGTCGGGAGTAAACTGGATGCGGTGAAAGTCCCCCTCCAGGTGGTCTGCCAGGGCCTTGATGGCCGTGGTCTTTGCCAGCCCCGGAGCGCCTTCGACCAGCAGGTGACCGTCGGCCAACAGGGCAATGAGCAAACGCTCCACTAGCGTTTCCTGGCCAATAATCCGTTTGGCGAGTTGTGATCTGAGCTCCCCGAAGGTTTGTTGCAGAGACATGGACGATACGGCTCCTGACTAAAGTCGTAAGTGTAATTTCGGACCGAAAAACATGGCTCCAGTCTTCGGGGCGAGGGGACAAAAATCAAGGGTTTGACTATGCTTTTCGAGACGGTGTGCGTGTTTTCCAAGGCCCTGGTATGTGGGGTGAGGCGCACCAGCTCTGGCTTTCCGTCGGAACGCCGGGTGGACCGGGCATCATTACCATTCCTTCACAGAAATTGAGGTCGATATGAACACGCTGACAGTGGCCAGCAAAGCACAGTTTTTTGAGCAGCTGGCAGAGGCGGTTAACGAGAAGATCGAGAAGAAAGAAGCCAAGCGGATCATCGAGTTTGCATCGCAATATCTGTCGCATATGCCACTGGATGAACTGGTCAGCCGGAGATTCTCCGATACCTACGGCTCGGTACTTGCTGCCTGGCAGTTTTTCCAGACCCTCAAGCCAGAGCAGTCGCTGGTTTCGGTGTTCAATCCCGACCTGGAAAGTGACGGTTGGCAATCAACCCATACCGTTATCTTTATCCTCCACCCGAATATTCCATTCCTGATTGATTCTGTCCGCATTGCGATTAACCAGCGCGAAATTGGTACCCATACCATCCATCATGCGGTGTTCCAGGTCGACCGGGATCGCAATGGCAAGCTCAAGAAGCTGCACACCACCGGGCGTTCCACGTCGAAAATGGACTACGAGGCCCTCATTGTTCTGGAAATCGACAGGCACAGCGACCCGGCCGAACTGGCGCGGCTGGGGAACGTCCTGCAGACCGTCTTGCACGAAGTGCGTATCGCCGTCGCGGATTTTCCGCTGGTCACCGCAAAGGTTCAGGAAATCCTGAAAGAGCTGGACGATTCCCAGGCCAAGATCACCGCTGAAGACAAGGACGAAGCCCGTGCCTTCCTGCAGTGGCTGTCGGAAGATCGCTTTACGTTCCTGGGGTACGATGAATACGACTTCGCCAAGGGGCGGGGGGGCACGGTGGTGCAGCGGGTGCCGAACTCTGAACTGGGGATACTCCGGGTCAACAACGAACGGCCCGACAAGGTGCACCTTAACGAGTTGCCCCAGCGCACCCGCCATGAGATGACCCGCACCGAAGACCTGTTCATCTTTGCCAAATCGGCACAGCGTTCCCGAGTTCACCGGCCGGCTTATCCGGATTACATCGCGGTCAAAAAATTCAACAGTAAAGGTGAGGTCGTTGGCGAGCGCCGTTTTCTCGGGCTTTATACGTCAAGGGTGTACAACGAACGGCCGGATGAAATTCCACTGCTGAGACGGAAAACTGAAGCAGTCATGGAAGCGTCTGGCTTTCTGAGGGACGATTATGCAGGCAAGGAGTTGGAGCAAATCCTGGTGGTGTATCCAAGGGATGAGCTGTTCCAGATTTCCGCCGAAGAGCTGCTGAAGACTGCACTGGATATCCTCTACATTCAGGAGCGGCGTCAGGTCCGGTTGTTCATGCGGGAAGACGTCTACGGCCAGTTTGTGACTTGCCTGTGTTACTTCCCCCGGGACATCTACAACACCGAGCTACGCCTGAAGGTGGAAAACGTCCTGAGGGCAAGTTTGGGGGCGGAAGATATCGAGTTCGTCACCCATTTCTCGGAGTCGGTGCTGGCCCGGGTTCAGTTCACCATCCGGGTGCCTCAAATGGACAACCGGCTGTTGCCGGTGGCCGAGTTGCAGGAAAAGATCGTCGATCTGGCGCAATCCTGGCTCGATGGTCTGGAAGAGGCACTGACGGAAACCTACGGTGAGGAGCGCGGTAACGAGATTTGTCGGCTGTTTGGGGGCGCGTTCCCGGCCAGTTACCAGGATATGTTCTCCCCCCGGCGGGCGGCCATCGACCTTGAGCACATTACTTCAGTGGTCACCACCAAGCGGCTGGCCATGAGCTTTTACCGAGCCCTGGAAGAGAACGAAAGTACCTTTCACTTCAAGCTTTTCCACCCGGATATACCGCTGCCGCTCTCTGATGTCATGCCCATCTTCGAAAACCTGGGGTTCCGGGTGCTCGGCGAGCACCCCTTCGAAGTGATCGACCGTAATGATCGCACGGTGTGGATTCATGATTTTTCGTTGCAGGCCAGCAGCGGCGTCATTGTCGATATTCATCGTATCAAGCCAATCTTTGAAGAACTGTTCAGTCGCGTCTGGTATGGCGAAGCCGAAAACGATGCCTTCAACCGCCTGTTGCTGTCGTCCTATATGGATTGGCGGGAGATAGCGCTGCTCCGCACCTATGCCCGTTACATGCGGCAGATCCGGATCTCCAACAGCCAGACGTTTATCTCCAATACCCTGGTCAATCACGTAGGGCTTGCTCGCCGCTTGCTGGATTTCTTTACTGCTCGTTTCAACCCCGAGCGCTACCAGAGTGCTGCCAAGTGCACAGCGGCGCAGCAGAAGCTGGAAATCGAGTTCAATGCCGCCCTTGATGACGTGGATAACCTCAGTGAAGACCGGGTGTTGAGGCTTTACCTGGAGTTGATGCAGGCGACCCTGCGAACCAACTATTACCAGCCGGATCAGGATGGCAAGCCCAAGCCCTACATCAGCTTGAAATTCGACCCTTCCAACATCCCGGACATGCCGCTGCCACTGCCGATGTTCGAAATCTTCGTCTATTCGCCGCGAGTTGAGGGAGTCCACCTTAGGGGTGGCCGGGTCGCCCGTGGTGGCCTGCGTTGGTCGGACCGTTTTGAGGACTACCGCACCGAGATACTGGGGCTGGTAAAAGCCCAGCAGGTGAAAAACGCGGTTATTGTGCCGGTTGGGGCGAAGGGCGGCTTTGTCGCCAAGCAGCTGCCTGACCCTGCGGACCGGGATGCGTATCTGAAAGAGGGCGTCGAGGCCTACAAGACCTTCATTCGTGGGCTACTCGATGTCACTGACAACCTGGTGGACTCCAGCATTCAGCCTCCGGAACGGGTCGTGCGTCACGATGAGGATGACCATTACCTGGTCGTGGCTGCGGACAAGGGGACGGCCACATTCTCTGACATCGCCAATGGTCTGGCCGCTGAGTATGGTTTCTGGATGGGGGATGCGTTTGCCTCCGGCGGCAGCCATGGCTATGACCACAAAAAGATGGGAATCACGGCGAAGGGGGCCTGGGTCTCGGTCGAGCGACACTTCCGCGAGCTGGGTATCAATCCGGCTCAGGACGAGTTTACCGCGATTGGTATCGGCGACATGGCCGGGGATGTTTTCGGCAATGGCTTGCTCCGTTCTGACAAAACTCGCCTGGTGGCCGCGTTCAACCATATGCACATCTTTGTCGACCCCGACCCTGACCCCGGCAAGAGTTACGCCGAGCGGGAGCGGTTATTCAAACTGCCTCGCTCCGCCTGGTCAGACTACGACAGCACGTTGATCTCCAAGGGTGGCGGTGTGTTCAGTCGCAGCGCCAAGTCGATCCCAGTCAGTGCCGAGATGAAGAAGCTGCTCGGTATCAAGGCGGATCGGGTGCCCCCCAATATGCTGATCTCCCACATTCTGAAGGCCGGGGTGGATCTGCTCTGGTTTGGCGGTATCGGTACTTACGTCAAAGCCGGCAGCGAATCCCATGGGGACGTGGGCGACAAGGCCAACGATGGCTTGCGGATCAATGGCTCGGACCTGCGCTGCAAAGTGATCGGTGAGGGCGGCAACCTGGGGATGACCCAGCTTGGGCGGATTGAATACGCTCTCAAGGGTGGCCGTCTCAATACCGACTTTATAGATAATGCGGGCGGGGTGGATTGCTCAGACCATGAGGTCAACATGAAGATCCTGCTCAATCGTGTCGTGGGCAGTGGGGATCTGACCGAGAAGCAGCGGAATGTGCTGTTGGAGCAAATGACCGATCGGGTGTCCGAGCTGGTCCTTAAAAACAACTATCGCCAGACCCAGGCACTGAGTATCGCCAACCTGGAAGCCACCTCGCGCCTGGAGGAATACCGGCGCCTGATGACGAGCCTGGAGAGTCAGGACAAACTGAACCGGGCCCTGGAGTTCCTTCCAGACGATGAAACCCTGTCTGAGCGCAAGCTCGACAAACTTGGCCTGACCCGGCCCGAGCTTTCCGTGCTGATTTCCTACGTCAAGGGCGACCTCAAGCAAACGCTGATTGCCAGTGATCTGCCCGACCAGCCCTCGCTGGAGCCGGAGATGTACAAGGTCTTTCCGGATACCCTGGTTAAAAAGTTCGCGTCCGAACTGAGTGATCACCAACTGAAGCGGGAAATTATCGCTACCCAGATTGCCAACGACATGGTCAATCATATGGGGATCACTTTTGTGGAGCGGCTGATGCAGTCTACCGGCGCCAGCCCTTCAGCCATTGCCCTGGCATGGATTATCGCCCGTGACATCTTCCAGCTGGACACCTGGTGGGACCGCATCGAAGAGCTGGATTACAAGGTTCCGGCCGCGCTTCAGATGGAACTGATGAACAGCCTTATGCGGCTGATCCGTCGGGCGGTGCGCTGGCTGCTTCGTAATCGCCGCAGTGAGCTCAGTGTCGACAGTCATATGGGCCGCTTCTCCGAGGGGATTGTCGCCATAGCGGGCAACCTCCAGGAATACCTGGGAGAGCAGGCCCGTGCCGAATGGCAGCGCCGGCATGATGGCTATGTCGCCCAAGGCATCCCGGCGGACCTGGCGGCGGTCGTTTCAGGGGAGTCCTATCTCTACTCGGCTCTGGGCATTATCGAGGCTCAGGAAGCCACCAAGATGCCGCTGAAAGTTGTGGCTAACCTTTACTACACCCTGGGCGACAAGCTCGACCTGACCTGGTTTGCCGATGCCATTGCCGGCCTGGTTCCCGCGTCCCATTGGCAGGCCCTGGCCCGTGAAAGTTTCCGGGAAGACCTGGACTGGCAGCAACGGGCTTTGACCACTGGTGTATTGAAGATTGCGTGTCATTCCGGGGATACCGATACCTGCCTGGATAGCTGGATGGGACAGTACGAACCAATGATTGCTCGCTGGAAAGGCATGCTGGCAGAGCTTAAGGGGGTTCGCGAGCCAGAGTACGCCATGTTCTCGGTTGCCTTGAGGGAGCTGCTGGATCTGGCGCAAAGCACCATTCACACCCCGTTGGCAGGGGAGGCCGGCTGAAGATGAGGGGGTGTACCTGACGATTTTGGTCACTTTGTCGCAAAAATGACGCGCTATGTGTCAATTAATGTCAAAAATTCGTGATGTGCGTCAACCAATGTCGCTGCCTGTCGCTTGTATACTGGCCGTGTTGTTAAACGGAGGTAATACATGCGACAGGTAATCAACAAGGCATTGAGCGCCATTGGTCAACGCAAGTCTCGTTCCCAGGCAGGCCGGGGGCAGGTTGACGCAAAACCGGAGTCTGAAAAGACAGAAGTGGCGTCGTTTGGTATGTCCCCCGAAGATGCTTTGCGGGTTGGTACCGTCGCTGGTTACAAGTAATGGACCGGTAATCGTCAGCCGGCGAGACTCCCGCACCGAATCACGATAAAGTATCCCGCCTGTTGACCACAGCCGGGATATTTTTATGTCTGCTCTCCCCAACTCACACGCTGCCCTGCTGAAGAATCAGGCGTTGCTGTCAGGTCCGACTGCGCTTGTCGGCCTGTCAGACCCTGCATTGCTGACTCAGCTTGCCGTTGCTGGCACGGTGATCTATGACCATTTTGGCGCCTACTGCCAGGCGGATGCGTTGCCTGGCTGGAAGGCCCTTTTCGGGTATTTCGATCCCACCATGCCGGTGGGCTCTTTTGATACCGTGGTGGTGTTTATGCCAAAGGCCAAGGCAGAGTTATCGCTGCGGCTGAGGTTGGCTGAGACGTTGGTAAAGGGCGGGGGGCAGGTTCTCCTGGTTGGCGAGAAGCGGGAAGGCATTGCCGGGGCGGTCAAGCAGTTGCAGGCGTTTGCGCCGAAAGCCTGCAAAGTGGACAGTGCTCGCCATTGCCAGGTCTGGCAGGCGCCGGTCATGAACACGGGCTCACCGCTGGTTGAGTCGGAGTGGTTGAGCTGGCACTCCGTGGATGTGGCTGGCACGAGCGTTGAGATTGCCGGGCTACCGGGTATTTTCAGCGATGGGCGGCTGGATGATGGTACCCGAATGCTTCTCGAAACCCTGGCCAGGGAGCCGGTGGCTGGGCCTGTGCTGGACTTTGCCTGTGGTGCTGGAGTGATGGGTGCCTGGTTGCACGCACACGGGTTTGCCGGACGGGTTGACGGCGTGGATGTGCAGGCACAAGCCGTAAGCTGCGCCCGGGAAAGCTATCGTCGTTGTGGCGCGGGGGGGGAGATCATGGCGGGTGACGGGCTCGATCGTATTGAGGGTCGTTATCAGAGTATTGTCACCAACCCACCATTTCACCATGGGGTGAAAACGGATACCTCGATGACCAGCCGTTTTCTCCATCAGGTTTCGGCCCACCTGAATAAAGGGGGCGAGTTGAGACTGGTGGCGAACAGTTTTCTGCCCTACGAAACCTTGATTCGCGAACATGTTGGGCCGTGTGAGGTGCTGGCGGCAGATCGTCGCTTCACGGTGTATCGGGCTCGTCGTCACTGAATTGTCCTCTCCCTGTCATATCGTCGTCATCGCCCTGGTGGAGCTTAGTCGGTAGTACCAAGTTCCCCGGCGGAGACGACTGATGCACAGATACCGCAGCGTATTCATATCCGATGTTCACTTGGGGTCGGCAGACTGCCAGGCCGAATACCTTCTGGACTTCCTGGACAATGTTGAGTGTGAAACGCTCTACCTGGTCGGCGACATTATTGACCTGATCGCCATGCAGCGGCGGGTGCATTTCCCTGACTCCCATCAGGCCATCGTTCGCAAATTGATGGCGATTGCCGCATCCGGAACCCGGGTGGTCTACATTCCGGGCAACCACGACGAATTTATGCGCCATTTCTGTGGCCAGACATTGTCCGGTATCGAACTGAAGCAGAAGGCGATTCATACCACGGCAGATGGTCGTCGCTTTGTTGTTTGTCATGGCGACCAGTTTGACCAGGTGGTCCGATGCAGCCCGCTGATGTTGCTGGTGGGCGACCGCGCCCATGGCCTGCTGTTGCGACTTAACCGCTGGTTCAACGCCTGGCGCCGCATGCGTAACAAGCCCTATTGGTCGCTGGCGGCGTGGGTTAAGACCCGGATTGGTAAGGCCCGGTCATTTATCCGCCGGTTCGAGATGGCAGCGCTCACCGTGGCCGAGCGTGGAAACTACGATGGCTTTATTTGTGGTCATATCCACTCCGCCGGCTTCCTGCGGAGCCAGGACGGGCTGTACTGCAACGATGGGGATTGGGTCGAGCACTGTACCGCCCTGGTGGAAAACGACAATGGCCGCCTGGAAATTCTGCACTGGTCAGAGCAACCGGGTGTGGTGGAGCGGGAGCCAGAGGAGCCCGCGCCGGAGTTTGTCCGTGGCCCGCGCCCGGTCATCGATACCCTGTCTCAGGCCTTTATTGAACAGGTCAACGCCGAGCCCAAATAGGGCGCGGCGAACCCTTATAAAAACGTCAGACGAAAAAAAGCCCCTGGGGTAAGGGGCAAATAGGCGTGCATCCCATGAGGGTCACAACCTGAAATCATTCGGCGTTTGCGTCAGCCTTGTCAGCGCCTGACTGAAGCTGCTGGGTCAGCCCACGCAGTTGCTCAACCGCACGGCGAGCCTGAGATTCCGCTCGATCGCGAGCTTCCTGAATCTTGGGCTTAACTTCCGCTTCGTAGGTTTTTCCCGCCTGCTCGCTGACATAGGCTGTCATCATATTGGCGTCCCACCACAGCTTCTTGCGAAGGTCGTAGGTAGCCACGTCAAGCTGGCGGGCCAACGCTTTCAAAGACGGGTTCTTTTTGCGAACCTGCGCCACAACGTGGCTCAGCGTGGTTGGCTCGGACACGTCAGCGCCCATATCCGCCAAGACTTTTTTCAGCTCTGCGGTGGCCCAGTCCAGGGTCGGACGGACCTGATCTTCCAGGCGCTTGCGGGTGGCCTGAACGGATTCGAGACCGTTTTTCAGGGAGTCCTGAATCATCGTACTGTCCTTCTCTATCGTCGGTAGCTATTACCAAATCATCTTGGGAGCAACTCTAGGGTTAATTTCTAGAATAATCAGCCTAGAATGGCGTCACATAACGGAAAATGAGAACTTGGTGCCTGAAATGACAAACAATGCGCTCACTCTGCAAGGAGTTTCGTTGGTACTGAACCGGCCTGGCAGCCGGGGGCTGCAGGCCTGGGATGCGGCTGATGAGCTGCTGATCGAAGCCGCACTGGATCGATTGCAGCCGGGACAGCGCGTGGCCGTAGTGGATGATGGCTTTGGGGCGTTGACGCTGGCGCTGAACGAGGCAACCCCGACGACGATTTCCGACAGCGCATCATTGGCTGCGGCCTTGGCCGACAATGCTCGGGCCAATGGGCTGGAGGTAAGTGCGCCGCTGAACTGGGGCCAGCCACCGTTGGGGCCGTTTGATGCGATTGTCATGAGGATACCCCGGCAGATCGATTATCTGGAGTACCTGTTACGCTGGGCCAATGAAGCCCTGGTTCCGGGAGGTTTACTGATTGCCGGGGGGATGATCAAGCATATTCCCGATCATGGGGTGGGGGTGTTCAACCGTCTGGTGAATACCGATCAAGTGTTGCCGGCCCGCAAGAAAGCCCGGGTAGTGGTTTGCAGTGCAGGGCAGGCCGGGTTGGCCGGGTGGGAGCGTCAGTGGCTGGGGTATAACTTGCCGGACATCGGGCTAGAGTTGAGGGCTCTACCAGCGGTGTTTGCCCGGGATCATCTGGATATCGGAGCGCGGATGCTCGTACCTCAGGTGCGTGACCTGGTCAGGAACCTGCCAGAAGGTGGTCGGGTGCTGGACCTGGCGTGTGGGAATGGGGTTCAGGGAATAACGGCTCTGGCCGAGAGGCCGGACCTGAAAGTGGTGTTCTCCGATGTGTCCAGTCAGGCTGTTGCCAGTGCAAAAGCCAATGTTCAGGCGGCCTTTCCTGAGGCCGATACCTGCTTTGAACATACCGATGGCATTTCGCCAAATGCTGGTGAGTTTGATCTGATCCTGTTGAACCCCCCCTTCCACGAAGGGGGCGTCGTTGGGGACCATATTGCCCTGAGGTTGTTCCGCCAGGCCAGCCAGCATCTCAAACGAAGCGGTTGCTTACTGGTTGTTGGCAACCGTCACCTGGGGTATCACAAGTCACTGCGAAGGGATTTTCCCCGTGTCAGCCAACTCGCCTCTGACCCCAAGTTTGTGGTGTTCGAAGCCGGCTATTGAGGCTGTTGGCGATAGCCGAGCCGATCCAGGGTTTCCACGATGGCCTGGGTCTGGCTATCGATTTCGATATTGACCTTCTCACTGACTGCCGTATCAGAGAAGGTCGTCGCGCGCAGTGTTTCTGGAATCAGGTGCACACTGAACCGGTTCTCTACCACCTCGCCCACAGTGAGGCTGGCACCGTTGATGGCAATAAACCCCTTGGGAAACACGTAGCGCATCCATTCTTCGGGCAATTCGAACTGTAGGGTGCGGTTATTCTCCGGTGCGTCGATGGCAACACAGGTCGCTGTGGTGTGGATATGACCAGAGAGCAGGTGGCCGCCAATTTCATCGCCAATCCGGGCGGCACGTTCAAAATTCACGCGGTCACCGGGCTTGAGCGCATCCAGTGTGGTGAGCCCGAGGGTTTCCTGCATGGCGTCGAAGGTCAGGCAGTGCCCTTGCTGCCTGGTTACGGTCAGGCAGGTTCCATTAATGGCTACCGAAGCCCCAATGCTGACGTTATGCAGATTTTCTTCAGGAAAGCGGATCGTAAATGTCTTGAGCCCCGGCTGACTGTTGATCGCGTCGACGGTGGCAATACCCTGGACAATGCCTGTGAACATGAATGCTCTCTCTTAGATAGACGTCCCGGCCCAGATTCATTGGCGGGCGGGGTTAGGTGAGACCGGTCAAGCATAGCGATCATGAATGTTGGTGCCAAGGGGCGGTGGATCGCTCCGGCCAGGTTCGTAGAAATCGGCTCAAGGTATCGGACGTTCTGCCGATAATGAAGTAAGGCGCTGGTGCTTTTCCGGACAACGGAAGTCGGAAGGCGCCGCCGGTTATGAACATCAACGGTGAATCAAGGTGCCGACTCCCTACCGGGGTTGGCAGTTAGCTTATGGTCGACATCACAGAACCAGAACAGGAATTGGCACCGCCGCTTGGCACGGCCGTGCTCCGGCCCGGGCGCCCCGCTGATCCTGTGGCCGGTGGCGAGGGCGCCGGGGTAGAGGAGCCCCCGCAGGTTGCAGGAACCGGTGGGGATGATGGCGAGTTGGCGGCCTCTCCGGAGTCCGATGAGCCTGCAGAGCCGGAAGTGTCGCGCCAGGCGCAGGAAGAGGAGGGGGCTGCCAAGCGTCAGCGCAAGCTTCGGCTGCTCCTGCGTCAGTGTGACCGGGTACTATTAATGGACTTTAACCTGTTGGCGATGTCCTCGTGGCCAGATAATTACGCAGTTGCGGCAGCCCGTCGCCGTCGGGATCTCTGGCTGTTCAGTGCGACCCTGACCTGCTTGTTGTTCCTCAGTGGCATGAGTGGCCTGGTGCCAGCGTGGGTAGCTGGTGGTGGCTTTGGTGCTTTTGTCATTATCCTGTTGGCAGGGGTTCCCTATATTCGCCGGCTGTACTCTGACCGTGCTTCGTACCTGGAGTTGATCCTGCGGAGGCAACGGCTGATGCGAGAAGCCCGTACTCATATTGCTCACCTGGAGGGTGGTTCCGGCCTGGTTTGGCAATGCGCCCAGATGAGAGAGTTCAATCCCAGACTGGGAGCATCCCGGTTCAAGAAGCTGGTCAGCTTGTCTGAAAGGCGCGTATTGTCTCGTTATTGTGTCCGTCGGGAACACGTGCGTTTGTACCTTATCTATATGCTTGAGGCGGAAAAAGCGTATCGGCGGCTTGAGCAGGCTTTCTTTGATGGGAATCAGGCGGCACTGGATGCAGGCTGGGCGAGTGCGGTCACTGTGCCGGAGCCGCGCGCTTGACAATGCGGTTGCTCAAACGTATGTTTTAAACAGACGTTTGGTAGAGGCAGCGGAAAATAATAATGGCGCAATCCGATACGGTTGATCGCATCCTTGATGCGGCAGAAGAGCTTTTTGCAGAGCGAGGCTTTTCTGAAACTTCCCTTAGAATGATCACCAGTAAGGCTAAAGTAAATCTGGCTGCCGTCAATTACCACTTTGGATCAAAGAATGCGTTGATTCAGGCAGTGTTTGCCCGTTTCCTCACGCCATTCACTGTAACCCTGGATACCGCCTTCGATGATCTCGAGGCTCGCTGCAAAGATGTTCCCCCAACCCTGGAACAGACCTTGTGGGCGCTGACGGAAAGCGCTGTGCGAATGCCGCAGCGGAACGAAAAGGGCATCTCCATTTTTATGCGCTTGCTAGGGCTGGCCTACACTCAGTCCCAAGGGCACCTGCGTAAGTTTCTGGAAGCAGAGTACAGTAATCCCTTTGGCCGCTTTATGAAGTTACTCAAGGATGCAACGCCAGACCTGTCAGCAGTGGATCGTTACTGGCGCATCCAGTTTATGTTGGGGGCAACGGCCTTCACCATGTCCAGCAGTGACGCATTGCGGGAAATCCTCGAAAACAAACTCGGCGTAGAGACCTCCGTTGAAGAGATTGCCGCCCGCCTGGTGCCGTTCCTGTCTGCCGGTCTGCAGGCGGAGATTGTTGTGCTCCCGCCGATGACCGATGAGACATTTGCCTGATCCCGATCCTGTCAGTTACGCTCAGGGGCCTTTCTGTTGAGAAGCCTGCGAGCAAAACGTGACCCCGGATTTACGTTCCAGCCCCTATATTGAGATTGACCTGCCCGGCCAGACCTTGAGTCTGTATCGTCCTGGCCACGCTGCGCCGAAGGTCTACGTCATTTCCTCCGCCCTCAACGGGCCTGGCGAGCAGCAGGATTCTGGCTGTACGCCCCGTGGTCGCCACTTTATCCGAGCCTGTATTGGCGGAGGGCAACCCGTCAATGCGGTATTTGTGGGGCGGCGCCCCACCGGCGAAGTCTATTCAGATCAATTGGCTACTCAATTCCCCGACAGAGACTGGATACTGACTCGCATCCTGTGGCTTTGTGGGCGGGAATGGGGGCGTAATCGCGGTCCTGGGGTCGATAGTTTTCGCCGCTTCATATACATTCACGGCACGCCGGACAGCGAGCCCATGGGGACTCCGCGTTCCCATGGTTGCGTCAGGATG
Organism: Marinobacter zhejiangensis; assembly: GCF_900114775.1. Taxonomy (GTDB): domain Bacteria; phylum Pseudomonadota; class Gammaproteobacteria; order Pseudomonadales; family Oleiphilaceae; genus Marinobacter; species Marinobacter zhejiangensis. Next base: position 516,929 of record NZ_FOUE01000002.1, read on the forward strand.
AGAAACCGGGACCTCGTCGACCTTTTTGACTTGGTAGAGCCGGGAACGGAAGTCCTGATTCGCTGATGACGAAACGTTTTCTTAATTGACTGATTGGGTGAGGAACAACATGACCGAAGATGTGCCCAGCGCAATGGTGGGGTTTATGGACAGTTGGCAGGGCCTTTCAGGAACCTGGCGATTGACGTTGCTGGTGTTTGGCCTTCTTCTGGTGACCGCGCTGACCGCGTTTGTGGTGAGTCGCGTTATCCTCTGGCTCGAACGCAAGTTCACCGATACCAACAACCTTTGGGACGATGCCTTTCTCAGCGCCGTGAGAAAGCCTGCGATTGGCCTGGTGTGGCTGGTGGGGGTGTTCTGGGCAGCGGAGGCGGCTTATCAATACTCCAAAGCGGAGATTTTCCAGGCCAATGAACACTTGTTGCGGCTCGGGTTTATCTGGCTGCTGGTGTGGACATTGCTGGGCATGATCAAGCAGGGGGAAAAGTTGCTGTGTACCCCAGGCAAGGCACCTCGGACCATGGACTACACCACGGTGTCAGCGGTCAGTAAGCTGCTGCGGGCCGTGGTGATTATTACCGCTATCCTGATCTTTATGCAGTCGCTGGGATACAGCATCTCTGGTGTGCTGGCATTTGGTGGCGTAGGGGGGATTGCCATTGGTTTTGCCGCGAAGGATCTTCTGGCCAACTTTTTCGGGGGGCTGATTGTTCATCTTGACCGTCCCTTCAAAGTGGGCGACTGGATCCGTTCACCGGATCGCAATATCGAAGGCACTGTTGAACACATCGGCTGGCGGATGACGACCATCCGGACCTTTGATAAGCGCCCTTTGTACGTACCTAATGCGGCGTTTACCACCATTGCGGTGGAGAACCCGTCCCGGATGAGTAATCGGCGTATCTCCGAAACCATTGGTATCCGTTACTGCGACTCGTCCCAGATGGCCGCCGTGGTGTCGGATATCCGTACCATGCTGGAAAATCACGAAGCCATTGATACCAGGCAGACTCTGATCGTGAACTTCCTGGCATTCAATGCGTCTTCACTCGATATCATGGTGTATGTCTTCACCAAAACCACCGAATGGGTAAAATTCCACGAAATCAAACAGGATGTACTGCTGCGGATCAATGAGATTGTTGAGTCCCACGGTGCTGAGTTTGCCTTCCCGACAAGTACCTTGCATGTGCCCGATGGAATTGAATTGTCCGGGCTGGGCGTAGAGGAGTCTAAATCATGACCGAGCGGACAACAGAGGGTGGGGCGCCAATTGCCATCATTGGTGGCACCGGGCTCACCGAGCTTGCCGGCCTGGAGATACTGGGGGAAAGTTGCCCAGACACTCCGTGGGGTGCTATCTCAGCGCCTTTGGTTCACGGTCGTCTCAAGGGGCAGGACATCACCTTTCTGGCGCGCCATGGTAACCCCCACCGTATACCGCCCCATCAGGTGAATTATCGGGCCAACCTCTGGGCATTGCGCGAAAGCGGTGTCGAGACGGTTATCGCAGTCAATGCCGTTGGCGGTATTCACCCGGACATGGGGCCGGCGGAAGTGGTGATTCCTGACCAGTTGATTGATTACACCTGGGGACGGCCGAGCACCTTCTTTGAGGGGGAGCTGGAGGAGGTCACCCACATTGATTTCTCCTACCCCTATACCGATGCGGTGCGCCGTGTTCTGGTCGGCGCAGCCAGGGCGGCAGGTGTTTCCCACTGCGATTTCGGTACCTACGCGGCAACCCAGGGACCAAGGCTTGAGACGGCGGCGGAAATTACGCGTCTGGAGCGTGATGGCTGTCACCTGGTTGGGATGACAGGCATGCCTGAAGCGGTGTTGGCCGCGGAGCTCAAGTTGAACTACGCGTGTCTGGGGCTGGTGGTGAACTGGGCGGCCGGTAAGACCGATCACATCATCACGATGGAAGAGATCGAGGCCGCCATAGCGAAGGGGATGTCTGGCGTAAAAACGATTCTGGAGCGCTCAGTAAGCGATCTGGGCGCCCTTAGCCTCCAATCTTCTTGAAGAGCACCAGCACGCCGATGGTGGGGGAGTCCAGGAAATGGATTTCCTCACTGCGCATGCGGCGTGTTTCCCGTATCCAGGTCAGCAATTCAGCGTTAAGTTGGGGTTCGTCCATGATCTCAATTGAACCGGCGCCCTGAAGCTCACCACCAGACGCCATCGCGGCAACGGATTCTGGTTGCCCGGTTTGCAGTTCAGTCTGCTGTGGTTGGCTGGTTTGAGGCATGGGCTGCCAGTGGTTCAGTTCAACCCCAACGTGCAGGAAGCGCTGGCGATCAATGGTAATGGTACCCTCAACCTCTCTCATTCCGGCTTCGGGCAGCCAGTCACCCACGGCAACCTGCATGGGCTGGCCGTTGTAGTTCGGCGGAAAGGACTGGTACCAGCCGGCGGTCATCAAAACCTTATAGCGACCGCTGTTGACCAGCCGGTCCGCCGCCCGCGACAGTGTCATTTCGTGTTTGGGGACCAGCCTGAGGGTAGAGTGGCTATTGCCGTTGGCATCGGTCACCACCAGCTGGGATGGCAGCTCTGGTTGTGGCTGAACCCGACGGTTGGCCATCTGCTCCTCAACGTCTTCCGGGGCAACAATCCGCTCCAGCAGGACGATTTCTGCCCGGTAGGCATTGCCGGCTGACTGTGCCATGGCCTGTCCGGTTGCCAACCATACGGCAACGGCGGTAAACAGGAGTGGTTTCGATAACTTGAGTACGGACTGCTGCAAAGGAAGTCTCCACCGTCTTGGGAAGTTGGGCTCTGCGTCACTGGTCCTCTTACTGAGGGGTGAGTGCGCCGAGCATGTCCGAAATGCCAGAGAGTTTACCATCGGTTGTGGCATCCTTCAGCCGGAAAGCGAAGATGTTCGCACCTTCCAGCTTGTGTCGGTCGGGTGCCTTCTGCACCTTCTGGACCAGAACCAGTGGATCTACCGGCGTGTTGCTACCAAACTCCAGTCGTGTCCATTCCTTACCGGCGTCGATTTTGACGATGCCCAGGGCCTCTGCCTTCAGTCTCAGTTCGGTCTGGCGCATCAGGTTTTTGGCCTGAACCGGCAGCAGGCCGAAGCGGTCGATCATCTCGACCTGCAGCTCCTTCAAGGCTTCTCCCGACGCTACGCTGGCGATGCGCTTGTAGAGCATCAGGCGATTGTGGACGTCCGGAAGGTAGTCATCCGGAATCAGTGCCGGGATGCGCAGGTTAACTTCGGTGCCGTGGCTGAGCGGCAGCTCCGCATTCGGGGTCCGGCCCTCGCGGATGGCTTTCACAGCTTCGTCGAGAAGCTGCATGTACAGGGTAAAGCCGATGCTTTCAATTTGCCCGCTTTGTTCTTCGCCAAGCAATTCACCGGCCCCGCGAATTTCCAGGTCGTGAGTGGCCAGCATGAATCCGGCGCCAAGATCCTGTGCTTCTGAAATGGCTTCAAGCCGTTTTCGGGCGTCGCTGCTGATGGCTTTTGGCGGTGGCGTCAGCAGGTAGGCATAGGCCTGGTGGTGGGAACGGCCAACCCGGCCCCGCAGCTGATGCAGCTGGGCAAGACCAAATTTGTCTGCCCGTTCGATAATGATGGTGTTGGCACTGGGGATGTCGATGCCGGTTTCGATGATGGTGGTACAGACCAGCACATTGAAGCGCTTGTGGTAGAAGTCGGACATGATCTGCTCCAGCTCCCGTTCACGCATCTGTCCGTGGGCGACACCAACACGGGCTTCCGGGATCAGCTGACGCAGATCTTCCGCAACTTTCTGGATAGTGCTGACTTCGTTGTGTAGGAAATAGACCTGGCCACCACGGAGAATTTCACGCAACACCGCTTCCTTGACCATGGCATCGTCGCGCTGGCGGACGAAGGTTTTGACGGACAGGCGCCTGGAGGGCGGCGTGGCGATGATGGACAGGTCCCGCAGGTGTCCCATGGCCATGTTCAGCGTTCTGGGTATCGGTGTCGCGGTCAGATTGAGCATGTCTACTTCCGCGCGCAGGGACTTCAGCCTTTCTTTTTGCTGCACCCCGAAGCGGTGTTCTTCGTCGATGATCACCAGGCCCAGGTTTTTGAAGCGGATATCGCCCTGAAGCAGTTTGTGGGTGCCGATAACGATATCGGCACGACCGTTTTCAAGGGCCTCCAGCGCCTTGTTGGTCTGGCTGCCGCTGCGGAAGCGGCTGAGCAGCTCGACCTGCACCGGGGTGTCGGCAAAGCGGTCGCGGAAGGACTCATAATGCTGCTGCGCGAGCAGGGTCGTGGGTACCAGGACGGCCACCTGCTTACCGGAGTAAGTGGCGATAAAGGCGGCGCGCATGGCCACTTCGGTCTTGCCGAAGCCAACGTCGCCGCACACCAGACGGTCCATCGGACGTTCACTGGTCATGTCAGCGATAACGGCTTCAATCGCCGCCTGCTGATCGGGGGTCTCCTCAAACGGGAAACCGGCGGCAAAATTACGGTAGGCGTCACCGGGGCGGTCGAAATTGAAGCCTTTGCGGGCTTCCCGGCGGGCGTAGACGTCCAGCAGCTCGGCTGCGGTATCGCGGATTTTCTCCAGCGCCTTCTGTTTGGACTGGCTCCAGCGCTCATTGCCAAGTTTGTGTAGGGGAGCGTGGTCTGTGTCGGCACCGCTGTAGCGGGAGATCAGGTGGAGGCTGGAGACCGGGACGTAGAGTTTCGAGCCACCGGCGTACTCCAGGGTCAGGAACTCCGCCGCGTCGTTATCAACATTGATGGTCTGCAGGCCCTGGTATCGGCCTACGCCATGGTCGATATGCACCACTGGAGCGCCGATTCTCAGCTCAGAGAGGTCGCGGTAGCCGGCATCGTCCACTTCCGTGGGTTTTTCCCGCCGCCGCCGTTGCAACACTCGTTCGCCAAACAGGGCGGACTCGGTCACCAGGGCCAGGTTTTGCCCGGTCAGGATCAGGCCGTCTTCCATTGGCGCTATGGTAATGGCCAGGGTGCAGTTTTCATCGGTCAGAAACTGCCGCCAGTCACTGACAGTAACCGGTTTTACGCCGCTTTCGCCCAGACTTTCGATCAGGGCTTCCCTGCGGCCGGACGACTCGGCGCAAATCAATACCCGCCCAGGGAATTGCTGGAGGAATTGTTTCAGACGGGCCGCCGGTTGAGCGCTGCGGCCATCCATGGATACGTCAGGCAAGGCATCGGCCGCGCAGGTTATGGCTGCGCTGTCGTCGTCTTCCGGACGTGTCGGTTCCGGTGTGACCCGTGGGTAGGCCTTCAGGGCAGAAAACATCTCCTCGGTACGCAGGAACAGGTTTGCTGGTGGCAGGATCGGGCGCAGGCGATCGTGACGCCGTTCCTCGTAACGGGCGAGGATATCGGACTGGAAATGTTCAAGGGCGCTGTTCAGCTCTGGTGCGGTAAACACGCGGGTGTTTGCCGGCAGGTAGTCAAGCAGGGTGGCGGTCTGGTCGAAGAACAGGGGCAGGTAGTACTCAATGCCGGGCGGTGTTATCCCCTGGATGATGTCCTGGTAGATCGGTGCGTCTTTATCGGCGTGGGGGAACTGCTCGAACCAGCGACTCCGGAAGCCGGACCGGGCCTCTTTGTCCCAGGGAAACTCATTGGCGGGCAGCAGTTCAACACGCTCAATGCGATCAATCGATCGTTGTGTTTCCGGGTCAAAGGTGCGCAGGGTTTCAATTTCATTGTCGAACAGGTCTATGCGATAGGGGAGGGCGGATCCCATCGGGTAGATGTCCAGAATCGCTCCTCGAACGGCGTACTCACCGTGTTCGTAGACATTTTCGGCGTGACGGTAGCCTGCAGCTTCCAGTTGCAGGCGCCAGCTCTCAATATCCAGCGTCTGGCCGATTTCCAGCAGTAAGGTATTACCCTGTAGATAATTGACTGGCGCGAGCCGGTGCATCAGGGTCCGGGCGGGCACCACCAAGATGCCGCGCCGGGTGGACGGCAGGCGATGAAGGGTGCGAATACGCCGGGAGGTAATGTCCTGGTGTGGTGAAAACTGGTCGTAGGGGAGTGTTTCCCAATCCGGTAGAGAGAGTAGCTCAAGGCCTTCGCTGGTGATGGCAGGCTGATCTTCATCCGGCTCCAGACCAAGGAAAAAGCGAATGGCCTGTTCCAGCAGCAGGGCTTCGTTGGTGCTGCGGGTAATAACCAGGGTTAGGCCGTCATGTTCCCGTGCGCTCTCGCAAATGGCCAGCGCTGACCGGCTACCACTCAGGCCATGCCAGACCCGGTGATCGGCGGGCTTAATAGGGAAGTCTGGGGCCAGCAGCCGACTGCTGTGAGGGTTAAAGTGCGCGCCTTGGGTCATGGGTTCCCGGATGCTCCGTTCAGGGTGTGAGTCGAACCATGTGAGTCAAATCAATGGGACGCGTCATTCTACCGGCCGCCGGAGGCGCTGTCATGACACCCTCCCAAGGAGTTATTTGCTCTTGGTCCCAATCCATTGGATAATATGCGACCCATTTTCCAGGGAGTCTCACAGGTCTTTTGAACTGCTTCCGGCTTATTTGATGTTCCGGTGGACGTTTGGGAGGGAGATTTCCAAAGCTAACTGCAGAGGTTGAAGCGTGAGTCACGAACAGATTAACCAGCACCTGTCTAATTGGACGGAAAGGGAATCCACCGCTGAGGCGATGATCCCGTTGATTGGCCGCCTTTACCGTAAGAACAACGTGGTGACCTCCGTTTATGGTCGCTCCATCATCAACCAGTCTGTGATCGGTATTCTTCGTGCCCACCGTTATGTGCGCCAAGTTGAAGACAACGAGCTGTCTGTTCACGACACCCTGCCGCTGCTGGAGGCCATGGACAAGCTGGAGCTGGGCAGTGCCCACGTTGATATTGGCAAGCTGGCGGTCAAATACAAGTCCGAAGGTGGTTCTGTCTCTGTAGAAGAGTTTCTCAAGCAGGAAATTGGCCCCGTTGTCGGTCAGTACAGTGCCCAGTCTGAGGAAAACGCCGAGAACGGCACCAAGGACGTGGTCCTTTACGGTTTCGGCCGGATCGGCCGGCTGCTCGCCCGTATCCTGATCGAAAAAGCGGGTGGCGGTAACAACCTCCGTCTGCGGGCGATTGTGGTTCGTGAAGGCGGCGCTGAAAACGACCTGGAAAAGCGCGCCAGTCTGCTGCGTCGTGACTCCGTCCATGGCCCTTTCAATGGCACCATCAGCGTTGATGCAGAGAACTCTGCCATTGTGGCCAACGGTAACTTCATCAAGGTAATTTACTCCAACGGTCCGGATCAGGTGGATTACACCTCTTACGGTATCGATAACGCCATCGTGATCGATAACACTGGTAAATGGCGTGATGAAGCAGGCCTGGGTCTGCACCTGAAGTCCAAAGGTGTCAGTCGCGTTATCCTGACCGCGCCGGGTAAAGGCGATATCAAGAACATTGTATACGGTATCAACAACGACTGGATCACTGACGAAGACAAGATCCTGTCTGCCGCTTCCTGTACCACCAACGCCATCACGCCGGTTCTGAAGGCGATTAACGATGAGTACGGTATTGAGGACGGTCATGTTGAAACCGTTCATTCCTATACCAATGACCAGAACCTGATCGACAACTACCACAAGGGTAGCCGTCGTGGTCGTAGCGCCCCGCTAAATATGGTTATCACCGAGACTGGTGCTGCCAAGGCTGTTGCCAAGGCGCTGCCGGAGCTGAAGGGCAAGCTGAGCGGCAACGCTATCCGTGTGCCGACCCCGAACGTCTCTATGGCGATCCTCAACCTGAACCTGAAAAACGATGTGTCGGTTGAGTCCGTCAACGAGTACCTGCGCGAGATGGCTCTGCACTCTGAGCTGCAGAAGCAGATCGATTTCGTTAACTCGCCGGAAGTGGTATCCACCGACTTCGTAGGTTCCCGTCACGCTGGCATCGTTGATGCCCAGGCGACCATTGCCAATGGCAAGCGTCTGATCCTGTACGTGTGGTACGACAACGAGTTCGGTTACAGCGCCCAGGTTGTTCGTGTGGTCAACCAGATGGCCGGTGTGACCTACCCGATCTTCCCGAAGCGTGCTCGCTAAGGGCGATAGGGCCTGAATTGACAGCTTTTGGCTGTCGCTGAAGAACCCCCGGTAACCGATGGTTGCCGGGGGTTCTTCGTTTTGGGGTAGGGGGTTGGAGTTACGGGTAATTAGGTAGAAAGTCGGAGCGGTTGCGGTGGAAAAGCAGTTCCCGAGTCTCTATAATTGGCGCGATTTTGGGTACGTCTGACACAGAAAACTGTTCACATCCTGCTGGCGACGAGGTCTGGCATCGGTATGCCGCCGCTGCGCCTGTCCGTCTGGTTATTCCCAATGGCGCAAGTCATAGAATGGAGTCGGGACGCAGGAGTCAGGCGTGGCAAATCCATCGAAAAGTTTCTGATGATTGGACGAGGCTAATGATCAAGATCAAGAAAGGCCTGGATCTTCCCATCAGTGGCGCTCCCGAACAGACCATTACCGAAGGCAAGCCCGTTCGTCACGTGGCTTTGATTGGCTTCGACTACAACGGCATGAAGCCGACAATGGCTGTCAAAGAGGGAGACCGCGTCAAGCGCGGGTCGCTGCTGTTTACGGATAAGAAGACCGAGGGCGTGCGTTATACGTCACCCGCAGCAGGCGTGGTGAAAGAAGTTAACCGGGGTGAGCGCCGCGTATTCCAGTCTGTTGTCGTCGAAATCGATGGTGACGAGGCTGAGACCTTTGCTCGCTATAGTGACTCGGACATTGCCGGACTGGACCGTCAACAGGTCGTTGATAATCTGGTGGCGTCTGGCCTGTGGACCGCGTTCCGTACCCGCCCCTACAGCAAAGTCCCCGAAATTGACTCCACTCCGAACTCCATCTTTGTTTCTGCGATGGATACCAACCCGCTGGCGGCAGACCCTGCAGTCATCATTGGCGAAAACAGCGCAGCCTTCGAAAAAGGCCTGACCCTGCTCGCCAAGCTGACTAACGGAAAGGTCTTTGTTGCTGTTAAGCCGGGCGCTCAGGTCAGTGTGCCTCAGGGCGGCAGCGTGGAAGTCCACCACTTTGACGGCGTTCACCCTGCCGGCAACGTGGGTACCCATATCCATTACCTGGATCCCGTCAGCGTCGCCAAGACCGTCTGGTCTGTGGGCTACCAGGATGTGATTGCGATTGCCAAACTGTTCGAAACCGGCGAGTTGGCGGTGGAGCGCGTTGTGGCCCTGGGCGGCCCGAAAGCGACCAAGCCGCGTCTGGTTCGTACTCGTATCGGCGCTAGCCTGACCGAACTGACCGACGGTGAAACGGCCAGCGACTGCGAAGTTCGCCTGATTTCCGGTTCTGTCTTCGGTGGCCGTCGTGGCACCGGTCCTTGTGCCTATCTGGGGCGTCACGCCAATCAGGTGTCCATCCTTGAAGAGGGCAGCAAGCGTGAGTTCATGGGCTGGCTGTCTCCGGGTACCAACAAGTTCTCCGTTCTGAACATCTATCTGTCCAAGCTGTTTGGTGGCAAGAAGTTTGACTTCACAACCACCACTAATGGCAGCGAACGTGCGATGGTGCCGGTGGGAACCTACGAAGAGGTCATGCCTCTCGACATCCTGCCCACCCAGTTGCTGCGTTCACTGATCGTTGGCGACACTGAGTCGGCACAAAAGCTCGGCGCACTGGAACTGGATGAAGAAGATCTGGCTCTGTGTACCTTCGTGTGCCCGGGTAAATACGAATACGGTCCGATTCTCCGCGAGAACCTGACCCGAATCGAGATCGAGGGCTAATACGACATGGGTATCCGTACGTTTCTCGATGGCATCGAGCATCATTTTGAAAAAGGCGGCAAGTATGAGCGCTGGTATGCGCTCTATGAAGCCGTTGACACTATCTTCTATACCCCAGGCAAAGTAGCTTCCACTACGGCTCATGTTCGCGACGGCATTGACCTGAAGCGACTCATGATCACTGTGTGGATGTGTACTTTCCCGGCCATGTTCTTCGGCATGTGGAACATAGGTTTCCAGGCCAACAGCTTCCTGGCTGAGAACCCTGATGCCCTTATGGGCGATGGCGGCCTGCGTACTGCCTTTATCTCAGCCCTGGCGGGTAATGATGCGGGCAGCGTCTGGGACAACTTCGTCTATGGTGCAGCTTACTTCCTGCCGATCTACCTGGTCACCTTTGTGGTGGGTGGTTTCTGGGAAGTGCTGTTTGCCACTGTGCGTCGTCATGAAGTGAACGAAGGTTTCTTCGTCACGTCTGTCCTGTTCGCCCTGGTTTGCCCCCCCACCATCCCTCTGTGGCAGGTGGCTCTGGGTATCACCTTCGGTGTCGTCATCGGTAAGGAAGTATTCGGTGGTACCGGTAAAAACTTCCTCAACCCGGCGCTGACCGGTCGTGCGTTCCTGTACTTTGCCTACCCGGCACAGATTTCAGGCGACACGGTCTGGAACGCGGTTGACGGCTTTAGCGGTGCAACTGCGCTGAGCTGGGCTGCCAGCGGTGGCCTTGAGGCTCTGGAGCAGAACATTGGCTGGATGAACGCATTCCTGGGCACCATTCAGGGCTCCATGGGTGAAACGTCTACCCTGGCTATCCTGATTGGCGGTCTGATCCTGCTGGTGATGAAGATTGCGTCCTATCGCATCGTGGGTGGCGTGTTGATCGGTATGATCGGTATGTCTCTGCTGTTGAACGCCATCGGTTCCGACACCAACCCGATGTTCAACGTGCCGGCGCACTGGCACCTGGTTATTGGTGGTTTCGCATTCGGCATGATGTTCATGGCAACGGACCCGGTTTCTGCTGCGATGACCAACACTGGCCGCTGGTGCTTCGGCATCCTGGTGGGTGTAATGACTGTGCTGATTCGCGTTATCAACCCGGCGTTCCCGGAAGGCATCATGCTGGCCATCCTGTTCGCTAACCTGTTCGCACCGCTGATGGACCACTACGTGGTTCAGGCCAACATCAAACGGAGGCTTGCTCGTGTCTAACGCCAAGGAAACTGTCTCCAGAACCCTGATCGTTGCGCTGGCGCTGTGTATCGTCTGCTCGGTGGTGGTGTCGACCGCTGCCGTTATGCTCAAGCCGGCTCAGGTAACGAACCAGAACCTGGACATCAAATCTAACATTCTGGCGGCCGCTGGCATGCTGGAAGCGGGTGCTACACCTGCCGAGATCGAAGCGCAGTTTCAGCGCTTCGAAGTGCGTCTGGTTGACCTGGACACCGGCGAGTACGTGGATGCCTCCGCTGTTGGTTTCGACGATGCCATGAAGTACGACATGTACCGTGCGGCTTCTGACCCAGCCCAGGCAACTGTGCTCGGCTCTGAAGATCCTGCAGGCATCAAGCGTCGTCCGAACGTTGCCAAGATCTTCATGCTGATCGAAAACGGTGAGCTGCAGCGTGTGGTTCTGCCGGTACACGGCTATGGCCTGTGGTCAACACTGTATGGTTTTGTCTCACTGGAAGGCGATGCCAACACCATCGAAGGTCTGGGTTTCTATGCCCATGCTGAGACTCCGGGACTGGGTGGTGAAGTTGACAACCCACGCTGGAAGCAGCAGTGGATTGGCAAAACCGTGTATGGCACCGAGTTCACCCAACCAGAAATCCGTCTGGTGAAGGGTGGGGTTGATCCCAACGATCCGAACAAGGAACACAAAGTCGATGCGCTCTCCGGCGCAACCCTGACCAGTCGCGGTGTTGAAAACCTGCTCAACTACTGGATGGGTGAAAGTGGTTACGCGACGTTCCTGCAAAAACTGCGTCAAGGGGAGGTCTGATCATGGCTGATACTAACGCCAAGCAGGTCCTTTTTGGGCCGATTTTCAGCAACAACCCGATTGCACTGCAGATCCTTGGTATCTGTTCTGCGCTGGCGGTAACCACCAGCCTTAACGTTACCATCGTAATGTGTATTTCGGTGATTGCGGTTACTGCGTTCTCCAACCTTGCAGTATCTCTTGTTCGCACACAGATCCCGAACAGCATTCGGATCATCGTGCAGATGACCATCATTGCCTCCCTGGTAATTGTGGTGGACCAGGTTCTCAAGGCGTATGCCTATGAGATCAGCAAGCAGCTGTCGGTGTTTGTAGGTCTGATCATCACCAACTGTATCGTTATGGGCCGTGCTGAAGGTTTCGCCATGAAAAATGGCCCGGCACTGAGCTTCCTTGACGGTATCGGTAACGGCCTGGGCTACTCGGTGATGCTGTTGTTTATCGCTTTCTTCCGTGAACTGCTTGGCGCGGGCTCGCTGTTTGGCGTGACGCTGTTGCCGACGGTTAACGAAGGCGGCTGGTACATCCCGAACGGTCTGTTGCTGCTGCCACCGAGTGCGTTCTTCATCATTGGTCTGGCGATCTGGGGCCTGCGTGCCTGGAAACCGGAACAGGTGGAAGAGCCTGACTACAAACTGTCTCGCCATAAAGCCAAGGAGGCCTTCTGATGGAACACTATATCAGTCTGATTCTGAAGGCCGTTTTCGTTGAGAACATGGCTCTGGCGTTCTTCCTGGGGATGTGTACCTTCCTGGCGATCTCCAAGAAGATTGAGGCGGCTGTAGGTCTCGGTATCGCCGTAATTGTGGTACTGACCTTGACGGTTCCTGCCAACAACCTGATCTACAACAACCTGTTGCGTGAAGGTGCATTGGACTGGGCCGGCTATCCGAACGTTGACCTGAGCTTCCTCGGTCTGCTGACCTACATCGGTGTGATCGCGGCGATTGTTCAGATCATGGAAATGGTTCTGGACAAGTACATTCCTGCGCTGTACTCCGCGCTGGGGGTGTTCCTGCCTCTGATTACCGTTAACTGCGCCATTATGGGTGCCTCCCTGTTCATGGTGGAGCGGGACTACACCTTTGGCGAGAGTGTGGTGTACGGCTTTGGTGCGGGTCTTGGTTGGGCGCTGGCAATCGTAGCGCTTGCCGGTATCCGTGAAAAGCTCAAGTACAGCGATGTTCCGGAAGGTCTCCGGGGCCTGGGTATCACCTTCATTACTGTTGGTCTGATGTCCCTTGGCTTTATGTCGTTTTCAGGTATTTCACTGTAACCAACCCGGTGATTCGGTTTAACGAAAAGGCGAGACCATGAATACAGAAATTATTCTCGGCGTGGTCATGTTCACCGTTATCGTGCTGTCGCTTGTGGCGATTATCCTGGCGGCACGCTCGAAGCTGGTCAGCACCGGTGACGTGACCATTGAAATCAATGATGACCCAGAACATACCGTAAAAACCGAGGCCGGCGGCAAGCTGCTCGGTACCCTGGCGGGTAGCGGTATCTTCCTGTCCTCCGCCTGTGGCGGCGGCGGTACTTGCGCGCAGTGTAAGTGTAAGGTTCTGGACGGTGGCGGCGCGATGCTGCCGACGGAAAAGACCCACTTCACCAACCGTGAAGAAAAGGAAGGCTGGCGCCTGTCCTGTCAGGTTCCTGTTAAGCAGGACATGAAAATTGAAGTGCCTGAAGAGTTCTTCGGCGTGAAGAAGTGGGAATGCGAAGTGGTGTCCAACCACAACGTGGCCACCTTCATCAAAGAGCTGGTGCTGAAACTGCCAGAAGGCGAGGAAGTGGACTTCCGTGCCGGTGGTTACGTTCAGCTGGAGTGTCCTCCCTACGAGATCAACTTCAAGGATTTCGTTATTGAGGAAGAGTTCCACGAAGACTGGGACAAGCACGACATCTGGCGTTACAAGGCCATCAACAAGGAGGAGACCATCCGTGCTTACTCCATGGCCAACTACCCGGAAGAGAAGGGTGTTCTGAAGTTCAACATCCGGATTGCCACGCCGCCTCCCGGTAGCGACCACCCGCCGGGCATTATGTCCAGCTTCGTGTTCAACCTGAAGCCGGGTGACAAGGTTACCGTGATGGGACCGTTTGGTGAGTTCTTCGCCAAGAAGACCGATGCCGAAATGGTGTTCATTGGTGGTGGTGCCGGTATGGCTCCGATGCGTTCTCATATCTTCGACCAGCTCAAGCGCCTGAACTCGGATCGTAAGATCAGCTTCTGGTACGGTGCCCGGAGTGTCCGCGAGATGTTCTACGTGGAAGACTTTGACGGCCTGGCCGAGCAAAACGAGAACTTCCAGTGGCACGTGGCGCTGTCCGATGCGCTGCCGTCTGACAACTGGACAGGGTACACCGGCTTCATCCACAACGTGCTGTACGAGAACTACCTCAAGGACCATCCGGCACCTGAGGACTGTGAGTTCTACATGTGTGGACCCCCAATCATGAACGCATCTGTTATCAAGATGCTGAAAGATATGGGTGTTGAAGACGAAAATATCATGCTGGATGACTTCGGAGGTTAATTACGCCCCATGACATCCTGCATGTTCCGACCCGCCAGGGCTTCCGCCATCAGCATCATCGTGATGCTGATGGTTGCGACCCTGGCGGGTTGCTCGTTTAAGGAGGAGCCAAAAATCTGGGAGCTTTCCGGCCCGATCTTTGGCACCAGCTATCATATTAATGTCGTATTGAACGATGACCCTCAGCGTCTGGAGAATCTGGGACAGGGTATCGAGGAAGTGCTGCGGTCGGTCGATGCGTCGATGTCGACCTGGCGGGACGACTCGGAGCTGTCGCTGTTCAACTCAGCGGAGGATCAGTCGCAGTGGCATGAAGTTTCCCCCGAGTTGTTGGAAGTCTTGACCGCTGCCGACGGTATCTCCCGGTTCAGTGAAGGCGCCTTTGATATTACCGTTGGCCCTGTCGTCAATCTGTGGGGGTTTGGGCCTGAGGCCCGTCCAGAAGTTGTCCCCAGCGCCGACGAATTAGCGCGAAGACTGGAGCTGATCGGGTATCAGAATATCGAGTTACAGGAAACGCCGCCGGCGGTTCGTACCACGTCTCACCAGTACCTGGATCTCTCAGCCATTGCCAAGGGCTATGGCGTTGACGCGGTGGCCCGCTACCTGGATCGTGCCGGAATCGGCGCATTTCTTGTGGAGATTGGCGGAGAAATCCGCGTTAAGGGGCGTAAGCCCAACGGTGAGGCCTGGCGCCTGGCCATTGAGGAGCCGGTGAGCAATGATCGTCAGGTGAATCGTGTGGTGGTCCTGGACAATCATGGTTTGGCGACATCCGGAGATTACCGTAATTACTTCGAGGCTGACGGTCAGCGTTTTTCTCATACCATCGACCCGTTAACCGGAAAGCCCATCAGCCATAATCTGGCCTCTGTGACGGTGATTGCGGAAAACTGTATGCTGGCAGATGGCATTGCAACAGCATTCAATGTCATGGGTTATGAAAAGGCCAGGGCCTTGGCCATCCGTGACAACATCCCGGCGTATTTTATCGTGCGTACCGGGGAAGGCTTTGAATCACATTACACACCGGCGTTTTCATCGTACCTTGTTGAATAACAAGGGCATGTTCAGCGAACGGTGACAAGATACTGAAGTTGAGGTGAAACGATATGGGCACTTTCCTGTTGGTTTTTGTGATCGTTGCTTTTCTTCTCCTGGCCATGTCGATTGGCGTCATCATGGGGCGTAAGCCCATCAGTGGGACCTGTGGTGGTATCGGAGCGTTGGGTCTTGACGGCGCCTGTGATATCTGTGGCGGCAATACCAAGAAGTGCAAAGAAGAAAATGATCGTCTGGCTAACGAGGGCAAGACTGCAGATGCCCTGACCTACGATGCGAGCAAGCCAGCCAAATAACATCAAATGACGTAGAGAAGGAGTTACTGCGCGCATGCCAGAACATCATTACGACGTCGTCGTTATCGGTGCCGGCCCTTCCGGAGAAGGGGCGGCCATGAACGCGGCCAAAAACGGTAAGCGGGTTGCGATCATTGAAGACAAGCAGACCGTAGGCGGAAACTGCACTCACTTGGGAACTATCCCTTCCAAGGCACTTCGTCACTCCGTCAAGCAGATCATCACCTTCAACACCAACCAGATGTTCCGGGACATCGGTGAGCCTCGTTGGTTTTCATTCCCCCGGGTGCTGGCCAGCGCCCAGAAGGTGATTGGCAAGCAGGTCAAGCTGCGGACCCAGTTCTACTCTCGCAACCGGATAGATTTGTATAACGGCATGGCGCGCTTCCTGGATGCCAATCGCATTGAGGTGAGCAGCCGTCAGGCGTCGGAAGTTCTTCATGCCAAGACCGTTGTCGTGGCTACCGGCTCACGGCCTTACCTGCCGCCTGATGTCAACTTCCGTCATCACCGTATCTACAACAGCGATACCATCCTCAACCTTTCCCATACGCCGCGTACCCTGATTATCTATGGTGCGGGGGTGATCGGTTCTGAGTACGCCTCGATCTTTGCCGGTCTGGGGGTAAAGGTGGATTTGATCAATCCGGGCAGCCGCTTGCTGTCGTTCCTCGACGATGAAATCTCCGACGCCCTGAGCTACCACCTGCGTAACAACGGCGTACTGGTTCGCCATAACGAGCAGTACGAGTCGGTTGATGGGGATGAGCATGGCGTGGTGCTGTCCCTGCAGTCAGGCAAGAAAATTCGTGCCGATGCGTTTCTCTGGTGTAATGGCCGTACCGGAAACACGGACAAGCTGGCGTTGGAGAATGTTGGGCTTGAAGCCAACAGCCGCGGCCAGCTGACGGTTGACGAGCACTACCGCACCGAGGTGCCTCATGTCTATGCGGTCGGGGATGTGATTGGTTGGCCGAGCTTGGCCAGTGCCGCCTATGACCAGGGTCGGGCTGCAGCGTCGGATATCGTTCACGACGACTACTTCCGGTATGTCTCTGACGTCCCGACGGGCATCTACACGATTCCGGAAATCAGTTCGGTAGGTCAGACCGAGCGGGAGCTGACGGAGGCGAAAGTGCCTTATGAGGTCGGCCAGGCGTTCTTCAAGGATCTGGCGAGAGCTCAGATCACCGGTGAAGCCGTTGGCATGCTGAAGATCCTGTTCCACCGAGAAACCCGTCAAATCCTCGGGATTCACTGTTTCGGGGACCAGGCGGCGGAGATCGTACACATCGGTCAGGCGATCATGAATCAGGAAGGCGAAGCCAATTCGCTGAACTATTTCATCAATACGACCTTCAACTATCCCACCATGGCGGAAGCCTACCGGGTTGCGGCTCTGAATGGGCTGAACCGGATCTTCTGATTCGATTCCGGCCCCCTTGAGGGCCGGACTCTCGACGTTCCAGATTAGATTTCAGGTAATCACTTCAGGTAACGGCTTCAGGCGCTGGTGGACAACGACGGTTCCTGGTCGTCGTCTTCCCGCTCTGGCGTCAGGTGGGGCAGGGCGGAGCGCCGGTTGTCGAAGAAGATTTTTGCGCTGGTTGGGTAGTCGGTGATGATGCTATCCACGCCGTGTTCTTCCAGCGTTAACATGTCGTGAATGCTGTTGACCGTCCAGGTTGAGACCTTGATATCCCGCCGGTGGGCGTCGTCCACCAAAGCCTTTGAGCACAACTTCCAGTTAAGAATGAGGTACTCGCAGCCCAGACGCGCAGCCACACTGGTGGGCTTCGGGAAACGGCTGTCCACCACCACGCCGATGGCAATACGCCGGTTCCGGCGGCGGATTTCCTGCAGAAACCAGGTGTCTGAAGATGTGACCACCACACGCTCGTAAAGGTCACGCTGCTGGATCAGTTCGGTTAACCGGTTACAAAGGATGTTCAGGCGGTTGCGCTTGTCGCTCTTCACTTCCAGTTGTAGATGCTCAAACTCGGGAATAACCGCCAGTACCGCTTCCAGGCTCGGTATCGGGGCCGGCGTTGGCCAGGACACGACATTCCGGCGGGCATCCATCTTGGCGAGGTCCGCAGCGGTGTAGTCGGCGACTTTTCCGCTCTGGCCTGTGGTACGTTCCAGCGTCAGGTCGTGGATAACCACGGGCAGGCCATCTTTGGCCAACACCAGATCAAACTCGAACCGGCGAATGCCATGCCTGTAGGCCAGCTCAAAACCGGATAGGGTATTTTCGGGGGCCTCACCTTTGGCCCCCCTGTGTCCGTAAATAATCATTCGGTCAGTTAGCCGCTCAGTGTGTCGATACGAATTTTGCTATAAAGCGCCTGACGTTTTTGCCAGGTTTCATGGCATAGCTTGATGTCTTCAAGATAGGCTGGCAATTCTTCCATGAGAAGGGCCTGAGGGCCATCTACAAGGGCCAGTTCCGGTTTGGGGTGGAAGTCTACCAGGACCATGTTGGCCCCGGCGATGACGCCCTGTGCTGTCGCGTGCATCACATCAAGGATGCCATCCGGGGCATGTTCCCGGCTACCGACGGAATGCGACGGGTCAATGCATACAGGCATCCGGGTCAGGCGTTTAACTGCCGGCACATGGGCGAAGTCCACCATATTGCGATGAGGCTGACCCGCTTCGGTTTTCATGCCGCGCAAGCAGAAAACGACATTGGCGTTGCCCTCACTGGCCAGGTATTCGGCGGCGTTCAGCGATTCGTTCAGGGTAATGCCGAAGCCCCGCTTCAGGAGCACCGGATAGGTACTCTGACGACCAATGGCCTTCAGCAGTTCAAAGTTCTGGGTGTTCCGGGTGCCTACTTGCAGCATGACGCCGGTGGGGCGTCCGAGCTTTTCCAGGCACTCATCGATTTCTTCGATGTGGCTCTCATGGGTGATCTCCATGGCAATCACTTTGATACCGTGTTTGCCGGCTTTCTCGAACACCCATGGCAGGCAGCCTTTGCCATGGCCCTGGAACGAGTAGGGGTTGGTCCGTGGCTTATAGGCGCCCATACGGGTACAGACCTGCCCGTGCTCTTCCAACGCCTTCAGGATCAGCTCAACATGGTCGGGGACATCCACCGCGCACAGGCCGGCGAAGACGTTGAGGTTGTCCTGATTGAAGGTGACGCCGTTGTACTCAAACCCGCTGACCCGGCGGTCATCCCGGTGGCGCCCGAGAATCCGGTAGTCGTCGGAGATTCGAATCACCCGTTCGACCGCAGGCAGCGCTGCAATTTCATCCTTGTCGAGGGTCTTGGTATCCCCCAGCAGGTAAATTTCGGTGAGGCGCTGGCTGGTTCCCTGAATCTCATGTACCCGTAGCGAAACACCGGGCAGGTTCTCCAGGAAGTGCAGGGTATGACGGTACTCTTCGCTGTTCAGTTCGGTGTCCGGGTGCAGTATGGCGAGCATGTTGCTACTCCTTATCCCTGGGCTTGCTGGTGTGCTCGTTCGGCACGATGGCGCGCCAGCATGTATTCGCTATGGTGTAGGTACAGCAGATCGGCCATGCGGCGAATCAGCTGCTCTTCGTACTGGTCGATGCGGCCATCGGCGTAAGCGACCCGCCAGATGCTTTCGAGCAACACCAGTTTGTGGTCCTGGTCGAGCTGGTCGTTAAGCAGGCCGGTAAACTCATACAGGGACGTCGCCGAGTTTGCCTGGTGAAGCGCATCCTCAAGGATCTGTTCGGCTTCCTCGCGGGTAATGCTCAGCGACGTCATGGCGCAGTCGACAATGGTTTTGAGCTCTCGCTCATCCTGATGCTGGTCGACCCGGGCAAGCTGGACCATCAGGGCGGTGGCAGCCACCGCCATCTGGTGCCGGCTGGATGGTGCATCGGCAGCGCCAGATGACGCTGTCAGCAGAAGTTGTTTTAGCCGCGCAATCATTGGTTATGGCGGGCTCCTATGCAGATAATGGGTCAGGCCGCGGCTGTTGCCAGCCGGCGAACCCGGTTCTCAAGTTCAACCTGGTCCAGCGCAAAGCGTCGGATGCCATCGGCCAGTTTCTCGGTTGCCATTGCATCTTCATTGGACTCCCAGCGGAACAGGGACTCGGTCATGGCAATGGGCCGGTCAGGGCTGTGGGCACCGGTGGCCGACAGCTTCTGCTCCAGGGTGCCCGGGTCATCCTGGAGATCTTGCAACAAGGCCGGGCTGATGGTGAGGCGGTCGCAACCAGCCAGCATTTCAATCTCGCCAGTATTGCGGAAACTTGCTCCCATCACCACTGTATTGTAGCCGTGGGTTTTGTAGTAATTATAGATTCGGGTAACGGACTGCACGCCTGGGTCTTCATGGGGTGCGTAGGCGTCTCGGCCACTGCTGGCGAGGTGCCAATCGAGGATCCGGCCGACGAACGGAGAAATGAGGAAGGCGCCGGCATCGGCGCAAGCCATGGCCTGGGCAAATGAAAACAACAGGGTCAGGTTGCAGCGGATGCCTTCTTTTTCCAGTTGTTCTGCGGCACGAATGCCTTCCCAGGTGGAGGCAATCTTGATCAGCACCCGGTCAGTGTCCACGCCCCGCTGGTCATACAATTCCACCATCCGCCGTGCGCGGGTCAGGGTGGCTTCGGTGTCGAAGGACAAGCGTGCATCCACTTCGGTAGAGACCACACCGGGAATCAGTTTCAGGATTTCTTCCCCGGCTCGAACGGCCAGCATATCGGTGGCATAGGTCAGCTGCTCGCCCTCGGTTCCGCCAACCCGGCGCGCGTCATCAATGGCCGCATCCAGCATCGGACGATAGCGGTCGGATGCTGCGGCTTTCAGTAACAGGGAGGGGTTGGTGGTGGCGTCCTGAGGCCGCCACTGGGCGATGGCGTCCAGATCACCGGTATCCGCGACAACGGTGGTCATGGTCTTGAGCTGATCGAGCTTGCTGGTCATTCGTCTGGTCGTCCTGAGCATTATTCTGGTTCGGGTACCCGTTCGGTACCTGTCGTATGCCTACAATAACCGGCACGTTTGACAGGGACAAGACGACGATCCGCTCAGGTGCTTAGGGCCGCCGAATCCAGGGATTCCGGGACCAGTGCCAAGGCCTGTTCCAGCACTTCCAGGCCGGCTCCGCGACGGTGGGCGTTCTCGCTGATGTAACGACGGAACTGGCGGCCCCCGGTGCAGCCATGGAACAGCCCCAGCAGGTGCCGGGTGATGTACCCAAGGTGAACGCCCCGGGCCAGTTCTGACTCAATGTAAGGCAGCATCTGCCGGAGAGCGTCGTGGCGGGTGGCAATAGGCTTTTGTGCGCCGAACAGTTGAGGGTCAACGTCGGCAAGGAGCCAGGGGTTATGGTAGGCCTCACGACCCACCATCACGCCATCGGTGTGCTCAAGGTGCGCCTGGCACTCGTCCAGCGTCTTTATGCCACCGTTGATGATGATCTCCAGGTGTGGGTAGCGTTCCTTCAGGCGGTACACCCAGTCGTATTTGAGCGGTGGGATTTCCCGGTTTTCCTTCGGGCTCAGGCCCTCCAGAATGGCAATGCGAGCGTGGACGATAAACGTCCGACAGCCGGTGGCAGACACTGTATCGATAAATTCGCACAGCTCGTCCCAAGACTCCCGGCCATTGATGCCAATCCGGTGTTTAACGGTTACAGGCAGGTGAGTGGCTGTCATCATCTCGTTGACACACTCAGCCACCAGGGCAGGATGCCCCATCAGGCAGGCACCAATCATATTGTTCTGCACCCGGTCACTGGGGCAGCCCACGTTCAGGTTGACCTCATCAAACCCGCGTTCTTCCGCCAATCGGGCACACTGGGCCAGCTCCCCGGGATTGCTGCCCCCCAGTTGCAGCGCCAGTGGATACTCCTCCGGGTCATGGTGCAGGAACCGGTCGGAGTCACCGTGAATCAGTGCGCCGGTCGTCACCATTTCTGTATAGAGCAGGGTGTGGCGGCTGATCAAACGCGCCAGATAGCGGTAGTGGGGCGTGGTCCAATCCATCATTGGAGCCACACAGAAGCGGCGGGAGAAAGCTGTCTGTTGCTGGGGAAGTGCTGGCCGGATCATGAAATACCTGGAATCACGAAGGATTTATTCAGGCGCCATTGTATCAAACCAGTCTCCATGCGTTGCAACGGGATTACCCATACAGTGTTTCCCACTGAATGTCGCGAGCGGCCGGGCGGTCAAGGTGGAGTTCTTTTTCGATGTGCTCCAAGTGGTTGAGCATCAGCTGAATGGCTCTGTCTGTGTCTTTCCGGGTAATGGCTTCGATAATCTGGCTGTGCTCGTCCTCCGGGCAAGCAGGGGTTTGGGGTTCGTCATACAGGGCGATGATCAGGCAGGTGAGCGGGCACAGTTCGGACATCATTTTCTCGATGAACTTGTTCCCACTGGCCTGCGCCAGCAGCATGTGGAACTGGCCAGACAAGCGGATAATGCGGCGCCTGTTTCCCTGTTGGCGGGCGTCAGCCTCCTCAGTGAGGTGGGCTTGGAGGCGTTTCAGGTCCTCATCACTGGCCCGTTCAATAACGTTGCGAACAATCTCCGGCTCGATCAGTCGGCGCGTTGCAAAGAGATCGCGCGCTTCAGCGGCTGTCGGCCGCGTCACAAAAGCGCCCCGGTTAGCGTGCAAAGTCACCAGTCCTTCTTTGGCCAATAGGCTCAATGCCTGCCGAATTTTTGCCCGGCTGACTCCGAAGGCGGTTGCCAGCTTTTCTTCGACCAGCTTGATGCCGGGAGGCAAGCGATGCTCCATCACAGCATCGGTAATACGTTCGGCGATTTGGGCAACGTCCGGTTTCTGGGGCTGGCTAAAGTCCATGTGGCGTCCTGTTCTAACTAATTCTATGGGAAGTATGCCTGACGCAGGCGTTGGTCAGAAGCCATTGGTGTACTCGGTCCCATTTGCGGGTTTTCTTTCACCGATTTGGTGCGCTTTTTCTGGATTCTGCACTATATTGGAATTTAAATGTTTAATAAATTGTAGACAATTTGTTGAACAGTTTTTGTTTAAATAAATATAAAAATAAAAAAGTATCTATTAATCAATTTGATACATGGTTTTCTAGACCTGTTTTGCAGCCGTGCTGATCGCTGGCACGGTGTTTGCGATAACAGATTTGACGTCATCACCTCGCGATCGGCGTCAATTCAACGTGATCAACCACGGAGGTTCATTTCATGTTCAAACTGAAATCAGTTGCCTTGGCAGGGCTCGCATTCTCCGCACTCCTGGCGTCTTCATCCGCACTTTCTACAGAGAGGCTAAGAGTTGCAGGCAACTTCCCTGTCGACCATTCCGTTTCTCGGGCGATGGAGGTGTTCAAGGAAAAGGTGGAAGCGGACTCCCAGGGGGAAATTCGCGTTGACCTGTTCCCGGCCATGCAGCTTGGTGGGGCCACAGAGAATGTTGACCAGGTCCGTTCCGGCAGTATTTTTGCCGTGTTCACTTCAATTGCCTACTTCAGCCGCTCAATCCCCGAGTACGAAGCTGTAAGCCTTCCTTTCCTTTTTGACTCCCGAGAACAGGCTTTTGCCGTCATGGATGGTCCGGTAGGGGAACAGCTCGACGCAAGAATGGGTGAACTCGGTTTTGCCAACCTCGGGTATGGAGAGCTGGGCTTCAGGCACGTAACCAATAACCTGAGGCCGATTGACTCCATTGAGGACTTCGAAGGAATGCGGATTCGGCTCCAGCCCAACGAAGTCCACCTGCAGACATTCCGGGCACTGGGTGCAAACCCGATCTCGATGGATGTTTCCGAACTCTATTCGGCGCTCCAGCAGGGAGTGCTCGATGGCCAGGAAAATCCGTACAACATCATCGCCAGCCGCCGCTTTAACGAAGTTCAGACGTATCTCTCTGACAGCGGCCACTTCTATGACTTCATCAATGCGGTTGCCAATAAGCGTCAATACGATGCGTTGTCCGATGAGCACCGGGCAATCGTTGACGAAGCGATGACCGTTGCAATGACGTGGCAGCGCCAGGCGGCTGCTGAAGAGGAAGCGCAGTGGCGGGAAAAGCTCATCGAATCAGGTCAGGTCTTTACTCCGATATCCACCGAGTTACGTGCGCAGTTAAGGGAAGCAACAAAGAGTGTGGCGGATTCGTTGGCAGAGAGGGTTGAGCCCGAGTTCATCGAGCTGGTGTTTCAGGAAGCCCACGCGGCAATGTAAGGCACGCTCATGACTTTTTCCTCTGAAACAGTGAACGAAGGGGTGGCAGTGCGCAAACCATCAAGAACCCATGGGGCGCTCCAGCGCCTTGTGGGTTCGGTGGACGCGGCGACCTACTGGGTGATTGTTGTTGTTATGGCGCTGATGGTGCTGGTGGTCTCCCTTCAGGTTTTTTGGCGCTATGTGTTGGGGTCGTCTATTGATTCTGCAGACGAGCTTTCTCGCTTGCTGTTTGTGTGGGCGATATTCCTGGCTATTCCCCATGGCATCAAGCAGGGAGTCCACATGGGCATCGACTTGTTTGTCTCTCTGATGCCTGCGGCAGTCAAAGCCGTGCTGTTTCGGGTTATGGCGGCGTTTTCCGCGGTACTGATGCTCGCCGTTGTTGTTGGCGCCTGGGTGGCGACCGTCGACCGCTGGCCCGAACTCATGCCGACACTGCCGGTAACCTCCGCCGTCTATTACATCGCTTTGCTGATCTGTGGTGTGCACTCATTTCTACACCTGGTGCTGCTGACCTGGAATGGCGAAAACGTCGGGGAGGAAGCGTCATGACCGGGGTGTCGATTATCCTGTTTCTGCTGCTTGCAATTGTGGGCATGCCACTGGCTTTTGCGCTGGGTATAGGGTCCCTGGTGGGCCTGTGGATGCTGGACTTTGATCTGGTGGTTATGCCTCAGCGCATGATGCATGCGGTCAATAGCTTTCCCTTGATGGCAATACCATTATTTATGCTCGCCGGAGAGCTGATGGTTAGGGCCGGCATCATGGACCGGTTAATCGCCTTCGCCAATAGCCTGGTAGGGCGGATGCACGGTGGGCTTGCTCACGTCACGATTGGCTCCGGTACGCTGTTTGCGTCAGTGAGCGGAGCGGCGGTGGCCAGTGCCAGTGCGATGGGTAGCACCATGGTGCCCTCTTTAAGGCGCTACTACCCCGATGCCTATTCTGGCGCGGTGATCGCATCGGCCGCCAATCTTGGGCCAGTGATTCCTCCCAGCAATGCCATGATCGTCTATGCACTGATGGCCGGTTCGTCAGTCTCTGTTGGGGGGTTGTTTCTGGCTGGCATCGTGCCAGGCATTCTTCTCGCCGTGGGATTTATGGCAATCGCAAGCTATATCTCCTGGCGCCGGGGCTACGCGCTGACCGGAGAACGCTTCAATCTGCGTAATGTGCTCATACAGACTCGCCGTGCGCTGGTGATTATCTTGATGCCGGTGATCGTGGTTGGCGGCATTGTCGGCGGGGTCTTCACAGCGACGGAGGGGGCTGCAATTGCGGTGGTCTACTCCGCGTTCATCGGCTTCGTGGTCACTCGCAAGCTACGCCTGGCTGATCTGCCTTCCTGTCTTTATAGGGCCGCAGTGACATCGGCCATGGTGGGCGCACTCATCGCATTCGCTTCAGCGCTGACCTTCGTTTTTACCATCGAGATGGTTCCGATGGCGCTTTCGGCCTTTATCCAGTCATTGACCACTGATCCGCTGATTTTCATCCTGCTGACGATGGCTCTGCTGGTACTGATCGGCATGCTCATTGAGTCCAACGCAGCGTACATCATGCTGGTCCCGCTATTCGCCCCAGTGGCTTTGACCTATGGCATTGACCCCCTCTATTTCGGGTTTCTGTTCATGTACAACCTGGTGATCGGGATGATGACGCCACCGGTTGGGGTTCTCTACTTTGTAATGAGCGGCATTACCCGGGTTCCGATGACCAGGCTGGTTTCCGAATCGCTGCCGTTTGTTGCCTTCCAGTTTGCCATTCTCGGGCTTTGTATCGCCTTTCCTTCGGTTGTCACGGCCTTGCCGCGGGCACTGGGATTCTAAGTATCAAGGGGCAGATCTATGTTTGATTCAGAAAACCCGGCTGACCTGGTTATTCATGGCGCCCACCTGCTAACGGTGGACCCGCATTTGGGGGAAATTCCCCTCGGTCGCCTGGTGATTCACAAAGGCCGGTTTGTGGAGGTGGGACCCGATGATGAGAGCCGGGCGTTGCCTCCGGCCAGACGGGTGATTGATCTGTCGGGTCATGTGGTGACGCCAGGGTTTATCAATGTCCACACCCACACAATTCTGACCATGGTTCGTGGTGTCGCGGAGGATATGGGATTCGCTCCGGCCTACACCGCCGGTGTGCCCCATGGCCATGATGTGACCGAGGAAGAAGCCGTAGCCCTGGCCCGCCTGGGGGCTGCTGAGGCGCTGCTGTTTGGTTCAACCTTGATCAACGACAGCTTTGTGCATGCCAACCAGGCATTGCCTGCGATGGGGGAGCTGGGGCTGAGGGTCATCGCCTGTGGTCGAATTCACGATGTGGATTTCACCCGGGTGCATGAGGGCATCTGGAATCATCGTTCGGCCATTGGAGAGAAAACCCTGGGGCAGGCGATAGCTCTTCATGAACGCTGGCAGGGACAGATGGACGGGCGGCTTGGTGTGGAGCTGGCGGCACACGCCCCGGACACCTGTTCTCGCCAGCTATTGGCACAGGTTGCCGAGGTTCGTGACGCACTGGGTATTCAGGTCAATGGGCATCTGTCTCAAAGCCGTACTGAAAACCAGAGGGTTTTCGAGCGGGACGGCATGTCACCAACGGAACTGTTGGAAGATGTCGGGTTGCTGGGGCCACGCTTTACTGCCGCTCACTGTATGTACGTTAGCGATAGCGATATTGCGCGGCTGGGGGCGAGTCGTACCAATGTGGCCCACGTTCCACGAGGAAATGCCACGGGGGGACGCATTGCACCTACACAGCACCTGCGGACGGCAGGGGCCAACCTGGCACTTGCAACTGACAATATGCATGCCGACATGGTTGAGGTGATGCGCTGGGCGCTGATTGTCGGCAGGCTGCAGGCGGGTGAAATTAATGACAGCTGGCAGCCTCACCATGTGCTGGAAATGGCAACCATGGGTGGGGCCAGGGCGTTGGGGTTGCAGGATGACCTGGGTTCGCTTAGTCCCGGAAAGCGGGCAGACCTGGTGGCGTTTAATTTCCGCCGGCCCCACTTGGTGCCTGTGACCAAGGCTCTTGGCAACCTCGTTCACACCGCGCAGGGGCGTGATGTGGAGCTGGTTGTTTGTAATGGCGACGTCGTCGTGGAACAGGGCGTACTTTGCCGGGCAGACAGTGAGGTGTTGCTGGCAGATGCTCAGCAGGCCGCAGATGCACTGTGGCGTCGAGCCAGGGCGCAAGGGACCGGAAATAGGGCATGCCAGCTATGAGACTCCTGATCGTCAATCCCAATATTTCGTCAAGCGTAACCGACCTGATTGAGGCTGAGGCCAGGCTAAGTGTCTCGTCTGAAACGGAGATAACCATGCGCACGGCAGCGTTTGGTGTTGCCTACATCGAGACCCGCGCAGAGGCGGTAGTCGGAGCCTACGCCACCCTTGCTGAGCTGGCAGAGCATCACCCCGGGCATGATGCTGCGGTGATTGCGGCGTTCGGGGATCCGGGGCTTGAAGCCGCTCGTGAAATTTTGCCAATACCAGTGGTTGGCCTCACCGAAAGCGCGCTTATGACCGCTGCCATGCTGGGCGGCCGGATCGGGATTATTGCGATATCACGGCGAATAGGGGCCTGGTACCGGGAAACAGTGGATCGGTATGGCCTGCTTCCGCGGCTTAGCGGGATCCGCTTCCTCGATGAACCTTTCAACGACATCTCCTCAGTACAGCAGGATAGGGCACAGCAGCTGCTGGCCCTGAGTGAGGCTGCCATTGTTGAGGATGGTGCAGATGTCCTGATCATGGCCGGCGCGCCATTAGCGGGCTTGGCCCGGCAAGTCGGGAACCGCATACCGGTACCGGTTGTGGACGGTGTGAGTTGTGCCGTTCGTCAAGCCGCACTGCTTGCGGGGTTGGCACCCGTGAAGGCCCGGGCGGGCAGTTATGCGCTCCCTCCCCGCAAGGCGTGCCGTGGCCTGCCAACCGCCATGGCCGCACTGGTTGGTGGTGAGGGTGGGGTGTGAATGGCCTCAACTACGATTATGAAATGCACGTGACCATAGGAACTCTTCCATGATTCGAAGTCGCTTTGGGGTACTTACGCCTTCATCCAACACCGCCCTGGAACCACTGACCTCAGCAATGGTCGCTCAGGTACCCGGTGTTAGCGCCCATTTCTCACGGTTTACCGTGACGGAAATCGCACTGAACGAACAGGCACTGGGGCAGTTCGACAATAGCAATGTTCTGGCGGCAGCTCGGCTCCTGGTTGATGCGCGGGTGAATGTCATTGGATGGAGCGGCACTTCCGCTGGCTGGCTGGGGTTTGCTCACGATGAACGCCTTTGCCAGGCCATTGAGAGCGAAACGGGTATCGTCGCCACAACCTCGATGCTTGCGCTCAACGAGATTCTGGATCGCTGCGGGCTTCGGAACTTTGGCTTGGTGACACCCTATACCAGTGACGTTCAGGCCCGGATTTTGGACAACTACCGGAGTGCGGGGTTTGCCATTGCGGCTGAGGATCACCTCGGTATCAGTGAAAACTTTGCCTATGCCGAAGTCTCTGAAGCCACGTTAACCGAACAGGTTCGCCGGGTCGCTAAGGCTGGTCCCCCGGCTATTGTTGTGGCTTGTACCAACCTGTGTTCCGCAGGCCTGGTTGCGCGCTGGGAGGCGGAGTTCGGGATCCCGGTTCTGGACACCACCGCCACAGTGGTCTGGAAAATGCTCCAGCTGTGTGGGCATGGCGCTACAGGGCTGAGTGGGTGGGGGAGTTTAATGGCTGGGGGATTGATCAGTGAATGATTTTGACCTGGTAATTCGAAACGCCCGCTGCGCCACCGCCGCCGACGTTTTTGAGGCTGATATCGGTGTCTGTGACGGAAGAATTGTGGCCCTTGGAACGGGTTTGGGAACCGGACGGGAGGAAATTGATGCCGATGGTCGCTGGGTTACTCCCGGTGGCGTCGACGGCCACTGTCACCTGGACCAGCCCACGACCGACGGCTCCCGGATGGCCGATGATTTTCTGACCGGAACCCGCTCAGCGGCGTGTGGTGGTACGACCACCATTCTGCCGTTTGCCTGCCAGATGAAAGGGCAGAGCCTGCGTGCCGCCGTCGAAGACTACCATCGCCGGGCCGAAGGTAAGGCGGCGGTGGATTATGCCTTCCACCTGATTGTCTCGGACCCCACACCAGAGGTTCTGGGTGTTGAACTGCCGGAGTTGATCCGGGAAGGCTATACCTCTTTCAAGATTTATATGACCTATGACGATCTGAAGCTCTCAGATCGCGAAATCATCGATGTGCTGGCCGTTGCCCGAGAGCACGGCGCGATGGTTATGGTGCATGCCGAAAATGCTGACTGCATTGCCTGGTTGACTGAGCGTTTGTTGGCGAAGGGGCACACTGCCCCGCGTTATCACGCACAGTCGCGCCCAATGCTGGTAGAGCGTGAAGCCACGCACCGGGCCATTGCTTATGCCGAATTGGTGGATGTGCCGATATTGATCGTGCATGTGTCCGGTCGTGAGGCGGTTGAACAGCTGCATTGGGCTCATGGGCATGGTTTGCGTGTCTATGCGGAAACCTGCCCCCAGTACCTGTTCCTGACCGCCGAGGACTTGGGCATTTCAGACGACGACGGGCATGGTGCCAAGTGTATTTGTAGCCCGCCACCCCGTGATCAGGCGAACCAGCAAGTAGTGTGGGATGGCCTGGAGAGTGGCGTGTTCCAGGTGTTTTCCTCGGATCACGCGCCGTTCAACTTTGACGGCCCAGAGGGAAAGTTCACCGCGGGCTCGGGCGCCAGCTTTGAAAAAATCCCGAATGGGATTCCCGGCCTGGAAACCCGGCTGGCTTTACTCTTCAGTCATGGCGTTGAAACCGGCCGGCTGTCCGTTCAGCAGTTCGTCGCACTGACCGCAACCAATGTCGCCAAGATGTATGGGCTCTACCCGCAAAAAGGCTCCATTGCCATTGGGGCGGATGCGGACCTGGTGATTTGGGAGACCGGTTTGTCACGGACGATTGCCAACGCCAACCTGCATCACGCGGTGGACTATACCCCATATGAGGGAATGCCTGTCAGTGCCTGGCCAGGTATGACGCTGTCCCGGGGTGAGGTTGTGTGGCGAAACGGAACCTACCTTGGGGCCCCGGGAAGAGGGCGGTTCCTGCCCTGTGGGCTTCCAGAACCCGCCAGGCCCAAGACACGGCCAAATGGAGGAGGCGCATGACTGGTCTGAATGGGGACGTGTGCGGGAGCCTGGTTGACGCCTTGGCCGAAGCATGGACTTCAGGGATGCCAATGTCGGCTGATGATGCCTCGCGTCTTGCTCCTGCGGACTGTGATGCTGCATACCTTGTTCACAAAGTGTTGGGTGAGCGTTTGGAATGGTGGCCGACAGGGCGCCCCAGAGCATGGAAGCTGGCGATGGGAAAACCGCCGTTGGCGGCCCCGGTCCCGGATTTCCTTCTGGAGCTGTCTCCCGGGGTGGAACGCTCCCCCCACAGTGTAAACGGCATTGAAGTTGAACTCGTCGTCCGACTTTCGGCCCCCATCGGGCCGCAGGCCAGCCGGGATGAGGTCGAAGCGGCCATTGGCCAGACCTTTGCTGCGATTGAGCGGTTCGACGTTCGAGCCAAAAACTGGGAACGTCTTCCTGAAACGTTTCTGCTGGCGGATTTGCAGATGCATGGCGGCCTCGTCGTTGGCGATGGAGTGTCCGGCTGGGTGAGTCCTACGTGCCTGCAAATAAAGGCAACCGGACAGAACTTCAGCGGGCGGGTTTGGCAGCACCCAATGAATGACCCGCTGGCAGCCATTCCCTGGCTGGCAGGACATGCCAGTAAACAGCGGTGGCCTCTGCAGGCAGGGGACCTGATTGCGACCGGAAGCTGGTGCGGGATGATCAGGCTCCCCAGTGGCGGGCAAATATCCGCTCATTTTCAAGGTGTCGGTGGTGTTGGCCTGGCCCCCAGCGAGACCGGCAAAGGAGTATCCTCATGAGTCAAATGAAACAGTGGCCAGCTATACACAGTGCCTGTGTCGTTGAGCTGCTTATGGGCCTTGGGGTCATGGTGATTGGGGCTGTTTTCCTGTTCGAGGTCCACAGTGAACCTCGGCCCTATGGCGACCCTGGAGATCTTGGTTCGGCAGCATTTTTTCCGGGCCTGGTTGCTCTGGCCGTGACCATCCTGGGCGGGTTGATGGCATTGCTGTCCTGGAGGCCGGGTAATCGAGACAGTTTGCTCAACGGTCATCTCGGGCGGGTTTTGTTGGGCTACGCGTTAATGACGTTACTGGCCGTTTCACTGCCCTGGCTTGGGATCTGGCTCGTGGCCATGACCTGTGTGCCACTCATGGCCCTGCTGTTCGGTGAACGACGGTGGTCTGTCCTTCTGGCTCTTGCCCTGATCCCGCCATTTATGGTGGTTCAGCTGTTCGA
Organism: Marinobacter zhejiangensis; assembly: GCF_900114775.1. Classification (GTDB taxonomy): domain Bacteria; phylum Pseudomonadota; class Gammaproteobacteria; order Pseudomonadales; family Oleiphilaceae; genus Marinobacter; species Marinobacter zhejiangensis. The sequence continues at coordinate 548,165 of NZ_FOUE01000002.1, forward strand.
AGGGGCAATGGGTATCTACTTTCCCAGAGGCATCATCCTGTGATTGATCTTTCCATTCTTCAGCAGGGCTTGGCGATGCTGGCCTCACCCTGGACGTTTTTGGCCCTTTCAGGAGGGCTTGCTGGCGGAGTCTTGATCGGTGCCTTGCCTGGTCTGACTGCAACGATGGCTGTGGCCGTGCTCGCGCCGTTCACTTTTTTCATGGATGCCACTATCGGTATTCCTTTCCTGCTGGGTATCTACAAAGGTGCCATTTACGGTGGTTCTATCCCGGCAATCCTGATTAATACGCCGGGTACCGCTGCGGCCGCGGCAACGGCTCGCGACGGCTATGCGCTGACTTGCCAGGGGAAATCCCGCAAAGCACTGGAGCTCAGTCTGTACAGCTCGGTTGTCGCGGACCTGATAGCAACGCTGGTCTTAATTGCGGTGGCGATACCGCTAGCGAAAGTGGCCATGAAGTTCGGTTCTCCGGAGTTCACCCTGTTGTACCTGATTGCCCTGACCATGATCGCTACGGTCAGTGGCAACAGCTTCCTGAAAGGGCTTATCGCCGCCGGCCTCGGTTTGTTGGTGGCCTGTATCGGGTTAGACCCGATGTCCGGCTACCAACGTTTTACCTTTGGCAGTACTGATTTGCTGGCGGGTGTGTCGTTAATACCGCTATTGATAGGGATGTTTGCGCTGAGCGAAATACTGATGCAATTGGGGAGACCCCGGGCCACGTCCGGATCTGCCGGGACATCGGTGACTCAGGATTGCGAGCGTTTGCGGTGGGCTGAGTTCTGGGCATTGAGGCCCACCATACTCAGGGCGACATCGCTCGGTACATTTCTGGGCTCGCTGCCGGGGCTGGGTGCTGAAATAGCATGCTGGATTGCTTACGGAGTGGAGCGGGGGCGTTCAAAGGAGCCTGAACGGTTTGGGGAGGGCTCCACTGAAGGGCTGGCTGCTGCTGAAGCAGGTAATAATGCTGTGGTACCCGCGGCGCTGATTCCAATGACCGTCTTTGGGATTCCAGGCGACACCGTCACTGCCGTGCTAATCGGAGCGCTTATGGCGCAGGGGATGATGCCTGGGCCCCTGTTGGTTCAGCAGAACCCGGGGTTTCTGTTTGGTCTCTTCCTGGTGCTACTGGCCACCAATGTTCTGCTGCTGGTGTTTGGTCTGGCGGCCATTCGCTGGTTGAAACAGGTATCGAGTATCCCCCCCGCTGTCATGTATCCCTGTGTGTTGCTGCTGTGTCTCTGTGGCACCTATTCCGTGAACTCGAGTTCGTTCGACCTGCTGATACTGGCGTTCGGGGGCGGCCTGGGTTACCTGATGCGATGCACCGGTTTCCCTGTAGCCCCTCTGATCATAGGTCTGTTGCTCGGGCCTGGGTTTGAGAGTGCCTTACGCCAGTCCCTGGTTTTCTCAAACGGCAGCCTGGAAATTTTCTGGTCGCGCCCTGGAAGCCTGATTTTGTTATCCATTCTTGCCCTGGTCGTCGCCGTTATGGCATGGCGTGGGCTAAAGCGTACGGGAGCCAGATCCTGGCTCTCAGAAAACCGTCGAGCCACGACATAAACTGCCTGAGGAGGCTATCCATGATCCGAAAATACCTTTCACTCAGTCTTGCATGCAGCGCTATGGTTGGAAGCATGATGGCTTCTTTCAGTACCGCGCATGCTAACGAGAGCGCTTTGCCTGATGAGCCGATCCGATTTGTGACCCCTTACCCAGCGGGCGGTTCGCATTCGCTGCATGCCGGCATCATTACTGCCGTCGGGGAACAGTTTATGGGTCAGCCGCTGGTTTCGGTCATCCGCGGTGGTGGTGGCGGAGCCGTCGCAGCGGCGGAAGTCGCCCGTAGTACGCCAAACGGGACGATGCTGTTGTTTGGTGACCCAACCATCAACTCCCTGCGCCCCCAGGTAGAGCAGCTACCGTATAAAGCGGAGGATTTTGTTGCGGTCGCGCGTATCAATTACAGCCCGGCTATTTTCGTAACGTCGCCAGATCAACCATTTGAAAGCATCGGCGAATTTGTGGACTACGCGAAGGCTAATCCAGACGACGTTGTTTACAGCTCTGACAACCGTAATGGTTTTACCTACACCGTCTTTGAAATGCTTAAAGCCACGGCAGACGTGAACATGCGGGGTGTGGAACTGGGTGGCGGTGGCCCGGCGGTTACGCAGCTGCTGGGTGGGAATACCATGGCCTACGCCGGCGACCCGAGTGTTGTTGGGGAGCACCTGGAGGCAGGTACTCTGGTGGGACTTTGTGTCACTGATACAGTGCGTTTCCCTCAGTATGAGGATATTCCTACCTGTCAGGAAGAAGGCTACGATGTGGTATTCCAATTCTGGCGCGGGGTGATGGCCCCAGCTGGCACGCCAGATGCCGTTGTTGCCGAGTTAAGTGACGGGTTCCGGCGTATGACTGAGGATGAAGGGTTCCTGAGGCTGATCGGCAAGATTGGGTCTGGCATCCAGTTCCTTGGGCATGAAGAGTTTGCCGAGGCCTTGAACAAAGAGCAGGCCGCCATGCGAGCAGCATACTTGGGCGAGTAATCCATTGTCTCACAAGGAGTATGCTGGCGGCCGGAGGCCGTCAGCCAACTTGACGATGAACACGTTTATATTGAGGGGACCTCGGGCGCTGACAGACGACGGCGCCCGGGTTACACCTGACCCCGTGGATCTGGTGATTGAGAACGGCGTGATCATGGCGATAGGTCCGGTGGGAAGTCAATCCGCTGACTGCACCGTTATCGAGGCGCCAGACACGCTGGCCATACCAGGCTTTATCAATAGTCACCACCACTCTCACGAAAACTTCCACAAAGGGCGCTATGACCGCCTGCCGTTGGAGTTGTGGATGAACTACGTACGGCCTGCAAAGCCACTACCGCTGACGCCTGAGGATGTGTACCTGCGGACATTGATCGGGGCAAGTCAGGCATTGCTGTCCGGAACAACCTGTATCGTTGACGATTTCAATGCGTCACCAATACTCCATCCGGAACATATTGAGGCAGCCCTGGCGGCCTATCAGGACCTGGGGATTCGGGCCCTGCTGGGCCCAACCCTGTTTGACGTGCCGTTTCATCAAAGTGTGCCGTTCATACATGAAGAATGTTGTTCGGAAACGCTTGCCCGCATGGCCCCGGCACGTTCAACCCCGCCCGATGAGTACCTCAAACTGGTCGAGAAGCTTGCGCGTTCCCACCACCCCAAAGACAACCGGGTAGGGGTGCTGTTGGCGCCATCGGCTCCCCAGCGTTGTACTGAGGGGCTTTTGCGTGAAGTGAGGGCGATGGCCGATGACACCGGGTTGCCCGTAATTATTCATGTCCAGGAAACCCGTGTTCAGGCAGCGTCCGCCTGGCACGACCGGGGCATGACCCTATTTCGTTATCTGGACGAACTGGGCTTCCTGGCGCCTGCGACTTCGTTGATCCATGCGGTTTGGCTGACGCCAGATGATCTGGAAAGAGTGGCCGCCAGCGGGGCCAGTATCCAGCACAACCCGAACAGCAACCTGAAACTGGGGTCCGGGTTAATGCCGCTTCGTGCGGTCCTTGATGCCGGTATCAATGTCAGTTTGGGTACGGATGGTTGCGGCTCGCTTGAATCAACCGACATGTTAAGGGTCGTTGCCAATACCGCCCTGATACATAAACTTCGCGGAGGTGACTACCGTCGCTGGATCGGCGCTGAGGAAGCATTGAAAGCGGCCACGGTGGGCGGTGCCAAGGCGCTGGGGCTGGACAACCATATCGGACGGTTGGCGCCGGGTCTGCGAGCGGACCTGGTTCTCTATAACCTGAATGGGCCCGCTTTTACTCCGCTCAATGACCCATTGCGCCAACTGGTCTTCAGCGAGAGCGGGACAGGGATCCACTCGGTTTACGTAGATGGTGAAAAGGTCGTGTCAGATGGCCGTTTAACCAAGCTTGACCAAGGGGACATTTCTCGCCGCATCGAGAAAACAATGACGTCGTTGAGACCAGCCATCGAAGCATCCGAGGCATTAACCGAAACGCTCCGTCCGGCTTATGAGCGAATCTGGTCCCGCTGCCAGTCGTTGCCCCTGGCTCCAGGAACCTTGCCAGCCCGATTGCCGGAAAGTTGAAGGCCATCGTCTGCGGTCAATGGGGCATGGCTTGCCCGGAAGACAAATCACCAGCCTGTGCTATGTTTCATGAGTATGGCCTAGTACGGAGTGACCGGTATGTACGAAAGGGCGAAAGAGTTTGTGCATCACATCGAGCATCTTCCTGTTATCAATGAGATGCTTACCCGGCGATACGCCAGGAAATTTGCGGTCGCGAACAACGTAAACCTGTTCCTGGGGGTTTATCCGGACTTCGCATCGGCTACGGCGGACGCTCCCACGAGTAAACCCCTGGGCTATGACAATGAGGCGCCAGCCTCCGCCGAGATGTACCGCTTCCGGATGCAGGCCATTGCGCCCTGTGATTATCCGGTAGCGTTCTGGTTGGCTCGGCTGATGCAGCCCGGTCAGACCCTTCTGGATTTTGGCGGTCATGTTGGCGTTCTCTACTACGCGTTAACGCGATACCTGAACTTCCCGGAGTCCTTTGGCTGGGAAATCTACGATGTACCGGCGGTGATCCGGGAGGCACGGCAGTTCGCCGCATCGAACCACGGATCAGAGCGTTTGAGTTTCTACGATGATCTGTCTCAGGCCGACCCTTGTGAGCTGATGCTGTTCTCCGGGTCATTGCAGTACGTTGAGGAGCCGTTGAGCTCCATCGTTGGCAGGCTGAAGTCCCGGCCAAACTATCTTCTGATCAACATGCTGCCGGTCCACCCAACGCAGGCCTACGTGACTCTCCAGAACATCGGCACCGCCATCTGTCCCTACCGGATCTACAGTGCATCGGAAATCGTGGAGGAAGTTCAGAAACTTGGCGGCGAAGTGATTGACGAGTGGAAGAACACAGATAAAGCGTGCCCGATTCCATACCACGAAGCGCAGTCGCTGGATTATTACCGTGGCATGCTGGTACGTCTGAACCCGGAAGCACGGGCTGCCTGATCAGACTGCCGGGCGCCAGCGTCGGTGCTGGGCCCGGCGAGGGCGCCTTAAATCAGGTCAAAAAGGTAGGCAAAGGCTCAGGCCAGGCGCTTCTTCACATAGCGACCCGGGGCGTCCTCAATAACTTCCAGTTTCTGGTCCCCTGGAACACGTGGTTCCACCTCTTCACCCTGGAAACGGCTTACCCAGCCCTGCCAGTTTGGCCACCAGGAGCCTTCATGGAAGGCTGCGTCTTCAAACCAGTTTTCCGGAGTGTCCGCTTCGGTGTCGTTACTGTAATAGCCATACTTGCCGGGCTCTGGCGGGTTGATGATTCCGGCAATGTGACCGGATTGCCCCAGCACAAAGCGCTTTTCACCCGAGAACAACCGGTAACCGGCATAAGTCGACTTCCACAACGCAATATGGTCCTGCTGGGCGGAGATGAACATGGCCGGGGTGTCGATACTGGACAGGTCGATGGGCGTGCCAGCGATTGTCAGGGCGTTCGGCTCTCGTAGCTTGTTGTTCACGTACATCTCACGGAGATAGTACTTGTACATCGTTGCGGGCAGGTTGGTGGAGTCGGAATTCCAGTACAGCAGGTCAAAAGGCAGTGGTGGCTCGCCCTTGAGGTAGTTATTGACGAAGTACGACCAGATCAGGTTGTTCTCCTTCAGGGACGAGAAGCTCAGTGCAATGAAGCGGCCATCGTAGTAGCCAATCTTGTCAATGTAATTCTCAAGTGCCTTGATCACCTTTTCGTTGAGGTAGACCCCGATTTCACCTGGGTCGGTGAAGTCCAGTAGGGTGGCAAAGAAGGTGGAAGATTTGACCCGGTTGTCGCCGGCTTTCTTGAGGTGGGCCAGGGTGGTGGCGAGCAGGGTGCCGCCTACGCAATAGCCAATCGTGTTCAGCTCGTGTTCCCCGGTGGCGGCTTCGACCGCGTCCATGGCCGCCAATACGCCATCGCTGACGTAATCCTCAAAGGTGGTGTCACGGTAGGACTCGTCCGGGTTGACCCAGGAGATCATGAATACGGTATGGCCCTGTCCAACCAGCCACCGTACCAGCGAGTTTCGTTCGGCCAGGTCCAGGATGTAGTACTTGTTGATGAATGGCGGAACGATCAGCAGCGGGGTCTTGTGAACGGTGTCGGTGGTGGGCTGGTATTGGATCAGCTGGAACATGTGGTTCTCGAACACCACTTTGCCTGGCGTGGTAGCGATGTTTCCGCCGACCTCAAAGGCTTTGTCATCGGTCATCGACACATTCAGCAGCTGCCGACTTCTCATGATGTCGCGGTAGAAATTTTCCAGCCCCTGAACCACGCTCAAGCCCCAGGTCTGGCGGCATTTTCGAACGGCTTCGGGGTTGGTGATGAAGAAGTTGGTGGGCGCCAGAGCATTTACAAACTGGCGGGTCAGGAAGGTCAGCTGACGACGGTTTTCGTCAGTCAGGCCGTCCAGGTCCTGGGCCATTTTGTCGAGGTACTCGGCGTTGATCAGATAAAGCTGGGCGATGGCGTAATAAAACGGATTCTGATTCCAGGCCTCATCATCGAAGCGGTGGTCGCTGCGCTCCGGAGCAACCACTGGGTCGGTCGGCTGTCGAAGGGTGGTGAGGGCGACATTCTGGATCAGTTGCCAGTATTTTTGTGCCAGCTCGGTGTTGTCCTGCATGACTTTGGACGGGTCGATGATGGCCTCGCGGAAGGCCGCCGTCAGGCTGGTGGTTACATCGAGGATGAACGAGTTATCCGGTGTGGCCAGTTTTCCGGGAGTCAAACCTTTGACAACCGTGTCTTGGGACAGTTTCACGAGAGCCGCGGCGTGGCTCAGGTAGTCTTTCGCGAATTTGGTCAGGAATTCCATCTTAGACCTCAAAATCACAGGGCAGGAAGCAAGGCGATTGCCACCGGGTCAGCCCGGCGGCAATCTCTTTCACAAAGCGCGCTTAGCTGTTGGACGCAGCGGCCTTTTTCTGGGTGGCGGTGGCCGGTTTGGCTGAGGCGGCAGGCTGGTCAGCTGCTTCAGCCGATTCGGCAACAGTGCTTTGGAACAGCTGGCTGGCTTCGTTGCGGAAGTCCTCGGCAACCTTGGCAAACTGCTGCAGGTCTTCAGACATACGCTCAACCAACTGGTTGAACCGCTCCGGCTGAGCTTCCACAAAGCCCTTGACGCCGTCGAAGTCACGGATGGTGGCCGCGGCCTTGGCCTGGTCTTCGACGAGCCCCATGTAGCCACGCAGGCTGCTCATCTGGGCATCGACGATGCCTGAGTAGGTTTCCATCATCAGCTTGTTCAGGCGGTTGACGGGTTCTGACGAGATTTTGAAAGAGTCAGTAAACATAGTTCAATTCCTTCTGTTTTTGAGGTTGTTGCATAGGTGAGCCTGTTTTGGGCAGGGCTCGGGCTTTTAGGCGGCATGCCACTCAGTGCATGAACATTCCGCCGTTAATCGGAAAGTTGGCAGTGTGGGTCAGCGCAACATGTGAACGCCCTTGGTTCGTCATCACACAGTCTCTTTATTGTTATTGAGGCTTAATTGAACGCTAATTCGGTTGATCAAATATTGTCCTATGTCATGTTGGGCCCATTGAGCGGGCTGTCATGGTGATCAGAGGCGAACGGGCTGGTGCAGGTCGCCGGTGAGAGTGGCCGTTCGTGTCTATACGCCATCTGTTGCTCCACTTTGGCCTAAAATGAACGAGTCGTATGACCGAGATGTGAACAATTTGTGACCGAAGGCAATGTGTGATGTCGCCAATGGTCGCAGGAGATTTCGTAACTGGTGCCGGGCATGGTATTACGGTAGCTTGCTACCATCTGAGTTCGGACATCCCTGGTTTTTAACGGCGGTTAAGTCGGTCAATAAGGAGTTCTATGAACAAGCAAGTACAGTTTCGCCGCCATGAAACGGTCCTGAGTCGACGAAGTCGTTGGGTGTTACGGCTGATTCGTTTGATCATACGTCCGATGATCCGTTTCATGGTGTCTGGCAGCATGCGGCGTATGGCGGCGGGTCAGGCTCGCGTCGCCGGTGCGAAATTTACCAGCAAGCATGCCCAGGAGCAGGATTATCGGATGATCGGCGCGCCGGGAAAAAGCGTACCCTCCTACATACTGGGGAACCTCGACAATTCGCGGCCGGTGATTTTATGGCTGCATGGTGGAGCCTTTGTGCTGCCACTGATGCCTGATGCGCACTTGCGATTTCTCAATCGGCTCTGTCAGGACCTGGGGGCTGCGGCGGTCGCGCCAGACTACCGGATTGCACCTTTGTGCCCATATCCTCAGGGGTTGGACGATTGTGAACGGGCCTACGGTGCCTTGCTGGATTTGGGGGTGCCTGCATCCCGGATTGTGCTTGGGGGCGAGTCTGCCGGCGGTAACCTGGTGCTGGGGCTGCTACAGCGCATTCGGCGCAAAGGCTGGCCGATGCCTTGCTGTGCGGTACCGGTAGCAGCGGTTACCGACATGGGACGTATTCACAACCCACCATCACGCACCGAAAACCTGAAGCGGGACGCCATGTTGCCCATGCTGGCGTTAACCCGCATCGTCGAGTGGTATGTGGGGGCGCAGGATCATTCCGACCCGGAACTCTCGCCGATCCATGCCGACTGCTCAGGCTTTCCGCCACTGTTGTTGGTGGCCAGCCAGCACGAAGTGCTGAGGGATGACAGTGTCATGTTCGCCCGAGTGGCCGCCGAGCAAGGCGTGAAGACCCGCCTGGAAATGTGGACACATATGCCTCACGCATTCCCATTGCTGGAGCACTGGTTTCCAGAGGCCACGCCAGCCCGGGTAATGATTACTGAATTCATGAAAGAGCATATCGCCGACTGAGTCGACGTTTGTTCATTGGTGGCCTGACCCTGCTATATCGGCCACGGAGGTAACTTGCCTTTGACGTTGCTACCGAAACAGCTGAATGGCCAGAACGGCTCCGTTCACCGGAAGCGCGAGAAGAACCTCGGTGTACCGGAGCTGATTGCCATTGCCCTGGGCGGCATGGTCGGTGGCGGAATCTTTACCATTCTGGGCATATCGGTGGCGATGGTGGGGGTCTACACCCCGGTTGCCATCGCCATCGGTGGTTTTATTGCGGCCATGGCGGCCTACTCCTACATAAAGCTGGGCGTCTATTACCAGGATGAAGGGGCGACATACTCGTTCTACAAGAAGACTTTTGCCGGTTCCGACCGGGCGGCGTCACTCATCGGCTGGTGGGTAATCTTCGGCTATATCAGTACCCTTGCCCTTTACGCCTACACCTTTGCCTCTTACGCAATCAGTGGCTTCGCCATGGCAGAGAGTGACTGGTTGAGAAAGGCAATCGCGGGTGCGGTTATTCTTGTCTTTACCCTGATCAATGTGTGGAGCGTGAAAGGGATGGGCAAGATCGAAGACCTGATGGTGTATACCAAGCTGGTCATCCTGATCGTGATTTCTTTTGTCCTGATCAACAACAGCAATACAAGCCTGCCGATGCTGATAGAGCAGGGGCGTGATTTCAGTTTGTTGAACATTCTGATCGTCGCTTCGCTGACGTTTGTCGCCTACGAAGGCTTCCAGCTCGTTATCAATGCCGTTAATGAAATGGAGCAACCTGCGCGTAACATCCCAACGGCGGTATACGTCGCCATAGCCCTGGCGACGGCCATCTATGTGGTCATTGCACTCGGAGCCATCCTGGCGATTCCCTTCGCCGATATCATCGCCAACCAGGAATACGCGCTGGCTGCCGGTGCCAATGGTGTCCTGGGCCACTGGGGTACTGATCTCGTGGTGCTGGGAGCGCTTCTGGCTACCAGCAGTGCCATCAGTGGCACCGTCTTTGGGGCTTCCCGCCAGATGGCGATTATTGCCCGCGATGGATACTTTCCCCCGATACTTGCCAAACGGAAGGAGCGGGTTCCCGTATACTCGATCATTACCATGTCGGCTCTCGCGTTCGTGTTGATCCTGGCCGGCAGCCTCCAGGTCATTCTGGAGTTCGGTAGCGTGACGTTCCTGATTGTTTCCTTTCTGATGGCCTATGCCAATTTCCGGATAAGAAAACAGACCGATTCATCCACTCTCGTTACCCTGATTGCCATGGCAGGACTGGCCATGGGAACCCTCTTCATCATTTACTACGAAGCCGTGCATCAGCCGGAGCAGTTGCTCTTCATTTTCGGTCTCTATGGCATTCTTTCCCTGATGTCCTGGTTGTACGCCAGGATTGGCCGGAAACGACGTTTACCTGGCGCAGGCCCGACTGACCGAGCTGCCTGACGGCTGTGCCGTCAGGTCAGATGGACCAGCGGTTTTTACAGCCACCGGGTGGGGTACCGGTGCCCTGAAATCAAACGATGGTAAAGCACGCCAAAGGCCACAATCAGGAGCGCACCTGCCGCTACCGGCATCACCAGAAAATCCCAATGTTCACCCGCCAACATCACCACCAGTGGATTGGCACCCGCTGGCGGGTGAGTGGTGTTGGTTAACAGCATTAAGCCCACCGCAAGACCCACTGCCAGCCCCATCGACCAGGGGCTGACACCCACCAGCGTTGCTACGGCCAGGCCGATTGTGGTGGTCAGCAGGTGGCCCAGAACGATGTTTCGGGGCTGGGCCAACGGACTTTCCGGTAACCCGAACAGGATGACCATGGTCGCGCCAAAAGGCGCCATGAGCCAGATGCTCCTCTGTGTGGTCATTCCCAAGGCGCTCAGAACCGTAATGCACACCATGGCCCCTAATCCGGCGATGAGTGGGGCGAAGTAGCGCGAATTGCTCAGGCGTTGATACATGGTTTTCTCCAGGTAGACAGATTGGTCTACTAAGGTAGACAGTATTGTCTACTGGTGTCAAGATGTACCATCTTTTGTGGAGTGACATCATCATGGATAAGCGGGATTTGCTGGTACGTACGGCGTTTAAGCTGTTCTATACCCAAGGTATTCACGCCGTGGGCATAAACTTGGTATTGCAGGAATCCGGCGTGGCCAAGAAAACCCTTTATCACCATTTCCCCAGCAAAGATCACCTGGTAGAAGCGACGGTTAGATTCCGGGATGAAGCCTATCATCACTGGCTAACTGGCCGACTGGGAGCGGTCGCCGCCGGCAGGCCTGCATTACTGGAGCTGTTTAGTGCTCTCGACGACTGGTTCCACGGGCGAGCTGGGGAGATTGATGTATTCCGCGGTTGTTTCTTTATTAACGCCAGTGCTGAATTTGGAGACAGGGACAACGCAATCCATGAGGCCTGTGCCGAGCACAAAGCCAAAATTGTAGCGCTGATCCAGAGCCATGTGGCGCTATTGGCGCTGCCAGCAGGGCAAGCCAGGGAGCTGACAGACCTGGTTACGCTGTTGAAGGAAGGCGCAATCTCGATGGCTCATGTCCAGGGGAATCTTGACGCGGCGCTTCAGGCTAAGGCCGTGTTTGAGCATGTGACGGCTGGCTTCCATAAAACACAGAGCCCATCATGACCAAAGACACCCGAGACAGTATGTTCCTGGTGCTGTGACGCACGAAACTACATAGTGTTACGAAAAATAAAGTTTCTCCACCGAACGCCCTATGCTGATTTCGGGGGCTGTCGAAAAATCCACGAGCCCAGTCAGGGCAAGGGTTTTAGACTATCAGGGTGGAAGCTGGCGCGTTCGTCAGGAGGCTGGTGACGGACGGTGTGCCAGGAAAGTGTGATGCCCATCAAGTTGCCCGATTCATTAACTGGGATTAATCTCCGCTTACTGGGTTCGATGGCGTCATGTGAGGACGTAATCCGAACTTTTTGAAGAAGTTACAACCAACTTGTGTTGAATTCATGGAGAGCTACATGACTGAAGAAACCATTTCCGATAAGAAAATTCTGCCGGCCTTCCTGATGTGCTTTTTCCTGGGCTGTTTTGGTGTTCACCGTTTTTACGTCGGCAAGATCGGGACTGGTCTTTTGCAGATTCTGACCCTGGGTGGCCTGGGTATCTGGGCCTTGATCGACTGGATCATGATCATTGCCGGCGCGTTTTCCGACAAGCAGGGCAACAAGCTGAAAGAGTGGACCTGAGCCCTCGCCACTCAATGTAAAGCCGGGCCAATCCTCTTTGCCCGGCTGTCATCCGCCGGCAACTTGCCGGCGGATGCCGTTATCGCCATTTAGCTTACTGGAATGAGCTACCTTTCAACCCACACAAGAATCGTGACAATGACGACAGACACCCCCGAGGCCAGTGTGGCCCAACCGGCCCAGTCCATCCCGGTTCCCGAACATTTTCCCCGTAATGAACCCGTCAAGTTTTCCGGCCAGGCCGGGGAGTTTTTTGGCATCTGGTTCGTAAACAATATTCTCACCTGGATGACTCTCGGGATTTATTCTGCCTGGGCCAAAGTCCGTACCCTCCAGTATTTTTACGGCAATACCGAAGTGGCCGGAGGTTCGTTCAATTTCACAGCAAGCCCGCTGAAAATTCTTCGCAGCCGTATCATCGCATTCGCTTTGTTGGTGCTGTTTATCGTTGCTGACAACAGTCCGGCGGACTGGGCGCTTTATGTCTACGTGGGCTTTGTGGTGGTGTATCTCGCGCTGGCGCCGGTGTTGACGGTGCTGGTGATGTCGTTCCAGTTGCGTTATTCGGCCTGGCGAGGCATCAATTTCCGCTTCAACCAGGATTACCGGGGCGCCTACCGGGTTTACCTGCCTCCATTTACGGTGTTGCTGTTACTGGCCGGAAGCCTGATGCTGCCGGTGTACAGTGAGGAGGTCGAGCAGTTCTTTGGTCAGGACACTATGGCGTCTGAGCAGGCGGAGGAACAGCCGGAGGAACAGCCGGCACCGCAGGCGGAGCCTACGGACGACCCGCTGGCCCCACCCGCCAGCGACAGTTCGGCCATGCCGAGTGGTAAGTCCTCTGAACCGACAAGTGCCAAGCTTTCCGCGACGGGTGGCCCCCAGGCGCCAACGACAGGCACGGAGGAACGTTCGAAGAGTAAGGTCCTGGGTGGGCCGCAGAAGCAAGGCACTAACGGGGCACCCGATAAGGAAGTCGTCCTGGCGGATGGCGGGAAAGAAAGCCTGTCTCTGGAAGAAGAGCTGGAGGAGGTGAATCCTTACCTGTTTATTCCGGCGCTGGTTCTGCTGCTGGTCTTTCTGGGGCTGTTGCCGTACTTCGATTTCATCAGTCAGCGTTTCCTGGCCCGCAATGTGCGGTTTGGAACGGCGGAGGTCAGCTATACCGGTGAAGCCAAGGATTACTACGTGATTTACTGGCGCTGGATGCTGGCGACAGCGTTGCTGGTGACTCTGTGGGTGTGGTTCGCAGCGTCTGACTTCGATATTGGCGGCTTACTGGTACCGTTGATTATCGCAACGGTGCTGTACATGCCGTTGTCACGGGCTTATCTGAAAAGTCGCCGATACAACCTGTTGTTTGGCAAGTGCTCCATTGACCAGGGTAAGTTCCACCTGAACGCCAATGTGCCTTTCCTGAAGCTGGCTTATGTGCTTATCACCAATACCCTCATGGTGACCATCACCTTCGGCCTGATGACAGCCTGGGCGCAGGTGCGTACTGCACGGACCATCCTGGAAAGTATGTCGCTTGATGTAAATGCGCCGTTGAATCAGTTCGTGGCGGCTCAGGACAAGGAGCAGTCTGCCTTTGCGGAAGAGGTGGCGGACGTGTTTGATATTGATGTGGCCTTCTAAGGCCGCATCAACCAGTAAGGAATCAGCAGGATGCGAAAATCCCTCAGCGGTTTTTACTACGATGGCCAGAGCTCCCATCGCCAGGCTTGCCGAATGTATCTGGTGGATGGCGGAGCTGTGCTCTTTGAGGGTATTTCCCTGCCGCCCATGAGCTTCTCCGAACTCAAGGTGCCGCCCCGTATAGGCAACACCCCACGCACGCTTGGGTTGCCGAACGGTGGCTTCTTTGAAACCGGTGACAATCGCCAGCTGGATGAGATGGTCCGTGACGGTGGCGGTGGCGGGTTCACTATCCACGGCATGGAGCACAAGCTGCGCTATATCCTGCCGTTGCTGGTGTTGTGTGTGGCTGTGGTTTACCTGACGGTGACCCAGGGTATTCCATACCTGAGTGAACGGGTGGCCTATCAGCTGTCGGCAGACTGGTCTGAGGAGCTGGGCGAGTCGGTGCTCGACCAGTTGGACGGCATCTACTTCGGGCCCTCCGAGACGCCAAAAAGTGTCCAGGCCGACTACCGGGCTCTGCTGGCCTCAGCGGTACCTGACGACAGTGATTTTAGCTATACACTCTACTTCCGCGATGGCGGGCTGATTGGGGCTAACGCCTTTGCTTTGCCGGATGGTTCCATTGTGGTCACGGATCAATTGTTGGAGATGGGCGCGAGCCAGGACGAAGTGCTGGCGGTTATGCTCCATGAAATTGGCCATGTGGAGCACCGTCATTCGTTGCGTGCGCTGCTGGAAAGTAGTGGCGTTGCCATTCTGTTTACGCTGATGACCGGAGATGCCGAGTTCGTTCAGGACTTTGTCGTCGCTTTGCCGCCGTTACTGTTGCAAGCAAAATTCTCACGTACCCATGAGTGGGAAGCCGATACCTATGCCCTTGAGCGGATGCAAGCGGAAGGGATGGACCCCATTCACTTTGCCACGGTCATGGAAAAGCTTTCTGGTGAGGAACCGGATCAACAGCAAGAACGGGAACAAGAATCGCAACAGGAAGGCTCCCAACCTGAAGAGGTGGCAGGCAAAGGCGGTAAGGAAGATGCGGGGCGGGACGATGAGGGCTCAACCGGCGCCCGGATGCTGGAATACCTGTCTACCCATCCGCCCAGTCGAGACCGGATTGATCGGTTTCGCCAGGCCTCTGAGGCCGCGGCAGGTTAGCTTGGAACGGTTCTGGAGACCGCCACCCTGGTGTCAGCGTGGCGGTTTTTTATGGTTGGGGATTGACCGCCAGGGCGAGCTCTATTCCCTCGGGCGTCCCGGTGGCCATGATCCGCTGGCCAGTGACCTGCTCAATCAGTTGGCGGTTGGTGTCGGCATGCAGCGACAGTTTGCCGGTGGAGAATCGCCCGCCTCCGGCAACCAGCATTGGCAGCATGACCTGGTCGGCCAGGTGTTCGCATAGCACCGCAGGTGCGGCAAGGTAACCGGAGACGCGCTTCGCCAGCCGCTCCGCGATGGTTTCCGCCTTGATCCGATGCTCGCCAAGCTCCGAGAAGTGGGCACGGACGCCCCCAAAATCCAGGGCATGGCTGAGCAGATTGCCGGCGCACAGGGCCTCTGGGAATTCCCGCTGGAACTGGCTGCCGCTGGCCGGGTCCAGCTCCTGGTAGCGGGCCAGCTCCCGGTCTGCCACGCCCCTGCGGATGTTGCTGGCATAGGCGGTCACCGTACTTCCCGACAACGCCGGGCGCGTCACCAGTTCCAGCGGCTTTAGGGTGGACGGGCTGATATGGGCCACCCACTCGCCACCACCAGCCGGATGGTATCCCCATCGCCCTGTTTTGATGGTGACCTGAGCCCCCATCTGGCGCATCAGCGGCAGGAACGCTTCTTCCAGAAACGTCAGCGGGGGCGCCCAGGGGTTATGGGTGCCGCCGGTAAAGCGCACGGTGGACGGTGCGTCGGCCTGAAGCAGCGGCAACAGGACGGTCTGGAACACCAGGGTTGTGCTGCCGGCATTGCCCACGTCGAAGTGGTAGTCACCACCCCGGACGGCCCCCGGCTTGAAGGTCAGGGACTCCGAACGCAGCTCGGCGCCGGTGGCTTGTCCACCGCTGATGGCCTGCGCGGCTTTCACGCAGGTCAGATGTTGCCGCAGCAAGCCGGGCTTGGGGCGTTTATTGCGGATGCGGGTGATGGATACTGGTAATCCATACAGCAGTGCCAGGGTAAGGCTGGTGCGGAGGATTTGTCCTCCGCCTTCGCCCATTCGGCCGTCAATTTCAACGCTCTGCTTTGTCATGTTCATCCTTTTACGCAGACCACCTGCTTCAGGGTATGGATAACTTCCACCAGGTCATCCTGAGCTGCCATCACCGACTCAATGTTCTTGTAGGCGGACGGGGTTTCGTCTACAACCGCGGCGTCCTTTCGGCACTCGACATCCCGTGTCGCCTCGGCATGCTCTGCGACAGAGACCCGCTTCTTGGCTTCGGTCCGGGACATTACCCGTCCGGCGCCGTGGCTACAGGTGCAGAAACTCTCGGCATTGCCCAGTCCGCGAACAATGAAGGAGCGCGCTCCCATGCTTCCCGGAATGATGCCCAGTTCACCTTCCTTGGCAGACACTGCGCCTTTGCGAGTCAGCAGTACATCTTCGCCATAATGGTGCTCGCGGCTCACGTAGTTGTGGTGACAGTTCACCGCCTGCAGCTGCCCAAGCACGGGCCGGCCCAGTACGCCGGCCACGGCTGCGAGCGTCTTTTCCATCATGAGCTGACGGTTGATGCGTGCATAGTCCTGAGCCCAGCCGACGGCTTCGATGTAGTCGTTGAAATTGTCTGAGCCTTCCGCCAGGTAGGCCAGGTCCTTGTCCGGCAGGTTGATAAACCAGCGCTGCATGTCCTTCTTGGCCAGCTCAATGAAGTGGCTGCCAATACGATTTCCCACGCCCCGGGAGCCGGAATGCAGCATGATCCACACTGCCTGGTTCTCATCCAGACACACCTCAATGAAGTGGTTGCCGGTCCCCAGGGTTCCCAGGTGGTTCACATTATTGGTGTTTTTCAGCACCCCATGCTTGTCGGTGAGGCGGTTGAAGCGCTCGGCCAGCTCCCGGTTCCAAGCGTTGGCGACCGTGTCAGGAAGCTCACCCCACGCGCCTTTGTCCCGCTTGCTGCGTGTTGCAGAGCGACCATGAGGCACCGCTGCCTCAATGGCGGAACGCATGGGTGCGAGGTTGTCTGGGAGGTCGCGTGCCGTCAGGTCGGTCTTCACAGCCATCATGCCGCAGCCGATGTCGACGCCAACCGCCGCCGGAATGACTGCGCCCAGGGTGGGGATGACAGAGCCGATGGTGGCGCCTTTGCCCAGATGAACGTCGGGCATAGCTGCCACCCATTTGTGAATAAAGGGCAGGGACGCGATGTTTCGCAGCTGCTGACGAGCCTGGTCCTCAAAGGGAACCCCCAGGGTCCAGCTTTTGATGGGGACGCCTTTGTCGACGTTCGTGACTTCGTAAGCCATGGTGTAAATCCTTATTGGTTTGGTGTCACCGTGACAATTCCAAATAAGGTGCCAACTTTTCCTATTCTTTTAATATATTGATAATAAAGGAATTGTGTTTTATTTCTTGTTTTTGTTTACATAAAAAATTATCGAAAAAGATCACTGTGGATCGTTAACGATTTGTGATGTCCTCGAAAGTCAGGTCGAACTTGGCGAGCATCTGCCGCAGGCGATGAGAATCGTTGGTGGAACGTTTTTTGAGTCGTGATCGGTCGAACAGCTTGCGCCCCGCTTCTGACAGGGAGCGGCTTTCATGGCAGATTTCGATGATTTTCTGGAGCTGCCACTGGTCGAGCAGGTCAATATCCTCCAGTTGGCTGTTGTCCAGGTACTCGGTCAGGTCAATTGCGGTCTGGCGGACTTCGGGGTTTGCCATTGCTTGCCACTGATGGCTGAGGCGGGCGATCTCGCTGTCAACATTGGTTTCAGTAATGCGTCCGCCATCCGCCAGGGTGGTCATGCGCTGTATCGCTGCATTAAGGTCGCGGAAGTTGCCGCGCCAGGTGGCGTCAGGCCGGTGGGCGAACGCGAGGAACTGTTGCCGGGCCGCTTTGTTGAAGCTGACTTTATGGCCTTGCTGGGCTTCTGCCTGTCGCAGTTCGTAGTCCAGGTTGGGCTCGATGTCTTCACGGCGATCTTTCAGGCCCGGGAGTTGGTAGCTCCACAGGTTGATACGAGCCAGTAAATCCTCCCGGAAGCTGCCTTGCTCCACCTGTGCGTGGAGGTCTCGGTTGGTGCCGGCGATCAGTTGGAAGTCGCTTTCCTGAGGGGTGTCGGAGCCTACGGCGTAGTAGCGTTTTTCTTCAATGGCGTGGAGCAGCATGGCCTGTTCATCCAGGCCCAGTTCGCCAATCTCATCCAGAAACAGCAGTCCGTTGTTGGCTTTTGAGAGCAGGCCTTTACGGGCTTGCTGTGCGCCCGTAAAGGCTCCCCGGGTGTGGCCAAACAAGGCGGACATGGCGCTGTCCCCGCGAAGGGTGGCGCAGTTCACCGCGACAAAGTCACCCCGCACCAGGCCTCGTTTGTGTTTGAGTTCATAGATCCGCTTTGCCAGGTGCGATTTACCTGCCCCGGTGGGGCCGGTGATCAGCAGTGGGGCAGACGAGCGGATGGCCACCATCTCGATCTGCTGGATCATCTGGTTGAACGCCGGGTTGCGGGTGGCGATGCCGGACTTGAGGAACTCCGTGCCTTCCAGGTGCTGGCCGCGGAATCGGGAGCTGATCACATCGTACTTTGAGAGATCCAGGTCGATCAGTTGGTATCGGCCGGCAGCCTTCTGTTCGCCTCGTGCTGGTGATGTTTGCAGCAGTTCAGCGGGAATGTAGTTGGCTTCGCACAGCAGGAACCAGCAGATCTGGGCGACATGGGAGCCGGTGGTGATGTGGAGTAGATAGCGCTCTTCCTCAGGCTTGAAGGGGTAGTGCTCGGCAAAGTCCAGCAGGGTGCTGTAGACGTGCTCGAAATCCCAGGCATCTTCGAAGTTGAGTTCAGACAGTCGCACTTGGGTATTAGGGGATACCGTTTCGATGTCCGCGCCCACGTTGTTGGCAAGGCGGCTGTCGCGGTGATCGTGGAGTATCTCGAAGCGGTCTACCAGCAGGTCGTCCTGCATGCAGATGCCGACGGAGGGGCGCCAGGTATCCCATCGCTTGATGCCCTTTCCCTTGTGGTCCATCACTGAGCCGAGTAACCCGATCACAACGGTTTTCATACGATCCTTTTCGATAAATATGGATTTAATACGATCATTATTGTTGTTCGTTGATTCAAAAGCAATTTTTGATTGGTTTCCGTTTTAAATAATAAAGTTCTTATAAAACAACTGGATAAATTTTATTTTCCCGGTCTTAAGATGATTTGGCACAGAGGTTGATAAAGCCAGGGGGAATGCAGCGATGGCCTCGGGCTCTGGTTCATTCACCAGACCGGCATTGGGCTAGTAAGTCTGGATGTACCGCCGATGTATTCACCTGGTTTGTTAGCTCAGTGGTAGAGCAACCAGCCAAGGCTGGTGTGTCGCAGGTTCGACTCCTGTGCAAGCCTCCTGGTAAAGCCTTCGGGCTGGGGTTCGACTCCCCCTAATTGACAGAGAGAGGAGCAAAGCTCCAAAACGGCGTGAATTCCGGCCACATCGGTGGTCGGCCAGTAACGTCAACGCTGATGGGCTGAGAGCCTGGCCACGTCCCTGGTGGCAGGGCTGAGCGCTGGAAGCTGGCGAAGCCGGTTTCCAGCGTGTCCAGACCGGTCGGCCAACCCCTGAGTATCCGGGCCTGTTATAGCTGGATGGTGCTTGGGTTGCCCGCTGGAGACGGCAGACGGGTTCGCCCGGGAATGAGCCAGGCTCCCCCCATCGGTCCTTATGAATGGATAGATGAGTAGTTAAAGGAGAATCGAGATGTTGGGTGTTGTGAAAACAGTACTGGTTGCAGACGACGAGCGGGTTTTGCTGTTCCGGGATCGTCAATTCGAGCGGGTGTTGCAGCCTGGCCGCTATCGCTTCCTGAAGCCGGGGAGCCGGTTCTCCTTTGAGGTACTCAAGCTTAATCAGGTTTACCTGGCTCATGACCAGCTGGAATTGCTGCTTAAGAAACCGGAGTTCGCCCGTCATGTCGAGGTGCGCCGTATGCAGGAAAACGAGGTGGGTGTGGTGTACGTGGAAGGTGAATTGCACCGTGTGCTGGAACCGGGGGAACGGCTGGTGACGTGGAAGGACGTATCCAATGTGGACCTCAGGGTGTTCAGTCTGGACAAGCTCGCTCCGATTGCAGAGCCGCTGCTGTCGCACCTCCTGCGGGCCGGATTCGAGCGCACAGCCCGTGCCTCCCGGATCGTTCATGCGGTGGTTCCTGATGGTCAGGCAGGTCTGTTGTTCGAGAACGGAAGGCTGGTACAGACGTTGGCGCCGGGGCGCTATGGCTACTGGGCGTACAACCGGGATCTTCAGGTTCAGTTGTATGACCTGCGGTTGCAGATGGTGGACGTGGCGGGGCAGGAAATCCTGACCCGGGACCGGGTCAGCCTGCGCATCAACCTGAATGCCGTGTACCGCCTGGTGGACGTTGAGATGGTGGCGGCCCGGCTGAAGGACGCAGCAGATTTCATCTACAAGCGTCTGCAGTTGGCGCTGCGAGAGGTGGTGGGTACCCGCACTCTGGATGAATTGCTGGCGGACAAGAACCTGGTGTCAGAGGTGATTTACAACGATAGCTACGAGACGCTGAAAGGGTATGGCATTGAGCTGGATCGGGTCGGTGTGAAGGATATTATTCTTCCCGGCGAGATGAAGGAAATCTTGAATCAGGTGGTCCAGGCCCAGAAAGCGGCGGAAGCAAACCTGATCAAGCGGCGTGAGGAGACAGCGGCCACCCGTTCTTTAAGCAACACCGCCAAGATGATGGAGAAAAACGCTGTGCTGATGCGGCTCAAGGAGCTGGAAACCCTGGAGCGGGTGGTTGAGCGAATTGATCGCATCAGTGTTTACGGTGGTCTGGATTCGGTGATGAACGACCTGGTCCGTCTGACCGACGACCGGCCGGATCGGGCATCGTAGCAAGGAGAAGTCGACATGATGGAAAAGCGCATTCTGGAAACCCTGGAGCGGATTGAGTGGGAGCACGATGTTGAGATTCTCTTCGCCTGCGAATCCGGCAGTCGGGCCTGGGGGTTCGCTTCCCCGGACAGCGATTACGATGTTCGCTTCATCTACGCTGGAGGCCTGGGCCGTTACCTGAGTGTGGAGAAGCAGCGTGATGTCATAGAACTGCCCATTGTGGATGAGCTGGACGTTAATGGGTGGGATGTAACAAAGGCGTTGGCGCTGCTGAGGTCAAGCAACCCGACATTGCTGGAGTGGCTGCATTCACCGGTCGTCTACCGGTGCAATGAGCAATTTCTGGCCGATATGCGGCGGCTGTCGGAGCGGGCGGTGCGGCCAAGGGCCCTGTGCCACCACTACCTGTCGATGGCGGGTAACGAATGGCGCAACAAGCTTCAGCGTGGAACGGTCACGGCCAAGCGCTACCTGTACGCCCTGCGCACTCTGTTGTGTGCCAGATGGGTGGTAGAGCGTAGCACCATTCCGCCAGTAGCATTCGAGTCGCTGTTGGCGAAAATGGTGGACAACGAGTCACTGTGGCATGCCGTCAATAGCCTGCTGACGGCGAAAGCGGGCAGTGAGGAAAAGGCACGGATGCTACGCCATCCGGTACTGGATACGTTCATTGCAGAGACGCTGGCTGAGCTTGAGGGCCGGATTCCTGACTCCAGTGACAGACTGGAGGCGGCACCGTTCGACTCGCTGCTAATCAAAACGTTAGGGGCCCTTTGAGGCCCCTTTTTCCTGATTTTCTCCAGTTTATCAATTATAGAGCAACCTACGTATCCCCTTGGTCGTGCTTTGCTGCTAGCCTAATGGGCTTCTGTCAGTGGAGTTGTCGATGCCGGTTTTGGTCCAGGCCCTGGTGCCCGTGTTTGCCCTGATCATGATGGGGTACCTGCTCCGTCGCTGGAACTTTCCAGGGGAAGGCTTCTGGCTGCAGGCCGAGCGATTTACCTACTACGTTCTGTTTCCGCCCATGCTGGTGTACAAGTTGGGGCAGGCCCGCATACCGCCATCCGCCTATGGCGACGTTTTTGCCCTGGTGGTGGGGATGCTGTTGGCGATGACCGTTGTGCTGGTGGTTGTTCGTTTTGTTTGGCGATGGCCCGGCCCTGTCTATTCTTCGGTGTTCCAGGGCGCGTTGCGCTTCAATTCCTATGTGGCGCTGGCGACAGCCGGCATCCTGCTCGGGGATGACGGACTGTCGATGATGGCGATTGTGGTGGCGGTAAAGGTGCCGCTCATCAATCTTCTATGCATCCTGATGTTTTCCCTCGTGGCCAGGCAGGAACCGGTTCGCTTCAAGCCGGTATTCAAGGCCATTGTGACCAATCCGCTGATCATTGGCTCTGTGCTGGGGGTTTTCTGGAGCTACTTTGAGATTGGCTTCCATCCGCTTCTGGCTGGTGTCCTGGCTCCGCTCAGTAATGTTGCCTTGCCGCTGGGGCTGATGACCGTTGGAGCAGGATTGCAGCTTAAAGCCCTGCGTGGCGCCTCGACACCCTTCCTGGTGTCGTCGGTGGTTAAATTGGTCGGATTCCCGCTGATAACCGTCGGACTGGGAATGCTGCTGGGGATCGATGGGCTGCTATTGCAGGTCGGAATCCTGCTGACTGCCTTGCCCACCGCCACATCGGCTTACATCCTTGCTCGTCAGCTAGGCGGAGATGCCCCCTTGATGGCGGGCATCATCAGTGGCCAGACCCTGCTGGCCATGGTTTCCATTCCTTTAATGTTGGGCTTGTTCTGGTAGGCAGCTCAGCACAGCTGTGGCCATTGACTGCTGGAACTCTAGGTAGCCAGTGGCGCTGCTGTCGATGTCGGATGCCAGTGGATCCCAGGTGGCCACTCGGATATCGATGCCCTGCGTAATCGAGTGCCACCACTGCCGGTTGAACTGCGGTTCTGTCAGCAGACAGGGCGATGGGCTCGCCTTTAGTTGCTGTTGCAGTTCTGCCATGTGGCGGGCGCCGGGTGATCGTTCCGGGTTAAGGGTCAGAACGCCGGCAATCTCCAGACCATAGTGTTCGGCAAATCTGCGAAATGCATCGTGATAGGTAAACAGGCTGATGCCCTGGGCGGCAGCAAGGCGAGCCCGGATGTCCAGCTCCGTTGCCTGAAGGTTCGATTCAAACCGGGCCAGGTTTGCGTCCAGTACGTTTGTATCGACCCCTGGCAGTTGCGCGAGTTGATCATGGATGTCGTGAGCCATGGTCAGGGCGAGCTCCGGGTCAATCCAGATATGAGGGTCTTCGCCGTCGCCGTGATCATGGTCATGGTGGCCGCTCTCTTCATGTGCGTCATGCTCGTCATGGTATACGGCGGCGGGCTCGTGACTGTTCTCGGTGTCATGGTCGTCGTGATGGCCGTCTTCGCTTGCCTTTGCAAGAGCAACCTGGCGTCCGCTGAACTCCTCTCCGGCGAGCAGGCGAACCAGAAACGTCTCCATGTCCGGCCCTACCCAGAAAATCCGGTCGGCCTCTTCCAGCAGCCGCCGTTGAGAGGGGCGCATCTGATAGGTGTGTGGGCTGGCGCCCGGCGGTACCAGTGAGGTGACTTCGGTTTTGTCGTCTGCAATGGCCCTAACCAGAAGCTCCAGCGGCTTAAGGGAGGTGACCACCTGAAGCTCGGCGGCCTGGGTGTGTAGGCTGGTTAGTGCGCCGGCGCTGGAAATAAGGGCGGCGGCAAGGGTCTTGGTGAAACGCATGGTGATCCAGGGCTTTTGAATTGGAATGTTATAATATAACCAAATGGGGCGTTGGGGAAGCAACCCCTTATACGTTTTCCTGTCCTGACCGGTATAATGCGGGGCTTTCCGGGACCGAACGCGGGTCCCATCAAATACTGGTCCCATTAACATTAACATTGGCAGTCAGACAGGATATATAAATGACCGTACGCACCCGAATCGCGCCGTCGCCCACCGGTGATCCCCACGTTGGAACAGCCTATGTGGCCCTGTTCAATCTGTGTTTTGCCCGTCAGCACGGTGGCCAGTTCATCCTGCGCATCGAGGATACCGATCAGACCCGGAGTACGCCGGAGTCCGAGCAGGACATTCTCCGTGCCTTGCGCTGGCTGGGGCTGGATTGGGATGAAGGTCCGGATGTTGGTGGTCCTCACGGCCCTTATCGCCAGTCGGAGCGTAAGGATTCTTATCGCCAGTATGCGATGGATCTGATTGAGAAGGGGCATGCGTTCTACTGTTTTCGTACGCCAGAAGAGCTTGATGTCATTCGTGAAGAGCGTAAGGCCCAAGGGCTGAACCCGGGCATCAAAGGAGATCTGGAGCTGCCGGCAGAGGAAGTTCAGCGCCGCCTTGAGGCTGGCGAACCGTATGTTATCCGGATGAAAGTGCCCGATGAGGGGACATGCGTTATCAATGACATGCTCCGTGGCACCATCGAAATCGACTGGTCCCAGGTAGACTGCCAGATTCTGCTGAAGTCTGATGGCATGCCAACCTACCACCTGGCGAACGTGGTTGATGACCATGAGATGGCCATTACCCATGTATTGCGTGGCGAGGAGTGGATTAACTCCGCACCCAAGCACAAGCTGTTGTACGAGTATTTTGGCTGGGACATGCCTGAGCTGTGTCACCTGCCATTGCTGCGTAACCCGGACAAGAGCAAGCTGTCCAAGCGCAAGAACCCCACCAGCATCAATTTCTATGAGCGTATGGGTTTCCTGCCTGAGGCAGTGATCAACTACCTGGGGCGTATGGGCTGGTCCATGCCGGATGAGCGTGAGAAGTTTTCCATCAATGAGATGATTGAGAACTTCGATATCCAGCGAGTTTCCCTGGGCGGGCCGATATTTGACGTGGAGAAACTGCGTTGGCTGAACGGCTTGTGGTTGCGGGAAGATATTTCCGACGACGAGTTTGTTGAGCGGCTACGCGGCTGGTGGTTCAACGAGGACGCTTTGCGCGCCCTGATCCCCCACGTGAAGGGGCGGGCGGATGTGTTCAGTGATGTGGCGCCGATGGCGGCATTTATGGTTTCTGGCATGCTGGAGCTTACGCCTGAGCAGTTCGCTCACAACAAGCTCGAGGAAGGGCAGGTCAAGCGGGTGCTCCAGTTTGCCCTGTGGCGGCTTGAAGCTCAGCGCCACTGGAGCAAGGAAAACATTTTTGCTGACATCAAGGAGCTGGCCAAGGCCATGGACCTTAAGATGGGTGAGTTCATGTTCCCGATCTTTGTGGCTATTGCCGGTACTCCGAATTCCTGGTCGGTTATGGATTCTATGGCGCTGCTTGGCCCGGACATGACGCGCGCTCGTTTGCGTCATGCTCTCAATGCCCTGGGCGGGTTTTCCAAGAAGGAAACCAAGAAAGTAGAGAAGGAGTTTGCGGCGCTGTAAGGGCTGGTCAGGCTCTGCAGCATGCGTTGGTCGGTATGAACGCCTGAAAAGCGCTTTTATTTGATCGCTTTTTGACTGATTTGGGTGCTTTTTAGGCGAATTTCATCTTCTTGAAAAAAATGAAAATAAAGGGTTGACGGCATAGGGGTCGATCCTTAATATACGCATCCGTTGAGGGGCCATAGCTCAGCTGGGAGAGCGCAACACTGGCAGTGTTGAGGTCAGCGGTTCGATCCCGCTTGGCTCCACCAATTTCTAGTCCCCTTCGTCTAGTGGCCTAGGACTCCGCCCTTTCACGGCGGCAACAGGGGTTCGAACCCCCTAGGGGACGCCAATACGGCTTGACGGTTTAGTCCACCGGAAAGCCATCAAAAAAACCGCCTTCGGGCGGTTTTTTTGTGCCTTCAGAAAAGTGCTGGAATTCGGCGTTGTGTTCGTAGTGTGATCTGTAATCAATACAGGCGGCAGGCAGGAGAGTGCCCGTGGCCGATGTTCCGGCCAGAGCCCTCTGAAGGGCTGGAAGGGGCAAGGGGAGAGAATCGAAGGGTATTAGGGTGCTGGATCAGCGGATAGCGATAGCGCCCTTGCCAACGCCTTCGTAGGCTTTGACTCGAATGCTGTCTTCGGGGGACTCCACCTTACACTGGTCGGCAATGTGGGCAGCGATGAGCTCAACCGTCGTGTCGGTATCGAGCATGTACACCAGGTCTTCGGGCAGGGTCAGGCTGAATTCACCCTGGTTGGCCTCGTAGTCGAAGCGGATGTAGCTCACCCCGTCGGCATCCACGAAGCGAGTGGTGATGTCCTCTTCAGAGCCTACGTAGATATCTTTCCAGCGTTCTGCCCACTCCCGCTCAAGGGTGTGGTCCCGGTGGTGGTTGCGGTCGATACGGATGGGGGAGCGGTGGCCGTGGGCAATGCGTTGGCAGTTGCCCAGGTGTTTTTTCAGGCCATGGACGTAGTGATAGTACGGGCCTTCAATCACTTCTTCGCGCAGGGTAATCGCGATATCAATGACATTCGCCGGCAGCACAGAGTGCAGCTCCTGCTGGAGTAGGGCGGCAACGGCTGAAGGCACGACTTTGTCAGCATCCAGCCAGACGATCGCTTCCTGGGGGGAGTGATGGTCAATGTAACGGCCGCAGGTCAGTTGCCAGCGGAAGCTGTCAGGCTCATCCTCGTTCAGGATCAGGCCGCTGTATTGAGCGGGGATGACCAGACGGTGATCCACTCTCTCGTCAATAACCTGTTTGATGGTGCGCTTGACGTTGCTGAAATCAAACACCATACCTTGTTCATCCAGCTCCCCTCCGAGCACGACATCCACAATCCAGCTTTCGCCCACCAGGCCGCGACTTGCATCCAGATACGCAAAGTCGATGACAGTCAGGTTATCCACGAAAAGATGGTTCATCAGGGTGAGTCCGGTAGAGGGTGTGCTTGATTGACCTGCGGATTCTAGCAAAAATCCCTTGCATCTAGGGAGTCCCTGAAGGGCTCCATCGTGTGCCGGGACTGCAAGTTACTGGTAATTCCTTACCCATGCCTATGGAGAACACCGATCATTGTGACTGATTTTCGTGCTTTGACGCCGGTTATTGTGCTGGCGGCTGGTGCGTCCGAACGGATGGGGCGGTCAAAACAGCTGCTGGGTTGGGGGCAGGGGTGCCTGTTGGACCAAGCTGTCGCGCTGGCCCGAAACCTGAGTTCCGACGTAGTGGTGGTGGCTGGGGCGCGTTATCCGGTTATCCGCTACCGGGCGACCCGGTCACCGAGCCGCTGGGTGGTTGCCGCGGATTGGCATAAAGGCATGGGCGCGTCGCTGAACGCTGGGCTGCGATCCCTTCCCGCCAGGTGTCGGGGGGCGTTTGTCATGGTGGCGGATCAGCCTGTGCTGGCGCTGGAGGGGCTTCAGGCTCTGGCGGATGCGGCAAGGGCCGAGCCGGGTCGGCCGGTGGCTGCGGACTACGGTGGGCGCCCTGGTGTGCCCGCTTATCTGCCAAGGGCGCTATGGGCTCAGGTCAGCTCGCTGACGGGGGATCAGGGCGCCGGGGCCATTCTGAATAGGGTCAACGCCCGGCGTATCCGGATTGCCGGGGTTGAACTGGACCTGGACACACCGGCGGACCTGAAGGCGCTACGCGGCAGATAGACGGGATGGGATTAGCCAAACAGCCCTGAAAGCCAGGCGATGCCCAGGGTAAACACGCTCAGGCTAACGGCAAGGCCTACGGTGTAGAGGCGCGATGTAGCCGCCCGTTGTTGGGACACGTACAGGTCGATGGTGCGTTGGGCGATGTCTTCCGCCGTTTCCCGTGAAATTTCATGAGCCTGCTGAATGGCTTCCGACTGCAGGGTTTGCCAGAACTCGGTGTCGATGGTCTGGACGCTGGTGATGTGATCCTTCAGTTCGGCCAAGTGTTCGCCAGTGAAGCCGCCTTTGCCGGACAGGTCCCGCTTCAGATCTGCCAGTTCCCGGCTGAGGCTCAGGTTTACTTCAGCCGCGACGTCATCTCGAAGGTGCAGGGTGCGCTGCTCCACCAGATTTTCGACGGCATCCAGTCGCTGTTCCAACAAGGCATCGTGTTTCTTCCCTGCCTCATCCAGAGCGCGCTTGAGGTGGTCGAACTGCTCGTCAAATAAAGAACTCAGCAATTCGTGGAGGCGGTTGTTGATGTGGGTTTTAACCGCAGAGCGTGCAATCTGTTCAATCAGTTCGCTGGTCAGCGGAATGGCAGTACCGGCAGATCCCGATGCCGATTTGGCTTCGATGTCCAATACGCTGTCGTTCGGTAGCTGCACGCCGTCGCCATCATTGATGGGGCCTTCAAGGGCGGACAGGGAGGGGGCTTCCGGTAGTGTGCCGCCCTGGACATCGTTTGCCAGCTGATCCAGTACGGAGGCGAGCCCATCGTCCTGAGGTGGCTTGGTGAGGATGTTGTAAACGCCAAAATTGCGGGCTTCCTCCATGAACGTCTGTGACTTTTTCGACGTGCACATAATGATGGGGATGCCAGCCGTATCCGGGTTACCCTTGATGGCCTTGGTGGCTTCGACGCCGTTCATGCCGGGCATGAGGTGGTCCATAAAAATGACGTCAGGGCGATCGTTGTTGTTGAGGTAGTCCAGGGCCTCTTCCGCGGAACCGGCCATGTTTACTTCCATTTCCCGGCTTTCCAGCAGTTTGCTCAAGGCAAAGCGGGCCACCTTGGAGTCGTCAACCAGAAGTGCATTCTTGATCGCCATGATAGAACCTCTACCTGTTACAGCTTTGTGTTAATCGCAGGTATACCCGGTTTTCCATTACGGAAGTTTGCTTCCCTGCACATGTTCAGCGGCGAGCCGCTTTCACCATCCTTCGAGCTCAGGACATTGGGTAGCCCTGTAGCTGCTTTCCCGATAGCAGATGCCCGGCTCGGTTGTCCGGGCGGTAAAGACCTCGCCCGCCGCCGTGGTCAGGCGCACCTGTCCGTAGGGGGCTCCGTGGCGGAAGGTGGCCTCAATGGAGCTGCCATTGGGGTTCAGCAGGAGTCCCTTGCCATGGAATCTGCCGTCAACGTATTCCCCTTCATACTTCTTGCCGCTGGCAAAGATTTCACTGCCCTGGCCGTGGAACTTCCCGTTGGAGAACGCACCTTCGTAAGAGCGGCCATCGGGGTAGGTCAGGGAGCCTGTGCCGTGGAATTCGCCATTGCGGAATTCACCCACGTAGAGCATGCCGTTTCCGGTGGTCAGAGACCCGTGTCCGTTCAGGTTTCCGTTTAGCCATTGTCCGGTCAGAATGTCGCCGTTGGGTCGGGTGAGGGTGCCCTGGCCATTAAACTGGTCGCTGATGAACTGGCCGGTATAGCGCGTATTGTCGGCTGCTGTATAGCTGCCTTCGCCTTCCTTTCGCCCTTCCACCCAATCGCCTTCATAGCGGGAGCCGTCGGCATACCAGGCGCTGCCTTTGCCGTGGAATTTGCCGTCAATGAAATGGCCTTCGTAGCGCATTCCATTGGCTTCGTTGTAAGTACCGTCGCCGGTTTTGACCCCGCCAATCCAGGTGCCGCCCCGGTAATCTACACGGGTGTATCTTTCAAGTTGGCCAACCAGGGTGAGTTCTTCGCCGGCCTCAAGGGCCACGGTCTGGTTCCAGGATGAATAGCCATCCTTGCTGATCTCAATGCTGTAACTGCCCGGGGCCAGGCTTACGTCAAGCCGTGTGGCGCCATAGGGTTGGCCGTTGATCGTGACCTGGTCGTCCACGACGTTCGAACGCAGGGTAAGTTGTCCCTTGGTTGGGCGCCGGGTGGAGGCAATGGGGATGGCTTGCGGTGCCGGGCGCGAGCTGGATTCAGCAACCGCTGTCTCCGCAGCGATGGTATCCACCGGGAGCGACTGTTGTTCGGGGGGCTCTGGTGCCTCTGGTGCCGACGGGTCTGTGGCCGCAGCGATCGCTTCAATCCCGGCGGTCATGGGCTCTTCTGTTGGCGCAGGGGCGGTGGGCGATTCCGCTACCGGTTCAGCAGTGAGTTCAGGCGCTGCCTGGGGGGCGGGCTCTGCCGGGGTGTTGTCAGCTACAAACACCTCGCTCTGAGGCGGGGGTGTGAGTGGGGTTTGTGCTGGAGAGGCTGATGCCACCTGTTCAGATTGCTCAATGACGGCCGGCAGTCGCTGCGTGTCTCTAATGGACGCGAAGCCGGCGGTGACCAACAGCATGATGGCCAGGGCGTTGATGAACAGTAGTG
Organism: Marinobacter zhejiangensis; assembly: GCF_900114775.1. Classification (GTDB taxonomy): domain Bacteria; phylum Pseudomonadota; class Gammaproteobacteria; order Pseudomonadales; family Oleiphilaceae; genus Marinobacter; species Marinobacter zhejiangensis. The sequence goes on from NZ_FOUE01000002.1 coordinate 578,104, forward strand.
GTCTTACATCGACCATCGTTAACCTCTCACTTGCGTTTAATCCGCAAAATTCCTGAGGTTTGATACTAGCGGGTTACCGTTAAGTTATGTAACGAAAAGTGACTGGAGTTCGCGAGATTGCTGGCCAAATCACACTTTGTCTGGAAGTCGGTCATGGTTAAGCTGCTCCCAGGATCTCATGTAGACGTCTGCCTCGTATTGATAAGGTGACTGGAATGGCGTGAGCACGAAATCGAACACCAGGAAGAAGAAGCCGACGGAGAGCCAGGCAATGGTCAGAGTGCTGAGGGTATTGGCCTGGATTTCCGGGTTTGAATTGACAAAGTCGTGAAGCAGGGGCAACAGATCGCCGACCATCACCACCGGATTGAAACTGGAAAACACCAGTGGTAGCCAGAAAATCAGGAAAATCGGGAAGAAACCAAATGACCACAGCAACCGTCGGAGTAGGTAGATCCCCGCGGCCCGCCAATAACGCCGACGCAGTTCCGGTACTTTGCGAATGCGCTCGAGATAATTGCGACGCTCGGCCCAGTAGGCAGCAACATCTGTGGCTGGCAGGTCAGCGGCGGGTTGGGGCGTTGATGTGGATTCCAGGGCTTCAGAGGTCATAGGCGATTGTATTGTTATCCTTCTGGGGAATGCAGTGCTTGGCGGTCGCTATGGCTATGATAGCTAAGATCCATGGTACCAAGCCCGTTATCTGCATGATAATCCAAACATCGTGTTACCCTACAAGCCTTAATAGATTAAAGACAGGACAGTTGCATGACAGCAGGCAGTGAAAACCGGGTCCATCCCGCCTTTGAGCAGCTTAGGAGTCACCGGATCGAAACCCTTAACCTGACCGTTGAGGAGTATCGACATCGCAAGACCGGCGCCCGTCACCTGCACATGGCCGCAGACAATGATGAAAATGTGTTCTTCGTTGCCTTGCGTACGTTTCCGATGGACTCCACCGGTGTTGCCCATATTCTGGAGCACACGGCACTGTGTGGCAGTGAAAAATACCCGGTACGTGACCCGTTTTTCATGATGATCCGGCGATCGCTGAATACCTTCATGAACGCCTTTACCAGCAGCGATTGGACGGCTTACCCCTTCGCCAGCAAGAACCGGAAGGATTTTGACAACCTGTTGTCGGTTTACCTGGATGCGGTGTTCTTCTCGACGCTGGATCCGCTGGACTTTGCCCAGGAAGGTCACCGCCTGGAGTTTGAGAAGCAGGATGATCCTGCTACACCACTGGTTTATCGAGGCGTAGTCTACAACGAAATGAAAGGTGCCATGAGCGCACCAACGTCGCAGTTGTGGCAGCAGCTCTCCAGCCACCTCTTCCCCACCACAACGTATCACTACAACAGTGGTGGCGAGCCGGATCACATTGTTGATTTGTCCTACGACGACCTGCTGAAGTTCTACCGTCACCATTACCATCCCAGCAATGCGATTTTTGCCACCTACGGCAACATTCCTGCCCACGAACATCACGACCGTTTCGAAACGCAGGTGCTGAGCCGGTTTGAGCACCAGAAGGTGGAGCTCCCGGTTCGGGATGAGAAGCGGATGTTCACGCCGCTGAATGTTGAGCATGGCTACGCCGTCAGCGAGGGCGAGCCAACAGAGAACAAGACCCATATCGTTATGGGGTGGTTGCTTGGTCACAGTTTCGATCTCCAGGAGAACCTGGAAAGCCACCTGCTGGCCAACGTCCTGCTGGAAAACAGCGCCTCGCCAATGATGAGGGCACTGGAAACCTCCAGCATTGGGCATTCACCGTCGTCACTGTGCGGCCTGGAGGATTCCAATCGGGAGATGACGTTTGTTTGCGGAGTGGAGGGCAGCGAACCTGGACGTGACGGCGACCTGGAGGCACTGGTTAACGAAACATTGAACAAGGTTGCCGAAGAAGGTGTCAGTGAAGAGCGCCTGGAAGCAATCCTGCATCAGCTTGAGCTGCATCAGCGGGAGATTGCCGGCGACCAGTTCCCTTATGGTTTGCAGTTGATCATGAGCGCAATCTCGCCGATGGTGCACGGTGGCGACCCGGTGGCCCTGCTGGACCTGGAGCCGGTTCTGGCCGACCTCCGTGAGAAAATCAAGGATCCCCAATACGTGCCTAATCTGGTTCGCCGGAAACTGCTGGACAACCCGCACCGGGTTACCTTGACGTTGCGTCCCGACGCTCACCTGGAAAAACGTCGCCAGGATGCAATCGCCAACGCACTGGCAGAAAAGAAGGCGGCGTTGAGCGACGATGAGGTTCAGAGGATTGTTGAGCAGGCGGCGGCGCTGGAAGCCCGCCAGCAACGAAAGGATGATGACTCAATCCTGCCCAAGGTGAGCCTTGAGGATGTGCCGCTCCAGACACCGGAGCCAGAAGCGCGCCTTGCGGACGGGTTTCCGGCTACCCTTTATGCCCAGGGTACCAATGGTCTGGTTTACCAGCAGGCGGTTGTACCCTTGCCAGAGCTCAGTGAAGACGAGCTGTTGTTGCTGCCGTTGTACACCACCTGCGTCACCGAAGTTGGCTGCGGGGAGCTTGATTATCTGCAGATGCAAGACCGGATATCCGCCGAGTCGGGTGGGATTTCCGCGTTCACCTCGGCCCGTGGCCGGATCGATGATGTTCAGGACCTGAATGGTTACCTGATCTTCAACGGCAAGGCGCTGGCACGTAACCGTGAGTCCCTGGGGCAATTGTTGCGGGATGTTTTCGACGGTGCTCGTTTTGATGAGGTTGGCCGGATTCGGGAGCTGATTGCCCAGATTCGTGCCCGTCGCGAGCAGGCGGTGACCGGGAGCGGTCATGCGCTTGCCATGGGGGCGGCTTCCCAGGGATTAAGTGCGGGTGCCTGGCTGTCGTACCGCCTGGGTGGTCTGGAAGCCATTCGTGGCATCAAAGCCCTGGACGACACCCTCAATGACCAGCAGGCGCTGAACAAGCTATGTCAGCGGCTGGCCGATCTGCACCAGCGTATTCAAGGTCAGCCTTTCCAGTATCTGCTGGTTGGCGAGGAAGACCAGCTCGAACCCATGGTGGATAGTTTGCGTGAACGCTGGGTTGTGCCGGCGATGGAGCAGGGTAAGCGCTGGACGCTCGAACCGGTGAGCTACCAGACCCGGCAGGCGTGGCTGACCTCAACCCAGGTCAACTTCTGTGCCAAGGCCTATCCAACGGTCGCGGTTGATCATCCGGATGCCGCTGCGCTAACGGTTCTGGGGGGATTCCTCCGTAACGGTTATCTGCACCGTTCCATTCGGGAGAAAGGCGGGGCGTACGGTGGCGGGGCAGGCCAGGACAGTATTAACGGAACCTTCCGCTTCTTCTCTTACCGTGATCCGCGGCTGGCAGAGACCCTGGAAGATTTTGATCATGCCCTGGCGTGGCTGCAGGAGACGGAGCACAACCCTCAGGAGCTGGAAGAGTCGATTCTGGGCGTGATCGGTCAGCTCGATAAGCCTCGGTCACCAGCGGGCGAGGCCCGTAATGCGTTCCACAACCGTCTGTTCGGACGAACCCCTGAGCAGCAGGCCCGGTTCCGGGAGCGGGTCTTGTCGGTGACTCTCGATGACCTGAAGCGAGTGGCGGCTACCTGGCTGGTGCCTGGAGCCGCCAGTGTGGCGGTTGTAACCAACCATGAAAACCGCGCGCAGGTAGAGTCTCTGGGGCTGGAAACCGAAGAGCTTTGAGAGGTGGGCAGCGCAATCGCAATCAGCGGTTGCGCTGCAGTCCGGTGGTTACCATGATCCGGGTCGCAATTTCTTCCACGGAATAGGCGGTTGTATTCATGAACGGTATCCGTTCCCGCCGGTACAGCAGTTCAATTTCCTCGACTTCATGCATGCACTGCTTCAGTGACGAATATCTGGAGTTGGGGCGCCGCTCATTCCGGATGACCGCCAGCCGCTCGGGCTCTATGGTCAAACCGAATATCTTGCCCTTGTGGGCTCGCAAGGCATCAGGCAGCTGCTCGTCCAGCAGGTCCTCTTCCGTGATGGGGTAATTGGCGGCCTTGACCCCATATTGGAGGGCGAGGTAAAGGCACGTTGGGGTTTTTCCGCTTCGGGAAGCGCCTACGAGGATCAGGTCAGCTTCGTTGTACTGCCGGGTCCGGGCCCCGTCGTCATTATCCAGGGCAAAGTTCACCGCGTGGATGCGGCGTTCGTAGTTGCTTTCATTGCTGATGGAGTGGGACTTGCCAACGGTGTAGGACGACGACGAATTCAGTTCGGTTTCCAGTGGGTGAAGGAAGGTGCCAAAAATATCCACCATGAACCCGTTCGCTTCGCTGATGATGGCGCGAATATCGTTGTTAACGATGGTATCGAACACCAGGGGCTTGGCGTCATCCAGCTCTGCCGCCCGGTTGATTCGAGCCACCAGTTCGCTGGCTTTGTTGGTGTCGTCAATGTAGGGCACGGTGACGCGTTCAAACTGGATTTTTTCAAACTGGGCCAACAGGCTGTTGCCAAGGGCTTCGGCGGTGAGGCCTGTTCCGTCAGAAATAAAGAAAGCGGTGCGCTTCATGGTGTGTTTCCAGGCTCCGTTTAGAGGCTTTGCATGGCGGGGCATCTCGCAGGAATGGCCCAGTTTCAGATGACAAGGCTGCCATTAAATGTAAATAATCGCCAGTGTTACCGGCTCGTGCGCCGGGGTGGTTTACCACGTGGAGATTTCGGTCGCTCCCTAGGTAATCGGCGCAGGTTACAGTATGATACACGGCAAGTTTGCGGGCCTGGATGAGTATTAAGGCGACGGCGCCTACCGGTTTCATCCACTGGAACCCCACTCTTTGCGATACAGACTCAAGGGAGACGCGTTTTGGAAGATTACATTATCTGGTTTGAAAACCTGGGCATGCACGATGTTGACCGGGTTGGGGGCAAGAATTCGTCCCTGGGTGAAATGATCAGTAATCTCGCTAACGCAGGCGTTACCGTTCCCGGTGGTTTTGCGACCACCTCTCATGCTTACCGCGAATTCCTGGCCAAAGACGGGCTGAAGGATCGGATTGACGAAGCGCTGGATGCCCTTGACGTCAATGACGTAAATGAGTTGGCCCGCGTTGGCGCCCAGATTCGTCAGTGGGTGACCGACATGCCGTTCCCGGCCCAGCTTGAAGAAGCGCTGGAAACCGCTTATGACCAGTTGCGCAATGGCAATGACAAGTTGGCTGTAGCCGTGCGCTCCTCGGCGACGGCCGAAGACCTGCCGGATGCCTCGTTCGCTGGCCAGCAGGAAACCTTCCTCAATGTTGTCGGGCTTGAACAGGTCAAGCACTCCGTCAAGGAAGTGTTTGCTTCTCTGTTTAACGACCGCGCCATTTCCTACCGGGTTCACCACGGTTTTGATCACAAGCTGGTTGCCCTGTCTGCCGGTATCCAGAAAATGGTACGCAGTGAAACAGCGGCCAGTGGCGTTATGTTTACCCTCGATACCGAGTCTGGATTCCGTGATGTTGTCTTCGTCACCGGTTCCTACGGTTTGGGCGAGACAGTGGTGCAGGGTGCCGTTAACCCTGATGAGTTCTATGTCCACAAGCCCACGCTGGAAGCAGGCCGTCCGGCGGTTCTGCGTCGCAACCTTGGTAGCAAGGCTATCAAGATGGTTTATGCGGCCCCCGGTTCAGACCACTTCGTTGATACCGTGAAGGTTGAGCAGGAAGAGCGTGGCAAGTTCTGTATCACCGATGAGGAAGTGTCCGAACTGGCCAAGCAGGCCATGATTATCGAACGTCACTACAAGCGTCCGATGGACATCGAGTGGGCGAAAGATGGCGACGATGGCAAGATTTACATCGTTCAGGCTCGCCCGGAAACCGTCAAGAGCCGTGCCTCCGCTAATGTGATGGAGCGCTACCTGCTGAAAGAGCAGGGCAAGGTTCTGGTTGAAGGCCGCAGTATCGGTCACAAGATCGGCAGTGGCCCGGTTAAAGTGATCACCAGTGTCAACGAAATGGATCGGGTTGAAGCCGGCGACGTTCTGGTGACCGATATGACCGACCCGGACTGGGAACCGGTCATGAAGCGGGCGTCCGCGATCGTGACCGACCGTGGCGGGCGTACCTGCCATGCCGCGATCATTGCTCGTGAGTTGGGTATTCCGGCCGTTGTTGGTTGCGGTGATGCGACTGAAATTCTGAAGGAAGGTCAGCACGTTACCGTTTCCTGTGCCGAAGGTGATACCGGCATGATCTACGAGGGCAGCCTGGATTTCGAGCTGCGGGAAAATACTATTGATTCCATGCCGTCCATTCCGTTCAAGATTATGATGAACGTGGGCAACCCGGACCGTGCGTTTGACTTCCAGGCCCTGCCTAACGAAGGCGTTGGCCTGGCCCGTCTTGAGTTCATTATCAACCGGATGATCGGTGTTCACCCGAAAGCCCTGTTGAATTTCGACAGCCTGCCGCGGGACATTCACCAGACCGTCGAGAAACGTATCTCCGGGTACAACTCACCGGTGGATTTCTATGTCGACAAACTGGTGGAAGGTATTTCTACCCTGGCTGCGGCCTTTGCACCGAAGAAGGTGATTGTGCGGCTGTCTGACTTCAAATCCAACGAATACGCCAACCTGATTGGCGGCACCCTGTATGAGCCGGACGAAGAAAACCCCATGCTGGGCTTCCGTGGTGCGTCTCGTTATATCTCGGAAAACTTCCGCGACTGTTTCGAGCTGGAGTGCCGTGCGCTCAAGAAAGTTCGCGAAGAAATGGGCTTCACCAATGTTGAGATCATGGTGCCCTTTGTCCGTACAGTGGGCGAAGCGCAGCAAGTGGTTGAGCTGTTGGCCCAGAATGGCCTGAGCCGTGGCGAAAATGGTCTGCGGGTCATCATGATGTGTGAACTGCCGGCAAACGCCTTGCTGGCGGACCAGTTCCTGGAACACTTCGACGGCTTCTCCATCGGCTCCAATGACCTGACCCAGCTGACCCTGGGGCTTGACCGGGATTCGGGCATTGTTGCCCACCTGTTTGATGAGCGGAACGACGCGGTCAAGGCGCTGTTGTCCAATGCCATCGTTGCCTGCCGTAAAGCTGGCAAGTACGTGGGCATTTGTGGTCAGGGCCCGTCCGATCATCCGGATCTGGCCAAGTGGCTGATGGAGCAGGGCATCGATACCGTATCCCTGAACCCGGATTCGGTTCTGGATACCTGGTTCTTCCTGGCCGACGAAAAAATTGATTAAGACACGCTGTTAGAAAGGAGATTGCAGAGGTGCCAATCGTAACTCCAGATCTGTGTGACGATTATCCCGAGGTTCAGGTTGTTGAGCCCGGGTTTCGCAACTATGGTGGCGTCTCCGCGTTTGGCGGAGAAATCGTGACGGTCAAATGCTTCGAAGATAACTCGGTTGTGAAAGAGCAGGTTGGCCTGCCGGGCAATGGCCGGGTCATGGTCGTTGACGGCGGCGGTTCCAAGCGGAATGCGTTGCTGGGCGATATGCTGGCGGAAAAAGCCGCCAGCAATGGCTGGGCTGGCCTGATTATCTACGGCTGCATCCGCGATGTGGACGTGATCGGGCAAACCGAGTTGGGTGTGCAGGCATTGGGAACCCATCCTCGCAAAACGGATAAGCGTGGCATTGGTGATCTGAACGTGCCGGTCACCTTCGGTGGCGTCACCTTCTTGCCGGGCCATTACCTCTATGCCGACAACAACGGCATTGTGGTTTCCGAGAAGCCCCTGAAGATTGATTGATTGCATGCAGGGGCGGCGGCCTGGCTCGCCCCGCATGGAACTGCTCGTATACCCAATCCCGGCTTTTGCCGGGATTGGCGTTTCTGGACCCTGGCCTAGGCTGGTGCTTGCTGAGGTCGCCGGGGCGCTGAGGAGGCTAGGTCTTGACCTTGATAATCGACAGACCGATCAGATAGCCATCGCCTTCAGGGCTGCATCTAAGGACCTTGCTGATGGTTTCAAAGGCGGGGAACTGGTCGTTGGGGGAAGGCATGAGGGTATGGATTTCGGAGCCTTCGTCCATGGGGTCTGGCAGGTGCAATAGCATACCGGTGCCGCTCAGGTCCTTGCACAGGGCCGAGAACTGGCGCCCTTGATCATCGGTGACCTGGATCTCGGTATTGATCCGCATCCGGTGGAAATCGCGTTTTTCAGAATAGTCCTTCATGGTCATCGACATCGCAGCACCTCATGCGTGTTGTTCTACTATCTATAAAGCGAACAAGCAGCAGGGTCAAAGAACGTATTGATATAAAAAAAGCCGAAGGCCAACTATTTAGTGGGCTTTCAGCTTTTTGGATACTACATGTGGTATTGGCCGGGAAACATCTCCCTGCTGAATCAGGCCCAGTTGTCCGCCTTCTTAGAGGGCTTCAGGAGTGGGATGATCAGTGCCAGAATAATACCCAGCAGAACCAGTCCGGCACCCAGAAGCATAAAGTCAGACTCGCTCTTGGTCTCAAGGCGCTCTTTCTCGGCGGTCAGCACTTCAACGTCGTTGCGCAGGCGTTGATTTTCTTCCTGTAGTTCACTGTTGCGACGGTCAAGACTCAGGGCGTTGGCTGAGATTTCCTTGATCTGCGCGAGCTCGCTACTGAGGTTTTGGGTCCGTGATTCCAGGCTGCTTTCCGATGAGGCCAGTGTATCCCGTTCGGCTTTGGTTTCGGCCAGTTCCTGGCGAAGCTCGGCAAGCTGCTTGCGAGCATCTTCCAGCTCGCGGTTGGCTCTTACCAGGCGGTCACGGGCGATGGGGGAGTCGGTCAGGTAACGGCTTAAAACCCAGCCCTCAACGCCATCCGGGGTTCTTACCAGGCTGTAGCCGGAATCACTGGCGCGAACCAGGTCCAGGCGTGTCCCGCTGGTGAGGTCGCTTTTGAGAATGCGGAACTGGGTTCCTTCTCCGCTTCGCATGGTGATCGACAGGGTGTCGTCAACATACATGGTCCTGGCCTGGGCGCTGGCGCCGGCGGCAAGGAGTATCAGTGTGCAGGCAATCAGGCGCAGTGCGGTCACGTGAGTCTTTCCTTGAGTGTTCGGGTAAAACCGTAATTTTTGCTATAGGCGCCCCCTTGTTCAAGGCGTGCCGTATTAAAAATCGCTCATGCTTAATTCACGGCAGGACCAATTTGAAGGGTTTGACCGACACTCCTGCATAGACTCCAGCTTCAACATAGGGGTCAGCGTCAGCCCAGTTCTGCGCTTCTTCAAGGCTGTCAAACTCTGCGACTACCAGGCTGCCGGTAAAACCCGCTTCGCCCGGGTCTGGCGTGTCCAGGGCGGGATTGGGGCCAGCAATAAGCAGTCTTCCCTCGGCCTTCAAGGCTTCGAGCCTTGCCAGGTGGGCTGGTCTTGCCTGCATGCGAAGTGGCAGGCTATTAGGGATGTCTTCACTGACAATCGCGTAGTACATGGTGAGCTCCGGTCGGGCCAATTTTTGCCGGGGGGTGGCATTACACGCATTCCTACCACTGGTACACTGTAGCCACTATCCCGCTGTAATGATGAGTAGCCGTGACTATACCCCAAGGTTCGCCTAACTGCATTGATCTGCATTGCCACAGTACTGCTTCAGACGGAGCGCTGTCGCCTGAGGAATTGCTCGCCCGGGCCGCCGAAAAGGGAGTGAGTCACCTCGCGTTAACCGATCATGACACTATTGACGGCCTGAGTGCGGCCAAGGCCGGTGCGCTGAAGCATGGGGTCCAGCTGGTTCCCGGGGTTGAGTTGTCCTGTGTGTGGGGGCGTCAGACCATTCATATTGTCGGGCTGGACTTTGATCCAGACGATGAGCGCTTTCAAACACGTCTGGCGGAACAGAAAGAGAACCGCTGGCATCGAGCCCGCAAGATCGCTGAGCGCCTGCAGAATAAAGACCCAGACTCGTTGCTGGCTCTGGCCACGGAAAAAGCTGGTGGTGATGTGCCGGGGCGCCCGCATTTTGCTAAGGCTCTCGTTGAGATGGGTAGAGTCACCGATATCAACCAGGCATTCAATCGCCACCTGGGCGCAGGAAAACCCGGTGATGTTAAGGCGTTCTGGCCAGAGTTGGCGGAAGTGGTGCGCTGGATTATAGAGGCTGGGGGGATTGCGGTGGTGGCTCATCCTCGCAAGTACAAAATGACCGCAACCCGATTGCGTGCGCTGGTGGCGGACTTTAAAGCAGCTGGAGGGCGATCCATTGAGGTTATCACTTCTGGACAGCAAGCTGGCGATTTGGGGTTTCTGACGGACCTGTGTCGGCGTGAAGGCTTGCTGGCGTCCCAGGGCAGTGACTTCCATTTTCCCGGTGCCGCTTGGTGCGAATTGGGCCGGATAGAAAAAATGCCAGAAGGGCTTACACCCGTCTGGCATCATTTTCGTGAGCCCATTGCCCTGGCAGACTAGTTTTGTGTCTGGCCAGGGAAGGGCGCATTAGCCCCGGTTTATGCCGGGGCGTGGTACAGCAGGTAGAGGTCGGTCAATGAATCCGGGATTGCATCGGCCATCTGCTTTGTGAGCTTTTCGCTCTCAAGAACCTTGCGGAAATCTTCGTCCTCAAACAGCCCTGACAGGGTCATCATTGGCACCAGCAGGTTCGCTGCATCATCCTCACTGATTTCCAGCCACTGATCTTCGTTTTCCAGGAAGGTATCAACAAATCCAGCGCACCAGTTTTCCAGTGCGTTCATTGGATCGCCGTCTTCTGGTTCCGGTAGTTCCAGCGGCAGCCCCATGTCCAAAGCGCTCTTCATGCTGGCTGCCAGTTTCTGGACTGCCCCAAGGAAAGCGTCTGGGACGCCTTCCTTGGGAAGGGTATCGATACCGGTCGCCAGGCGGAAGATGTCCGCCGGGGCCAGTTCCACCGGCCCTACAACGCTGGCGGAAATGACACCGTGAAGGCCGAAGAAATCCAGGGCTTCGTCACCCCAAGGCTCTGCAAAGAGGATGTCTTCCAGCGCTTCAATCTCGGCGTTACTTAGCATGGCTTAGTTTCCCTCAGGGTTTTTGGCGGCTTCGGCCTTGGCAGCTTCGGCAGCACGACGGCGTTTCCTGACTTCCCGGGGGTCATTATAGGCCCTGCCCGGGGTCACTTCGGACGCTGTTGAGGCTTGTTCCGGAGCATTGTCCTGCTGAGCGGTGCTTTCAGCTGGTTTGCTCGCTTCTGGCTGACGCTGATCTGCCTTGGGTGCAGCCGGCTTTTCTGGCGTGCTCTCAGGAGCCTTGGCCTGGGGTGCAGGGGCCTTTTCTGTCGCAACAACCGCTTCGGTTGTTTTTGGCTCAGCCGTTTTGGCGGGCGCTTGCTCGGAAGCTGGCTTGCTGGCCTGCTCGGGCGCCTTGGCTTGGGCGGCGACCTTCTCTTCAGGAGCGGCGGGGGCTGTACCTGCGCTGTCCTGAGTTTCGGTTGTCGCGTCCTTACCTTTGCCAGTGTCAGCCGCCTTTGGCTTGCGGCTGGTGCGGCGGGGCCTTGGCTTCTGCTCGCCTTCGGCTTTGGTTGACGCAGGCTTGTCTTCGTCAGCTTGCTTCTCTGAGCCTTGAGGCCCTTTTTCGCTTGCTGGAGCCTGATCAGCCGCTACGGGGCTTTCTTTGGCCTTGCTCTCGCCAGTCTGGGGCTCGTCATTTTGGCGTGCCTCTTCGGTGGCGGGCTTGGCTTCAGCTTTTGCCGGCGCCTCATCCGATTTCTGCTCAGCCTTGGGCTTGCTGTCGGTTTTTGGCTTTTCTTCGGCCTTCGGCTTTTCGTCAGCCTTCGCAGATTCGTCAGAAACCTTAGCTTCTACCTTGGCTGCTTCCGGCTGGCTCTTCGGAGCTTGTGGCTCTTGCTGAGGACGGTTATCCGTCTTTGCCTCTACCGCTACAGCCTGGCTGGCACTCTGGGTTTGCGTGGTTTCCTGCTCTTTCTCCGGCTGGGTGTCCTTCTGGTGCCGGTCGTTGCGAACGGTCTTGCGCTCAGCGGGCGTAGAGCTGGGAGTTTCTACCGGTGAACCGTCGCGGTTGCGCTGACGGCGCGGTTTGCGACGCTTGTCCTCACCAGTCTTCTGGGGGCTACGGGCTTCCTGCTGGTCGCGGTTACCCTGTTGGGGCTTGCGCTCCTGGTTGCGACCGCCTTGTTTGCGGTCTTCGCCATCCCGGCGGGCTTCACCCTGGGTTCCCTGTTGGTCGCTACCACGGCCACGGGGGCTGCCGTCGCGGCCGCTTGGCTTGGCGCCGTCTCGTCCACCGCGACCACGGCCGCGATTGTCATCGCTCCGGGTTTGACCCTGGCTTTGTCCCTGTCCCTGTCTCTGGGGCTGCTGACGACGTTCCTGACTGCCACGGCGCTCGCTCTGGCCTTCACCTTTGGCGACGCGGGATTTGCGACGGTCCTGGCGGCCCTGGGAGCGGCGTTCGTCGTCACGTCCACCGTTACGTTTCGCAGCAGGCTCGGGCTGTGCTTCGTCTTCACCTTTGAAGAACTTGGCAATTTTACAGCCCAGTCGGCGGAACAGGCCGCCATCACCCTGAACTTCCGTGCTTTGCTCGGCCGCAGCGGCTACTGGGCCTGGAGCCGGAGCGGCAGGGCGAATGGCCTTGACGGCCGCTTCCTGGCGCACTGGCTGGTCACGGGGTGTGGTGATGTCAATCGCTTCTTCTTCGCGCTCGGAGTATTCCTGCGCAACCTGATAGCTGGTTACCTGCTCGGTGCCGGCTTCATCTTCCCGTACCCGGATAATTTCAAAGTTCGGGGTCTCGTGATGAGGGGAAGGTACAACCACGATGGTGACTTCCTGGCGAGCTTCAATATCGGCAAGCTGCTTGCGCTTTTCATTGAGCAGGAAGGTGGCCACCACGACAGGGACGATGGCACGAACTTCGCCAGTTTTGTCTTTGGAAGCCTCTTCATAAATCAGGCGCATGATGCTGAGCGCCAGGGACTCAATGCCCCGGATGGTGCCCTGGCCGTTACAGCGGGGACAGACTTCGCTACGGGTTTCGCCAAGAGACGGACGCAGGCGCTGACGGGACATTTCCAGCAGGCCAAAGCGTGAGATCTTGCCGACCTGTACCCGGGCGCGATCCAGTTCAAGGGCTTCGCGAACCTTGTTCTCAACTTCCCGTTGGTGCTTGGCGGGCGTCATGTCGATGAAATCGATAACGATCAGACCACCCATGTCCCGGAGCCGGAGCTGTCGGGCAATCTCTTCGGCCGCTTCCAGGTTGGTCTGGAGCGCGGTCTCCTCAATGTCTTGCCCTTTGGTGGCACGAGAAGAGTTGATGTCGATGGACACCAGGGCTTCTGTCGGGTCGATCACGATGGAGCCGCCGGAAGGGAGCTTCACTTCACGCTGGAATGCGGTTTCGATCTGACCTTCGATCTGGTAGCGGCTGAACAGGGGGATTTCGTCCTGATACAGCTTGATCTTGTTTTCAAACGTCGGCATGACCGCGCGAACGAAGTTGAGAACATCTTCGTAGACCACGGCCGAGTCGATCAATACTTCACCGATGTCCTGGCGCAAGTAATCGCGAACGGCACGGATGATAACGTTGCTTTCCTGGTGGATCAGGAACGGGGCCTTGCGGTCAGACGCTGCCTGGGTAATGGCTTCCCAGAACTGCACCAGATAATCGAGGTCCCATTGCAACTCTTCGGCGGTGCGGCCGATACCTGCGGTGCGGACGATGATTCCCATGGATTTGGGAACCTGAACGCTGGACATGGCCTCTTTGAGCTGGGCGCGCTCTTCGCCTTCGATCCGGCGAGAGATGCCGCCAGCGCGGGCGTTGTTGGGCATCAGCACCAGATAACGGCCGGCGAGGGAAATGAACGTGGTCAGGGCTGCGCCTTTGTTTCCGCGCTCTTCCTTGTCAACCTGGACAATAACTTCCTGTCCTTCAGAGACAACATCCTTGATGTTGATCTTGCCTTCGATTTCGCCGGGAGACTTCTTGAAGTATTCCTTGGAGATTTCCTTCAGGGGAAGGAAGCCGTGACGCTCTGCGCCAAAATCGACAAAGGCTGCTTCAAGGCTGGGTTCTACCCGCGTAATACGGCCCTTGTAGATGTTGGCCTTCTTCTGCTCGCGGGTGCTGGATTCAATATCGAGGTCAAAAAGCCGCTGGCCGTCAACCAGGGCAACGCGCAACTCTTCTGGGTGAGTTGCATTGATTAGCATTCTTTTCATGGAAAGAATTGTTTCCTGTCGTTTGTGGGACAGAAAACCGGAGGGGGTGGCATCTGCGAAGCAGAACCTGCGTGCCGACAATAATGCGGTCGGCAGGCAAACAAATCAGAGTGTTACGGGGTACAACTCCATAACCCCTGAATCATAAGCCAATTCCCGGGTGCCATTTGGCAGGGATGGCCCTCTTGTGTCTGTTGCCTGTTGACGCATGTTGCTTATCTTCAATTTCACGCAGGTGCCTGGGTCTCACGTCGTATCGTTTTGCTGGACGGCCCGGCCCTACGTGTTGCTAATCTTTGCTTCGCGATGTCGCCCGACGCGGTTTTCCGCTCGGTTTTTTTTTACTTTACTTCCACGGTGATGGGATCCCTCAATGCGGGAAAGCAGGGCACGCTGTGGAAGGTCTCTGCGTGTCGGAGCCTTTGTTGTTCGGCTGCCTCCACTCGATCTGTATAGCCGATGATCAAGCTATCAAGTTCAAACTATTCAACAGTATCGGTATACTCCTGCCGCTCCGGCACTTGGCAATCTGGCCAGGCCGTAGACAAACGGCAGAGCACGCCGGAATATAACAGCAATCTCAGGACCCATCAATCCCGTAGGTGAGCGGTTCTTCACTTTTCCGCGGTCTGGAACTGGCTAGGTGTCATGGCTTTTAAATCTCCCAAAAGGAAGACTTCCCCTAAAACGGCGTCCCGCCGCTCTCCTCCGCCCGGGGCTGGCGTTCGGCCGCCGTCCGAGAAACCGCAGGAGCGCAGCTCGGTCCGCTGGGTGACGGTGGATGAGGATAATGACGGTCAGCGTATCGACAACTTCCTGCTGGCTCAGCTGCGGGGGGTGCCGAAGAGCGTGGTGTACCGCATCGTCCGGAAAGGGGAAGTGCGGGTTAATAAAGGGAGGGTGCGCCCGGATACGCGGGTAAAAACCGGGGACGAAGTTCGGATTCCACCGGTTACCCAGAAACAGAAGACTGCCGCCGTGGTCCCGGGTGCCCGGGTCCAGTCCGTCATGGAAGGGGCGGTGGTGTTTGAAAATGAGCAGATGCTGGTGGTCAACAAGCCTTCCGGTATTGCGGTGCACGGTGGCAGCGGTCTGGATTTTGGGTTGATTGAGGTGCTGCGGGCGGCCCGGCCTGACGCGCGTTTTCTTGAATTGGTTCATCGGCTGGATCGCGACACCTCCGGGCTGGTGATGGTCGCGAAAAAACGCTCGGCACTGCGTTATCTTCAGGATGAGCTGCGACAAAAACGAATTCGCAAGCACTACCATGCTCTGGTCGCGGGGCAGTGGCCAGCCAGGGTTGATCGTGTGGACGTGCCACTGCTCAGGTATGAATTGAGCAACGGGGAGCGGCGGGTTAGGGTGGATGACGAGGGCAAGGCATCGTTGACCACCTATAAGGTGCTTGCAGATTATGCCGGTTACAGTCTGGTGCAGGCGTCTCCGGTGACCGGCCGAACCCACCAGATCCGTGTGCACAGCGCTTATGCGGGGCATCCGATTGCAGGCGATGACAAGTATATGGATGATGTTAGCCTCAAGGCGTTTAGAGCCTTGGGTGGGCGGAGGCTGATGCTGCATGCCCGTGCGCTGGAATTCACCTTGCCAGGAAGTGGTGAGGCTATCCGGCTGGAGGCTCCCTATGATGAGGCCTTTGATGAGGTGCTTGTTAAGCTGGCTGGGCGCCAGACACACAATTGATGTTTAACTCAGGTTGGTTGTTTCGTGGCAAATCCGCATAAAGTCGTTATTTTTGATTGGGATGGGACCGTGGTGGACTCGGTGGAGCATATCACCGACAGTCTGCATCAGGCGGCCACCGAATTGGGGTTTCCAGCGCTGGAGCGGGCGGCCTATCGCGATATTATCGGGCTGGGTATCGTTGAGGCACTGGAAGCGTTGTACCCGGGGATTCGTCGGGATGAGATGCAGGCCATGAGGGAAGGTTATGGGCGTTATTTCTTCTCCAGGAAAACCTCGCCCCAGCAAGTCTTTGCCGGAATGGTGGATGTTCTCGCGGACCTGAATTCGGTTGGGCGAATGTGTGCGGTGGCGACTGGCAAGAGTCGGGGTGGGCTGGATCGCGCCTTGTCGGACAGTGGTCTGGGTGAGTACTTTCGGGTAACCCGTTGCGCAGATGAAACGCGCTCGAAGCCGGATCCGACCATGCTGGAGGAAATACTGGCGCACCTGGAGATCGCTCCGGAAGACGCAGTGATGATTGGTGACACCCGCTACGACCTTGATATGGCGCAGCGGATCAATATGCCGGCAATCGGTGTGGAGTGGGGTGTTCATGATCGCAGTGTCCTTCAGCAGTATGGACCCTATGCGGTTGTGGATTCTGTTAAGGCGCTTCGCGAGGCTTTGGGGCTGTAGCGTCTTTGTGTTGGTCTTGAACTTACTGAATGATGGGATGCATTGATGTCTGAATGGGATTCTGAGCAGAAACCGGGGTGGGGTGATTCGACGGCGAAGGCGACGGGTGATGCTGGTGCCAGCGGTCGTGATTGGAAGCTGATTGAGAAGCTGATCTTGTCCATGCAGGACGAGCAGCGCAAGAGCCGGCGCTGGGGAATTTTCTTCAAGGTGCTGACCTTTGTGTACCTGTTTGTTCTTCTGTTCGCGTTAATATTTCCCTCAGCCGATGTCGGAAAGCCTGGTGGCGATCACACCGCCCTGGTTGAAATTACCGGCACCATAGCGGCGGACGAAATGGCCAGTGCGGATAACATTGTTGGTGGTCTGCGGGAAGCCTTCGAGGCCGAGGCGGCAAAGGCTGTGGTATTGCGGATCAACAGCCCTGGCGGGAGCCCGGTTCAGGCGGGCTACGTCTATGACGAAATTCTTCGGTTGCGGGAGCAATATCCGGAGAAGCGCGTGTACGCGGTCATCGCCGATATTGGGGCATCTGGTGCTTACTACATTGCGGCGGCTGCCGATGAAATCTATGCCGATAAAGCCAGCCTTGTGGGGTCCATTGGGGTTGTTGGTGGCGGATTTGGTTTTACCGACCTGATGGAGAAGGTTGGCGTGGAACGCCGGCTTTATACCTCCGGGGAGAATAAGGCGTTCCTGGATCCGTTCTCACCGGAGAAAGAGGGTGAGGTCGAATTTTGGCAGCAAGTGCTGGATACGACGCACCGGCAGTTTATCGAGCAGGTCCAAAAAGGCCGGGGTGATCGCCTGGCGAATGACGACCGCCTGTTCAGTGGCCTGGTGTGGACCGGTGAGCAGGCAGTGGAGTTGGGGCTGGTTGATGCGTTGGGTAGTGCCTCTTACGTGGCGCGTGAGGTTGTAGGGCACGAAGAGTTTGTTGACTACACCCGCAGTGGCTCGAAATTTGATGAATTTATCGAACGATTTGGCGCGTCGGTCGGCTCTGGCCTGGCCAACCAGGTGATTCATTCCCGGTTGGAGTTGCGATAAGCCTCGGCCAGCGGGTCGAGACCCCATTGCCTGAACATGTCGCAGAGCCCGATCAGGGGTAGACCAATCAGGCTGTTGGGGTCGCGGCCCTCAAGTCTTGAGAACAGGGCAATACCGAGCCCTTCCATGCGGAAACTTCCAGCGCAATCGTAGGGGGTTTCCGTTTTCAGGTAGTGTTCAATCTCCTGGTCTGACAAGGTTCGAAAGTGAACATCGAAGGGTTCGCAGAGTTGGAGTGTGTCGCCTGTCGCGGAGTCCAGCAGGGTCAGGCCGGTCAGGAAGCGCACCTTTTGACCGCTGCATTGGCGGAGTTGTCGGCAGGCGGTTGAAAAATTGCCGGGCTTGGTGAGGATTTGCCCATCGGCGAGGGCGGCGACCTGGTCCGAGCCGACGATCCAGTGGTTGGGGAACTGAGTCTGCAAAGCTTCGGCTTTCTCCCGCGCCAGTCGCGTGGTCAGGCTCTCCGCGGACTCTTTGTCGCCCGCCGACTCATCAATGGCCGGGCTGGCGCTATCAAAGGGCAGTTCGAGCCGTTCCAGTAATGCCTTTCGGTAACGGGATGACGAGGCCAGGACGAGTGGCTTTGGTATCACTGGAGTTTCCTTCTTTAAGGGCGTCGTTTGATAGAGTGTTGCTGCGTTCTTATGATACTTGCACTGCCCCATCGTTGTTAAATACCCGTATCCCGTTGGGAAAATAAGTGGAATAGGTGACGAAGTCTTTGACAGCAGCGGACGAGCCACCTAAAATTGCGCGCCTATGTCAAATGCCGAATTGCCTAAGACCGTCGATCCCTACCGGCTCGCGGAGCACGACAGTGTATTAGAAGGGGTTATCCCCCTGACATCGCTGGAGCGTCTCGTCGAGTGTGTGGCCGGCGTTGCTGAAGACGGGCAGTGTCAGGTTTCGCTTGCCTTCTCTATGGATGGTGAGCGTCGCCGTATTGTATCGGGTGAGCTGGAAGCCAGGGTTGAGCTTGAGTGCCAGCGTTGTATGACGCCGATGGATGCGACACTGACATCGCAGTTTCGTCTGGGGTTGGTGACCAGCGATGAGCAGGCACAGAGATTGCCGAAGGAATTGGAACCGTTTTTGACGGACGAGTTCTCGGCGAACCTCTGGAGTATGGTTGAAGACGAGCTTTTGCTGGTGCTTCCTCCATTTCCCCTGCATGAACGAGATCAGTGTCCGGCTGGAAAACAGCTGGATGAGCTCGAATCAAGCGTCCCTGAGCCGGAACCGAAGGCGCAGGAACGAGAGAATCCGTTCAGCGTGCTGGCGGGGCTGAAGACGAAGAAGCACTAAATGATCACAAGCGCAGGCGGTACTTTGGAACGCCAGCGCTGTATTTTCGAACACTTGTTTTAAAGGTCAGGAGCAGAATCATGGCTGTACAGCAAAACCGAAAGACCCGCTCTAAGCGTGGTATGCGCCGTTCTCACGATGCACTGAGCGCTGCAACTCTGTCTACCGATGCGACCACCGGTGAAGTTCATCGTCGTCACCACGTGTCCCCGGACGGTTTCTACCGTGGCAAGCAGGTAGTTGAAGCGCGCGACGAGTAATCGTTGCGTCTGACGCTGTATCCATACAGGGCACTCGCACGGTGAGTTCTATCACCATCGCAGTTGATGCCATGAGTGGCGATCGCGGCCCCGCTGTTGCGGTGTCTGCGGCTCTGGATGCAGTCAGGGAAAACGAGGCCTTGAGTATTATTCTGGTGGGTAGCCAGGGTGAACTCGGGGCCTTGTTGCATGAGGGGCACCCGAGAATTCGGGTTGTCGAGGCGGTGGATGTCATTCGCATGAATGAGCGTCCTTCCCACGCCCTCCGCCATAAGCAGAATTCCTCGATGGCAGTCGCTTTGCGCCTGGTCAGGGATGGTGAGGCTCAAGGCTGCGTCAGTGCCGGTAATACCGGGGCGCTGATGGCTTTTGGTCGATCCATTATCCGGATGTACCCCGGTATCGAGCGGCCTGCGATCACCAAATTGATTCCCTCCCTCCGTGGCCGTTGCCACGTTCTTGATCTCGGCGCTAACGTTGATGCCAGCGCTGAAAACCTCTACCAATTCGCGTTAATGGGATCGCTGATGGCGTCTGCGGTGAGCGGGCTCTCCGAGCCTCGTGTCGCGTTGCTGAACGTCGGTGAAGAGGAGATTAAGGGGAACGAGCAGGTGAGGCTGGCATCGCACTTGTTGGCGCAAAGTGATGCGGTGAACTACATCGGGTACGTTGAGGGCAGCGACCTGTTCCGCAACGTTGCCGACGTGGTCGTTTGTGATGGTTTTGTCGGTAATATCGCGTTAAAGACCGGTGAAGGTGTCGCGGGTCTTTTGATTGAGCTTCTTGAGCAAGCCTTTAGCCGAGGTGTCTATGGTCGTCTGGTTGGTTGGCTTGCGCGCCCGATGCTTCGGCGCCTGCTCAAGTTGATGGACCCCGCCCGGCATAACGGAGCCAGCTTTCTCGGGCTTCAGGGCGTTGTTATAAAAAGCCACGGTAACGCCAATGAGCGGGCGATGCTGGCCGCCATTCGTCAGGCCACCCGGGAGGTGACGATGGAGGTCCCCAGCCGTATTAATGCCCGTCTGGACGACATGATGGTCTGACGGCACTGCGACCAATGTCCTAATCCTTCCTCCAGCCCTGACGTGGCTGTCGTCATACTTACCTTGTACTATTGGCTAATCTTCAGAAACGCTCATTGACGATAAGATTTCGAACTATGAAAACAGCCTTTATTTTTCCAGGTCAGGGTTCCCAGTCGGTCGGTATGCTTAGTGAAGCATCCGGGCAATGGCCAATTGTGGAACAAACGTTTGCCGAGGCTTCCGAAGTTCTGGGGTACGATCTTTGGCAGCTGTGCCAGCATGGGCCAGCGGAAGAACTGAACCGTACCATGGTCACCCAGCCGGCGCTGCTTACAGCAAGCGTTGCATTGTGGCGGCAATGGTTTGTAGCCGAAGGCCGCAAGCCGGACCTGTTGGCGGGTCACAGTCTCGGAGAGTACAGTGCCCTGGTTGCGGCAGAATCCCTGAATTTCCTCGAAGCGGTCAAGCTCGTGCAGCTGCGCGGTGAGCTGATGCAGGGCGCGGTGCCTGCGGGTGAGGGGCGTATGGCCGCTATCCTTGGTCTTGAAGACGCTGATGTCGTTGCGGCCTGTGAAGAGGCTGCAGACGGCGAGGTTGTTTCTGCGGTTAACTTCAATGCACCTGGCCAGGTGGTGATCGCCGGTGCTGCCGCTGCGGTTGATCGCGCGATTGAGGCCTGCAAAGCCAAAGGGGCCCGAAAGGCAATGCCGTTGCCGGTGAGCGTTCCGTCACACTGCGCTCTGATGAAAGGCGCGGCGGAAGAGTTGGCGAAGGCTTTGGACGAGGTCAGCTTTAATGATGCTGTAATCCCTGTCGTCCAGAATGTCACCGCATCTGTGTGTCAGGATCGTGAGTCCTTGAAGGCCAACCTGGTCAAACAGCTTTATAGTCCGGTGCTGTGGACCGACTCGATTCGCACCCTGACGGGGCAGGGCGTTTCTGTGGCGGTCGAGTGTGGCGCAGGCAAGGTGCTCGCTGGCCTGGTTAAGCGCATTGATCGAAACCTGAGTGTCTGCGGCATTGAAACCCGGGACGGACTGGATGATGCCCTGAAGGCATTTAAATAGTCCTGAGCTATATTGTGAACTGGTCGGGCTTGTCTCGGTCAGCGAGTGTCAACAAACAGGGAGTTTTCCATGTCTCTAGCAGGCAAGATTGCGCTGGTTACCGGCGCTAGCAGGGGAATTGGCAAGGCAATTGCTGACTCTCTGGCAGCGCAAGGCGCGACGGTTGTCGGTACGGCAACAACCCAGGCGGGTGCGGACGCGATCACGGATTACCTGAAATCCGCTGGCTATGATGGCTTCGGTATCGTGATGAACGTAGCGGATCCTGAAAGCATAGATGCCGGTCTTAAAAAGATCGGTGAAGACGCCGGGGCACCGCTCATTCTTGTGAACAATGCTGGCATCACTCGTGATAACCTTCTGATGCGGCTGAAAGATGACGATTGGGCCGATGTGATCGAGACCAACCTGGCCAGTGTCTATCGCACCAGCAAAGCCGTGCTCAGAGGCATGGCCAAGGCTCGCTGGGGTCGAATTATCAATGTCAGCTCCGTGGTAGCCGGTATGGGTAACCCGGGGCAGGCGAACTATTGTGCCGCCAAGGCCGGGGTTGAAGGGTTTACCCGCAGCTTGGCGAAGGAAATGTCGAATCGCGGGATTACCTCGAATTGCGTGGCGCCCGGGTTCATCGATACCGATATGACCAAGAAGCTGGACGATAAGCAACGGGAAGCTATGCTGGAGATCATTCCGGCGGGGCGCCTGGGGCAGCCGGAGGAAGTAGCGGCGGTTGTTTCGTTTCTTGCATCCGATGCCGCTGGCTATGTGACTGGAGAAACCATCCAGGTCAATGGCGGCATGTATATGGGATAACGCTGGTACAACATCGTTAAGAATTCCTTGTTGTACAAGACGTTAGACAGTTTGTCTGCTTGTTTGCAGATAGGCTTTAAACTAAACTGGCAATCCATAAATTGCTTGGTTGAAAAAAAGTGAGGAAATTATGAGTACAGTTGAAGAGCGCGTAAAGAAGATCGTTTGCGAGCAATTGGGCGTTAAAGAGTCCGAAGTACAGAGCACATCTTCTTTTGTTGAGGACCTTGGCGCTGACTCACTGGACACCGTTGAGCTGGTCATGGCGCTTGAAGAAGAATTCGAGACCGAAATTCCTGACGAGGAAGCTGAGAAGCTGGCCAGTGTTCAGGACGCGATCGACTACATCGTCGCGCACACCTGATACTCAGCTCGACTATATGCCAAGCAGAAGCCGTCCTTTGCTGCGTGAGAGGGCGGCTTTTTTTTGGCCGTGATTTCTTTTGACTGAAGAACCTAGGTGAATGGTGTTATGGCTGAACGACGTGTTGTGATTACTGGACTGGGTATGCTGTCCCCGCTGGGGAACGATGTGGCATCTTCCTGGGAAGGCATCAAGGCAGGACGCAGTGGTATCGGTCTGATTGATCGGTTTGATGCTACTGACTACAACACCAAGATTGGCGGTGCAGTTAAGGACCTGGATATTTCCGAGTACCTGTCGCCAAAAGATGCCCGCAAGATGGACCCCTTCATCCATTATGGACTGATTGCTGCTCAGCAGGCCGTTGATAACAGCGGGTTGGCAGAGTTTGATGCGCTGGACAAGGACCGGGTTGGTGTTGCTATTGGTTCAGGCATTGGCGGTCTTGAGTTTATCGAGAAAAACGTGATTACCCTGGCCGAGAGCGGTCCACGTAAGGTATCGCCGTTTTTTGTGCCTGCTTCGGTAATCAACATGATTTCCGGCAATGTGGCTATCCGGTTTGGTTACCAGGGGCCCAATATTGCCATCACCACTGCCTGTACGACAGGTACTCACAATATCGGCTATGCGGCCCGCACCATTGCTTATGGCGATGCTGATGTCATGCTGGCGGGCGGTTCGGAAATGGCAACCACCCGCACCGGTATAGCTTCGTTTTCCGCAGCGCGCGCGCTCTCCACCCGTAATGAAGAGCCAGAAAAAGCCAGCCGCCCTTGGGACAAGGACCGTGATGGGTTCGTGCTCAGCGACGGCGCCGGAGTGCTGGTGCTGGAAGAGCTTGAGCATGCCAAAAAACGTGGCGCGGCAATTTACGGTGAAGTGGTCGGGTTTGGTATGAGTGACGATGCCTATCATATTACCGCGCCGTCAGGTACCGGGGCTGAGAAGGCTATGAAGAATGCGCTGCGTGACGCAGGGCTCGAGCCGACCGATATCGATTACATCAACGCCCATGGCACCTCCACTCAGGTAGGCGACGTCGCAGAGGTGAATGCCGTCAAGAATGTCTTTGGCGAGCACGCTCACAAGCTGGCCATGAGCAGCACCAAGTCGATGACAGGTCATTTGCTGGGAGCAGCTGGCGCTGTTGAGGCCATTTTCTCTTTGTTGGCGGTTCGGGATGGGGTTTTGCCTCCCACCATCAACCTCGACAACCCGGATGAAGGTTGCGACCTGGACCTGGTTGCCAACGTCGCCCGGGAAGCGGATGTCAAAGTGGCGCTGTCCAACTCCTTTGGCTTTGGCGGAACCAACGGTACGCTCATCTTCCGCCGTTACGAGGATTGAGGCCTATGCTTTCCCTGGTCTGGGCTGAGAGCGAGTCGGTCACAGCCACTGACCGGGGATTGTCGTACGGAGACGGTCTTTTCGAGACGATCCGGGTTCACGATCAGCAGCCAGTGCTGGGTGCGCGTCACCTGGCCAGGCTTCTGTATGGCGCTGAACGATTGGGCATCCCTCTCGCGGCCGCTGAATTGGGCGCAAGCCTTGAGCAAGCGTTGGCCCGCTATGCAGGCCCAGACGACTGGGTGCTGAAGCTGGTATTGACCCGGGGTGTTGGGGGCAGGGGATACGTGCCCCCTTCGGCTTGCCAACCGACCTTGATAATCTCCCGTCATGATCTCCCGCCACCGCCTGATCCCTCTGGAGTCTCTGTGCAGCTGGCTCGTCACCCTGTGGTGGCGAATTCTGCCCTGGCCGGGCTTAAGACGTTGAATCGTCTCGATCAGGTCATTGCTGGCTCAGAGCTTCGCTCCGGCAACTATGAGGTGTTACTGACGGATGGGCGCGGGCATCTGCTTGAAGGCAGCAGAACCAACATCCTGGCCAAGGTTGCTGGCGAGTGGTGGCTGCCACCGATGAGTGAACTCGCGGTGCATGGCGTCATGTTGGCCGAGGTGGTTGAGCGGCTTCGGGCCGCTGGAGAGACTGTTCGTGAGCGAGTGCTTCCGGTATCAATTCTGGTGCGCACCGAGCTGGAGGGAATGTTCCTGACGAACAGCGTTGTGGGTGTCATTCCTGTGTGCAGGGTCGATTGTCGGGATTTGCCAATTGAGCATTCCCTTGCGACAATCTGCCGTCCATTGATCAGCTTGAAGTAAAGCCCTTGTTTCGACGCCTGTTTATTGCCCTTGTTTGTATTGTGATTCTGGCTTCCGCTGGCACCATGTTATGGGGTTGGCAGGGGCTCAAGACCCTGGAGACTCCGATTTCGTTGTCTGAGCCTCAGCTGTTTGATGTGCCGAGCGGTATGTCATTTTCCCAGCTTGCCAGAAAGATGGAAGTGGAAGGCTTTGTTGAGCGCTCCCTTTGGCTGCGTATTCACGGGCGGCTTTTCCCCAATCAGCTCCACATCAAAGCGGGAGAATACGAATTCACTGACGGCATGAGTGCACTCGCTATGGTGCAGGCTGTGGTGGATGGAGATACCAAGAGCTGGTCCATGCAGTTTATTGAGGGCTGGACGTTTCGTGATCTGCGGGCTGCATTGGCTAAAGGGGAACGTCTGCGCCACCTGACAACGGATTGGACGGATGAGCAGGTCATGGCTGAGCTTGGCGCTGCTGGTGAACACCCCGAAGGCCGCTTCTTCCCGGATACCTACCTCTATCACAGCCAGGATTCAGACCTGGATCTGCTTCGGCGGGCCTTCGACACCATGAACCGGGTGCTTGAAGAGGAGTGGAGCGAACGGGCCGAAGGGTTGCCCTACGATTCCGCCTATGAGGCGTTGATCATGGCCTCCATTGTCGAGCGGGAAACCGGTGTTCCATATGAGCGGGGCGAGATTGCCGGGGTGTTCGTCCGGAGATTGAACAAGGGGATGCGGCTGCAAACCGACCCGACCGTGATCTATGGTATGGGCGAGGACTACAGGGGCCGGATTACCAGTCGTGACCTGCGACGCTACACCCCCTATAACACGTACCGAATCAATGGATTGCCGCCAACCCCCATCGCGCTTCCGGGGCGTGAGGCTATCCATGCTGCCCTGCATCCGGAGGAAGGGCAGTCATTGTATTTTGTGGCCCGGGGTGACGGCACCCACAAGTTTTCTAACAGCCTGCGTGAGCATCAGCAGGCTGTTCGTGAGTATCAGCTCAACCGACGTGAAGACTACCGGTCTTCGCCACCACCGCAGACCAGTGAGGCTCAGCCGTGACCAAACGGGGCCAGTTCATCACCTTTGAAGGTTCCGAAGGCGTTGGAAAATCAACCCAGATCGCCCTCGCAGCTGATGCTCTGCGATCTGCCGGGGTGGATGTCATCGTCACCCGGGAGCCGGGGGGGACGCCGATGGCGGAAGCCATTCGGGAGCTTTTACTGGCTCCGCGGGACGAGGCGGTTCATGAGACGACGGAGCTGCTGCTGATGTTCGCCGCAAGGGCCCAACATCTCTACGGCCGGATTCTCCCGGCATTAGAACGAGGCAGTTGGGTGCTTTGTGATCGCTTTACCGATGCCACGTTTGCCTATCAGGGAGCCGGGCGGGGCGTGCCAGAGGAGCGTATTGCGGCACTGGAATCGTTGGTGCAACAGGCAGTACGGCCGGATCATGTGATCCTGCTGGATGCTCCGGTTGAAACAGGCATGGCGCGTGCGACCCGTCGAGGCGAGCTGGATCGTTTTGAGCGGGAAGAAGTGGCGTTTTTCGAGCGTATCCGGGCGTGTTACCTGGAGCGGGCACAGCGCTCCCCTGAACGTTATCATGTGGTTGATGCTGCCCGCCCGCTGGCTGAGGTGACTGCAAGTGTCGCCGCTATCCTGCAAAGCCTTCGTCAATAGGTTTTCTCTCGCCGTCTGATTTTAGAACTATACGCATAAACCGTCGTTGAAAATGGCGGATTTATGACACAAACTGTTCGCATCCTGAATGAATTGTGTCTGTATAGCGTTGTCGGCCTATGTTGAATGCCAGCCTGCTCAAGTTGCCCGAGGCCTCCCACCAGCATCGGCATGACTACCACCAGCTTGTCATTGGTGTGCGGGGTAACGCAGAACTGTGCGTCGATGGTTTCGGCTCAGTGCTGGATACCTGGAGCGCTTGCCTGGTACCTACAGAGATTCGTCATGATTATCGGGGGGATCACCAAAACCATGTCCTGGTGATTAACCTTGATCCCTATATCCCGGCATTTAACTCACCCGACCATGCCGATTACGAAGGGATGGCAGGGCTGTTCGAGCGCCCACGTACCGTAGCGCTGGATAACAAACTGCAGGGGTTAGTCCAGTTCTGTGCTGGTGAATTTGATCGGGCACCGGACAACCTGGCTCTGCGTCGTCACCTGTCGGCCGGAATACTCCACTGCTTGGTCGAACGGGTTGCCCAAAGGCCTTATCCGGTAGCGTCCAGCCGAACCGGGCTTAGTCCGGATACCATTCGCCGCTTCATCATGGATAACCTTCACCGCAAAATTACCGTCCAGGACATGGCGAATGTGGCATGCCTCAGTGTAAGCCGCTTCCACGAGATATTCCGCAGCCTGACCGGCGTTTCCCCCCACCAATTCCTCCTTCAGATTCGACTTGAACAGGCTATTCAGCTGTTAAGTGGTTCCCAATTGCCGGTATCCGAGATCAGCTACCGAACCGGCTTTTCCAGTCAGAGTGCATTGACCAACGCGATGCGAAAGCACTGTGGGACAGTGCCTTCCAGCGTCCGTGCTGCCGCTAAAGTTGATCATTGACCCCGCCTAAAACCACCGGTTCGAACTATCGGATGGTTTTGAAAAGATTCCGTAGGAATTTGCAATTCTGGAAGGGCATTCCAGACTAACTTAATAGGTTAGCCAATCCACGGCAGTCGGAATGGACGCTTCACTGCTATCACTTGGTGTGGCGAAGATCTGATGTTGGTGCCGTTGCTGATGCTTTTTTGCTCCGGTGACGCCTGTACATCCGATACCGGAACTCCAAAACAACTAGCGAGCACAGCGCATTGGGAGACAATTACAATGATTGATGGCAACTTGGGCGTAAGCCTGACATTTGTCGTATATATTCTATTGATGTTGGGTATTGGTTACGTTGCCTATCGACGAACCTCCAACCTCTCCGACTACATTCTTGGCGGGCGCAGCCTTGGCCCCCTGCCATCGGCGCTGAGCGCCGGGGCGTCTGATATGAGCGGCTGGTTGCTGCTCGGTTTGCCGGGTTATGCCTATGCGGCCGGCTATGAAGCGATCTGGATCGCCGTTGGTCTGCTGGCTGGCACCTGGCTGAACTGGCTGTTTGTTGCCAAGCGTCTTCGGATCTACTCCTATGCGGCCGGTGACTCGCTGACATTACCCTCATTCTTCGAGAACCGCTTTCACGACACATCCCGGGTTTTGCGGGTTGTCTCTGCCTTCTTCATTCTTCTCTTCTTCCTGTTCTATACCAGTTCCGGGTTGGTTGCAGGAGGCAAGCTGTTCGAGACGGTATTTGGTCTTAACTACCAAACTGCAGTTGTTGTCGGAACCCTGGCCGTGGTGTCCTACACCTTCTTCGGTGGTTTCCTTGCTGTTGCCTGGACGGATGTTATCCAGGGCCTGCTAATGTTTGCAGCTTTGCTGCTGGTGCCGATTATTGCGATCAATGCAGATGGTGGCTGGGGAGCAACCCAGGCTGCGATGGAGCTGAAGAATCCGGAATTCCTGGATGCATTGACGAGCAGTGATGGTAGTGCGATGTCATTGATCGCCATCTTGTCCCTGCTGGGGTGGGGGTTGGGGTACTTTGGCCAGCCGCACATTCTGGCTCGCTTCAAGGCAATCCGTAGCGAGGATGATATCCCGGCGGCCCGTCGCATTGCTGTGATCTGGACTGGGTTGGCGTTGTTGGGGGCGCTGCTGGTTGGCTTTGCGGCCATTGGCTACTTTGACACTCCGTTGGACGACGGAGAGCGGGCTTTCATGCTGCTGGTTGACGCGCTGTTCCATCCTATCATTGCCGGTATTCTGCTGGCTGCCATTCTGGCCGCAATCATGAGTACGGCGGACTCCCAACTGCTGGTGTCTTCTTCTGCACTGGCTGAGGATTTCTACAAGGCATTGTTCCGTCGAGAGGCTTCCCAGGGCGAGCTGGTCTGGGTTGGTCGTTTCGCGGTCATGGGCATCGCGACCATTGCCTGCATCCTCGCATTCAACCCGGACAGCAAAGTGCTTGAGCTGGTGTCTTATGCGTGGGCTGGTTTCGGTGCGGCGTTTGGTCCCGCGTTGATCCTGTCGCTG
Source organism: Marinobacter zhejiangensis (assembly GCF_900114775.1). GTDB lineage: Bacteria > Pseudomonadota > Gammaproteobacteria > Pseudomonadales > Oleiphilaceae > Marinobacter > Marinobacter zhejiangensis. Next base: position 606,750 of record NZ_FOUE01000002.1, read on the forward strand.
TACTGGAAGCGTATGACTCGCGCTGGTGCCATCGCTGGTATCGTGGTTGGTGGTGTTACCGTAGTGGTCTGGGGCAACCTGTCTGGCGGTATTCTTGACCTGTACGAGATTATCCCTGGCTTTATCTTCGCCACGATTGCCATTATTGGGGTATCGCTGGCCACCGAAGAGCCGGATGAAAAGATCCAGGAATCATTTGATCGGGCCATGGGCTCCTGATCGATACCTGTTCTGGAGAATGAAAAAGGGGCCTTCGGGCCTCTTTTTTTGTGCCCGGTCTCCGTCGAGGGGGAGTGGCCGTGTTGGGATAGGTGAGCGGGGGCGAATGGCTGGGGCGGCCGGAGTTGGCCATAAAAAACGCCAGCCCGGAGGCTGGCGTTTCTGGATTTTTCACCGTTCAGGCTAAAGCTTACTCAACGTTCGCTTCGGCAGCCTTCTTGGTGTACTCCTCCATCTTGTCGAAGTTGAGGTACTTGTAGATCTCTTTCGACATGCTGTTCAGGTTCTGCGCGTACTCCATGTACTCTGCCGGGGTCGGCAGTTTACCGAGCACTGCACCTACCGCAGCCAGTTCCGCAGAGGTCAGGTACACGTTGGCACCATCACCCAGACGGTTCGGGAAGTTACGGGTAGATGTGGACAGTACGGTAGTCTGAGGAGCTACACGTGCCTGGTTACCCATACACAGTGAACAGCCCGGCATTTCGGTGCGAACACCGGCCGTGCCGTAAGTGTTGAAGTAACCTTCTTCCATCAGCTGGGCCTGGTCCATCTTGGTCGGCGGAGACATCCACAGGCGGGTGCTCAGCGGGCCTTTGTGTTGTTCCAGAAGCTTACCAGCAGCGCGGAAGTGGCCGATGTTGGTCATGCAGGAACCGATGAACACTTCGTCAACCTTGTCGCCAGCCACTTCGGACAGGAACTTGGCATCGTCCGGGTCGTTCGGGCAGCATACGATCGGCTCTTTGATGTCGGCCAGATCGATCTCGATGACGTGAGCGTATTCGGCGTCGTTGTCGGCACGCATCAGGCTCGGGTTGGCCAGCCACTCTTCCATGGCCTTGGCGCGACGCTCCAGGGTACGTGGATCGCCGTAGCCTTCTGCAATCATCCAGCGCAGCATGGTGATGTTGGAGCGCAGGTACTCAGCAACCGAATCTTCAGACAGGTTGATGGTACAGCCGGCTGCGGAACGCTCGGCAGACGCGTCAGACAGTTCGAATGCCTGTTCAACGGTCAGCTGCTCCAGACCTTCGATCTCCAGAATGCGGCCAGAGAATTCGTTGATCTTGCCTTTCTTCTCAACAGTCAGGATGCCTTGCTTGATGCCGTACAGCGGGATGGCGTGTACCAGATCACGTAGGGTGATGCCCGGCTGCATTTCGCCTTTGAAGCGAACCAGTACGGACTCAGGCATATCCAGTGGCATTACGCCGGTAGCGGCTGCGAAAGCCACCAGACCGGAGCCGGCCGGGAAGGAGATGCCCATCGGGAAACGGGTGTGGGAGTCACCACCGGTACCGACGGTGTCCGGCAGCAGCATACGGTTCAGCCAGGAGTGGATGATGCCGTCGCCCGGACGCAGGGCAACACCGCCACGGGTCTGGATGAAGTCCGGCATAGTGTGCTGCATTTCAACGTCAACCGGCTTCGGATAAGCCGCAGTGTGACAGAAGGATTGCATAACCAGGTCAGCCTGGAAGCCCAGACATGCCAGGTCTTTCAGCTCGTCACGGGTCATCGGGCCAGTGGTGTCCTGGGAACCAACGGTGGTCATCTTCGGCTCGCAGTAGGTGCCCGGGCGTACGCCTTGGCCTTCTTCCAGACCGCAGGCTTTACCAACCATCTTCTGGGCCAGGGTGAAGCCCTTGGTGCCAGCTTCCGGATCAACCGGCAGACGGAAGGTGTCAGTCGCACCCAGACCCAGCGCTTCGCGGGCCTTGTTGGTCAGACCACGACCGATGATCAGCGGGATACGGCCGCCAGCCTGAACTTCGTCCAAGATCACGTCGGACTTGAACTTGTACTCGGAGATCACGTCACCGGCTTCGTTCAGGATCTTGCCCTCGTAAGGACGGATCTCAATCACGTCGCCCATGTTCATGTTGTCAACCGGGGCTTCGAAAACCAGGGCGCCAGCGTCTTCCATGGTGTTGAAGAAGATTGGGGCAACCTTGCTGCCGATACAGACACCGCCGCCGCGCTTGTTCGGTACGCCAGGAATGTCGTCACCGAAGAACCACAGTACGGAGTTGGTGGCAGACTTACGGGAAGAACCGGTACCAACCACATCACCAACGAAGGCAACTGGCAGGCCTTTGGCCTTGATTTCTTCGATCTGGGCCATTGGGCCAGTCACGCCGTGCTCTTCCGGGTTCAGGCCGTCACGGGTCATTTTGTAGGCGGCACGTGCGTGCAGCGGGATGTCCGGGCGGGACCAGGCATCCGGAGCCGGAGACAGGTCGTCGGTGTTGGTTTCGCCAGTCACCTTGAACACGACCATCTTCATGCTTTCAGCAACTTTGTCCTTGCCGGTGAACCACTCGGCATTCGCCCAGGATTCCATAACGGCCTTGGCGACAGCGTTGCCAGCGTCCATCCGCTCTTTGACGTCGTTGAACGCGTCAAACATCAGCAGGGTCTTCTTCAGCTGCGCGCCAGCCAGTTCGGCCAGTTCAGCGTTGTCCAGCAGCTCAACCAGAGTGGCGATGTTGTAGCCGCCCTGCATCATGCCCAGCAGTTGAACGGCTTTTTCTTTGCTGACCAGCGGGGAAGAAGTTTCGCCCTTAACGATGGCGGTCAGGAAAGCGGCTTTTACGTAGGCAGCTTCGTCAACGCCCGGCGGGATGCGGTTTTCAAGCAGGTCTACCAGGGTTTCTTCTTCGCCGGCAGGCGGGTTCTTAACCAGCTCAACCAGAGCTGCAGTTTGCTCAGCGTTCAGGGGCTTGGGGGGAATGCCCAGAGCCGCGCGTTCTGCAACGTGTTCACGATAGGCTTCTAACACGATATGGACCCTCATCAGTTGGAATGTCCCGCGCCTACAGCATCTTTGCCTGGCGGGAGTTTTATGGCGAACAGGCCGTGGAGGTACTCCGAAAGCTATCCGGACGCTCCCTAACTGGCGCCGCATTCTATAGGAATCGATGTTGAAAGTTAAGCTGGACGGTGGTCTATAGCCGTTTGTCAATCGTGTATAATCGCAGGCTTCTTTCATTTACGGCCCGACGACACCTATGACATCCGCACTTGATGCCATCCATGAATTCCTTCCCTGCCGTACCCCGGCGCGGTGGATTGAGAACGCCCTGGCCAATCAGGACCTGATGCTGATTGACCATGCTCATTGTGAAAAGAAGGCGGCTTCCACGGCGTTGAGCCTGATGTATCGTTACGTCGACAACACGGACCTACTCAACAAAATGTCGCGGCTGGCCAGGGAGGAGCTACGGCACTTCGAACAGGTGCTGGCGATCATGAAGAAGCGTGGGGTTGCCTATGATCACCTGACGCCTGCCCGCTATGCCTCCGGGTTGCGTCAGGAGGTGAGGGCGGAAGACCCGGGCCGGCTGGTGGATGTGTTGATCGTGGGGGCGATTATTGAAGCCCGCTCCTGTGAGCGTTTTGCGGCCCTGGCTCCTCACCTGGACGAAAAGCTGGCAGACTTCTACAACAGCCTGCTCAAGTCAGAGGCCCGCCACTATCAGGACTACCTGGCCCTGGCGGAAAAAGCGGCGGGAGAGTCCATCAACGATCGCCTGGCAACTTTTTTGGAGATCGAAAGGGCACTGATTGAAGAGCCGGACACCGAGTTTCGCTTTCATAGTGGACCCGTTCCAGGCTGATTTCAGGCGGGGCAGATGTGATTGGGTTGTGCCCGGAGGGCCCGCAGGGAAATATGGAAATTAATGATCTGGTGGGCAGGGCAGTGATGCCCTGTGATGGCTGATAGTCAATGGAACGCTCCCTGAAGAATCTTTATGCCGCCATTTGCTTTGCGATAACGGGTGCACTCAGCACTCAGGCAATGGCCGAATGCTCTAAGACGCTGGTTGTTAATCAGGCCTCTTGGAAGCCCTATATGTATCGGGATCAGACCGGTGCGATGGCCGGTCTGGATTATGAGTTGATCAAGGGGATCCTTGACCAGGCCGGGTGCGATTATGTGTTTGTTGAGCATCCTTCCAAAAGGGCCTTGGTTGGCCTGGAAAACGGAGAAGTTGACCTGGTGACAGGGGCGTCAATTACGCCCGAAAGACAGCGCTATGGTCGTTTTACCCGTAGTTATCGGCCTGAGGAGATCGTGCTGGTCACTCGGGCGGCGGACCGGGATCGCCTGCGTGCAAGCAGTTTACAGGAGCTCATGTCGTCATACCCGGTAGTGCTTGGGGCGGTCAATGGTGGCTACTATGGTGAGGAGTATGGGGCGCTTGATCAGGACTCGCTCTACCGAAGTAACCGGTTGATTCTTGTTCAGGATGTGGAGCGGCTTATCGGTATGCTGGAGTTAAGCCGCATCGATGCCATTGTCGGAGATGCCGTCAGCTTGCATGTGACGGCTGGCAGCCTGGGACTTGGCCACAGAATCGCTGTGCACCGTCACCGCCTGAGTTCCGATGTGGTGCACCTGCTATTGAGTGCGAAATCGACCACCCTTGAGGATCTCAAGGTTATTGACGAAGCGATCGAGTCTTATGTGAATTCGGAAGCCTATCGGTCCCTCATGAGACGGTACGGCTTCAGTGGTGGGGAAGGGGCCGACTCCTGACCGTCCCGGACAGATGCTTAGCTTAGCTTTCCAGTTCCCGGCAGAGGGCAATCCAGCGATCGATACCTGCGCTCCGGTATTTTTGTTTGTGGAGAATAAAGTAGAACTGGCGATCGAACCTGCGGTGGTCAGGAACGTCCAGTGGAACCAGGCTGCCCCGGCGGAACGCGTCGGCAAGACAGACCCGTGACAGGCAGCCAATACCCAGTCCCGCTTCAACCGCCCGCTTGATCGCTTCAGTGTGTTCCAGCTCCAGCAAGATGTTCATATCCGGCAAAATGCCGTGCATGCCTCGCTCGACGGTCTGTCGGGTGCCGGAACCGGGTTCCCGCATGATCCAGGTGGCCTTTCTCAGGTCATTGTCCGTCAATGGCTTTTTTCTGGCGAGCGGATGGTCTGGCGAGCAGAACACCACCAGTTCATCAGATAGCCAGGGGATAACCTCAAGCTCTGAGGATTGCAGCTCCCCTTCAATCAACCCGATATCCAGTTCAAAGTCGATGACCCGCTGGGCAATGGTGCGTGTGTTCGCCACTTCCAGTGATACCCGGGGCTGGGATTCTGAGGTCATGTACTTGGCCATGATCCCAACCGCCAGATAGTTGCCAATGGTCAGTGTCGCGCCGACTTTAAGGGCGCCGACCTCCGTGTGTTTGGCAAGAGCCTGCTCCAGCTCGCCGGCTTGCGCCAGCAATGCTTCGACTTTGGGGCGGTAGAGGCGCCCCAGCTCGTTCAGCTGGAGCCGCTTGCCCACACGGTCAAAGAGCTGAATATCAAACTGGCTTTCCAGCTCCTTCAGCGCACTACTTGCTGCAGACTGAGACATGGCGAGCGATTCTGCGGCCTTGGTGATGTTCTGGAAATGGGCGGCGGCCAAGAACACTTCAAGCTGGCGAAAACTGTATCTCATAATCGAATATTCCGAATAAGGTTATGAAAATATCCCATTTCATCGATAGGTTAACCCTGGGGTAAGATGCTTTCAATCTTCAATTGGTAACTAATCACCTTACGGGCGAGACCATGAGCAATTTGATGAAAGAAACCGTTACCAGCGTCCACCACTGGAACGACACCCTGTTCAGCTTCAAAACCAGCAGAGACCCCGGGTTTCGTTACAAGAACGGGCACTTCGTGATGATTGGCCTGGAGACCGATGGCAAGCCGCTGATGCGTGCCTACAGTATCGCCAGTGCCAACTACGAGGAGGAGCTGGAGTTCTTTTCAATCAAGGTTCCTGATGGTCCGCTGACCTCACGCCTCCAGAAGATTCGGGTTGGCGATGAAATCCTGGTTAGCCGGAAGCCAACCGGCACCCTGATTCTCGATAATCTGTTGCCTGGCAAGAACCTCTGGTTGATTTCTACCGGCACTGGGTTGGCGCCCTTTATGAGCATCATCAAAGACCCCGAGGTCTACGATGCCTTTGACAAGGTTATCCTGACCCACGGTGTTCGCTACACCAGTGAACTCGCCTACCAGCAGGAAATTACCGACCTGCCGGATAACGAATTCTTTGGCGAAATGGTCCAGGGGAAACTGCTGTACTACCCAACGGTGACCCGGGAAGCCTTCCGTAACCAGGGTCGCCTGACGGATGCCATGGCCAATGGCAAGTTGACGCAGGATCTGGGGTTGCCGGACCTTGACCCTGAAAATGATCGATTCATGATCTGCGGTAGTCCCAGCATGCTTAAGGATACCTGCGCCATTCTGAACGATCTCGGTTTCGAGGAAGCCCGTCAGGGTAATATGGGGCACTACGTTATCGAGCGGGCGTTTGTAGAGCAGTAATCTGCCCAACGGCCTGTCGTTCAAGAAAACCCCTGGGTGATCAGCTCAGGGGTTTTCTTGTATTCAAGCTAGCGCACTACGACCAGTCGGCTGGCTTTCCTGAATATCGGTGCCTGAACTACCATGGGTCATTCGGCAGGGAGGATAACTGGGTAAGTGGTATCCATCCCGTCAGTGCGAAACAGACCCTGGCACGATATTACCGATGGATGTGACTGATGACCTCTTGCAACTCCTCGACCATGGCTGAGCCGGCGGGCCTGGCTCTGAGTGTGCACCTGCGGCCAGGAATGCTGCTGGTCGTGGGCGGCGCACTGGATGCGGAAAATCATGCGCATCATGCAATCCAGGTGGTTTGGCCGCATTCAGGGTGTGAGTTGGCGATTGGGGAGCGCGTTGAGCGGGGGCCCGTGGTTATCGCCTCGGGAGAAAGCCATCGCCTCAAGATGCAGCAGGGGCTGATCCTTTTGCTGGAGCCGCAATCGGACTGGGGGGAGCTGCTGACCGACTACCTTTCCGGCCACCGGTGCCGGGGCATTAAGGGCTTGCCGGAGCTGTTTGAGCTGATGGCGCCCAACCGTCATGTGTTGGGAGTATTGCCCCATCTTCGGCGAGCGCTGGGCGACGGGAGCTCGCGGGTCAGTTGTGAGCCCCGGGTCCAGGTTGATGATCGGCGGATTGCGAGCCTGCTGGCGAGGTTGGATGCCTGCTTCGCCGACCGGTGTCTGAAGCCTGAACATTGGCGGGCGTCAGAGGTCGCGGAGTCTTTGAACCTGTCGGAGGGCCGCTTTTTGCACTTGTTCCGTGAACAGATGGGGATTGCCTGGCGGCCTTATCTGCTCTGGCGCCGACTACTCTGCGCTGTCAATGCCATGGGTGGCGGACGTACGGCGACCGAAGCCGCATATGAGGCGGGCTTTTCTGACAGTGCCCACCTGAGCCGAACATTCCGGAAGTCTTTCGGGATGGCGATTCGTGAGGCGCTGGCCTTGTTCCGGTGAGATAGCCGGTTTATTCAAGTTCTTGCTGGTGGGTTTTCCTATGCTGAGTGCAAACAGAGTGAGGAAACCACACCATGACAGCACAAGCCCAACACCAGAACTACCTGAAACCCACACCAATGCTGGATTTTCAGAGCGATGACATACAGCGCCTTATTGAGCTGCGTGGGTGGGCGAACCTTTCCCAGGATAATGCGGCCAGGGAGATCTATTTGTTTGTCAGGGATCAGGTCGCTTTTGGTTACAATCGCGACGATACCTTGAGTGCCAGCGCGGTGTTACGCGATGGATACGGTCAGTGCAATACCAAGGGAACGCTTTTGATGGCCTTGCTCAGGGCAGTCGGTATCCCAACTCGCTTCCATGGCTTCACCATCTATAACGAACTCCAGAAAGGGGCCATCCCCAATTACCTGTTCAGGCTGGCGCCAGAGCGAATCATCCACAGCTGGGTTGAGGTTTGGATAGGTGGGCGCTGGCTTGAAGTGGAGGGGTACATCATCGACAAGCCTTACCTGGCGCAGGTTCAAAGGCGGTTCGCTGATGAGTGCGAGTCCTTCAGCGCCTATGGCATTGCAACGACCTGCTTGAAGGCCCCTGATAATGAATGGACGGGAAGCAACACCTATATCCAGAAAGAGGGGATTGCCGACGATTTCGGCGTCTATGCCCAGCCGGATGATTTTTATCGGGAGAAGGGGAGTAACCTGACCGGGTTGCGTCGCTTGTTGTACCGGGCGCTGTTCAGGCATCTGATGAACTGGAACGTACGGCGCATTCGAGTCCGTGGGATTGCCTGACAAAGTGAGCGGGCGAAAGGGCGGACCAGCCAAAGGGTGATCCGCCCGAACCGCGGGTTACTGCAGCGGCGCTTGCTTCAGCTCTGGCTCCTGCCCGGGCTGGACTTCAACCCACCAAAGGGCTTTGTCCCAGTCACCCAGCACAATGCGCTGGCCGGCCTGACCGTCAATATCAACGGCGTGGATGGCAGGGCGGTGGGTGTGTCCATGGATCAGTCGAAGAACGCCATGGTCGGCCATGACGCTGATCACTTCCTCGGGCGTCACATCCATGATCGCCATTTCCTTGCCCTTGTTCTTCGCCATGCTGATTTCACGAAGCTGGCGGGCGGTGGTCTGGCGATCGGCCAATGGCCGTTGCAGGAATAGGGTCTGCCACTGGCGATTGCGCATGGTCGTACGGAACTTCTGGTACTCCACGTCGGCGGTGCACAGGCTGTCGCCGTGCATCAGCAGGGTGGAGGTTCCGTAGAGGTCCACCACAGACGGGTCGTCCAGCAGGGTCGCTCCAACACGAGCACAAAACTCCTCGCCGATCAGAAAGTCCCGGTTACCGTGCATCAGGTACAACTGAGTGCCACTGTCGCTGACGGCCTTGAGCGCCTGCGCGACTTCATCCTGTAGCGGCGTGTGTTCGTCGTCGCCAATCCAGGCTTCGAAGAAATCACCGAGTATGTACAGCTGATCGATACCGTGCGCTTTTTGCTCAAGGAAGCCCAGAAACGCCCGGGTAATATCCGGGCGGGCTTCCTCAAGGTGCAGGTCGGAAATGAGCAGCGTGGTCACGCTGCGCCCCCATCCTCCAGAATCTCAGCCTTCTCGATGACAACGTCATCGGCAGGAACGTCCTGGTGGCCTGCACGCATAGTGGTGCGTACAGCGCGGATCTGGTTAACCGCGTCCATACCTTCAACCACTTTACCGAACACGCAATAACCCCAGCCTTCAGCGGTTTCTGCGGTGTGGTCCAGGAAGCCATTGTCCTGAACGTTGATGAAGAACTGGGCCGTAGCCGAGTGAGGATCCATGGTGCGGGCCATGGCGATGGTGCCAGTCATGTTGCTGAGACCGTTGTTGGCTTCGTTCTTGATTGGTTCCCGGGTTTTGCGCGGCTGCATGCCCGGCTCAAAACCACCGCCCTGAATCATGAAGTTGCTGATCACGCGGTGGAAGATCAGGCCATCGAAGAAACCATCGCGAACGTATTGTTCAAAGTTTTTGGCAGTTTCGGGGGCCTTCTCGTAGTCGAGTTCGATCTTGATGTCGCCGTGATTGGTTGTCAGCAGAATCATTAGGGGGTTCCTGTCGCTGTTAATGAGGAATTTTTGTGGATCGTAAAATACGACCATAGCCAGCTATTGTACGTAAGAGTTGGCGTCTGTGCATGATCAATGAGTCGAACCGGCGAGGCTTGAAACAAAGAAGCGGGATGATTCGGTTGGGTCGTTGCCGCGATGGGGTTATTCGTAGCACCCGAATGCGTATAATGCGTTCTTTAATTCAACGTTCCACTTAATTGAGATCGTATGAGCGCCGATTCCAAGAAAGCCCACAACTTTATCGAAAGCCTGATCAATGATGAAATCAGCAGTGGCAAGCACACCGGCAAGGTGGTTACCCGTTTTCCGCCAGAGCCCAATGGCTACCTGCACGTAGGTCATGCCAAGTCGATCTGTCTGAACTTCGGTATTGCCGAGACCTTTGCGGGGGAGTGCAACCTTCGGTTTGACGACACCAACCCGGAGAAGGAGTCCCAAGAGTACATTGATGCCATCCGCAAGGATGTGCAATGGCTGGGCTATGAGTGGGCGGGCGACATTCACTATGCGTCGGATTACTTTGATGCCATCTACGATTTTGCCGTTGAGCTGATCGAGAAAGGCAAGGCCTACGTCTGTTCACTGACGGCGGAACAGATGGCCGAATACCGGGGTAACCTGAAGGAGCCAGGGCGCAACAGTCCCGATCGGGATCGTCCGGTGGAAGAGAGCCTGAAGCTGTTTCAGGAAATGCGTGACGGCAAGTTCGAAAACGGGGCGTTGGTGCTGCGGGCCAAGATCGATATGGCATCGCCCAACATGAACCTGCGTGATCCGATCCTGTATCGAATCCGTTACGCAGAGCACCACCAGACCGGAAACAAGTGGTGCATCTACCCGATGTACGACTTTACCCATCCGATTTCCGATGCCATGGAAGGAATTACCCATTCTCTGTGTACTCTGGAGTTTGAGGACCATCGTCCGCTGTACGACTGGGTTCTGGACAACATCACGCCACCGGCGCGGCCACACCAGACCGAATTTGCCCGCCTGAACCTGAACTACACCATTACCAGCAAGCGTAAGCTCAAGCGCCTGGTTGATGAAGGGCATGTGGCGGGCTGGGATGATCCGCGGATGCCAACGATTTCCGGTATGCGCCGCCGTGGCTACACACCGGAATCCATTCGCAACTTCTGCGACATGATTGGCGTGAACAAAGCGGGCGGTACTGTTGATGTAGGAATGCTGGAGTTCGCCATCCGGGAAGACCTGAACGCTCGTGCGCCTCGTGCCATGTGTGTGATGCGCCCGCTTAAGGTGACGCTGACAAACTACCCGGAAGGGCAGAGCGAAACGCTGACCCTGCCGGTTCACCCGCAGAATGAAAGCATGGGCACCCGCGAGGTTCCCTGGACCCGGACGCTCTTTATCGACCGCGAAGACTTTGTTGAGGAAGCTCCTCGCAAGTGGAAGCGGTTGGCGCCTGATCAGGCGGTACGCCTCCGTGGTGGGTATGTAATGACTTGCCGCGAGATTGTGCGTGACGAGGCCGGAGAGATCGTTGAGCTGAAGTGTGAGTACGATCCCAACACCCTTGGGGTAAATCCTGAGGGCTATAAGGCCAACGGCGTGATCCACTGGGTATCGGAGATCGACAGCGTTGAGGCTGACATCAACCTGTACGACAGGCTGTTCAACCACGAGTCCCCGGACAGCGACAAAGAGGGGGATTTTGTGGACCACCTCAATCCTGAGTCGTTGACCCAGATTACTGGCGCCCGGGTTGAAAAGAGTCTGGCGCAGCCCCGTTACGACCTGCCTTATCAGTTTGAGCGGGAAGGGTACTTCTTCTGTGACGAAGATGCCTCGGTCGCTGGCCGACTGGTATTCAACCGTACCGTCACCCTCAGGGATTCCTGGGGCGGCGATAAAAACAAATCCTGATTGCCCGATAAGGCCGAACTGTGATCCGAATTTACAACACCCTGTCCCAACAGAAGGAAGAGCTTCAGCCTCTGGAGTCCGGCAAGGTCCGGATGTACGTTTGCGGCATGACCGTTTACGACTATTGTCATCTTGGGCATGCCCGGGTGCTGGTGGCGTTCGATGTCATTACCCGCTATCTGCGTCACAGTGGCTACGATGTGCACTACGTTCGCAACATCACGGATATTGACGACAAGATCCTCAAACGCGCTGATGAAAATGGTGAGGTGTACACGGACCTGACCCAGCGGATGATTCAGGCCATGCATGAGGATGAGGCTCGGCTGGGCGTGTTGTCTCCGACCGAGGAGCCGCGGGCGACCGCCCATATTGACGACATCATCGCGATGATCCGGGTGCTGATCAGCAAGGGACACGCCTATGCCGCTGATAACGGTGATGTGTACTTTGCGGTTGATTCGTTCAAGGGCTACGGCAAACTCAGCAAGAAGAAGCTGGAAGACCTGCTCGCCGGGGCGCGGGTCGATGTTGAGGCTGCCAAGCGCAGTCCGGCTGATTTCGCGTTGTGGAAGGCGGCAAAGGAAGGTGAGGTTAGCTGGTCATCGCCCTGGGGTGACGGGCGTCCTGGCTGGCATATCGAGTGTTCCGCTATGTCGACGTGCTGCCTGGGCAATACCTTCGATATCCACGGCGGTGGCCCGGACCTGATGTTCCCGCACCACGAAAACGAGATCGCCCAGTCAGAAGCGGCGACCGGCGAAGAGTTTGCGCGTGTGTGGATGCATGCCGGCGCGATTCGGGTGAATAAAGAGAAGATGTCCAAATCCCTGGGCAACTTCTTCACCATTCGGGAAATTCTGGAAAAGTACCCGGCGGAAGTGGTTCGTTACTTCCTGGTATCCAGTCATTACCGCAGCCAGGTTGATTACTCCGAGGACAACCTGGCCGAAGCGGGCCGCACCCTGACCAAGCTCTATCACGCTTTGCGGGGCCTGGTGCCTTCAAAGGATGTGGCCGAGACCGAGCATGATCGTCGTTTCGCTGATGCGATGAATGATGATTTCAATACTGCCGGTGCCATTGCTGTGCTGCATGCCGTCGCTGCGGACATTAATCAGTGTCGTCGTGATGGTGACGAGCAGGCGGCGCGGGACAGTGCGGCTGTGCTGGTGAGGTTGGGTAAGGTTCTGGGGTTGCTACAGCAAGACCCGGAGGCGTTCTTCCAGGCGGATACAGGCAGTGATCTCTCTGCGGAGGACATCGAAGCGTTGATTCAGGCAAGGGCGGACGCGCGGAAAGGGCGTGATTTCGCCGAAGCGGATCGCATCCGCGATGAACTGCTTGAAAAAGGCATTATTCTGGACGATTCCCGGGAAGGGACGACCTGGCGCCGGGCGTGATGAATTTGTACGGGATTTAACGTACACTACCGCGCTCGAATTTTGGTGAATACAGAAAACCACTGAGGCAAACAACGATGACTGAACGCGTGCAAGTCGGCGGCCTGCAGGTCGCAAAGAACCTGTTCGATTTCGTGAACAATGAAGCGATCCCCGGCACCGGCGTTGATGCTGACAAGTTCTGGGCAGAATTTGACACCATCGTCCACGAGCTGGCGCCTCGCAACAAAGAGTTGCTCGCCAAGCGTGATGCCATTCAGGAAAAGATGGACAGCTGGAACAAGGACCACAAGGGCCAGGCCATCAACATGGACGAGTACAAGTCCTTCCTGAAAGAGATCGGCTACCTGGTTGATGAGCCGGCTGACTTCAAAATTGACACCGCCAATGTAGATCCGGAAGTGGCCACTATGGCTGGTCCGCAGCTGGTTGTTCCGGTCATGAACGCCCGCTTCGCGCTGAACGCTGCCAATGCACGCTGGGGCAGCCTGTACGACGCACTTTACGGCACTGACGCGATCTCCGAAGACGATGGCGCCGAAAAGGGCCGCGGTTACAATCCGGTACGTGGTGCCAAGGTTATTGAGTGGGCCCGCAACCTGCTGGACGGCTCTGCACCGCTGGCTTCCGGTAGCCATAAGGATGCCGCCAAGTACTTCGTTGACGGTGGCAAACTGGCCGTCAAACTGCAGAACGGTGAAGTGACCGGTCTGAAGGATGAGGCTGGTTTCGTGGGTTATGTTGGCGCTGCTGACGAGCCTACCGGACTGCTGCTGTCCAAGAACGGCATGCGCTTCGAGATCCAGATTGATGCGAGCCACCCGATCGGCAAGGACGACGGTGCTCACGTCAAGGACGTGCTGATGGAATCCGCGCTGACCACCATCATGGACTGCGAAGACTCTGTGGCTGCCGTTGATGCCGACGACAAGATCGTTGCCTATAAGAACTGGCTGGGCCTGATGAAGGGTGACCTTGAGGAAACCTTCGAGAAGGGCGGTCAGCAGATGACCCGTAAGATGAACGGCGACCGCGTCTATACCGCTGCCAATGGCGGTGAGGTGAGCCTCAAGGGTCGCAGTATGCTGTTCGTTCGTAACGTGGGTCACCTGATGACCAACCCGGCGATCCTGCTGAATGATGGCGGTGAAGTGCCTGAAGGCCTGATGGATGGCCTGGTCACTTCCCTGATCGCTATCCACGACCTTAAAGGTCAGGGCGCGTTCCAGAACAGCACCAAGGGTTCTGTGTACATTGTTAAGCCCAAGCAGCACGGTCCTGAGGAAGTGGCCTTCACCAACGAATTCTTCGGTCGTGTAGAAGACGCACTGGGTCTGCCTCGCTTTACCCTGAAAGTGGGTATCATGGACGAAGAGCGTCGTACCACGGTGAACCTGAAGGCGTGTATCCACGCTGCCAAGGATCGCGCAGTCTTCATCAACACCGGCTTCCTGGATCGTACCGGTGATGAGATCCATACCTCCATGGAACTGGGGCCGTTCATTCGCAAGGGTGAAATGAAGCAGGCCACCTGGATTGGTGCCTACGAAAACTGGAACGTGGATATCGGTCTGGAAACCGGCTTCTCTGGCGTTGCCCAGATTGGCAAAGGTATGTGGGCGATGCCGGATCTGATGGCGGGCATGCTTGAGCAGAAGATCGGTCATCCGAAGTCTGGCGCCAACACTGCATGGGTTCCGTCCCCGACCGCAGCCACCCTGCACGCGACACACTACCATCAGGTGAATGTGTTTGACGTTCAGAAAGAACTGGCCAACCGCCAGCGTGCTGCCCTGGAAGATATCCTGACCGTGCCGGTTATGGCTGCCCCTTCTTCCCTGACGGCCGAGGACATCCAGCAGGAACTGGACAACAACGCCCAAGGTATCCTTGGGTACGTGGTTCGCTGGATCGATCAGGGTGTTGGTTGCTCCAAGGTGCCTGATATCAACAACGTTGGCCTGATGGAAGACCGTGCAACCCTGCGGATCTCCTCTCAGCTGCTGGCCAACTGGTTGCATCACGGTATCTGCACTGAAGCTCAGATCGAGGAAACCATGAAGCGTATGGCTGCAGTGGTTGATCAGCAGAACGCTGGTGACCCGGCCTACCGGAACATGGCTCCGAACTTCGACGAAAGTGTCGCCTTTGAAGCTGCCATGGCTCTCGTTCTGAAGGGCTGCGAGCAGCCGAACGGCTACACTGAGCCGCTTCTGCATGCCTACCGTCTGAAGGCGAAAGCCAAGTTCGGTCAGTAAGCAAAGCGCAATAAAAAACCCCGCCATTGAGCGGGGTTTTTTATTGCCTGGGAGTTTGGCGGGTAGGGTGCCTCTCTCCCAGTTGTCAGACGCGACTTAGTCCTGGTGCAGTTCGTTGGCTGAGAACAATGTGTTCTCAAGCAGGGTGGCAATGGTCATTGGGCCGACGCCACCCGGAACCGGGGTGATGTAGGCTGCACGTTCAGCGGCAGGTTCAAATTCAATGTCGCCCTTGAGCTTTCCGTCTTCCATCCGATTGATGCCCACGTCGATGACAGTGGCACCGGGTTTGATCCATTCGCCTTTGACCAGTCCGGGCTTTCCGGCGGCTGCAATGACGATGTCCGCTTCGCCGACGAACTTTGCGAGATCCTTGGTGAATCGGTGGGTGATGGTGACGGTGGCGCCTTTGAGTAGCAATTCCATGGCCATGGGGCGGCCCACAATATTCGAAGCGCCGACAATGACCGCATGCTGGCCCTTATAGGGCGTACCAACGCTGTCTAGCAGTGTAATAATGCCAGCGGGGGTGCAGGGGCGGAGTTCGGGGCGACGCTGAACCAGGCGACCTATATTGAACGGGTGAAAGCCATCCACGTCTTTGTCCGGGCGGATTTTGACCAGGATCGGGTCGGCGTCCAGGTGCTCCGGTAGCGGCAGTTGAACCAGGATGCCATCAACGGCAGGGTTTTCGTTCAGCTCGTCGACCAGCGCCTCCAGGGCCTCCTGGGAAGTGTCTGCTGGCAGGTCGTAGGACAGCGACAGAATGCCTGCCTCTTCGCAGGCTTTGCGTTTGCTGCCTACATATACCTGGGAAGCCGGATCGTTGCCGACCAGCACAACGGCCAGTCCTGGCGCTCTCAGGCCTTGCTCACGACGGGCTTGAACGCCTGCGGCCACTTGTTGGCGTACGCGGGCAGCAATATCTTTTCCGTTGATCAGTTCTGCGGTCATTTTGGTGTCTTTTCGATCCTGCATCTCAAAGGCGCGCATTGTCTCATGCTTCGGCCCAGACTCCAATCCGTTGATGGGCTGCGAGATGTTCAGTCGAACCCGGGCCGGTGGTAGAATGAGTGAAAAGGCAGTGGGTGGTTACGCTTTAGTTGCGCCAATTTCAGGAAAATCCGAATTCTTTGTTGACGAGTCGGATTCTCGCGGGTAATATGCGCGCCAACTTTGCTGAGGCACTTGTTGTTCAGTTCAAACGGGGTATAGCGCAGTCTGGTAGCGCGCCTGCTTTGGGAGCAGGATGTCGGGAGTTCGAATCTCTCTACCCCGACCATTTTTCTGGATATTCAGGTGGGCGAACGGTCAAGCGCCCGTAGCTCAGCTGGATAGAGCATCCGCCTTCTAAGCGGATGGTCGCAGGTTCGAGTCCTGCCGGGCGCGCCATTCTCAACGCAGATTAGTGCCGGACTCGCCAAACCAGCAAAGTTGTTAAGATGCAGTGTCGTACGATAAATGCGATACCTGATGTGGTGGACGTAGCTCAGTTGGTAGAGCTCAGGATTGTGACTCCTGCGGTCGAGGGTTCGAACCCCTTCGTCCACCCCACTTTTCTTTCCGAGTTGATTTCCGCGTTTGCAGAACTTTAAGATGATCTTCTAGGTTATCTGGTCCTGTGCCCGATGTGCGAAAGTGGCGGAACTGGTAGACGCGCTGGATTTAGGTTCCAGTGGGGCAACCCGTGAGAGTTCGAGTCTCTCCTTTCGCACCATTTCTATTCTCCTTGTTCTCTTTGTTGTCCCTCTCTTATTTTTGTTTCGATCGCCTTGGCCAATTCCGTGGTAGCGCGCTGCCTGACTGAATCTATCGGGTTTGGTGATTCTCTCTCCGGATAATTCCGTGGTAGACTACCGCTTTTAATTTTTGCGCTTTTTCAGGGGTGACCCTGAGGCGTCAAGATGAACCATTCATACACTACTGACCGGTAATTCGAGGAACTTCCATGCAAGTGTCTGTTGAAACGACATCTAACATCGAACGTCGCATGACAATCGGTGTGCCCGCCCAGGAAATTGACGCGGCGGTTCAAAAACGCCTTCAGGAGACTGCGCGTACCGTTCGTCTGAACGGCTTCCGTCCGGGCAAAGTGCCCCTGAGCGTTGTCAAGCGTCGTTTCGGAGCGAGCGTTCGCCAGGAAATCGTAGGCGAAGTCATGCGTGACAACTACATGAAAGCCCTGGAAGAGCAGGAAATCGTGCCGGCTGGCTGGCCGCGCTTTGAGCCGAAGACCATGGAAGAGGGCAAAGACCTTGAGTTCGTGGCTATCTTCGAAGTGCTGCCTGAAATCGAACTGGGTGACCTGAGCAAGATCAACATTGAAAAGCCAGTGTCTGAAATTGCCGACAAAGACGTAGACACCATGATTGACAACCTGCGTCGTCAGCAGGCCACCATGAAGTCCGTCAAGCGCAAGTCCAAGAACAAGGACACTGTGACCATCGACTTCAAAGGCTCTGTCGACGGTGAGGAGTTTGAAGGTGGTGCGGCTGAAGGTCATCGCCTGACTCTGGGTTCCGGCCAGATGATTCCTGGCTTCGAGAAAGGCATTGTTGGCGGTAAGGCAGGCGAAGAGCTGGAAATCGAAGTGACCTTCCCTGAGGACTACCACAACGAAGAGCTGGCCGGTAAGCCTGCCAAGTTTGAAATCAAGATCCACGAAGTTCAGGAGCCGCAGCTGCCTGAGCTGGACGAAGAATTCTTCAAGAAGTTTGGCATTGAGGCTGACAGTGAAGAAGCTTTCCGCGCTGAAGTTCAGAAGAACATGGAGCGTGAGCTGAAGCAGGCGGTTAACAACAAGGTCAAGAACGACGTTGTTGATGGCCTTCTGGAAGTGACTGAGCTGGAAGTGCCCCAGGCCCTGATTGATCAGGAAATCGACCGCCTGCGTCAGGAAGCGGTTCAGCGCTTTGGTGGCCAGGTTGACTTCCAGCAGCTGCCGAAGGAAATTTTCCAGGATCAAGCCGCCCGTCGCGTTAAGACTGGCCTGCTGTTCCAAGAGCTGATCAAGAAGAACGACCTGAAAGCGGATGATGCCAAGGTAGAGGAGAAGATCCAGGAGATCGCTTCCACCTACGAGCAGCCGGAAGAAGTGATCGAGCACTTCAGCAGCCCTGAGCAGAAGTCTCAGATCGAAGCTGTGGTTGTTGAAGATGCGGTTGTTGACCTGGTTCTGGCTCAGGCCAAGGTCAAGGAAAAGAAAATGAAGTATGAAGAGGCGGTGAAAGCCGGTCAGCCTCAGCGCTGATAGGATTTGGCCCTGAAAAAGGGCCAGAAAACTGCCAAATGAAGCAGCCGGTTTATCCGGCTGTTTTCATCTGGGGCTCAGGGTGGCAAAGTATTGCCTTGGCAATGATAAAAATCAGTATAAAACGTAAGCAGGTCCAACCCCGGTGACCGGAAAGGTCACGCAACGTCCAGAAGGAGTTCAGGCGTATCATGATGCAAAAACCGTATGATGGTTCCGCAATCATTACCAATTCTGGCCTGGTGCCAATTGTTATTGAGCAGACTGCTCGTGGCGAGCGTTCTTTCGATATCTATTCCCGTCTGCTCAAGGAGCGGGTGATCTTCATGGTGGGGCAGGTCGAGGACCACATGGCCAACCTGATTGTGGCCCAGCTCCTGTTCCTCGAATCCGAGAACCCGGACAAGGACATTCATCTTTATATCAACAGCCCGGGTGGTTCGGTAACGGCAGGTATGTCCATCTACGACACCATGCAGTTCATCAAGCCGGATGTCTCCACTCTTTGTGTAGGTCAGGCGGCCAGTATGGGTGCATTCCTTCTGGCTGGTGGGGCTCCTGGCAAGCGCGCTTGTCTGCCGAATTCCCGGGTCATGATTCACCAGCCGCTGGGGGGCTATCAGGGGCAGGCCACGGACATCGAAATCCACACCCGTGAGATCCTGAAAATCCGCAGTACTCTGAACCGTATTTTGTCCCAGCACACCGGTCAGGACCTGGAGACCATTGAAAAAGACACGGAACGTGACAATTTCATGGATCCGGCGCAGGCAAAGGAATATGGCCTGATCGACACAATACTTGATAAGCGCGCCCCGAATACATAATACTGGGACAAATTTGCACTAAAATCGGCCGGCGCGGTGGCAGTTCTCGCGCTGGCAAACCCTGAACAGAGGTAATTCAATGGCAGATGATAGAAACGGCAGAGGCGACGATAACGGCAAGTTGCTGTACTGCTCGTTTTGCGGCAAGAGCCAGCATGAAGTTCGCAAACTCATTGCGGGGCCCTCGGTGTTCATCTGCGACGAGTGTGTCGACCTGTGTAACGACATAATCCGTGAAGAAATTCAGGAAAGTTCGCAGGAAGAAGCCAGTGATCGTTTGCCTACGCCTGAAGAAATTCGTCGTACCCTGAATGAGTACGTGATTGGGCAGGATCGGGCCAAGATTGTTCTGGCGGTCGCAGTTTACAACCACTATAAGCGTCTGCGTTATGGTGAAGGCAAGTCCGATGTCGAACTCGGCAAGAGCAACATCCTGCTGATTGGTCCGACCGGAAGTGGTAAGACCCTGTTGGCGGAAACGCTGGCGCGCATGCTGAATGTTCCGTTTACGATCGCCGATGCTACGACTCTGACCGAGGCCGGTTATGTCGGTGAGGATGTAGAAAACATCATCCAGAAGCTGCTTCAGAAGTGCGATTATGACGTCGACAAGGCCCAGCGTGGCATTGTGTACATCGATGAGATCGACAAGATTTCCCGTAAGTCTGATAACCCGTCCATCACCCGTGATGTTTCGGGTGAGGGTGTTCAGCAGGCACTGCTCAAGCTGATCGAAGGTACGGTTGCTTCGGTGCCCCCTCAGGGCGGCCGAAAGCATCCCCAGCAGGAATTCCTGCAGGTTGATACCAGCAATATCCTGTTTATCTGCGGCGGTGCCTTCGCGGGCCTCGACAAGGTTATCCAGGATCGTTCCGAGCGTAGCAGTATTGGCTTCTCCGCTGCTGTGGTCAGCCAGGACGACAGCAAGAGCACTGGTGACATCATCAAGGGCGTCGAGACCGAGGATCTGGTCAAGTACGGACTGATTCCAGAGTTTGTTGGGCGTCTGCCTGTTGTCGCCACGCTGACGGAACTGGATGAGGAGGCCTTGGTGCAAATCCTGATGGAGCCCAAGAACGCCCTCACCAAGCAGTATCAGAAGCTGTTTGAGATGGAAGGCGTCGAGCTGGACTTCCGTGAAGACGCACTGCGAGCGGTAGCCCGCAAGGCCATGGAGCGGAAGACCGGTGCGCGTGGTTTGCGTTCCATCATGGAGGCTACGCTCCTGGACACCATGTATCAGATTCCCTCTGAGAATGACGTGTCCAAGGTGGTGATTGATGAAAGTGTGATTGATGGTGATTCAGAGCCATTCAAGATCTACGCGAGCACCGATCACGCCAAAGCGGCCTCAGCGGACGATTGATCCATATCTGCAGTACCGAAGTAATAAAAAAGGGCGGCAACGCCCTTTTTTATTTTTTGTTTTCCGATCCTTGTTTCGATGCTTCTGCCGTCGAGACGCGCCTTGATTTCCACAACTTACACTTACAAATCTGATTGCAAATACATTGCAATTTTCACAAGTGCCCCAATGAACGATGGTAAGCTGAAAGAAACAAAGTCAGAGGATTTCGTATGACCCTGATTCCCGAAGATTCCGTGCAAACATACCCGATGCTCCCGCTGCGGGACGTTGTGGTATTCCCGCACATGGTGGTTCCGCTGTTTGTGGGGCGAGATAAGTCAATTCAGGCCCTGGAAGCCGCAATGGAGGGGAGCAAGGAAATCCTTCTGGTCGCCCAGCGTGATGCAGGGACCGATGAGCCGGGTCCTGAAGATGTCTTTGATATGGGAACCCTGGCGACTGTCCTGCAGTTGCTGAGGTTGCCAGACGGCACCGTCAAGGTGCTGGTAGAAGGTAATACCAGGGCAAGAATCCAGGCGGTCGAGGAAGGTGAGTACCTGACCGGTCAGGCGCTTCTGATGGAAGACGACACGCTGCCTGAGCGTGAAGGTGGCGTTCTGCTGAAGACTCTGATGGACGAGTTTGAGAAGTACGTCAAGCTGTCCAAGAAAGTGCCGTCGGAAGTGTCCAATGCACTGACCGGCATCACTGAGATTGAGCGTCTGGTGGACACCATGGCGGCTCACCTGGAGCTGCGCATTCCCGAAAAGCAGGAGCTTCTGGAGGCGCTGGACGTTGGTCAGCGTGTTGATCTGCTGCTGGGTAAGCTGGATGGCGAAATCGACCTCATTGAAGTCGAGAAGCGCATTCGCGGCCGCGTCAAAAAGCAAATGGAGCGCAGCCAGCGAGAGTATTACCTCAATGAGCAGATGAAGGCGATCCAGAAGGAAATGGGGCAGCTGGGCGAGGGTGCCAGCGACTTCGACGAGCTGGAGCAGAAGCTTGAGGAAGCGGGCTTGCCGGAAGAGGCTCGCAAGAAAACCGAGTCTGAGCTGAACAAGCTCAAGATGATGTCTCCGATGTCGGCGGAGGCCACGGTTGTTCGTGGCTACATCGACTGGATGTTGGCGGTACCCTGGAAAAAGCGCAGCCGGGTACGTCACGATCTGGAGAAGGCCAAGGAAATCCTGGATCAGGACCACTATGGTCTGGAAGAGGTCAAAAAGCGGATTCTGGAATACCTTGCTGTCCAGAGCCGGGTGAAAAAGGTGAAAGGGCCGGTGTTGTGCCTGGTTGGGCCTCCAGGCGTCGGTAAAACGTCGCTGGGACAGTCTATTGCCCGGGCAACCAACCGCAAGTACACCCGGATGGCGCTGGGTGGCGTGCGCGATGAGGCGGAGATTCGTGGTCACCGCAAGACCTACATCGGTGCGTTGCCAGGAAAGCTGCTGCAGAAACTGGCCAAGGTGGGTGTAAAGAACCCGCTGTTCCTGTTCGATGAAATCGACAAGATGGGGATGGACCACCGTGGTGATCCGGCTTCTGCGTTGCTGGAGGTGCTGGACCCCGAACAGAACCATACCTTTAACGATCATTACCTTGAGGTCGATTACGACCTGTCGGATGTAATGTTCGTATGTACCTCTAACTCGATGGACATCCCGCCGGCCTTGCTGGATCGGATGGAAATCATCCGTATCCCGGGTTACACCGAGGATGAGAAGGTGAACATTGCGCTTCGTTACCTGTTGCCGAAGCAGATCAAGGCCAACGGGCTGGGTGAGAAAGAATTGGAGCTGCCGGAGGAAACGCTTCGGGACCTGATTCGTTACTACACCCGTGAGGCGGGCGTACGAGGCCTGGAACGTGAAATCGCTAAGATCTGCCGTAAGGTGGTTCGGGAGCATGTTGAAAGCGGCAAGAAGCAATCGCTGACCCTGACCCCGGACATGCTGGAAGACTATTCCGGCGTTCAGAAGTTCAAATATGGCCTGGCCGAAGAGAAGAATCAGATCGGGCAGGTCACCGGTCTGGCGTGGACTCAGGTTGGCGGTGAGCTGCTGACCATTGAGTGTGCCCTGACCAAGGGTAAGGGGCGCGTGGTCAAGACCGGATCCCTGGGTGATGTCATGCAGGAGTCCATCCAGGCGGCATTGACGGTGGTCAGAAGCCGTGCCACCGGGCTTGGATTCAGCGATGATTTCCATGAGAAGCATGATCTGCACGTGCATGTTCCGGAAGGGGCAACCCCGAAAGACGGCCCCAGCGCCGGCATTGGTATGTGCACGGCGCTGGTTTCCGCGCTGACCCAGATTCCGGTGCGTGCGGATGTCGCAATGACAGGTGAGATCACTCTGAGGGGGCGTGTTCTGGCCATTGGCGGGCTCAAGGAAAAGCTGCTTGCGGCCCACCGGGGTGGCATCAAGACCGTGATCATCCCTGATGAAAATGTGCGTGATCTCAAGGAGATACCTGAGAATATCAAGAGTTCTCTTGAGATTAAGCCAGTGAAGTGGATTGACGAAGTGCTGGATATTGCTCTGGCTTACGCGCCGGAGCCTCTGGCGGAATCGGTGTCTGCTGAAGGGGCGGCAAGCAAACCCCGGGATGATGACAGTGACACCTCGGAGCGCATAAATACCCATTAAACCCGCGCTGCGTTGTTGACATGCGCGAGAGCCCGTTGGTATAACTGTTTCGCCGTGAAGCAGCCAATACCAAGGGCTCCCGCGCAGTTAATGCCTATTCCGAAATGCGGTTTGTAACCGAATGGAATAAAAATAGTGAAGAATGGAATTCTCTGACTGCCTATGCGATAGTCGGGAACGTCCTAAAAAAACAAACCTATCTATAACATCTTCAACCTGAAATCGAAGGGGTTTAGTGTGAACAAGTCCGAACTTATCGATGCAATTGCAGAGTCCGCTGATATTTCCAAAGCAAGCGCAGGTCGCGCGCTGGATGCAATGACTGGCGCTGTAACAGATGCCCTGAAAAAAGGCGATCAGGTGACTCTGATCGGTTTCGGTACCTTCTCTGTGAAGGAGCGTGCAGCACGCACTGGTCGTAACCCGCAAACTGGCGCCGAGATCAAGATCCCAGCGTCCAAGGTACCGGGCTTCAAAGCTGGTAAGGCCCTGAAAGACGCCGTTAAGTAACGGTCTTTCACTCAGCGTTATACCGCTGGGGTGCCGCTGAAGCTGTTTGGGAATCCCCTGACACTGCTTCAAAAGAACCTGAGGCGCATTCCTATCCGGGTGCGCCTTTTTACGTTCCAGAACACATTGAACTATTAGAGGCCTGACGCTGCTGGTTAAAGAACCCTGCAAATGTTGAGGGGGGTATCAATCGGTTGGCGATCCGGGAGGAACATGCTTCAAGATATTCGGGATAACGCCCAGGGCACCATTGCCAAGGTCATCATCGTTGTATTGATTATTTCATTGTCCATCTGGGGTATGGACGCCATTGTTGGCGGCTTCTCCGGTGAGCCGGAGGTGGCGACGGTCAACGGTGAGGACATCACCGAACGCGAGTTTCTGCGCGTTGTTCAGATGGAAAGCCAGCGCAGGTTGGGGCAGATGGACGTACCAGACCCCTCGTTGCTGGACGAGAACCAAATTCGCCGGGAAGTTCTCGATGGCCTGATCCAGGAGCGGGTGCTGACTCAGGATGCCGCTACTCAGGGGCTCGAATTGTCCGATGCCGACATCGACCGCCTGATTACCCAAATGCCCCAGTTCCAGGTGAACGGACAGTTTAACCGCGACCAGTTTGTGGCGGTGGTTCGTAACAGTTTTGGCATGGGGGTGGGCGAGTTCCGCGACGCCCTGCGCAAGCAGGTGGTGGTCAACCAGATCCGCACTGGCATCAGCCAAAGCGGTTTCGTTGCCAAGTCTGGCGCTGAACAGCTCATGGCGTTGCAGGGACAGACCCGGGATTTCCGTACGCTGACCATGTCTGTTGACGAAGTGTCTGCTCAGGTCCAGGTAACCGATGAAGACGTTGCGGAATATTATGAGGCCAACCAGGCCCTGTTTACCCGCCCGGAAACCGTAACTGCGGAATACATTACACTGTCGATGGCTGCCGTGGCGGATCCTGAGAGTGTGTCTGCTGAAGCCGTTAATCAGCGCTATGAAGAGCGTGCCGCAGAAATGGCTAACGAGGAGCGTCACACGGCTCATATCCTCATTGAAGACGGTGACGATGCCGAACAAACCATTGCTGAGGTTCAGCAGAAGCTTGCTGACGGCGAAGACTTTGCCGAGTTGGCGAAGACCTACTCGGCGGATATTGCCTCTGCCCAGATGGGCGGCGATGTTGGATTTGTTGGCCGTGGCATGTTTGATGAAGCCTATGAAGAGGCGATGTTTGCTTTGTCAGTAGATGAAGTGTCGGGGCCCGTTCGCAGTAGCTTCGGTACACACTTCATCAAGTTGCTGGATGTCCGGAAATCGGACGTTCCCAGCTTGGCTGAAATGGAAGAGCTTATCCGCTCTGAGCTGGCTCTTGAACAAGCTGGTGAAGCCTACTCCAAGGCGCGTAGCGAGCTGGCAGATTCCGCGTACTCTGCGGACAACCTGGCTGGCCCGGCGCAAGAGTTGGGTCTGGAAGTTCGTGAGAAGGACGGTGTAACCCGTGAAGGCGGTATGCCGCCGTTCGACCATGCCGGACTGGTTCGTCAGCTCTATTCCGAAGACGTTCTCGAAGAAGGCTACAATACCGAGCTGATCGATGTGGGCGACAATGTGTCCGTCGTCGCACGGGTTAAAGCCCACGTCCCTGCGGCGCAACTGCCTCTGGAAGAGGTTGCGGCTGAGATTCATGCTGCACTGCTCCAACAGAAGACTCGTGAGTTGTTAGCGGTCCGTGCCGACGAAGTCATTGAGGCGCTTGAGTCAGGCAGCACTCTGGCAGAGCTGGACAGCGTTTCTGGCAGCTGGGAAAGCCACGCCGATCAGGGCCGTAACGATGTGTCGGCTGCGCCAGCGGTTATTAGCAAAGTGTTTGCGCTGCCCCGTCCTGAATCCGGTCAACCGGTCTACGGACGTGCCGATATCGCTGATGGCGTTGTGATTATCGCGCTGGACACGGTGAGTGGTAACGTTGAGGACATTGATACCGCAGAGCTGATCCAGCTCAGCCGGTTCATGGCTTCACTGCAGGGCCAGCAGGAATACGCTGCCTATCAGCAGTATCTGCGAGACGTTGCAGAGGTTGAGCGCCCGTAATCGGTGCGCCAGTGCCGCAGCGCACAGCTGATGCAAAAAAAGCCCGGAGCTAATTGGCTCCGGGCTTTTTTTTGGTCTGTTGGTGACCGCTCAGGATGCCTGGGGTGGTAACCGTGTTGGTTTCAGGCTGTCCTTGATTTTCTTCAGGTGGTCGCGGAAGTCTTCTCCGCGTTTCAACGTTACTCCGGTCGCCAGAATGTCGATGATGGTGAGATGGACGATTCTTGATGCCATGGGCATATAAACTTCGGTGTCCTCATCGGCACTGACCCCAAGAACCACCGTGCAGACCTCAGCGAGGGGGGAGCCGGGTGTGGTGATTGCGATGACCGTGGCACCGTTGGCGCGGGCGTCCTGAGCAATCTCGATGCTTTCTTTGGTGCGTCCGGTGTACGAGATGATCACGATGACATCGCCGGTACTGCTGCCGGCAGAGACCATTCGTTGCATCAGTGCATCGTCGTAACACATCACCGGTATGTTAAAGCGGAAGAACTTGTGCTGGGCATCCAGGGCGACCGGAGCCGAGCCGCCCATGCCAAAAAAGTTGATCTGTTTGGCCTGGATGAGGAAATCGATGGCGGTGGCAAGATCCTTCGGAGACAGCCCCTGGCGGGCTTTATCGATGGTTGCCATGGTGGTCAGCATGATCTTGTCAGCAAATTCCGCTACGGAGTCATCTGGCTCAATATTCTGGCCGATGTAGGGCGTGCCGGTGGCGATGCTCTGTGCCAACCTGATCTTGAAGTCTGGAAACCCGGATGCGGAAAATCCGCGGCAGAACCGGTTGACCGTTGGCTCGCTCACGTCGGCGGTTCGGGCCAGGGCGGCAATGCTATAACGGGTGGCGGCGGAGGGGTCGCGAAGAATGGCTTCGGCGACCTTGCGTTCGGATTTGTTCAGGCTGTCCAGTCGCGCCTGGATTTCTTCCAGCAAATTGTCATCGCGGCGTGAGTGGGTCACGGCCATACCGTTTTGCTCCTGAGTTGTCCAAATCGACAGTGGGGCGAATTATAGACTGTCTTGGTTACTGTTGCGGTAGTAAAGATGTCACGGCAAGGTTTTTGCATTGGCATCTTGAGAGTGACAGTGCCATTATTTAGATAAAATTACTACATTGACGGTCTGCTTTCTTGTTTCAGCGTCTTGCTGCGAGGGCAGGTGGGAGCTTCTGTGGACAACGAGTTCGATACCCGCAGTGATTTGATGATTTTTGGTGCATTGGGCGACCTGGCGCGGCGAAAGTTGTTTCCGGCGTTATATCAGCTAGAACGTTCAGGATTGCTGGCAAGGGAAAGTCGGGTTTTGGCGCTTGCGCGCAAGAATATTGATACGGAAGAGGCGCGCAGCCTGCTGGCAACGCATCTGCAGGACCGTATAGCGGACGCTGAGCTCGATAGCGAGGCCTTGGCGCGACTGGTCGGTCGGGTGGAATACCAGCGTATCGATTTTTCGGAGCCATCTCACTACGAGGGGTTAAATGGCTGGCGGGACGGCAGCTCCAATGCTTTGATTGTCTATATGGCGACGCCGCCGTCGCTCTATGGGGTTATCGCCCGAAACCTGCGGGATTCCGCCTGCTGCACACGAAAAACCCGGGTGGTTGTAGAGAAACCCATTGGTCATGACCTGGAAACGTCAAGGATTATCAATGATCAGTTGGCGGACGTGTACCGGGAAGACCAGATTTTTCGAATTGATCACTACCTCGGAAAGGAAACTGTTCAGAACCTCATTGCACTGCGATTTGCCAACAACTTTTTTGCCTCCCAATGGGATCAGAACCACATATCCCATGTGGAAATCACTGTGGCTGAAAGCGTTGGTATTGAGGGGCGTTGGGGGTATTTCGACAAGGCGGGCCAGATTCGCGACATGATTCAGAATCACCTGTTGCAGTTGCTGTGCCTGATTGCCATGGACCCACCGGCAGACCTGTCTGCAGATAGCATCCGAGATGAGAAGGTCAAAGTGCTGAAGGCACTGAAACCGATCACGCCGGACTTAATGGAAACCCATTTGGTGCGAGGTCAGTACGCTGCGGGCAGCAGTCTGGGCCAGTCCGTTCCGGGGTATCTGGACGAGGAGGGGGCTGATCGCAATAGCACCACAGAGACCTTTGTTGCCCTCAAGGTCGAGATTGAAAACTGGCGTTGGGCGGGCGTGCCATTCTATATCCGTACCGGCAAGCGGTTACCTGAAAAGCTTTCGCAGATCATTATCCATTTCAAGCCTGCTCCACATTACATTTTTGATCCGGATCAGAAGCACTTGGCCAACAACAAGCTGATCATTCGTTTGCAACCCGATGAAGGAATGACGTTGCAGATTTTGACCAAGGACCAGGGGTTGGACAAAGGGATGCGCCTTCGGCGGGGGCCACTTGAACTCACGTTTTCCGAAGCCTTCGGGGCTGACCGAACCCCCGATGCTTATGAGCGGCTGTTGTGGGAGGTCATGAAGGGCAGTCAGTACCTTTTCGTTCGCCGGGACGAAGTGGAACATGCCTGGCGTTGGGTTGACCGGCTGATCACGACCTGGAGTGATCATGACCCCTATCCCAAGCGCTATGCTTCAGGGACCTGGGGCCCGGTTGCTTCAATTGCGATGATCACTCGGGATGGCAGGAGTTGGTATGAAGACGCCTGACTTCGAGTTACCCAATAATGTAGATATGGTCATCGGCGACGATGGCCACTCTGTCGCCAGTATGCTGGCGGAGAAGGTGGCGGGGGTGTTGGATGATCGTCTGCAACGGCCAGGTAGGGCCAGTCTTGCGGTCTCTGGCGGAAAAACGCCTATTGCCTTTCTGGAGTTACTTAGTTGCAAGCCCATCGACTGGTCTCGTGTCGATGTGGTGTTGGTGGATGAGCGTTGTGTCAATGAGGATGACCCGGCGAGCAACGCACGCCTAGTCAAGCAGTACCTGCTGCGCGGGCCGGCGTCGGCAGCCAGGTATGTTCCGATCTGGCAGGATAATGTGTCTGTGGCTGATGGTTGCCGGCAGGCGGAAAAGGCCCTGGACCTGATTGAATGGCCGCTGACGGCGCTGGTTTTGGGGATGGGAGTGGATGGCCATACGGCATCGCTCTTTCCCGATGCTCCAGAGTTATATGCCGCGCTGGATGCCAGCAAGCCTGCCAGGGTGTTAGCGTT
Source organism: Marinobacter zhejiangensis (assembly GCF_900114775.1). Taxonomy (GTDB): domain Bacteria; phylum Pseudomonadota; class Gammaproteobacteria; order Pseudomonadales; family Oleiphilaceae; genus Marinobacter; species Marinobacter zhejiangensis. Next base: position 635,795 of record NZ_FOUE01000002.1, read on the forward strand.
GACGCCGCCCTCACAGTCTCACCCGCGGGTGTCACTGACGTTGCGAGCGCTTGGCGGAGCGCAGTACAAGGCCCTGCACCTGAAGGGTATGGACAAGCTTGAGGCCCTTAAGCAGGCGAGTGAGCGCCTGGATGATGTTGCGGAGATGCCCATTCGCCTGTTTTTGAGCCTGGGTGTCGTTGTGTTCTGGAGTGCCTGACCTTTAGCCGGAGATATCTATGTCCCAGTTGTCTGATGTCTATCGTAGCCGTATCCATGACTTGATGAGCGCAAGTCCGTTGATTCCGGTAATTACCATTGAGAATCCGGATGATGCTTTTCCGTTGTGCAAGGCCTTGGTGGCTGGTGGTATTCGGATACTAGAGATCACGTTGCGTACGGAGCACGGGCTGGGGGCTATTGCCCAGTTGCGAGAGACCTTGCCGGAAGTCTGGGTTGGTGCTGGCACGGTCACAAACGTTCAGCAATACCGTGCGGTGGAGCAGGCGGGGGCTCAGTTTGTGGTGACGCCGGGGGTAACGGAGGCAATCCTCCAGCATGGATTGGGCTCTGACGTCCCATTGGTTCCCGGGATTGCGACAGCGTCTGAGCTGATGCTGGGCTATGCCATGGGGTACCGTGATTTTAAGTTCTTTCCGGCTGAAGTAGCGGGAGGGATTCCTGCCTTGAAGGCGCTTGCGGGGCCTTTCCCGGATGTTCAGTTCTGCCCGACGGGGGGGATTCGCCGGGAAACCGCTCGACAGTACCTGGACCTGGATAACGTGCTGGCGGTAGGGGGGAGCTGGCTGACGCCCAGAGAGGCGGTCAGGCAACGTGACTGGCCGTTGATTTCAGGGGTCGCCAGGGACAGCCTTGCTGAACTGGGGCGCTGATTGCTGTTGATATCACCAAGAGCGCCAGGCCCGCACTGGGCGGGCCTGGCGGCGATCGCTAACGGATTGCCTCGCCAACCTGGGCTATCTTAAGGGTGTTGGTGCCACCTTGTGCGTTGGCGTAATCCCCTTTGGTAATGATCACCAGATCCCCCTGATTGACGATACCGCGCTGCTGAAGTTCGGCAACGGCGCGGGCGTTGATTTCATCATTGGGAATCTCAACCGAGTCAAACGGCACGGTCTGGACGCCCCGGTACAATGCGACTCTCCGCTGGGTTGCGCCGTGGCGCGAGAACGCGAAGATCGGCAGGCCGGATTTAATACGTGACATCAGCAACGGGGTAGCGCCGGTTTCGGTCAGGCAGATCAGCGCCTTGATGCCCTCGAGGTGGTTGGCCGCATACATGGCTGACAAGGCAATGGCTTCATCCACCCGTTCCATGGTTTCGTTGATGCGGTGTTTTGACTGGCGCATGGATGGGTGTTTCTCGGCGCCGAGGCAGATTCGCACCATCGCTTCGACCGCTTCAACGGGGTAGTCCCCAACCGCCGTTTCTGCGGACAGCATGACCGCATCGGTGTGGTCGAGCACGGCATTGGCCACGTCGGACACTTCAGCCCGGGTGGGCATGGGGCTTTCTATCATGGATTCCATCATCTGCGTGGCAGTGATGACCACCCTGTTGAGGCTGCGAGCGCGGGCGATGATGTGCTTTTGCACGCCCACCAGCTCCGCATCGCCAATTTCTACGGCGAGGTCTCCCCGAGCCACCATGACAGCGTCGGATGCGCGGATTACCTCGTCCAGTACCGCTTCATCGTGGGCAAGTTCCGCCCGCTCAATTTTTGCGACCAGGCCGGCCTCTGAACCGGCCGCACGTAGGAGTTCGCGAGCGGTATGGAGGTCGTCGGCTGTTCGCACGAATGAGACTGCAACATAGTCGGCTTCGAGGGCCGCTGCGGTCTTGATGTCCGCCTTGTCCTTTTCAGTCAGGGCATCGGCGGACAGGCCGCCACCTCGTTTGTTGAGCCCCTTGTTGTTGGACAGGGGACCACCAATCAGGACCGTCGAGGTGATGCTGTGATCATCAACCGAGTCTACCCGCATCTCGATGCGCCCATCGTCGAGCACCAGAATGTCTCCTGGTGTTACGTCCTGAATAAGCTGCTCGTAGTCGATTCCGACGCCATGTTCATCGCCGTCTTCTTTGTCTTTGGTGGCATCCAGAACAAACGATTGCCCGGCCTTGAGCGTGACTTTGTTGTCACGAAAGCGTGCCACCCGAAGTTTCGGGCCCTGGAGGTCCGCCAAAATGGCCGTGTTCAGGCCAAGGGCCGTAGAGGCTTCCCGCACCAGACGTGCGCGCTCGATGTGGTCTTGTGCGCTGCCGTGGGAAAAATTAAGGCGGGTGACGTTGACGCCGGCCTTGAGGATGGCGGTGAGTGACTCGGGGGAATCGGTTGAGGGTCCGAGTGTGGCGACAATTTTGGTGCGCCTCAGCATAGGTGCTTGTCCTTTTCTCTGAAAATAATCGGGTTAATGATGGCGAGCCTGCATGGCGGCTAGCGTGTTGTCCAATAATCGGTTTGAGAACCCCCATTCATTGTCGTACCAGGCCATGACTTTGACGTGACGACCGATCACGCGGGTGTGGTTGGTGTCGAAAATGCTGGAGAGTGGGTTGTGGTTAAAATCAATGCTGACCAGCGGTTCGCTGCTGCAGGCCAGTATTGAGTTGTGTTGGGCCGCGGCTTCCATCACGGCATTGACTTCCTCGGCGGTGGTGTCGCGTTGGGCAAGGAAACTGAAGTCCACCAGGGAGACGTTGATGGTGGGAACCCGGACGGCCAGGCCATCGAGTCGCCCCTCCAGCTCGGGAATGATCTTGCCAATCGCACTGGCTGCCCCGGTTCGGGTTGGGATCATCGACTGGGTGGCAGCTCTTGACCGATAGAGGTCTCCGCCCCAGGCATCGGTGACGGGTTGGTCGTGCGTGTAGGCGTGGATGGTTGTCATCAGGCCGCTCTCGATGCCCATGGCATCATGGAGGGGTTTGGCAACCGGTGCCAGGCAATTGGTGGTGCAGGATGCGCAGGAAATGATCTGGTGTTCAGGGCGCAGGATGTCATGGTTAATGCCATAAACCACCATGGCATCCGGGTCCTTGGACGGCGCGGAAATCAGTACTTTCTTGGCGCCTGCGGCCAGATGCCTGCTGGCTTGTTTATGGTCGGTGAATGCCCCTGTGCATTCCAGGACGACGTCGATATGGTAGCTGCGCCAAGGCAGGTCCGCGGGATCCTTGATGGCGGTGACGGCAATGTGGTCACCGTTGACCGTCAGGGCCTCGGCGTTGTGGCTGATAATGCCGGGAAACTTGCCGTGGACACTGTCGTGCTTCAGCAAGTGGGCATTGCTTTCGGCACTTCCAAGGTCATTGATGGCAATCACTCGGATTTGGTCGCGGTAGTCGCTTTCGTACAGCGCTCGCAAAACGTTGCGACCAATTCGCCCAAACCCATTAATGGCTACACGAATGGTCATGGTCTTTCTCCTTGTTACCCTGGCTAGGATGCCTCTTTGGGAGAATGTAGTAATTGTATCAACATTTCCTCAGGTTGTAATTGATACCAACGTCTTGAGATGGCAATAAGAATGTAAACTTACGTTTACACCGCGTGCAACGGTAGGGGGGAATATTGGGGTGGCTATGTCGTTGAGGGGCGGTATAATGGCGCCCTCGCAGGAGAGAGGGGCCAATGTCAGGCCTCCGCCGAAGGCGCAAACTCCCATAATCGCTCAGGCACAGGTACTGCGACATTCTCGAAAAGCCGGCTGGAGAGCGGTCACTCCGAGTGACCCACCGAAGGGGCAAGTGGCGACAGGCCACGTAAACTCTCAGGTACACAGGACAGAGGGAGAGGCACAACCTTCACAGGAGTACTGTGTGCTGACCTATGTCTATGTGATAGCCATTACCACCGAAGCCATGTCCGGCGCGCTCGCGGCCGGTCGTCGTAACATGGATCTGTTCGGGGTAGCCCTGATTGCGTTCCTGACGGCCCTGGGGGGCGGCACGGTTCGCGATATTTTGCTTGGAAACTATCCGGTTTCCTGGACCCAGCATCCTTCGTACATCTATCTCACCATTTCAGCAGGTTTGATCACCATGCTGATTGCCCGCTTCATGAAGCACCTGCATCAGTTATTTCTGGTTCTGGATGCGATGGGGCTTGTTGCCTTCACCATTATTGGCTGTAACGTAGCGCTGCAACTGGGGTACCCCACGGTCGTGGTGGTAATGGCTGGTATTACTACGGGAATCTTTGGCGGAATTCTGCGAGATATCATGTGCAACCGTACGCCGCAGGTTTTGCGGCATGAGCTCTATGCCAGTGTGTCACTGATCGTTGCGCTGCTATACCTTGGGCTCGACGAGCGGGGCGTCAATCACGACATAAATATGCTGGCGTCGTTCAGTGTTGGTTTGTTGCTGCGACTGGTGGCGATTCGCTGGCAATGTTCCTTGCCCGTTTTCAGCTATGCGCCGGAACGGTGGAGTGACTGACTCGGTTGGAGAGGGCGGTGAAAGCCGGATCCGGCGGTCGCCGGATCCGGTGTAAAGGGGTTACTCCCAGATAACGGATTTACGTTCGGCGTACCAGCCATCCATGCGATCCGCGTAGTGGCTTTCGATTACGTTGCGTTTGATCTTCATGGTCGGGGTCAGCATGCCGTTTTCCATGGTCCACGGCTCCCTCACGACCACTGCGAATGCCAGGGTTTCATGGGGTTCGCAGCGAGCGTTGACCTGTTTGAGGACGTCGCCCAGCTCCTGGTTCATGGCGGCTTTGGCTTCAGGGGATTGCATTTCTGCCCGGGCATCATCGGACAGCAGCACGAGGGCAAATGGTTGGGGCTGATTGGCACCAGCAATGCAGACCACCTCCAGCTTGGGGTGGTTAAAGCGGTTCTCGATCGGTACCGGAACCACATATTTACCCTTGGATGTTTTGAACAGGTCCTTGACCCGGCCCGTGATGCGCAGGTATCCGCTGGCATCCACTTCGCCCATGTCGCCGGTTTTCAGGAACCCGTCGTCGGTCAGGTCTTCCTTGGTTTTCTCGGGGTTCTTGAAGTAACCAATCATCTGGCCAGGGCTGCGAACCTGAACCTCGCCGCCTTCGCCAATGCGCTGCTCGACGCCAGGGTTGGGAACGCCAACCGTGCCCACCTTGGCCTCGCCTGGCCGGTTGGCGTGGGAGTAGCCGAAGTTTTCCGACATGCCATAGACTTCCAGCAGTTCCAGTCCCAGGTTGCGGTACCAGGCGATGATTTCAGGAGGCAGCGGAGCTGCACCTGTCAGAGCGGCGCGACAGTGGTTGAGACCCAACTGGGTCAGCACTTTCTTCTTTACTACGCGGTTAAGCAGGGGAATGTTGAAGAGTAGCTTCTGCTTTTTCGGTGGCAGCTTTTCATTGATGGCCAGGTAGAACTTGGTCCACAGCCGGGGCACCGAGAAGAACAGGGTGGGGCGTGCCCTCTGCAAATCTTCCTGGAACGTATCCAGGGAGTTGGCAAAGAACAGGTGAACACCAAAGAACAGCGACAGCGTTTCTACCGCCGCACGTTCCGCGACGTGAGCGAGGGGCAGGTAGGACAGCATGCGGTCTTCATTATTGACCGGGAACAGTTCTTTCAATCCGCTGGCGACGGACAGGATAGCGCCAAAGTTATGCATGACGCCTTTGGGGCGTCCGGTACTGCCGGAGGTGTAAACGATGGTTGCGAGGTCATCCGGTTTGGGGTGATGCAGGGGCTGAGGTTGCGTGGATGCGATTACGTCGCCCCAAGTGGGGGTGTCATCACGCGGTGACATTGGCAGTGACACAATGGGGAGGTCGTCGGGAATAACGTTCTTGACGTCGTTCCAGCTATCGACCTTACCGTCCAGCTTGCCAAGGAACAGCAATTTGGCATCGCTATGCTCAAGAATGTAGGCAGCGGTTTCTCCATTCAGGGTTGGGTACATCGGAACGGAAACGTGGCCTGCGGCCCAGATCGCAAGATCGGCGAGTATCCAGTGGGCGCTGTTCTTGCCGAGGATGGCGATGTTGCTGCGTTCAGGGAGTGCCAGCGACCTCAGGTATGCGGACATCCGGCCAACCTCGTCGGCGGCTTGCTTCCAGGTGATCTCCTGGGTGCTGCCATCGGGAAATGGTTGGGTGAGGTAAATTTTATCGGGTGTCGTGCTGGCCCAGTATTCGAGGCAATCCAGCGACGTGCTTGGGGTGGTCACCGCATTCATTGAGGTGCTCCTTTATTGTCGGGTGTTGTTATTTGTTTTCCCACAAACCGGTCCTATGGGATTGTTTTTATTCGGAGATAGTCTCACGCTGCCGGACCGTTGAAGTTATCATAGCGGCTTGAGGTTCGTTCGGCGAGGGTTTGTCACCTTTGCGCCGAGATAGCCAATATCCCCGGCTTCTTGAAGGAAGTGAGTGCACATGACGTATTGGGTTTATCTGGTGATTGCCATTGTTGCGGAAGTGATTGCCACGACGGCGCTGAAGTCAAGTGACGGCTTCAGTCGCCTGCTGCCCTCCATTGTGGTTGTGGCCGGATACAGTGTGGCTTTTTATTGCCTTGCGCTGGCCCTGCGGACTATTCCGGTTGGGGTTGCCTATGCGATCTGGTCGGGGGTGGGGGTGGTGATGGTGACGATTCTGGCCTGGGTGTTCTTTGGGCAGCGTCTGGACCTGCCCGCGATTGCTGGGATGGGGCTTATAATCGCGGGCGTGGTCGTCATGAACGTGTTCTCTCAAACCGTTTCACACTGACTGGCGGCGCCTAATAGCCCTGGGCCGATGAGGTGCTGCGTCTTGGGTCTGCACCACCATACAAGATGCCATCGTCGCCAATATGGATGCTCTGAATGGCGCCCATTGCACTCCGGGTTTCCACCGTGTGTCCCATGTCCTGCAGTAAAGTGATGGTATCCGGGCTGATGCCGTTCTCAATGCGGATTTCATCCGGTAGCCACTGATGGTGAATGCGCGGGGCTGATACTGCCGACTGGATGTTCATGCCGTGGTCGATCACATTCATCAGTACCTGCAATGTCGTGGTTATGATCCTTGAGCCGCCGGGGCTGCCGGTGACCAAAACGTTCCGGTCATCGCGCCTGACAATTGTCGGGGACATGGAGCTCAGCATGCGCTTGCCTGGTTCTATGCGGTTGGCCTCGCCGCCAATCAGTCCGTAGGCGTTGGGTACCCCGGGTTTGGCGCTAAAATCATCCATTTCATTGTTGAGGAGAAAGCCTGCGCCGGTCACGGTAATTCCGGAGCCGTAGCTGAAATTGATGGTGTAGGTGTTGGACACTGCATTGCCCCAGCGGTCAACGATGGAAAAGTGGGTTGTCTCGTTGCTTTCGTAGCTGGCCGGGTTGCCCGCACGAATGTCGAGCGATGCTCTGGCCTGCCCCGGATCAATGTCGGCCCTGAGTTCGGTGGCATAACGCTTGTCGGTAAGTCCGGATAAGGGCACGTCGACGAAATCGGTGTCTCCCAGATACTCGGACCGGTCTGCGTAGGCGAGCTTCATGGCTTCCGCCATCAGGTGAATGCTCTGGGCGGAGTTGTGGCCGTACTCGCCCATCGGGTAGCCCTCCAGGATATTCAGTATCTGAATGATGTGGGTGCCGCCGGAGGAAGGGGGCGACATAGAGTAGATGTCGTAACCCCGATAGCTGCCGCGGACCGGTTGGCGCTCTACGGGGCGGTAGTTCTTCAAGTCGGCTTCCGTAATCAGCCCTCCATTTCGGCTCATCTCTTCAACTATCAGTCGGGCGGTTTCGCCTTCATAGAAGCCTGCAGTACCGTGGTCGGCAATTCGTTGCAGGGTATCTGCAAGCTCCGGCTGGCGGAAGCGTTCCCCCGGTTGGTAGGTGCTGCCATCTTCCTTGTAGAAGGTGGCGCGGGTGGCGGGCCATTGTTGCAGGCGGTCGCGGACACTTTCCAGGCCATCGGTAAATCGTGGGGGTACAACGAATCCTTCGCGGGCCAGCTTGATGGCCGGCGCAAGCGCGGTTTTCAGATCGATTGTGCCGTGTTTCTCCAGTGCCAGGGCGAGGCCGGCTACCGTGCCTGGCACGCCAGCCGCCAGGTGGGTGAAACGGCTGCGTTCGGTTACGGCATCGCCATTTTCGTCCTGGAACATGGTTTCAGTTGCTGCCGCTGGAGCGGTTTCGCGGTAATCGATAGCGGTGACGGGGCTGGAATCTCCGGGGGCGATGAGCATGAAGCCGCCGCCGCCAATATTGCCGGAGCGGGGTTGGGTAACCGCGAGGGCAAACCCGGCCGTTACTGCGGCATCAATCGCGTTGCCGCCACTTTTGAGGACCTCCAGGGCAACCTCTGTTGCCAGGGTATGACTGGTTGCCACCATGCCGTTAAGCCCAACTGCGGGGTGGAAGCGCTCGCCTTCAAGGATGGCATCGGCATTGGCTGGGGTGAGGGGGATCGACAGGCTTAGGGCGACCAGCACGGCGGTGAGTGGGGGAAGGTGTTTTCTCGTTGGGGTAGTCATGGGGTCATCCTTGTCGTTGGAGGGGCAGTGCGCCTTCAGTATAGGGTCGAAATTTCAGTGCTGCTGGGTTAAACCCACGCGGCGACGCAGGAAAGGGGTGATAAGTTCGGTTATAGCCAATGCCCCTTCGTTTCTGGCGTTCAGATAGGCTATGATAACCGGTCATTTTTTTGGGCGTGGCGTTTGTGTCGTCCGCTATTCCAGGTTTAGTAAGGAAAGGCTTTCATGGAGCATACCTATCGACTTGTGATTTCCTGCCCTGACCGGGTTGGAATTGTGGCCAAGGTCAGTAACTTCCTGTCCACTTATAACGGCTGGATCACCGAGGCAAGTCACCATTCGGACACTCAGACCGGCTGGTTCTTTATGCGTCACGAGATCAAGGCAAGCTCTATTCCCTTTGGGTTGGAGCAGTTCCGCGCAGCCTTCGAGCCCATTGCCCGCGAATTCGATATGCGCTGGCAGGTGACAGACTCGGCGCAGCCAAAACGCGTGATCCTGATGTGCAGCAAAGAGTCCCACTGTGTGGCAGACCTGTTGCACCGCTGGCACAGCAAGGAGTTGAATGCCGAAGTTGTGTCGGTGATTTCCAATCACGACGATCTGCGCCGGATGGTCGAGTGGCATCACATTCCCTACCATCATATTCCGGTCAACAAAGAGAATCGTGAACAGGCATTCGCTGACATCAGCGAACTGATTGATTCCTACGAAGCCGATGTCGTGGTGCTGGCGCGTTACATGCAGATTCTGCCGCCGGACGTGTGTGAGCGCTACGAGGGCAAGGTCATCAATATCCACCACAGCTTCCTGCCGTCGTTTGCCGGGGCCCGGCCTTATCACCAGGCCTACAGCCGCGGCGTCAAGCTGATCGGGGCCACCTGCCACTACGTGACAGAAGATCTCGACCAGGGGCCGATCATCGAGCAGGACGTTGTCCGCATTACCCACAGCAACTCCATCGAAGACATGGTTCGCCTGGGCAAGGACGTTGAGAAGAATGTGCTGGCGCGAGGATTGCGCTCCCACATTGAAGACCGGGTGATCACGTACGAAAACAAGACCGTGGTTTTTGACTGAGCCAGCGCCCGGTTTGTGGTAGTATCGGTCGCTTGTTGCAGAATAACTAGAGAGCCGGTGAATCGGCCCGGGCGCTTGTCCGGGCGGGGTAATTCGACGGCTCCCGTCACGACTTCCAGTAAACGCAAAGGAACCTTTCTCGATGGGTGAGTTAGCCAAAGAGATCCTGCCGGTAAATATAGAAGACGAACTCAAGCAGTCCTACCTGGATTACGCCATGAGCGTAATCGTGGGGCGGGCCCTGCCGGATGTTCGCGATGGTCTCAAGCCTGTACACCGGCGAGTCCTGTTCGCCATGTCCGAACTGGGCAATGACTGGAACAAGGCCTACAAGAAGTCCGCCCGTGTGGTGGGTGATGTTATCGGTAAATACCACCCTCATGGTGACTCTGCGGTCTACGACACCATTGTTCGTATGGCCCAGCCGTTTTCGCTGCGCTATCCGTTGGTGGATGGTCAGGGTAACTTCGGTTCCATCGATGGTGATAACGCGGCTGCCATGCGTTACACCGAAATTCGTATGGAGAAGATCGCCCACTCGCTGCTGGCGGATCTCGACAAGGAAACCGTGGATTTCGTGCCCAACTATGACGGCACCGAGCAAATCCCGGAGGTCTTGCCGACCCGCGTACCAAACCTGCTGGTGAACGGCTCTTCCGGGATCGCGGTGGGTATGGCGACCAATATTCCGCCTCATAACCTGACGGAAGTGGTTAATGGCTGCCTCGCGCTAATCGATAACCCGGACATGACCGTCGATGAGCTGATGGAGCATATCCCGGGGCCGGATTTCCCGACCCAGGGCATCATCAACGGCCGCGCCGGGATCGTCGAGGCTTATCGGACTGGTCGGGGGCGTATCTATATCCGTGCCCGTCATGAAATTGAGCATGACAAGAAGACCGGCCGCGACGCCATCATCATTACCGAACTGCCGTACCAGTTGAACAAAGCACGGTTGATCGAAAAGATCGCTGACCTGGTTAAAGAAAAGAAAATCGAAGGCATCTCCGAGTTGCGGGATGAGTCCAACAAGGAAGGTATTCGGGTGGTGATCGAGTTGCGTCGCAACGAGAACCCGGATGTCATCATCAACAACCTGTTTGCCCAGACCCAGCTTGAAACGGTCTTCGGCATCAACATGGTGGCGTTGATCAATGGCGAGCCCAAGATTCTCAATCTGAAAGAGATGCTGGATGCGTTCGTACGCCATCGTCGTGAGGTGGTGACACGTCGGACCATCTATGAGCTGCGCAAGGCCCGCGAGCGGGGCCACATTTTGGAAGGCCTGACTGTAGCGCTGGCCAACATTGACGAAATCATCGAGCTGATCAAAACGTCTCCCTCCGCGGCTGAGGCCAAAGAGAAGTTGATGGCTCGCGGTTGGTCCCCCGGCGATGTTCTGGCGATGCTGGAACGGGCTGGCGAAGACGCCTGCCGTCCTGACGACCTGCCGGAGGTCTTCGGGCTGAGAGATGGCCTGTACCATCTGTCACCAGAACAGGCTCAGGCCATCCTGGACTTGAGGCTGCACCGCCTGACCGGTCTGGAGACTGAAAAACTCCAGAACGAGTACAAGGAAATCCTGGAAAAGATTGCTGACCTTCTGGACATCCTGGGCAACCCGGAGCGCCTGCTCCAGGTCATTCGTGATGAGCTGGCGGAAGTGGTTAACGACTATGGTGACGAGCGCCGTACCGAGATCACCAGCTCCCGTCGTGACCTGACTATTGCCGATCTGATCGACGAAGAAGATCTTGTTGTCACGATTTCCCATGGGGGCTATGCCAAGACCCAGGCCGTTACCGATTACCAGGCCCAGCGCCGGGGCGGTCGCGGTAAGGCGGCCACCACCATGAAAGAAGAAGATTTCATTGAGAAGCTGTTGGTGGCCAATTCCCACGACACTATTCTCTGCTTCTCTAACCGGGGCAAGGTTTACTGGTTGCGAGTGTTCGAGATTCCGCGTGCAAGTCGCGCCTCCCGTGGCCGCCCGATGGTCAATATCCTGCCATTGGACGAGGGTGAGCGGATCACAACCTTCCTGCCGGTGTCCGACTATGCGGAAGACCATTATGTGCTGATGGCGACGTCCAACGGCGTCGTCAAGAAAACGCCGCTTCCGAACTTCTCCCGTCCGCGCAGCAGTGGCCTGATTGCGTTGAGCCTCGATGAAGGCGATACCCTGATTGGCACTGCAATCACCGAAGGGAACGCTGAGGTCATGCTGTTCTCGTCCGCGGGTAAAGCCGTGCGCTTCAATGAAGAGGCTGTTCGCCCCATGAGCCGTACGGCCAGGGGTGTCCGCGGGATTCGCATGCCGGACGGGCACCAGGTGGTGTCGCTGATTATTCCTCAGGATAACGGCGTTATCCTCACCGCCAGTGAGAACGGCTACGGCAAGCGCACCGCCATTGAAGAGTTCCCAACCTACAGTCGGGGTAGCCAGGGGGTTATCGCCATGCAGTGTTCGGAGCGTAATGGCAACCTGGTGACGGCACTGCAACTGTTCGACGGTGATGAAATGATGTTGATCACCGACAAAGGCACGCTGGTTCGAACCCGCACCGATGAGGTATCGGTGCTGAGCCGGAATACCCAAGGGGTCAGGCTGATCAAGCTGTCTCAGGAAGATGAGCGCCTGGTGGGTGTCGAGCGGATCGCTGAGACCGACGAAGAGCCGGAAGAGGGCGTGGATAGCGTCGACGGTGTCGAAGGTGGTGAAGCCATGGACGCGGGTGAACAGTCCGACGAAGACTGACGCGTCACAGGTCAGTTCCGGTGTGGCCAGTGTTGCTCATCGGAACTGTCTTACTACTTGAATGTTGAGAGATCGGAAAAGCATGAGCAGGGCATACAACTTTTGCGCGGGGCCGGCAACATTGCCGGAAGCGGTGCTGAAGCAGGCACGGGAAGAGATGCTGGATTGGCGCGGCAGCGGCATGTCGGTCATGGAAATGAGTCACCGGAGTGACGAGTTTGTTGAGATTGCCGATACCGCTGAGCGTGATTTCCGCGAGCTTGCTGGTGTGTCAGATGACTACGCCGTGCTGTTCATGCAAGGTGGTGCCAGCAGCCAGTTTGCGACGATTCCGCTGAACCTTCTCGGTGATAAAACCCAGGCGGACTACGTCAACACCGGTATCTGGTCCAAGAAGGCCATTGCCGAAGCTGCTCGCTATGCAGAGGTCAATGTTGTCGCCACTGGCGCGGACGCAAACTTCACCTCGATTCCGGAGCAGGCGGGCTGGAAAACCAACCCCAATGCCGCCTACCTTCACTACACCCCCAACGAGACAATCGGTGGTGTAGAGTTTGATTTTGTGCCGGAAAGCGGCGATGTGCCGTTGGTGGCAGACTTCTCATCCAGCATTCTTTCAAGTCCGTTGGATGTGTCCAAATTTGGTCTGATTTACGCCGGTGCCCAGAAAAATATCGGTCCGTCTGGCCTCGTGGTTGTAATCATCCGCAAGGACCTTCTAGGTAAGGCCCGCGATATTACGCCAACCATGATGAACTACCAGGTGATTGCTGAAAACGGCTCCATGTACAACACGCCGGCGACCTATTCCTGGTACCTGGCCGGCCTGGTGTTCAAGTGGGTCAAGGCTCAGGGTGGCGTAGAGGCCATGGGGCAGCTGAATGATCGTAAAGCCCGCAAGCTGTATGACTTTATCGATGGCTGTGACTTCTACGCCAATCCGATCGATGCGCGTTTCCGCTCCCGGATGAACGTGCCGTTCACGCTGGCGGATGATGCCCTGAACGGCGATTTCCTCAAGGGGGCGGATCAGCGTGGTTTGTTGAACCTGAAAGGTCACCGTTCCGTTGGTGGAATGCGCGCAAGCATCTACAACGCCATGCCAGAGGCAGGTGTGGATGCGTTGATTGAGTATATGGCGGCATTTGCGGAGGAGCGTGGCTGATCATGAGTGATGAGCAGACCAAGCTTGGGGAGCTGAGAGACCGTATTGACGGTATTGATCAGCAAATCATGGATCTGATCTGTGCCAGGGCTCGCTGTGCCCAGGAAGTTGCCGAGGTCAAAATGACCTATAACCCCGGCCAGGACGTGTTCTTTTATCGTCCTGAACGGGAGGCTCAGGTACTGCGTCGGGTGATGGAGGAGAACCCTGGTCCTTTGTCTGGTGAGGAGATGGCCCGCCTGTTTCGGGAAATCATGTCCGCCTGCCTGGCTCTGGAAAAGCCAATGCACATTGCCTTCCTTGGCCCGGCCGGCACCTTTACCCAGGCTGCTGCCCTGAAGCATTTCGGACACTCTGTGGTGAGTGTGCCACTGGCTGCGATCGATGCTGTGTTCCGCGAAGTCGAGTCTGGTGCGGCCCATTACGGTGTTGTGCCCGTGGAAAACTCCACGGAAGGCATGATCAATCACACCCTCGACATGTTCATGCAGTCATCGCTGAAGATTTGCGGTGAAGTCCAGTTGCGCATTCATCATCACCTGCTGGCATCTGCTGAGACCCGTGAAGGGGAGATTCGCCGGATTTATTCCCACCAGCAGTCCCTGGCCCAGTGTCGTCAGTGGCTGGATGCCAACCGCTATGGTATCGAACGAGTCCCGGTAAGCAGTAATGCCGAGGCGGCCCGTCGTGCTTCTGAAGAGCCGGGCACGGCTGCGGTTGCAGGCGATATGGCGGCGGAGCTGTACGGTCTGGAAAAGCTTGCTGGAAATATTGAGGATCGCCCTGATAACACGACCCGCTTCCTGATTATCGGTCGGGAGGAGGTTGGTCCCAGTGGTCATGACAAGTCCTCCATTCTGGTTTCGATGCGCAACAAGCCTGGTGCCCTTTACCAGTTGCTTGAGCCATTTCATCGCCATGGCATCAGCCTGACCCGTATTGAAACGCGGCCGTCACCCAGTGGTACCTGGGCTTATGTGTTCTATATCGATTTCGAAGGACATATGGATGATCCCCAGGTAGCCAAAGTGCTGGCCGAAATCGATGAAGAGGCCGTTGAACTCAAGCGGTTGGGTTCCTACCCAATCGGTGTGCTCTAGTCAGAAACCGTGTCGCCGGACCCTGCCGGTCCGGCCTGGGAGACCCTACTATGTCGTTTGACGTTCAGGCATTGGCTGTCGAGGGGGTGAGGGCGCTGTCTCCTTACCAGCCGGGTAAGCCGATTGATGAGTTGGCTCGTGAGCTTGGGCTGGATCCGTCTGGCATTGTGAAACTCGCCAGTAATGAGAATCCGCTGGGGCCCAGTACGTTGGCCCTGGAGGCGGCGCATGCTGCGCTGGCAGAACTTTGCCGGTATCCCGACGGCAATGGCTTCGCATTAAAGGCGAAGCTGGCGGATCGGTTGAAGCTGGAGTCCGCTCAGATAACCCTTGGTAATGGTTCGAATGACATCCTAGAAGTCATTGCCCGGTGTTTTGCGGACCACACATCAGAAATTGTGTTCTCCCAGTATGCGTTTGCGGTCTATCCACTGGTTGCCCAGGCCATTGGTGCCCGGGGAATCAGCGTTCCGGCACGGGACTGGGGGCATGATCTGGACGCTATGGCTGCGGCAGTCACTGAGCGTACCAGCATCGTCTTCATTGCGAACCCGAATAACCCGACCGGTACGGTGCACAGCGGCGAGGCTATTGAAGCTTTTCTCGACCGGGTACCTGAGCGGGTTCTGGTGGTGCTGGATGAGGCCTACTGTGAATACCTGGAAGACGGCAGTCAGGACGATAGCCTGGCGTGGCTGTCGCGCTATCCCAACCTGATCATCACCCGTACGTTCTCGAAAGCCTGGGGATTGGCTGCATTGAGGGTTGGGTACAGTCTCAGTTCTCCGGAGATTGCCGATATCCTAAACCGGGTTCGTCAGCCGTTTAACGTAGACTCTATTGCCCTCGCGGCGGCTACTGCGGTGTTGGGTGATCAGGCGTATCTGGACCGTTCGCGTCAGGTGAACAGTGCTGGCCTGAAGCAGTTATCAGAAGGGTTTGAGGCGCTTGGCCTGGGGTATATTCCTTCGGCAGGCAATTTCATTGCCGTCGAGATTGGCGGCAACGCTGGCGATATCTATCAGGCACTGCTGCGCAAAGGCGTGATCGTTCGGCCGGTAGCTGGTTACGGCATGCCGGGGCATTTGAGGGTGTCGGTCGGCTTACCGGAAGAAAATGCTCGCTTGCTGACTGCGCTGGGCGAAGTACTTGCAGAGACAGGAACTGGTGGTCGTGGCTGAGCCAACCCCCATATTTCAGCGGATGGCGGTGATCGGCCTGGGCCTTATTGGTGGGTCGATGGCCGCAGCGGTGCGCCAGAACCGCTTGGCCGGCACGGTGGTGGCCTTTGACAGGCGCTATGAGGACGCTTTGTTAGGTCAGGAGCTTGGTGTGATTGACGAAGCCGCGGCAAGTATTGCCGACGCGGTAACCGGAGCGGACCTGGTAGTCGTGGCGGTTCCGGTTAGGGCAACGGAAAGTGTGCTGGCGGAAATAAAGCCTCACCTGGCGCCAGGCACCTTGTTGACAGATGTCGGCAGCACCAAGGCGAGTTTTGTTGGGGCGGTTGAGTCGGTGTTTGGTGAACTGGGGGCGAACATTATCCCTGGCCATCCCATTGCGGGCTCTGAAAAAAGCGGTGTGGCCGCCGCCAACCCCGCATTGTTTGCGCAACATAAGGTTATCCTGACCCCGGGTGAGGGTACGGACCCAGTAAAGCTGGATTGGCTCACCCGTTTGTGGGAAGGCTGCGGCGCAACGGTATTGACGATGTCGGTTGCTTACCACGACGAGGTACTCGCGGCGACCAGTCATCTTCCCCACCTTATTGCCTTTTCACTGGTGGATACCCTGGCCGGTGAAGACCAGAATATGGATATCTTTCGCTACGCGGCTGGCGGCTTTCGTGACTTTACCCGGATTGCAGCGAGCGATCCGGTGATGTGGCACGATATTTTTCTGTCCAACAGGGACGCCGTGCTGCGGGTTATTGATCATTTCAGTCGCGACCTGGACCAGCTCCGCACGGCCATAGCCAACCAGGACAGCGCTACGTTACTCACGGTTTTTAGTCGTGCCAAGGCGGCGCGGGAACACTTCTCAAAAATGCTTTCAGGACAGGCCTACGTGACAGATATGAGCCAGAATCAGGTGACATTCCATCTTAAACCCGGTGGCCGGATGGTCGGTGATATTCGGGTTCCGGGCGACAAATCCATCTCCCACCGCTCCATTATGCTGGGGGCGTTGGCTGACGGTGTGACCGAGGTTAACGGGTTCCTGGAAGGTGAGGACAGCCTGGCTACCCTTCAGGCTTTCCGGGATATGGGCGTGACTATCGAAGGGCCTGATAATGGCTATGTCCGCATTTACGGGGTAGGCATTGACGGCCTGCAGGCGCCGAGAGGGCCGCTTTACCTGGGGAATTCCGGGACCGCGATGCGGTTGTTTTCCGGCCTCCTGGCGGCACAGCCTTTTGACTCCGAACTGACCGGTGACGAGAGTCTGTCCAAGCGGCCTATGGGACGAGTGGCGGATCCGTTGAAGGCGATGGGCGCGGTCATTGAAACGGCGGAAGCCGGGCGCCCGCCCCTGAAAATCCGGGGCGGTCAGGCACTGACCGGGATTCACTATGAGATGCCGGTAGCCAGTGCGCAGGTTAAGTCCTGTTTGCTGCTGGCAGGGCTGTATTCCGAGGGGGCGACGTCTGTGACCGAGCCGGCGCCGACGCGAGATCATACTGAACGTATGCTGGAAGGGTTTGGCTACCATGTTCACCGCAATGGTGCTGTTTCCAGCGTCAGCGGAGGGGGGCGCCTGACGGCGACGGCGATCGACGTGCCAGCGGATATTTCATCCGCAGCATTCTTCCTGGTGGCAGCCAGCATTGCACCGGATTCTGACCTGACCCTGCGCCATGTGGGCATGAACCCGACCCGGGTGGGTGTTATCACTATCCTCCGGTTGATGGGCGCAGACATTGAAGTCTCCAACGAGCGGGAGGTGGGTGGTGAACCCGTCGCCGACCTGCGAGTGCGTTCAGCTAACCTGAAAGGTATTGATATCCCTGAAGATCAGGTGCCCCTGGCGATTGATGAATTCCCCGTTTTGTTCATTGCGGCCGCATGCGCCGAAGGTGAAACCATTCTTCGTGGTGCAGAAGAATTGCGGGTGAAGGAAAGTGACCGTATTCAGGTCATGGCGGATGGCCTTGAGGCTCTGGGTGTCCGGACCACGGTAACACCAGACGGTATTGTTATTCCCGGTGGTCAGACCATCGGAGGTGGTTCCGTGGATAGCCATGGCGATCACCGTATTGCCATGTCATTTGCGGTGGCTTCGCTGCGGGCGGTTGGTGATATTGTCATCAATGATTGTGCAAACGTGGCGACATCGTTCCCGGGGTTTGTGGAGTTGGCTCGCTCCACGGGGATCCAGATTAGCGCCGAAGGGATCTGATTTATGGCAGCGAACCCTGTTCCGGTTATCACGATCGACGGCCCCAGCGGGTCTGGCAAGGGCACGGTCACCCAGATGCTGGCCCGGCGGTTGGGGTGGCACTTGCTCGATAGCGGCGCCCTGTATCGGCTGACTGCCTTGGCGGCGGTGAGACAGGGAGTGTCATTCGACGATCACGCAGGGCTGGTTCAGGTGGCGGCATCGTTGGATGTTCGTTTCGAGCCGACCCCTGCGGGAGAGCCTGTGCGGGTTGTTCTTTCTGGCGAGGATGTTACCCGGGAAATTCGCACCGAAGCGGCTGGTGATAATGCCTCCAAGGTCGCAGTGGTTCCTGCGGTGAGGGAAGCGTTGCTGCAGCGCCAGCGGGATTTTCGTCAGGCCCCGGGCCTGGTGGCTGACGGGCGCGACATGGGAACGGTGATTTTTCCGGACGCGCCGACCAAGATATTCCTGACGGCGAGCGCTGAGGAACGAGCCGAGAGGCGTTATCGCCAGTTGAAGGAAGCGGGGCACGATGTTAAGATTGATGCCCTTTTAGACGAGATACGGGCACGTGATGACCGAGATATGAACCGGTCTGCGGCCCCGCTCAAACCTGCGGATGATGCGCAAGTCATTGATTCCACAGGATTGAGCATTGAAGAGGTGTTGGAGAAGGTAATGGCCGCATCAGGTCAGGCCTAGCCGCACCTTTTTGTCGTTGGAATGCCGTAGGTGGCGTTAAATCGGCCAGCCCCAGGCCATGTACGGTAAATTACTAACAGACCGTGTTGCTGGTAGCACGGAGTTAACTTGCGTTGATCATAGGACACATAATGACCGAGAGCTTTGCGGATCTTTTTGAAGAAAGCCTGAAAGAAATTGACATGCAACCAGGTTCCATCGTCCAGGGAACCGTGGTTGATATCGACAACGACTGGGTTACTGTTAACGCTGGTCTGAAGTCAGAGGGTGTTATCCCTGCCTCCCAGTTCCTGAACGAAAAAGGCGAGCTGGATATCCAGATTGGTGACGTTGTCGACGTAGCTCTCGACGCTGTTGAAGACGGCTTCGGTGAAACCCGTCTGTCCCGCGAAAAAGCTAAGCGCGCTGAAGCCTGGAAGGTACTTGAGAAGTCCTTCGAAGCTGAAGAAGTCGTTAAGGGTGTGATCAACGGCAAGGTTAAGGGCGGCTTCACTGTCGACCTGGCTGGCATTCGTGCCTTCCTGCCTGGCTCTCTGGTTGACGTTCGTCCGGTTCGCGATACTGCGCACCTGGAGAACAAAGAGCTGGAATTCAAGGTCATCAAGCTGGACCAGAAACGTAACAACGTGGTTGTTTCCCGTCGTGCCGTTCTGGAAGCTGAAAACAGTGCTGAGCGCGATGCCCTGCTGGAAACCCTGACCGAAGGTCTGGAAATCAAGGGTATCGTCAAGAACCTGACCGACTACGGTGCGTTCGTAGATCTGGGCGGTGTTGACGGCCTGCTGCACATCACTGACATGGCCTGGAAGCGCATCAAGCATCCGAGCGAGATTGTTAACGTTGGTGACGAAATCTCCGTTAAGGTCCTGAAGTTTGATCGCGAGCGTAACCGCGTATCTCTGGGTCTGAAGCAGCTGGGTGAAGATCCTTGGGTTGATATCAAGGGCCGTTACCCTGAAAACGCCAAGGTCAAGGCTCGTGTTACCAACCTGACCGACTACGGCTGCTTTGCTGAGCTGGAAGAAGGTGTTGAAGGTCTGGTTCACGTATCCGAAATGGATTGGACCAACAAGAACATCCATCCGTCCAAGGTTGTTCAGGTTGGTGACGAAGTTGACGTCATGATCCTGGATATTGACGAAGAGCGTCGTCGTATCTCCCTGGGTATCAAGCAGTGTGTTGCGAACCCGTGGGAAGAGTTCTCCGGCAACTTCAACAAGGGCGACCGTATCTCCGGTAAGATCAAGTCTATCACTGACTTCGGTATCTTCATCGGTCTGGACGGTGGCATTGATGGTCTGGTTCACCTGTCCGACATCAGCTGGAACGAGACTGGTGAGGAAGCGGTTCGCGAATACAAGAAGGGTGACGAAGTTGAAACCGTTATCCTGTCTGTTGATCCTGAGCGCGAGCGCATCTCCCTGGGTATCAAACAGCTGGAAAGCGATCCGTTCGCCGAGTTCGTTCAGCTGAACGACAAAGGTTCCATCGTTAAGGGAACTGTTTCCGCTGTTGACGCCAAGGCTGCAACCATTGCCCTGAACGACGAAGTTGAAGCCGTGCTGAAAGCTTCTGAAATCAGCCGTGACCGTGTTGAAGATGCTCGCAACGCCCTGAACGAAGGCGATGAAGTTGAAGCGAAGATCATCAGCATCGATCGCAAGAACCGCATCATCAACCTGTCTGTCAAGTCCAAAGACGTTGACGAAGACAAGCAGGCGCTTGATAACGTTCGCAAGGCCTCTGAAACTTCTGGTGCGACCACCATCGGTGATCTCATCAAAGAGCAGATGCAGCAGCAAAACGCTAACAAGGACTAATACTCCTTTTTAGTATGAAAAAAACGGGCTGTAACAGCCCGTTTTTTTTGTGTTTTTTTCTGGTTTGGCTAAACTAGAGGCATGTGCTGTCTCCTGCAGCGTCCCCGCGAAAAGAATGAAAAGGGATGAGCCTCATGACGAAGTCTGAACTGGTAGAGTTGATTGCTTCCAAGCAAACCCAGCTTTCCGTGAAAGATGTAGAGCTGGCTGTAAAAACCATTATCGAGCATATGTCTCAGTCACTGGCCGATGGTCAGCGTATAGAGATACGTGGCTTTGGCAGTTTTTCCCTGCACCATCGGGCTGCGCGTACCGGTCGGAACCCCAAGACGGGAGACGCGGTGCAATTGCCTGCCAAGTTTGTTCCGCATTTCAAGCCGGGCAAGGAGCTCAGGGAGCAGGTCAACGACAGCATGAAGCAGGGCTTCTGACCGGCTTTCCTTGATGCTGTGTTTTAGAGTTGCCGGTATTGAAGGCATAGAGATCAGAGGGAGCTTGCGTTAATGGCCGGATTGCAGAAGGTCCTGATCATCCTGTTGGTGCTGGTTCTTGTCCTGGTGGCGTTAGTATTTTCGCTCAACAACCAGGTGGCTGTTCCCCTAAATTTTCTTGTTTTTGAAACTCAGCCGCACGGTATCGCTGTCTGGATTATTATGGCTTTTGTTCTGGGGGCTCTTTCTGGCATCCTTATCACCGTGCTTTCGACAGTTCGAACCTCTGTATCTCGTCGACAGTTGCAAAAACGCCTGACTCGGGCCGAGCGGGCACTGGAGGACTCCAAGAGTCACGGTAACCGGACGCTTTAATGGATATCATTTTTCAGTGGCTGCTGTTGACGGCTGCGGTTGCTGCTGGGTGGTTCATGGGGCGGTTCGGGCGGTCATCACGTCGTGGTGGCCGTTCTGTCGATGATGAAGCCTCCGTTCGGGATCGGCTGCAATTCCTGTTTACCAACTACTCCGACCAAGCCGTTGAAAACTTTGTGCAGTCCTTGGCGGTTAACCCCGAAACTGTTGCTTTGCACCTCTCCATAGGGTCTCACTTTCGTAATAAGGGTGAGACTGATCGCGCGATCGTTATCCATCAGAATCTCCTGGCCCGGCCGGAATTGCCGGCCCGCTATCAGCCGCAAGTCACCTTTGAGCTCTCTCTCGACTACACCGCTGCAGGCTTGCTTGATCGTTCAGAGGCGTTGTTGCATCAGCTGATGGGAGATCGGGACTATGGTCGTAAAGCAGCGCTTCAACTCATAGAGCTTTATCAGCAGGAGCGTGAGTGGGGGAAGGCGGGTCAGGTTGGCAGGACGCTGCGGGCCAACAAAGCGGACCCGGAGCTCGATAAGGTGCTGGCCTACATTACCTGTGAGTTAGCGGACTTGGCGGTAACGAGAGATGATCGTTGGTCGGCCAATAAGTTGATCAAGGAGGCTCTTGATTATGACCGCTCCTGCGTTCGTGCGACGTTTATCCAGGTGAAGTTGCTGGTACGTCAGGGCAGTTATAAAGAGGCTGCTCAGCACTGTATCAAGGTGTTTGATCAGAACACGGCCTTTGGCCCCGAGGCGGTAGACCGCTTGATGAAGTTGGAGCGGGAGCACGGTGATGTGCGTCGGGTGGGCAAGCGGCTCAGGAAGCTGTACGACACCTGGCCGAGTACGAGTCTCCTGCTGGCGGTGGTTGAGTCGGTTGAGCATGCCGCTGGTCGCCCGGCTGCGATTGAATTGTTGAGGCATGAGCTGGAGTTGCGGCCGAGTGTTCGTGGCTTGCTGCGGTTGGTGGAAATGGCCGGTTATGAGAAGGGGATGACAACGGATGAGGGGCGGCTTGTAAGTCGGATTGGGCATCTCATTCTGGCGAATCGGCCGGTTTATCGTTGCGTCAGTTGCGGCTTTTCCGGGCAGCAGCTGCATTGGCTGTGCCCGAGTTGTAAGACCTGGGAATCTGTCCGCCCGATCCAGGGGGTTGAGGCAGAGTGACAGGTGAGTATGAATGTAGACCGGATAGGTGAGAACGGATATGCAGAAAGACCCAAAGATTATCGTTGCGCTGGATTTTCCATCTGAGGAGCCGGCGCTGGCGTTAGTAGACTCCCTGAATCCGGAGTTGTGCCGCCTCAAGGTGGGCAAAGAGCTGTTTACCCGTTCCGGGCCTGCGCTGGTGAAAGCGTTGCAGTCCCGTGGTTTTGAGGTGTTTCTGGATCTCAAGTTTCACGATATTCCCAATACGACGTCGGCCGCAGTGGCTGCGGCGGCGGATCTTGGAGTGTGGATGGTGAATGTGCATGCTTCCGGCGGCGCCCGCATGATGGAAGCTTGTCGTGAGAGGCTTGAGTCCTTTGGTGCTGATCGCCCTTTGCTGATTGCCGTGACCGTGTTGACCAGCATGGGGGCGGACGACTTGCGGGGTATTGGGGTGACGGTATCCCCGGCTGAGCAGGTCTCCAGGCTTGCGGCGCTGACGGCTGAGTGCGGTCTGGATGGCGTCGTCTGTTCTGCTCAGGAGGCGCCGGTCCTGAAGCAGGAACGGGGTGATCGCTTTACCCTGGTCACACCTGGGATTCGACCGCTGACGGCCGCTAAAGGAGATCAGCAGCGCGTGATGACCCCTGTGGATGCGCTGGCGGCGGGTAGTGATTATCTGGTGATTGGTCGGCCAATCACGCAGGCTGATGACCCTCTGGCGGCTCTGGAAGCGATTCACCGGGAAATTGTTTCCCGTTAATTGAATTGTCAGACCCTGTCGGGCTTCTAAAGCCTGTGGCGCTCGGTCGTGCTTTTTGTTGGCGCGCCGGGCGCTTTTTTTTAGCGATTTGCCGGGGCCGTCTTTGCCTGATTTTCAGGCAAAAAAAAGCCGCTGTCTCAGTGAGTTAGCGGCTTTTCAAAATAGTGGCTCCCCGACCTGGGCTCGAACCAGGGACAAACGGATTAACAGTCCGTTGCTCTACCAACTGAGCTATCGGGGAACGTCGTCGTGTGACGAGGCGCGTATATTAAGGTCACTTACGCGCCTCGTCAACCCCTGATTTGCAGATTTATTTCAAAGCGTTCTGCAGGCGGGAAACGGCTTCTTTAAGGATGTCCATGCTGGTGGCAAAGCTGAGGCGCATATGGCCGGGAGCGCCAAAAGCCGAGCCAGGGACCAGGGCTACGCCAGCTTCTTGAAGCAGCTTTTCCGCCAGTTCTACATCATTGCTGACGCCGTCAGCGGCCTCGATAGCTTGGTGGAAGCTCGGGAAGACATAGAAAGTGCCATCGCCCTTCAGGCATTCAACGCCAGGCAGGGTGTTGAGTGCTTCTACCAGGTAGTCGTGACGCTCCTTGAAGGCCTTGACCATTTCGCCAACGCAGTCCTGGGAGCCGTCCAGCGCGGCCTGGGCCGCGGCCTGGGAGATCGACGCCGGGTTGGACGTGCTCTGGGACTGGATTTTCTTCATGGCGCCAATGACTTTGGCCGGACCTGCCGCGTATCCGATACGCCAGCCGGTCATGGAATAGGCCTTGGACACACCGTTCAGCACGAAGGTGCGGTCATACAGCTCTGGAGTGGCGTTCAGGATGTTGCAGAACGGTTGCCCGGTCCAGAGGATGGGTTCATACATGTCATCGGTGGCCACCATGACGTGCGGGTGCTTCTTGAGCACTTCGCCAAGAGCTTTTAGTTCGTCAAGGGTGTACGCCATGCCACTCGGGTTGGAGGGGCTGTTGATGACGAACAGGCGAGTGCGCTCGGTGATGGCCGCTTCAAGCTGTTCGGCGGTAATCTTGAAACGGGTGGCGGCTGAGGTTTCGATGACCACAGGCTTGCCTTCTGCAACCAGGACCATATCGGGGTAGGACACCCAGTAAGGCGCCGGGATGATGGCTTCATCACCTGGGTTCAGGATAGCCAGGGCGAGGTTGAAAAAGCTCTGCTTGCCGCCACTGGATACCAGAATCTGGTTGGCTTCGTAGTCAAGCCCGTTGTCGCGTTTGAACTTGTTGATGATGGCTTTCTTCAGAGCCGGGGTACCATCAACTGCAGTGTACTTGGTCTGACCGGTCTTGATCGCCTCAATAGCAGCGTTCTTGATATGATCCGGTGTATCGAAGTCAGGCTCCCCGGCACCCAGGCCAATAATGTCGTGGCCAGCGGCGCGAAGCTCGGCCGCCTTGTTGGTGACTGCGAGAGTGGGAGATGGCTTGATGGCCTGTACTCGGCTGGATAGTTGAAGGTCCAAACTTGCGCTCCTTGAAAGCTGCGTCTGAGATAGCGACGTCGGAGGTTGCCAGAGGAATTGGCGGGCCGACGCTAAACCCGCAGATGGTACCATGAAGCCTGGCCGAGGATAAGATGAACTGGCCGAACAAATGCAGGAAAACCGGAGGATAGAGCGCTACCATGGCAAAAGACCAGAACGACAGTCCCGATCGGGGGAACACCTTCAGGGTCAGTTCCGATTTTGAGCCTTCGGGAGACCAGCCCAAGGCCATTGCTGGTCTAGTGGATGGAATTGATTCGGGCCTTGCGCATCAAACACTCCTGGGTGTAACGGGCTCGGGCAAGACGTTTACCATTGCCAACGTGATCGAGCGTGTTCAGCGACCGACCATCATCATGGCGCACAACAAAACCCTGGCTGCCCAGCTCTATGGTGAGTTCCGCGAGTTCTTTCCGGACAACGCTGTGGAATATTTTGTTTCCTACTACGATTACTACCAGCCTGAGGCCTACGTGCCTTCGTCTGATACGTTTATCGAGAAGGATGCCTCGATCAACGAGCACATCGAACAAATGCGGTTGTCGGCAACCAAGGCGTTGCTGGAACGGCCGGACGCCATCATTGTTGCCACGGTGTCCGCCATCTACGGTCTTGGTGATCCTCAGTCCTACCTCAAGATGATGCTGCATATCGACCGCGGCGACCAGGTCGATCAGCGCTTTATACTTCGGCGGCTGGCCGAGCTCCAGTACACCCGCAACGACGTTGAATTCCATCGCGCCAACTATCGGGTGAGGGGGGATGTCATTGACGTCTTCCCAGCGGAATCTGAGCGTGAAGCCATTCGCATTGAGTTGTTCGACGATGAGGTCGAAAACCTCAGTTACTTCGACCCGCTGACCGGCGAAGTTCTGCGGCGGGTGCCCAGGGTTACCATCTATCCCAAGTCCCACTATGTGACACCGCGCCAGACAGTGCTCGATGCGGTTGACCAGATCAAGCTGGAGCTCGGTGAGCGGCTGGCTCAGTTGAGGGATAACAATCGCCTGGTGGAAGCCCAGCGGCTGGAAGAACGAACCCGCTATGATGTGGAGATGATGCTCGAGCTGGGCTATTGCAACGGCATCGAGAACTACTCCCGTTACCTGTCGGGTCGCCGCCCGGGTGAAGCTCCGCCCACGCTGTTTGATTACCTTCCCCCCAACGCCTTACTGGTGGTGGATGAGTCTCACGTCACGATTCCGCAGATAGGCGCAATGTATAAGGGCGACCGGTCCCGTAAGGAAACCCTGGTGGAGTATGGCTTCCGGTTGCCTTCGGCGCTTGATAACCGGCCGATGCGCTTTGACGAATGGGAGCGAATTGCGCCGCAGATGGTGTTTGTCTCTGCCACCCCCGGCGATTACGAAGCGCAGCATACCGGGCAGGTTGTGGAACAGGTGGTCCGGCCGACGGGGTTGCTGGATCCGGAAATCGAAGTGCGGCCGGCATCCACCCAGGTGGACGACCTG
The DNA here is from genome assembly GCF_900114775.1 of Marinobacter zhejiangensis. Lineage (GTDB taxonomy): Bacteria > Pseudomonadota > Gammaproteobacteria > Pseudomonadales > Oleiphilaceae > Marinobacter > Marinobacter zhejiangensis. Next base: position 661,978 of record NZ_FOUE01000002.1, read on the forward strand.
CTGTCCGAGATTCATGCGCGGGTGGCGGTGGACGAGCGTGTGCTGGTGACCACGCTCACCAAGCGAATGGCAGAGGATTTGACCGACTTCCTGCTTGACCATGATATCCGGGTTCGTTACCTGCACTCCGACATCGATACTGTTGAGCGGGTCGAGATTATCCGTGACCTGCGTCGCGGTGAATTTGATGTGCTGGTGGGCATTAACCTCTTGCGAGAAGGCCTGGATATGCCGGAAGTCTCCCTGGTTGCCATCCTCGATGCCGACAAGGAAGGGTTCCTGCGTTCAGAGCGCTCGTTAATCCAGACCATTGGCCGGGCTGCTCGGAACGTGAATGGCAAGGCGATTCTGTATGGCGATCGGATAACCGGCTCAATGCAACGGTCAATCGACGAAACCCAGCGGCGTCGGGCGAAGCAGCAGGCTCATAACGAGGAGCACGGTATTACGCCGAAAGGGCTCAACAAGAAGATTGCCGACATTATGGAAGGGGCGACCGGGTCTGCAGGGCGGGGTCGCCGCAAGCCGGAGCGTCCCGGTGAGCGAGCCGCGGAAGAAGCGGAGCACTACCGTGCCAAAGCACACGGCCATTCGCCGGAGCAGCTGCTCAAGGATATCTCGGAGCTGGAAGACAAAATGTACAAAGCGGCCTCGGAGCTGGACTTTGAAACCGCCGCACGCTTGCGTGATGAAATTGCCGAGCTGAAAGAGGCGGCGATCCGCACCGCCTGACGGCCTTCAGCCGGTGCGTCTCGGGCCGACAATCACGGCCGCTTTCAGGGGCGTGTTGCTGCCATAGCGTTGCATGCGTTCGAAGATCTGCCGGTCAACCGGCACGTACTGTTTGTCGGAGACGGTTTCCCCCTCGGCAACATCCACTTCCGGGTCATTGAGGTATACAAAGCGGTCATCCATTGCGGTGACCGTTACCCAATGGGGCACCCGACTCTGGTTCAATTGCCAGGTGCTGATCAGGATGACTGGAATCTTGCCGGCAGACAGTGCCTGTTGCATCTGCTGTAGCGTCAGGCTGTCGTGGCTCAGGTGTACCCCGGACTGTTCAATGTCATGTATGAACCCCTCATGGACCAGTTCCAGGACGCGTTTTTTGTTCTCATCACGCACGGTCTGTTGGAACAGGGGACCGCTGTGGCTGATAAACGCACTCACTTCAAAGCCGCGATGCCAGGCAGCCAACGCCAGGCCATGGGGACCGCATCCGCCATGACCGGCCAGCATAAAGATGGTGGTCGCTTCACGCCAGATCCGAAGCTCTTCCAAAGGGCTGAGCTCACTGTCCGGGCTCAGCGCAACCATTGCCATCATCAGCGCTGCCGGTCCACAGGTAAATTCGGTGGTTTGGGGGTAGTACGGCACGCTCGGGTAATCCCCGGATTTTTCGTAGAACAGGATGCGGCGCTCGAAACGCAGCGCGTCGCTGTGGTCCTCGTAGTAGTCGTTATAGGTGCCGAATTGGCGGTAACCCAGGCGCTGATAGAGACGGATGGCTGCCGTATTGTCCTTTCGGACTTCCAGCCGCATCACAATCCGGCCCGCCTTCCTGGCAACCGCTTCTGCTTCTTTGAGCAGTAACTCACCAATGCCCTGACCGCGAGCTTTTGGATCAACGCCAATGGAGTAGATTCTGGCCAAGCGTGTCGCGGCATGCATGAACACCAGGCAATAGCCCAACAACGCCCCTTGCTGCTCAGCGACCAACAGGCAGTCCCGGGGCATGCTGATAAACCGCCGAAAGCTTCTCCGGGAGATGCGGTCGATGGCGAACAGCTGGTTTTCCAGCGTCGTCAGGCGATCCAGGTCGGCCAGGGTGGCGGGGCGAATGAGAACATCAGCCATAGGCGGAACTCTTAATGGGTTGGCTAGCGGGAGGCATGGCCGGAACAGTGGAGAGTACGGCCATTTCTGGGCGCCTTGACTGTTGATTATCAACCAGTAAGCGCCTCTTCGACAGCATAATCGGATGCGTAAAAACACCCATCGTCAGACTATTGTCGCTGCACGGTCCAAGGCGTATTGTTGCGGCTTCGGCCGAGCGTTCGCGAGGCCTCCGGCACAGACCTCAGGGAGGGGCTGCCACCGTGTCAAAGCTACTGATTGTTGTCGATCAGCCCACCGACTGGGCACCGTTTTTTCCAAGTGATGATGTCCAGACGTTTGAGCAATATCTGAACGGCACGCAACGGGATCATACCCGCACGCGAGTGATCAACCTGTGCCAAAGTGCCCGCTACCTCAGCCGTGGTTACTATTGCTCATTGCTGGCAGAAGCCCGGGGGCATCATGTTATGCCTTCTGTCGCCACCCTCAATGATCTCAGTCGTAAGGGCCTGTTTTCCCTGGAGCTCAGTGAGTTGGACTCCGAAGCGTTGACCTGGCTGGATCAGGCGGCGGAGCAGCGGGGCAGTGGGGGCAAGCTGATCCTGAGGACCTACTTCGGGCAGGCGGAGGCGCCAGAGCTTAAACGGGTTGCCCGGAGTCTGTTTGAGCGGTTCCCATGCCCAATCCTGGAAGTGCAGTTCAAGCATCGCCGCAGCTGGCAGATTGAATCGATGAAGCCGGTGTCGCCTGTTGAACTCAGCGAATCGGAACAGGATGCGTTTGCCGAAGCGCTGGATCGCTTCAGTAGCATTGTCTGGCGTAAGCCCAAGGGACGCCGCCGCTATCGTTTTGATTTGGCCATGCTGGTGAACCCTGATGAAGCGCTGCCGCCGAGCAATAAGGTTGCGCTCGCGCGTTTCATCAAGGCCGGAAGCAAACTGGGTATTAATGTTGAGCAGGTGACAAAGCGTGATTACGCACGCCTGCCTGAATACGATGGGCTCTTCATCCGGGAAACCACGGCCATTGACCACCACACCTATCGATTTGCCCGCAAGGCCGAAGCGGAGGGGTTGGTGGTCATTGATGACCCGGCCTCGATACTGCGTTGTACCAATAAGGTGTTCCTGGCAGACCTGCTCAGTAACAACAGGGTTCCCACACCCACAACGCTGATCCTGTCGCGGGACCAGAAAGACAGCATTGAGCAGGTGGTCAGCACCATCGGTTTCCCGGTGGTGGTGAAGATTCCCGATGGGGCGTTTTCCCGCGGCATTAGCCGTGCGGAAAATAAGGCGGAACTCAGGGAAGCGCTGACGAAGTTGTTTCGCCAGTCTGCCCTGGTTCTGGCTCAGGAGTATCTCTACACAGACTACGACTGGCGTATCGGTGTGCTGGGTGGGCGGGCCATTTATGCCTGTAAGTACTACATGGTCAAGGGGCACTGGCAGATCTACCAGCATGGCGGGGGTTCAGAGGTAAGCAGCGGTGGCTTTGAAACCATGCCGACTTACGAAGTGCCCCGAAAAGTCATACAGGCCGCCCTTAATGCGACGCGGCTGATTGGTAATGGTCTTTACGGTGTGGATATCAAACAGTCTGGTCAGCGGATTGCGGTGATCGAAGTGAATGACAACCCCAGCATTGATGCCGGGGTCGAAGACAAGTTTCTTGGCGGTGAGCTCTATACCTTGGTGATGCAGGAGTTCTTGGCCCGGATGGAGGAGAAGCGGCGCCGTTAAGGCGCCTCAGACAGGCTCCCCGTGCCAGATCCGGAGGCTTCCAAACCACGGCTGGGGTTCCAGGAAGCCTTTCAGCTCCTTGAGCTGGTCATGGTGTCCCGACAGGAACGGCTCGTCCAGAAACAGTTCGAGGTGAATCTTGTTGCGCAAATAATGGAGCCTGAGCTTGCCGTGGGGTAGGGGAATGCCTAGTTTCTCTTCGAGCAGGGTGTTGAGCTCCTGGCGCTTTGGCAGGCTCAGGCTTGTTGGCTCGAGTTCGTCGTCATTTTCGGGGTCAATGTGGAAGTTGATATACGCGATGTCGTCCAGAGTCTCCCGCATCCGATCAACCACGTGCATGCCAATCTGGTGTCCCTCGGACACACTGATGTTGGGGCTGACCACCAGGTGAACATCAAGGAGGATGTCTGGGCCCATCTTCCGGGTACGGAGCTCATGGACATTGTGCACGCCATCGGTTTCACGGGCGATGGCTTTAAGCCGCTCAATCTCCTCGGCAGGTATGCCGGTATCCACCAGCTCCTTGACGCTGCTCCAGGTAAAGTTCCAGCCCACGTGTCCGACAATGACGGCGATGACCACGGCAGCCAAGGCGTCAAGCCACACGAACCCCAGCATGGCGCCGATGGTCGAGACCAGTACGATCACCGATGAAAACGCATCGGTCCGGCTGTGCCAGGCGTTGGCGATGATCAGCTCAGAGCGTATTCTTTCCCCGGCACGTCGGGTGTACCGAAAGATCCACTCTTTCCCTACGATGGAGAGCAGGGCGGCGACCAATATCGGCCACTCCGGCAGGGGGGCGTCGGATGAGCCAAACAGGCGCTCCAGGTTGTCCCAGGCCAGAGCGGCGCCCACCGCGATCAGGGTGGAGCCCAGCAGCATCGTGCCGAACGTTTCGATGCGCTGGTGGCCATATGGGTGTTCCTGGTCGGGGGCCCGCCTTGAAGCCTTCATGACGGCGAGTACGATCAGGTCCGAGAATGCGTCCGACAGTGAGTGGATACCGTCGACAAACAGCGCTTGGGAAAAGAAGAGCAGGCCACCCACGCACTTGAGGATGCCCAGGGCAATATCGAGAATCATGCCAATGACGGTAACCCGGGTGGCAATTTGAGCGGCCTGGGCGTGAGGGTCGATATCTTTGTTCTGGGGTGCCGTATCAGACATGTTTGAGGCAATCTCCGGGATGTTCGAGACCAATGTAAGAAATGATGCAGGCGTCAATTTTATTCACATCAAGGCTTGACATTAATAATGTAACAATTGATTACATTCTGCTGATTCAGTGCAGTAAATGCACCTTATTTTTCCCAATATCAGCAAGTTACAACTGGTCAAAAAATGATCAATTTGTAGACTGGCGCATTCCACAAGGGATAGCCAATTATCTCGACGGATTTTCAACAGGGTTATCCACAGAAACCGTGGAAAACATCACAAGACCTTAATGATTTGGTCATTTCAGTGTCATTCAGCTGGTGCAGGCGCGGCTGTGGAAAACTTTCTGTATACTGCGCCCGAACCCCAGTTCTGCGAGGAAGATTACCATGTACGGTTTGGCCCGTAACCTGCTGTTTCGACTGCCACCTGAGCAATCCCATAACCTGGCGCTGTCCGGCCTTGATCTGGCGCACAAGCTGGGGCTGCTAAAGGCATTTGTAAAAGGTGTTGAGCCATTGCCCGTGGAGGTTATGGGGCTTAAGTTTCCTAATCCGGTGGGTTTGGCGGCCGGACTGGACAAGAATGCTGATCATGTCGACGCGCTCGGTGCGCTGGGGTTTGGTTTTGTCGAGGTGGGGACGGTCACGCCACTGGCGCAGCCTGGTAACCCTATGCCTCGGCTGTTCCGGTTGCCGGAGCATCAGGCCATTATCAATCGCATGGGGTTCAACAACGAAGGTCTGGACCACCTTTTGAGGCAGGTGGAGCGCTCGACGTTCCAGGGAGTCCTTGGGATCAACGTTGGCAAGAATAAGGCGACGCCAGAGGAAGATGCGGACAGTGATTACCGTAAGGGGATTGCCGCCGTGTACAGTCACGCCAACTACATTACGGTCAATGTGTCGTCGCCCAATACGCCGGGACTGCGAAACCTGCAGTTTGGCGATGCCCTGAAAAATCTGCTGGCTTCTATCAAAGAGGAGCAGCGTATTCAGCATGAGCGGCAGGGTAAGTACGTGCCCATTGCGGTAAAGATTGCGCCGGATATGGATGATGACGGTATTCGATTCATTGCCGAGGCGCTGAAGCAGGCGGGCATGGACGGGGTGATTGCCACCAATACCACCATCTCCCGGGATGCGGTCGCCGGACATCCGTTGGCCAACGAGGCAGGTGGGTTGAGTGGTGCGCCGGTGCGGGGGCCGTCTTTGCGGGTAATCGAAGGTTTGTATGCGGAGCTGGGTGAGTCGCTGCCCATCATCGGGGTTGGGGGCATTGCTGACGGCACATCGGCTGTGGAAAAAATTCGCGCAGGAGCGAAGCTGGTACAGGTCTATACCGGATTCATCTACCGTGGTCCGGCCTTGATTTCAGAAGCGGTGGAGGCCATTCGCCACTACTCACTATCACAGCCAAAGTGAGGGTGGGGGGAGATGGTGCTGTTTTGCAAAATGGGTGAGGTTAAAAAAAGGTGGGCCCGCTAAGCGGGCCCGTGCGGGGAACAAACCCCGTGGCGTTTTCTTCTTGGTTTGGTACGGGTCGGAGGGACCCGTCTGGGTTTTAGCTTGCTTTCACGTCAATTGTATTTTAACGCTTCCTCTCGGTTGCCGTTAAAGATTCAGAATAAGTAACCAGGGGCCCTGGTTAACGGAGATCAGGCTGTGACATTTGCCAACTTGTGTATGCCTGATACGCCGGTCATGCCCTCCCAATGATCTGTTCGGCCTTCGCGCCACCCATTGAGCCATTCCTGGCGAACTTCCTGTTGATCCAATGGACAGCTATCTTTTGACTTTCCGGACACGCCGGCCAAGTAACCCCGCTTGTACGCACGAGCATACATATCTCTTTTCTGTCTCTTCATGCCGTTCCTCACCTATGGATTTAAAGAACCAGCGTGTGCACACCTGTTCTGGTGGGCTTTAACGGGACTGCAACGAGTATGTTGAGAGCGTGCTCGCCCCTCCTTGCCTCTACCAGAACAGTCAGGACCCTGAAAATTGAAGCACTTGAGGCTTCACTAAAATGACGCGTCAGTTACAAGGTAAGATGAATCCGTGGTCGCTGTACACTAATTATTTCATCTATGTGGCGCGTTCTTTATATTTGTGTGAAATAACGCTCACTCGGGTACCATTGCGCCCGGAAGGCGGTGGTCGTTGCAGTAAAGCCTTCTGTCAGCCACACTTTCACGGCATTCCCATCTTATGAGTGTGTTTTCCAACCTTGAAGTTAACGCCTTTATTTAACAGGAGTTTTCCCTTGTCCGACCTTATGTTTTATGTCACTTGTCCGAAGGGTATCGAGTACCTGCTGGTGGATGAGTTGCAGAGCTTTGGCCTTGAGCTTGTGCGCCAGGGGCCGGCAGGGGCCTGGGTTGAAGGCAGTCTGGAGGCTGGTTACCGTGCCTGCCTTTGGTCCCGACTGGCCAACCGGGTCATCCTTCATCTCGCAGATGTCGAGGCCACCAGCGCGGATGCTCTGTACGATGGCGTGCACCAGCTCGACTGGACCGGGCATGTGCCGGCCAAGGGTAGCTTCAAGGTAACGTTCTCGGGCCAAAACGAAGTCATCCGTAATACCCAGTTCGGCGCCCAGCGTGTTAAGGATGCGGTGGTTGACCAGCTCAGGAACGCCACTGGAGAGCGTCCTTCTGTGGACTCAAAGTCACCGGACGTTGTGGTGTCTGCGCGGTTGCACCGTGGCAAGTTGGCACTGGGAATCGACCTGAGCGGGGAAAGCCTGCACAAGCGGGGCTACCGGACTGAAAAAGGCGTTGCGCCATTGAAGGAGAACTTGGCAGCCGCGCTGCTGCTGCGTTCTGGCTGGCCGGAAATTGCCGGTGCCAGCGGACATTTTATTGATCCCATGTGCGGCTCCGGCACACTCGTGATTGAGGCCGCGTTGATGGCTCTGGACATCGCCCCGGGGCGGCAGCGGCAGCGCTTTGGCTTTGAACGATGGCCGGGGCACCAGGCGGAACTCTGGCTGTCGCTGCGGCAGGAGGCCGAGCGTCGGGCCCATGAGGGCCGACAGAACGCAACCTTGAAGGTGGCGGGGTTTGATCAGGACAGCAGGGTTATTGCCACGGCCTGGCGCAACATTCAGCGGGCGGGCCTGGATGGCGTGGTCCATGTCGAGTGCCGGACTATTCAAGAGTTCAGTCTCGATGGTGAGTGGGCAACGCGTGGCCTGGTGTTGACCAACCCACCCTATGGCGAGCGCCTCAGTGAGCGCCGAGAGTTGGCTGGGCTCTATAGCGCCCTGGGCGATGCGGTCCGGACATATCTGGATGGCTGGCGGCTGGCGGTGTTCACCGGTGCGCCGGAGTACTGCAAGTCCATCGGTCTGCGGAGCTATAAACAGTACCGCCTGTTTAACGGCAAGTTGCCGGCCCAGCTGCTGCTGTTTGAAGTGGACGCCGCCAATGCCATGACACCGAGAGATCCGGATAAAGCCGGGGAAGTGTTGCCTCGCATTGCCAATGAGCAACGCGCGGAAATGCTGGCCAATCGTTTGAAAAAGAACCTCAAGACCATTGGCCAGTGGGCAAAAAAGCAGAACATTGAATGTTACCGGCTGTACGATGCGGATATGCCCGAGTTTGCCTTGGCCATCGACATTTATGACGGCCGGGTGCATGTACAGGAGTACGCTCCCCCGAAATCCATTGATGTCCGCGCTGCCCGCGAACGCCTGGCGGAAGCCATGGCGGTGATTCCTGAGGTGCTGCAGGTCGATCCGGCCGATCTGGTTTGTAAGCAGCGGACGCGCCAAAGCGGTGCTAGCCAGTATGAGAAGCAGGCGGTCTCAGGCGAATTCTTCACCGTGCATGAGCATGGCTGTGCGTTGCGGGTGAACCTGAAGGACTATCTGGACACCGGGTTGTTTCTGGACCACCGTCCGGTTCGGCACTGGATTCAGCAGCATGCGGCGGGACAACGCTTCCTGAACCTGTTCTGCTATACCGGGGCAGCGACGGTGCATGCCGCCGTTGGTGGCGCATCCCGTTCGCTCAGTCTGGATATGTCTAAAACCTATGTGAACTGGGCAAGGGACAACCTGACGCTGAATGGTCAGTCGCTGGATAAACACCGGGTGGAGCAGGCGGACTGTCTGAAATGGCTGGCAGCGACTCCGACCGCTGACCAGCGCTTCGATCTGATTTTCATGGATCCCCCGACGTTCTCGAACTCAGCCCGGATGGCCAATGTGCTGGATATCCAGCGAGACCACGCCACGCTCATTCGACAGGCCATGGCGCGGCTGGTCGCTGATGGGTTGCTTATTTTTTCCAACAACTTCCGGCGGTTCAGGCTGGATGCAGAGCTGGAGGAAGCGTTCGAGGTACGGGAAGTCAGCCGCTCAACCATTGACCGGGACTTTCAGCGCAACGAGAAAATCCACCGCTGCTGGCACATTCGTCACCGGGCCTGATTGCAGGCCCGGCCGGGCAATCGTGAGGGGTTAAAACTCGTAACGCAGGCCGCTTGAGAACTGAAAGGTGTTGGCATTGGTGCCGGTATCCTTGAACAGGCGGCCACCCTCCAGAACCACGTAGGCGTTGTTGAACAGCTCCATGTCCAGGCCTACGATCCAGCTGATACTGAAGGCGCTCTCCGGGTATTCGCCAACCAGCTCCTCGTAGGGTGTCGCCCGATCCGGGTCATCGGCAATGGCCTGACCTTCCTGGGTGAGCCTGGCGCGGCCGTGAATGTTGGAAAAGCCAGCCTGGCCATAGATGTTGGCATAGTCGGTTAGCGGGTAATGCAGACCCATATACCAGCTTTCAAAATGGTCTATGTTGAGGTTAAGCAGGCCGTCGACGGTGCCCTCGCTGATCCCTGCGCCAACGCGTACCTCGGCATGGAACAGATCGGTAATGTGACCGCCAAATACCAGGGTGCCGGCATTGCTCCAGGTTGCCTCAACGGTGTCCTCGCCTACGGAGCGGTGGTTAAGCGCCGTTGCCAGTACGCCCACATAGTACAGGTCTTCCCGAGAGGTGGATTCTTGTGCCTGGCTGGCAAGAGGGAGGGCTGCCAGAAGGGCCAGCGGGGCAGAGCAGCATACTCGCAACAGCTTATTCATTATTGTGTTGGTTCCTGGTAGATCCACAATTTCAGGCCGATTTTGCCTACTGTAACGGATTGTTACGTCGATCCAGGTCACAAATCGGCCAGGGTGGGGCCAGGCTGGGTGGAAATGGCCTACAGGTCTGTTAGGCCTTCCTCCTGGGCTAGCATGAGCAGGGCATAGACGCCGTTTTCCGGCAATTGAGGGTCCAGTCCATTGCTGAACAGCAGCTCGCGGCGGCGGTCTTCAAGGGTATCGGAGTCGAGACCGGAGATCAGTTCGTCAATGGTTGCCAGCTCGAACGGCGCTTCCATGTCAACGGCACTGAAGATTCGGTCTACCAGGATTTCGTCCGGGTCGAGGCCGTCGGTGTAGACGGTCTGATCGGGCAGGTCCTCGTGCAGGGCGCGGGCCAGTTCAATCAGTGGCACGCCTTGCTCATGCAGGTACTGGAGGTCAATGTCGGGCAGGTGGCCATCGTCAGGCAGCCATTCATCGTCCGGCGCGATCACAACGGTCTTCATGCGGCCATCTGCCAGTGACCAGGCGATAGCTGTCGGGAACAGGACGTCGTCGGTCTGACAGTATTCAATGTCGAGAAAATGAGGAATGGGCACGGGGCGCTCCTGCCAAACAAAAACAGCGGCGTCAGTGAGCCTGCTGTTTAGTCATTATTGGGAAACGTGGCATCATGCCATACTGTTTAACGGTTTTTTAGTCTGATTAGGGCCTCCATGGAACACGTTGATTTTAACCGCAACCTGCTTTTTTTCCTTCTCAAGTCGCCGACCCCTTGGCACGCCGTCTCAGAAATGACGCGAATGCTGGACGATGCTGGCTTTCAGGCGCTCGATGAGCGTGAGCCTTGGCAGCTGGAGTCCGGCCGTGGCTATTATGTGGTCCGCAATGGGTCTTCGCTGGTGGCGTTCAGGACGGGGATGAAGACCCCTGTCGATAGTGGTATTCGTATGGTGGGGGCGCATTCCGATAGCCCATGCCTGAAAGTGAAACCCAACCCGGAGCTTCGCCGAAAAGGGTATTTCCAGGTTGGTGTGGAGATGTATGGCGGGGTCCTGCTGAACCCCTGGTTTGACCGGGACCTGTCATTGGCCGGTCGAGTGACGGCGGTTGATGGCAATGGTGAGGTGCAGGACCTGCTGGTGGACTTCCGCCGGGCGATTGGCTTTATCCCCAGCCTGGCCATTCACCTCGACCGGGAGGCCAACAACAGCCGTACGGTGAACCCTCAGACGGATTTGCCGCCGGTGCTGATGCAGGTGCCTGAGGGCGACGACACGACCTTTAATGATCTGGTGCTTCAGCAAATCCATAAAGAGCACCCCGATGCGGGCGTCACCAAGGTTCTGGGGTATGAGTTGAGCTTCTACGACGCCCAGCCCCCGGCGTTTGTCGGCCTCAACGAAGAGTTTCTGGCGTCGGCGCGGCTCGACAATCTGCTGAGCTGCTACGTTGGACTGAGGTCCCTGATCGACAGCGAGGGCGATGAGCCGGCGCTGTTTGTCTGCAACGACCACGAAGAAGTTGGCAGCCTGAGTGCGGAAGGTGCCCAGGGGCCCTTCCTTAGCTCAGTTCTGGACCGCTGGTGTGGCATGGAAGATCGTGCCCGTGTCATTACCCGTTCGATGATGATTTCGGCAGACAATGCCCACGGGATTCATCCCAACTATATGGATCGCCATGATGAAAATCATGGTCCGATCATCAACAAGGGACCGGTGATCAAGGTCAATCACAACCAGCGATATGCCACGAACAGCCGTTCGGCAGCGCTATATCGCCATCTCAGTGATGAGCTCGGCTTGTCGCACCAGACCTTTGTGGTCCGTAGCGATATGGGGTGCGGTAGCACCATCGGCCCGATTACCGCCGGGATGCTGGGCGTGACCACGTTGGACATCGGCGTGCCTCAGTGGGGGATGCACTCAATTCGGGAGTTGGCGGGAACCCGGGACAGTTTTATTCTGTATCAGGTGATGAAGGAATTTATGCGTCAGGCCTCGGTTAACTGAGGCCTGCGGGCATAAAAAAAGCCGCTGTTGAAACAGCGGCTTTTAGGAATAAGTGGCTCCCCGACCTGGGCTCGAACCAGGGACAAACGGATTAACAGTCCGTTGCTCTACCAACTGAGCTATCGGGGAACAGCATCAATGAGGCGCGCATCATAAGAGCTTTAATTCCGTAGGTCAACCCTTTGAATTTATAAGCGTCTAAATTTTGATGTTAAGGCATAAAAAATGCACAAATCTGGTGTGCGGATTGAATAACGCAGGTGAGAGTATGAGTCAGTACGCATCCGACCCCCATCCACTTCCTGCCGGAGCGCTGCGGGATGTTCAACACTACCGGCCACCGGGTTGGCTTCGCAGTGGTCACCTGCAGTCGGTGTGGCCGACGTTGTTTCGTCGTATCCAATTTCCGGAACCTGGCCGTGAAATTCTCCCGACCCCTGACAGTGATGAGCTTCACCTGGACTGGTATGAGCGTGGTCATGACCGGGTGGCCATTCTGTCCCACGGCCTCGAAGGGCACAGCCGACGGCCTTACATTCTTGGTCTGACGCGTGCCCTGCTCACCGCTGGGTGGGACGTCCTGGCCTGGAATTTCCGTTCCTGCGGTGGCGTCATGAATCGTCAGCCACGTTTCTACCACAGTGGGGCCACGGAGGATCTGGCCCACGTGGTTAACCACGTTCTCAAGCGGCGCTACCGGGATGTGGTTCTCTCGGGGTTTAGCATGGGGGGAAACCTGACCATGCTCTATCTTGGGCAGCAGGGCTCAGAAGTCGATGCCCGTATCCGTGGGGCGGTGACCTTTTCCGTGCCCTGCGATCTGGCAGGCAGTGCCCGTGTACTGGCCAAGCCTTCACGGAAGATCTACATGCAGCGTTTTCTCAGTGACTTGCACCGCAAGATGGAAGTGAAGTCCAGACTGTTTCCTGGTGTGATTGACGTGCAGGGCTTCGCTGAGATCCGTTCGTTTCAAGAGTTTGATGACCGCTACACAGCACCCCTCCATGGATTCAGGGACGCCGAAGACTATTGGGCACAAAGCTCCTGCCTGGGTAGGCTCAAGGATATCTGCGTGCCCTCCCTGATGGTCAATGCCAAGGACGACCCGTTCCTGTCCGAGCAGTGCTTTCCGGATAACCCGGAGGTCCTGGGTCAATGCGTAACCCTGGAAGCGCCACGTTGGGGCGGGCATGTCGGTTTTGTGGAGCATGCCCGTGACGGCTACTACTGGTCGGAGCGTCGTGCGGTGGCGTTTCTCGATAGCCTGCGATGACCGCGGCCCCGAGGGCCTTTTACTGAGCCAGAAGCACTTCCAGTTGCGGCCAGACATTGTCCAGTAGCTGGCCCTGGGCTGCGGTGGTCGGGTGAATGCCATCACCCTGCATCATGCCTTCCTGGTCATAAATGCCCTGCAGAAAGAAGGGAACTAAAGCGATGTTGTGACGGTCAGCCAGATTTGGGTAAATGTTAGCGAATTGAGTGGTATAGCGCGGTCCGTAATTTGGCGGAATTTGAATGCCAATCAACAGTGGCTGGGCGCCAGCGGCGACAGACAGGCTGATCAGCTGATCCAGGTTTTCTTCTATGACCTGGGGAGGGAAACCCCGCAAGCCATCATTGCCGCCAAGCTCAATGACCACAATATCCGGTGTGTGCTGCGATAACAGGGCCGGTAGCCGCCGCAGCCCGCCGTCGGTGGTTTCGCCGCTGATACTGGCGTTCACCACTTGCCACTGCCCAAGCCCCTGGTGATTCAGCCGTTGCTTGAGCAAGGCGACCCAGGCCTGCTCGGTCTGTACGCCGTAAGCGGCACTCAGGCTGTCGCCGAGTACCAGTACTGTGCTCTGGCTGGCCTGGCTCAGGCCAGACACCAGGGTCACGAAAACAAGGACGATCATTCGCAATTGGCAAGTCATTGGTTTCATAACTGAATCTTTTAACCATTCCGGCGCTGTGTCCGGTGTGAGGAGTATGTGTGACAGATTACCAGCCCCATGGTGTTGAGGCACCCCAGACGTCAGAGACCTCCGGTATTTTGTCCGTTAGTGGCCTGACCCACCGGGTCGGCCTGGACGGCGAGTCGATTACGATCCTGAAAGACGTCACCTTCCGGATCGACCGGGGTGAATCCGTAGCCATCGTGGGCCGGTCGGGGTCTGGAAAAACCACCTTGCTGGGGTTGCTGGCGGGGTTGGATACCCCATCGCAGGGTTGTATAGAGCTTGATGGTCAGGCCATCAGCGAACTTGGTGAAGACCAGAGAGCACAGCTGCGGGCCCAGCGGGTTGGGTTTATTTTTCAGTCATTCCAGTTATTGCCGGCGTTGACGGCACTGGAGAACGTCATGCTGCCACTGGAGCTGGCCGGCCAGAAAGGTGCCGGAGACAAAGCCCGTGAGCTGCTTGAGCGGGTAGGGCTCGGACAGCGGTTGCGGCACACACCAAGACAGCTGTCCGGCGGAGAGCAGCAAAGGGTCGCGATTGCCCGGGCTTTTGCCTCTAACCCGTCGGTACTGTTTGCCGATGAGCCTACTGGCAATCTTGACAACCGTACCGGAGAAACCGTGTCGGACCTGTTGATGGCCCTCAACCGGGAGCAGGGTACCACCCTGGTGATGGTAACCCACGATGAGCACCTGGCCAGCCGTTGCCAGCGTCGCCTCGCTATTGAGGCGGGGGTGGTGACTGAGATGGGGGCTGAAAGCTGATGACCGTGACCGGCAAGATGGGCTCTGTCTCGCGGGATATGAGGGAGCGGGACGTACGGGTGGTGATCCTGGCCCTGGTGGTGGCGGTTGCGACGGTCGCGACCATCGGGTTGTTTGCCAGCCTGTTGCAGCGAACCCTGGTGGCCTCTGCCAGCACCTTCCTCGCTGCCGACCGCCAGCTTGAAGCTGAGCATGGACGGCCGATTCCCGCTGAGTGGTGGCAGGCTGCGGAATCCCGCCAGCTCGATACCGCCCGGATGGTTGAATTCTCCACCATGGTCTTTGGCAACGATCGCTTTCAGCTGGTCTCGGTGAAAGCGGTGGATGATGGCTACCCGTTGAGAGGTGACGTGGAAATCCAGCCAGGCCTTGCTGGCGAGCGTGTCACAGTCGGTCATGGCCCCGCACGCGGGGAGGTCTGGCTCAACCCCCGTTTGTTGCGTCTGCTGTCATTGGATCTGGGGGATACGGTCGAGGTGGGCAACCTGACCCTCACCGTCACCAACCTGCTGATTCGCGAGCCTGATGGCGGCTTCAGCATGGCCGCACTGGCTCCCCGGATCATGATGCATGCGGATGATGTACCGGCCACTGGCGTGGTCAGGGAGGGGAGCCGGGTTGAATTTGTCGCGCTGTTTGCCGGGCAGGAGGAGCAGCTTGAGGATTACTATCGCTGGCTTGAGCCCCGCCTGGAGCCGGCCCATGACTGGAAAAGCGTCAAGGATGGCCAGGCGCTTTCACGCTCGCTGGAACGGGCGGAACGGTTCCTAAACCTTGGCGGCAGTTTGGCGGTTTTGCTGGCGGCGGTTGCCGTCGCAGTGGCAAGCCGGGAATACGCGCTGGGGCAGCGAGACACGGTGGCCTTGCTGAAAACCCTGGGTGTGACTGGCCATCGTATCGCTGCAATGTACTTGAAGAAGCTCCTGCTTTGGGGGGTAGCTGGGTGTCTGGCGGGCCTGGTGATCGCCTTGCCTCTGGTCTGGGCACTGGCCCTGGCGCTGGCGGCAATTTTGGAACGACCGGTGGACCTGGTCTTTGACGCCCATGCGCTGGTGCCAGCCTTGCTGACGGTTCTGGTTGCGCTGTTCGGCTTTGCGTATCCGCCGATCCGCCGACTGCGGGGTGTGGCGGCGATGAGGGTTCTGCGAAGTGACCCCGGCGAATCGAGCTGGAAGGCAAGCGGCGATATCGTGATTGCCGGGTTGGCGGTGTTTGGCCTGGTCTGGTTCTACGCCGGAGAGCCGATGATGGTGCTGGGGCTGCTGGGAGGTGCCGTGGTGTTGCTGGCGGTCCTTTCACTGGTTGCCTGGTTGCTGGTGCTGGGTTTGCGCCGTGTGGCCGGCGGTGCCAGTGCATGGCGGCTGGCCTTGGTGGCCCTGTATCGGCACCGACACAGTACCTTGTCTCAGATCTCAGTATTTGCAATGACCATCATGCTGGCGGTCACCCTGGTACTGGTGCGAAGTTCATTGCTGGATGAGTGGCAGGGGCAGTTGCCTGCCGATGCGCCCAATCATTTTCTGATCAACATTGCACCAGGGGATGTGGAGGCGGTCAGCGGATTCTGGCAGGAGCGGGGTTACCCTCTTGAAGACCTGTACCCGATGGTTCGGGGGCGACTGACAGAGCTCAATGGCCAGCCGGTAAAAGAGGCCGTCAGCAAGGATGAGCGGATCAATGCCCTGAATCGGGAACTGAACCTGACCTGGATGCCAGCGATGCCGGAAGACAACCGGCTTGTTGCCGGTCAGTGGTTCGGGCCTGGAGACACGAGGGGGGTGTCGGTTGAGTCCGAGCTGGCAGAGAAACTTGGCCTCAAACTGGGGGATCGCCTGGGTTTCACCATTGGCGCCGATACCCTGACGGAGCCTGTCACCAGCATACGTACGGTGCAATGGGACAGCATGAAACCCAATTTCTACATGGCGTTCCCCCCGGGCAGTGACCTGGAGGCGATGCCTGCCACCTGGATTACCAGCTTTTACCTGCCGGCCAGCGGCAAGAACCAGCTCAATGACTTTGCCGAGCAATTCCCGACCGTCTCGGTTCTTGAAGTGGACCATATCATCGAGCGTATCCGTGACATTGTCAGTCAGGTCACCCAGGCGATTGAAGCGATCCTCGCGCTGATACTGGCGGCGGCCCTGGTGGTGATGGCAGCGGTGGTCAGTGCAACGCTGCGGGACCGTCAGCGGGAAGGGGCGCTTCTTCGAACTCTGGGTGGCGAGCAGCGTTTGTTGGTGCGCAGTACCATGCTGGAGTTTGCGGTTCTGGGTTTTATCGCCGGCATACTGGGGGTTGTGGCAGCAGAGTTCGCGGTGTGGGCTTTGCAGCAAAAACTGTTCGACGGTGGTTTCCGATGGCATTGGAACGTGGTTCTGCCGGTGCCATTGGCGAGTGCGGTATTGTTGGCTCTTTTTGGTCGCTGGCAGCTGGGGCCGGTTTTATCGGTGTCTCCGATGCTGTTGCTGCGTCGCCTGGAGTGAGGCGGCGCTAACGGTAACGGGCAAGGATCTTGTCGAGCTCCCCGGAGGTCTTGAGCTCGGCAAGTGCCTCGTTGAAGCACTCGACAAAGTCGCCCATGTCTTTGCGAACCATAAGGCGCAGGCCGAAATTACTGATGGACCGTTCGGTAGAAGTCAGGTAACCGCCGATCTGCGGGTGATTGCGAATCAGCCATTGGCCGACCAGCCGGTCTGAGATAGCCGCATCAAAGCGCTGGCTGTCCAGCAGATAGCGAAACAGATCCAGGTCGTCTGCAACATCAAAACGTTTCGCCAAACCATTCTCAAACAGTTCATCGAGGTAGGGGTACTGGTAGCCCAGGTGGGTGACGAATACCTTGGCCTTGAGGTCGTCGATGTTGTTGAACACGAACTCACTGGCAACCGGGTGGAAGAAGACTTCTTCCACCGGCACGATGGTGTCGGTGAACAAGAAGTGGTCTGGGTTGTCGGTCCACTCGATGGCGCGGGGGGTGGCATTGATGTAGCCCGACAGGATCATCCCGTCGACTCGCTTGCGGGGGATGCGAGCGGTTTCTACGGGGATTTCCAGTTGACTGGAAATCCGGTTGATCACATCCCAGACAATGCCGGATACCCGGTCGTTATCGACAATCAGGTAGGGCGGGTAACCTCTCGGGGATACATTGAGGCGCAGGGCGTCTACGCCCGCTTCACCGTTTGTGTTGGCGCTCAGCCAGGTTGGCGTCAACAACAGTACTGCAAGCAATAGAAGCGCGGCCAGCGTACGCAGCGTTGACGTTGGCATGGTGACCAGAACCTCTGAGTTTCAACGAGCGGTTCAATGCTCAATCAATTTGGAATTTAGGGAGCCGTGCAGAGACTCATCGAGGCATCCATGCAACAGCTGGAAATGTAATCCGGATTTACTTGTTTTTCAATGTCCTGATGATAGGAAGCTATCAGATGAACTGGCACAAGCGTGGGAATATTCGCTGGGGGGCAGCGGGAAAGAAGGGCGGGCATGGGTGGTTTTACCCATGCCCGAGGGGTCAATGACGGGTCAGGCCCAGGCTTTCTGAAGGACGGCCTTCACATCCTCCAGAGTCGCCTCGCGGGGGTTGAACATGATGGAGCCATCGTCCAGCGCCAGTGCAGCGATGGCGTCGAGCTGGGATTCGTCCACCTGTCCGGTTTCTTTCAGGGTACGGGGCAGCTTGCACTTCTTGTACAGTGCGTCCCGCATCCGGCGAATGGCGGCAATCGCGGCTTCGGCGCGGCGGTTTGCCGGCGTTGCTGCGTAGGCTTCCGGACCGTCGAGGTAAAGCAGCAGCTCACCCAGTGGTTGGCGAATGGTCTCCAGGTTGTACTCCAGCACGTACGGCATGTACAAGCTCATGCACAGTCCATGAGGCAAATGGCAAATGGCGCCTGTCGCGTGGCCCAGTGAGTGAACAAGGCCCACCATGGAGTTGGAAAACGCGATGCCGGCCATGGTGGAGGCCTGGGCAAGTTCCAGGCGGCCATCGGCGTCTTTCGGGTTGTCCATCACCCGCAGCAGGTTATCACTGATCTTTTTAACCGCGGCTGTCGCATAGGCATCGCTCAGCGGATTCTTAGCCATGCAGGTGAAGGCTTCGGTGGCGTGGGTCAGTGCGTCCATGGCGGTTGCCGCGGTAATGTGTGGCGGCAGCGTCAGGGTCATTCGTGGGTCGATAATGGCTGCATTTGGCAGCAGGAATGACGAGGTAAAGGGGAGTTTTACGGACTTTTCGGTATCGGCGATAACCGCGACAGCTGTAACCTCGGAGCCGGTGCCTGCGGTGGTTGGCACCACGAAAAACGGCTTCAGGGGATGCTTGATCACTCCCGCACCGGCGTAGGCTGCGATGTCATCGCCACCCTCGGATACCAGAATGTTGACGGCTTTTGCAGTGTCGATGGCAGACCCACCACCAACGGCGATGATGGAGTCGCACTTTTCCGCGCGATAAATGCCGGCAATGTCACGCACAACCGCTGTGGACGAATCCGGTGGTACATCATCGTAGATGCTGACGATGTCCAGCTCGCTTTCCTCACAGGCGGTCACAACAGGTTCCAGCAGTCCGGCTGCACGTACGCCTTTGTCAGTGATGATCATCGGGCGCTGGGCGCCGAGGCTCGTCAGCTCATAGGGGATGTGCTCAAGCGCGGCTTTGCCCGCAACAACTTTTACCGGACAGAAAAATTCATAGTATTTATTGGTCATTATGCTCTCGCCGTCTCAACGAATTGGGATGCCACTTTCAGGTAGATTCTGGAAGCACTCATGATCTTCTCGGGCAGGTGCAGGTTGCTCGGGTATTCCTTGACCGCCCGCTGGGCGACCAGACGAGGCAGAATAAAAGCCTCAAGCCGGTTCAGTACCCGTGTCATACGAACGGCGTAGCCAATGTCACCATCCACGATCATGCGGTCATTGGCGAAGGCGACCGAGGTTTTTTCCTGGAACGACAACACCAGAAAGGCGTGGGCGATGTGCTTGAACTGGATGGACAGATCCACCGCCCGGGGCGCTGAGCTGCCGTGATAGTGAAAGCGTCCCTGGCCCTTGTGCTCAATGACGAGGCTGGGCCCATTGGGCATTACCATCATTTCAAAAAGGAAACCGTCTGGCAGGGCCTTGGCTTCGTCCTGAACTTTCCCATCTACTTCACTGATTGCCTGCAGGGCGTTCCCCATCACCTGAAACATGAGATTCACGTACAGGCGGCGGGCATGCAACGCCATAGGCTGCATTCGACTGGCTAGCATGGAAATCATCCATTTGTTGTTAGGTTGAATTGATTTTTAGAGTTATTGCTCTAAATGTCAATGAAAGGAGTGACGGCAATCGCGTGTCAGCTGGGCCAGATACCTTGCTATAGCAAATTATTAGTAATGGTAATTGTGTGGAGGGTAAGTTTTGTGGAGGATAGCGGCGGTCTACGACAGTGATAGAGGACAGCTCGTGGTAGGTTCCGCCCATACCCAACCCTTGAAATACCGCCTTCAACCCTGGTCACATACAACGTCTGCGGGCTTTACCGTCCGTGGCCTGCGGAGTGTGCCCAGTGGACGCCCCCTGATCCATTTTATCCATGGCAATGGATACGCGGGCCTGGTTTACGAGCACATGCTGGCGCCTCTTCTGGACCATGCCGACCTGTTCATCAGTGACGTCCAGGGCCACGGCGAAAGTGACCATGGTGGTCGGTTCCAGGGTTGGAACGGCACGGCATCCCTGTGCGAAGAAGCGCTGACGGCCGTTCTGCCTGAGTACCAGCAAGCGTGTCGGGATGCCCAGGGGCAGGCATTGCCGGTACTGGGGTTGGGGCACAGTTTTGGTGGCGTGATGACCGCGTTGATGATGGCCCGATCTCCAGAGCTGTTTTCGCGAGCGGTGCTCCTGGATCCGGTCCTGTTTTCGCCAAACATGCTTCGATTCATGGCCGCCACCAATGTGGTCGGGCTTTGGCGGCGTAACCGAATGGCAACCAGAGCCAGGAAACGTCGCTCCCACTGGCCCGATCTGACGGCGGCACACGCTAATTTCCACGAACGGGGTATTTTCCGGGGCTGGGATGAACGGGCGTTGAAAAGTTACCTGACCCACGGCCTGGAGCCGCAACAACAGGGTGGCGTCGGGCTGAAGTGTCGCCCTGAACGGGAAGCGGAGATCTTTGGCTCCTATCCCCGGCGACTCTGGTCGTCACTACGTGGCGTGCAAACCCCGGTGCACCTGATTTATGGCAACCGTACCTACCCGTTTGTGGGCGAGTCGGCCAAACGCTGGCAGCGGATGGTGAGGCAGGTAACCACAGAAGTGGTTTCCGGCGGGCATTGCTTCATGCTGGAGCACCCCGAAGACACCGCCGAACGCGTGGTTCGGCGGCTGTTCCCCGAATAGACTCCGGCGCGGGTTATCCTTGCGTTAATTTGGCAAGCTTACGGCGCGCTTCCTCACCGACTTGTCCACCCGCCTGGGCGGCTGTCTGGTAGAAGCGAACCGCGTCTTCCTGACGGTTTTCGGCCACGGCTATGTCTCCAAGCCGCAGGAAGCCAATGGCGGTTGGAACAATGCGATTGGCTTCGGTGAGGTCTTCCCGTGCCTGAGGGTACTGGTTTCGGGCAAAGGCATTGAGGCCTCGATACAGGCGGTAGCTGAACATGTCAGGGTACAGCGAGACCGCTTTGTCGAAGGCCCGGGCAGCTTCGGCGGTGTTACCGGCACGTGTCAGCAACTGACCCCGAAGGGCGTGGAACATGGCCTCGTCCGGCTCGATCTCCAACGCTTCATTCACCTTGGCCATGGCGCCGTCAAAGTCTTCCTGGCGAATCAGGGCGGTGGCTTCGTCGTACGCATCGTAGGCCGGTTGCAGCGCATTTAACCGGGCCATTTTCCGCTGGAACTGCTCACGCCCGCGAGTACCGCCGGGGCCAATCTCCCTGGCCATCTCCAGGTTTCGATTCACCCGGGTCTGGGACGGTGGGTGGGTGGCAAACAGACTCGACAGGTAGTTCGCTTCCTGGCCCTGGGACATGTTTACAAACAACTGCTGGAGCTCAACGGCGGCCATGGGATCGTAACCGGCCTTGACCATATACCTGATGCCAAACCGGTCGGACTCCAGTTCGTCGCCCTGACCGTACTGGGCAAGGGCCAGCTGGGAGCCGAGGTTGGCGCTGCCCATGATCACATTGGCCAGCCCGCTGTCGCCCATGGCCATGCCCAGGCCTGCCATGCCGGCATTGAGGATCATCCCGGTTTGCATGCGCTGGACGCTGTGGCGAGCCGCGGCATGGACAATTTCATGACCGAGCACCGAGGCCAGCTGCGCTTCGTCTTCAAGTTGGGTGAGCAGGCCGCGGTTGATGGCGATCTTGCCGGAAGGCAGTGCCCAGGCGTTAGGAACACTGCTGTTCAGGATAACGAATTCATAGGGCAGGTCAGGGCGGTCACTGACCGCCGCCAGTTTATTGCCAACCTCGCTCACGTAGAACGTGAGGTTCGGGTCGAGATAGAACTGCCCACCCTGGGTTTGTTGGGTGGGAATGTATTGCTCGGCCCCCATGGCCATTTCCTGGCTTTCTGAAATCAATGACAGCTGGCTTTCGCCTGTGACCGGATTGACTGCGCAACCTGAAGTGAGGGCAACTGCCATTCCCAGTGCCAGCCAGCGGCGATAACTACGATTTCTCACAACCCGTCTCCCTTACGTGGTCTTGCTGAGTGGTAATGTCCATCACCTGCATCTAAGGTGAAATTGACGGTGTTATACCACACTAGCGGGAAACGGAGTGTGATCCGGATTTCCGCCTGTGGAGGGCCTTCAGCCTTTAAGATATGATGCGCGCCGCCGCGAAAGGTTTCTCCCCACACTCCCGGAAAGGTATTGATGTCCGATTATCTCGAGTTATTGGCTCTGGTCTGGTTTTTCGTGTGTTGGCTGGGATACAGCGAATATTCGCGCCGGCGGGCGAACGACCGCCCCTGTCTCTCCAATACCCTGGACATCTATCGCGGTGACTGGATGCGGGTGATGCTGCAACGGGGCAACCGCATTTCCGACGCCTCGGTGGTTGGCAACCTGGAACGTAACGGTGCCTTCTTCGCGTCCAGCTGCCTGCTGATCCTGGCCGGTATCATCACCGCGCTGGGTTATACTCAGGAAGTGATGGAAGTGTTCAGCACGATGCCCTTCAGCACCATGCCCAGCCGTGAAATATGGGAGCTGCGGATGGTGGTGTTGATGGTGGTGTTCATCTACGCCTTTTTCAAATTTACCTGGTCCATGCGCATGTACAATTTTGTGGCGGTGTTGATTGGCAGCGCCCCAATGCCGGACGACAAACAGATCAGCCCGGCGGCCAGGGAAGCGTTTGCGGTCAATGCAGCCAGCGTCTGTAACATGGCGGGTGACGCCTTCAACCTTGGGCTGCGCTCCTATTACTATGCCCTGGCCGTGGTGGCCTGGTTTATTCACCCGATCACGTTCATGATCGCGTCCACCTGGGTTGTGCTTGTTCTTTACCGGCGGGAGTTTCGCTCGGCGGCGCTGACTGCGCTGCGCCAGGGCAAGGTATTTGAAGAGCCCGGTGGGCGTACCGGGAAGACGGACAAATTCACAGCAAATCTGAAGTAAGGGCTGATTGAATGACGGATACCACACTGATGGACCGGGTGACCCGGTTTATCGACACCCTGCAGCAATCACAGGCATTGGGATTAACGGTGACGGATGCAGCTCACAACCACCTGGTGTTGTGTCTGCCATACAGCAAGCAGATCATTGGTAATCCGGAGACCGGAGTGATTCATGGTGGAGCGATCACCACGTTGATGGACACTGCGTCAGGGTCGGTAATGATCTGTGCACTGCCAGAGTTTGAGCTATGTCCCACCCTGGATCTCCGGGTGGACTACATGCGCGCCGCTGAACCCCACAAACCGGTGTATGCCCGGGCTGAGGCGTATCGGGTAACCCGGAATATCATCTTTACCCGATGTGAGGCGTATCAGGAGCCAGGTAAGGCGGTGGCTCAATGTGTTGGCACCTTTATGCGCATTGGTAAAGAGGCAACCCCAAAATCCTATCGTGACCTGATTACCGGAGATGCACATGACAACGGCTGAAGTACTCCGCTACACCCAGGAAACGGGTGACTTTTCCCGGATGCTCAATGACATTCCCTACGCCACGTTTATCGGGCTTGAGTGCGAGCGCTTTGGTGACGACCTGATTTTCCGCCTGCCGCGTAAGGCCTCCAATATCGGGAACCCGATCCTGCCGGCCATCCATGGTGGGGTGATTGGCGGGTTTATGGAGCTGTCAGCGGCCATCTACCTGATGATGTCCCAGGAAGTGCTGCGGATGCCGCTTATTGTGGATTTCTCACTGGACTATCTGCGAGCTGGCCTCGACCGGGAAACCTTTGCCGAATGCAGGCTCACCCGTCAGGGTAACCGGGTGGCCAACGTGATGATCACCGCCTGGCAAAAGTCCCGCAACGAGCCGATTGCCACCGCCCGAGCGCATTTCCTGCTGGAAGACTGACACGTCCATTTTGCCAGCCAGGGGCCTTGAAATGCCTGAGTGAGGCCCCACTTCTGAGTGCATGACCAAATTTAGCCGGCCAGTCCTTAAGCTGACCGGCGTAATGTGTTCCATTGCAGTCAGGAGAATTCCAAGCCATGACGGTTGAATCACAGAAAGAAACCCTGGGCTTTCAGACCGAAGTGAAGCAGCTGCTTCACCTGATGATCCACTCCCTCTATTCCAACAAGGAAATCTTCCTCCGGGAGCTGATCTCCAACGCGTCTGACGCTGAAGATAAACTGCGCTTTGCCGCCCTCAAGGACGATAGCCTGTATGAGGGTGTGTCCGACCTGAACATCCGCATCGACTTTGATGAGGAAGCCAACACCGTCACCATCACCGATAACGGTATTGGGATGAACCGTGACGATGTCATCAATAACCTGGGCACGATTGCCAAGTCCGGAACCGCGGAATTTCTTAAGCAACTATCTGGCGACGAAAAGAAAGACAGCAAGCTGATCGGCCAGTTTGGTGTTGGCTTCTACTCCGCCTTTATTGTGGCGGACCGGGTGGAAGTCTTTACCCGTAAGGCAGGTGCGTCTGCCGAGGACGGTATCCGCTGGGAGTCCAAGGGCGACGGTGAGTTCAGTATTGAGCCGGTTACCCGTGAAGCCCGTGGTACCCAGATTGTCCTGCACCTGAAGGCGGATGAAAAAGAATTCGCCAACGGCTGGCGCTTGCGCTCCCTGGTCAAGAAATACTCTGACCACATTTCGTTCCCGGTGGTGATGAAAGCCGAAGGCGGGGAAGATGGTGAGGAAGCGAAAGACGAAACCGTGAATGACGCGACCGCGTTGTGGACTCTGCCTCGTAACGAAGTGAAGGACGAGGAATACAAAGAGTTCTACAAGCACATTGCCCACGACTTTGAAGACCCCCTGAGCTGGTCCCACAACAAGGTGGAAGGCAAGCTGGATTACACCAGCCTGCTGTACCTGCCAGCACGGGCGCCTTTTGACCTGTACAACCGGGAAGCCCCGCGGGGCCTGAAACTGTACGTGCAACGCGTGTTCATCATGGACGATGCCGAACAGTTCCTGCCGCTGTACCTGCGCTTCACCAAGGGTGTGATCGATTCTAATGACCTGTCCCTGAACGTCTCCCGTGAGATCCTTCAGAACGACAGCACCGTTGAGAGCATCAAGTCGGCACTCACCAAGCGGGTACTGGACATGATGTCCAAGCTGGCGAAGAAAGACCCGGAGCAATACCAGAAATTCTGGGACGAGTTTGGCCAGGTTCTGAAGGAAGGTCCGGCAGAAGACTTCGGTAACCGTGAAAAGGTCGCCGGCCTGTTGCGCTTTGCCTCCACCCACACCGGAGAGGCCACCCAGAACGTTTCCCTGGACGACTACATTGGCCGCATGAAAGACGGCCAGAAAAAGATCTACTACATCACTGCTGACAGCTTTGTGGCCGCCAAGAGCAGCCCGCACCTGGAAGTGTTCCGCAAGAAAGGTATCGAGGTACTGATTCTGTGTGACCGCATCGACGAGTGGATGATGGGTTACCTCAACGAGTACGACAGCAAGCAGTTCCAGGATGTCGCTCGTGGTGAGCTGGATCTCGGCGATACCGAGACCGAAGAAGACAAGAAGCAGCAGGAAGAAGCCACCAAGACCCACAAGGAACTGCTGGAGCGCATCCAGAAGGCCCTTGAAGGGCGGGTTCAGGAAGTCCGGGTGACCAACCGCCTGACCGACTCTCCGGCCTGTCTGGTGGTGGGTGATCACGATATGGGCGCCCAGATGAAAAAAATCATGGAAGCGGCCGGTCAGACCGTGCCTGACAGTAAGCCGATCTTTGAGATCAACGTAGAGCATCCGCTGGTTCAGCGCCTCGAAACCGAGCAGGGCGAGGAGCGCTTTGGTGAACTGTCTGCGGTGCTGTTCGACCAGGCCACCCTGGCCAGCGGTGAACAGCTGCAGGACCCGGGTGCTTACGTTGCCCGCCTGAACCGTCTGTTGCTGGAACTGTCTCACTGATCCGGACCCGGCTCAGGCGACACTATGCAGCACATCATCGTGGACATCTCGATCACCCCTGAGGAGTGGGTAAAGCTCTATCAGGGGGTCGCACGGGATGTCCATGCCCGGGCCAGGGACGGACGCAGTGTCCGTTTCCCGGCCCGAATACTTTCTCCCTTCTTTCTCCGTGACGGTATTCACGGTGCCTTTCGTATTTCCTTCGATGCCAACGGCAAGTTCCAGACGGTAGACCGTCTGTAAGTTCCATTTCGCTTACGCCTTCGATAACCAAAAGCTTTTAAGGCGGTTTTTTTAATTAATTGTATCTCTCGTTCCGGGGGTTGCTATCGTAGTCCTGTACCGAATGAAACACAGGAGACGCACCATGCCCCTTAGGGAATCTGGCTCGTGGAACTCCAGATTCGGTGTTGTCGAGCTTCTGGCGGAGTATTGGGCAGACTATGCCGTCACCCATTAACTCTGAGCTTTGAAAGTCTTGGCACCCGTTCCAGGAAAGGAAAGTGCACGATAGCGAACAGCTATCTGGTTGGTAGGAATTCTTCAAGCAGCGATTTGCCGGTCACCTATAGTTAGTGATGCTCCGGTCTCAAAGTCGCTGACCCGTCAGGTACGAGTGACCTCATAGAAAACAGGGAGAAAGGCAATGACTCAGAATAATCAATCCGGCGGTAAATGCCCGGTCATGCACGGCGCCAATACCTCCGTTGGCTCGACCGCCATGAAGTGGTGGCCCGAAGCGCTGAACCTGGACATCCTCCATCAACACGACACCAAATCGAACCCACTGGGCAGCGACTTTGATTACCGGGACGCGCTCAAAGGGTTGGATGTGGCTGCGCTCAAGAAAGACCTGACCGACCTGATGACCGACAGCCAGGACTGGTGGCCGGCGGATTGGGGCCACTATGGCGGCCTTATGATCCGTATGGCCTGGCATGCGGCCGGTTCCTACCGGGTCGCCGATGGCCGGGGCGGTGCGGGCACCGGCAACCAACGCTTTGCCCCACTGAACTCCTGGCCGGACAACGGCAACCTCGACAAGGCCCGCCGGTTGTTGTGGCCCATCAAGAGAAAATACGGCAACGCGATCAGCTGGGCTGACCTGATCATTCTGGCCGGGAATGTGGCCTATGAATCCATGGGCTTCAAAACCTTCGGATTTGGGTTTGGCCGTGAAGATATCTGGGCCCCGGAAATCGATACCTACTGGGGAGCCGAGGAAGAGTGGCTGGCACCGACCGAGAACCCGAACAGCCGTTACTCTGGCGAACGCGATCTGGAGAACCCGCTGGCGGCGGTCATGATGGGGCTCATCTACGTGAACCCGGAAGGGGTGGATGGTAACCCTGACCCATTGAAGACCGCCAAGGACGTCCGTGAGACCTTCGCACGAATGGCCATGAACGATGAGGAAACCGTGGCCCTGACGGCTGGCGGCCATACCGTTGGTAAGGGCCACGGCAATGGCGATGCCGCCAACCTTGGTCGCGAACCGGAAGCCGCCGGTATCGAGGAGCAGGGCCTGGGATGGAACAACCACAAGTCCCGGGGTGTGGGTCGCGATGCGGTGACCAGTGGTATAGAAGGGGCGTGGACCACCCACCCAACCCGGTGGGACAACGGCTATTTTGAAATGCTTCTCGGCCACGAGTGGGAGCTTACCAAGAGCCCGGCCGGGGCGTGGCAATGGAAGCCGAAGGATATCCGGGAAGAGGATATGCCGGTGGACGTGGAAGACCCGTCGATTCATTGCATGCCCATGATGACCGATGCCGACATGGCGATGCGGGAAGATCCGGAGTATCGCAAGATCTCCGAGAAGTTCCGTGCTGATCCGGCCTATTTCGATGAAGTATTTGCCCGGGCGTGGTTCAAGCTGACCCACCGGGATATGGGACCCAAAGTTCGTTATGTGGGACCCGAAGTGCCGGCCGAGGAGTTGATCTGGCAAGACCCGGTACCTGCCGGTAATGGCAATTATGACGTCGCCGCAGTGAAAGCCAGCATTGCCGACAGTGGCCTGAGTGTTGGTGAACTGGTTGCAACGGCTTGGGACAGTGCCCGTACCTTCCGCGGTTCCGACATGCGCGGTGGGGCAAACGGTGCCCGGATCAGGCTGGCTCCGCAAAAGGACTGGGCTGGCAACGAGCCCCAGCGCCTGGCCAAAGTGCTGAGTGTGCTGGAAAGCATCGCCGCTGACACCGGTGCCAGCATCGCGGATGTGATTGTGCTGGCTGGTAATGTGGGTATCGAGCAGGCCGCCAAGGCCGCCGGTGTCAACGTCACCGTACCGTTCGCTCCGGGACGGGGTGATGCCACAGACGCGCAGACCGATGCGGCCTCCTTCGAGCCCCTGGAGCCTGTGCACGATGCCTTCCGTAACTGGCTGAAGCAGGACTACTCGGCGTCACCGGAGAAGCTGATGCTGGATCGGGCCCAGCTGATGGGGCTGACGGCGCCGGAAATGACGGTGTTGCTTGGCGGGATGCGGGTATTGGGGACCAACCATGGCGGTACTGGCGACGGGGTGTTTACTGACCGGGTCGGCCAGTTGACCAACGATTTCTTCGTCAACCTGACGGACATGGGGAACCGTTGGGAACCGAAAGGGAACAACCGCTATGACATTGTTGATCGCGCGAACGGTTCCGTGAAGTGGACCGCCACCCGGGTCGATCTGGTGTTCGGCTCCAATTCTATCCTGCGCGCTTACGCGGAAGTGTACGCCCAGGATGATAACCAGACCCGGTTCATCAACGACTTTGTCGCCGCTTGGGCCAAGGTCATGAACGCGGATCGATTCGATCTTGCCTAACCACTGAAGAATCACGGGCCCCTTTTTTGGGGCCCGGCTACCAAACGCCCGCCAAATTCCTTACAATCCCGCCCCGATTGTTTTTTGATCAACTCTTCGCTGCCATACATCTCCGGAGCCTCAATGCGAATTATCCTTGCCCCGATGGAAGGGCTGGTTGATGCACCCATCCGTGAAATCCTCACGGCGGTTGGTGGCATCGACCGCAGTGTGACTGAATTCATCCGGGTCACCCATGGCATGCTGCCTCCTCGTATCTTCTACAAGTACGCGCCGGAGCTTCACAACGGCTCGTTGACCCGGGTTGGCGTGCCTGTGGCGGTGCAGTTGTTGGGGTCGGATCCGGAAATGATGGCGCGGCACGGGGTCAGGGCAGCGGAACTGGGGGCATCTCAGGTTGATATCAATTTTGGCTGTCCGGCCAAGACCGTGAACCGTCACAAGGGCGGCTGCGTGCTGATGCGAGAGCCGGAACAAATGCAACGGATCACCGAAGCCGTTTGTCAGGCCGTGCCGTCAGCCGTACCCGTGACGGCGAAGATGAGACTGGGGTATGACGACCGCTCCATGGCAGTCGCCTGTGGACAGGCGCTGGAAGCGGCGGGCGCTGATGAAATCGTCATCCATGCGCGAAGCAAGGTGGATGGCTATAAGCCACCGGCGTATTGGGAGGAAATTGCCCGGGTGCGGAACGCGGTTCGAACCCAGGTTATTGCCAATGGTGAGGTCTGGACTGTTGAGGACTACTGGCGCTGCCGAGAGGTGAGTGGCTGCGACGATGTGATGATCGGGCGGGGCCTGGTGACCCGGCCTGACCTGGCTCGACTGATCAAGGCCAGCCAGGCAGGGGAAGAAGGTGAGCCACTGAGCTGGGCTGGCGTGGTGGAGCAGGTGGTTGCTTACGGTGCGGAGCTGGAGCAACGCCTGGAAG
Source organism: Marinobacter zhejiangensis (assembly GCF_900114775.1). Lineage (GTDB taxonomy): Bacteria > Pseudomonadota > Gammaproteobacteria > Pseudomonadales > Oleiphilaceae > Marinobacter > Marinobacter zhejiangensis. Next base: position 691,859 of record NZ_FOUE01000002.1, read on the forward strand.
ACCGTTACGTGACCGGTCGCCTCAAGCAATGGCTGAACTACCTGCGACGGGGTTACCCTGAAGCAGAGGCGGTTTGGTCAAAGGCCCGAAAGATTCGAGAAGCGGCGCCGCTGTATCAGTGCCTGAATGACTCCGCGCGGTACTTCCAGGCCGCCTGAGCGGCGCGTTCCTCAGACCATCGCATCGCTCTCCATATCCGGCGTGTAGGCGCCCAGTGTCGCCAACCCGTTCATCTTGGCCCGGTGGTACAGGGCCGACTGCGCCGCTGCCACCCGGTCCGCCTGCCCCATCCAGGCTTTGAGGGCGGGTTCCTGCAACGCTCGTCCGTAGGAGAAGCTAAGGTTCCAGGGGCGTTTCACCATACAGTTAATGGCGTTGAGGTTTTCGGTCGCCTCTACCGGGGTTTGCCCGCCTGACAGGAAATTGATGCCCGGGACGGCCGCCGGTACTACCCGCTGGAATACCTTCAGTGTCCACTCGGCAACCTGTTCCGGCGTTGCCTGGCCCGGATGGGCCTTGCCCGGCGTGATCATGCTGGGCTTCAGCAGCATGGCCTCGAGTATTACCCGGTGCTGGTGAAGGGCATGGAAAACCTCATGCAAGACCTGCTCTGACACCTCGGCGCAGCGCTCTATGGGGTGGTCGCCATCAATCAGCACTTCTGGCTCGACAATGGGCACCACACCTTTCGACTGACAAATCGCGGCATAGCTGGCCAGCACGTTGGCGTTCTGGGCAACGGCCAGTCGGCCAGGGTTGTGGTGGTCGATGTGGTAGACACAGCGCCATTTCGCGAACCGTGCGCCCAGGGCAATGTAGGCGTCCAGACGTTCCTCCAGGCCATCCAGGCCCCGTGTGATTTCGTCCCCCGGCGCGTTGGCCAGAGGGACTTTGCCCTTATCGACCTTTATACCGGGCACAATGCCTTGACGCATGGCGACCTGGGGCAGGGGAACACCGTCACTGCCCACTTGTGTCAGGGTTTCCTCAAACAGGATGACACCGTTGACGAACTTTCCGAGATCCGGCGTTTCCAGTACCAGGCTACGGTAACGACGTCGGTTCTCCTCCGTTGACTCGGTATTGATGGCGGCAAATCGTTTGGCGATGGTCGGGCTGCTTTCATCCGCGGCAAGGATGCCTTTACCGCCTTGCACCAAGGCGTCGATGGTGTCCCTGAGTTGTTCCTTTATGCTCATAGCGTCCTCCGTTGTCGGGCGGTTCCATGGCAAAAGTATAGACGTGACCAGGGGTGGAGGCGGCTTATAACCCGGAACTCAGTCGGAACCCACAAACTGCACGATGGCAGACTTGTGTTCCTGGTCCTTCAACCAGGTTTTGAAGGTGACGGCCTTTTCGGCGGCTTCCGCTCCCACCACGTTCTTCAGTCGTTCAACCTTCAGCGCTTCCATCTTCTGATCCCTGACTTTACGTTGCCACTGGTCGGTAAATACCTTGGGCAGCTTATGGGCAAGCTCAAGGGACTTGAGGAGGGTCCATTCACTGCCGTCCAGCCAGGCTTCGTCGCAGGAACCGCACAGGTCAATCCGATTGCGGTGGGCGCTGGAAATCGTGTACTTGGTCATCAGCTTGGCGCATTTGGGGCAGGATAGCGCGGTGGCCGTGTCCGGTTCTACGGTGATTTCTTCTGCAGCAGCCTCTGTTGCAGCAATCTGCTCATCCGGTTCGGTGGGAATGGTGCGCTCGGCCCAGTCACGATAATAGAGCAGGGACACCGAGGCGCCGTCACACTCTGTGCAGCCCATCACCGGAAGGCTGTCATCCAGCTTGGTTGGTTTGAGATCCGTGGACTTGCACTTAGGACACTTCATAACACTTTCTCCATGAACGGAATGGGCCGGGTTGGGTTGTGCAGCAGGGGATCAGAAGTCCAGATCGACTCCGCCCCCTTTGCCCGATAACAGCCTGCCGAGTAGCCGGCCAAACCATAGCAAAAGCTCTACCGGCAGTTCGACAAGAATTTCAAGAATATCCCAGAACGGGTTGTCCTGGTGCCTCTGGCCCCGCTTTTTGCTGGGCCAGAGGAGGTAAGCCAGGACAAAGCCAGCGGCGCCGATACCGAACAATACCCAGTCTGATGGCGAGGCCAACACGCCATCGACCACCAGGTAAGTGCTCGCGATAAACAGGCTAACGCCGCAAACCGCTCTGAAGATATCCATGGCTCGTTCTCTTTGGCCGCCTGGGGTCAGGCCCCGATTTTCTTCAACACTACGTCCAGCATGACCTGCATGTCGGCATCAATTTCATGGGGCTGAACCCTGGACATGATGTTGCGAAGTACGCGGGCCTCATTGTCATCAATCTGCCCATCCCGTTCAGCGATGGTCAGGAGTTGACGGAGCTCCTTTGCATCGAGTTTTCCGTCATTGCTAAAACACTCGATTGAGCGGAATGACATTTCGAGATAGTCCCGTGATTCCTTCATTTTCCCTTCCTTTGGTTAGTGGTCCTTCAGCATGCGGCTGCTTTGGTGAGGGCGACATCGTCCCACAGAATTCAGCGGGGTTCTGTCGACCGTTCGGACTTTCTGTCGCTCTGCCTTTCTGGCGAGTGTCCTCAGAGGCAAGCAGTAGGTTAAGGGATTAGCCAGACGGGACACTAGGGCGCCAGCCCGTCCTTGTCCAGACCTTGGGCAAGGCGCGAAACACAGTCAGCGCAAATGCAGGAACGCCCCCGTTTATCGGCGGGCACCAGAGCTTTCATCGCTTCAGTAAACTGTATGTCAGGGGCGAAGCACCAACAATGCTCGGGCGGTTCTCCAAGGCTGACCGCACAGTGATTCTCCTTACCGCACAGTGGGCAATGGGCGGTACCGGGAACTTGGGGGGGCTCATGGCTAAGGGTCATGAAGGGGGCGTCCAGCTACTTGATATAGAGGGAGAATACCAGATGGAAGGCGACGATTTGACCAAGACGGCATAAATTCATTCCGGAACCCTGTAAGCTTCCAACCAGAGGGTCGTCCGGCCAGCCTGCCCGGACCGGGATCCAATCCTATTTGTTGTGAGGGAACACCATGTCTGACCAGGATGCGTCACCGATAAAACTCCATGTCGCCCTTGTTGAAAAAATCAACTTTGCCTGCCACCAAAGCGCATTTGCGATCCTGCGTGAACTCAAGATTGAGAACCTGGACCGAGAGCACGCGCTGTCTGGCCTGTCGTTTGAGCTGGCGGCCTCGCCGGCCTTCCTGAAACCGAAGCGTTGGGCGCTGGACCGGTTGGCAGCCGGTGGCTTGATGCCGTTAAAAGACCGGGATCTGGAGCTGGATGGGGGCTTTCTCTATGGGCTGACAGAATCGATGCGGGCCACCGTCACCGTTCGGGTCAGTCGAGGCGAGGAAACACTGGCGGAACAGGTGATTGCTGTAGAACTTCTGGCCCGTAATGAATGGGGCGGTGTGGTCTATATGCCGGAAATGTTGGCGGCATTTTGTACGCCTAATGACCTTGCAGTGGACCGTGTGCTTGGCCAAGCCAGCCAGATCCTTCGCAAGGCGAACAAGCCGGATGGCATTAACGGGTATACCGCCCATAGCCGGGAGCGGGTATGGCTGATGGCGTCGGCCATCTATTCTGCCGTTGTCGACATGCAGCTGAGCTATGCCCTTCCGCCTGCGAGTTTTGAACGTTATGGCCAGAAAATACGGCTACCCACTCAGATCGAGAGTGGCAAAGTTGCTACTTGCCTGGACACCACGCTGTTGTTGGCCGCGGCTTTTGAACAGGCCAACCTGAACCCGCTTGTGATTCTTACCCGTGGCCATGCCCTGGTAGGGCTGTGGCTGGAACCGGAAGACCTGTCCAGCGTGGTGGTGCACGATGCCGAAGTTCTGCGCCAGCGCATTCCCCTGAAAGAGCTGATCCTGATCGAAACCACACTCGTCACCCAACACCCGGCAGTGCCCTTTTCCAGGGCTGTTGAGATGGGCAACCAGCAGGTGGTGTTGCAGAACGACCATGAGTTTGTCGCGGCCATTGATATCCGTCGGGCCAGGGCGCACCGGATAAACCCAATAAGTCTGGGCACTGTCAGCCAACAGGGCGTGGAACCGGTTAACAGAGCTGAGCCGCAAGGAACCAGTCTGGAGGAAGCACCGGACCTGCCTTCCAGTACCGTCGTGCTGAGTGAAGAGGTTGCTGAAGAAACCCCCGGAGGGCGTCTGGAACGGTGGCAACGAAAGCTGCTGGATCTGTCCGGACGGAACCCGCTACTGAACCACCGGTCCAGCAGAAGCAGTCTGCCGATCGTGTGTAGTGACCCCGGTGGCCTTGAAGATGTTCTGGCCACGGGCGCCCGCATTTCGATCGCGCCGTTTCCGCGGCTGACAAGTCTTGAGCAGGACGCAGACATTCACCGGCAACGGACCGGTGAAGACCTGAGGCAGGTGTATGCCCACGACGCTTTGGGCAAGAAGCAGGTGTTGGTGGAACTGACCCAGGAGGAGTTGGACAAGCGCGCCGTTGAGATTTACCGCAAGGCACAAACGTCGTTGAAGGAAGGAGGTTCAAACACGCTGTTTCTGGCGGTTGGCTTCCTGCTCTGGCGCCCCCGGGACCGAGGGGATCGCCGCTATCGTGCTCCGCTTATCCTGTTGCCGGTATCACTGGAACGCAAGTCCGTGCGTAACGGGGTGAAGATGCTGGCCAGTGATGATGAGCCGCGTTTCAACACCACGCTGCTGGAAATGCTGAGAAAGGACTTCGCTATCGACATATCCGGATTCAGTGGTGTTCTGCCTGAGGATGAGAGCGGCGTTGACGTTGAGGGAATCTGGACTCACATGCGTCACGCCATCAAGGATGTCCCTGGTTTTGAAGTGGTGGAGGATGTGGTTCTCGGTCATTTTTCGTTTGCCAAGTACCTGATGTGGAAAGACCTGGTCGACCGCTCTGCTGAGCTCAAGGAAAGCCCGGTGGTCAAGCACCTGATGGAGACGCCCCGGCAGCCCTATGACAGCGATATACGGTTTGTCGAACCTGGCGAACTGGACCGGGACTACACGCCTGCGGACCTACTGACACCGTTACCAGCGGACTCGTCCCAGATGGCGGCGATTGCCACGGCAGATCGCGGTAAGGACTTCGTGATCATTGGTCCGCCAGGAACCGGTAAGAGCCAGACCATTGGTAACCTGATTGCCCATATGTTGGGGAAGGGCAAGAAGGTGCTGTTTGTGTCCGAGAAAACCGCAGCGCTTGAGGTGGTGCATCGGCGCCTGCGGGAGATCGGCCTGGGCCAGTTCTGCCTGGAACTTCATTCCAACAAGGCCAGAAAAGCCGACGTCCTGCAGCAGCTTGGGGCTTCCTGGAGCAGTGCCTCCGATACCGATATCGGCGACTGGAAGGTGGAGGCGGAGCGCTTGAAGTCGCTTCGGGATCGCCTGAACCGGGTCGTCAACACGCTGCACCGGCCCCGCCGCAACGGATTAACCGCTCACTATGCCATGGGCGTGAAAGTGCGGGACGGTGAGCTGGCAACCAGCGTTAAGTTAAGTTGGCCCACCGCCGACCACCATGATGAGGCGCAACTGGACGCACTGCGCGATATGGCGGAATTGCTGGAGGTGCAGGCCTGTGCCGTTGGCAGCTTCAAGCAGCACCCACTGAGCGCCATCAGTCATCACGACTGGCACCCCCAATGGCAGGAACAGGTGGTTGTGGCGGCGCAACAGCTAAAGACCGGAACCGAGCAATTGCGGCGGGATCTGGACGCGTTACAACAAGCACTGGGGGTTGTCGTCGGCAAGGTCAGCCTGGCCAAGCTGGCGGCCACTGCGGAATGTGGTCAGGTGTTACTGGATGCTTATCGCAAGCATGCCTCTTTTGCCCTGGAACCGGATGCACCAGAAAGGCTGGAGGCGCTGGAAGAAGCGGGGTCGCATCTCAAGACCTACATCAAGCTGCAAACCAAACTGAGCTGCGCCTATGACGAGCTGGCCTGGCAGAAGCTTGACGCAGGGGTTCTTGGCACTGAGTGGAAGGCGGCAAACAGCACCTGGTGGCCCAAGGGCTGGTTTGCCCGACGTAAGGTCGTGAAACAACTGCGGCTGGGCGGCGCCCAGGGCAAGCCGAATCCGGACACCGATATTGCGGTCATCCGTCAGTTGCGTGAAACCGGCGGCCATATTGAACGACTGGAACGTGTTCTCAAAGGTCTCCGGGGTTGGGAGTCCTACGATACCGACCCGAACACCCTTACTGAGCTGAGGTTGCTTGGCTCCCGTGCACGGGCGGCTGTTGGCAAACTGGCGGACGATGCCGAGTCGCTGGTGACCTTGCGTTCGAAGATTCGAACGCTGATGTACGAAGCCAACGATTTGCTGGCGCCGGATGCTTCGGTGGGTCGCACGATCGCCGCGTTCCTCAGCTCCCTGGAGACCTTCAACAGACTCAAACCGCAACTTGAAGTCCTGGTGAGATCCACGTTGGATCGCCACCTGTCTCCGGATATGTCCGTGCTGGAGGCCATTACCCGTGAGTGTCAGGACATCGAAGAGCACCGTCATTCTCTGAAGGACTGGTGTGCCTGGGTGCGCCGCCGAAGCGAAGCCCAGGACCTTCAGCTTGGCGCGCTGGTGAACGCCATCGAAGATGGCAGCGTGGCCCCTGACCAGGTGAAAACGGTGTTTGAGGCCGCCTATTGCGTTTGGTGGTCATCCACGGTGATCGGTGAGGATGAGTTGTTGCGCACCTTCTCGTCACCGGAGCATGAGGCCGCAATCCAGAACTTCCGGGCGCTCGACGCCCGGTTCAATGAGCTGACCGCGAAGTACATTGCCGCTAACCTGGCCGGGCAGATCCCGGACCAGAACGAGATCACGCGAAGCTCCTCCTGGGGCATCCTTCGCCATGAACTGCAGAAGAAGACCCGACACAAGCCCGTGCGGGAGATGATGGAGACCATTCCGGAGGTCATCACCTCATTGGCTCCGTGCCTGATGATGTCACCGCTTTCCATCGCCCAATTCCTCTCCGCCGGCCAGGCCCTGTTCGACGTGGTGATTTTCGACGAGGCGTCGCAGATCACGGTTTGGGATGCGGTTGGGTCCCTGGCGCGCGGGAAACAGGTGATCGTCGCCGGCGACCCCAAACAGATGCCTCCTACGAATTTCTTTGCCCGCTCGGACGATGACCCGGATGGTGATGTTGATGATGAAGGGGATCTGGAGAGCATTCTGGATGAGTTAATCGGGTCAAGTATCCCTCAACGGGTGTTGAACCTGCATTACCGTTCTCGCCGGGAGAGCCTGATCGCATTTTCAAACAGCCGTTATTACGACAGTTCACTGATCACCTTCCCGGCACCGGTCCATCCGGATAGGGGGGTGTCGCTGGTTCGCCCTGACGGTTTCTATGCCCGTGGTAAGGCCCGACACAATCAGGGCGAGGCCAAGGCCATTGTTGCCGAGATCGTGAGGCGGCTTACATCAGAGGACCCGTCCGAGCGTAAACACTCCATTGGTGTGGTGACGTTCAATAGCGAGCAGCAGAGCCTGATTGAAGACCTGCTCGACAAAGCGCGTGCCGAGGACCCCTCCATTGAGTGGGCGTTTTCTGAAGAAGATACGCTGGAACCGGTGTTTGTTAAGAACCTGGAAACCGTGCAGGGGGACGAGCGCGACGTCATTCTGTTCAGCATCACTTACGGTCCCGATGAGTCCGGTCATGTGACGATGAACTTCGGGCCGCTCAACCGTTCCGGCGGGGAACGCCGCCTGAATGTCGCCATGACCCGTGCGCGAACCGAAATGAAGGTATTTTCCACCCTGGCCCCGGAACAGATTGACCTGACCAGAACCCAGGCAAGGGCAGTTTCCGACCTCAAGCACTTCCTGGAGTACGCTGAACGCGGGGCGTCCGCTCTGGGAGCTGCGGTTCATGGCTCGGTGGGCGATCTGGAGTCTCCGTTTGAGGTGGCCGTAGCCAGGGGGCTGCAACAGAAGGGCTGGACCGTACACCCACAGATCGGTGTCTCGGCCTACCGTATCGACCTGGGTATTGTTCATCCGGACAAGCCCGGGCTCTACCTGGCGGGCATTGAATGCGATGGCGCCATGTATCATAGCTCCGCCTACGCCCGTGAGCGCGACAAGGTGCGTCAGGCCGTTCTTGAGGGGCTTGGCTGGACCTTGTTCCGGGTATGGTCCACGGACTGGTGGACCAATCGGGACAAGGCCCTGGAGATGCTTCATGAGGCGCTGACCCGGCGCTATGAACTTGACCGGGAAGGCGCGAAGGAAGCTGGGGAGGCCGTGACCGAGTGAGGCCATGGCTAGCATTTCCTTTCAGGGCCTTCTGGATTTCGGACTGTTTCCAGCGGAGAAGGCTCTATACTCAAAGGGAAACCTCTCGGTAACGCCTTGAACACGCAGGGAAACCGCAATTTTTCAGGATATTTTATTCAAAGGAGTCGATTATGAACGAGTTAGTTGATCAGCTGGATATCAACCAGTACCTGCCCACGGCGCTGGACTGGGCAACGAACATTCTGCTGGCGCTGGTTATCCTGATCATCGGTATCTGGGTGGCTGGCAAGGTCTACCAATCGATAGCGCACATTTCTACCAAGCATGAACAGCTGGACGATACGCTGTTCCGGTTCTTCGGCAGTGTTGCCCGTTACACCATCCTGGCGTTTGTGGGTATTGCCGTACTTAACCGCTTTGGGGTGCAAACGGCCTCAATTATCGCCCTGCTGGGTGCCGCTGGCCTTGCCGTTGGCCTGGCCCTTCAGGGTACGCTGTCCAACCTGGCGGCCGGAGTGATGCTGCTGATTTTCCGGCCTTACAAAGTTGGCGATTTCATTGATGCGGCCGGTAAGTTTGGCAAGGTCACGGAAGTGGATATGTTCACCACGATCCTGCAAACCTTCGATAACCAACAGATCATTATTCCCAACAGCCAGATCTGGGGGCAGCAGATCATCAACCATTCCCACCATGCGATTCGCGGTGTGGATATGCGGTTTGGTGTGGCTTACAGCGAAAGCATTGATGAAGCCCGCAAGGTGATCGATTCGGTACTGGCCAATCACCCCCATGTGCTCAAAGACCCGGCACCGTTTGTCGAAGTCGAAACCCTCAACAACAGCTCGGTGGATTTCCTGGTCAGGCCGTTCTGCGAAGGCGAGCACTACTTCAGTGTGCTGTATTCCGTGCCCGAGCAAATCAAGAAAGCCCTCGACGAAGCGGGCATCGAAATCCCGTTCCCTCACCGGAAAGTTATTCTGGTTAACGAAAAAGATTGAAACCAGGCGGGTCGTTGAATGTGGCCGGGGCGGGAGCGAACGCGCTTCCGCCTTGAGGGGAAAGTATTGTCAGGCCACGCCGTGGCTGCGGAAGTGTTGGACGTAGGCCTTGTCTACCTTGAGGATGTGGTGGGTCAGCCAGTCCTTCAGTAATGCCAGCGCTTCGGTTCCAGAAGCTTCGCCACGTTCGTGGCAGTCCAGCAGGCTCAGAACCTTGCTGGTGAACTGGTTGTGCTCTGCCTTGTGGGCGTCAGTTTCAGGGTAACCCAAGCGATTGAACAGGTCCTCCTCAACAATGAAGTGGTTCATCGTGTAATCCATCAGGCCTTCGAGGATGTCACCAACCTCCTGGCTATCGGCGTCGTTTTCCAGTGCTTCGTGCAGGCGGTTGGTCTGGTCAACCAGCCAACGGTGTTGGGTATCAATCTCGCCAATGCCAACTTCGAGCTCTTCACTCCATGGCCAGAATGCCATACTGCCTCCCAAGTTATTGTTTTACCAGCCTGCTTATCCTAGGTTGTTGGGTTGGCTGGAATATTGATCTGGATCAATTGGGGGCTGAGGGAAGCGACCGGCAGGGCTTCCGGTGAGAGGGGGATCACGTGAGTGCCGGGTTAACTCAGGTTTTTCGTGATGACAAGCGAACGCTGGGCGCGCTTGTCCACCTCCAGCGTAAAGAGGTCGGGGCGTGAGTAATGCCCGGTGATATCCAGTGCCCGCTTGGCGGCAGCAGCCTGGCTACTGTCGATCTCGCAGGTAACGTAGCCTTTCTGGTTAGACAGAGGGCCAGCCACAATCTCGCCCCCGGGAGCAATGACCACGGAATCGCCGGGGTTGATCCAGGTTTCCTCCTGCGGGTACAGCGCCTGGAGTTCCGGAAGGTCGCGGGGCAGGTCCGAGCGCTCCAAGGCCACACCGCAGCCCAGTACCCAGCAACGGCCCTCTCGGGCGATGTGCTGCAAGGTTCCGATCCAGCCCTCACCACTGTCATAGGTTGGCGCGATGTACACCTCAATGCCCTGGGCATAGAGCGCATAGCGGGCCAGGGGCATGTAGTTTTCCCAGCAAACCAGGGTGCCCAGCTTTCCGGCCGGGGTGTCCACGACATTGAGTCCGCTGGCATCACCAAAGCCCCAGACCATCCGTTCCGGATTGGTCGGCATCAGCTTCCTGTGGTGGTTGATCACCGCTCCGTCGGGGCCGATCACAATGACCGAATTGAATAGAGTGCTCTGGCTGTTTGCGGGGTCGCGCTCGCTGAACCCACACACCACGGTGACCTGATGCTTGCGAGCGGCCGCCATCAAGGGGTCCAGGTCGCCGGCGCCAACACTCACCGAGTTCCTGAGCAGGCGGGTGTGCAGGGCCTCGCAGGTTCCCCAGTCGCCGCCCGGTCGCAGCCGCCAGATCCACGCTGGGTAGCCGGGGATAAACGCCTCTGGAAAGACAATCAACTCCGTGCCTTGGGAGGCAAGGTCCGCAATGATATCCACCGCCAGGGACAGGGTGTCCGTCTTATTGAGAACAATGGGAGCCTGTTGAACAAGCGCAACGTTTGCCATGATCGGTCTCCTGAGAGTTCGCTGTTTGCGATTGGACGGGCGGTTAAACCGGAGCGTCTGTAAAAGACTAGTTCAAAAAGGCGGAAGACGGCGGGGTTGGTCAGGTGCGGGTGGACGTGTAAAAAAACGCCAGCAGACGCTGGCGTTTTTTTGGGGGGGCTAGGCCCGGGCGGCTCTGGCCGCGTGGAGTTTTTTGTAGCTTTCAATCAGACGCAGGTGTTTGTCCAGGCCGTCCAGTTGCATGTTGGTGGGTGTCAGCCCATGGAAACGAACGCTGCCGTCCACCGAGCCGACCACGGCATCCATGGTCTCCTCGCCAAACATGCGCCGGAAGTTTGCGATGTAATCGTCCAGCTCCAGCTCTTCGTCCAGGGTGATTTCCAGAACCGCCTGAACCGCACGGTAGAACAGTCCCCGCTCCACGGTGTTGTCGTTGAACTGGATAAAGGTCTCAACGAATTCCAGAGCTTCTTCGTGCCACTGCAGCGCCAGGCAGATCAGCAGCTTCAGCTCCAGAATGGTCAATTGGCCCCATACGGTGTTTTCGTCAAACTCAACGCCGATGAGGGTGATGATGGTCATGTAGTCGTCGAGCTGACTTTCTTCAAGACGCTCGGCCAGATCGGCCAGTTGCTCATCATCCAGGGCGTGCAGGTTCAGGATGTCTTCCCGATAGTTCAGCGCAACGTTGGTGTTGTCTTCGATCAGATCCTCAACCGGGTAGACCTCCGAGTAGCCGGGCACCAGGATACGGCAGACTGGTGCACCCAGGTCTTCGTGAACGGCCATGTACGCTTCTTTGCCCAGGTCTTTCAGGATACTGAACAGGCTGGCGGCTTCTTCCTCGTTGGTGCCGGAGAAGTCCCACTCACAGAATTCAACGTCCTGCCTGGCGCTGAAGAAACGCCAGGAAACCACACCCGTGGAGTCGATAAAGTGCTCAACGTAGTTGTTGGGCTCCGACACCGCCAGGCTGTTGAAGGTGGGGGGCGGTACATCGTTCAGGCCTTCAAAACTGCGCCCCTGGAGCAGTTCCGTCAGACTGCGTTCCAGTGCCACTTCAAAGCTTGGGTGGGCACCGAACGAGGCGAATACGCCGCAGGTTCTCGGGTTCATCAGGGTGACGCACATCACCGGGAACTGTCCGCCCAGCGAAGCATCCTTGACCAGCACGGGGAATCCCTGCGCTTCCAGGGCCTCAATGCCTTCAACAATGTTGGGGTATTTCTCAAGTACGTGCCTGGGGACATCCGGCAGTACGATTTCTTCTTCGATGATCTGCTTTTTCACGGCCCGCTCGAAGATTTCCGACAGGCACTGAACCTGGGCTTCGTACAGGGTATTGCCGGCACTCATGCCGTTGCTGAGAAACAGGTTCTCCACCAGGTTTGATGGGAAGTACACCACTTCACCATCGGATTGGCGAACAAAGGGCAGGGCACAGATACCACGGTCCTTGCGGCCGGAGTTGGTATCAATCAGGTTGGAACCGCGCAGTTCGCCTTCCGGGTTGTAGATCGCCAGGCAGTGGTCATCAAGAATACCGTCTGGTAGCTCATCCTCTGGCCCGGGCCGGAACCACTCCTCGTTGGGGTAGTGGACAAAGTCGCTGTTGGCGATGTCTTCGCCAAAGAACTGGTCGTTGTAGAAGAAGTTGCAGTTCAGTCGCTCAATGAATTCGCCCAGCGCCGAACACAGGGCACTTTCCTTGGTGGAGCCCTTGCCATTGGTAAAGCACATGGGCGACGCCGCGTCGCGGATGTGCAGTGACCACACGTGGGGCACGATGTTGCGCCAGGAGGCGATTTCAATCTTCATGCCGAGATCCGCGAGGATAGCGGTCATGTTGGCAATGGTCTGCTCCAGCGGAAGGTCCTTGCCTTCAATAAACGTCTGGTGCTCGCTGTCCGGCTTGACCATGAGCAGGGCCTGGGCGTTTTCAGACAGGCTCTCCACGGTTTCGATCTGGAAGTCCGGGCCGGTCTGAACCACCTTTTTGACGGTGCAACGGTCAATGGAGCGGAGGATGCCCTGGCGGTCTTTTTCGGAGATGTCTTCCGGCAGCTCAACCTGGATCTTGAAGATCTGGTTGTAGCGGTTCTCGGGATCAACGATGTTGTTCTGGGACAGCCGGATGTTGTGGGTCGGAATGTCGCGAGCCAGGCAGTAAACCCGCACGAAGTACGCCGCACACAGCGCGGAAGACGCCAGGAAGTAATCAAACGGGCTGGGGGCAGAGCCATCACCCTTGTAGCGGATGGGCTGATCGGTGATTACCGTGAAGTCGTCAAACTTGGCTTCAAGCCGAAGATTGTCGAGAAAGTTGACGTTGATTTCCATTCCGAAAGTACCAGGGTTGTGGGGTTGCGCGAGCCATTGGCTGATCTTGCCGTCATTATCCAGCTTTTATCCCTCGCCGTCTCGACCGGTACGAATATTCCCATTACATTCCGGTATCAACGGAACCGCCCATCCGGGCCGTTTTGAACTAACTTAACCTAAGCCTTGTTGATCATCGTTCAGCTGTGGGGCCTTGCTTATGCGATTGCTGGTAATTTCGCTACTTGCGCTGTTTTTGAGTCTGGCATTGCTGATTTCGGGCAACGCCTTCCTGGCAACGCTTCTTGGGCTGCGGTTCGGGCTTATGGGGGTCGATGCCGGCACCATTGGTCTGGTGATGGTGGGCTATTCCATCGGGTTTGTGATTGGCGCCAGGTATGGGGGCATCGTTATTCGCCGGGTGGGGCATATCCGCGCTTTTGCGGTCTATGCGGCCGTTGCAGCCGTTGCAACACTGGTCTACCCGATGACGGACGAAGTCTGGGTCTGGTGGCTGTTGCGGGTGATTGGTGGGATAACCATTGCCGCGCTGTTTGTGACGATTGAGAGCTGGTTCAGTGCGGTTGCCTCGAACGCCAACCGCGGCACCATTTTCGCTATGTATCAGGTCGTCACCTACCTGGCTGCTGCTGGCGGCCAGTTGCTGATTGCACTGACCAATCCGGAAAGCTTTGTGCCGCTGAGCCTTGCCGCCATTTTACTGGTAGCGGCGATTATCCCCCTGTCGTTGTCGCACATGCACTCACCAGAGCTGAGCGAGCCGAAAGATCATCTCTCGTTGCTGAAAATGTACCGGATGGTTCCCTTGGGGGTTGTTGGTGCTTTCGTCAGCGGTGTTTTCATCGGGTCTTTCTACGCGCTGGTGCCGCTGTTTGCCAGTCTGACTGGGCTGAACACCGACGAAGTCTCCCTGTACATGTTTGCTGCGGTGATGGCCGCGATGGTGTTTGCCTGGCCCATTGGTTGGCTGTGCGATCGTTTCCAGCGCAGTCACATCCTGCTGGCATTGAGTGTGTTGGGGAGTATTGCTTGTCTGGCCAACGACTGGCTGGCGGAGGACGCGTTTGTATGGCGGGTTATCGCAATAGCAGTCTGTATGGGGTTGTCGGCGGCCATCTATCCAGTGGCTGTGGCTATTACCAATGACCTGATGGATGCCACCCAGATCATCGCAGCGAGTACTGGGCTGTTGCTGAGCTACAGCCTGGGGGCCGTGGTTGGGCCGCTGGTATTCTCGTTCGTGATGGCGGAGCAAGGGCCCTCGGCCCTGTTCCTGGGGCTGGCGGTGGCCCTACTGCTGATGGCGTTTTACACCCTTCTCCGCCAGCAACGTCGCCCACCCATACCAGTGGCGGAGCAAGAAGACTTTGTGTCCGCTATCCCGGATGTGAATCCGATTCCGGATATTGACCCGCGGAACGAGGCGTTTGTCGAGACGCCCATCGAAGAGCTGTTCAAGGACAGCTCCGACACCGAGACCTGATAGGCGCCATAGGGACAGTGGTCAGGAAGACCCGTGTCCCTATGGGCACGGATGAATCAGTCGGTCTTCTGGAAGGACAGCAGCTCGTTGCCTTCGCCATCCAGCAGGTACAGCTTGAGTCCGTCGCGGGAGTAGCCGCGGACCTGATTCATATTTTGCTGGAAGCTGTCGGGAACGGTCATGTCGAAGCAGGCCTTACGGGTTGCGGCGATGGGGCCGAACTCGATGCTTCCGGTATCAACGTGTTGGATGCTGCCCCGCAGGTTATTGCAGCCGTCAAAGCCGGACACGGTCAGGTTGCGGTGATCGATCTCCATGCGGGGCCGTTGCGCCTCTGAAGTCAGCTCCAGTGCTTCCCCGTTCATGGTTTCCAGTACCCAGATATCGTGCAATTGCATCAGGCCCTGGTCAGGGGTTTGTGTGGCGGTCGTGTCTTCGGTCTCCAGCGCTGAACAGCCTGCCAAAATGGATGCAGTGATCGCCAGGGATCCTGCCAGCCGAGTCATTTTTTTACTTTTCATCGGTAACCTCATTTTTGGGACGTGTATTCCGTGTCTTGAACCAGGGGTTAGTAAGCTAGCTAGCCATTATCGGGTGAGCTTGACGATAAACCACTGCTGTTTGTACGTATGGATTGAATCATCGGTGGTGAACCTTCCGCTTAGATACCCTGCCTGCCACGACGCTGTGCGCGCCATTCACTGGGCGACAGCCCGGTCCATTTCTTGAAGCTTCGGCTGAAGACGGCGAGATCGCCAAACCCCAGATAGAAGGACAGATCGGTCAGTGAAAGCTCGCTGTGTGCCAGGTATTCACAGGCCAGGCGTTCGCGGGTTTTACGCAGGATGCCCGCAAAACTGTAATGGTCTTTTTTCAGGTGTTTCTGCAATACCCGAGGGTGTAAATCCACCATACGGGCAACGGTACCCAGGTCGCAGTCTCCGGTAGGAAGCAACTCAGTAACGGCCCGCTCAACCTGCAGGTGCAGGGCAAGTGGCAGTCTTTCGGGCCCATCAAGACGCCAAAGGTCCTGCAAGGCGTTTTTCAGGTGAGCTTTTGGGGCGACAAGCTGGTGGGTGAGGGTGTCGGGATAGCAGATCTGGTCACAAGCCTGGGAAAACTTGACTGGCGCTGAAAAAACGTCCGAGTACAGAGTGGTATCGGGGGGTGCTGGCTGACGCAGCTCAACCTGAACCGGTGTTACTTCGCCACCACTAAGTTGACTCAGGCTGCGTTTGAGCAAGCCCAGGCTCAACGCGATCAACTGTGTACAGTCGATGAGACCGGAAAAAGCAAAATCTATCGAAAGAATGAGCTGATGATCTCGGTTGGTGGCACTGATCAGACAACCTTGGGCATGAAAGTCGATATGACGCTGAAGTAAGGCAAGGGCGTTGCCAATCGTCTCCTGAAGGCAAAGCTGGTTGCCCAGCGCCCCTGCTATTTCCAGACCTTGGTGGGAGGCCAGAAGTACCCCGAAATCTGGTCGCGCGCATTGAACAGCCGCCAGATTCAACAGGCGTACCACGGCAATGTACGAGAGGTAGGTGTTCGACTTTTTCAGCATCACCGGAGAAATGCCGGCGGCCTCAAGCAGCGGCACCGGGTCTTGCCCCAGCGACGCCACCAACTCTGGAAACCCATGTAAACCTTCACCACGACAAATGTAACGCATTCGTGAATAGTCAAGTGGCGTTCGTAAAAGGTCAAGCTATTTGGAGGCAAATTGTCCAACAATAGCGCAGCGTAAAAATAACAAGCAGCCCCTTGATCGGCTGCGAAAATAAAACGAATGCTCCCAAAGACCACAGGAATGTCCATGAATAATCATAAGAATGACATGAACCAACTTCGCCAATATTTCGACCATCGCGGATATAAACTCTCCTATCTCGACACTCATCCCGGTGATGCGTCCCGGCCAGTGGTGCTTCTGATCCACGGTTTCCCCGACACTGCGGTGATGTGGTCAGAACAAATCCGTTTCCTTGTAGACGCGGGCTATCGATGTCTGGCTCCAGACACTCTGGGTTGTGGTGATTCGGAGTTGGGCAGGAAGCTTGATGACTACAATGTGTTCAATATCATCGCCCACCACATTGCATTGCTGGATCACCTGAACATTGAGCGAGCAGATGTGGTCGGGCATGACTGGGGAGCTGTGCAGGCCTGGTTCCTCGCGGCGTATCACCCCACGCGCCTAAAGACCTTGACCGTGGTGTCGGTTGGGCATCCCACTGCGTATGCCCGGGCTGGGTTGCGCCAAATGGTGGCCGGCTGGTACATCGCTTACTTTAACCTGAGAGGTATCAGCGAGCGTTTGCTCGCGGGCAAGGGACGGCTTTCCCTGCGTTCGGTGTTTCGTTCCCACCCCGATATGGATGAAGTGATGGGGCGTTTCTCCGAACCTGGACGCCTGGTCGCGGCTCTGAACCTTTATCGTGCAAACCTCATTACGGTACTGACACGCAGTCACCCAAAAGTAACGGTACCGACGTTGGGTGTCTGGAGCGAAGGGGATGATTTCCTGGTGGAAAAACAGATGCGGGATTCGGAAAAATGGATGGCTGCCGATTGGAGCTACCAGCGAACCGGTGGCGCGCACTGGGTGCCGATCACTGAGCCTGGTTGGCTGAACTCACAGATTCTGGAGCACCTGGCCAAAGGTGTGGCCTGAGCTGAGCCTGGATGGGCCAGGGCGATCTATGAAGGCGAGTTGGGAGCCTGGCGTGTAGCCCAGACTTCCATCTCAATAGTGTTCAGTACACTTTCGAGTCCTTCGTCGAAAATGGCTTTGCGCCAGTTGTACGCTTTTACCAGGCTTTTCATGGTGGGCTTATCAAGAACGGCGCCCTTGAAATTCGCATTGTTGATATCCGCCCGTTCGAACCGTGCGCCACGCAGATCGGCTCGCTGGAACAGGGCGGACTGCAGCGGTGCTCCCTGGAATTTCACCCTCCTCAGATCGGCGCTCCTGAAATGGACCCAACGTAGATCTGATCCTGAAAAGCGGGCATCCACCAGCACTGCATCGTCGAAATTTGCCTTTCGAAGATCGGCCTGAGGCAGCTGGGCGCCGGTCAGGTCGGCGCCCTGGGCATTCAGCCGCTGAAGGCACGCTCTGCGGAAGTGGGCAGAGCGCAGATTCGATTCCCTTATATCGGCCCAGCTCAGGTTTAGAGCCGCAAGATGGGCGCCGGGCAGATCGCAGTGACTCAGGTCCAGAATGATTTTTTCGTCTTTCTCTTCAATTTCTGCATTCAGGGCCTCAACGGCGATTGCCTTCTGGCGGATGGCTTGCTCAAACCCGCGAACCAGCAACGAACGGGTGATGTTATCATGGGGAAGCTTGAGGTTGGCTAGCAAAACAAGGAAAACTTGCTCGTGGAAACGCGCGTGCTCAGGATTCAGGTAAGACAGTATCGACACCGCGGCGCCAGCTCGAATGGTGGCGCCTTCAGAGCCTAATCCTTCGATAATTTCATGAAAGCGTTCATCAAAACGCCGGACCTGTTCACTTTCCAGCTGACGCCGGTCCACTTCACGCTGTCGGCTTGATTCGGTCATTTGCCGCCACACGGTAACAAACACACCGAGCAACGCGATGATTGCGGTAATGAAGGGCGCGGACTGCACAAAACGTCTCCACCCACCACTGTTGAGAGCGATTTCCTGCTCCAGCCTGGCGATTTCTCGCTCCAGCTTCATGGCCTCAAGCTGTTGGACCGGAGCCGGCGGCGGATCTTGGTCTTGTGCTCCCCAAGCTGGATTTAACGCCAAACAGACTAGCACCATAACCACAAGAGCCGTCATTCGTACGATCATTGGTGGCTTGAACTGCCATTCCGTGACCATAACCTGAGCCTCCACTGTCACTGATACTCAAAGCCTAGATCAGGAATCGGGGCCGCCGGATGTTTTTTGTTCAGGTCTGATAAAGCAGGCAATGCCAGAGCCCAGCTGGAAAAGCACCTTTCGTTGGCTATTATTTGATCATCTTTATGGTTTCGTATAACGCTTTCAGGGAGGAGTTGTTATGAATACCTATATTCGCTTGGTTGTGAGCCTGTCCTTTGCCGGGGGAGCTGCCTGTGGTTATGCGGAATCCCACCCCAATCAGGTTTTTTTTGGCGACTCCCATGTCCATACCGGCTGGTCTGCCGATGCGGGTATGGACGGTGCGGTGCTGACGCCGGACGATGCCTATCGTTTTGCCCGAGGGGAGGAGGTGACCTCCAATTCCGGCCAGAAGGCGCAGCTATCCCGCCCGTATGACTGGTTCATGGTGACCGACCATTCCGATGGCATGGGGGTGATCAACGAGATTGTTGCGGGTAACCCGGAAATGATGGCGAACCCGATTCTTCAGCGATGGCGCGATGCGATCAGTGAGGGCGGAGAAGCAGCCGCATCGGCCAAAAGTGAACTGATCATCATGCAATCGAACGGGGAGTTGCCAGCCACGGTTATGGACCCCAAGTGGATGGTCTCCGCCTGGGAGAAAACCATCTCTGCGGCAGAGAAATACTACGACCCCGGTGAATTCACCACGTTCATCGCCTTTGAATGGACGGTTAATTCCGATGGCGGTGATAACCTCCATCGCAATGTGATTTTCCGCGACGGTGGAGACCGTACCAGTCAGATTCGCCCATTAACCACCTTTGAGACCCAGGACCCGGCTAGGCTCTGGGCCTGGATGGCCGAATACGAAGCCAATACCGGTGGCCAGGTACTGGCGATTCCCCACAACGGAAACATGTCCAACGGCCGTATGTTCGAAGAGCAGCAGTTTGATGGCTCACCCATGACGACCGAGTGGGCCACCCTTCGTGCCCGTTACGAGCCGCTTTACGAGGTCACCCAGATCAAAGGACAGAGTGAATCTCACCCCATGCTGTCACCAGACGATGAGTTTGCTGACTGGGATCTGTGGGACCGGGGCAACCTGATCCTCAAGCCCAAGCCGGAAGGGGCATTGGCGTTTGAGTATTGGCGGGAGGCACTGAAGTCCGGCCTGCGCCTTGAGGACGAACTGGGGGTAAACCCGTTCCAGTATGGGGCTAACGCCGCGACCGATACCCACACCGGCCTGTCGACCCCGGAGGATGCCAACTTCTTTGGCAAGTTCAAAACCCTTGAGCCCAACGCCACACGCTGGAATTTCCCGGTCATTGAAGGGCCGACTGGGGACTATATGGGCTGGGAACAGGCTGCGTCTGGGGCGATGGGTGTCTGGGCGACGGAAAACACCCGGGAAGCCATCTGGGATGCCATGAAGCGTAAGGAAACCTACGCAACCACCGGACCAAGGATGACGGTACGCTTTTTCGGGGGCTATGGCTTCAACGCAGAGTCGCTGGAAGGTGACTGGGTGGCGTCGGGTTACCGCGATGGCGTGCCGATGGGCGGGATGATGGCGTCCGCGGCTGACGGTCAGGTGCCATCGTTTGTTATCGCGGCCATGAAAGACGCCGAAGGTGCCAACCTGGACCGGGTACAGGTGATCAAAGGGTGGGTGGATGCTGAGGGCCAGACCCATGAACACGTCTACGATGTTGCCTGGGCTGGCGACCGTGAACCTGATGACGAAGGCCGGCTGCCGCCGGTAGGCAACACCGTGAATATGGAAACCGCCGAGTACACCAACGACATTGGTGCAACTGAGCTATCCACTGTCTGGACGGATCCGGATTTTGATCCGGCCCAGAAGGCTTTCTATTACCTGCGGGTCCTGGAAATCCCAACACCACGATGGACACTGTACGACGTCGTGCGTTTTGGTGCGGAGATGGACGACAACATACCGCTGGTTCATCAGGAACGGGCGTTTACCTCACCCATCTGGTATTCGCCTCGGTCCTCATCCTGAGTGTCCAATAAGGGGTGGCGGTCTGAAGCCACCCCTTACAACCGCCGTCAGCTGACGAAGCCGATAATCACCCGCTCAAGGGTCCAGAAGGCCGCGAGTGAGCCGATGGTGTAGGGGGGCAGGTAGCGCACCCAACCAGACCAGCTGAACTTCAGCGAGCGCCATACCCAGACCAGGGTGAAGACCGCCAGTACAAACGCCAGTTGGCCTAGCTCTACGCCCACGTTGAACATCAACAGGGCCAACGGGACGGCTTTCTCTGGCAGCCCCATTTCGGTGAGGGCACCGGCGAACCCGAAGCCGTGCAGCAACCCAAAACTGAATGCGACAACCCAGGGCGCCCGTTCGGTCAACCCTGACCGCCCCCGCAGGGACTGAACCACTTCTGCAGAGACAAACACGATGCTGAGGGCAATGATTGCTTCCACCGGCGGGCCTGGCGCGTAGATCCAGCCCAGCGTTGCCGCGACCAGTGTGATGCTGTGGGCCACGGTGAACGCGGTCACGGTGGCAACGATTCGGCGGCTGCCTTTGACGATCATCAGCAGGGCGAGCACAAAGAGCAGGTGGTCGATGCCCATCAGGATGTGTTCAAACCCCAGCCCCAGGTAGGTCAGCGCGACCTGCCACCCGGCCTGTGGTGGCTTGACCCTAAAGCTGGGGCTTTCTGGCAGCAGGCGCTCTACCTGAGTGCTGCCATCCAGCCTTACCACCCTGGCCACCACATCGGTAATGCCGCCAACCAGCCCGTTGATCCGGATGGTTTTCCCCTCAAGCCCCCCGGTTCGCCGGATCTGCCACTGCTCGATATGGGTGTTACCCACCATCGTTGTGCGGGGTTGGCTTACGGCTTCGGTATCGCCGGGAAACTCAACATAGACACCAAGGCGCCTGTCGCCGCGGGCGGGTACTCGCCAGACGACGTCATACCGGTTGTCATCGAGTTCAGACAGCTGCAGGAAGGCAGGGCGAAACACGTCGGCCTGTCCAGGGCTGGCGACCACCAACCCCAGTAGTAGCAATAGTGAACAGCGTAACCAGACTCTCATTCGGCCTCGGGCTCCCTGTCGCTGAACATCCGATCGTCAACGGCGTACTCGACGCTGTACCGGCCCCGGAGTGATTCATAAAGCTGCTGCTGGACCTGCTTTGCCTGTGCGTTGAGCCAGTCCCGGGCAACGGCCTGACGAACCTCTGCCAGAACTGCAGGTCGCGCGGGTGAGTGTGCTGTCAGTAGCACCAGGTGCGCACCCAGTCCGGAGACGACAGGTCCGCTCCATTCCCCAACCGGGAGAAGCCCCAGGTTAGATTGGAACGCATCGCCAAAGCGACGCTGAACCTCGTAGGCGGTTACGCCGTCGAAGGTCTGGGGTAGCAACCGTGAGTCACCGGTAATGCCGCCCTCGCCGGATTTAAGGCGTGGCAGGAGCTTGTCCGCCACCTCTGTTAACGGTTCGTCGTAGTGGTCAGGGTTAAGAAAAACCTGCCGAAAACTGTAACGCGGCTGGATGAGGTAATCGTCCGGGTGGTTGTCCAGCCATAACCGGAGCTGGCTGTCGGTGGGTTCGGCCGGTAGTGCCGTCTCCGCAAGGTAGGTCATTTTCTGACTGACCCGCCGGCGGACAATGGGGTCGTTTTCAGCGAGCCCCATGGCCATGCCTTCGCGGAAGAGGATTTCTTCTCGCAACCAGCCCTGTACAAGTTGCTCCAGCTCATCTGCAGTTGGCGTCCGCTGCCAGGTCTGGCTGTGTTGCGCTTTCAGGTTGTCGATGACCTGCTGCGTGACGTAGATGGTATTGGGCTGAGCCTCGTCGTTACTGACGGAAAGGTAGAGGGCAAAGAGCAGGGCGCCCAGCATGAAGAAGTGCAGCAGTGGTTCTTTCACGAGGTTTTTCATAGGACAACACGTTCCTTGTACGTTGCGACCAGATTCGCTTTTGGACGAGTGGTTACAGAGTTCGACGCACCCCTTTAAAAGTAGCAGGTGGTGAGTCATTCACCTGACTTCCCGCCACGATAGAAAATGCTCAGGGCTTTAAGGTATTGAATGTGCTGTTGGTCTGGAAATTCCGGAAGGGGCTCAGGCTATAATGCGCTTCCCGATAGAGGGTTCCTCACTACCACGGTCAGCGAGAGGGCATGGACGCACTATGACTATTATTGGAATTGATCTCGGCACCACCAACAGTGCCTGTGGTGTCTGGACAGAAGATGGCGTGAAGCTGATTCCCAACCGCCTCGGACACGTCCTGACCCCGTCGGTGGTTGGTTTGGACAAAAATGGCGAGGTCATTGTCGGACGGGCTGCCCGTCAACGACTGATCAACCACAGCAATCGCACGGTTGCCGCATTCAAGCGATTGATGGGGACCAGTCACCAGGTCTTCCTCGACCGGCAGAGCTTTACCGCGATTGAATTGTCCTCCCTTGTGCTGCGGTCCCTGAAAGAAGATGCCGAGGCCTATTTGCAGGAGCCGGTGAACCAGGCGGTGATCAGCGTTCCCGCATACTTCAACGACAACCAGCGTCAGGCAACACGCCAGGCGGCGGAGTTGGCCGGGTTGCAGGTTGCCAGGCTTATCAACGAACCCACCGCTGCCGCTGTTGCCTACGGTCTCCATGACCGGAAAGAAGGCATGTTCCTCATCCTGGACCTCGGCGGTGGTACCTTTGATGTGTCCCTACTGGAGTTCTTCGACGGCGTTATGGAGGTGCATGCCAGCGCGGGGGACAACTACCTGGGTGGCGAGGACTTTGTCGATGCGATGGTGGCCGATGTGCTGCGGGAGCATGGGATTCGCAAGGAAGACCTGGCCCCGGAAAAACTCCAGAACCTTTACCTTCAGATGGAAGGCGCCAAGCGTAAGCTGGGCCCGGCGGATCAGACGCTGACGCTGGATCTGGGGAATAAAACCGTTGACCACGTTGTCACCAATGACTGGTTCATGCAGGTTGGCACCCCCTTGCTGCTGAAGGCCAAACAACCGATTGAACGTACCTTGCGCGATGCCAATGTGGGGCAGGGCTCCATCGACGATGTCGTGCTTGTGGGTGGCTCAACGCGCCTCGCAGCATTCCGGTCAATGGTTGGACGAATGTTTGGACGCTTGCCGTCGTGTCACCTGGACCCGGACACGGTGGTGGCGGTCGGTGCTGCGATTCAGGCGGGCATGCTGATGCGGGGTGAGGGACTTGATGATGTGGTGCTTACGGATGTGTGTCCGTTTACCCTGGGAACCTCCGTTGTAAAGGACCACAGTGCTGATAACGGCGTCCGGTTCCTGCCGATGATTGAGCGAAACTGTGTGGTGCCGATCAGTATCGTGCGCCGGGTTTACACGGTGCACGATAACCAGAACATGGTGGATGTTGATATCTATCAGGGTGAAAGCCGTGATGTCAGCAAGAACGTTTTCCTCGGCAAGCTGAGCGTTCCTGTGCCCCGGGGCCCCAAGGGTACCGAAGCGTTAGATATCCGTTACAGCTACGACATGAACGGCCTGCTGGAAGTGGACGTAACCGTGGTCACGACCGGGGCAACGCATTACAAGCTCATCGAAAACGCACCGGGTTCACTCACCGACCAGGAAAAACAGCAGGCGCTGGAAAAGCTCTCGAAGCTGAAGGTCCACCCTCGGGACGGCGAAGAAAACCGGGTTTTGATGGCGCGTGCTGAGCGGCTCTATGAGTCGAGCCTGGGTGACCAGAGGGAACACATTGGCGACTTGCTGAATAAGTTCGAGAGCATACTGGACCGCCAGGACCCGCTGGAAATTGCCAAGTATCGTGCCCGGTTTGAAGAACTGCTGAACCAGCTTGAATCCGGTGACTGGTTCTGATGTGGCCCTGGTCTGAGCTGGGTATTGAGCCGACCGGGGATCTTCGAGCGGTTAAGCGGGCCTATGCCAAACGTCTCAAGACAACCCGTCCGGACGAATGTCCGGAGGCATTCCAGCGGCTTCGCAAGGCCTATGAGGATGCCCTTGGTCAGGCCGGTGGCCCTAACCGGAATCAACATGTCCCTTACCCAAACTATGAGCAGGGCCCGACGGAACCGGTTGTTGAGCTGATCGTCCCCCAGCCGCTCAAAGAATCAGAACCGCCACCGGTTCCTGAACCCCATGATTCTGATGAGGGGGGGAGCAGTCTTCCCCTGAAACTTATGAACGAGCCACCGCCGGAGCTTGATGGCGGTGGGCCGGAACAGGCGGAAGATGAGCCTGACAGTGTGCCGCTGAAGCTTGCGGACGAGCCTCCTCAAGGTCTTGATGACATTGACAAGGAAGGCGACGACGAGTCCAGCGTGAGGCCGGTTCGGCCGGGAAATATCGAATACTGGAATAACCCTCCCACGCCACAGGACCATTACGAGGTCGCTCTCCACGAGCAACACGACGAGTCGGGTGCGGAGCGCTTGCTGCAGGAGCTGATTGAGCAAAGCCACGCTTTGCTGGCCAAGGGCCAGGGCGCCAGCGATGTTGATTGCTGGCGTTTTCTCAGTCGCGACGGCTGGATTATGGATGAGGGATTCAACCGGGCACTGGGATTGGCTGTGTTCACGGCATTGGCTGAGCACCAACGTGCCCATCCGGGCACCCTGTCGGTTGCCGTTGCCCGTTATCTCACCGGTCTCTTTGACTGGGAGGGGCAGGCGCCACGTTTAAGGCATCAGCTTGGGGATTCGCTCTGTGACCCAGTGCTTGAACTGATCGAGGCACCGGAGCCTGGTGAGACGGCTCTGATGGGGGTAAGGGGTGGCCGTCGCAGGACTTTGCGCGAGGCCCCAGGGCAAGCGGGCGCTCAGGAAAATTCGCCGCCCGAAATACCATTGGCCGGTTACCCGTTGCGATGCCTTGCCGGGCTGCTGGACTGCTTCATTGTTTGGGGTGTGCTACAGGCGTTTGCGGTGGTATTGCCCCGACTTGTGACCGGAGCCAGTCTTATGAGCGGCTTTACGGTTATGCTCATCACCCTTGTGTCGTACCCCGTAATGACGTTGATGCTTGAAGGCTCAAGCTTGCAGGCGACTCCGGGAAAACGGGTGTTTGGGCTGAGGGTGGTGAACCGAAAGCTGGAGCGGCTGCACCTGTTGCACAATATTGGCCGGGTTGTTTCGTTTTGCCTGACCGGACTATTGTGGAAGGTGATATTTATCCTGAATGCCTTTATGAAGGGACGGCTGCTTCATGACCGTCTGAGTGGCAGTTATGTGGTCCACCGGAGGAACCTGCCGTAACGGGGTTCGCCAGTTTCATTAGATTATGGGGCACGCCCAACGGCGGTCAGCACATCGACGATATCGAACAGCCGCCCCATGTATTTCTCCCTCAACGCAAATGTAGAGTCTTCACTGCCCTGAAGATCGTTATTGATGGCGGCAATCAGCTTCCTGAGCCGCTTATGGTGCAGTCCCAGCCTGGCCTGGATCGGGTCGGTGATGATTCCTATAAAGGTGGACATCAGCGCCATGGCGAGGGCGAGAACCGCCGTGACCACAATGATCAGCCGGATCGAGACCGCAACCGGGACAAGGGCATAGTAGTAGGCCCCAATGGTCGAGCCGAGCCAGAAATTCGACACCGCCACCGAGTGGGCGACTACGGCTGAAACTGCCGAGCCGGCGCTCAGGGCACCGAAGGATGCCTGGCCCAGCACCGCCTTACTGGTGATCAGCAGCGTGACATTGCTGACCAGGTCTGCCGATCCAGTGCGGGTTGCACCGTACTCTGCGAGTTTTGTCTGCAGCTTGCTCCGGAAGTCCGGGTCCCCTGAGGGGCCTTGGAACGCCTCCAGTTTCTCATTGAGCAGCTGTTGCAGAGCCGGGTCTTTGACGATCTCCTCCATCAGTGCATCCCGGTCGCTGGTTTTGCCTCCATGCTGATAGGGAAGCTGAAGCAACTCCGTCACCACCAGCCAGCTGATCTGGCGATCCATGTCCGTCACCAACCCAGGGGGAATACGCCTGATCCACTGCTGGAGTTTCCGGAGGCGAGCCAGCCCCGCCAGAAAGCCCAGCAGTGCGAGCAGAAGGTTGACGACGGACCAGAGGATATTGAGCGGCACTCGCACAATGTCCCAGCCGATGGCATGGGCATGAATACGCAGGGCGCCTCGCAGCGAGTAGTGCTCGCGGACGAAATCGTTGACCCTGGACTCGCACCCCTCGACATAACGGGCTGCACCGCGACTGATGGCCTGCCGGATGATGGCTCTGGTCTCGGCTTCGGCCGGATCTGGAGGGGTGGCTGCTGAATTCATGGATGGCCCGTGGGTGTGCAAATCTGTGGTGGTAAGCCTACCGTACTGAGAAAATGGCGCCTAGGGGCTGGTATACTCTTCGCAGGTTCCTATCGAGAAGCAATGGAAATGCTGTTTATTATTGCGTTTGTTCTTCTGCTGTTATTGATCTATGGCCCGCACGTCTGGATTCGACAGGTGATGCGAAAGCATGGCGCCCACGACGATGACATACCGGGTACGGGCGGCGAGTTGGCGCAACACCTGATCAACCGGTTCGAGTTATCGGGGGTCAGCGTTGAAGCCACCGATCTTGGTGATCACTATTCGCCGGTGGACAAGGCGGTTCGCTTGTCTGGTGATATCTACAATGGCCGTTCAATCACCGCGCTTGCGGTTGCCGCCCATGAGGTGGGCCATGCCATCCAGTACCACCGTCAGGAAGCGATCACGCATTTAAGGCACCGTTACCTGCCTCTTGCCAATAGCATCCAGAAACTGGCCGTAGGTTTCTTTTTTGCGGTTCCCCTTGTTTTGGCGATATTCAAGGTGCCTCATGCGGCCATTGTGATGGGGGTGGTTGGTGTCGCAGCCATGCTGGCCTCGGTGCTGATCCAGTTCATCATCTTGCCCATGGAGTTGGATGCCAGCTTTAACAAAGCGCTACCGATTCTGGTGAAAGGTGACTACATTCGGAAGGAGCAGTACCAGGCCGCGAACAGCGTTCTGAAAGCGGCAGCCTTTACTTATGTTGCCGCCGCCCTGGTGGACATCTTGCGGCTCGGCCGCTGGCTCACCATTTTGCGTGGCGCCATCCGCTGACACGGCCCGGAGCGCCCGTCTACCCAAGGGCGCGTACCAGCGCTCCGACCAGCTCGGCCTGACGGCGATACCCGTTTTTCGCCAACAGGCTTTTGATGTATTCACGAACCGTGTGAATCGACAGATGCTCTTCCCGTGCAATTTCATCCGCAGTGAGCCCCTGCATCAAATGTGATGCCGTTCGGGCTTCGGCCTGGGTGCAATCGAACAGCTGAGTCAGTTTGTCGAGGTCTGGTGGGCTGGAAGCCTGGAATGCAATGATTTCCCCCAGTGCCCCAAAGCTCCCGGACTGCTCGTTGGCCAGTGGCGTGATGCATACCGCAATGCGCTCATTCCCGGCCTGGTCGAACAGGGTAATCACTTCCTGAATGCCATGGCGGGCGTTAAAGATACTGGTGAGAATGGCGTCGTTCAGCTTCCGGTTGAACTCGGCGCTGCGGCTTCTGAGCCGGGATTCCCCATTGCCAGAGACGAACAGCTTGGGGTGAGTGACTACAATCGCTTCCGCCGCCGAGTTGCACTGCACCACTTGCGCCAGTTCGTTAAATACGATCATTGGCTTGCTGACGTGATCCAGCGCCATGGTCAGGGTTTCGTTTTCCGTGCGTGACTGATAGAGCGTTTGAAACAGGCTGACTGCATTTTCAATATGCGGCGCCAGCAGGTTCATTTGTAGCAGCTCTTTGGGGGTGTAGTGCCCTTCACTCCGGTGTCGGTTGGCAAGAAACACCACCTGGGAGTCATCACTGCGACTGACCAGCATGCCGGCGCTGTCGCCGAGCCCTGCCTGTTCCGCCCAGGCACGGGTTTTCTCGCCCACCAGGTCCAGAATATCAACCTCGGGATTGCAACCGGTTAACGAGTCAAACTGTCGGGGGGGTAAGGCGCTGAAATGCAGGAGCGCGGCGTCCTGTTGGGGAAGATCACTGTTGAGGAACCACTGCTCAAAACCTTCTGGGTACCCGAAGGTCCAGCCAAAGATCATCCTGATGGGGCGGTGGGTTAACCCAAGTATGCCGCCTTGCAGGCAGCGGAACTGCTTCTGAAATTCCTCGAAAAATGGCTGGAATCCCTGGTTGCTGTTAAGGCAGCGATAAAGGGTGATGATCAGTTGGTTGTAGCCAGCAAAGTCCTGGATGTCGATGGCTGTATCGTCACCGGAAAACGCCATGGATGGCTCTGGCGGGTTTAGAGAGTGGTTGGATACAGGATTTTTGTTCACAGCAGCGTTCGTGGCCCAAGTGTTTAAGTGGTCATTGGGTAACTTTCGAAATCTGTACGAAAGCTAACTTAAAATAATGAATAACAAAAGGCCAATCTGCCATTCCCTGCAACCTGATTACCTGCCGGTCTGTTGGCAGGGAACCTCGAAATCTACATGGTAATGTTCATCATGCCTCACCCAGGACCGCCGCGCTGAAAACTCGATGTTTTGCCGCAGGTAATCCGAATACTGAGTGTTGTAGAGCGGTGCTTGCAGCTCTGGGTCAAAGATCACCCTCCAGACATCGAAGCCACGGCTGATGGCCTGTTTATGCAGTGCTACGATGTGGGCTGCCATAGCGTCGTAGTCAATGCTCATGCCCTCGTAGTGGCCAATGTCATCGAATTCGATGTTATAGCCGAACTTGTTGAATGGTGTGGTAGGCAGGTGCACCGAATGACCCGCGTCATCCACCACCGGTGTCATAAAGTCGACCGAAAGGCCATTGCGGTGGGTTTTGTGGGGGCTGAACTCACCGCCTTCACGGAAGCCCGTTTCCGCGTATTTGTAGACCTTTTCGGGGTGCTCAGCCTCTAGTGTTTCGTAGGCGGCCACGACGATATCTCGCACGTCTGAGTGCACATAGGTTCGGCCTGCCCACCTGGCGAGTGTGCTGTATCCGGTGAAGTTCTCGCCACTGGCAGGAAGCTGCACACCGGCTTCCAGGTGACCAGCCGAGGTGGTTCCGAAACAAGTGCTCCCCTCTGCCTGGACGGCGGAGGGAAACAATGCGGTAATCAACAGCGCGAGTTTCAAGGCATTAGCTGCGGGGGCTGGCTTCATGCAATGCACCTGAAGGCCCTACAGGCCCGCAAATGGAAACGGTGTGGCATCCTCGAAACTGTCGAGCGCGTTGCCGGTATAGATTTGGTGATTCTGGAGCAGGAGCCGTTTGACGGCTGTGTTTTCACTGAAATCATGCCTCTTCAAGTCCACCCAGAATGTATTGGGAGTGAGTGCGGTCTCGAAGAAATAGATCAGGTTCTTCTGGTCAGACACGGACCGCCAGCGGGTTGAAGAAATGTTCGGTTCCTCTTCGGAGGAAATTCCGAAGGGAACAGAGGCGTTGCGGATAACGCTGAACGCACTGGCCACGGCGATCCGCGGGTCACTGGTTTGAGGGATGGCGTTCATATAGAACGACGCCCGTACATAGCGGTCTGCGGCGCGGTTGGTTCCCGGAAGCATGGTCAGGCCGCCAATCTGCTTCCAGTATTCATTCAGTGCCAGCTGCTGCTCAAAAATCGGGGAATTTGTCATCACGGTATACGACATGCCGTGGTGGATAACGAGCTTGCCGTCGATGTATTCCAGTATCGCGTTGTCGCCCTTGGCATCGGACAACGACAGGTGAAGCGTGGCAAACCTGGCGGTCCCCGGAATATTTGCCGAAACCACCACAAAGGGCTCATCGCGCAGTGCTTCCACCGCTTCTTCGACTGTTGCGAAATTGTCGAGCACGTATTGCACCCAGGCGGCAACGCTCAATCCCGTTTGACCGTGGCCAAATTCCGGATACGTGGATTCTGCGAGCCACAACAGATTGGCAACCAGGCCCTTCTCGTTCATGCCGTCAGTGCTGGCGATATCGAATGCACTTGCGACGACGCTCCCATACCGGGAAGTCCAGGTGACAGAATTGGGGCCAACGGCACCGTGCCGTTCCATTCCCCGTGGGAACAGCCAGAGGTTGGCAGGAATCTCATCTTTCCAGTCCATGGAGCGGGCTGTGACGGTCATGCCATCGGGGCCTTGATAGACCGCTCGTGTACAGGCTATCGCGGACGTCCAGACCATTAATGAGCAGACGAACGCGAGGATGGAGGCACCGATTTTCTTTTTCATGACTGATCTCCTTTTTCAATCATCTCTAGACCCTGCAGGCACGGGCTACCGCCTGCGCCTCAAGGGCCAGCTAGGTTGCCTTGATGGCAAGCAGGCTTCTTAGCATTGCCACCATGGGGTGAATAATGAGTCGGTAGACCCAGCTGCCGATGAAGAGCACTGGCAGCAGTATCAGAAACCAGCCGAGGAACTGCACCAGCATAACCGGGTAGCCCAAGACCTCAGCCAACTCGGCCAGAACATCGCTGATAACACTGGGGTGTGAGACGACCAGATAACCAATGCCTACGACCGCTGGCCATTTGGCGTATCGGGCGGAACTCAGCAACAGGCGACCGCTATTGGCAAGCCGGGTGGTCAATGCGGCTGAGCGGGTACCCAGAGTCGCGCCACGGGAGGAAAAGGCAACGGCCCGGCCGACCTTGAGCACTTTCAAGGTACTTGCGAAGATGACGACATCCACCGAAGCCCAGCCAATGTCACCTGCGGACAGGTCTTCGCCAGTACGGTGCTTGATTTCAAGGTTGCGGATGCCGCTGGCAAAAAACTGATTGATATTCTCCAGCACCCGTTCCGTTCGTACCCAGGTGACCTCACCCAACGGGCTGACAATAAACTGCCCCAGGAAGTCGTGACCCTCTTCCTGAATGAAGCGGACGGCATACCAGCCGCGGTCTTCCGGACTGAGCTGGGTGGCTTCGACGGGTACGGCACTGTCGTTACGGGTGACATAGTCCCAGGCCCGTTGGTAGGTGTTGGTCAGATCGTTCATCAGCTCTATGGAGCCGATCGGCCTGCTCAGAAAGTAGTGGATGGGAGGAAGAACGTTGTCGCCATAGCGCCGCAGGATGTCCCGGAACTCTGCTTCGGATCCGTAAAGGGGAAAAATCTCCTGACTCATGAGCGGGTAGCGCAGATACGCGGCACGGGCTTTAACCAGCAGTAACTCGTCATCCGCCATATCAAGCAGGGTGGCCTGAAACTCGGGCGAGGCGTCTTCGATATCAGGAAAGTCGCGCAGGGTATCGGTCGCCTGAATCCGGATCAGCCGTTCCTCAATAGGCATCGGGATGGAGCTGAGGGTAACGATTAACGCTACCAGCAATGCCATGCCGGTTATGAGCAGAAGTCTTTTCACCGCTTTACCTGTTGAAGGCAGAGAACCCAATGAGCGAGAGCCGAAAGGTAGTTATAAATCAATCTGATGTCTTTTACACGACACCGATACAAAGACACACCACTCTCTCATACGGCGAAATAAAAAGCCCGCGGGAACGCGGGCTTTCAGACAGAGTATCGAGGCTAAAAGCGGTACATCACCCCCA
Organism: Marinobacter zhejiangensis; assembly: GCF_900114775.1. GTDB lineage: Bacteria > Pseudomonadota > Gammaproteobacteria > Pseudomonadales > Oleiphilaceae > Marinobacter > Marinobacter zhejiangensis. The sequence continues at coordinate 723,882 of NZ_FOUE01000002.1, forward strand.
GACTCAGGCTGCCGGCATAGGCATCATAAAAGGCGATCGAATCCGCGGATGACTGGATGTAATGGGCCAGGACCATGCCGCTCAGGTGGTTGACGCCGAACAGGTTGTGCCAGAAAAACGACGAACCTATGCCGAACTGGTCGGAGTCCGCATCAGTGCCAAAAATGGGATTGACCTCATCGTATTGGGTCTGGCCGTAGAAGGCATTGGTTGCCAAAGACCAGCGCTCAGAGTTGTAACCATAGGTGACCTGAAACCGGGTACGGTCATAGCTAACGGCTTTACCGTCGAGATCGGCCCGGGTGTAGACCAGTTCTGGCCGTAGCACGTGCCCCGGAGCCACCACCCAGTCATAGGAAACGTTATACCGGTGGCTCTGTCCGTTCCGATCGAGCAGTGTCATCTCATCGGCACTGAGCCCCTGGCTCAACCCGCTTTGTTCGTTGTCGAGGTCGATATCACGGTAGGTGTATGAGGCGTTGAACCTTGTTCCCCAAATCTGGTCCCAGGAAAAACGTGCCCCGTCGGACTCCACATCGGATTCGGTACGGTTGCCGACCTGGTAGGGGTCTTCCCAGGTTTCAGCGTCCTGAAGACTGAACACATAGCCAATGCCGACAATACCCCGGTCTCCGATTTGCTGACGAACACCGAGCTGCTGGGCGTAGTCGAAACGCACGGCATCCTGGATCATGTTCCCCAGAAAGACCTGGGTTCGGGTTTCGGCAAAGGTGTAACGCACGTCGCCGCCGAGGATAGGGCGGGCCATGGTGTTATTGTCCGGTGAATTGGTGAGCCCGTTGTGGAGGTTGTTGTCGGTGTCCGGCCCCTTGTAGAAATTAGACTCGTAACCAAGATACTGGGCTCCGGCCATAACGTGTCCCGAAAATCCGGATTGTTCAGGAATCTTGATGATCTCTGCCTGAGCACCGGTCGCCCCCGCCAGGGCTAATGCAACCAAGGATAGTCTTTTCACGGGTTCCTCCTGTGGAGTTCTTGGGCAGGGCTGGCTAGTGCCAACGGTTCCACCATAAATTAGGAGGCTAACGATTATCTGTATTAGAAAGGTGATAACTACTAGCGTTTGTACGTACCCCGGCCCAGTTGATCCGAGATCGCTGGCACAATGGGCCCATCGTGACGTATTTGCTGAGGCGTGGATGAACGGCCTGATGCCTGCAGGCCAATCCCGAAAGGAGACTCAATGCTAAGTTTTAACATTGGACCACTTGCGCTGCCGCTGGGGCATGTGTTGTTGGTTCTGGGGTTTATCATGGCGTTGGTGGTTGGTGCCATCGTTGGCCGCAAGGAGCGGATCCCCATTGGCGGGCCATTGTCGGACATCTTCCTGGCCGCCATGCTGGCGGCCCGTATCGGATTTGTGGTCCGTTACTTCGATCATTATCAGAACGACCTGTTGGGCATCATCGATATCCGCGACGGCGGCTTCGACATCATCTCCGGAGTGAGCGGCGCCCTTGTCGTGCTGGCCTGGAAGCTCTGGCGCCAGCCAGCGATCCGGCGCGCGCTTGGCAGTGCGGCCACCGCGGGTCTGCTGACCTGGGGTTCGCTGACCTTGCTCATTACTCTGGTGGAAGGTTCGGCCAGGGCGGTTCCGGCGACAGCGCTCGCCGATCTCGACCGCCGTCCTGTTACCCTGGCCGACGTCGCGGGTGGCCGGCCGATGGTGGTGAATCTCTGGGCCAGCTGGTGCCCGCCGTGCATCCGGGAAATGCCGGTGCTGGAAAAGGCCCAGCAGGATCACTCGGACATCGCCTTTGTGTTTGTCAATCAGGGGGAGCAACCGGAGACCATCCGGCAGTTTATGAGCCAGCAGGGGTTATCACTGGATAACATGCTCACCGACACCAACGCGAGCCTGGGGCAGGCGACGGGTAGCCATGGGCTACCAACCACCCTGTTTTACGACGCCCAAGGCCGGCAAGTGAGTGCTCATATGGGAGAACTGTCGGCGGCCTCACTGGCGCATAACCTGGGGCGTTTTGACTGAGCCTGTTGCTGCTTAGCCCACAAACATACGTTTTGCCAACGGCAGGCCTTTAAGGCCACTGACCGCTACGGTGGTCAGGAGTCCGCCGATCATGGCGCCCACTACGCCACAGGTCATAATGTCCTGCCCGGTCAGGTAAAGGCCGGGGATGCGGGTCTTCGGTTTGAGCCAATCCTGCTCAAAGCGCTCGGGGGTATGGTCCAGACCATAGATCTCGCCATGCTCGTAGCGGCAGAAATAGTCCGTGGACAACGGGGTGGACAGTTCGTAGTAGTCCACCTTGCCCCGCACCTGAGGCATCTTTTCGTAAAGTTTTTCCAGCAGTCTCTGGGCGTAGGCCTCTTTTTTGGCCTCGTAGTCGTCGCCCCGCTTGCCCCAGGCTTTGTCAGCCCAGGCTTCGTACCACTCGTAGGGGCCTGGCGCGACGATCTCAATGGTGGCCCGGCCTGGGTAGCGCTCGTTGAAGCTGGGGTCCTTGGCGCTGGGGAAGGAAATATAGGTCAGCGGAATATCGGTGTGTTCCGGGTCATCCAGGAATCGTTGAACCTGGCCTTCGTAATCCGATCCGGGATAGATCCATAAGTTGGTTTTTGGCAGCTCCAGGTTCTCGGCGGTGTCCTGAACCCCGACATACAGGCACACGCTGGCCATCGAGCGCTTTACGTGTTTCAGCTTCTGTTGGTAGTAGTCCAGGTGTGGCGCATTGGCCGGAAGCAGTTTGCTGAAGGTATTGAACACACCGGCATTGCTGATCACCAGTGGTGCCCGCACCTCTTCGCCGTCTTTCATGCGGACGCCTGTGGCTTTGCCGCCCTCAATCAGAATGTCGGTCACATCGGCATAGGTGAATACTTCACCACCGCTCTGTTGAATGACTGGGATGATGGTTTTGGCCATTTCCGAGGCCCCGCCGATAGGGTAGTAGCCGCCGTACAGGTAGTGGCGGGCGATCAGGGCATGGATGATAAAACTGGATTCTGCGGGGGGCAGGCCGTTGTCGCCCCACTGCCCGGCGAGAACGGCTATCAGCTCCTGATTGTCCGTCAGGCTTTCCAGCACTTCCCGCGTTGTTCGGTTCAGGAACTCGGGTGCCTTGCGTTTGGCCAGCGCCCGGAAGGGGCTGGATAAAAGGTTGGGCAGCACTTTTCCGAGCACAACGCCGGGCATCGCACTGGAGACCTGCTTGAGGTAGAACAGGTAGGTGTCGATCGCCTGTTCCTCACCGGGAAACGCAGCCTTAAGCTCGGCGGTAAAGGCGTCTGGGCCGGCCACCAGGTCAACGTGTTTGTCGCCAAGGAAAATGCGATCGTAATGGTCGTCCATGGGAGCCCAGCTCAACTGACCATCGGTAATGTGGTCAAACAGGCGCTTGCCCAGGGTGTGATCCGACCCCATATCGCCGATGTAATGTACACCCACATCCCATTCGTAGCCGTTGCGATCGTAGCTGTGGGTGAAACCGCCTGCGGTGTAATGCTGTTCGAAAACCACCACCTTCTTGCCCAGTTTACTCAGGCAGGCTGCAGCGGTGAGACCGCCAATGCCGGAACCGATGACAATGGCATCGTAGGGGCCGTTAAGGCGGTTGGCCCGGTAACGATTGCCGACTCGGATGGTACTGGGTTTGGGACTGCTCATGGGTGGTTTCCTCTTATTGGTTTTGTTGTTCGTTCCTGGAGCCATCTAGGAGTAGCGTAAGAACGCTCTCCGCTAAGGTTGGTTCAATATCTGCGCCGGGGAGGTGGCCGTCGATGGTCAGTTCGGAAAGCCCGTGCACCATCGACCAGGCGGTGGCAGTCATCAGTGGCAAGGGGAGGGGCTTGAGATACCCCACGCTCTGTCCCCTGGCTACGGTGTCCTCGAGTACCCGAAAAGCCTCAAGCCCGGCCTCGTCCAATCTAGGGTGTGCGCCTTTGGGCAGTATCCGCCCGCCGAACATCAGCCGGTACAGATTGGGTTCGTCTTCCGCAAAAGATATGTAGGCCAGCCCGATATGGAGCAGCGCGTGGCGGGAATCGGCCTGATCCACCTGCCGCAACCGATCCCTTAGCCGGTCTCTTAACAACATGAACCCGGTAATCGCCAGCTCGGCCAACAGGCTTTCACGGTCTGCAAAATGGCGATAGAGCGCTGGGGCGCTGACACCGATGTGCTTGGCGATGGCCCGCAGGCTGATGGCGGTATCGCTCTCTGCCCGCAGGGTGTCCAGTGCCTGCTGGAGTGCCTGCTGGGGGAGGTCGCCATGGTGGTACGCGGGTCGGGACATAAATGTTATCGCCGTTAACAAAGTTAACGGTGATAACATCAAAGGCTGTGATGGATGTCAATCAAAAAGACACCCCGGGATGCGTCCGGGGTGTCTGGATGGGGTTGGCAGTTGACGTGTTGGGGTCAGTCGAACCTCTGAAGGTTGTCGAGTGCGATGGTGTATTCACCGCTCCCGACATTGAACCCAATCCGGTAGGTCGCCGGGTACCACCCGGGAAAGCTGTATCTCTCAGGCCGGGGCACCGTTGCGGTTATGTCTGGCAGCGACTTGAGTAAAGCCAGGGACAGCATGGGTTCTATAAAGATCAGCTGGCCTTTGTAATAGCCATAGATGATGTTGTGGCTGAATGGCTGGCCCTGGAACTCTTCGCCGCCAGGGTCGAGGGCATGCACGCCCATCTGATCCACGGCGGTATCGGGCGGAATGACATAACCATCGGGCAGCAGTTGTGGGTCCGGAGCTGACAAGGCGGGTTCATTGCCTTCTCCCTGAAAGGTGATCGCTTCACGCTCTTCATCGCCGATCAGGTAGAAATGCACGTCAAAGTGAGGGACTGAATAGACGCCTTCTGGCGGGTGCCCGACAGGGTTCCAGTCAAGAACGACGTTTTGGTAACCGGTATTGGGGCCGTTTTCCGGCAAGGGAAGCGTGAATTCCCAAGCTACCTGGTCGCCTTGGATTTCGGGAAGTCCCTGGAGTGCGTTTTTGGTCAGGACCACCGATACGGACGCCGGTTCGTTCATGTCGTTGGTTGTCACCATGACATGGGCGGTACCGTCACCTACGGCAACCGGTGTGCCGGTGAACGTCGATGGCTCGGAGGCAGACGCCAAGCCGGAAAGAGCCAGAAAGGCCAGGGTATGAATGGACCGAGTGATGCGAAGCTGACAAAGAACCGTGTTCATGAGCTCACTCCTCAATGACCAATGCCGTTCGGCACGCTCAACGGCGGATATGAACAGGAAGCCAGCGAACCAGTGTGTGGTCGCATCTGATCAATATATCACCAGATTCGACGGCGGGAGGAGAATTTGATGTGTCGTTGCGTCAGGTTCGGCAGTGAACCCGATAGAAGTTACCTGAGGCGGGACAGACCCGACGGTCAAACGGCGTGTGCCGCCTGAACATCAGGTTTGTCACGATCATCGCCATCCGGCTTACCGGATGCTCAGTCCTCTACGGACAACGACGACATATCCATCACATAGCGGTGGGCAATATCGCCCTTGGTCATCACCTCATAGGCATCATTGACCTGATCGGGACGGATAATTTCACAGATTGGGTGAATGTTGTGCTCGGCGCAGAAATCCAGCACTTCCTGGGTTTCTTTGATGCCGCCAATCAGTGAACCGGCAACACGGCGCCGCCCCATGATCATGGGCACAGACATGAACCCGCTCATCGGGCCGACCTGACCGACGATCACCAGGGTGCCGTCCACATCCAGCAACGGCGCATAGGGAGTGACATCGTGTTTGACCGGTACGGTATCGATGATCAAATCCATGGATGCCTTTGCCTTGGCCATGGCTTCTGCATCGGTTGAGGCCAGAATGCCCTTAGCCCCAATTGCCTTGGCTTCGTCTTCTTTCTTGGTGGAGCGGCTCAGCACGGTGACTTCCGCGCCCATCGCCACCGCCAGTTTAACGGCCATGTGTCCCAGACCGCCCAGACCAATCACACCAACCCGGCTGCCTTTGCCGATATTCCAGGTCCGCAGTGGCGAGTAGGTGGTAATACCGGCACAGAGGATGGGCGCTGCGCGTGAAAGGTCCAGTCCATCGGGGACGCGCAGAACGAACTCTTCGCGCACCACAATGTGCTTGGAGTAGCCGCCCTGGGTAATCTCGCCGGAGATACGATCGGGCGAGCCGTAGGTCCCGGTCATACCATGACGACAATATTGCTCTTCGCCGTGATCGCACTGATCGCATGCCTGGCAACTGTCGACCATACAGCCTACGCCGACGTGATCACCGACCTTGTATTTGGTGACGTCTGGGCCAACCTCCAGCACCCGGCCAACGATTTCGTGGCCTGGGACCAGCGGGTAGGGCTGTGGCCCCCAGTCGCCGTTGACCGTATGCAGATCGGAATGGCAGATGCCGCTGTAAAGAATTTCAATGGCCACATCATTTGCCCGCAAGGCGCGACGCTCGAAATGGTAAGGCACCATTTCCGCATCGGAGGAATGCGCTGCATAACCAACCGTTTTCATAGAGACTCCTTACAAGTGGTTCGGATTAAAAAACACCATCAGCATGACCATCTTCACACCAGATAAGTTCCATTATGTTACCAGCTCAGTGATTGGGCCTGGACATGTGCGTCGTTGTTTGCGAAAAAAGTGGATCAGCTTTCAAAATTAACCAAAATTCCAATAGGGTGCGAGTCAGGGAAGTCCCTACCTTTCGAGGGACGGCAGCCAGGTGGCAGGACCATGATTGAGATCGAAAAGCCAAAGGATCTGGCGAGACTACGTCGCCTTGCCCTGAGTGCCCAGGGGTTGTTACAGAGCCAGCCCTTTGGCCGAGGCCTGGCGGGTGCACGCAGAGCCGTCAACCACATAGGGTATGTCCAGATCGATACCATCTCGGTGGTGGAACGGGCTCACCATCACGTGCTTCATACCAGGGTGCCCGGGTTTGAGCCGGTGATGATCGACCGCATGTTGCGCAATCGCGACATCTTCGAGTACTGGTCTCACGCGGCCGCATTTCTGCCAATCGACGATTTTCGATACTCCTTACCCTACAAGCATGCCATCAAGAGTGGGCAAACCCACTGGTTCCGAACCCCGGACAGAAAGTTGATGGGGGAACTGCTGGCCCGCATCCGCTCCGACGGGCCTATAAGGTCCCGGGATCTGGAAGCCGGCACCCGCAAGCAGGCTGGATGGTGGGACTGGAAACCCGCCAAGAAAGCCCTTGAACAGTTGTATATGGAAGGCGAACTGATGGTGAGCAGCCGGGAGGGCTTCCAGAAAGCCTACGACCTGACCGAGCGGGTACTGCCCGCCCACGTCAATACCGACATGCCCCGTACGGACGAGTTTGCCACGCATCTCATCGATCAACAGCTGCGCTGCCACGGGCTGGTGTCGCTTAAGGGATTGACCTATCAGCGCCGTAACACGGAACTGCGCGCGGCGGTAAAGGCACTGGTCAATGACCGGCTGGCGCAGGGGACGTTGGAACAGGTCAAGGTGAGTGGTGGTGACGTCTTCCTGGTGGAAGCCGGCGCCCTTGAACAGGACCTTCCGCGGCTGAACCACCGGTTAAGGATTTTGTCGCCCTTTGACAACAGCGTTATTCAGCGAGACCGGCTCAAGACCCTGTTCCAGTATGACTACCAGATAGAATGTTACGTGCCTGAAGCCAAGCGCCAATACGGATACTTTTGCCTGCCACTGCTGTACCGGAACGAATTTATTGGCCGCATGGACTGCAAGGCCCACCGGAAGATCCGGCAGCTGGAAATCAAATCTCTGCACCTGGAACCGCACAGCCATGACGACGACGAGGTCATCTCGGCCCTGGTGGATGCGGTTGCGCAATTCCGCCAGTTTCAGAACTGCGATACCGTGAGGGTGTCTGAGGTCTACCCGAAGTGTTTGGCAGACCGTCTAGTTCTTGAGGATCCCCTGTGATCGCAATGCCTCTTCAAAAGCGACCGCACGTTTTACATCGTCTAACGTGACGTCATAACAACTGATGGAGTTAAAGTTGAACTCCACCGTATTATTCGACGTACCAACGGTTACGTAGGCGGGGAAACCAAAGCACTCAAAGCGATTCTCATACTCCAGCCACAAGGTTTCGCCCCCGATTTCCAAGGGCGGGGGGCACCAACACTCTGGCTTTTGTTTGTGGAGGGTATGAGGTACCCCAAGGATGCCCAGAAGTGCCAGTAATTCTTCCGCACTGCCAGTCTCAATGACCCCAAGCAGTTCAAATCCATCGTTGTAATGCCCGCCTCTTGGGTGCTTCAGATAGAACACCTGGCATTTTTCAAGTTCATCCCTGAACGCCTGGCTTTGGTATAGATCGTATCCTGATGACATCTGTGGTCCTTCCATGAGAGTGGGGTAGGCAAAGTGGGTGATCCGATTCACGACCCGTTTGAATAGCTATTGGCTATCTCATTAAACTGGTGAGTATGTTTTTCAATTTTCTTGGTATCACAAACCTGGCACATCCACGGCTTGCCTTTTCCTGTCGGTAATACCATTTTTTTCTCACCGCATTTCTTACAGGTGACAAGGTTAAGGGCCCCGGATACAGGCTTGAACAAGTCACACTCCATATCAGGCCTTGCTCCCGCCAGAGCTGCTATATCTTCCATCTTGTATTTGTTACTGATGAATAGGTATTTAAGTTTTTTAAGCTGTGCGAGGGGGGCAAGTCCATCCTGTTCAACCAGTAACGTATAAAGCGATAGCCAGTAAAGGTTTTGTAGGGCCGTTAGTGGCTCAAGCGTTTTGGCTTTCAGGTACTTTATGCTGTTCCCGTCACCCGCGATAGAAAGACCCTTTAATCCGGTCAGTTTTTTGGCAAATGACAAATCTGAACACGCTCTTATGTTTTCCAGTTCGAGCCATTCCAGATTGGGTAACTGGGCCAGAGGGTCAAGGGGGGCCAGCGATGGCGAGCTGCCAATATGCAGGTATTTAAGCCCTTTAGCCTTAACGATGTTGTCTATGGATGTAATGCCGCTCCACTTTATGTAGAGACCTTTTAAAGACTTCATATCGCACACAGCGTCAAAAAGCTCTTGAGTTGTACGAGATGAAAACCAAACGTATTCGACCGCATCCAGGCTTGGTAATGCCTCGCACCAGGCCTTAACCAGCTTTTTCTGTTCGCTGGGTTTCAGCTCTGTTTGAGTGCAGACGATATGAATACGATCACTGCCATCATAGTCTGACGGGTACCGTATCGATTTTGGTGGGAAGTCATTGTTCGGGCGCCAATACCAGAAACTGTGGGACGGCTTTACGTCTTCACTTCGGAGATGCCCTTCCTGCTTCATCAAATCCATGAAGCCCTGAACAACCCCTTCTGATTGTCTGGCGATCGCTTTCTCGCGATAGAGCGTGAACTCGTCTTTGTTGTCTGTCATAGAGCAGTCCCTGCTATTCACATTGGCAGTGGTTTAATCCAGCTTAATCCTGATAAAACCGGGCGACCCACTCCCGAAACGCCTGCTGATGGGTAGCCTGGGCGCTGGCGACAATGGCATCGGCATCGTCGATCACGCTGATACCGAAGTGGCATTGCAACCAATGATGATAGGTGTCGCTTTCGGCGCTGGGTTCAAAATCATCCGGGTCTTTGTAATAGCAGACTTCGTCCCAGTCGATCATCGCTTCGCTATCAAAGGTCAGCAGCTGCATTAATTCATCGAAGTTGTGGGCAACCACATGATGGCCTCCTTCACTGCCAAACACCACCACTGGAGCCTGTTCCAGATTGGTATTGCCGTCTTTCAGCCAGAAGCAATAACCGGAGCCGGTGCCGTCTGCAGTCGCAAATTCATAGAGCGAATCCAGAAAGGCCGGGTCTTCAGAGTAGGTTTTCAGTCCGGCTTTGTCGTTATCGATGCGGAACTCGAACCCCTGGGAAAAGAAGTCATTACCGGCGGCGTGTCGGTCAAAGCGGATTAACGGCAGCAGTTTTTCCGGTAACGTCAAACCCTGCAAATAATCCGTCATCTGTTGTTCTGTGTTCATAACCTTGTTGTCCTGTTTGCCAACCCCGCACCAGGCAGGGTTGGCTGATGGGTTGCTGTGTACCGTTCGGGCTTAGATAAAGCTCAGGAACGTTTCCCTGTGTTCCTCTTCCAGTAACTCAACGGCAGCGCTGAGCTTGGCCGCGATCTTTTTCTCCCGCGCCGCGAACATGGCAGGGTCATCGGGGTCAACCTTGTCCTTGTCGCGATAGATGTTGAGCAGGGGTACGTACAAGCGTTTCAGGCCGTATTCGTCGCTGAACTCCACCAGCTCCTCACAGAAAGCCGCGATCAACGGCTTCAGTTCTTCATGGGCCAACGCATGCTGGAACACCAGCATGTGGGAGAAACGCAGGTAAACCGCATCCCCGCCCAACCTTTCCAGTTGCTCATCCGTCAGGGGGTCCACCGGATAGGACTCGAATTCGTGGTCAGGGTGCAGCAGGAAGATCGCCTTGAACTGGGCGGGGTCCAGCAGGTCGCCCGCCTGAAGAGCCGGGGAGGGGGTAACCAGGGGGCTTAAATCGGGGCGCAAGAAACAATCATTCCTTTAATTGAAAAGCGCACTTCTGATTGGAAAAACGGGCGCCCCGAGCGGGGGCGCAGACATAGTCAGCAGCTTACAGGGGCCGCCAACCGTTCTCAGTATCAACGAAGGTGATGGAGGTGGAGTCTTCCATCGTATCGCCTTCCTCAAAATTTCCCACAGCCATCTTAAGCATGCCAAGTGCCATCCGTTCCATGCCGGACGCTTCAGTGATCAGTTCGTCCAGATCCTGAGTGAAGGTGATCTCATAGTTCACTTCAACCACGTACCTATGCTCGCCTTCAGGGTAACCATTCACCTTTTCAAAGTCTGTTACCTCGGTAAAACTTTCCGAGTTGAGTGCGTTCAGGGCGTCTTCGATGTCGCTGTTGCTCGGCGCATCGGAACATCCCGCCAAAAGGACTGCTGCCAATAGCGCACCCGCCAGTTTTACTGCTCTGGCCATCATGATCGTGTACCTCTAAGTAGGTTATATAAGGTGAAAAATTACTGCGGGGCCATGATAGAGCATTGGGCTGTCATAATGGGTCAGGGGATCACTAAAAAATTGTAAAATAAGGATATTTCCATACTTTGAAAAGTGCTGAAGCGAACCTTTTTTAGACAATTCGCTCGTTTTTCCACCAGAACGAAGCTGGCTGAGAGATATTCACGAGAGAAATCGACATTAACCCGCTCGCTTTAACCCGCTCCCTTTAACCCCCCAGATGCTGCCAAGCCGAGCAAGCGACGAAATGTCGGGCACTCCATGTGGCTTGGGGCAGAGCAAGCAGCAGCATGCCGGAGCCCGTCCCGGGTTGCGGTGAGCTGCTGAATGGTCCTGTCCAGCTCATCGGCCTTGTTCAGCAGCAACGCTCTGTCGATATTCGGGCTGCCTTTAGGCCCTAGCATGCGACCAATGTCATCCAGCGAAAAGCCGGCGGTGCGGCCCAGTCCGATCAGCGCCAATCGCTCAAGCACATTGGCGTTGAATACCCGGCGCAACCCGTGCCGGCCAATAGAACGGATTAATCCTTTCTCTTCATAAAAGCGCAATGTCGATGCGGGTAAGCCAGAACGTTTGGCTACTTCAGCGATGTCCATAAACCCCTTGACCTCAAGTCGACTTTAAGTCGTACGCTAACACCGGTTCGGTATCCAGACAAACAAAGGGGGAAGGATGAACGACCTGTTAGCCGTAGTCGGTATCGGTGTTGGAGCAACCGCAGTGATGGACATCTGGGGGATCGTGCGTAAACCGCTGCTCGGGGTCCCACCGCCAAACTATGGGATGGTGGGGCGCTGGATCGCTTACATGCCCCGCGGCCAATTTCGCCATGACGCCATTGCTGCGTCTTCTCCGATGCGTGGAGAAAACGTCATAGGGTGGGGGGCTCATTACCTGATAGGCATCGCATTTGCAGCCATGTTAATCGGGATATCGGGGACGTCGTGGATTCACAACCCGACGCCTGGACCTGCGCTCGCGGTTGGTATCGGCACCGTGGCCGCACCGTTCCTGTTAATGCAGCCTGGTATGGGGGCGGGAATAGCAGCATCCAGAACACCCAACCCTGCTACGGCCCGCCTGCACAGTCTCCTAACCCATGCAGTGTTTGGACTGGGGCTGTATGCATCAGGCTGGGCACTGCGATTGTTGAACTAATCTGAAATCAGATCAGGAATTAGGGGGGGCGAGTTTGGATGCAAAGCGTTTTCGGTACTCTGCGGGTGTAACTCCAACGAGCCGAACAAAAGCGCGCCTGAACGTATCAGAATCAGCAAACCCGCAAAGCGCCGCTACCTGTTTAGGTGCAAGCTGTCCCTGCTCGAGCATGTGTCGTGCGGCATTAACTCGCGCCTCCTTGATCCATGTTGCCGGAGTGACACCAACTTCACTCCGAAACATTCGTGAAAAGTGGCGTGGGCTAAGATTCAGACGCTGGGCAAGGGTAGAAATACTATGGTCAAGATGTGGATTAGCCGCGATCCATCGTTGTAGCTCTTGGAGCGCCATATGGCCTGCCAGCGCGGCTTCACGATTGCGGCTAAATTGCATCTGGCCGCCCGGGCGTTTGAAGAACATCACTAGCTGGCTCGCGACCCGTTTCGCGATACTGCTCCCTAGATCCTCCTCCACAAGCGACAGTGCGAGATCCAGCCCGGCTGTTACGCCAGCCGCGGTGCGAAGAGGGCCATCGCTAATATGAATGGCATCTTTCTCAACGATTAATTCGGGGAACTTTTGTGCCAGCTGGTCAGCGACTGCCCAGTGAGTCGTGACTCGCCGCCCATGAAGCAACTCCGTCGCAGCAAGGAAAAATGCTCCGCTACAGACGGAACCATAACGCCTTACCTTGGGGATCACCTGTTTAAGCCAGTTGGTTGTTGCATCGCCAGCGCGATACTCGGCTGCGTTTGGGCAACCAGCAACCAACAGCGTATCAATGGACGGCTCAACGCCGTGGGAGATGATCAGGTCCGGCTCAAGACGTACCCCTGAGGAGCTGCATATTGGCCCTGGCTGTTCTGCCGCTACGACGAGTCGGTATGCTTGATATCCAGCCTGCACATTTGCCTCAGCGAAGACATCCAAAGGCCCGGATACGTCGAGGAGTTGTACGCCGGGCACGGTCACTACAACGATTGTTTTTGTCTCTATATCCATTTGCGGCTGTTTTAGTCTGAAAATGTCCTTAATTGAAGCACTAAGTTTGTTGAGGTCATGGTATCTCGTTTTTATCCTGTTTGTATATTAAAAAACTTATGGGAAATGCTGTATTTTCAGTGATACTTTTGGTGTATTTATTTGTTGTTATTAATATTTTTTTGATAGTAATCAGGGTTAATTTTTTATTTATTGATTATAGGTGGTGCGCATTATGATTACTGCTATAACAAAGTTTAGGCTTTCGAAACCGGTTTCTTTGGATGAGGCAAAGCGTATTTTTCAGACCACGATTCATAAATACAAGGGATTAGAAGGTCTGTTTATAAAATGCTATGTCATTTCTGATGATGGATATACGGTTGGTGGCATTTATCTCTGGAGATCTCGTAAGGATGCCGAGGCAGTTTACACCGAGCATTGGAAGAAGTTTGTTTTAGAAAAATATGGGTCGGAGCCGGAAATAACGTACCTTGAAACGCCTGTTGTGGTCGATAATTTTTCACCGGATTTTATGAGTGATTGAGTTCTTTATGAACTCTTTCGATTGGAGGGCCTCGCAAGCCCGGATCAAGCACAACCCTTGACGGCTTGCTCAGCCTGAATATGTCTGTTATAGACGTATCAAGTCAATTGAGGACATGGTGTCTCCCCCTCTATTCTATCTGTACACGCAAAATCGAAAGGAGATACACATGTCGTTAATCAGTAAAGGCGCTTACATTCCTGACTCCAGGCTGGCCAGGGCAGTAACTGAATATGTCCGGGATACTGAAACAGAGTTACTGTTCAACCATTCGAGCCGGGTGTACTGTTTTGGCGCGCTAGCCGGCTTACAGCGGGGGCTGCAGTTTGATCGCGAGTTGCTGTATGCCGGGGCCATGTTCCACGACATTGGCCTGATGCCGAGCCACAGTAGTAAACAGGAGCGGTTCGAGGTGGATGGAGCCAATGCTGCTCGCGATTTCCTCCGTAGCTATGGCATACCTGAAGAAGACGTCTACACCGTCTGGACGGCAATTGCGCTGCATACCACGCCAGGTATTCCGGTCCATATGCATCCTGTTGTCGCGCTTGTCACTGCAGGTGTTGAAATGGATGTTCTTGGGCTGACCTACCAGGACTACAGCGATGATGACAGAGAGGCCGTCGTCAACGCCTTTCCACGTAGCCCTGGCTTTAAAGAAGAAATTATTCAGTCGTTTTATGACGGCATCAAACATAAGCCGGACACCACGTTTGGTAACGTGAAGGCCGATGTGATCTCTGATAAGGAACCGCATTTTCACGGCGGAAATTTTTGCAGTGTGATCCGTTGCTCGGCCTGGCACGGTTGAGTGTATCTGTGAGGCAGGGCAGACTGCTGGTGTGCCCCCATAATGCCGTGTTTTGAAGGAGCGTTCATTGTGACCTTAACGACCATCCTACTGTTCATACCTGCGTGCTTTGCTTTGAACATGGCGCCGGGTCCAAACAACCTTCTTTCTATGGCAAACGCAAGACGTTACGGGGCAAGGGCGGCCTGCTGCGCAGGAGTAGGTCGTCTTTTAGCCTTCGTGGGTATGATTACATTGGCTGCGACGGGACTCGCAACCGTGTTATACACATCTGAAACGTTGTTTCTCACAATAAAGGTTGCTGGCGGGCTCTATCTACTTTGGTTGGCATACCAACTATGGACTGCCGACCCTTCCGACAGAGAACAGGACGCAGTGGGTGGAAAAAGCCTGTTTCAGCTAGCGAGACAGGAGTTCTTTCTGGCGGCTGGAAATCCCAAGGCTATCCTGATTTTTACCGCATTCCTGCCCCAATTCGTTGACCCGGCAGGTTCAATTGAAATGCAATTTTTGATTCTAGGTGGACTGTTTATAACCCTTGAATGGGTAGCCATTGCGGGGTATGCCTTTTTTGGAAAAGCAATGGGCCACTGGTTTTCCCGCCCCTCGTTACGGAAATTGTTCAACAGGCTTTGCGCGGGGTTGCTTGGCTGCGCCGGGGTTGGGCTTCTACTCGCCCACCGTGAATGAACGGGCAAGCTTGCGGGTAGACTAATCGCTGCGCTCCAATGATGGCGGTGTTGCGGGTGTTAATTTAAGGAAGAAATAATTTCATGAGTGATCTATTTGAGTTTGGTAAATCTATTTTAGAGTCGCAACCTTTTAGCAAGTTAATTGGAGCAGAGCTAACTCTTTTTGAAGAAGGTAGCGCAGAAATCAGTTTGGTGGTCAAAGACGACTTAAAACAGCAGCATGGCTTTGTTCATGGCGGTATAGTGAGCTATTTGGCCGATAACTGCCTGACTTATGCCGGAGGTTCTGTACTCGGTGATAGCGTAACGTCGGAGTACAAAATTAACTATGTTCGACCAGCAATTGGTCAGAAGTTAATTGCAAAATCCAGTGTGATATCGCACGGTAAAACGCAAGCTGTATGTGACTGTAAAGTCTATGCACTCAACAATGATACTGAGGTTTTGGTCGCGGTAGCACAGGGGACAATCAATAAAGCAAATAAGCCCAAAAATTGATTGGATATTTTAACTTCTCTACAAACTACGTCTATGCAGAAGTTTAATGGTCCTCGGGGGGCATTTCATGAGCGACTAGCAATGCCGCAGCGTTTCCGGATTCGCGTATATAGACCGGATCGTGATGAACCAGCATCGTGGATAATGCCCCCTCTAGCAAGAGAAAAACGTACCGGGCCGTAACTTCTGCATTTTTAAGACTGCCGTGACAGAATTCCTCGGATAACCAACTTTCAACATTTTTCTTGTGTAGCGACGCTGCTTTGATAGCCGGGTGACCTGGTTTATTGGCAAGTTCGCCCGCAGTACGCTGAAACCCGCACCCCCGCCATTTGGGGTGGCTTGTGATTTCGGCAATGCCATTAAACACCGCTCGAATTTTATCTGTGATATCACCTTCCTGCTCATCAAACCATTTCTTATATACGTGAAGGTTTAATTGATCTCTGGAGCTTAGGTACTCAGTAATCAGTTCATCCTTGCTTTGAAAATGATAGTACAGAGTTCGCTTGGTGATACCGGCTTTTTCTGCAATTGCGTCAACGCTAGTTGCCCTGATTCCTGTCATATAAAACAGAGAGTTAGCAGCTTCTATGATGCGCCTTTTGGTGTTGTTTTTTGTATCAGTCATTTGTGTATACCGTATAGTGAGTGTACAAAATCCTAGTCCACGAATATCCTTTTTTCAACAGCCAATAACCTGTGAGGATTACGTGATGAAGCGGATTATTTTTTACGAAAGAATAGGTGAAATAGCGCTGCTGATATTAAATCGTCCAGAGAAACTAAACGCATTAAATTACGCGATTAACGATCGGCTGATGGAACTGCTTGATGACATTGAAAGTGACCCTTCCATTCGCGCCATAATTTTAACGGGAGCGGGAGATAAGGCCTTTTCAGCAGGCGGGGATATTCACGAATTCACTGAAAGCATCAAGCAAGGAGGCGATGTTGCGGTTAGAGAGTTCGTGCGTCGAGGGCAATGCATGACATCAAGGATCGAGTCCTTCCCAAAACCAATTATTGTTGCGGTGAATGGCATTGCATTTGGTGGCGGGTGTGAGATTACCGAAGCAGCACATTTGGCTGTTGCCAGTGAAAATGCTGTGTTCGCAAAGCCTGAAATTAACATAGGGATTCCCCCTACGTTTGGCGGAACCCAGCGCTTGCCCCGGCTGGCCGGACGAAAGCGTGCTTTAGAACTGTTGCTAACCGGCGACAGTTTTTCGCCTGAGCGCGCGTATGAAATGGGCCTGGTCAACCAGGTTGTTCCCCATGACGAGCTGATACCAACAGCTATTCAACTGGCTAATCGTATCTTGCAGCATTCCCCTTTAGCTGCCGCCCGCATTATTTCCGCAGTAACTCGGGGCCTAAATACGACTATTGGGGAGGGGCTTGAAATAGAGAAAGAGCAGTTCGCACGTATGGTCCAGACTGAGGATGTTATTGCAGGCCTGGAGGCCTGGATTGAGCGCCGAAAGCCCGTTTATACGGGGCAATAAGGGTCGCGCTGAACCTTGGGGGCAGGTGCTGTCTTTTGCTTTTTTCTCTTCTGTCCGTGAAGCCGGGGAGGGCTTGACGTGCAAGGCAGTGCCTACCCCGGGTCTGTTTGTGCATCCTCTCCGCCCTAAGAGCCTTGTGCTCCATTCCTTATGAAGGCTTCAGGACTAGTACTCCCTGATTTCAAGGCACTCTATTACCTTATTGCCGTGCTCCGGCCCGACCTGACGGACAATGGTACTTTTCATGGCCTGCACGTACTCAGGCTGAATAGTAAAGTCGTCGTCGTAAAGCTGGTCGCCGGCATCAGCGACTATGTCGGACAGTTCGCCAAAACACCGGAGCATGTCACCCAGGCTGGCAAACAATAAAACGGGGTTCCAGCCACCCGCGCCATGGCGGTCAAACAGTACCTGGTGGTTCTCAGCGCTATAAATCAATGGGTCCGCATTTGAGGCGCCAAACACGATCCAGTGTTCCTTCCAGTTCTCTGAACGCTCTCCCGTTAACCCGTGCCATCGATAACCTTCCTGGAAGCGGGTCAGCTGTTCAGCATCAGGAAATTCGAATAGCTCGAAGCCTATGTCGATCTGTCGTGATGGGGGGATGTTTTGGCTCAAAAATGCCTGAAGTTCTCTTGGTATATCCATAGCGTTACGCTCGATCGTTGTTGGTCAGGGGCAGGGGTGCGTAGCGGGTTTGTTAGCGGCGGCTCTACAGATTTGGTCTGCACGCTTGAGCAGAACCGGAATGCGGTGCTTCCCAAACATACCTGAAACATGGCGCTTGGCCGCGTCCAGATCTCCCGTTGTCGTGACATACAGCGGGTTCTTGCTCTCGCCTCTGTGTATCTCATAATTTGGCTCTATACCCGAAAACGCTTTCTTGGCGACCCCAATAACTTCAATGTCGTTCGAAAGAGCATCGAAGAGCCGTTTTCCCAGGCCGGGTTTCTGGTTGCCATCAAGGTAGACATAGCCGTCTATGACGATACACGCAGGCGTTAGCTTGTGCTCATCGATCAGCCTCAGGATGCAGGGCAGTTCTCGCTTGTAAAAGTTGCCAGGTACGTATTCTTCGACATCGTGCAATGTTGATACGTATTCCGCGATTGGTGTTTGTGCCTCCCAATCGCTGAACAAAACGCCACCAATAAAGGCGGATTGTTCACTATATTGGACATCAATCGCCAGTATCATGCACACAGCCCTTTATAAAACCCGTTATAAAACCCATCGTCATCTTCTCGCCCTGTGCGATAGGCTCGCTAGTTTCGGGAGCAGGCAAAAGCAGGGCTTGCCCCCGAGACTGTGACCTCAACGTTTGTTCCTTCCTGTAAACTGGATGATATTACTAGGAAATTTCATCGACTCCACCTCTTCAGAAAAACCCGTTGCAACATTCAAAACGGTCTTGCTGACCCAAGCATACTGCTTTGAAAACGGAGGCCAGTAGTCACCGAGCCCCAGTGCGTCATTAATCACCAGAACCTGTCCATCACAGTCTGGACCAGCACCGATCCCAATCGTTGGAATCGACAAAGCCCTGGTAATGTCACCGGCCAGTGCATAAGGAATGTGTTCAAGCACCACCATGAATACGCCAGCCTCTTGTATCGTTTGGGCATCCGTCCCGTAGGGCAGCAAACCCAAAGCAATAAGGACTCGGTCACGCTGTCATCAGCTCCATTTAAACCACCTCTAACCCCAGCATCCAGAATTGGCTTAATTGCTCGGGCGAGATACCTGTAGCTGGGGGCTGAGGTTCAGGGTGGTGTCCAAAAATCCTTTGTGCAACCTGCCTGCCAACCGCTTGAGCCGCAGAAGTCTTGTCAATGCGCTGCTGATAGAACTCCGTCAGGGCATCCTCGATGGTTCCCTGTTCACCCAACAGCCGGTCAAGGTGCCAGGCATCTTCCAGCGCCTGACATGCACCCTGGCCTGAGGTTGGCAAGGGGGCATGGGCTGCATCCCCAATAATAAGAACATTGTCCCGATGCCAATAGGGCAGGGCATCAAGGTCGTGAACGAAAATGCGGTTGAGAGAGGCGGTATCGTAGGTTTTCAGCACTTTCTTTACCGGGTCTGGCCAGCCCTGAAAGCGCTGATGCATTTCATCATACCAGGTGGATAGGGGGCGTTCTCTATCGATAGGCGCGTTCCATGCTCCGGCCCAAAAACACACGCCGGCTTTGGCCGGGACAATCCCAAAGCGCTCGCCGGGGCCTCGAAAATCATGAATGGCGTGATCCAAAGTGTCATCCACCCGTTCACTGATACCAATAATATTAATAAACCCCTGGTAGCGGGGGCGTACCCCGCTTGGAAACAACGTCTGACGTACCACCGAGTTCATTCGACCATCTGCGCCGACCACCAACTCGAAGTCCTGTTTCAATTCGCTGATGTCCTGCGCCGTCATTGGGCAACCAAAGTGTATTTTGACGCCCAGATCATCTAACGCGCTGGCCAGTAGGTTCATCAGGTCACGGCGCAATACGGTCACGCTGGGGAAACCGCTCAGGGCATTCACCTTACTGATATCAAACTCACCCTGCAGGGTGCCAAAGTGATCGAACTGGCGCATAGCTTGGGGCGTGCCCCCAATGCGCTCTACCTCTGTCTGTAACTCCATCTGTCGCAACACAAAAAGGGCGTTTGGCCATAAGGTCACCCCGGCGCCAATGGACGAGATCCGGTTGCCACGTTCGTACAGACTCACCTGATAGCCTCGTTTGGTGGCGAGTATCGCCAATGCTATCCCTGCAACGCCTGCACCGACGATGGCTATTCGATGGGGGTTATTCATCTGCTCTACCTCTTTCGCTGGCTTTGGTAGAGATTGTTTCAAGGCCATTATCTGGGATAAACAGGGTAGTATTGTATTGTTAATCCCATTCAGTGAGAGAAATCGTGATTGAAAACATCGAGCTTCAGTGGTTACGCAGCTTCCAGGCTGTGTATGAACAACTAAGCTTTAAGCGGGCAGCCGAGCAACTCCAGTTGCCAACATCCAATGTCAGTCGTCATGTGGCGCTACTGGAGCAGCAACTCAATTTGCGGCTATTGGAACGCACCACCCGCAAGATGATCCCAACCGCGGCAGGCAAGCAGCTATTCCAGTCCATCACGCCACTCACGCGAGCCATGGACGACACGCTGGAAGACGTGGCGCGGCACGGTGATTCGCTGTCTGGTCACCTTAAGATTGTCATGCCGGATCTGCCGTTCCTGGCGGAACTCGTCGCAGACTTTTGCTCCCAGAATCCACAGATACAACTGAGCTGTGATACCCAATTGAATCCAACGGAAGGTTTGTTAGACGGGTTCGACGTGGTGTTGCAGTTTGGCCGGGGGCCTTTGGAGGATTCTGGTTGGGTCGCCAGGGAAATCCTGCGCTGGCCAAGTTGTGTGGTTGGCGCACCACACCTCCTTGAGCATCAGCCAATGCCCCGCACTCTGGAGGAACTGAGCAACGCTCCCTGCATAACGAGCTTATCGGTACTGCAAGGCATGCCTTGGCGATTTAAACAGCATCAAACCATCCAGGTACAATCGAGCTACAAGGTCAACAGCGGCAATCTGGCGAAGGCCGCCGCGTTGAAAGGGCTTGGTTTTGCCGTCTTGCCCATTCATGCCTGCCAGGCCGAGATCGACAACGGAACACTCGTCAAGATTGACGTTAACTGCGAGCCAGAAGACCTGGTCCTATATGCGCTTTACTCGGGCAGAAGATACCCCCTGGAGAAAGTGAAAGCGTTTTTGGAGCATCTGATGGCGGGGCTGGTTGCCTAAATCCAGCCCGGTTCTTGTCATTAGCCAGGGTAAAATGCAGTGTCGGCTCAGAGTGCTTTCTAGGCAACGATGCCCGAGTGCGCCGCGATTACCTGCCATTGGCCTGAATCTTTTGACCAAACACGTGTAAACGCAAAGCGCCCACCTGCAGGGTGCCCCGAATACGTGCCCTCAATGTCAGCTTTCACGGACACAACCGCGGTGTTCTGGCCACTGACCAGGATTCTTTGGCCAGACAACTCGATTGAAGTAAGGCGGAGCAAACCCGCTTTATGGGCTTCCAGATCCATACACTTATCAACCCGCTGCCCGAGGTGGTTTGTGAAGATCAGGTTCTCGGCTAAAGCTTGATCCAGACGGGCTATGTCCGATGAAAGCATTGCCCTTCGGAGGTTGTCCTCTTGTTCCCTTATCTCAGATTCGAGAATCTCGCTCATAAAATCGTCCCTCAGTTAAATGCCAAGTGAAAAGTAATGGCCGGACGTGGGCTCGATTTCAATAACCGTTCTGATAATGCCACCGCCTTGTCAACCCTTTGCAGAAAAGGCTGCATGGTAAGTGACCGTTCCTTGAGGCGAACGTCCCTGTAATAACAAGGCTTGAAAATACTCCGGTGGGACACCTGGAAGCACCAAGCCCTCTGCAGGCTTGAAGCCAAAACGATGATAGTAGTCAGGGGCCCCAAGCAATACACAACCGTTGGCGTTTACGTTCTTTAGCTCTTGAATGGCAGCGATCATAAGCTTCGAGCCAATCCCTTGTCCCTGATGCGTGGGCAGGACCGAGATGGGGCCGAGGCCATACCAACGATCGGCATCGTCTGAAATGGCAACCGGAGAAAGCGCCACATGACCAACAATCTGGCCTTCCTCTTCAGCGACAAGGGAAACCGATAATGCCCTCGATTCACGAAGCGCCTTAACAATAAACTGCTCCGTATGGTCGGTGTGCGGTGCTTCAAGAAATGCAGCAACCGTCACCTCATGGATGCTTTGAACGTCGCCTGGTTGTTCCTTGCGGATATTAATACTCAACCGGATATCTCCCTGAGGGTTAATGCGTGCGGCATGCCAGCCTCCGTGTGGGGCCAAAGGCGCTGGGTGGCTTTGCTAGTTTACTTGAACACTCTGCTTACTTCTGAACGCAACGCGTCTTTAGCCCCTGATGTTAATGGACGGCCGTGGGCAGCGACGAGCTTGTTAAAATCCAGGGAGAGTAGTTTGAGGAAATCAGACTTCATCGAACCCCCTCTCGGCGTTACCCGCTTCAGCCATGGCGGCCCGATGTTAATGCCAATTTTGAAGCCAAGAAGTTTGAACGCAAATTTTGTGATCCTGGTGAAATAGCTCCAATCACCGTGATATTGCACGCTGTCAGTGGTAATCAGCAGTTTCTGACCTTTCAGCAGCAAAGCGGCTTCAGGGAACCTGGCCGACTCGAAGATGAAAAACTCGGAGTTCGGCACAGGGCTTTCGGTGGCGGAGGAAATTATCACGGTGGGCGTCGGCTCTTTATAGGTGCCTTGGCCCTCCTGTGCCCAGAACTCACACTTATACCGGTCGAGGTAAAAGGCATCGTCCAGCCCATGAAAATCGCCCAGCCTGAGTAGGTATTTAACGTTACCCAGTCTATCAAGATTAGAAAGGCTACCCTCGTCCAGGCGAACAGGGTTGACCAAGGTCAGCTCATTTCCATTCTGGAGAATGATCATGTTCCGATTCATTCGCATCCCAGGCCCCATCTTGATACTTCCATGTGCCAGATAAACACCAGGGTAGAGCATCTCAATCGGGTCATGGGGATAAGCTGGTGGGTACATTACTCCTCCTTGAGTAAGCTAACGTTCGCAACGACCGCTCGCAATTTATTGCGAGTTGTTTTGCTTGCGCTTGCTAGATTTAAATAGATTGACTACGAGAATAACGACTACACCATAAGTGAATATGGCCCAGCCAAATAAGTTTATCCGATTATCTGTTTCGTTAACTCGGTAATATAACGCCGAAAATAGGGGAAATTGAAGCGCACCGTAAATCTCCCGCTGCCTGCTTTAATTTCTTAGGCGATGTTTGGGTATGGGTTGTTTTCATTAGAGTTATGCCATATGGAATTCTCGGCTCTTAATAGCTCGCCCGAGTACTTGATTTTGAGTTGATTTACTGCATCAACGCCTAAATCGATACCACCTTTGCTTATAGAGTCGCCACAAAAGAGAAAGAGATACAAGGCAGATAGCTCTTCCAGTCGTACCGACTTCGACTCCACCTCAAACTCAAGAGGATTGCCAATTTCTGCGTATATCTCAACCTTTGGCTCATCGCCTTCTCTGTCTTTAAAGTACAAATCTCTCCATTCCCGACTAAAAACAGGATACGCATCTCCTTCTGAGTCTACGTTTCTTCCTTGACCAAAAAGTAAATCGAAAAATACTCGAAAGTCTGGCCTAGGTTTATCTACTATTACTTTCATCATGCTTTACACCTAATGCCTCACTATGCGTGGATTCCATCTCAATTAAGGCTTCTTTAGCTCGGAAAACCACGGTTTTATATTTTGATCTCTGTAAATTTTCGATAAGAAGCTTTTCTACCTCGGATCTTCCTTCACCCAAGAGGTATGTCAGATGCTCAAGTCGATTTTCTGGCCAGTCTTCCCATTGCTGTAATACATTGCTCATTATCAGCTCTGGGTCGCGGTCGATGATAGTCCGAGCATCACCGCAAAGTACATCGCTCCAGTAGTCATCATCTAGGTAATCTAAGAGCCGGATTAGTTCTTCGATGGTATTCATGGTTTAAACGCATCGCGCCCGCATTTGCGGCTGGTTTGGAGGGCAGCGGAAGTCCAAAGTCCGACAACAGCGCTTGTTATGAATTTTTTCTAGCGCCACCATTGCCAGCTACCTCAACCATTTTTTGATAAATATCTTCTCTCTCCAGATTGGCTTTTGCCACCAAAGGTTTGAGCTTACTGAGAACTTTGCACGCATAAGACCACGAAACATCTCTTTTGCTCTCAGATGTCTTTGGGCTTTCTATGCCGGTAACCGGGCTTTTATAGAAGTCAGGCTTGTAAGTAGTGAGAACTGGACTCTTATAGCCTACGAACTCAAGATCAATGAATTTCCCATCTTCTACTATGGCTTTATGGTCGACGGGAAAGTCTAGGCAATATTTTCGACCTCTATACCCCTCGTACTGAGCGACTAATGTGCCGCCATCTCGGCAAACATCAAACCCTATAACGTTCTTGATGAGTATGATCATGTGCTATTCATAGCGCCAAGGTAAGCCGCCGGTGCGAAGCGCAGCGGAGTACCGGTCGACTTCACCTACTGGTTAACATTGGATTTCTCTGTACGGGTATCAAGCTTTGCCTTTTCCCCGTACACCGATTGATACTCCACTATCAGATCAAAGCGATCCAGCTCTTCCTCAATCCCTGACAAATCCTCCCCATCAGACAGACCAAGAGCTAGAATAAGAATCTCTCTTCTTTCTCCTGCCGGCATGGCATAGTCGTCACCCAGCGTTGCAACCGTGCTGTTGAACTGTCTTTGGCCGAGAACTTCTTTTAAGGCTCCATCTAAATCTTGAACTCGTTTGCCATCGAGTAGGATCTCGAACGAATTGATAAAGGCCGGGCCAACGCCGTTATTCATGATTTCGAAGACAAGAACTCCATGACCAGGCTGACGGGAGCGATGAGTAAAACGCGTAAGATGGGGCTTTAGAGAAAGCCTGTTATGTGCTCTTGATAGGTATGCTTGATAAGAGGTTAGACCGAGAGCGCATAATGCGATGATTTCCGATGCGTTTTCTCCCAACAATTGCCACACGGCGGGGAATCTCCTATTTCTTCACGGATGTTAACGAGGCTGTAGAAAAACCCTCGCCCCTTTTTGCGATGGCGCTCCTACGCAAAATCTGGATGTATTTCCGATGTTGAGTACTCCAGATTTTAAGAATCGGCGCTATTTATAGCTTGTTTTTTGATCAGCTTCGGATCGGGAAAATCTCCTGACCTTTTTCTACAGCCTCAACGCCTCAATAATGGGCCGACTGAAAGGAGGTCCAGCCGTGAGGCGACATTGATTGATTTGTTAGGTGCTCTCACTCAGATTCTCGGCAAACAGGTATATTATTTCTGCCGATTTTTCTTTTGCAAACTCCAACTCCCATAATTCTCCTATGGTTTTTACCATATGAGCCACAAAAGAGGCCACATATGAGAGAACTAGACATGCAAAAGCGTGTTGCAAGCCACTGCCTTTAATTCGAGTATGAACAATGGTGCTAACGGCAGAAGGAGTCGAATGCGTATTGGTAGATAGTAATTTATAAACGCCATTAAATGTATTTATATCAATACCTCTATGCTCACATATTTCTGTTTGATTTAGATCTGAGCATTTTCTACCCTTTAAGATCTGTCGCTGAACTTCAGGCAAGAGAGCACTAAATTTTGGATGCTCCTTAATTCGGACCCTCAGATCTTCACAGCTCTTTTTAAGAATCCCCAAATCATTTTCATCAGCGCCAATGAAATTACCTATTTGTATAGTAGATTTATAATCGTGGTAGTCATAAAGAGAAAAACGAAAATCTGTTGATTCGCTATCTATAGACTCTACGCAATAATACCAGTGTAAATTTGATGCTTCTATTAAGCTTCTAGAAATTGAGCAGAATGACGGAAAATCAAAGATATCTTCAACTTTGGTAAATCTAGAGCCTGGAAGAACTTTCAAAAGAGAAATGCACTCAGGTACCACTTTAGCTAAATAGTATGTCGATACCTTTCTTTTCCTATCCTCAGTTTGAACGCCATCAAACTGCTGAGACAAGTCATAAGCGATTTCTGTTATGAAATCAAAATCATCTATAAGATCTTGAAGATCACTCATACTCTAAGTGCACCTAACGCCCTAATAACGGGCCGCAACGCAGGCGCGAAGCGCCGGAGTGGAGGTCCGAGCCAGCTTGCTGGCTGGACTTCCCCCACTTGTTACGCATTATTCCAGCAGTCTGCGCTCGCACTGTCGTAGAAGAAAACTCTACAGTCTTCGCCACAGACCTGTTTGACCAATTCATTAACCCAGTTGCAGTATCCTTGATCGTTATCGCGAACTGAAAAGGCCACTTTTCGAGGTTTTGACCGAGCAATCTGTTCTAGGATGTGCTGATCTTGCTCGCCGGCTCCCCAACCATAAAAAACAACAGAATTTGAAAAAGATGTAAGAACTTCTCTGTAAACGGTATTTAGGTAGAAGCTAGTTTTAATGGATTTCTTTTTTTGGTCCATTGTGCCTTCACTTACGAAGAGTGGCACGTAGCTACCAGCAGCCCATTTGTCCAGTATGCTCTCCAGCAAGCCGCTCCCAGAAGATGCGATTTTCCTCTCATTCTCTAGCTTATCCCTAGCGAGAATTAGGTTTCCATGGGGATAAAAAACCAATGAGCTATCTCTGTCATCCCCATATGGCTCTCTAAACCTACTCCAGTCATCATCAAAGCTCCTGCCATGGAAACAGTCTTTAAATCGGTGTCCATTTCTTAGTTTATTGCCGTGCATCATCGCCCAATAAACAATGAGGTCATAATTCAGCGAAACTATGGTTTTGAAACACTTCATAAAACTGGCAATAGCTGGAAGATGATCTTCAACTTCTCCGTACTCAGGATGAATATCCCTCACTGCATCAATCAAACAATCTCGAACGTGACGGTAGGCTTGTTCCGTTTTGTCATCCTCTATACCAAGTGCTGCGTTGACGTTGGTCGATTGCCAAACGATTCTCAGAACCAACTCAAAATCGCTGGTGCGGAAAAATTCAAAGAGGCTTTCCACATCCTCGCTGAAAAGACCATTTTCGATTGCATGCTCTTTCAAAGACCGATATCTGAATCGCTCATCGACCGCAATGCTTGCACCATTCCCCAGCAAAAGGTTATCGCCGAATTGATCAGAGATTTCTGACCAAGGGAGTATCTCAAACGACAAACCATGATCTCCTTGTATTTATGCGTAACGCCTCAAACAGCGGCGGCGTTAGCCGTCCGACTGATTTGACTTGTTACATGCTGAACCCACTCAAGTTGTTTCGCATAGACTCTCGGTAATGGGTGATAGTAAGAATATTTAGTGTTTGGTTTCAAAATTCCGAGAGGGCTGCTAATACGCAAGGTGTCTATAGCTTGTTTGGCCAAAGGAATCAAAGATTGGTTTACACCCCAGCCAAAAATAACCGGAACGCCATTAACGAATAGTTGTGCTAAATCAGATTTACGATTGGGCGAAAAGATAGAATGCTCTACTGTACTGCTTTCTTCGGACTTCAAGAAACGATACAACTCATTTGAATCCGGCGTACGGAGGTCTGACAAATTTAGAATTCTGGCGTAGTTAAATGCTGACGCATCCATGACTTTCATAATTTGTTGTTGTGTAGTGTCTGGCTCCGCCTCTGATGCTACTGAGTTATTATCGATTCCGTCCAATGGGTAAGAAGAACCAGGATTCATCATTACAACCATGAGATCAGGCTCATTGAGTTCTACGCCAACTCGCGCGATGTCTAGATACTTACGTAACTTATATCCATTGGACTCGTAAAAGAGGCCTTTAACTTCGAATTTAGTGCTCAACTTGATTCCTTTGAGGCATGTAACAGCGTATTAGATAGAACGCTTCATTATTCCAAAATGCGACGTCTCTATTATTACGCGTCGTTATTACGAAAAAATAGAATCCATGCCCAAAACCAGCCAAACTTTCAATAAGTTGCGATCTCGGTTCGCCGATTTTTGTAATATCACCGCGTATTAACGGCGCGGTCAAGCGATTACGTCTCAACCAACATAAAAGGCCCGGGTAGGCGAGGTCTCGCGCTCTTCGTATGACTTGCTGCATCCGCTGGCTTTCAAAGGGCCAGGTAGGACACGTGACCCTTCATGAAGGCTGTCTAACTGCCGTTGGTGGCGTTTCACTACTCATACCCGCCTGCAATCGTCTGGAAGCATGGAATTACACACCAGCATCTGATGGAAAAGTTGCCCGATTGGTTTCTACAAGCAATTGAACGTTCGGGAATTTACAGGGAAGATAACGCAGAACTGAGTCGAAAATAGCCCCGGGAAGTCGGCTCATGGAGTGAGGGGAAAGGGATTCCACTGTTGAGATTGAAATCGGCTAAAGAGTTCAACACGCGATGAGTAACATGAAGTTAGATAAAAACGTTAGGCTCGCGACACTTTCTGAAGACTTTTCGTCGTCTGATGCCATGTTTACTGACGTTGACGAGCGAGAGTATTTGTACTCAACAAACGAATACACACCGTGCTCGTCGTTAAACCCCTTGCTCTGGGAAGACCTGGATATTGATGTTGAAGATATACCCGACATGGTGGACAAGGGTGACAGGGTTGTTAACCGAGAGATCGCCGAACTGATCATGTCCTTCGACCCTTACGGTGTGGAGTTTTACCCTGTCGAGCTGAAAGGGGAAAACGGGGTTCTGAAGAATCGTTATCTCTTATCCGTAAAGAACATCATTGATGCTGTAGATTATTCGCGCAGCAGGATCATAGAGAATCCAAAGCCGCACCGGCCGCCTATCGTTTCACGCCTGGCAATATGCCCCGAGAAGCTTGAGCGAATTCCATTGAACAAACGATTGGTTTTCAGGGTTAGAGAATCAAACACCATTTTCTTCGATGGTCGTATCGCGGAAAAGTTTTTGGAAGGCCTGCTCGATGGGCGTCACTTCTTATGTGAAGCAACGCCGTTTGATACCTCTGAATTAGCACCTGTCAGGTAAGCGGAAAATATGGAATACCATATCTTGTCGAAAGGCCATTTAAGCGCCTTTGAATTGAAACCAACACCTGAGCCAACTGTATCAGCAGAACCTGACTTGCTGCTTGAGATGACGTTTTCTCCAAAACTGTTCATTGCTCCCGGCATCGCGGAAGAAATGGAGCAACTGGTTACATTTGGGGTCGAGTGGCTGGATGCCCGGGTTGACTGTTCTCCCAGTCAGCCCCCTGATGAACAACTTAAGGTATACGAAAACTATCGTATGCCCTATATCCATCAGGCTTACCGGCTCACCGATCAGGAAAAGCAGCACGGAAGACTTAACTGGATGGATGCAGAAAATACGGAGTTTGATTTCTCCAGGTTAGACTCCATCCCGCTGGAAGAAAGGCTGATATTCAAGCTGGAAGAAGACTACGGGCTGGTGTTTATTCACCAAAGTGTCATAGACCTGCTCAAAAAACACGTGAACGACGTTTGGGTTCGAGACGTTTAAGTAACGCTCTGAGAAGGGGCTAAGAATGGGGCAGGGCAAATTAACCCCGGCCCCTTAAATGTCTAGCCTTCAACGGCCTGCCTCTAATCGATGGTTTGACGCACAAAGTTATCCAGTTCAGAAACTGAACTAACGATGTACACCGACTTCTCGGCCGATAGCCTGTCCAGGCGGTCAATAATGCGCCCGTTCCAGAATTTCGGGCATTGCCGTAGCACCTTATAGCTTTCCAAAGTGCCTTTCAGAACAGAGCTCCCATCCGGCCATCCCTCAGGTTTGACGAAAAGCCCTTTTAACAGGCGCTTGGTCACGAACCAATAGCTCGTCCAATAGGGGAGGTCGATGTAGACCAGCGTGTCGGCGGCTTGCAGGCGTTGGTTGAATGAATCGATGGGGCCAAACCCATCAATGATCCAGCTATCCGACGACAGGATGTCCCCATGAGCCTCGTCATAAGACTGACGATCCACCAGCTCGCCATTCTTTTTATAGACGATCGAATCCAGCTGGTGCAGCGGGATGCCTGTTGCTGATGCCAGCGCTTTACTCAACGTGGATTTCCCGCTTCCTGGTTTACCAAAAACGGCGATCTTCCTCATGCTGTCTCCTTACTGTGGATTATTCCCATGAGGCAGAAACAGAAAACCCACCTCAAGGGTGGGTTTGGCAACTCAAAAGCACATCACATAGCCCACCATTCCTAAGGAATGATGGTAATTCGTGCTGTCTGCTGTTGAGTGTTCATTTTCATCTCACGATCGTTGACGATTGGGGAGTGGTTGTCAATCGGTAAGGCTATGCTCAAGCTAGTAGGTCGTCATATCGACGTCGCTGCCAAACGCCTCTTCAGCCTGCTGTTGCTGTTGCACCAGCCACTCTTTGTGTTGCTGTTCGTCTTCAATTCTGAATTGCCGTTTCTGCACAGATTTACCAAATTTGAGCCAATGGGCGGCATTGGCTCCTGTGATGGAATTGTGCAAACGGTGGAGAACCAATCATGCTGTACAAAGCCCTGTCCCTGATCCTGCTGATTATCGTGAGCCCCCAGCTTTTCGCTGGACAAAACTGGCAACCCTACCCGGAAGACCTTCAGTCCTTCCGCTACTCAGAACAGAACCTTGCTGAGCACTGGCCGGACCTGACCGACGGATTTCGTGGCCCACTGCCCACGGCTGAGAGTGTACGGGCAGATGCTGAACGTTGGCCTGAGCTATACGACTTCACCCAGAATCATCTCAGAACAACAGCCCGCTCCCACCCGGTACTGGCGCCCCTGTCAGAAGGTGAGTTGAGCCATTCCTTTGATGCCTACGCCAGAGAACTGCGCCGGGCCTGGGCGCTTCTGTTTAACGGTCAGTTCCAGGAGGCACGGGACCTGGGGCTGGCTCTGGGGCCGGCTGGCTACTTCCCGGGGCTCTATGCCCAGGCGCTTTACGCAACGCTGGTCGAAAGCGATGAGCATGTGCGAACACAGCTGCTCAACGAAGTCGTCACCCTGACGGAGGACATCATGCCCATGGCGCCTGACCATCCGATGATCCGGTTTGGTAACGCCTACGGTAAGGCACGAATACTGGAGAACCTGTCTGCCACTGAGGCCATGGGAACCGGTTATACCTCGGAAGTCATCGACACCCTGGAAGCACTGCTGGCAGACGATCCCGACAACATCTATGCCGTCACCCTGTTTGGTGGTGTTCAGTCCGGCATTATCGAAAAAGCCGGAAGCCTGGTTGCCCGAATGACCTACGGCGCAAAAGAATCTTCGATGGACGAGCTGTTTAACCGGGCGATGCGGTTATCGCCGGATTATCCGGGCGTGTACTACGAGTACGCCCGGGCAAAGCTGAAAACCGACGAGGAGCAAGAGGCACTGGACTTGTTGAACAAGACCCGGGGCATGACGCCCATCAGCGCCGAAGAGGTCCTCTTGCTGCGGGCTTCCAATCGCCTCCGGGAATCGCTGGAGTAAGAGGGTGTCGGGGGTTGCCTGGTTTTCCTCCTAGCAAGGGAGGAAGAAATACACCAACGCCAGGGACAGGCCGGCGACCCACACGAGCATCATACCGACAAACCCAAGAGCGATTACAGACGCGCGGGATAACCCGCGCATGCTGCGGGTGCGGCGGACGACGTATGAGAAAAGCAGCCCACCGACGATAATGCCCAATGCAACAAGCTGCCAGCCGAGCCCGTTGACCAGAGGGTCTTTCTGGCCGAACTCCACAGGGCATTGGGTGGTCGCGTAGGCGGGTGTGGATAATGCCAACAGCACGGCAAGAAGCGCACCGCCTCTTGCACGACCCTTTAGAATGACCATGTCTAAACCCCGGCCCCGGGTTTTTTCAGGCTCCACTCAATCAGCTTGGCCCTGACCAGCCGTTGCGAAAACTGCTGGGGATCAAGGACCCAGCTCGTGGCGATTTCCCGGACGTTTGCTTCATCCGGATACCATCCCTGTGTAGACAAACCATGGATAAGGCAGCGGTTGGCAGCTTGTACCTCCGCCTCGGTTGGTTCACCTGCCGAGATGTGGCATTGTTCATATTCTCGAATGTCGTCATGGTACACCGCGTATTTGCGGGTTATCTGGCCGTCTTCCGTAATGAACCAAAAATTGTAGATGCCTCCTTGATGGTCGCCAAAGCCATACGTTTTCCCGAACTTCTGGCTTAAGCGAGCGGCGAATCCTGCAAGGTTGCTTAGGCATTCTTCCAGCATTTCCATCGTATCCCTGAGACCATACTGCCGGAATGGCAAGCCCCAACCACCAACGTAGGTAAGCCCACCAAGATCCGCGACAACCAGGTGTGACGTTTTCCAGATAAGCCTCAGATCGTCCTCAGACTCCATGTCGGAGATGGACGTGATATCCGCTTCTTCTTTCAGGTGGTCAACGATTCCATCCAGATCGGTGCTTTCTACGACCAACCAAATCATATTGCGATACATCGAAACGTTCATTTCTATTCCCTTAAACACCTGACAAGTAAAATTCCATTAGCTAGATGGGGGTGAGACATCTGAGGCCCGTTCTCGAATGCGCACTTTATCTTTTCGAGTGGGATAGGGCAAAACGGGCTGGGATATAAAAAGGCCCGGGCGCTTTCGCATCCGGGCTTTCTATTCAGTGCAGCAGTTTGATCGGTTCGGTACCTGGGGGGCAGGCTCTCAACTTGCCACTCCCTCTCAAAGGGCCAGGCAGGATACATGCACCTTCATGTATGAGTTCTGATTGCCCTGATGTTCGTTCTTCAACATGAACTGCCACCCGTTGGGAACGGGATAGGAGCTGAACACTTTTACGGTTTGCCTGCCATTGGTGGCGTTCCACCACTGATAGCCGCCTGCGATCGCCTTGAAGCCGACAGGGCATGTCAACGATGGTGAGGCGTAGTCGTAGTGGTAGATGGTGAACGTTTCATAGTCGATACAGATACCCAGGAATTCCTCAACGCATTGAGTGTAGCTGTCCGTTGTGTTCCTCAATGAGATCACATCACTGATCACCATAATTATCTGGTTTCCGGCTCCATCGGTGGTTCCGCAGACCAGGCTGCCGTCGTTATTGACGCTCTGGACGCTGGTGCCCTCAGGGCATTGCCCGGTGATGTCGTTCTGCTTGGTCGCATCGAGCTCATCAATCTCATTTTCAATCATCGTGATCAGGGATTTGTTATCCGAAATCTCAGAAATCGCGGACACCAGCCCCGCGTCAAGGGCCGCTATGTCACCCAGAATCTGGGTCTTCTCGGACTCCAGAGTGGCAATGTCCTGGGCGTTGTCGCCCGTGGCGTTCATCAGGTAAACAATGTCCTGGTTAACCTGGGAAAGCTGCGCAAGTAGAGTGCCGATGGCGGTGCCTTGAGCCTCCAGTTCGAGAACCATTCGTTCAAGGTTTGATTGAAGTTCCAGGTCCTTTTGTTGCAGCTGGCCAATTTCTGCGTTCAGCGCATCAATCTGGCCTTGCAGGTCCAGGTTAAGCCCCGTCACATCGTCCCGCAGTGTTTCGAACTGGCGTTCCAGGCTTGCGATATCTGATTGAACTTCAATGATCTGCCCCTGCAGCTCAATGAACGGTTTTCCCATAGGGGAAGGGTTATTACCCGCCAGGGCGTTAGCACTACAAAGGCCAAAACCAACCACCAGACCGGCGGCGAAGCGTATGTGGTTATTCACGATAATCTCTCCAGTTATTATTTTTGAGATTTGTAGGGATGTCAGCGTCGCTGAAACTTAACCCTAGCAGCCGATCAAAAAACTCGCGAATGGTCGGTTTATTTATCCGTGTCGAGCCCTTTCTGGTTTCTCTGTAATGGTATTCCGATAATGAGAAAAGAATTCCGGGGAAGGCAGGTTAAGCCGTTTACTTCTGCACGAGGAAGTAAAAACGGGTTAGAGTATTCCTTAATGCCGCCTACGCATTTTTAGGCATCTCTTTTGGCTGTGAGTTAAAAATGGATGATATAAGCGTTTTTTTTGAGTCTTTGTTTGAGAGTATCCGTAATGATGGCACTTTGGCTGGCTCTGTAATTGCTGGTTTGGGCGTGCTCTTGTTGGTGGCTGTTATTGTTGATTCGGACTGGGTGCTTGAGGGCGGTAACGGATTTTTTAACATAGCGACCATCAGCCGTATGTTTGGAAGGACCGTCGCCAGGGTACTGATGGGGCTGTTGGCGATGGCTATTATTTTTGCTGGCTGCTTGATTGCGGTTGCATACTAAGCCTGGGCAGAGTGGGGGATGGTCCGGGTTTTAGTGATTGGTGACGCCGTCGTTCGATTTTAAGTTTCTGCTAGTCACTCGCCCTCAGAAAGGGAAGCGGGAACGGTAAAGGCTACTCCCATGCTTTCAGCGGCTACTTGCAAAATGGGCAAAACAGGTCCGGCATGAAGTCTAATGGGTCGATGTCAGGGCTTGGTAAAACCACCGTAAAATCGCCATGAACGTCACAGTTCATTTCCTGGAAGCCTCCTTGCGCAGATACCTTACTGATCTCCAAATCTTCCCACCCACACCAGGAACAGCACTTAATCTCTGAATCTGCCTGCGAAGCGATCAACAGTTCCCAGTTACATTCACCGCAGTGAATGCGATGGACTGGGCGAGCTTCCTTCTTCATCGTAACCTTGGGACGAACGATCATCTTAAGTCCTTAGCGTTTAAAATCGGCTATGCATCTGAATCATAAAACAACTCTTTAAACGAGCCGTATAAAGGCTTGGCGAGTCTTTCAGCCTTCTCCCGTCAGTTTGTTAACCCTGTTGCCCTTGCAGCCTTAAGCCGTCGGCTTCTGACACGTAAACGATACTCCCCACCGGTATTTGTGCTTTGTCGGCTTCAGGGAAACTAATGACGATCCGCCACCTGCAGTCAATACCCGCCTTTACGTCACGAATATTGAAATGCCAGGTGCCGACGTGAGCCTGATGAACAGACTCAGTGCCGTCAGGAGCTATTACCTTCATGGTGGTGTGAAAATCATTCCACCTCCCGGTTCCGGCAACAGATAAACTGGGAACAACGGTAAGCCCAATGTTCCCTAACTGGAAATGATCCTCAACGTTCAGTAATTCAAAGCTGTACATGCTCAGGAGTGCTTGGTGCATTATCAGGCTGCTTGTGCTGTTCTCGGCCTTGACGGGTTAGAGCGCGGGCTCTTTTCATGCCGGCAATGACCAAAGGCAGCACCCCAACAAAAATCAATGTTGAAACAGTGGTTGTTAGGGTGACGCTTAATAAATTATCGCCAGACAACTGGTTTGTGACGGCGAAATCAATATAAAGATAATAGATTGTCAGAGGTATGATCACTGCCGCGCCGGCTGTTGCCAAGGCCATACCATTTTTATGGTTTAGCCTGACAATGATCAATGCAGGAACGATCGCCGTGAGAATTTCGACGATGATGGAGTAAAACAGGTGAAATAACCAAGGGTAGTCGCTGAACACTCCTTCACTCGGTATTGAAACCTCATTTCCAACGTAACCGGTCAATCCCAGGCCAATAAAGCAATAGGCTAATCCAAGTATAAACGTTATCGACGCTACCATCTTTCAACATTCCTTTAATGATTTTAGTCCGTGTATTTCGAGGTCAGGTCTTGTTGTCAGGCCGGGGAGGGCAACAGTCAGGGTCTGCGCCTGATATGAGCCTAAAATTCGTGGGTCCTTAACGACGTGTTAGTCATGTGACGGCATAGAAACAAGCATGTCCAGCACAGATTCCGCATAGTTAACACCACCATCCTGGGCCGGCTGGTTTTTCAACTCATCCAAGACATAGGCAATGACTACGGTTGCACCTGGCCGAAATAGCTTTCGGTCGGCTTTCTCGTGGGCGTACATCGATTCAAGCAAAACGGAACCATCTTCAAGCTTTAGCTTGAAGCTGTTGGATTGGTTTCCCCATCTTGCATCTTGTCCCGCAAATGCCATCTCCTGAATAACGCCAGAAACCGTTTTTACCGCGAGGTGCCCGGAACGTATGCTTTCCCACCACTGGTCTGAACCAAAAAGCCCATGCCTTCCTTTGAGGCCAAGAAGCGGCTTATTGACGTTCAGCGTCATTTCTTGCGCAGCCTTTATGTGCTCAGGGTTCCTCCTAAGCGCTTCGGCCAAATCATAGACACGCTTCATTGGGTGCGGAAAGGATGTGAGATCAAAGTACATAAACATTCACTTTTTGATGGCTGACGCTCGGCTCTGCGGCTGGCCTGATTGGCGTGCCAGGTGGTTATCCTGCATCTGCCTTTAAATGACCAAAGTCTTGCTTTGCCAATCTTTCCTTCTCTATAAAAACCATTAGCTTATCACCGTCATGCCAACACCACTCAAGCTCATCATACGAAGTGAGGGTAATCAGGGAAATCCAACCTTCTCCCGGCGTTGGGTCGTAGGCCAGTGTGAAATAGGAGGGATAGCCGAGAAGATAATCTTCACTAAACGAACCGAGATCCTTTAAGTCATACAGTGCCTCAGTGTCAAAAGGCCAGTCATTTCTTAGGTCAGAATGCCTTGGGATTTCAACGCCGACCTCGAAACCTATCTTTTTTGCCTGAATATGATTGGCTGAATCCGGGTACATATGCAGTTGCTCAATATCTGGCCAATAAAACCCCAAAACGTAGCCGTCATCTCCCCAGAATATCTCCCCGTCCTCGTCATAGGCGTAGAACATGGAGAGCACGCCTTTCTTGGGAAGCTCATCGGGGCCGTTCTTGATATCCGCGAAGTTGATCTGACCGAGAAACCTATACTCACCGATATCATGAGAGGGCCACACAAAATCGTCTGAAACTAAAGGGGAGCCAGCGAATCGGCTATCGTGATCCTTCGGTATGTCGCTTGAAATAGTGATATCAACATTAGGGATTGTCAGTTTTTTTAGATAGTCTCTATGAACTGAAAGTTCATCATCACCATCAATAAATTCTTGAAGGATATCCTGGTTCATTCTGTAGTCCTTTACACATCGAGTCTTAATGATCCGGCCAAAACCAATTTAAAACTCACTCGCT
This sequence comes from Marinobacter zhejiangensis, assembly GCF_900114775.1. GTDB lineage: Bacteria > Pseudomonadota > Gammaproteobacteria > Pseudomonadales > Oleiphilaceae > Marinobacter > Marinobacter zhejiangensis. Next base: position 760,749 of record NZ_FOUE01000002.1, read on the forward strand.
ATAAATAGTACCTATTTCACCATTCAGGAATGGAACCTGTATCAGTTGATCTTCGGTCCAAGGGGTTAAGTAGCCAATCGAAATAACATTGGTTCCTAATTCACCTTCGCCCAAGCTATAGAAATTACTTTCGTGAACTTCTATCAGCTCTGGCGTAATAAACGACCATACATTTGAGCAATCCACTGTAGTATTGGACGGGATGATACCGCATGAATTAATGAAAGCAGTTACCTTATTGGTAATCTCATCACATACAGCTAGATTCGGCTCTATTAGTTTGGAAAACGCAGTAGTTTGACTTGCCAGAGGCCCTTCAGGGGTCCCCCTGATTACAACGTCAAAATCTCCCCCCAAATGAGGTATTGTTACTGACGCTTGCCATACCTTCGATCTACCTTTAGCTTTTAAGGTTCCAAAAGGAAACAATTCAATTGTTTTGTTATACATATTTAACCTTAGAGCCTGACGCTGACCCCGTTATTGCCCCTGTTAGCACTTTCCTGACTCCGCGATGACCAGGAAAGACATGGGCGACTGCGTGTTTGGGTGGAGAGGCTCAACCAAGTCGATGATGGTGTAACCACAATCACGTAATACGGTGACCCACGAGCCGAGCGTGCGAAAGTACCAGGGCATGCGCTGCCATGAGCCTTTGAAGTTCCGGAAATCTTCTTCTCGCCAACCGTCACAATAAGCACCCTCCACCGACCAAGGATGTACAGTCTGGATCACCACTTTTCCTCGTGGAACAAGCAGTTGCCTGAGGGCTCGCAATAGCGCAGCAACGTCCTCATGGAGTATGGCAAAGTTAGCCGAGACAACATCGAAGCCGTTACCGATATGACTGCAGTCGTCGGCGAGGTCTGAATATGTGCAGACGTGAAATAGGCCGCCCCCCGCAGACCGAGCTGCATCAATTAACCTAGGTGAACCATCCACTCCAACGCAGTCAACACCTTGCCCGGCCAGCGCCCGAACCAGCCAACCTTCGCCACAGCCTAGGTCGAGCACTCGCCGTGGTTGTTGCGCGAGCACAGCGTTGATGATGGATTGGTCGGTTACGAGTCGGCGGCTTTCAATGCCGCCTTCACGTACGGTGGCTGTCCAGACGTCGGCATTCGCAATCCAGCTCTGCGCTAAATCGGTTGATTGATCAGAACGATTACTCATCCTAGAGTCCCTTCAGAGTTAGAAGACTTTCGGTACTAATGCTCGGCTCATGGCGACAGATTGATTATTCAAAAATCGATCTGACCCCTTTAACTGCCCCCATACCTCGTATCTTACCGAGTTGGCCGCTTTTCAATTCAGATCGGTGGAAGTTGCGGGTTTTCCTGTGGTTGAGGGTAAGCCACCGCCCGTCATTATCGTGGGGAGTCATATCAACGCTGATGGTAACCGGAGCGCAGCGGAGGGAACCAAAAGCGGTTGGCTTTTGGCGTCCGGTTGACCGCCTGATTACATGGTGATTCGGTAGTATCGGCCATGCTCTCCATCCTGAGCACCATTGTGCGTGGCCTGCCATCCCAATTTTTGAGCTACTCTTTGGCTAGCCACATTGTCATCCGCGATGAAAACCTGAACGGTATCGAAATCGATCTCGGAGGATAGCCTTTCAACTGCCAACTCGCATGCCTTGGCAGCTATGCCGTTGCCCCAAAACTCCGATCTGATGAAATAGCCGAAATCCGGAACACCATCTATCTGTTTAATGCCGCAGAACCCGATGAACTCGTCAGTATCAGAGTTGGCTACAGCGAAGCGGGTCGGGTTAGTAAGCGCACTCTCAAACCACGAATCTGCCTCATCTTCAGCCAGGGCGCGACGAGGCCCAAGAAACCGCATTACCTGCGGGTCTCGAAGCATAGAAATGACAGCCTCTTTATCTTGGTGACGAAGATTCCTCAGTTTCACCGAAATCATAGGCCTGGTTATGTTTCGTTTTCTGGTAATTCGAGCTGCCTCTCACTCCGCCAGACTCGGATGAGCACAACCTCTTTAGCCTGCCTGAGGTAGACAACACGAAATGGCGCGTGAATCAATTCGCGAATATGATCCAGGTTGAATTCAGGAACAACTCGGCCAGCATCAGGGTGGATTTGAGGCATTCCATAATGCTCCAGGATAGCAGCCACGAAATCATCACCGATATGTGGCACATCCTGCTCTCTGTAATGCTCCTGAATAGCCTTTAAGTCTTCAAGAGCGGACTGTGCGATGCGTAATTCCATTTACTTGATGCCCAACGTTTTCTTGGCGTCCTCCAACGATACGGTGTTGCCCTCGCGAACATCCATAAGCCCCTGCGCCACTGCCTTTACAAACTGCAATTCCTCTACGGTTCTCTCATAATCCTCGAGCCCCTGAACAACAGCTATGCCGCGGCCACGACTGGTAAGCAGGATTGGGCGATGCGTATCCTGCGCTCGACCAATCACCTTTCCGGGATTGATCTTCAGGTCTGATAAAGGAATGACATCCTCGGAAAATTTCACTTGCATAGTGATTACCTGGCCAACGATTTGGTGCCATTAATAGCACCTGTTAACAGGTGCGGTCAAGAAACACAACGCCCCAAAAAGGGGCGAGCAAAACAACGTGTAGCTTGTCCCTGCTGCTTTGGCTTGTATGGACAATCCCTTCCGTGTTCTGGGTAAATTGAGGCCCACCCCCAGTGGCCGCTGGGGGCCTTCATGAAGCAGCTCGATGCATGGCCGGCTCCTCTAACGAGAGACCGATAACAAGCGCGTAGCGTTGCATGACTCTCAAGCGATAACTCGAACAGTCATCGGGGCCTCGAGCCCTAATAGCAAGGCAGAGTCAGCTGATTATGAACAACACGGAAGTCCAAACCCCAACAGCGAAGCCCACATCCGCAGGTTCGTCAGAATCCTCAAGGGCTACGCCGTCGAACACCCTCTGGTTCAAGCCTGTCATCAGGCTGGCCTACCCATTATTGTTGCCAACCCCATCAGCGTCAGACGCTATGCGCAAGCGATCGGTGTCCTCGCCAAAACTTGACCGTATCGATGCCCAGGTCATTGCCCGGTATGCCGCCACACTCAAGCCAGAGTTCAAACCAATACCCGAAAAAACATCCCAAAACGCTCCACCGTTCCATCAACAGCATGCTCAGGATGTTAAAAAGCCAGATCGAAATGATTACCCGGCAGATCGATCAGGAGGTCGCCAAAGTCGATCACTGGCGCACCAAAACTGAGATCCTGACCAGTGTCCCTGGTGTTGGGAAAGTTCTTGCCTACACGCTCCTCAGTGAACTCCCAGAACTCGGTTCACTCAACCGAAAAGAGATTGCCGCTCTGGTTGGTGTTGCCCCCATCAATCGGGACAGTGGCAAGCTTAACGGCAAACGGCAAACGGCAAACGGCAAACGGCGAATACGAGGTGGCCGCCATAGGGTTCGCACTGTCATGTTCATGGCCATGCTTTCTTCTATTCAGTGCAACCCCATATTCAAACGCTTTTACGAACGCCTTAAAGCCCAAGGGAAGATCCCCAAAGTAGCCCTCATTGCCTGCATGAGGAAGATGATTGTGGTGCTCAATACCATGATGAAAAACCAGGAACCGTGGCGGGAAAACTTGGCTTAAATATAGTGTTTGACACCACAGTCACTTGTTAGCTCTACTAGCAATGACTAGACCTTTGCAATTGATTTAGCACATCCATAGCTAGTTCCTCATCCCTATCAAAACTACTATTCAAGAATTCTTGGTGTCTTGGTTCACTCAGCCCATGAAGACACGCAAACTCTCTAATAAAGCTATTTTTTGATTTCATGAGATCTTTCATGCCAATTGATGAAACTAGTTGAATTAACTCTGTATTTGTTGCTTTGTAATTATGCTGGATACCGTTAATTACTAAAACTGCCAAAGATTGTTCTGTGACAGGAGATAAATCAATATCACTATCAATCCTAACAGGCTCACCTCCTTCAGCACGAACAAGTTGAGCAGCAGAATGCGTGGCATTTACTCCCATAGATAAAACATGAGTAAAGTCCCTGGATGAAACGGCTTCCATAGTTTTAGCTATCAAATACATGTCAGGCCTATTTTTTAATATTTCACCCATTTCACCTAAATACTCTCTGCTAGATAAATACAGTAGCCTTCCAGACAAGTATCTAAGCTTTGGTGTCATTCTTTTTTCTGTATATGGTGACGATGAGTAATCTACCGTCAGCAAATCTGCTAATCTTGCAGAGAAAGACTCCTCGCACTTCTTTGCTTGGGCTAGCAAGCCATTTAGAGTTATTGACTTTACAGACTTAGTTGCCCACTTATACTTACGCACCCAATTTTGAAATTTCTGTAAATAATTTGAATCTTTAACGGCATCGGAATAATCAACAATAGGAATTCGAATGTTGTTTTTCTGGAAAATTTGTTGTAACGCATCCTTTTTTGATGGGTTTGCTAGCAAAAATCTCTTTACATCACTTATTAAGGAAACCCAATCATTCCCAATAGAGTTATCAAAATCAAACTCCCCCTCGAGCCATTCTTCACATGACACTTGAAAATCTTTATCTCCATCATGAAGTACTAGGTTGAGTTCATTAAATTTCACCTCAAGCCTTTCTCTCCACGAAGAAACTTGCTCAGCAGTTCCCACAAAAACAACATCGTCAACATAACGCCAGTAGTTTCCATTTGAAACCTCATTCATTTCCTGATCAATACGATCAAGTAATAAATTAGCGATCAGATGACTAAACGTCGGGCCAGTTAGTAAACCCTTTCCAGTTCCATCCTGCTCGGAGACCTTCATGTGATTTTGAAGTATTCTAAGGCCAAGCCGTTCGTAATTTTTATTTAATTCAGATTTTTGACACGCTTCTTTCCAAGCAGACACAGCATCTGCTGAAGTTATGCTTGGATAAAATTTTTTAATATCAGTATATAGGACTAATCCATTTTCAGTTTTCCAACACGAATCTGATATAGACTTGTGCCTTTCTCTGAAGCCATCAAAGTATGGCTTAAATACACCACTTTTTTCTTTCTCAGAAGATAACCGATAGCTATAAACATATGGTTTTGGGATGAAAACTTCATGCTTAGAAAGTTCATTAATTAACGCCACTTCAGCCAAAGCTTCGCTAGGTGCTGGGACATATATATCCCTGTGTATAAAATCACCTTCAGAAATATCTTTAAAATGATACATCCTTAGATACCCAAAACTCTCATTATGAGTCGCTAGCCTAGTACAGACTTCTTTAACCCAGCGGTTTTGCCGTCCAACTGAACTTTCTAAATAGTACCGAAGTGCAAGGTATGGAAATATATCCCTTCTGCGATATTGATTAAGGGCTTTGACAGCAAGTTCATTACTCATTCTTGAACCTCAACAGGAAGATCAAATCTCATAACAGTCAATCTTACAGGGAAGGTTCCTTCTTTAATTGGTTGCTTACACATAACCTCTGTCTGCGCATACCAACTAGAATCTTCTAATCCTGCTTGGCTTCCTATCAAGTTTATAAATGATTCTTTGAGCCACTTAATAGCTCTAGCAAAGAAAGTAACTACATTTTTTCTTTGAGGCTCAATCCAAATGGCAGTACTCATAGAGTCTCTGCTATGTAAGAAAATATCATCAAATTGGGGCTTGGCTTTTTTCCAGTTGCCAGAGCTCTCAAGGAAACCTGTAAAATTAGTAAGCAAGAGCATCCTTGCATGACAATCATGACTTAAAAGAGTCATTCGCTTAATTAAATCAACCGTACTTACCTTGCTTAATGTGTCCCACTTCAGTATTTCAAATTTTATCCATATTGCTTGATCTTCAAGCTTCTCTTTCAAATCCTCTAGCTGTTTTTGTAAATACCCTCTGGCAGTCTCAGATATCTCTCCAGCTATAATTTTAATTTCTAACGGATGGCGTGGAAGGACGTTACTTTTTCTAAGTTCATAAAGGGTACAAAGTATACTGATTATTGCAGCACCAGAACCACTTGGGAGATCGGCGACAAAAACCCTATTTCCTGCAAATATTGAAGCATAAGCATCAGAAACATCTGCCAGTTTTGCCTTAGGATCTAATAATGACAAAATTACTCGCGCGCACGACCCATTATAACGCCAAGCAAGATGTTTATCGGTATCCTCTTTCGATATACCACCTTCAAAACCCTCAGGAGCCTTTTCCTTAGCTAGATCCATAAGTGAATTTTCATTCAACAGTCCTTTCCATAGGTCGACAAGCTGATTTGGTAGTAAAATATTTTCTGACTTATTACACCATAAGCTGTCTGGCAGATTTTCCGTCTTTATAAATCTATTTTTCAAGTATCTACCCTTGTTCATCCTGACAAGATCACTAGCTACGACCAGTCGATCAAGCCATTTCAGAGAGCTAACGCCGAGGCTCAGCCGCCGCTTTAGCGGTCGGCTGGAGCGACTTGTTGGGCACAATAGACTGCTCGACCAGTGTCACTCTAAAGCGCCTTGAGTTCCTGTAGACGAAAATTGCTTCTCAATCTTATGTCGGGTGCCGTAATGACACTTATACTCAATATGCCCATCAATTTTTTTAACAAGTGCTTTGGCCAATTCACGCGCTTCCATGAAAGTGAGGCCCTCTTTAGGAAAGCTAACTTCCAAAAGTGTTTTTTCTTCTCCTTTATCTAGCGCGTGGCCCTTATACAGATATCCCGCCCTACAGTGAGCTTTCCCTTTCGCTGGCGTGCATTTATTAACCAACTTGACCCATTCTTCAAATACAGTGTGGGGGTCAAGATCATCCGTTCCTTCGAAAGAAATTGCATACTTGGTGATGATTGCAGGGCCTAACCCGACGTTTTTCGCTCTTAACTGATAGGTGTAATTTCCGTCTAGCGACGTATTGTTAAACTGGCTATCAAAAATCAAGTGTGGCCGAACAAGCAGCCGGTTATGCCGACGTACTGCATAAGAATGATACAAAGTTGCACACAAACCGACCGATGCGACAAAGAACGTCAACGATGTGCCTAGCGGCAACCCCCAACCAAGTTCCAACGATTGGCCAGTAACGAAGCCCAGTATAAAAACGAGTAACACTACCAAAAAGGCCGGTCCCGCAATGACAGACTGCAAAGATTGACTCCTACTTGATGATTATCTCGGCGACGCCCAACGCCAGCCAGCTTTCGCGGCTTTGACATGAGGGCGAAACCGCAATGTCGAAGCCGTCGCCGTGACTGGCTTTGTTGGGCGGCCCCTTCGCTTAGACATAGAACTGCGAAAAGTAGTCAATTACCTCTGCAGCCTGTGTCCCTTTCCGAAAACGTCGTTGCTCATCGAAATCAAGCGAGGGAAACATATGTATGATCTGCTCATCCTTATATAGATCTAATAATGCATCTGGCTCTAAGCCTCCAGCTTTCTGGCCCCTCAAGATTTTTGTCACTTCAATGGCTGCACCGATCATAACGTCCGCCAACTGGACAGCCGGACTGTCCTTTGAATCGACTTGAGTGACTGACGTGAGCTTGAGCGGGAATTTAATACTTGCGATTTCTGACTGCCGAAACTCAATCTGGTCGTTATGATTGATGTAGCGCTCCAATAAGTTGTGGTAAGTGGCCAGGTTTTTTGATTGATCGTGCTCAACCCGATATGGCCCATCCGCCATAACCTCCATTCGGCTTATCAGGGATTGAAGAACGACCAAGGCAGCATCAGTGCTGACACCAGGTGTTGCTATCGCCGATAAGCACTCCGGAGCTCCATAACCCGCCAGAGGCCCTAGGGCTTCTGGTAGCTGATTCCACGTTGTCTTGCGTGCCGCTGTGACAAGATCTTCCAGAGCTTTCTTGGTCTTCTCCTTCATTGCAGCTTGAAAGGCGGCCAACAGAGCATCGAACGCCCCCTTGCCCAAAAGGGTGGGGCCAGCAAAATATAGCAGGGACGCTAGCGAGTAGTTCTGGCCATCCGCATAGAAATCGACCCCTCTCTCGAAGTAAAACGGCTCGACTGCATAGTCCAAGAACATCAGCAACAGCAGAAAGCGCTTGTCACAGACATAGGTCACACACTTGTAGTTAGCATGGATATCACCAAGCAAAGCGAGCAGTCTTGGGTGGTTCTTTGGCCGACGGGACAGCGCTTGGTACTTGAGCTCAGTCGCCTGCAAGCTGGGAAAGTGCTCCTTGATCAATCGCTCGGCTTCTTGATCGCTTATGGAAACGGCTGCTGCCCCTTGGAAGGGTTGCTCAGAGTTTAATAGGTCGAATCCTGTATAACCGCTCTCATCAATCCGGAAGCATTCCATGAAAGACCTCTTGTTTAGAACGGTGGCAAATCTTTAGATCAGCACCTCAGGCAATACCTACGCAATAATTTTATCTCTATGACTGGATTTAGTCATACAGATCTTGAACAATCATGCCGCCCAACGCCGCTATCACGCGCTTGTCGCGTGCATAGCTTTGTTGGGTTTTTTTGCTAAGTTGTTCGGGTTTGGAATTCCCAGATTATCATAGTGCGACTGAACTAAGGGAGTAATCACCTTTTCTATATAGGCATCAAAAATTTCGCTGGGCATACTATCTAGCTTATTTTTCAATCTATTTACAGTTGCCTTTGTTGCTTTTTTATTTCGATAACCTGATGAGGAGGCCAGAACAATTAAATCAGATTCCAATTCCTCAAGGGATTCGCTTAGCATGAAGTCTTGCGCGTTCTCTAAAGCTTCCAAATCTCCCTCATTCATGGGAGCCTCTGAGGCCAGCTTATCAAGAGCCCCAAGGAACTGAATCAGCATCTGATTACGATTAAGATTGAAGGCAAGCAAAGGGTAAATTTTTGCTAACTCAATCACTGATTTCTGATACTTATCAATAAAACGGCTATCAAATCTGCTTTCTTCCATGCCAGTAAGCAAAGGTAATGCTTTTACCATTCCATCTTTAATGGAATCCTCTTCTTTTTTGCCAATATTCTCATATGGAAAGTTAGCCTTAATCCGACTAATAAGCATTGAATGAAATTTGTCAGAGCCAATGACTCTAATCATAGCAATTAGAGACCAAACTTCGAGAAGCTGAAAAAGGGCTTCGTTTATCTTTTCTCTAACTTCTTTTCTGTTTTTTAAGTAGAAACTTGCGGCGCTTATCGCACCGCCGAGCAGAGCGCCGATTACTACCGCGACTATTTTTACGTCCATAGCAATTTATCCATAAAAACCTAACGCCAAAATTTAGCGGCAGCCTTTACGCAGCGAAGCGGAGAAAAGGCTGTCCGGTGGAGGCCTTTCATGGCCGTAACGAACTGCATGACTTCTTGGGTGTCATTTGGCCTCAGCTCCGCGCGCGGATCGAGATATAGCGCCCGCAAAGAAGGCACCAGCTAGTGATGTGTAAGCTTCTAGCACTTCCCTCTCTCCGTTAGGAACTCCACCTTCGTCCTTGGATACTTTCCGCAAAAATTCTCGGAGAGGCAGCAGGTCATCCATCGACAGGGTCGCAGAAATGTTGTGAGCAAATTTGTTTCGGAGTTTATTCAGGTGCTTAAGCGACGGCACTGGATTCCAGGGCTCTGGAAATTGTTCACCCGATAACAAAGATAATTTTTGGCCAAACGTCAGTTTTGCTTTTCCCCATGAAAAGGGTCGGTCGGAGTAACCTTGAAGAAAGTGGTCAACGTAATGCTCCAAAATCAAGTGGCACGAAAGGAAGTAGCCGAGTAACTCATAATCGATATTGTCCAGGCGCTTCCAAGTAACACCTCCTCCCTCAACACTCTCAACTAAAGGTGGAATCCTATGTTTCATATGACACCCAACGCCCGCATTTGCGGCTGGTTTGGAGCGCAGCGGAAAACCAGTCCGACAACATGCGTTTGTTACATGCTTTCTTCAAGACTTTGCCGCCTTTATCAATTTTCCTATTTTATCCATGCCGTCAAATGTTGATGGCAGGCTCCCATCATCAGTTACTATCCCTGAAAATACGATACTCTCGAATTTATCTAAAGAGCCTGTATCCTTTTTCTTCATTTCGATCGAATACTCTGAGTAGTTTTGAATAAATCGACAAAGAGTTTTTCTAAGATCTATCTGTAAAAGCTGTGATTTCACAGACTTATAATTAAACAAAAGAACTCGAAAGTAGTAGACGGAAATTGCAACCAAGGACACCGTTGGGAAAATTGAAACCAAAAGCCCGTCCTTAACAGCAGCAATATTATCTAGGTGCATGTAAACAAAGATCAGCTCTGCAACTATTGGGGATACTATCAGAACCGATAAGACCCGAAGCCAAAGCAATATCCCATCTCGCTCTTCTTTCTTTTCAGTCGAAAGCTCATCGAACCCTTGATACAAACCAACAAAATTGAACGCATTTTCATATTTTGACAAGGATTCTTTAAGTGAATTAACCCTAGCTTCTCTTTCCGACAGCTCAGAATCCCAATCATCTTTTAGCTTTTCTGCTTTAGCAGAAACCGCATTGAAATTTTTCAGGCTATCTATAGCGTCGCTATTGGCTATAGCCTTGAAAATATTAATTGGCATATCACGAATCGCATATTCGATTTGTTCTTTTGCGTTGTGTTCAAATGAATCAACGTTGTTAAAAACAAATCGTCTGGCTGCTTCAAACTCCATAGCCAAATCGTTTTTCATGGAAAGATATAGCTCGAACAGAAAGCGGAAGCACATCGAACAAATATCATCCAGCCTTTCCTTGGAGAGTTCTTTTTCTTCATCAGCCAGACGATTAATGAATTGGTCACCAATCCATTGAATGTTTATCTGACAAAGCTCATCCCATTGTTCGGGCTTATTTTCCATTGAGCCTATTACTAACCGAATCAGGCTATTCCTTTGTTTTTCAAAATCGTCGGCAGGAGCCAAGCCATCAACCTTGTGTTTGAACTTAGCTAGAACCGTTTTGCTTTGATTCGTATTAAAGAGTTCTGCCATGTGGCTCCCTATTTATGATGCATGTAACAGCGTATTAGATAGAACGCTTCATTATTCCAAAACGCGACGTCTCTATTATTACGCGTCGTTATTACGCAGAAATAGAGAATCCATGCCTAAAACTAACCCAACATTCAACAAGTTGCGATCAGGATTCGTCAATTTACGTAATATCACCGCGTAATAACGACGCGGTCAAGCGATTACATCTCACCCAAAACAAAAAGGCCCGGGAGCGTTCGCTTCCGGGCCTTCTGTTCAGCGCATCAGGTTGTACACCTTAGCCGCACTTGCTGTCTCCGCAGGAGAGGCAGGTGGCGCAGCCGTCCATCACGATCACCGCTTTGGTGCTGCACTTGCCGCACATGGTGGCGTTGGCTGGGTACTCGCTGGCGGAGCTGTCGTCGTTGGTGGCGGCTTTCTGGCTGGATTCGAATTCCGCACGCTTTTCCGCGAGGATGCGTTTGGTGGTTTCGCTCATTTCTTCGCTTTCCAGCAGGCCGATGGCTTTCAGGTGCTTCTCGATCACCGCGCCGATTTCCGCCACCAGGGAGGGCATGAACACGCCGCCTTTCTTGAAGTAGCCGCCGTTGGGGTCGTACACCGAGCGCAGCTCTTCCACCAGGAAGGTCAGGTCGCCACCCTTGCGGAATACCGCAGAGATAACGCGGGTGAGGGCGATAACCCACTGGAAGTGTTCCATCGACTTGGAGTTGATGAACACTTCATAGGGCTGACGGCTTTCGTGGTCAGTGTCTTCGTTGAGCAGGATGTCATTGATGGTGATGTACATCGCGTGCTCCGCCACTGGCGGTTTGATCTTGTAGGTGGTGCCCAACAGGAAGTCCGGACGCTCAATGGTCTCGTTCATCTTGACCGGCGTGGGGCTGTTGTCCTGTGCCGGGGCTTCCTGCTTGGCTTGCTCGTCGGCCTTGGTCACCCGGTAACCGACGATGTTCTTGGTGATTTTTACAGTCATGCTCGTAGTCCTGTGTCGGTTGTCCGGATTAGTACTTGCCGTAGGTGCCTTCTTTGAGGGCGTCAAACAGGTTGGCGGCTGTGTGGATTTCACCGTCGTATTCTACCTCTTCGTTGCCCTTCAGGGTTACCTTGCTGCCATCGTCCAGGGTGAATTCGTACAGGGTGTTCTCCAGGTCTTTCTCTTTAACCAGTACGCCCTGGAACGCTTCCGGGTTGAAGCGGAAGGTGGTGCAGCCTTTCAGGCCCTGTTCGTAGGCGTACATGTAGATGCCCTTGAAGTCCTGGTACGGGAAGTCCTGCGGTACGTTGGCGGTCTTGGAGATGGATGAATCCACCCATTTCTGCGCGGCGGCCTGGATGTCCACGTGCTGGGTCGGGGTGACGTCGTCAGAGGTGGTGAAGTAGCTGGGCAGCTTCTTGTCTTCCTCGTCGGAGAACGGCATGGCGTTCGGGTTCACCAGCTGGCGGTAGGCCAGCAGCTCGAACGAGAACACGTCGACCTTTTCTTTGGTCTTGCGGCCTTCACGGATGATGTTCCGGGAATAGTGGTGCGAGAAGCTCGGCTCAATGCCGTTACTGGCGTTGTTGGCCAGTGACAGGCTGATGGTGCCGGTCGGAGCGATGGAGGTGTGGTGGGTAAAACGGCCACCTTTCTCGGCCAGCTGCTCAACCAGTTCCGGCTCCATTTCGGCAATGCGCTGCATGTAGCGGCTGTACTTGGCGTGCAGGACACGGCCTTTAACGGTGTCGCCGAGCTTGAAGCCATCAGCCGCCAGTTCCGGACGCTGGGCCAGCATTTTCGGGGTAACTTCAAAGTCCTGGTCCATGATCGGCGCCGGGCCCTTTTCTTCAGCCAGGGCCAGGGACTGGCGCCAGCCTTCCACGGCCATTTCACGAACCACTTCTTCGGTGAACTGTACGGACTCGTCAGAACCGTACGGCATACGCAGCATGGCGAGGGTGGAGCCCAGGCCGAGGATGCCCATGCCGTGGCGGCGCTTGTGAGTGATCTCGTGACGCTGCTCCGGCAGGGGCAGGCCGTTGATCTCAACCACGTTGTCCAGCATGCGGGTGAAGGTGCCCACCACCTTGCGGTATTTTTCGTAGTTGAAGCTGGCTTTGTCGGTGAACGGATAGTCAACGAACTTGGTCAGGTTCACGGAGCCCAGCAGGCAGCTACCGTAAGGGGGCAGGGGCTGCTCACCGCAGGGGTTGGTGGCACGGATGTCCTCGCAGAACCAGTTGTTGTTCATCTGGTTGACCTTGTCGATCAGGATGAAACCTGGCTCGGCGTAGTCGTAGGTGGAGGTCATGATGGTGTCCCAGATCAGCTGCGCCTTCAGGGTGCGGTAGATCCGGCAGGCCACTTTGCCTTCGTCGTTCACAACGTAGCCTTCGGTGACCGGGAAGTCACGGTAAACGAAGCTGCTGGTGTCGGTCAGGTCGAGGCCTTCCTCGTCCACTTCTTTCTGGGTGACCGGGAACGACAGCTTCCAGTCGTCGCCGTTCTTGACGGCTTCGATGAAGTCTTCGGTGATCAGGAGGGACAGGTTGAACTGGCGCAGGCGGCCATCTTCACGCTTGGCCTGAATGAAATCGATGATGTCGGGGTGGTGAACATCAAAGGTGGCCATCTGGGCACCGCGGCGGCCACCGGCAGAGGACACGGTGAAGCACATGCGGTCGAAGATATCCATGAACGACAGCGGGCCGGAGGTGGTGGCACCCGCGCCAGCTACGTACGCGCCCTTGGGGCGCAGGGTGGAGAATTCATAACCGATACCGCAACCGGCTTTCAGGGTCAGGCCGGCTTCGTGGTTTTTCTCCAGGATGTCGTTCATGGAGTCGTCAATGGTGCCAGACACAGTACAGTTGATGGTGGACGTGGCTGGCTTGTGGGCTTCGGCACCGGCGTTGGAGGTGATGCGACCGGCCGGGATGGCCCCGTTCTGCAGAGCCCAGACGAATTCTTTCTGGTACTTGGCGCGAACGTTTTTGTTCTCAACCTGGGAAAGGGCTTCGGCAACACGCTGGTAGGTGGCTTCGATATTCTTATCAACAGGCTCGCCGGTCTTGGTCTTGAGCTGGTATTTGCTGCTCCAGATATCCAGCGAAGCGTCCTGCATCGGAATTGTTGTTATCACTGCCTGTGCCTTAGCGTTCATGTTTGCCCTCTGACTTCCCATATAGTGCTTACTTGAAGGCGGCCATACCCAACAGGAACTCCTGTCAGTATACGCCGCCTTACCCCTGAAACCTGTGTTGCCAAGTGTTCCGGCTGCTTTTTTATTAACCACTATATGTGGTGGTTATGATTTCGCCGTTGCCGGATTGCCGATGCTCTTTGGCTCTTAGCCTTTGGTCGAAAGGAAGCGGGTGCTCCCGATCGCCTGCGAATCGGCCAGTTTGGTCAATAATGACCCAACATCTTGGTGAATTTTCCGAAAGTATAACAGGATGTAGTGGTCTGTGAAGAAGAAGACGCCTATTAAACTTTCCGGCATCAGTTAGAAAATTCATTGAAAAACCACTTGAAAATCCGGGAGCCCGCACCTCGTCTGGGGTTGGGGTTAATGATGGTTTAACACAATATCTTGTGCCCAAAAAATAGTCGATATATGTGCGTAGAAGGTCGGTTTGAGTGATTCGGGGGCATGGCTATGTCAAGTGCGGGGTCGTGCTTATGGCATCACGCGGGGCGAGCAGAGGGTGTGGGAAGAGCGAGCAAAAAAGAGGGGGTGAGGGCAAGGGGTGTTTGGCCAGGAGGCGAGGCCTCCCGGCCAGTAGTGGGTCAGCCCAGCAACAGGCTGTCGTCGTCGATCTCGAGTCCGCGCTGTTTCTCGAAGAGGCCAAGCAGGTCTTTCACCTCAAGGCCTTCCCGTTCGGGGCCGGCGATATCAAACACCACCTGGCCCTGGTGCAGCATCACTGTGCGGCTGCCGACTTCCAGTGCCTGTTTCATGCTGTGGGTGACCATCAGTGCGGTGAGCTTCTGCTCCGCGATGATGTTCTGGGTCAGCTCAAGGACAAAGTCCGCAGTCTTGGGGTCCAGGGCAGCGGTGTGCTCGTCCAGCAGCAGAATGGCAGATGGCGTCAGGCTTGCCATCAGCAGGCTGACGGCCTGGCGCTGGCCACCGGAGAGCAGGCCCATTTTGTCGCCGAGGCGGTTTTCCAGTCCGAGCTTGAGGGTTGAGAGGCTGCTGCGGAACTGGTCCAGGTAACGAGCCTTAACGGCTGCGCCCAGTCCGCGGCGTTGACCACGCTTGATGGCCAGTGCCAGGTTTTCCTCAATGGTCAGCCCCTCACAGGTGCCGGCGAGGGGGTCCTGGAATACCCGTGCAACCCGGTGCGCCCGTTTGTGGGTGGGGAGCTTGGTGACGTCCTGGTTATCAACAATGATGGTGCCGCTGTCTACCATCACTTCGCCGGCAAGGGCGTTGAGGAAGGTAGATTTACCGGCGCCGTTACTGCCGATCACGGTGACGAATTCACCCTGGTTAACCGTCAGGCTCATTCCACGCAGGGCTGGGTTTTCAAGGGGTGTGCCTTTGCCGAAGGTCAGCTTGAGGTCGCTTGCACTGATCATGGTTAACCTCCGTTAGGCCTTGTTGCGGGACAGGCGGGAAACGAGCGAATTGCGCGCGCCCGGCAGGACAATCGCCAGGGTCACCAGAACCGCCGTAATCAGGTTCAGGTCCTGGGCCTGGAGCCCCATGAAATTGGCGTTCAAAGCGAACGCGATGGCCAGACGGTACAGGATGGCTCCCACAACGCAGGCGAGCAGGGCGCGGAATACGCTTGAGGGGGTGATCATTGCCTCACCACCAATCAACGACGCCAGGCCAATAACGATAACGCCAACACCCATGGTGACGTCAGCTGCGCCCTGACTTTGGGCGAACAGGGCTCCGGCCAGGCCGACCAGGCCGTTGGACAGGGCAACGCCAAGTACCACCATGGCGCCGGTGGCAATGCCCTGGGCACGGGCCATCCGGGCGTTGGCACCGGTGGCTCGCATGGCCAGCCCGGTTTCTGATTTCATAAAGCGCCACAACAGGAACAGGCAAACCACCGTTATGATCGCGAACAGCACCACCGGTACCAGGTGGTATTTCATGCCCAGGTCATACCAGGGCGTCAATACGGTTTCTTCGCCCAGCAGCGCCACGTTCGGACGTCCCATGATGCGCAGGTTAACCGAGTAGAGCGCGATCATGGTGAGAATGGACGCCAGCAGGTTCAGGATGTTGAGCTTGACGTTCAGCAGGGCGGTGACAGCCCCGGCGGCCATGCCAGCGAGGATGGCGGCGCCGGTGGCCAGCCACGGGTTGACGCCGTTGATGATCAAAATGGCGGCAACGGCAGCACCAAGCGGGAAGCTGCCGTCCACAGTCAGGTCTGGAAAGTCCAGCACCCGGAAAGAAAGGTAGATGCCGAAAGCGACAAGGCCGTAAATCAGGCCGGTTTCGATGGCGCCGTATAGAGCGATTTCACTGAGCATGGGTAGGTATTCGCTGTGAGGTGTTATTCGCTAAGAAATAGGTATTCGCTAAGAAACACTCATTGCTTAAAGAAAGAGGCGGACCGGCCCTCGTGAGGCCAGTCCGCAGTGTGTCTCACTGGTTATTGGAGACAACTTCCTGGGCAGAACCGATCAGGTCATCAGACAGGGTGATGCCCATGCGTTCTGCGGCTTCCGGGTTAACAAACAGGTTCAGGCTGTCAACGCTTTCAACCGGCATTTCACCGGGGTTGGCGCCTTCAAGAATGCGGGCAACCATGGCGCCGGTCTGGCGGCCGTGGTCGTAGTAGTCAAAGCCCAGGGCGGCAACGGCGCCGCGGCTAACGGTTGCGGTGTCAGCGGCAAAGACCGGGATTTTAGCGAGCTCGCCAACGGAAACCACGGCTTCAGCCGCGCTGACCACGGTGTTATCAGTGGTCAGGTAGATGGCGTCGGCTTTACCGACCAGTGAACGGGCAGCGCCGAGAACTTCAGAGGTTTTGGTGGCCGGTGCTTTTACCAGTTCCAGGCCGCGGGCGGCCAGGCGCTCTTCCAGCAGTTCAATCAGGGATACCGCATTGGCTTCGCCAGGGTTGTAGACCGTACCGATGCGACGGGCGTCTGGCATGATGCGCTGCAGCAGGTCGATATGACGCTCGATCGGCAGCATGTCGGTTACACCGGTGATGTTGGCGCCGGGCTGTTCAAGGCTGGCGACCAGTTTGGCGCCTACCGGGTCGGTCACGGCGGCAAAGACGACCGGCAGCTCACGGGCAGCTGCGGCAACGGTCTGGGCGGACGGAGTGGCAATGGCAACAATCACGTCGGGGCTTTCGCCAACAAACTTGCGGGCAATCTGGCTGGCAATGGCGGCGTTGCCTTGAGCGCTCTCGTGCATGATTTGCAGGTTGTCGCCGTCGGTGTAGCCGCGCTCACCCAATTCGTCCCGTACACCCTGGTAAACAGAATCAAGTGCCGGGTGTTCTACGATCTGGGTAATTGCTACTACTTTCTGGTCGGCCTGGGCCAGACCAGCTGCTGCCATTATCATCGCGCCGACTAGTGTGCGCAAAGTCCGCTTGGCCATACGCCGAGTCTCCTGGTGTTTGTTTTTTTGAGGAACGACCAACTAACGTCCGCGCTGTTGGAAGCGCACGCCCTTGGGGCGACTTAGGGGTTAATTTGGGGTTCCCAGGGTTATAAAGCGGGAAAGTTTATCACAGCAATTCGGGAATGGCTGTTGCTTGGTCGATCATTAGCCATCAGCAAGGGGTGGGGATTTTCCGTATAGACGAGTGGACGAATTTGTGTCGATCAGGCCAATATAGTTGTGATTGCGTCACGTTTTAACGTAATGGCCTGTGGTGAAATATACTACGAAAGTCGAAAGGGGCTGGAAGGGCAACGTTGGCTCGCCAGAATCCGCGGAAAGCATCTTATAAGAAAACACCCTACAGAATACCTATAAGCAGAATAAACGAAACAAGGAAGCGTCATGGACACGAATCAAAAACTCCCCCTGGAGCTGGTCTATCACTGGGAAACCGCTCGGGCAGAATCCGTTTACCTTACCCAGCCGATGGGCAACGGCCAGGTGGCCGAATACACCTGGCGCCGTGCGGTTGGCGAGGCTCGTCGCATGGCGGCGTACCTGAAGTCCCTGAACCTGCCGGAGAAGAGCCGCATTGGTATCCTTTCCAAGAACTGTGCCCAATGGATCATGTCGGACTGGGCGATCTGGATGGCCGGGCACGTATCGGTGCCGCTTTATCCAACCCTGAACGCCGACACTGTGGGTTACATCCTGGAGCACAGCGGCTGTGAAGTGCTGTTTGTCGGCAAGCTTGACGACTGGGACAGCATGAAGCCCGGCGTACCCGAAAGCATGCATTGCATTTCCTACCCGCTGAGCCCTCCCAACGACTACAAAACCTGGGACGATATCGTTGCCAAGTTCCCGCCGCTGGAAGAAAACGTCAGCCGCGACCCGAAGGAAATGGCCACCATCGTGTATACCTCGGGCAGTACCGGCAAGCCGAAAGGGGTGATGCTGAGCTTTGAGAACATGGCCTACGCCGCCGCCGGTGGTGTGGACGCCCTGGATATCGGCTGCAACGAGCGCATGCTGTCTTACCTGCCGCTGTCTCACGTGTTTGAGCGGTTCGTGGTCGAGCTGGGCTCCATGAACAAGGGCTTCCAGCTGTTCTTTGCGGAATCCCTGGACACCTTCGTTAATGACCTGAAGCGTGCACAGCCGACGCTGTTCCTGGCAGTGCCGCGGATCTGGACCAAGTTCCAGCACGGTGTGTTCCAGAAGATGCCGAAGCAGAAGCTCGATAAGCTGTTGCGGGTGCCGTTGGTGCGCAGGGTCATCAAGAAGAAGATTCTGACCAACCTTGGCCTGCAGCACGTCAAGTTTGCCGGTAGCGGATCTGCGCCGCTGTCTCACGACATCCTGGAGTGGTATCGCGGGCTTGGGTTGGAGCTTCTGGAAGGCTACGGCATGTCTGAGAACTTCGCGTATTCGCACATGACCAAGCCGGGTCGAGCCCGTACCGGGTACGTGGGCGAGGGGCTGCCGGGCGTTGAGGTGAAAATCAGCGAGCAGGGCGAGGTGCTGGTACGCAGCCCTGCCACCATGATGGGTTACTACAAGGATGACGAGAAGACCCAGGAGACCATGACCGAGGAAGGCTTCCTGAAGACCGGCGACAAGGGCGAAATCGACGACCTCGGACGCCTCAAGCTGACCGGTCGTATCAAGGAAATCTTCAAGACCAGTAAGGGCAAGTACGTCGCGCCGGCGCCGATCGAGAACAAGCTGATGAGCCATCCCGACATCGAGATGGTGTGTGTGTCTGGCGAAAACTACCCTCAGCCTCACTGTCTGGTCATGCTGTCCGAGGATGCGAGTCGGCGTAAGGCGGATGAAGCCTTCCGTCAGGAGCTGGAAAGCAGCTTCTCGTCACTGCTGAAGGAAGTGAACCAGAGCGTTGATCCCCATGAGCAGCTGCAGTTCATCACGGTGGTCAGGGATGAGTGGAGCATTGAAAACAACTTCCTGACGCCCACAATGAAGCTCAAGCGCAACGTGGTGGAAGACGCCTACAAGGTGGACCTGGATAGCTGGTACGCCAAGCGACAGCCGGTTATCTGGCAGTAAGCCTGAAGCGCTGAACGAAAAGGCCTGGTACTCCAGGCCTTTTTTGTTTCCCCGTCCGTCCGACTTTCCGTCTATTGGGTAATGTATCGTCAGTGCTTAGACTAGGTCGATCAAGAGGGAGAGAGCATGGACCTGACGCAATTCCAGAAACGAATAAACGACACCATTCCACTAACCCGGGCATTGGCGGTGACCGTTGACCACTATGATGGTGAGCGGCTGGTGGTCAGCGCCCCGTTGGAGCCCAATCACAATCACCAGGGTACCGGGTTTGGCGGTAGCCTGTATTCGGTTGCCGTGGTTGCGGCCTGGGGCAGTGTTGAGCTGAAACTGGCGGATTTCGGATTAACCGGTAACGTGGTGGTTCAGGGCGGTGAAATGAACTATCTGGGGCCGGTGGCGGAGGATTTTGTGGCGATGGCGGAACTGCCAGGGGCTGCGGATCTCGCCCGTCTGAAGAAAAGCCTGGATCGCCATGGCAAAGGACGCCTGACGGTTAAGGCCGGAGTGTACCCGGCCTCTGCAGGCATCGATGCAGAGGGCGAGGTATTGGCCAGTTTTGAAGGCCGCTTTGTGGTACAGGATGCCCGTCCGGTTGCGGGCTGATCAGGCCACGCTGCGGGTATTGCCGATTGAGCGGCTCATCAGAATGATCGGGATGATGCCGGCGATGACGATGATCAGCGCGGGCAGGGCACTGTGGGCCAGGCGCTCGTCGGAGGCAAACTGGTACACGTAGGTCGCCAGGGTTTCAAAATTAAAGGGCCGCAGGATCAGCGTGGCCGGCAACTCTTTCATACAATCCACGAAAACCACCAGCGCCGCTGTTAGCAGGGTGCCCCGCAGCATAGGCAGGTGGATTTTTATCAGCGTGCCACTGGGGCTGTGCCCCAGGGATCGGGACGCCATATCCATGCTTGGGGTCACTTTCTGCAGGGCGCTCTCGACGCTACCAGCGGACACCGCCAGGAAGCGAACGGTGTAGGCGAAAACCAGCGCGAAAGTGGTGCCGCTCAGCAGCAGTCCGGTGCTGATGCCAAAGGTGCTGCGCATGATGGAATCCAGCCAGTTATCGAACCCGGCCAGTGGAATGATGACCCCCACCGCCAGGACTGCGCCCGGCATGGCATAGCCCAGGCTCGACAGTCGCATCAGTACCTGCATGCCCTTGGTGTTGTGCAGGCGGCGGCTGTAGGCCAGGGCAACGCCGATGATCAGGGTGGTGAGTGCGGCGGTTCCCGACAGGAACAGGCTGTTCACAGTGTTGCGGATGAACGTGGTGTTCCAGCTCTCGGCAAAGTACTCATAGGCAAAATTGGCGAGGGTCAGGGCAGGAATGACAAAGCCCAGGAATACCGGCATGAGGCAGGCCAGCAGGCACAGCAGCTGCTTGGAGCGGGACAGGTTAAAGCGGGTGATCGGGGTGCGATTGTCACGGGCGGCGAACTGGGCCTGCCGGCGGCGGGAGTAGCGCTCTAGTGTCACCAGGATCACCACAAACGTCAGCATGGTGGTGGCGATCTGTGCGGCACCGCCAAGATTGCCCAGGTTCATCCAGGTGTCGAACAGCCCGGCGGTCAGGGTTTGCACGGCAAAGAAATCGACGGTGCCAAAGTCATTGAGGGTTTCCATCAGCACCAGTGACAGACCAACCGCGAGGGCCGGACGTGCAATGGGCAGCACCACGCGGAAGAAGGTGCTCAGCGCTGAATGCCCGAGGCTCCGGCTGACTGCAAACAGGGAGGGTGACTGTTCCAGGAACGCGGCCCTGGCCAGCAGGTAGACATAGGGGTAGAGGACCAGCCCGATCATCAGGGTGGCCCCGCCAAGGCTGCGGATTTCCGGGAACCAGTAATCCTGGGCGCTGGTCCAGCCAAACACTTCCCGCAGGGCGATCTGCACAGGGCCGGCGTAGTCCAGCAGGCTGGTGTACACATAGGCAATCACGTAGGCCGGAACGGCAAAGGGCAGCAACATGGCCCATTCAAAGAATCGGCGCCCCGGGAAATTGCACATGGTGATTACCCACGCGGTAATGATCCCGATGGTCAACGTGATGGCGGTCACCCCAAGCATCAGCTTGAAGGTGGTGGTCAGGTAGCGTGGCAGGGTGGTATCGACCAGGTGTGGCCAGATGTTCTCGTCCGGAAAAAACGCCAGATAGATGACGGACAGTATCGGGAGCGCGACGATGGCGGTTGTCAGGATGGCAGACAACAACCAGCGTTTTGAGGTGCGTCGGGCCAGCAAGGGCTGATGGTGTGGCTGATCAGCGCTGATTGTGGGTTGCTGGCTCATGGTCGTCCCTATGAATAAAAGAACGGGAGTTTAGTCAGAGCAGGCAATGTCTGCAATGGTGCGTCTGTCGTAATGCAATGACAGGGCCAGCCGTGGCCCTGTCATTATCGGGTGGATTAGTTGTCGTAATCGACCCGGTCAACCATCTTCACAGCGGCTTCGCGGTTGTCGGCGATGGTCTGCAGCGGCAGGGAGTCAGCATGCATCTCGCCCCAGCTGGCCACGAGCCCGGAAGGCTGAACGTTCGGGTTGGCCGGGTACTCGGTGTTGGCTTCAGCGTAAATCTGCTGGGCCTTCTCCTGCGAGAGGAACTCCATCAGGCGGATGGCATTTTCCTGGTTGGGTGCGCTGTTGGTCAGTGCAATGCCGCTGATGTTGATGTGAGTGCCACGGTCATCGGCGTTGGGGAACACGATGCGGACCGCTTCTGCGGCTTCACGCTGGTTCTCGTCTTCGAGCATGTTGCCGTAGTAGTAGCTGTTGCCCAGGGATACGTCACAGACGCCTTCGGCAATGGCTTTGATCTGGTCACGGTCGCCGCCTTGAGGTTTGCGGGCGAGGTTGTTCTTCAGGCCGGCCAGCCACTGTTCGGCTTCCTGCTCGCCGTGATGGGCAATCATTGAAGAGAACAGGGCAATGTTGTAAGGGTGTTTGCCGCTACGGGTGCAGATACGGCCTTCCCATTTGGGGTCGGCAAGGTCTTCGTAGGTGCTGATTTCGCCTTCCTCGACCCGGTCAACAGACGCGTAGATCATACGGCCGCGGGTGGTCAGGGCGAACCATTTGCCATCAGGGTGGCGCAGGTGTGCCGGAATGTTCTGTTCCAGTACATCGTTTTGCAGCGGCTGGGTCAGGCCCCGCTCAACCAGTTCGTTGATCCGGGAAATGTCGACGGTCATCACCAGGTCGGCCGGGCTGTTCTGGCCTTCGCGTTCCAGGCGCTCGGCAAGACCGCTGCGGGCAAATACGACGTTGGTTTCGATGCCGGTTTCTTCGGTGAAGGCTTCAAGCAGGGGCTCAAGGAGGTAAGCCTGGCGGTAGGAGTATATGTTGACCTCTTCACCAGCGTTTGCCCAGACACTGGCAGTGGATGCGGCAATAGCCATTGCTGCGGATGCGATGAGCTTGAGTTGCATAGTTAACCTTCCTGAAGTCGGCGTGGGTTATAGGTGATGGTTGTAGGTGATAGTAATATTTAAAACCAAACGCCAACCATTCTCATTACAATTTGTGTCAGTGTCAACTGTGTCGGGTATTTTGCGGTAAAACAATGCTATGCTTGCGATAAATAACAATCTACGTTATGGACGCAGAAGTAGGTAGTCGCCCCATGGCAGCACAAAACCGCAGAGAACACCTCCGAACAGCGTTTAGCGCCAAAGTCAGTGTAGAACATGCTCGTCTGGGCAGTTTGCTCCTGTCCACGAGGGATGTATCCGATGGCGGGGTGTTTATCGTCGTGACCAACGCTGAAATTACCCTGGAACTGGGCGATTGCGTGAAGGTTCAGGTTCAGGGGCTGCCCGTTCCGGCACCTGTCCGCGAAATGGTGGTGGTGCGAAAGTCTGCGGATGGCTACGGACTTCAGTTCTCGGATAGCTGACCTGAAGCGATGGCGTAGTGGTCAATGAGTGTATGGAGGCACTTCTGGCGTGTTCACACAAAAACGTTCTCTATTCCTTCTCTTACGAATTCCTGCCGTTTGCCTGCCCGCTTTGATGGCTGGCTGCGCCTCTTATTACAGTCATTACGCGGTGTTTCCGGCTGCCAACTCGAGCGGCGAGCCGCGGCAGGTCCGGGTCAGTTGGCAGTCGGCGGAATATCCGGGTTGGGCCTTGTTCGACGACAAAGCCACGCCGGTTTCTGTGGTTACCCAGTGCAGCCAGCGAGCCTGGCGGCTGACGGATGCCACCCATTCTGATTCCCGGGGGGCGTGTGGTGATGGTATCCGGGCCTGTGGCGAGCCGGGCCTGGACCGACTGGGAGACCGTGCAGCTGATGCCAATACTGTGTGCATGGCCATTTCTGGAGGGCCCCAGGCTGCCCAGGTAGCAGAGCTTGGAGGGCGCATTGAGCTGACCGTTTCCTGTCACCCGGAGCAGCCGCAGAGGGCGGTTCAGGGTGAGACTGAAAACGTCGACTACATCCGTCCGTCGTCGGTGCCTTATGTCATTGATGTGCGCAAGGCGCCGCGAGGCAGTCTGGCAGGGCGGTTGCCTGAGCTGGACGATGCAATCTGTAAGCAGTAACGGGCGTTTGTTGCAGTAGAAGTGTGATGCACAGCACATTGCTACACTTTGTATCCTGCGGATAACTTTGGTAACGCCTAGTATCCCGCCGGTAACGAGGCGATACGGAATTGTAATGGACTCTGGCGGGTTACCGGGCAAAATAGTAACCATCATTAATAGGTTTATGCAGTAATAGGTAGGGGTGAAACGGTGGGCGTCGCACAGAAAAAAGTCCCGTCACAAAATCTCGAAATCGGTATGTTTGTGTCCGACCTTGACCGGCCGTGGCATCAAACGCCGTTTCCCATTCAGGGCTTCTACATTCGCCGTCAGGAAGATATTGAGGCGGTAGTGTCTCATTGTCGCTGGGTTATGGTGGATGTTGCCGAGATTCGGGATCTCTCCGAGTTCCAATCCGATGCCCCGGCGGCCATATTCCGCCGCAGGCGCACGGCCTCATCCCAGCAAACCCTGGAACTGCCGCCTATCAGTCTCAAGAACCCTGTTCGCTACGAGGAAATTGTCAATTTCCGGAAGGAAGTGAAGGTTGGGGTGAAAGTCTTGCGTGACGTCGAACTGTCGTTCGAGCGTGTCATGAAGAGTGTGAAGGCTGGAGAGGCCGTTGACCTTAAAGCGCTCTCTGCGTCGGTTCAGAAGATGACCGACAGCGTGGTTCGGAATGCCGACGCGCTGCTGTGGCTCAGCCGGGTCAGGGAACACGATGATTATACTTACCAGCATGCGATGAATGTTGCCGTATGGGGGCTGGTTTGCGGCCGTCATATGGGGCTTGAACCTGGGTTGCTGAATCATTTGGCGCTGGGTTGTCTGCTGGCTCAGGTGGGTAAGGCCGAACTGCCGGTTGCGCTGGTTCGCAATGAGCACAGCCTGTCTGCTGAAGATTTCAAACTGCACCGGACTTACGTAGAGAAGGGTGTCGCGCTGCTTGAGGCTTCCGGGCTGTCCAGGGCGGTGATCAGCGTGGTACAGAATCACCGTGAACGGCATAACGGTACTGGGTTCCCTGCGGGTGTTCGCGGCGATCGGATTCCGTTGCTGGCGAAGATCGCCGGTCTCGTGGATTACTACGAAACGCTGATTGAACCCAGAGACGGCTGCATTCCGATGACGCCGGCACAGGCGGTCAGCCACCTGTACGATGTACGCAACATCGAGTTTCAGGAAGACCTGGTTGAGAAGTTTATCCAGTCTATCGGGGTTTACCCGGTTGGTACGCTGGTGGAGTTGTCCGATGGGCAGTGCGGCGTGGTGGTGTCTCACTCTTCGGCGCGGCGCCTGTTGCCCAAGGTCATGGTGATGACCGATCGGGAGAAAAGGCCACTGAAGTCTGCCAAGGTGGTCAATCTGGCCGATTACAATGCGGGTGCCGGTGAAAACCGCAGGCTCATTGTTGAAGGCTGCCTGCCCCATGGGGTGGAAGGGCTTAACCCCAGTTATTACGATGTGACCGGTGCGGAAGCCAAGTGGCGGCTGACCCGGTTGATCAGCCGCTAATAGAGGAAGACAGCGAGCGGGTGGTTATTGGATAACCACCCGCAGCTGCTTCTTGATCCAGCGATAGTTATCTTCCGGCCGGAAGTTGATCAAAAGGTCGGACTCGCCTCCTGATTCCCCGGCAATGAAGTACTCCACCGTCGCTGACTGCCAGTCGTACGAATGCACGACCACGTCATTGTCCCGCAGGCTTACGGCCTCCATTGCGGCTAGCGCAGGGGATGATCCGATCTGGCGAACCTGGGTGCGATGAATGCTTGTGTCGGTAGCCGGGTACGAGGCCGTTTCGGAATCCAGGAAATAGCGATTGGCAAAAATCCGTGTGACTTCATCCAGCTCGCGGGTCAGGAACTCTTCAGCCCGGTTGATCGAAAACTTGGCAAGGTCCCGTCGGGAGTTGCTAATGCGGTCGCGTTTGGAGATGAGGTCTTCCCGATACACAACATCGGGGTCAATCTCCTCCTCGTCGGCTGGCCGCTCTGGGGCTGCCTCAATTTCTTCCAGCGTTGGCGGATCTTCGCAGCGCTCGTCGTTTTCTTCATAGAAACAGATTTCCCACAGCAACGCATTCGCCGGGGACCGGTTCTCGCCGGTCTGGGCGAAGGCGATGGTGCCAACTGAAAAATCTATAGGCTGCTCAAGGTTGGGCAGGGCAGCGTTCAGCTGGTCGATCACCCGTTGCCGTATTTCGATGCCTTCGTCGTCCTGAATGGTATCTCGCCAGTTGAGCGCCATCAGGAATCGGGTCATGTTGATCAGTGTCGGGTCCTGGAGCAGGAGTTGTTCGGTCAGCCGGTGATCCAGAAGCCCTTCGCTGTTGACGGGAGAGGTTTCCAGCCGGGTTCTCAGCTCGGCAAAGAACTCCAGTGGCGTGACGAACTCACCCGCGGGAACGTCGGAAACCAGGGGCAAGTCACCCACGCTGAGTTGCAGCGTTTCGCCTTCGTAATAGTCGAAGCGACCACCGGCGCCGGTGACACCGGTGGTGCTTGCGGTCCGGTAGTTGAGGCCTTCGATGCCGCTGGGGAGTAGCTGACCCTTGAGGTGGTCGTTGCCGCCGGAGCCACCGTCATCCAGGCAGCCGGACAACAGCCCGGCAAGGAGGCAGGCAGCAAGTGGTTTCTTATAGAATAGGTACTGTTTCATAGCGAGATGACACTGGCCCGGCCATATAATCGGCCACATTGTAAATTGTTGTAACCCGCATTATAGGGGGGGCGAAAAGCCGTTATCGGGATGCCGGTCGCAGTTTGACCCTTTTGCGCTGGCCATAAAAAGCCATGTCGGAAGACGCTCTGTTGATCCGGGGTGACTTGAAATTCATACGGTTCATCACAACTTACTGAGGCTGGGCGGGGGCTTTGTACCCGGTCATTCATTCATGCCAGGACCTGCAATGACTTACGCACTGGAAATTCAGGGGCTCACCAAGACCTACGGCAGTGGGTTTGAGGCCCTTAAAGGAATCGACCTGAACGTCGCCAAGGGAGATTTCTTCGCTTTGCTGGGGCCCAATGGGGCCGGCAAATCGACGACCCTGGGGATCGTCAGCTCACTCGTGAATAAGTCGTCAGGCAAGGTCCGGGTGTTCGGTCACGACATCGACACCGACCTTTCTGCGGCAAAGCTGAACCTCGGGGTTGTTCCCCAGGAGTTCAACTTTAATCAGTTCGAAAAAGTATTCGATATTGTCACGACGCAGGCCGGCTACTATGGCATCCCGCTGCGCCGTGCCCGTGAGTCAGCGGAGAAGTACCTGCGGAAACTCGGGCTTTGGGACAAGCGGGACACTCCGGCACGGATGTTGTCTGGTGGCATGAAGCGGCGGTTGATGATTGCCCGGGCGCTGGTTCACGAACCCGGTCTGCTGATCCTGGATGAGCCCACGGCCGGTGTTGATATTGAGCTGCGTCGTTCGATGTGGGCATTCCTTGAGGAGATGAACCGCCAGGGCACCACGATCATCCTGACCACTCATTACCTGGAAGAAGCGGAAGCGTTGTGCCGCAACATTGCCATTATTGACCATGGCCGGATCCTCCGTCACACCAGCAAGCGGGATCTTTTGCAGCAGCTTCATCTGGAAACCTTCGTCCTTGATATCAGCGAACCCCTGGCATCGGCCCCGGAGTTGGAGGGCTTTTCCACAAGACTGAGTGGAGACGGTGAGCTGGAGGTTGATGTTGAAAAATCCCAAAGCCTCAACGAGGTGTTTGTTCAGCTGGAGGCCAAAGGTATCCGCGTACTCAGCATGAGAACCAAAGCCAACCGGCTTGAGGAACTGTTTATCCGCATGGTTGCAGAGAACAGCGAGCAGGCCAGCGAAGAAGGCAGCACGCAGAAAGGGGAGGCACGCCAGTGACAGCAAGCGCCATCTGGACCGCCTACCTGACCATTGTTATCCGTGAAGTGCGGCGATTTACCCGTATCTGGGCGCAGACCCTGTTGCCCCCGGCGATGACGATGACGCTGTACTTCATTATTTTTGGCAACCTGATTGGTTCCCGCATTGGGGAGATGGGCGGCTTCGACTACATGTCCTATATCGTGCCCGGGTTGATCATGATGTCGGTGATCACCAATTCCTACGCCAATGTTGTCTCGTCGTTCTTCTCCATGAAGTTCCAGCGCAGCATTGAGGAGTTGCTTGTGTCCCCGGTCCCCAACTGGGTGATACTGGCCGGCTACGTGTCTGGGGGCATGGTGCGGGGGCTTGGCACGGGTGTTATCGTAACCCTGGTGTCGCTGGCGTTCACCAGTCTGCAGATTCACCACTTGGGGGTTATGGTCGTGACGTTGTTGCTGACCTCTGCGCTGTTCGCCCTGGGGGGCTTTATCAACGCCATGCTGGCCACCAAGTTTGATGATATTTCCATTGTACCCACGTTCGTACTGACGCCACTGACCTACCTGGGGGGCGTGTTCTACTCGATACAGCTGTTGCCGGAGTTCTGGCAGGGCGTGTCCATGGTGAACCCGATCCTGTATATGGTGAATGCCTTCCGCTATGGCATTCTCGGGGTGTCGGACGTCAATGTGGGTGTGGCCTTGTCCATGGTAACGATGTTTATCGTACTGCTGGCAGTCGTCGCGCTGACCATGCTGAAGCGCGGTAAAGGTATCCGCCATTGATGTTGAACGGCGCCGGGCGTCGATTCATTGAAGTTGAGGATTGATCATGGGTTTGCATAACGCCCCGCTGGGAAAAAGTAGCGAATACCCAGAGAGCTACAGTCCGGATCTGCTGTTTCCAGTAGTCCGTGACGACAACCGTCGCCGGATCGGGCTTTCAGATGGCCGCTGGCCGTGGTTTGGCGAGGATCTCTGGCAGGCTTGGGAAGTGTCCTGGTTGCGGCCTTCTGGTGTACCTGCAGTGGCCTGGGTGGAGTTTCGTGTCCCTGCGGCGTCACCGGCATTGATTGAGTCCAAGTCCTGGAAGCTGTACCTGAACTCCCTGAATCAGGCGACGTTCTCCTCGGCTGAGCAGATGCTGTCGGTGGTTGAGAAGGATCTGTCCAGCGCCTGTGGGGCGGCTGTAAAGGCCCGCCTCCACAGTGTGGATGACAGTGGTGATGCGATCGGGCGCCCGGAAGGGTTCATACTGATTGACGATGAGCCAGTGGATTCGGTCAGCTACGAGTACGACCCATCGAGCCTGACGACGGAAGGGCCGGTGGTGACGGAAAAGCTGTGTTCCCATTTGCTCAAGAGCAACTGCCCGGTCACCGGTCAGCCTGACTGGGGAACCCTGACCGTCGAGTACACCGGGCCAGCTATCTCAAAGGCGGGCTTGCTGAAATACGTGGTGGGTTTCCGGCAGAAGCAGGATTTTCATGAGCACTGTGTTGAAACGGTGTTTACCGACATTATGGCTCACTGCAAGCCGGAGTCGCTGACCGTGTGCGCGCGCTATACGCGGAGGGGTGGTCTTGATATCAATCCCTGGCGCAGTACCGAGCCTGGCGCAGCGCCGTCACTTCGTCTGGTGCGCCAGTAACCTGGTGGCAGGGGGAGGAGTTAAACCTCTTCCTGTCTTAGTCTGTCTGCTGCATCTTCAAGGGCGGCCAGAATGCAGGTCCGCTCTTTTTCGGTGATCTTGTCGGAATCCAGATACATGGCAAACCCGCTGTGCTCATGTTCCATGAAGCTGCGGTTGGGGCCCATGTCGCGACGGAAGTCGACCACTTCATAGATGGGGACGGGGCGGCCAAACCCTTTCACTGTAATTTCGCCCTTGTCCCGGCACATGATCTTGTCTTTGATCAGCGAGAAGGTTTCGTAGGACACCAGGATTTCACCGGGTTCTGCCAGGGACTCAAGGCGGCTGGCGAGGTTAACTTCCTTGCCGATAATGGTGTAGTCCATTCGGTTTTCGGCGCCGAAGTTTCCGACGGTGGTGTAGCCGGTGCTGATCCCCATGCGTATTTCCAGCGGTGTCTTGATCCCCTGGCTACGCCACTTCTGGCGCATGATCTTCATATGCTTGCGCATTTCGACCGCCATGGATACACAGGCAAAGGCATCCTCCCTCGATCCCCTGCTGGTGGGGTCACCAAAGAACACCATGATGGAGTCGCCAACGAACTTGTCGATGGTGCCGCCGTATTTCAGGGCCACTTCTGACATTTCGTTGAAGTAGTGGTTCAGCAGTTCCGTCAGGGCTTCCGGTTCCATTTCCTCAGACAGCTCGGTAAACCCTTTGATGTCTGAAAAGAAAATCGACAACTTTTTGCGCTGAGTCTCCAGCCGCACATCCCGCTCGCCGGTAAAAATAGACTGCCAAACCTGGGGTGACAGGTACTTGGAGAGTTTGTGGGACAGGGCGATGGATTGCTCTCGTTGGTTTTGAATCTGGGTCTTGGCCTGCATCAGGGAGCGGGCCTGCTGGTGGGCATAGTAGGCGGTGACGCAAATGTAGACACCGGCAGCCGCCACCGAAACAACGCTGGTGAGGAGAGGGGACTGAAACGAATCCGCAGTGCCCAGGGTGGCAACAGAAATGATGGCGGTGGTGGTCATCAGCACCGTGCCGGCCAGCCAGAGCCGTATGCCGCCCACAATCAGGCAGCTGAACATGGCGGTGATAATGACCGCCACTGACGGAATCGCCACCAGCCCAAGAAGGCCAATGAGGCCGCCTGCAAAGGCGCAGTCCATCGCCAGCATTTTCTGGCGAATGCGCGGCGATTTGCGGAGTATCGTTCGTCGGCTGAGGTAATGGATGATGTGGGGCCAGATCACGAAGCCGGCAAGCAGCCAGTACATGTAATTGGGCACAACGGACTGGTACAGGCAGGTTGCTACGATGGCCGCTGTTGCCGTGTAAGCCAAAACACGGCCGTTATAGTCCGGCATAGGGGGAACCGCCACAGGTTTGCTGCTGTCGAGGGTCAGCGATTTGGCGACCTTTAAGGGAGCATTCATCATTTCAGAACCGGATTCGGCCGATCAGCATGTCTTTTAACATGACCCAATCACCCATCAGGCTATAGAAGGGATACTGGAATGTCGCAGGACGATTTTTCTCGAACTTGAAATGCCCCAGCCACGCAAATCCGTAGCCGATGACGGGAAGTAACCAGAGAAGGGCCAGGCGACCCGAGAACAGTGCATACCCACCAACCAAAAGCACCAACACGCTGCCGAGGTAATGAAGCCGACGGCAGGTAACGTCACTGTGCTCCTCCAGATAGAACGGATAGAACTCGCCGAAACTGTTGAAGGTCTTGGTGTCACTCATGCACGCGCTACCCGTGTTATCAGTTTTTTAGAGGTAGACTATTCTACCGGTAAAGACTAGCAGCATTGCCTGCACTTAACAATTCTGGCAAGTTTGTTGTCCGGCAATTCGGGCCAGATGACACTGGCACCTAAATCGATCTTCCAGGACCCTTAATCTATGACCGATCTTATTCGCGCCATCCTGAATCGTTCCTCAGAACCCAGGTTGGAGGCACCGGCCCCGGAAGGGGAGACTCTTGATCGTATCCTGCAGTGTGCTGCCATGGCCCCGGATCATGCTTTGCTGAGACCGTGGCGTTATCTGGTGATTGAGGGCGAGGGGCTTGACCGTTTGGGTGGCGTGTTTGCACAAACCGGGGAAACGGATGCAGAGCGGGAAAAATTCCGGAAAATGCCCCACCGGGCACCGATGGTTATTGTCGCTATTACATCGTTCAAACCACACCCCAAGGTGCCGGACATTGAGCAGTCGATGTCCACTGCGGCTGGTGTGGGGTATATGCTGTTGGCGCTAGAGTCGGCGGGTTTTGGCGGTATGTGGCGAACCGGTGCCATGGCCTATGCGCCCCAGGTGCATGCCGGACTTGGCCTGTCAGACGATGAAGCCATCGCCGGCTTCCTGTATGTCGGTAGCGTCAGCAATCCCAAGCCGCATGTGCCTCGCCCTGAAGTCGGTCACTTCGTCCAACGCTGGCCGTCGCAGGCTGACTGACCTCCACCGTTGTTTTGCGGCAGGAGGAACGCTCTTGCCGCTTATCCCTTCCCATTGCCGCCTTTCTTCCTCCGGAACCCACCTTGTTACACCCTGAACTGCCTGCCTGGCCCAGTATTAGCGGCTTTTAAGGTAACTGGCATCACTCTTGCTGTAGACCTGGAAACAGCGCCCTGGCGGCGCACGGATCGGTTTCCGGAGGTGGTATGGCAATTAACTTCAGCAACGCATTAGGCATTCATGAGCAGGCCCTGCACGCCAGGGTGAAGCGTGCCGAAGTGCTGGCCAACAACCTGGCGAACGCCGATACCCCCGGTTACAAGGCTCGGGATGTGGATTTCCAGGCCATGATGGCCAGGGCCCAGGGTGAGATGCAGGGTGTACAGATGGCCCGGACTCACCAGGGCCATATGGATACCTCCGGCGGTGTTGAGGGTGACCTGATGTACCGCAACCCGGATCAGCCGTCCATTGATGGCAACACCGTAGACAGTCAGCAGGAGCAGGCCCGGTTCATGCGTAATGCCATGGACTATCAGGCCAGTTTCCAGTTCCTGAACAGCAAATTTACCGGTCTCACCAAAGCCATCAAGGGTGAGTAAGCCGGAAGTGGCAGATTGAAGCAGGAGAGAAGTGATGTCCTTGGGAAGCATTTTTGATATTGCCGGTTCCGGAATGAACGCCCAGTCGCTGAGGTTGAATACCACCGCCTCCAACATTGCGAATGCGGAGACCGCCAGTTCCAGTGTTGAGACCACCTATCGGGCCCGCAAGCCGGTGTTTGCGGCCATCCAGCAGGAAATGCTGGCGGCGCAGGGTTTTGGTGGGGCCAGCGGTCCCGGTGCCGGTGTCCGGGTCGAGGGGGTTGTTGAGAGTGAGGCGGAGTTGCAGATGCGCTACGAGCCTAATCACCCGGCCGCCAACGAAGATGGCTATGTGTTCTATCCCAACGTCAATGTGGTTGAGGAAATGGCCGACATGATGTCGTCGTCCCGCAGCTTTCAGATGAATATCGATGTGATGAACACCGCCAAGTCCATGATGCAGCGCATCCTGACCCTGGGCCAGCAGTAACCGATCGAGGAACCTGAACATGAGTACGGTTAACGGCGCAACCAACGATGTCTTGAGCCAATACCAGCTGCAAGGCAACGCTTCCGGTAAAAACAGTGAGCTTGGGAAGAATGAGTTCCTGGAGCTTATGCTGGCGCAGCTAGAGAATCAGAACCCTCTGGAGCCTCAGGATAATGGCGAGTTCATCTCTCAGTTGGCGCAATTCAGCTCGTTGGAAGAGATGCAGGGGGTATCGAACTCCATTGGCGACCTTGTGGGCGAATTTCGTTCGTCCCAGGCCTTGCAGGCGTCGGCCATGGTTGGTCGATCGGTACTGGTTCCTGGCACGGCCAGCCGCCTGGTTGCTGGCGGCGAAATTGGCGGTAGCGTCGCGGTTCAGTCTGCAACGTCCAGCCTGACAATTTCCATCAAGAACAGTGCCGGTGAGCTGGTTCACCAGATCGATATGGGGGCGGTTGAAGCCGGCTACCAGACATTCAGCTGGGATGGGCTGGACAGTGACGGCGAAGCTTTGCCGCCCGGCAAATATGAAATTGTCGCCCAGGGCAGTTATGGCGGCGGTACCGAACAGCTTGGAACGCTGATCAGTGCGAACGTTGACAGTGTTTCGTTGGGCAGTGAAGGGAGCATCACCCTGAACCTGGCCAACATGGGATCCATCCGGTTGTCTGACGTTTACCAGATCAACTAATCCAGCGACTGAACTACGAGGTGTAACATGGCTTTCAATACAGGGCTTAGCGGGTTACGGGCTGCATCAGTCGATCTGGATGTCACCGGCAACAACATCGCCAATGCCAGTACGGTTGGTTTCAAAAGCAGCCGTGCTCAGTTCGGCGACCTTTATGCCAGCGGATTCCTCAGCGCTGGTACCAATCCCATCGGCGACGGCGTGCGAGTACAGGATATCCGCCAGAACTTTGGTCAGGGCAATATCAGCTTCACCGACAACGGGCTTGACCTGGCGATCAATGGCGACGGTTTCTTCGTGCTGAATAATGGCGGTGAGATTCGCTATTCCAGGGCGGGTCAGTTCGGAGTTGATGTGGATGGCTATGTCGTCAACAACCAGAATATGCGGGTTCAGGGTTTCCAGGCCGATGACGACGGCAACCTGTCCGGCATACGGGGCGACCTGCGGATTGACACCGCCAACCTCGCGCCACGGCGGACTACCAGTCTGGAAACCGACGTAAACCTGGACTCCCGTGAAGAGGTGCTGGAAAGCCAGGTGTCGGTGTTGGCGGATGTGGGGCAGGCGGAAGTCGGGGGTACGTCGTTTCCGGCGGAACTGGTTACCGTGACCTACAGCGACGGCTCTACCCAGAGTGTGCAGATTCCTGCCGGGTCATCCGCGGCTGAGGTGGTGGACATACTGGGTCAGATGGAAGGCGTGAGCGCGTCTGCAACCACCGAAGTCACTCTGACTGGGCTGGATGATGCGTTCATTGCCGTGGGTGGCTTTGATTTCCAGCTGGAACTCGAAGGGGTATCGATACCGGTTGATACCACCGGCGTGACCGACTTGGCGTCGCTGGCTGATGCGATCAACAACTCAGCGGCGAGCACCGTATCCGCGTCCATTGTGGGCGGAGCATTGCGTGTGGTTGATAACCGTGGCAACACCATCACCACCACTTACTCCAACACTGCCACGACGGTTGGACCGCAGACGCAGTTGGGGACGGTCAGGCTTCAGACCGAGCGTACCGTCACGGACCTGAGCTCAGACACCGGCACCTTTGGAACCGCGTGGGATGGCCGGACCTTGCAGGTCACCAACTCGTTTAACCCGCTGGATCAGCGAACCTATAACCACGCAACGTCTACCACCATCTACGACAGCCTGGGTAACCCTCATGTGTTGACCCAGT
Organism: Marinobacter zhejiangensis; assembly: GCF_900114775.1. GTDB lineage: Bacteria > Pseudomonadota > Gammaproteobacteria > Pseudomonadales > Oleiphilaceae > Marinobacter > Marinobacter zhejiangensis. Next base: position 795,784 of record NZ_FOUE01000002.1, read on the forward strand.
TCTACGTCAAGGATCCGGCACCGGGGAACGGTGTCGGACAAAGTCAGTGGTCCATCTACCTGCAGATTGATGGGGAGTACGTGGGCGGCACAGACCTGAGCCCGTACGAGGCCCGGTTTGACCAGGACGGCACCCTGCAGACCGTCAACGGTGACCCTGCCGGTGAGATTGTCATTGCGGACTGGACGCCGAAAGACCCCAGCGGTGCGCCCAATGGTGCGGATGGCCCGCCTCCGGCGGGGGCGACGGTGGTCACTCCGATTCCTGAACCTCCTACAAGCTCCGCGTTCGTGCTCAATCTGGCGGACACCACCCAGTACGGCAGCGCCTTCGGGGTCAATGATCAGCGCCAGAATGGCTACACCACCGGGCGACTTTCGGGTCTGGACGTGTCGGATGAAGGAGTTCTGTTCGCCCGCTACACCAATGGCCAGTCCCAGGCGCTGGGGCAGGTTGCCCTGGCTAGCTTCAACAATACCGACGGTTTGAGTCCGGTCGGGGAAACCACCTGGGTGGAAACCTTCGAGTCCGGCCAGCCGATTGTTGGTCAGCCGGGTACCGGTACCCTCGGCTCCATTAAAGCCAGTTCGGTGGAAGAGTCCAACGTGGACCTGTCGGAGGAGTTGGTTAACCTGATCATTGCCCAGCGCAATTACCAGGCCAACGCCAAGACCATCGAAACCTCGGACACCATCACCCAGACCATCATCAATCTCCGCTGATTCGCGCCGCTCTGTTTCCTCGTCCACCGAGTAAGGGTGTGGGCGGGGAAGGCATTGCATCAATGGCGTTGTCTGACTAAGTGGCACGACTCCTGCATCTAGGCTGTTAACAGTCAAAATTCCGGCAGGAGTTTTCCGTTATGGATAAGTCGATCTACATCGGGATGTCCGGTGCCACGCAGAACATGCTGGCACAGCGTGCCCATGCCAATAACCTGGCCAACGTCAACACCACAGGCTTCAAGCGGGACTTTGCCCAGGCCCGCAGCATGCCAGTGTTTGGCGAGCATTACCCGACTAGAGCCTATGCCATGACCGAGCGCCCGGGGACCGACCTGAGTGCCGGCTCGCTGATGGACACTGGCCGGAAGCTCGACGTTTCCGTCGAGGGCGAGGGTTGGCTGAGTATCCAGAATGCCCAGGGGCAGGAAGTGTTTTCCCGCTCTGGCAGTCTTCAGATCGACGTCAATGGCCTGCTGCGCAATGCCAACGGTGACCTGGTGCTCGGCAATGGCGGCCCGGTGGCGCTGCCTCCCTTTGACAATGTGGAAGTGGGGGCCGATGGCACGATTTCCATTGTTCCCGTAGGCAGCCCTCCCGATCAGCTGGTGGTTGTTGACCGCCTGAAGCTGGTTAACCCGCCGCAAGAGGCCCTGGAGAAGGGAGAAGACGGGTATATCCGGCGCAAACCAGGGCAGGCCATCGGTGGCGTGGAGCCGCCAGATGCGACGCTGAGGGTGGCTACCGGCTTTCTCGAAAGCTCCAACGTTAATGCTGTCGAAGAGATGATTGCCAACCTGGAGCTATCCCGTCAGTTCGAGATGCAAATCAAGATCATGCGGACGGCAAACGACAATTCCGAGGCAGCGGCACGCCTGTTGCAGAACCTCTGATAACGAATCACGAATCATCGTCGGTGACGGTAAAGCGGCAAATTCTGGCCGCTTATCCATCCGGGCCGGCAAGGAGTAGAACATGCATCCAGCATTGTGGGTCAGCAAGACCGGACTGAGCGCCCAGGACACCAACATGTCCACCATCTCCAACAACCTGGCGAACGTGAACACGACTGGTTTCAAGCGGGATCGGGCGGTGTTCCAGGATCTGCTTTACCAGATCAACCGTCAGCCCGGCGGGCTCAATACCGAAAACTCTGAATTGCCGTCCGGCCTTCAGCTCGGTACCGGTGTGCGTGTGGTGGGAACCGCCAAGCAGTTTTCCCAGGGCAACCTGCAGATCACCGAGCAGCCGCTGGACATGGCGGTGAACGGGCGGGGCTTTTTCCAGGTGCTGATGCCGGACGGGATCATCGCCTATACCCGTGATGGCCAGTTCCAGTTGAACTCGGACGGTGACGTGGTGACCCCCGACGGGTATCCGCTGGAGCCTACTATTTCGGTTCCTGAAAACGCAACCAACCTGACCATCGGCAAGGACGGCACCGTCACGGCCATCGTTGACGACCAGGCCAGCCCGGTGAATCTGGGGCAGATCACCCTGGTGGATTTCATCAACCCGCAAGGTCTGCAGGCGGTCGGTAATAACCTGTTCCGGGAAACCAACGCCAGTGGCGACCCATCCGAGGGTGAGGCCGGAATCAACGGCCTGGGCTCGATCGAGCAGGGAACCATTGAATCGTCCAACGTCGAGGTGGTGGAAGAGCTGGTCAATATGATCACGACTCAGCGCGCCTATGAGATGAACTCCAAAGTCGTCTCCACCACCGACCAAATGCTCCAGTTTGTGACCAACAACATCGGCTAACGCGGATAACGAGGGTCGTACGAGGTGACTGACATGAAGGCCACAACTTTGTCCCGGTTCCAGCCCAAGGGTGCCATTGCGGTGGCGGCTCTGGTGGCGTTGGCGGTGTTGCAGGGCTGCACTGCGGTTACCCGGCCGCGTCCGGTGCCGGACGACCCAGCCTATGCGCCGGTCCGGGCGCAGTCGCTTGCGGCTCAGGATACCCATAACGGGTCCATCTACCAGTCTGCCCGCAATTACAACTTCTACGGCGATACCGTGGCCCTCAACGTCGGCGACATCCTGACGGTGACGCTGCAGGAGTCAACCGAGGCCAGCAAATCCGCGGAAAGCTCCATTTCCAAAGACAGTGAACTGTCGTTGCCTGAGCCGGTGTTCTTTGGGCACGGCAACATTGGGCTGAATACCCGCGCCAACTACGAACGGGATTTTGACGGCTCTGCCGAAGCCGATCAGAGCAACAGCCTGGACGGCAGTATCACCGTCAGCGTTATCGACGTGCTGCCCAACGGGGTGTTGAGAATCCGTGGTGAAAAATGGATCTCTCTGACCAACGGCGACGAATACATTCGCCTGACCGGCATGGTTCGCCCCCAGGACATCACGCCGGACAACACCGTTGCATCCAACCGGATTGCTGATGCGCGGATTGCCTACGGGGGCACGGGTGATTTTGACCAGGCAAACCAGATGGGCTGGTTGGCGCGGTTCTTTAACAGTGAATGGTGGCCGCTATGAGGGTGTTGAAGTCTTTCCTGATGGTGCTGGCCCTGGTCATTGCCGCCGGGCCGGTACTGGCTGACCGTCTCAAGGATCTGGCCCGCATTCAGGGCGTGAGGAACAACCAGTTGGTTGGTTATGGTCTTGTGGTGGGCCTGGATGGCACCGGAGACAAGGCCCCGTTTACCAACCAGACCTTCCGCAACATGATGAACCAGTTCGGGGTCACCATTCCGGAAGGCGTCAACCCTAACCTGGCCAACGTGGCCGCCGTCACGGTGCATGCGACCTTGCCACCGTTTGCCAAGCCGGGACAAGAGCTGGATATCACCGTGTCGTCCATTGGTAATGCTGACAGCCTTCGGGGTGGTAGCTTGTTGATGACGCCACTTAAAGGCGCTGATGGTCAGGTCTATGCCTTGGCCCAGGGCAGCCTGGTGGTTGGCGGCTTTGGCGCCTCTGGCGCCGATGGATCCCGGATTACTGTGAACGTGCCCAGCGTTGGCCGCATCCCGAACGGGGCGACGATTGAGCGGGAAGTCATTTCCTCGTTCCAGCAGGGTGACACCATTACCTTCAACCTTCTGCGTGCCGACTTTACGACGGCCCGGCGAGTGGTGGAGGTGATCAACGGTACGCTTGGCCCTGACATGGCTTACGCCCACGACGCCACTTCAGTGTCTGTCCGGGCGCCCCGCGACCCTTCCCAGCGGGTCAGTTTCCTGTCCATCCTCGAGAACCTGGAAGTGGACCCGGCGGAAGATGCCGCCAAGGTGGTCATCAACAGCCGTACCGGCACCATCGTGGTGGGCCAGAACGTGAAGGTGAGCCCAGCTGCGATTACCCATGGCAACCTGACGGTGACCATTGAAGAAAACCCCCTGGTCAGTCAGCCCAACCCGTTTTCTGATGGTGAGACAGTGGTGACTGAAAATACCCAGATTGCCATTACCGAAGACCCGGCTCGCATGTTCCAGTTTGGCCCGGCCACCACCCTTAATGACATTGTCCAGGCGGTGAACCAGGTGGGTGCTGCCCCGGGTGACGTAATGGCTGTTCTGGAAGCGCTTAAGCAGGCCGGTGCGCTCCGGGCTGAACTGATCGTGATATAGGTGACGTGATGCAGGACCCAAGGTTGCAGCAGGCTCAGCTCTACACCGAATTCAGTGGCTTGAATGCGCTCAAGACCCAGGCGCGTACCGACAAACAGGCGGCACTGGAGCAAGTGGCCCGGCAGTTTGAGGGTATTTTCATGTCCGCCATGCTGAAGTCCATGCGCCAGGCCAATGAGGTGTTTTCCGAAGGAAATTACCTCAACAGCCAGCAGTCCAGGTTCTACCAGGATATGTTCGACAGCCAGCTGAGCCTGACCATGTCGAGTGGTCAGGGCATGGGGCTGTCCGAGGCGCTGGTGCGACAACTGGGTGGTCAGGTTGCGGGCGTATCTGAAGGCAGCGCACCCACGGGTGAACGCCGCCTGAGCATCATGGACTACGATCGCAGCCTGCCTGCACTTTCCCGCGAGTTGCCTGAGCGTCTGGCGGCTGTCACCCAGATTGCTGAGGACGCCGAAGTCATTTCCAAAGGGCGTTCGGAGGCTGCGGCCAATGCTCTGCACGCGGACTTTACCTCACCGGAGGAATTTGTCGGGCGGCTCCTGCCGCTGGCGGAACGGGCGGCAGCCGGTACCGGCATTGACCCGAAACTGATGGTGGCTCAGGCGGCCCTGGAAACCGGTTGGGGACGCCACATGATCGAGGCGCCCGACGGTGAACCAAGCTTCAACCTGTTTGGAATCAAGGCTGATCAGCGCTGGTCTGGCGAACACGTCAACATTGCAACGTCGGAATATCGTGACGGTGTCCGTGTTACCGAACGGGCGGCCTTCCGTCGTTATGAGGATTTCGAATCCAGCTTCCGCGACTACGTAGCGTTCCTGGGTGACAACCCTCGCTACCGGGATGTGCTGGCGGTTGCCGGCGACCCGGAACAGTTTGCGCACCGCCTGCAACAGGCGGGCTACGCCACTGACCCGAACTACGCGAACAAGATCCTGCGGATCATGGCAGGTGACCAGTTGAATAACGACCAGGGGGCCACACCGCTGGCCTCCCTGGGGACTGAGGGGTAAACACTATGGCGGGTCTTATCAGCATCGGCCTGACCGGCGTGCTCGGCCATCAGGCTGCATTGAACACCACCGGTAACAACATTACGAACGCCAACACCGCGGGGTACAGCCGCCAGGAAGTGGTGTTTGAGACTCAGGACGGTCGCCGCACCGGTGCGGGCACGATCGGGACCGGGGTCAACATCTCGGATATACGCCGGGTGGCGAACGAATATCTCGTGGAGCAGGTGCGTTCGGATACCTCGCTTGCCTCGGAACAGCAGGCGCTGAACTCGGAGCTGAGCCGCCTGGATAACCTGCTGGGGGGCGAAAACACCGGGCTCAACGAGGCAATGAGCAATCTGTTCGCGGCCTTGCAGAGCGCCGCCGAAGACCCCGCGTCATTGCCCCAGCGTCAGTTGGTGCTGAGCGAAGCCCAGGCCGTGGTGGACCGCTTCCAGGCGCTGCAGGCCGAGTTTATCCAGCAGCGGGAGTCGGTAAAAAGCCAGATGCAGCAGGGAGTGAAGGATGCCAATACCCTGATCCGCACCATTGCTGACCTGAACCAGGCGATCTCCGAATCCCCCGGCCTGGCTCAGGGTCATGATCCGAATGAGCTGCTGGACAAACGGGATGAGGCCCTGCGTCAGCTGTCCGAGATTGTCTCGGTGCGGGTTGTGCCGGCGCAGGGTGGGCAAGTCAACGTGCTGCTGTCTAATGGACAGGCGCTGGTGGTTGGCAATGAAATTGCGCAGCTGGGTACGCGGAGCAGCTCAGAAGACCCGACACGCCTTGAATTCACCCTGACGACCGCGGGGCGCGAAGAGGTTGTCGATAACCAGATCACTGGGGGGCGTCTTGGCGGCCTGCGGCGTTTTGAGTCGGAGGCCCTGAATCCGGCGTTCGACGAGCTTGGACGTGTGGCGATTGCGCTGGCGGACAACCTCAATCATCAGCACGAAATCGGGATGGACCTGGAAGGTGAGCTGGGTGGCCTGATGTTCACGGACATCAATACCGACGCGGTGAAGCGAAGCCGGGTTACGGCCAACGCCAATAACTCTCAGCCCCAGGATGCAGTGATCGGGGTGGAGATCGGCGATTCCAGTGAGCTGCCTGCTGGCAGCTGGACGCTTCGGTTTACCGGCGACGGCCGTAATTACGACGTCATCGATCGCAGCTCCGGTCGGGTGGTGAATCAGGGGCGGCTGCCTGATCCGCTGCCAGCAGAGATCACCATGGATGGTTTTAATATCCAGATCGATAGTGGCACGTTCAGTGCCGGGGACAGCTTCCTGATCCAGCCCACTCACCGGGCGGCCGGAGATATCGGTCTGGTGGTGGACCGTGAGGAAGACCTGGCGTTCGCCAGCCCGGTGAGGGCTGAGTCGGACATCGGTAACGGTGGCGATGCGGCCATCAGCCAGGGTGAGATGTTGAATGTCCGCAACCCGCTGTCGAACAGCCTGTTGCCGGAATTTCAGGCCCGGGGGGAACTGAGCCCACCGATGGAAATCCGGTTCCGTGACGATGGTGGCACGCTGGTGTACGACATCCTGGATGCCAATGACCCGACCAACGTCCTGGTGGCGGGTGACGCTTCGGCGGTGCCACCCCAAAATGTCTATCAGCCGGGCATTGCCAACAAACTGTTCAGTGAAGATCCGACCGATCCCAACTACCGCGGGTTCCAGTTCGAGATCAGTGGCAATCCGCAGCCGGGGGACAGTTTCTACATCAACTACAACACCGATGGTGTGTCCGATAACCGCAATGCCGAGTTCATGGCGGCGCTGGAAACTGCCAACACCATGAACGGTGGTACACAGAATTTCACTGAGGGTTATGCCGGGCTGGTCGAGAATGTCGGCGTCCAGACCCGCCAGAGCCAGCTTGACCTGGATGCCAGTCAGACGCTCCTGGAGCAGTCTGTTGCCCAGCGAGAGTCGGTGTCCGGGGTGAACCTGGATGAAGAGGCCGGCCGCCTGATCCAGTACCAGGCGGCTTACAATGCTTCTGCACAGGTGATGAGTGTGGCCCAAAGCCTGTTCGACACGCTGTTGTCGACCTTCAGGTAAGGTGTTCGAGGAACTTCGTTATGATCAGGATTTCGACCCAGCAGATGTTTTCCAACGGGATTAGCCGGCTCCAGAGCCTTAACGCTAACCTGCAGAAAACCGAAGAGCAGATTTCCACGGGTAAGAAGGTCAACCGAGCTTCTGACGACCCGGTTGCGGCCGCACGGATTCTAAAGCTGGACCAGGAGGTGGCTCGTATTGAGCAATACCAGCGCAACGCCGGATTGGCGGAGAACCGCCTCAACCAGGAGGAGGGCGCACTGACCGGCATGGTGGATGTGGTTCAGCGGATACGTGAGCTGACGGTCCAGGCGGGGAATGCCACCCTGTCTGACAAGGACCGTGACTCGATTGCCTCTGAACTCAGGCAGCGGCTTGATCAGCTGGGCAACCTGGCGAATACCCGGGACGCTTCCGGTGAATACATCTTTAGTGGCTTTCAGGGGGACACCCCGGCCTTCGGCAAGAACATTTCCGGCCACTACGTGTATCAGGGCGATGAGGGCCAGCGCTTCCTTGAAATTGACGAGGGTGTAAGGCTGGCCATCAGCGACCACGGCAAGGGGATCTTTGTCGATATACCCAGTGCCCATACCACGTTCTTTGCTGAAGCCAGCGCCACCAATACCTCCGGTGCCCAGATCAGTACCGGCATGGTCCTGGATCAAGAGGCCTATGACGGTTTCGTTGATTCCCTGAGTGGCGATGACCTGATCGTGCGATTCCAGGACGATGGTTTGGGTGGGCTTAACTATGAAGTGGTGGCCAAAAGCGAGCCGGAGCCGAAAACCGTGCTTGCCACGGGGCCGTACAGCAGTGGCGACAGCATCGTGTTTGAAGGCATCCAGTTTGAAATCACTGGCGCTCAGCTGGGGGATACCTTCGACATTAAAACGTCAGGCAGACAGTCCATGTTTACCAGTATTGAAAAGCTGATCTATGGCCTGGAAAACCAGCCGCTGACGCCGGCTCAGGCGACCATAGACGGGACCACCGGCTTTGTCCCGAATACCGGTGACGTTATGTACATCAACGGTGTCGCCCTTGGGCCGTTCACCGCTGGCGACACCGTTGCTGATCTTGATGCGGCAATCAATGCCAACATCGAACTGAAAAATGCCGGGGTCAGCTCAGAGCTCAACGGGAACCAGCTGGTGATCACCGGGCAGGGCCAGGATTTGCGCATTTCTGGCGCCGATGAGAGTGTTACCCCAGCGGTGACCACTTGGACGGGCGACCTGACGGTGGGTGGTGGTAAGTTTGAAGACCTCAGCATCGTGGGGGGTGTTGGCGTGGCTGCGGTCAATGTTGGCAGTGGCCAGCAGGCTTACTATGACCTGATCGCCGATTCCCTGATCAATCTCGACAACATCCAGGACAGCATCCTCCTGACCCAGACCGAGCTTGGTGGGCGGATGAATGCCGTGGAGACAACGTCAGACTTCCTGGAGGATTCATCCTTGTACAGCAAGGATATTCGCTCTCAACTGCAGGATGTGGACTATGCCGAGGCCATCAGTACGCTGAGCTTCCAGAGCTTTGTCCTGCAGGCGGCCCAGCAGTCATTTGCACAGGTTTCCCAGTTGAGCCTGTTTGACCGTCTTTAAGGAATTGCGAATTAAAATGCGCGGACATCAACACAGGTTGTTGATTTCAGAGTTCGCGTGAGTATAATTCGCAGTCTCTCCGATGCCAGCGTGGTGAAATTGGTAGACACAGGGGATTCAAAATCCCCCGCCTTCACGGGCTTGGCGGTTCGAGTCCGCCCGCTGGTACCACTTATTCGTAGATCGTTATGCCGGGACGTGAGGTCGTGAGATGTGGCCAGAAAGTCACGCCGGGACCTGCAATGTCCGCCCCGGATCAGAATTCAGCCGCGTCCCGCGGAACCCTTGAATAGTCCTCCCCATGAATGTCTCCGATTTTCACTTTGATTTACCGGATGAACTGATCGCCCGCTACCCGCTTCCAGAGCGCAGCGCATCACGTCTGCTGACTCTTGATGGCCTCAGTGGTGCTATTGGTCATCGTGGTTTTACCGACCTTCCCACGTTCCTGCAGCCCGGCGACCTGCTTGTGTTCAACAACACACGAGTCATTCCTGCCCGGTTGTTTGGAAAAAAAGAAACCGGCGGCCAGGTAGAAATTCTGGTTGAGCGGGTGCTGGATGAGCATGAGCTCCTTGCCCATGTTCGAGCCTCAAAGGCGCCAAAGCCCGGGCAGGCCATTATTGTCGAAGACGGTACGGTGTTTCGGATGAAGGAGCGGCAGGACGCCCTGTTCCTCCTCCGGTGTGAAGCTGTTGAACCGGTTCTGGACGTGCTGGAGCGTACTGGTCATATGCCGCTGCCGCCCTACGTGGACCGCCCTGATGAGGAAGCTGATCGGGAGCGTTACCAGACGGTCTACGCGGAGCAGGCCGGGGCTGTTGCTGCGCCAACCGCGGGTCTGCATTTTGATAAGGCAATGATAGCCAGCTTGCAGGAGCAGGGCGTTAACACCGCATTTGTCACCCTTCACGTCGGTGCCGGCACCTTCCAGCCGGTCCGGGTGGAGCGGATCGAAGATCATGTCATGCACACCGAAATTGCCCAGGTTCCGGAGGAAACGGTCGAGGCCGTACGCCGGACAAGAGAGCAGGGCGGTCGGGTCATTGCGGTTGGTACCACGTCTGTTCGCTCTCTGGAGTCTGCCAGTCGCGGTGGCAAGCTGCGGTCATTTCAGGGTGAAACCGATATATTTATTCATCCCGGTTATCGCTTCCAGACCGTGGATGCCATGGTCACCAATTTTCACTTGCCGGAATCCACACTGATTATGCTGGTCAGTGCTTTTGCCGGTTATGAACACGTGATGTCGGCCTATCATGACGCTGTGCAGCAGCGCTATCGTTTCTTCAGTTATGGTGATGCGATGTTTATTACCGGGCAGGAGCCCAGTCTCGGAGCCTTGGCCGGCCCATCTCAAACGGGAGATCGCTCGTGAGCTTTATGTCTTTTGAAAAACTCGGGGAAGACGGCAAGGCGCGTCGTGGACGTTTGACCTTTCCCCGGGGTGTGGTTGAAACCCCAGCGTTTATGCCGGTGGGAACCTATGGCACCGTCAAGGGCATGTTACCCCGTGATATCGAGCAGATCGGTGCTCACATTATTCTGGGCAACACCTTTCACCTGATGCTGCGACCGGGCACTGAGGTTATCAAGGCCCATGGGGACCTGCATGATTTTACCCAGTGGCAGGGCCCGATTCTGACCGATTCCGGTGGTTTCCAGGTGTTCAGCCTGGGTGAGATGCGCAAGATCACCGAGCAGGGCGTAAAGTTTCGTTCGCCGGTTGATGGCTCCCCGGTGGAACTGAATCCTGAAATCGCGATGCAGGTACAGCGGGACCTGGGTTCCGATATTGTGATGATTTTTGATGAGTGCACGCCATACCCTGCGACCCACAAGCAGGCGGAAGCCTCCATGGAGTTGTCGCTGCGTTGGGCGGCGCGGAGCCGGGACGCTCATGGTGATAACCCTGCAGCGTTGTTCGGGATCATTCAGGGTGGCATGTATCCGGAGCTTCGTGACCGTTCCCTGGAAGGGCTGACGGCTATCGGCTTTGATGGCTATGCCATTGGCGGCCTCTCGGTGGGCGAGCCCAAAGAAGACATGATTCGTATCCTTGATCACCTGCCGCCGAAAATGCCGGAGGACAAGCCCCGTTATCTGATGGGCGTCGGCCGTCCGGAGGATATTGTGGAAGCGGTACGTCGGGGCGTCGATATGTTCGATTGTGTGATGCCGACACGGAATGCCCGTAATGGCTACCTCTTTACCTCGACCGGTATCGTGAAGATTCGCAATGCCCGTAATCGCCACGACACATCGCCGCTGGATGATCAATGCGACTGCTACACCTGCCAGAATTTTTCGAGAAGTTATCTGCATCATCTCGATAAGTGTGGAGAAATGCTGGGCTCGCAACTCAATACCATTCATAACCTTCGCTATTACCAGAATGTGATGAGCGGTTTGCGCGGGGCTATTGAAGCAGGTAAATTGTCCGACTTTGTTGAAGACTTCTACGCACGTCGGGGCGAGACGGTGCCGCCACTTGAAGAACAGTGATCGCGCCCACACCTTGAGTCCGACACCTTTTGAAAAACGGAGATTAGGAATGAAAGCAATGAAACTTCTGGCGGCCGCACTGGTTGCTGCACTTCCTGGCGTGGCAATGGCACAGGAAGCCGCACCCGGTCAGATGGGCGCCATCGGCCAGATTATCTTTTTTGCCGGCTTTATCCTGATCTTCTATCTGTTGATCTGGCGCCCCCAGTCCAAGCGTGCAAAAGAGCATAAGGCGCTGATGTCTGGCCTGAACAAAGGCGACGAAATCGTGACCTCCGGTGGTGTGGCAGGAAAAATCACCAAGGTAAGCGATGACTTCATCGTGGTAGAAATCGCTGACAATGTAGAGATCAAGGTCCAGAAAGTAGCGGTAGCGACTGCGCTGCCCAAGGGCACTCTGAAGGATATCTGATTGGCCGCGCTGAGCTTGCTCAGCGCTACCGGTAACCTTCAATACATTCGAAATTTTTCGATACTTTCGATACTAGGGACCCCATGCTCAACAAGTACCCGCTCTGGAAAAACCTGGTCATCCTGTTTGCATTGGTGATCGGGTTCATCTACGCGCTGCCAAATCTCTACCCAGATGATTTTGCAGTACAAATCACAGGTGCTCGTAGTAGTACCGAGGTCGATCAGCGTGTTCTGGATCGGGCAACGTCCGCATTGGAAAATGCGGGGATTGCGGTGAAGTCCAGTAGTCTGGACGACCGCAATGGCCTGATCCGTCTGAACAACAGTGACGACCAGTTGCGGGCGAGCCGGCTGGTTCAGGGCGCATTGAGCGACAGCTATCTGGTTGCCCTGAATATGGCGCCTTCCACCCCGGATTGGCTGCGTAGTGTTGGGGCGGGTCCCATGAAGCTGGGTCTTGACCTGCGTGGTGGTGTCCACTTCCTGCTGGAAGTGGACATGGAAACCGCGCTGGCGCAAAAGCTGGATGCCTTGTCCGGCCAGATCAAACGGGAACTGCGTGACGAGCGTATCCGCTATCGCGGTGGTGACGTCAGCGGCGACCGGGAAATCCTGCTTACGTTCCGGGATGAGGAGTCCCGCAGCGAAGCGTTTGACTTGATCAAACGTCAGTACATTCAATTCCTGCTGGATGAGCGCACGACTGACGACCAGCTGGAACTCGCGTTGACCCTGTCTGAGGCTGAGGTCAAGCAGATTCAGGAATATGCCCTGGAGCAGAACCTGACCACCATCCGTAACCGGGTGAACGAACTGGGTGTTGCCGAGCCGCTGGTTCAGCGTCAGGGTTCTGACCGTATCATCGTTGAACTGCCGGGTGTGCAGGATACTGCTCAAGCCAAGCGTGTTCTTGGTGCCACGGCCAACCTTGAGTTCCGCCTTGAGGCCCGTCCAGACGCGGCCACGGGGACCACCGAAACGTATACTTTCCGTGATGACCCGAACCGCTCAGCGCAGTTGGAGCGGGACATCATTGTGACCGGTAACAATGTGTCGAATGCCCAGCAGGCGTTTGACGAAAACGGTCGTCCTCAGGTCAATATCACCATGGACGCCGTTGGCGGTGACCTGATGAACCGGGCTACCCGCAATGCCATCAAGCGTCGGATGGCCGTAGTGTTTATTGAGTATAAGACCAAAACCGAAGAGCGCATGGTCGATGGTGTGAGTCAGACTGTGGAGCGCCGCGTTGAAGAGCGGGGCGTTATCAGTCTGGCGACCATCCAGTCAGCACTGGGTGCCAGCTTCCGGATTACCGGTCTGGACTCTATTCCAGAGGCCTCTGAGCTTGCGCTGTTGCTGCGGGCCGGCTCGCTGGCGGCGCCGATGTATTTTGTGCAGGAACGTACGATTGGTCCCAGCCTGGGTCAGCAGAATATCGATGCGGGCCTGAACTCAATCATCCTCGGCTTTGCCCTGGTTCTGGTCTACATGCTGGTCTACTACCGTGGCTTTGGCCTGATCGCCAACGTGGCGCTGACCTTGAACCTGATGTTGCTGATCGCTTGTATGTCGATTCTGTCAGCGACACTGACGCTGCCGGGTATTGCGGGTATCGTACTGACGGTTGGTATGGCGGTGGATGCCAACGTGCTGATTTTTGAGCGGATACGTGAAGAGCTTAAATCCGGGGTGCCGCCACAGTCGGCCATCAATGCCGGTTATTCCCGTGCGTTCGTGTCGATCTTCGATGCCAACATCACGACCTTGCTGGTGGCGGTTATCCTGTTTGCAATGGGCTCCGGGCCGGTTAAAGGCTTCGCAGTTACCCTGTGCCTCGGTATCGTGACCTCCATGTTCACGGGACTTATGGTTAGCCGGGGCATTGTGAATCTGGTGTATGGCGGCCGTAAGGTCGAGAAACTGTCGATCGGAGGGAAGCTCGCCAATGTCTGATTCCACCAATAAACCGTTTGATTTCATGGGGCTGCGGAAGGCTGCTTCCGTACTTTCTATCGCCCTCGTGATTGCTTCCATTGTGATGCTGGCAACCCGTGGTCTGAACTTGGGTCTGGATTTCACCGGCGGAACATCGGTGGAGCTGGAGTACCAGGAAGCGCCGTCACTGGATAATGTCAGGAACACCCTGGCTGACGCTGGGTATGAGCAGTTTGTCGTACAGAACTTTGGCTCCGACAACCTCGTTCTGGTTCGTATGGCTCAGGCTGATGATGACAAGCTGGCAGAGAACGTCACCCAGGCTCTGAAAGCCAACGGCGATCAGCTTGAGCTGGTGAGTTCCGAGTATGTTGGCTCCCAGGTGGGTGATGAGCTTAAGGAAGACAGTGGCCTCGGGTTGCTGATCGCCCTGGCGGTCGTGCTGATCTACGTTGGGATGCGCTTCCAGTTCAAATTCGGTATTGCGTCAGTGGTACCGTTGGCACACGACGTCATCATTATCCTGGGCGTGTTTGCCCTGTTCCAGTGGACCTTCGACCTGAGTGTGCTGGCGGCATTGCTGGCGGTTATCGGTTACTCGCTGAACGATACCATCGTTGTTGCCGACCGGATCCGGGAGAACTTCCGGAAGATGAGGGTGGGGGATGCCGAAGAGATTATCAACGAGTCCATTCACCAGACCATCGCTCGGACCATCAATACCTCCGGTACAACCTTGGTGGTGTTGCTGGCGCTGTATTTCCTGGGTGGCGAGGCGATCAACAATTTCGCCCTGGCACTGATTATCGGTGTGGTTGTTGGTACCTATTCTTCCATCTACGTTTCGGCCAACCTGTTGGTCGGTCTCGGTGTTACCCGAGAGGATATGGTGTTGCCGCCGAAAGAAGGTAATGGTGGCGAGGAAGAAGAGCAGCCACCCGAGTGGTTGAATCGGATGTGAGGCTTTGCCTTAAACAAAAAAGCCGCGATCTGTGTCGCGGCTTTTTTTATGCTCCTCAGAATGTGCCCCCGCCGGATGGGTGGGGGCGTCGGAGCTGGATTATCCCGGCAGGCGGCCGCGGAACGGCTGCAGTGACTTCAGGACTTCTTTGAACAGTTTCGGGTTGGCAACCACAAGTTGCCGGTCAGTATTGGCAGACGGGTTGCCGGCGAAATCACCTGCCAGCGCACCGGACTCCAATGCCAGAACCAGGCCAATGGCGAGATCTTCAGCCTGTGGCCGAACGATAACGGCGGCATCAAGGCGTCCGGCAGCCACTCGAGCAAGATCCAGTGAGGTGCAGCCGCTAGTGCGCAGGTTGCCACACTGTTGTGCAAGGTTTGCGGCAAGTTCGCCCCAGATCAGAGGATCCTGCTTCTTGGCTTGCGCCAGAGCATTGGTCACCAGGTCTGCGTTCGCAAGCTGACGGGCGTTGCTCGCCCGAACCCGACGACTGTTGAGGGTGGCACCCTGGCCTCGGCTGGCGGTATATTCCTCGCCGCTGACCGGGTTAACCAGCAGCAGGTTCTCGGTGCGGTTCGCCTTTTTCTGCACCAGCGCCAAGGCAAAATCCGGAACGTTACGCAGGAAATTTTCGCGGCCAAGGATTGGGAAAATGTGCCAGGACTTGTCTGCGCCACCCGCATCGGCCTCACCGATAGGGGCAATGGCGTGATCTTTGTAGGCCTTCTCCAGTTGCTCGGAAAAATTGTCGTAAATGGACTGAGCAACGCGATCGAGCTGCCCGCTGCGCTCGGCAGCATCATTCTCGGCAGGATCCTGTCGTTCGAAGTGCGCTTTAAGATAGTCGGAACCCTGGCGCGCAATACGCAGGGCCATTTTAATTGCTGGTTGCATCAGACTGTCTATTACCTGGCTGTATGGAAGGTCGCGTATGATACCAAAACCCTTATATTCCTTGTACGTTTTTTGACTCAGCAATGTCACGGATAGGTTGCGACCATTTGTGATGGCTTTTCGGCTTATGCGAACAGGCGGTCAGGGCTCGTGATCTGGTATCATTCCCGCAAATTCCGCTAACCACGAGAGAATCTGTCATCATGCTAAAGCCAGCACTACCGGGTGAAGCCTCACAGTCCAATTACGACCAGATCCGTATCGTCCTGGTGGAAACGACGCACTCCGGTAACATTGGTGCTGTTGCTCGTGCTATGAAAAACATGGGGTTGGCTAATCTTTGGCTCGTGAACCCATCGTCGTTCCCGGATGAGGCTTCCTATGCACGTTCCTCCGGCGCCAGTGATGTGCTCGATAACGCTCGGGTGGTGAATACTCTGGATGAAGCTCTCAGTGATTGTGTGCTCGTTATGGGAACCAGTGCCCGGGGGCGAAAGGTTCCCTGGCCGGTTATTCCCCCTCATCAGGCCGTGGAAACAGCGGCTGAGCATGCAGCCAAGGGGACGGTTGCGTTGGTGTTCGGTCGTGAAAGCAATGGCTTGAGCAATGAAGAGCTCCAGCGTTGCCACTACCATATCCATATTCCGTCAAATCCCGATTACAGTTCGCTCAACCTGGCGATGGCGGTTCAGGTGGTGTGCTATGAGCTGCGGATGCACTATCTGCGGGGGCTTGAAGAAAAGGAAAGCCGCCCATACCTAGGAGCCATGACCTCGCCTTTGGATGAAGGTTGGGATGTGCCCCTGGGAACGGTCGAAGAAGTTGAAGGCTTTTTCGGCCATCTGGAGGACACCCTCGAAGCCATTGCGTTCCACCGTCGGGAAAATCCCCGTCAGCTGATGACCCGGCTGCGGCGGCTGTTTCAGCGCGCCCAGATGGATCAGATGGAGCTGAATATCCTTCGAGGTGTTTTGTCGGCTGTCCAGAAATCGGCGAAAACAGGGGCCGCCGAGCAGGAGAGCCGCTCCGGCGAGGAAACTCAGCACAGTCAGGATCAGAACCATGTTTGATCGGTTGAAAGAAGATATCCGCAGTGTATTTCATCGTGATCCGGCCGCACGCAACACCTTTGAGGTGCTGACGAACTACCCCGGCCTTCACGCATTGCTGTTGCACCGTCTGGCCCACTGGCTGTGGAATCTGGGGTTGAAGTGGCTTGCCCGTACGATTTCCACCATCTCCCGCTGGCTGACGGGTATTGAGATCCACCCCGGTGCCACCATCGGTCGCCGTTTCTTTATCGATCATGGGATGGGGGTGGTGATTGGTGAAACCACCGTTATTGGCGATGATGTCACGCTTTATCAGGGGGTAACCCTTGGTGGTACCAGCTGGAACAAGGGAAAGCGCCACCCAACCCTCGGCAACGGTGTTGTTGTCGGTGCGGGCGCCAAAATTCTTGGGCCGTTTGAGGTGGGTGATGGCGCCAAGGTGGGTTCAAACTCAGTAGTCACCAAGGCCGTTCCGGAAGGTGCAACGGTCGTTGGGATTCCCGGGCGGGTGATCGTCAAGAGTGTGAGTGAAGACGATGCCCGTCGCCGTGAGATGGAAGAGCGCATGGGCTTTGATGCCTACGGAGTGACCGATGAGATGCCTGACCCGGTAGCCAGGGCAGTGCGAAGCCTGCTTGATCATATGCACGCCGTTGACGAGCGGATCGAAAACATGTGCAAAGCCTTGCACAAGCTTGATAGTGAATACCGAAATGGTGAGCTCCCCCCGCTGGACGACAAAGACTTTGATTGCGTGCGGGACGACGTTGGCGACAGCGAGAGCGGGCGGGCGTGAATACTTGACTGAATTAGTAGGTCAATTCATACTCAAAAACCGTGAATTTTCCACACTCCGATAGTCAGGGCTTGTCTCTATGCGACTGACCACAAAAGGCCGGTATGCGGTAACTGCCATGCTTGATCTGGCGCTTCATGGCAGTGACGGTCCCGTGAGTCTCGCTGATATCTCTGTTCGCCAGGAAATATCACTGTCTTATCTGGAGCAGCTCTTCTCCCGCCTGCGCCGGCACCAGTTGGTTGCCAGTGTGCGAGGGCCGGGGGGAGGGTATCGTCTGAGCCGTGGCGCGGAAGAGATTTTCATTTCTGAGGTCGTGGATGCAGTGAACGAGTCCCTCGATACCACGCGTTGTGGGAACAAGGGGGATTGCCAGAAAGGGGAGAAATGCCTGACCCATCATCTCTGGTCTGACCTCAGCCAGCAGATTCATCATTTCCTGAGTGGAATCAGTCTTGCTGACCTGGTTGCCAAACGCGAAATTCAGGCGGTTGCGGCAAGGCAGGACAAGCAGCAGGAACTTGAATCGGAAACCATTAATACCGAGCGTCTCTCAGAACAAGCGCCGGCCTGACCATTCGCAATTCAATGCTATGAAAAAACCAGTGTATATGGATTATGCGGCAACGACGCCCGTAGACGGTGCCGTTGCTGAAGAAATGTCTCGTCACCTGACTCTGGATGGCGTGTTCGGTAACCCCGCTTCTCGCTCCCATGTCTATGGCTGGCAAGCTGAAGCGGCGGTAGAGAACGGGCGCCGTCAGGTGGCAGAGCTGATTGGTGCTGATCCGCGGGAGATCGTGTGGACTTCGGGAGCAACCGAGGCGGACAACCTGGCCATTCTGGGCGCAGTCCACGGCCACGACAACCCCCATGTGATCACGTCCAAAATCGAGCATAAGGCGGTGCTTGATACCTGTAAGTGGCTGGAGCAGGAGGGGGCCGAGGTCACCTGGCTCGATCCAGACGCCGAAGGCAAGGTTTCAGTGGAACAGGTCGCAGCTGCATTGAAGGACAATACCGTCCTGGTCAGCCTGATGCTGGTCAACAATGAGCTCGGAACCATCACCGATGTGGCGCCTATCGGTGCGTTACTGCGTGAGCGGGGGGTGCTGTTTCATGTGGATGCTGCCCAAGCGGCCGGCAAGATTCCGGTGAATGTGGCGAGCCTTCGGGTGGACCTGATGTCGCTTTCAGGCCATAAGGTATATGGCCCCAAAGGGATTGGTGCGCTTTACGTTCGCCGCTCGCCCGAGGTCCGGATCTCGCCGCAGATGCACGGCGGTGGTCATGAGCGTGGAATGCGCTCGGGTACGCTTCCTACCCACCAGATTGTAGGTATGGGGAAGGCGTTTGAAATCGCTGGAGAGCAGCTCCAAGAAGAGGTCGCACGCCTCAGCGGATTGCGTCAACAATTCATCTCAGCCGTTATGAAGGCTGAAGGTGTCAGCCTGAATGGGAGCCCGGATGCCTGCGCCCCAGGTATTATGAATCTGTCATTTGACGGTGTTGAAGCGGAATCGCTGATGCTCGGCTTGAGGGATCTTGCGGTTTCCTCGGGTTCAGCGTGTGCGTCGGCTACGCTGGAGCCGTCCTATGTGCTGCGTGGTATCGGCCTCAGTGATGAACAGGCCCATCGCGCCCTCAGGTTTTCGATGGGTCGCTTCACCACGGAAGAAGAAGTCGAGTTTGCGGCCTCCCAGGTGGTGGACGTCGTGACCCGTCTTCGTTCAGTCCGGTAGGCAGTGGGCCCCGGACTGCGTATAATCCAACCCGGAATTTCCACCCTGAATATTAAACTGGAGACAAACCATGTCTATCGAGCGCACGCTCTCTATCGTTAAGCCTGATGCGGTTGCCAAGAACGTTATCGGTGAAATCTACAGCCGTTTCGAGAAGGCCGGCCTGAGCATTGTTGCTGCCAAAATGAAGCACCTGACCCAGGAAGAAGCCGAAGGCTTTTACGCTGAGCACAAAGAGCGCCCGTTCTTTGCTGACCTGGTTGCTTTCATGACTTCTGGTCCTGTTGTTGTTCAGGTTCTGGAAGGCGAAGGCGCCATCCTGAAGAACCGTGACCTGATGGGCGCAACCAACCCGAAAGAAGCCGCTGCTGGCACTATCCGTGCTGACTTCGCGGATTCCATCGACGCCAACGCGGTTCACGGCTCCGACTCTGCTGCTTCCGCTGAGCGTGAAGTTGCGTATTTCTTCAACGACAATGAAATCTGCCCACGCGGTTGATTTCTGTTGTGCAGGGGCGATGGCGTTGCCATTCGCCCTCTGTTGGTTATCTGATTGAGGTTATCCCATGACATCACCCACTGAAAAAACCAACCTTCTCGGGTTGCCGAAGGCAAAGCTCGAAGCCTTCTTTGAATCCCTGGGTGAAAAGCGTTTCCGTGCAACCCAGTTATTGCAATGGATGCATCAGCGTGGGGTCGATGACTTCGATCAAATGACCAACGTCAGTATGGCGCTGCGGGAAAAGCTGAAAGAAGTGGCTGAAATCCGCGGCCCTGAAGTGATCTTTGATGAGACCTCGAAAGACGGCACCCGCAAGTGGGTGATGCGCATGGACAACGGGAACAGCGTCGAAACTGTGCTCATCCCTGATGGTGAACGCGGGACCTTGTGTGTGTCCTCGCAGATTGGTTGCAGTCTGGATTGCACCTTCTGCTCCACGGGCAAACGTGGGTTTAACCGTAACCTGACCGCTGCGGAGATCATTGGTCAGGTGTGGGTAGCCCGTAAGGCATTCATGCCGTTCGAGCCTGGCGCTGACCGCCCCATCACCAATGTCGTGATGATGGGAATGGGGGAGCCGCTGCTCAACTTCGATAACGTGGTCGATGCCATGAACCTGATGATGGAAGACCTGGCTTATGGTCTGTCCAAGCGTCGGGTGACCCTGAGCACCTCTGGCGTGGTTCCGGCACTTGACCAGTTGGGTGAGGTTACCGATGTTTCACTGGCCATTTCATTGCATGCGCCCAATGATGAACTTCGTAACCAGTTGGTACCGTTAAATAAAAAGTACCCGATAGCGGAGTTGCTGGCGGCGACCAAGCGCTATCTGTCCAGGCTGCCAGACAAGCGTAAGGCAACCATTGAATACACGGTTATCGAAGGCGTCAATGACCAGCCCGAACATGCTCGGGAACTGAGTAAGTTGTTGAAAGGCTTGCCTTGCAAAATTAACCTGATACCTTTCAATCCATTCCCGGAAAGTGATTTCCGGCGGCCGAAGCTGACTGCGACCCGCAGGTTTCAGACCATTCTGAATGAGGCGGGTTATGTAACAACCATCCGGACGACCCGGGGTGATGACATTGATGCCGCATGTGGTCAGCTGGTTGGTCGTGTCGAGGATCGCACTCGACGCAGTCAGCGATACATTCAGGTGCAGCAGATATCGCCCTAGGGTGAGTCAGCGCGGCCCACATTCACGCGTTATAAGGATTTTCATTGGTGGCAAGATTCAGTGGAGTAATGGGACGTCTGGTTGTGGGAGCGGTGTTTGTCGCATTGCTTGCCGGATGTGTTACGACGACTGACAGTCGGTTCGCGCGCGAAGCCGATCGTGACAAAGCCATTCGAAGCTATATCGAACTTGCCACCGCTTACCTTGGTCAGGGCAATGTTGAACGTGCCAGGGTTCACCTGGACCGTGCATTGGAGCTGGACAATGACAGCGCCGAGGCCAACGCGGTTCTGGGGCTGATTCAGCAATCCCAGGGGGATATGGGCCTGGCTGACGCCTCGTTCCAGCGCGCCTTGAAATCCAAACCGGATTACACCCGTGGCCGGGTGTTTTACGGTGCCTTCCTGTTTGGTCAAGATCGCTTCACCGATGCCAAGGTCCAATTCCAACGGGCCTCCCAGGATTCGGGATACCCCGAGCGGGCGTCCGTTTATTTCAATCTGGGTATGACCGAAGAACGGCTGGGCAACATCGAGGCAGCTGAGTCAGCCTACCTGCGATCCGTCGACCTGAGCCGGGGAGAAGTGCAGTCTCTGCTGGCCCTTTCCCGGGTGCTGGTCGAGCAGGACGAATTTGAAGAGGCCGCCCGCTATTACAGCCGGTTGACCTCTGTCATGCAACGAAACCCCAATATGCGGCATTCTCCGGAAAGTCTGTTAACCGGAATTCGTATCGCAAGGCATTACAACGATCGGGACAGGGAGTCCAGCCTGGCGCTATTGCTCAGGAATGAATATCCGGAGTCAGAAGAATATAAACGGTATAAGGTGCTGATTTCAGATGTCCAGTGAAGAGAGCGTTCAGCAGAGCCCTGTCGGACTTGTTGGTGGCCGGCTCCGGTCCGCCCGTGAAAGTAAAGGGCTGGCTGTGGCCGATGTGGCCAAGGCCCAGCATTTAAGATCCTCGGTCATTCATGCCATCGAGAATGGCAACTACGAGCAGATTGGAAGCGAACTGTTCCTGAAGGGCTACGTGCGAACGTACGCCACCCAGGTTGGTTTGGATCCCGGAGAGCTGATAGGTCTGCTTGACCAGGAACTGGAGCCCATGCGGCAACAGCAGGTTCAGGCCCAACAGGAAAACCCGCTGATCACCATTGAGCAGCGCAAGCGTCGGAAAAAACGCATCGCCCGGGGAGTGTTTGTCCTGCTGGTCTTAGGGCTTGTGGGGTATATGGGTTACCGCCTGGTACTCCCCAACTTCCAGTCGGAAGGTGAGTCGGTGCAGACTGCAGCCCCAGTGTCAGAGCCTGCAAGCAGCCCAGACCGTATTGACGCTGAGGGTCAGGAAAGTGCTGTCTCCGTCGCGCCTTCAGTCAACCCTCAGTCTGATGCTGTGGTTGATGAGTCACAAGACATGAATGAGGCGGCGCGGCCTGCAGTTGACGACGGCGCTGGTGAGCAAGAAATCGTTGAAGAGCGCGCGAGCGCTGGCGGCGAAGATGGTGACGCTGCGACTGAAGAAGTGGCAGCGGAGCAGGGCTCTCAGAATGACGCGGTCGCAAATAGCGCTGATGGTTTTGAACCGGTGGCAGAGCCCCCTGTGGCGGATGAACCCGCAGTAATGGCTACACCGGGCAGGCTGCAGGCGACCTTTGTTGCCGATTGCTGGGTATCCGTGACTGATGCCAACGGCAAAACGCTGGTATCATCCCTGCGACGTGCTGGTGGGAGTTTTGATGTAACCGGCGAGCCGCCACTGAAAGTGGTCGTTGGTGCGGTGGATGCACTTGGAACCCTTACGTTTGAGGGCGAATCTGTCGACCTGTCCAGCTACCGGGTAGTTAACAACCGGGTACAGCTTACGCTTCAGTAAGCCCATTCACATTACGACCTAGAGAGCCTTTCTGGTTAGCCAAATATGAAACAGGAATCTCCGATCAAGCGGCGCGTGTCGCGTCAAATCATGGTGGGCAATGTACCGGTCGGCGGGGATGCGCCCATCGCGGTGCAGAGCATGACCAACACCAACACCTGTGACGTAGAGGCTACCGTAAACCAGATTCGGGCCATTCAGGATGCAGGGGCTGATATCGTGAGGGTATCAGTACCGACGATGGAGGCGGCCGACGCGTTCGGGCAGATTCGCTCCCAGGTCTCGGTTCCTCTCGTAGCTGACATTCATTTCGACTACCGGATCGCACTCCGGGTGGCGGAGCTTGGTGTTGACTGCCTGCGGATTAACCCCGGCAACATTGGTCGTGAAGACCGTGTCAGCGCTGTGATCAGTGCCGCTCGGGACAAAAATATTCCGATCCGGATCGGTGTGAATGCCGGTTCCCTGGAGAAAGACCTCCAGAAAAAATATGGTGAACCGACGCCGGACGCCCTGGTCGAGTCGGCCATGCGCCATATCGATATCCTCGACCGGCACGATTTCCAGAATTACAAAGTGAGCCTGAAAGCCTCGGAAGTGTTTATGACCGTGGCGGCTTACCGCAAAATTGCATCCCAGATCGACCAGCCGCTGCACCTGGGGATTACCGAGGCCGGTGGCTTCCGCTCAGGAACGGTAAAATCCGCGATTGGCCTGGGTATGCTGCTGATGGATGGCATTGGTGACACCATCCGGGTTTCCCTGGCGGCGGATCCGGTTCAGGAAATTAAAGTGGGGTACGACATCCTCAAGAGTCTGCGTCTGCGTAGCCGTGGAATCAACTTCATTGCCTGCCCAAGTTGTTCGCGTCAAAACTTTGATGTGATCCAGACCATGAATGATCTGGAAGCACGGCTCGAGGACGTCAATACAGCCCTGGATGTTGCCATCATTGGTTGTGTGGTTAACGGCCCGGGCGAAGCCAAGGAGGCCGATGTCGGGCTGACCGGCGGGAGCCCGAAGAACCTGTTTTATGTCGGTGGGAGTCCGAACCAGAAGCTCGATAACGCAACACTGACTGATGATCTGGAGCGACTGATTCGTGAACAGGTCGCCCGTAAGCAGGAACAGGAAGAGTCCATTATTGCCCGCTCAGAAGGGTAAGCAGCAGGCCAGCTTCTGGGCGTGCGCCGATTTTTTTGAATACACAGAATAAGGTTTTCCCTTGGCAAAGATTCAGGCTATTCGCGGGATGAATGACATCCTGCCGGAGCAAACGCCGGTTTGGCAGTTTGTTGAAGGTAAGGTCAGAGAGGTATTGCGCAGCTACGGCTACCAGGAAATTCGTATGCCGGTGGTTGAGCAAACTGATCTGTTCAAGCGTTCTATCGGTGAAGTGACCGATATCGTTGAAAAAGAAATGTACACCTTTGAGGACCGCAATGGCGACAGTCTGACCCTGCGTCCTGAAGGTACCGCCGGGTGTGTTCGCGCGGCGGAAGAACACGGTCTGTTGTTTAACCAGACCCGTCGGCTCTGGTACATGGGTCCGATGTTCCGTCATGAGCGTCCGCAAAAAGGCCGCTATCGCCAGTTTCACCAGATTGGCGTTGAGTGCTTTGGCATGGACGGCCCGGATATCGATGCGGAGCTGCTGATCCTGACTGCGCGGCTGTGGCAGGCGCTGGGGCTGACCGAGCACACCCGCCTGGAAATCAACACCATCGGTACCTCGGAGTCCCGCAAGCGCTATCGCGAAGCGCTAGTGGCCTATCTGTCTGATTTCCGGGATCAGCTCGACAGCGACAGCCAGCGTCGTCTGGAGACCAATCCTCTGCGGATCCTCGACAGCAAGAGCCCGGAAACCCAGGCGATCCTGGAAGGCGCGCCAACCCTCGATGACTACCTTGATGAGGAGTCCCGGGAGCATTTTGCCGGCCTGCGTGGTTTGTTGGATGCGGCTGGGGTTGTCTACACCGTGAACCCAAGGCTGGTTCGTGGTCTGGATTACTACGGCAAGACCGTCTTTGAGTGGGTTACGGAAAGTCTGGGCGCCCAAGGCACTGTGTGTGCCGGTGGCCGCTACGACGGCCTGGTGGAGCAGCTCGGTGGCAAGCCGACGGTTGCGGTTGGCTTTGCCATGGGGCTGGAGCGGCTCATCCTGTTGCTGGAGACGCTGGGACTGGTACCGGACTCGGTGAACGGCGATGCTGACGTCTATGTCACGGCTATGGGCGATCAGGCCATCGCGGCCGCCCAGGCTCTTGGTGAACGCATCAGATCCGGTGTCCCTGGTTGTGTTGTGGTCACTCACTGTGGTGGTGGCAGCTTCAAGAGCCAGATGAAGAAAGCCGACCGCAGTGGGGCCAGTGTTGCCCTGTTGCTTGGCGACAACGAAATTGAAGCGGGTACGGTCGGCGTTAAGCCCCTGCGGTCAGACGACCCTCAGCAAGACGTGGCACAGGCTGACCTGCTGGAAGTGCTGAACAAGGTGCTGGATCGTTAATTCCGGCGTAGTAACAACCTACAACAATTGAAAGAGAACGGGAGAAAACATGGCCGAGTTGCGTACCGAAGAGGAACAGATACAGGCGATCAAGAACTGGTGGAAGAATAACGGCAGTTCTCTGTTGATCGGTATCGGTGCTGCATTGGCGATCGTGTTTGGTTGGCAGGCGTGGCAGAAAAACCAGGCCGAGCAGCAAAGCGCTGCCGCCGCCGAGTTTGCCAACCTGCTGGCAGCCTACTCAGATCAAACCGCTGAAGGACGTGTTGATACCATCGGCTACGTCGCTGATCAGCTGCGTGGTGAGTATGGAGACAGTGCCTACGCCGTTTACGGAACGCTGATGGAAGCACAGGTTCAACTGACCGAGCAGGAAGACGCTGCGGCGGCGATTGAATCCCTGCAATGGGCCCACGCTCGTGCTGACAAGCAGAAAGCCCTTGAGCTGATCATCCGAAGCCGTCTGGCACGTGCTCAGCTGGCGGGTGGTGAACTGGATTCAGCCCTGGCGACAGTACGTGGAGCAGTTGAGCCGGGTAGTTTCAAAGGCCTGCTGGCAGAGCTCGAAGGCGATATCCTGCTGGCTAAGGGCGACAAAGACGCGGCTGTAGCGGCGTATATCACCGCGCGTGAAGAAAGCCTGAGCACCCGTAACGGCGTTCTGAACCTTAAACTGGCTGACCTGGGCGTTGGGGAGGATTCCTGATGCCCCTCAACCTTCGTCGCCTGTTCCTTGCGGGCATGGCAGCTTCGGTACTTGGGGGTTGCAGCTCAAGCGACTCGTTTGAAGAGCCGCTGCCTGTGCCCGACGTGGTATCGAGTGTCGAACTCGAACCTGTTTGGAACGCATCCATCGGTGAAGGTTTTGACGAACAGTTTTTGCAGCTGTCTCCACTGAATTCTGGCGAGACTATCTTTGTGGTTTCGACGGATGGCCAGCTGATTGCCGTTGACGCTGAGCATGGCACCTTTGTCTGGACAAAGAATCTCGAGACCCAGGTACTGGCCGGCGTAGGAGGGGACTCAGGTCACCTCTATCTGGTCAGTGGCGATGCGAAGCTGATGGCGCTTGATCCGGAGAACGGCGAGGAACTTTGGCAGGTGGCCCTGCCGAACGAAACCATTGCCACGCCGAGATCCAATGGTCAGGTCGTTGTGGCCCAGACCACCGACGGCAAGGTGTTGGCATTTGACACCGCGACGGGTGAAAAACGCTGGCAGTACGACGGTGTCGTTCCTGTGTTGACGTTGAGGGCAACCGCAGCGCCACTGGTCGGCCGTGAAATGACTCTGGTGTCCTTTGCCAACGGACGACTGTTTGCTCTGGATTCCCGCACTGGCCAGCCACTATGGCAGTACACGGTTGGTGAACCCCAGGGACGGACGGAGCTTGAACGGCTGGTGGACGTCACCAGTGAACCGTTGATCCTGGAGGGCGTTGCGTTGGTGACCGGTTACCAGGGCAAGCTCGCGCTGGTTGAGCTTCGTACCGGTCAGGAAATCTGGAGCAGGCCAACGTCCAGTTTGCGTACGCCGGAGGTTGCCAGCGGTAAAATTTTCACCGCCGAGGCGAATGGCCACATCGTTGCCTACGACGGTAATACCCGTAGCGAGCTTTGGACTCAGGACCAGCTGGGATGGCGTCAGGTCACCCAACCGGTTGCTCTGGGAGACTACCTTTTGGTAGGCGATTACGAAGGCTATATTCATGTTCTTTCCCTGGAGGACGGTTCGTTCCAGGGGCAGGTGGAATTTGATGACGAAGGCCTTCTTGTGCCCATGCAGAGGATTGGCGATCGGGTATTGGTCTATGGTAATAGCGGTAAGCTAACTCTCTTTGAACTGGAGCAGCGCGACTGAGCGCCTCCAGCTGGTGTTTGAACACCGGCACAGCCTATCTGGAAAACGAACGATTATGACCCCTGTAATTGCCCTGGTTGGTCGCCCCAACGTTGGTAAATCAACGCTTTTCAACCAGATGACCCGGTCCCGGGATGCTCTGGTAGCGGACTTTCCGGGCCTGACCCGTGACCGTAAATATGGCGAAGGCGTATACGAAGAGCAACGCTTCATCGTCATCGATACCGGCGGCCTCACTGGGGACGAGGAGGGCATCGATCTTGAAATGGCTCGGCAATCGCTGCAGGCGGTTGAAGAAGCCACCATCGTCCTGTTCCTGGTGGACGGGCGTGCCGGACTGACGGCCGGTGACGAGATGATCGCCGACCACCTTCGGCGCATGGGGAAGTCCGCGCATCTGGTGGTCAACAAGACCGATGGCCAGGACCCGGATCTTGCCGCGGCTGACTTTTATAGTCTGGGGTTTGACTCTGTCTTCTTGATCGCTGCCGCCCACAACCGTGGTATTCGATCCATGCTCGAAGTGCTGATTCCTCCCGTTGAGGAGGGCGCTGAGGCGGATGCGGCCAGTCGATATCCCGGCATCCGCATTGGAATCGTCGGGCGTCCCAACGTTGGGAAATCAACCCTCGTGAACAGAATGCTGGGCGAGGAGAGGGTGGTGGTCTACGACATGCCGGGTACGACCCGGGATAGTGTTTACATCCCCTACGAACGCCAGGGCGAGGAATACACCCTGATTGACACAGCGGGTGTGCGTCGGCGTAAGAACGTCCACGAAGCGGTTGAGAAGTTCTCCATCATCAAGACGCTGCAGGCCATTGAAGATGCCCATGTGGTGATTCTGGTGATTGATGCCCGTGAAGGGCTGGTGGATCAGGACCTTCACCTTATCGGTTTCGTGCTGGATGCCGGGCGCTCGCTGATCATTGCCGTTAACAAATGGGACGGCATGGACCAGGAAGACCGGGCGCGGGTCAAGGAACAGGTTCAGCGTCGGCTCGATTTCCTGGATTACGCGGATAAGCACTACATTTCCGCACTTCATGGCTCCGGCGTCGGTGTCATGTACGATTCGGTTGGAAAGTGCTATGAATCGGCGATGGCGAAGTGGCAGACCAACCGGTTGACGGCGATTTTGCAAGACGCTACTTCCCAACACCAACCACCGATGGTCCAGGGGCGCAGAATCAAGCTTCGATACGCCCACCAGGGTGGCTCAAACCCGCCGATTATTGTGGTTCACGGTAATCAGACCGACTCGTTGCCAGGTTCGTACAAGCGGTACCTGGAGAACACCTTCCGGCGTGTGCTTAAGGTCACCGGCACGCCGATCCGCTTCGAATTCAAGAGTGGAGAGAACCCGTTTGCCGGTAAGGTGAACCGTCTGACACCCCGGCAAAAGGTCAAGCAGGACAATGACCAGCGCCAGGGTCGCCGTCCCAAGAAAACACGAATGAAGAGTAAAAAACGCTAGTATTCCTTCGGAATACCAGCGTCCTTCCTGAATGGCCGGGGATGTTACTCCCCGGCGTCTTCCACCTGCTTCGCCTGGACTGCTGTCAGGGCAATCGTAAAGACGATATCTTCGACCAAGGCTCCGCGTGAGAGGTCATTGACGGGCTTTCTCAAGCCCTGCAGCATTGGGCCGATACTGACCACATTGGCACTACGCTGGACGGCTTTGTAGGTGGTGTTGCCGGTGTTGAGATCCGGGAACACAAAGACCGTCGCTTTGCCGGCAACCGGGCTGTTCGGCGCTTTGCTTTTCCCAACGCTGGCAATGGCAGCGGCGTCGTATTGCAGGGGACCGTCGATCAGCAGGTCTGGCCGTTGCTCGCGGGCAATGCGGGTTGCTTCACGAACCTTGTCGACGTCATGGCCACTGCCGGACTCTCCGGTACTGTAGCTGATCATGGCGATCACCGGGTCAATTCCAAACGCCATCGCGGATTCGGCGCTCTGGATGGCGATATCCGCCAGCTGTTCGGCATTTGGGTCTGGGTTGATGGCACAGTCTCCATAAACCAGTACCTGCTCCGGCAACAGCATGAAAAACACCGACGAGACAATCTTGGCCTGTTCGTGTGTTTTGATCAGCTGGAGCGCCGGGCGAACGGTGTTGGCGGTGGTGTGCACGGCGCCAGATACCAAGCCGTCGGCTTCATCCATGGCCACCATCATGGTGCCAAGTACCACATTGTCTTCCAGCATGGCTTCCGCCATATCCGGTGCCAGGCCTTTGTGGCGACGAAGGTTGACCATCGGGTCGATGTAGCGGTCGCGTACGTCGGCCGGGTCAATAATCTCCAGCCCCTCCGGCAATGTCATGCCTTGGGCGGCTGCAACAGAGGTAATGTCGTGGCGTTCGCCGATCAACACACAGCGGGCGAGTCCCCGTTGGTGGCAGATGATGGCAGCCTGTACGGTGCGCGGTTCATTGCCTTCAGGCAGGACGATGCGCTTGTTGGCAGCCCGAGCCCGCTCGGAGAGCTGGTAGCGGAAGGCCGGCGGTGACAGGCGCCGTTTACGCTGGATGCTCAGGTGTTGTTGCAGCCATTCAGTGTCGAGTTCACTGGCCACCAATTCCATAGCCTGTTCCAGGCGTTCGGCATCGTCGGTCGGGATGGCTGACGACAGTGTTGCCAGACGCTGGGCTGTGGCCAGGGTGTTGGTGGTGGTGCTCAGAAGGGGGAGGCCGGTATCGAGGGATTGCCGGCACAACCCGAGTACTCTTTCATCGAGGGGTAGGCCACCCGTCAGCAAAAGGCCTGCCAGTGGCACGCCGTTCAGTGCCGCGACGCAGGCAGCAAGGACGATATCTTCGCGATCGCCCGGGGTGACGACCAGGGTGCCTGGCTTTAGTGTATCGATGATATTACGTACGGTCTGTGCGCAGACAATCACCCGGTGGACCCGCCGGCTGTCCATCTGTCCCTCATTGAGAACATCGGCCTTCAGCTCGCGCGCGACATCGGACATTCTGGGGGCAAGGAGCTCTGGGAGCCAGGGAATCTGCCCCAGCAGGCGGAAGCGATTCTGCGCGAAGACCACACATTCCTTGCCATAATCGGGTACAGGCAAAGCCGGTGTTTCATACACCTGGGAAGACAGTCCGGATTCGCGGGGTGCCCCGAGCTTGTTCAGGATGACGCCAATGACGTCAGGATCGCTGGGGGAAGCGAAAAGCCGGGCAGAGAAGTCCAGGTCGTCGTCAAGGTCGGCAGGGGAGGTGTCTCTTGGCGCGCTCACCAAAATGACATCGGCGCCGAGGTTGCGGGCGACCTCAACATTTAGCCGGGCGATATAGGCCTCACTGCGGTCAGGAACCAGGCCTTCAATAACCACCACATCAGCCGCTTTTGCCACCTGCTGGTAGTGCCCGACGACTTCTTCCATCAGCAGGTCAGATTTGCCCTGATTAAGCAGTTTCTGCGCCCGTTTGAGGTCAATTGGGTCGGGTGGATTCAGGTCTGTGCGGGCACGGATAAACTCAACCGAGGCATCCTTGTCGTTCGGAATTGATGGAATCTGATCGCCGAGCCGCTGGCTAAAAGGCTTGTAGAAGCCAACCCTCACGCCGACTCGATCCAGCGCCCGGTAAAGACCCAGGCATACAGACGTCAGTCCGCATTCGAGGGTTGTGGGTGCAATGAAAAGGTTTTTTGCCATGATAAAACGTCCTTATCTAAGCGTTTTGTCCTGAGTGTAATTTGGGGAAATGACAAACGTCATGTTGGGTTCTGTAGTCCGTGAGTCACCGCGGCCCGGGCAATAACCAGCTCCTCATTGGTGGGGATGACAAGCACAGGGTAACGGCTGGCGTTGCCTTCAATACGGCACTCACTAAGACGACCGTTACCACGGTTACGCTCTTCATCCAGCGTCAGCCCCAGTAATGAGAGGTGGGCCAGGGTCTTATGTCGGACCAGGGCGCTGTTTTCGCCAATGCCTCCGGTAAATACCAGGGCATCAAGGCTGCTGAGGGAGGCTGTCATGGCGCCAATGTAGCGGGCCAGTCTGAAACAGAACACCTCAATGGCAAGCCTGGCACCGGCGTGGCCTTCTTCGGCCAGCTGTGCAAGGGTGCGCATGTCGTTGGTTTCGCCAGAGAGGCCGAGGAGGCCGCTTTCACGGTTCAGTACCCGATTAATCTCTTCTATGGCCAGCCCCTTCTTGGAGAGGAAGTCGAACAGGCCGGGATCAACATCGCCACTTCGGGTACCCATGACCAGCCCCTCAAGTGGGGTCAGTCCCATGCTGGTGTCAGTGCTCTTGCCGTCGCGAATGGCGGTGATGCTGCAGCCATTACCCAGGTGCGCGGAAATGAGCGAGGTTTCACTAACTGGCTTGCCAAGCAGCCTGGCTGCCTCTTCTGCCATAAACTGGTGACTGGTGCCGTGAAAGCCATACCTGCGCACGCCCCAGTCCCGATAATACCGCTGGGGTACGCCGTACCAGTAGGCGTGCTCGGGAAGAGTCTGGTGGAAGGCAGTGTCGAATACGGCGACCTGAGGGGTGCCGGGAAACAGCTGCTGAGCCGCTTCAATCCCTACCAGATTGACCGGGTTATGCAGGGGGGCCAGTGCTGAGCAAGAGCGAATGGCATCCAGAACCTGGGCGTCGATCAGTGAGGGCTCCTTGAAGGTTTCGCCACCATGAACCACTCGGTGACCGATGGCGGCGGGGGCGTCGGCAATAAGCCCTCGCTGTCGCAGCAGGCCGATGATCTCGTTCAGCGCCTCGTAGTGGGAGCCGCCACCAGAAACCGGGGTTGAGCCGGATTCGCCGGATATCCGGATTCGCGCGGTTGGCGTGCTGAGATTCTCGGCGAGTATGTTGATCAGGCGCTCGTCCTGACAGGTAAATAGCGCAATTTTCAGCGAAGAGCTGCCGCAATTGACGACAAGAATCGGGTCATCCATGAAGTGAGCCTAAGGTGAATCGGAGGGTTATACCTGGGCCCGTTGGCTGGTTCGAAGCCAGTCTTCGTAGTCCAGTTCGGGCATGGGGCGGCTGTAGTAGTAGCCTTGAGAGTAATCGCAGTGTTCCTCGTTGAGGAAGTCGGTCTGAGCTTCATCTTCGACCCCTTCAGCAATCACCTTGAGCCCAAGGCTGTGGGCCATATTGATGATTGCCCTCACCAGTGACGCGTCTTCCTGCTTTGCATTCACATCCTGCACAAAGGACTTGTCGATCTTGAGAGTGTCGAAGGGGTAGCTTTTCAGGTAGCTGAGGGCGGAGTAACCGGTACCGAAGTCATCTACAGACAGACGGACGCCTTCCCGGTCCAGACGACTTAGAATCTCAGAGGTCTCAATGCTGTTGTCGAGGATCAGGCGCTCGGTAATCTCAAGTTCCAGCCTGTGGGCAGGGAGGCCGGAGCTCTGAAGCGCGTGCATGACGGCATCGACAAAACCGGGGTCGCGGAATTGCCGTGGCGATACATTGACAGAAATACCGTGCTTAAGCCCGCTGGCCTGCTCCCAGCGAACCGCCGAACGGCAGGCCTGGTTCAGAACCCATTCACCAATAGGAATGATCAGGCCGGTCTCTTCCGCCAGCGGAATGAACTTGTCCGGCATCACCATACCCATGGTTGGGTTGTTCCATCGCAGCAGGGCTTCTGCACCGCAGATCTTGCCACTGCTGGTTTCAACAATGGGCTGGTAGTAGAGCTCGAATTCGTTCAGCTCCAGTGCGCGCCGCATCCGAGACTCTATTTGCAGTCGTTCGTGCGATACTTCTTTCATTTCGGGGGCGAAACGTTCATAGGCACTCTTGCCCTTGTTCTTGGCCTGATACATCGCCGCGTCGGCGTGTTGGAGGAGGGTGCCACTGTTGTCAGAGTCGGTCGGATAGATGGCGATACCGATGCTGGTGGAAACGAACACTTCCTGATGATTCAGGTTGAAGGGTGGGGCAAACGTTTGCAGTATTCGCTCGGCCACCTGTGCCGCTGCGTCGTCGCCCTGAAGGCCCGGTAGCACCACCAGAAACTCATCGCCCCCGAGTCTTGCAACGGTACTGGTGCCGCGAAGCGCGCTGGAGATACGGCGGGCAGCCTCGATCAACAGACTGTCACCGGCATCGTGCCCCATGGTGTCATTGATGTGTTTGAAGTTGTCGAGGTCAAGGAACATAACCCCGACCAGCGAGCTTTCACGCTGGGCCTGGGCCAGCGCCAATTTAAGTCGATCAAGCGCCAGCATGCGATTGGGTAGACCGGTCAGGATGTCGTAGTTGGCCTGGCGCAGGAGCTGTTGCTCGTATCGCTTGCGGATGCTTATGTCTTCGCCAAGGATCAGGTAATTCGTCACATGGCTGTCAGAGTCTTTGATCGGCGTGACGATGAGCTGTTCCCAGAAGCGTTCCCCATTCTTTCGAACGCTGTTTGATTCTCCCTGCCAGACGCCGACACGCTGTACCTGCAGCTGTATTGCTTGCCACAGCTGACGGTTTTCCCGCTGCAGGAAAGGGTCCTCAGTGAGCATCCCGGGGTGTTTGCCAATCATGCTTTCGGCATCGTAGCCCGTTAGCTGGGTGAACTTCTGGTTAACAAACTCAATGCGCCACTGACGGTCGCAGATGATGACCGACGAGGGGCTTTGCTGGATGGCTTTCGAAAGTTTGTTGATCTTTGCCGCATCAAGCGACTGCTTCTGGAGGTCATCCCGCAGTCGTTCGCGCATCTGGTTTATCGCTTCTGTAACCTGTGACAGCTCATCGATCCGGTTAAGGTCGGTATCCGGGCGATCAAGAGTAAGAGGCTGGTCCAGGTTGCTCAGGGAAAACTCGCGGGCATAGTTAGCCATGGACGAAAGGTGGCGCGTTACAAAATACTGAAATATCCAGACGATCAGGATCGACACAAAGAAGGTTTTGAGAAACTGTGTGGTCAGCACGACCACCACAGTCTGCTGCACGTTGGTGTAGATCTGGTCCAGACTGGCGGTGATGGTCATCTCGCCAAGTTTGAAACTTTCCTCGCCGTTGTGAACAAGCTCGAAGGTATGCACGCGGGTCTCGACGTCATTGGGAACGTCGCCCATGACGATCTCGGAATTCGGCGCAATGCTGAGCCGCAGCTGGACAATGTCCGGCAGGCTTAGAATGCCTTCCATCTGTATTTCAAGGAGTTTCTGGTCCAGAGCCCACAAGCTGCGTGACAAACTGCTGGCGTAGCTGGTTTCCACAACCAGCATCCGTTCCTCAATGGCACTGATGCCTTTGCGAAAATCGCTGTAGATCTGGAAGCCTGACGCGAGCAGGGTAAAAGCAGAGCTGAACAGAAGGATATACGCCAACAACCGGAACGACAGGGGAGAACCGGATCGGAACTGTTGCAAGCGACTCGCGAGTTTATGCATGCCGTTGACTAAAGCCATCCTTTGAGAAGGATTGTCTGGGAGCCCCGGAACTACTCTGGGATGCCCTAGTTATTTTGTGTCTGGAGTCGCTCGGCCAAGCTTTGGAAGCTCTTGCAAGCGCTATCTCACGAACTATAGCAGCGTTGGTATGCAACTTCCGTATCAAATTAGGTTTTTTTACGGATCGAGTTAACAGAAAAGGGCAGCTCAGGGTTGATCTAGATCAATAGCTTAGGGGGCGGGTGGGCGTAACCTAAACACAGTTTCAGACTATTCCCCAATTGCTAGAGGGTGATCACTATGTATATGGATACTGTTGTCGTTGCAGGTATTTTAACCGTGCTTTTGATTCTGGGATTCTTTGGGGGGGTAGGTGCTTTTGTCGCTTACGACATGAAACGTCGGAAGCCGAAGGCGGGTGATCGTGAAACGCGCACACCGGGCAAGCCGGCGTAGCGGTATCACTGATCGGTCGTGAAAATTGGCGTCCCCTAGGGGGTTCGAACCCCTGTTGCCGCCGTGAAAGGGCGGAGTCCTAGGCCACTAGACGAAGGGGACGCATCGTTTTCAAAACCTTGCCTCGTCGAGGTGGCGCGTATATTAGGTAAGAGCGTTCCCTCTGTCAAACAGTTTTTTCAAAAAAACGCATCAGAGCTAAAATGTGCCGTTTACACAGCGCTTCAGCTCACTGGCCAGCCCATCGTAAACAGCGGTTATGCCCTCAGACGCCTTAAGCTCGTAAAGGGTTTCGACAACGGGTTGGTGCAGCGGGGCTAGCTGGCGTCGGACCTCAGCCTGCGGTGCCTCCAGGATGGCGGCTTGCAGAATCTCAAATCGAACCTTGTTCTCACCCGCGCAGAAATGAAAGTGCGCCTCTCGGCTGCCTTGGCGTGGCAGGCCGTGTTCCTGGTAAACAGACGTCGCGCAGTTCACGTATTCGGCATTTATCTGGGCGTACGTCTGCTCTAGCCCGTTTCTTTCTATCAGCTCTCCAAGGGCCTTGACCCTTTCTGCTGACTCGGGGCTCAGGTCGGGTAGGGTTTGCAGGAGTATGTCCGTGGTAAAGCCTCGCCCCAGTAATTGGATGGCGGTCAGGTATTCGCTGGTGATGAGGGTGCAGGACTCAAAGCTCTGCCGACCCGCTGGGAGTTCCGCCCAAACTTGGTGGCTGAGCATCAGGGAGACGCCAGCAGCAATGAGGAGACGTGGTTTCGGCATTAAGTGGTTCTTCTGGATTCAACGGTCGCTAACGCGAAAGGCTAGCACGGCTGGCGGGTGTGATGTGTGCCGGCGGTCTCGCTATCGGCTGATTCCCATATGGACTGGGCTATAGCCGCAGCGCATTGCGAAGGGCCGGCTCAAGTTCGGTAAACTCGAAGGTGAAACCGCTTTCAAGAAGGCGCTCCGGATAGGCTTTCTGGCCCGTTAATAGAAGACGGGACATCTCACTCAGTGCAATTTTCAGGGCAACAGCTGGTGTTGCCATAAATGTAGGGCGGGAGAGCAACTGCCCGAGAGTCCGGGTAAATTCGGCGTTGGTCACCGGTGCTGGGCTTACAACGTTATAGGCACCGGTAGCGCGCGTGTCTTCGGCCATCCATAGCATGGCATTGACCACGTCGTTGCGGTGAACCCAGGGCATGAACTGCTGCCCACTTCCGAGGCGCCCCCCGAGGCCGAGGCGAAATGGCAGTACCATCCGTTCAAGAAAGCCGCCGGCCGGGCCAATAACAAGGCCGGTTCGTGAAACGCAAACGCGAACGCCCTGATTGCTGAGTGATGTCGCCTGTTGCTCCCAGTCGCGGCATAGCTGGTGGGTAAATTCATCATGAGGCGTTGTGCGCTCGGTCACCTGGTGGCTTCCCTGGTCTCCGTAATACCCAACCGCTGAACCGGAAACCAGGACATCAGGCGGCGATGACCAGCTTTCGATGCTGTTAACCAGTTGTTCGGTCAGAGCTACGCGGCTGTCCCGGATAGCGCGTTTGCGTGAAGTGCTCCAGCGTTTGTCGGCAATCCCTTCACCTGCGAGATTGAATACGGCGTTAAAGCCTTGGTGTCCGGCCAGTTCGGTGAATGAGGACAGGGGGGTGACCGGACCACAGAGGGTTTTGACGACCTCGGGGGGTTGCCGGCTCAAGACGGTCAGGTGGTATCCGTTTTTATGCAATACCCGGCACAGCTTCTCGCCAATGAATCCTGTGCCGCCAGTGATAAGAGCCGTTTTAGCCATCTCAGGCCTCCAAGGTGTCCTCTACAACGGCTTTGATTGCCACTCCCAAATGCGGATTTTCTCCGATAGGGGGTGTTAGGGTAATAGTAACCCCGTACTCTGTTTCAAGCGACTGAATCATTTTCGGGACATCTACGCGCAGGTGTCGGCCGGCGGCCAGGAACAGGGGCACAACAATGAATTGGCTGTAGCCCTTTGCTGTCCCTTCGGCAATGCTCTGCTGAAGGGAAGGCTGGCACAGTTCCATGTAGGTAATGGTTGAATCTGGTACAGACGCCAGGGTTGGGGCTGCAAGGGATTCAAATGTGCGCCGCCAGTTCTCGTCGCTGCTGCCATGGGCAAGCAGCAGGGTTTTTGTGCGGGAGGCCATGGGAGCTCCATCGTTGCTGTTGATTGAGTACAGTCTAACAGCTCCCAGGATTTGAATGCTCATTGAGTTGGGTGTTAACCAACAGGAGGTGACATGCTGGATTGGCCGGAGGTGCTGTATTTCTGGTTTGGTGATTTGGACGACGAGGGCATTCCAGACACCTTCCACCGTGAGCGTTGGTTTCGTTCAAGCCGCTCGTTTGACCAGGAGATCCGGCGCCGCTTCCTTTCACTGGTGTTGGTTGCCTCAGAAGATGGTCTTCGGCACTGGCGGACAACCGCAAGGGGGCGGTTGGCGGAAATGCTCCTGCTTGACCAGTTCTCTCGCAACATCTATCGCGGGAGTGCGCTGGCGTTTTCAAATGACAAGGTGTGTCTTCGGTTGTGCCATGAGGGCTTGAAGGAAGGGGCGGATACTGGACTTCCGCTGGTTCAGCGGGGGTTCTTCTATATGCCACTCCAGCACTCTGAACGGTTAGCGGACCAGGAATTGGCGGTCGATCTGTATCAGCAGTTGGCGGCCAGTGGCAGAGATTCGCTTGCACCGCTACTGGAAGGTTTTTTTGAGTCTGCCAGGGGGCACCGTGACATTATTCGCCGCTTTGGGCGTTTTCCTCATCGCAATAAAGTGCTGGGGCGGAAGGCTACGGAAGAAGAAGTTGTTTATCTGAGCGGCGGAGCGCGGACATTTGGTCAGTAGGTCTGTGAAAAAAGGTGACCTACTTTGTCCTTTGGAAACAGGGTGACTGTTTTTTGTTCTGGGGAGCGGCATAATTAACTCTCTGTTACAGAGATACGATCGCGAGTACGAGAAATGACGCACGTAAAGAACGACGACGGCACTGATTGCCTGGATCAGTGGGAATCCGAAGATGGATCACCGTCGGTTCAATACAGTGGCCGGAAAGCCTACCGGGCGAAAAGTGAGCAGCGCCGTCTCCAGATTCTTGAAGGAACCCTGAGGATTGCGGTTAAAGATGGTATCCGTGCCATCAAGCACCGGTCGGTAGCCAAGGAGGCAGGAGTGCCTTTGGCATCGACGACGTATTACTTCAAGGATATTGATGAGCTCATTAATGACGCGTTCATCCTGTTTGCGGAAAAATCCCAGGAAGCCGCAGATCGCTTCTATGCCATGATTAATCTGGTGCTGGACGGCGCGCCACAGGAGTCTATGGCGCGCGGCGGCACCGGTCGTGAGGCGCTGGTCCGGCGCTTGGCCAGCATCGTCTCAGCCTATTTTTCAGAGCAGTTGAGTCAGCGTCGTGAGGCAGTATTGGCGGAGCACGTATTTCTTATGGAGGCGCTGAGGGATCCGGAGCTGTCCAAGCTGGCTCGCCAATACCATGCCACTTGGGTGTCGGGACTTGAACGGCTGCTTGAGCGGGTGGATTCAACTTTCCCGAGGCAGGATGCCTATACCTTGGTCAACTTTGGCCTTGGTCTTGGGTACGACGGGTTGCTCTATCATGATGAATCGGGTGCGCAGGGTTTGTCAGAGAGTGTTGAGCGTATGTTGGGCTTTGTAATGGGGCTGCCCCAGTGCCCGGAAAGCTGTCCTGGGCGGGGGCGATCATAAAATTTTAAAAAAATGTTGCGGAGGTGTTGCACAACTGAAAAGTGCTCCGTATAATCCGCATCCGTTGTCGCAATGAGCCTTTCTTAAGAGGCCAGAGCTACAAAAAATGCGGGAATAGCTCAGTTGGTAGAGCACAACCTTGCCAAGGTTGGGGTCGCGAGTTCGAATCTCGTTTCCCGCTCCAGATTCCAGAAAAAACCCAGCCAATAGGCTGGGTTTTTTCGTTTCCGGGAGCGTATCCGCTTCGCGCGGAATCCTCTTCGGTATATCCTCGATTGTTTCCCCAGGCAGTGTTGCTCTTCACGTTCAAAAGGAGTTGATGCCATGCAGGTCGTGTCTCTTTTTATCTATCCGGTTAAATCTCTTCGGGGTGTCCCTGTTGACGTTATGAAGCTTGATGATTTTGGGCCCGAATCGGATCGACGGTGGATGCTGGTCGATGCCAGTAACAGCTTTGTGACGCAAAGAACTCACCCAGCGTTGGCATTGATTGATCTGGCGATCAGTGATGGTGGGCTTTTGTCGGTGAGCGTGCCCGGGGGTGGCGCTGGCGAAAGGCTTTTTCCTGGGGGACAAGAGATTCGCGTGAGGGTCTGGAACGATTGGGTTCTGGCCAGGGAAGCTGAAGAAGGTGCGTCCCGGCTGGTTAGTGATTATCTTGGCGAGGAAGTCCGGTTTGTATACATGCCGGACTCAACCGTTCGCCGCGTTGATACCCAGCGGGTATTTGAAGAGCGTCGAGTCGGGTTTGCTGATGGCTTCCCATTTTTGATCGTAAATCAGGCCTCGTTGGATGATCTGAATCAAAAGCTGGATACCCCGGTCGATATTCGTCATTTTCGCCCCAATATCGTGGTGTCTGGCGAAACGCCGTGGCAGGAGGATGGCTGGGTGGAGCTGGCAGTTGGTCAGGTGCCGTTCCGGCTGGTCAAGCCTTGCTCCCGCTGTGTCATGACTACGGTGGATCCCGAGCGTGGAGTAAAATCTGCCAACCTTGAGCCCCTCCGTACGTTGGGGCGTTTTCGTCGAACCCCGGATGGGGTGATGTTTGGCATGAATGCCATACATAATGGGAGCCCGGGGCAAATTGCCGTTGGCGACCCGGTTTCATTCGTTTAAGGAGTACCGCTGTATGCCGTTGTTGATGCTGGACGAGATATCCCTCGCTTATGGAATGCACCCGCTGTTGGATGGGGCCTCGTTGACGGTTGAGGCTGGTGAGCGGGTGTGCCTGTTGGGGCGCAACGGTGAAGGAAAATCGACCTTGCTCAAGATCGTCAGTGGAGTGGTTACTCCGGATGGCGGCAAGGTCAAACTTGAGAGTGGGGCAAATCTTGCGGTCCTGCCTCAGAACCTGCCAACCGGTGATGAGCGGACGGCCTATGAGGTGGTGTCCGGTGCCTTCCGTGAGGCCGGCGAATTGCTGGCGGAATTTCATGCGCTCTCCCAGCAGGTGGATGAAAAGAGTCTTGATCGGCTGACCACGGTTCAGGAGCGGCTGGAAGCCCTTGATGGCTGGCGCCTGGATCAAAAGGTGAATGCCATCCTCAAGCAGTACCAGGTCGACCCGGAAGCTCGCCTCAATACCCTGTCAGGCGGCTGGCAGCGGCGGGTGTTGCTGGCAAGGGCTCTGG
Source organism: Marinobacter zhejiangensis (assembly GCF_900114775.1). Lineage (GTDB taxonomy): Bacteria > Pseudomonadota > Gammaproteobacteria > Pseudomonadales > Oleiphilaceae > Marinobacter > Marinobacter zhejiangensis. Next base: position 836,195 of record NZ_FOUE01000002.1, read on the forward strand.
TGTCTGAGCCTGATGTCTTGACGCTTGATGAGCCGACCAACCACCTTGATGTGCCGGCGATTGCCTGGCTTGAGGAGGCCCTTTCCCAATTCCGCGGTGCGATCCTGTTCGTCAGCCACGACCGGGCGTTTATTCGAAAAATGGCGACCAGAATTGTTGAACTTGACCGGGGGCAACTCGTTAGCTTTGCGGCAACGTATGATCGCTACCTTGAGCTGAAGGAAAAGGCCCTGGAAGAAGAGGAGCGCCAGAATGCCCTGTTCGACAAGCGCTTGAAGCAGGAAGAAGCCTGGATTCGCCAGGGCATCAAGGCCAGGCGAACCCGGAACATGGGGCGCGTTCGGGCCCTGAAAGCGATGAGGGAGGAGCGCCGTCAGCGCCGCGACAGGGGAGGTAATGCCACGTTCATTGTTGAAGATGCGGCCAGGTCTGGAAAGCTGGTGGTAGAGAGCAAGGGGGCTGGCTTTAGCTATCCGGATGGCAAGAGCGTAATTCGCGACATGGATCTGACCATCATGCGCGGAGACAAGATTGGCCTGATTGGTGAAAACGGTACTGGAAAAACCACGTTGGTTCGCCTGTTGTTGGGAGAGTTGCAGCCGACCGAAGGGGTGATTCGCCTGGGTACCAATCGGGAGGTGGCGTACTTTGACCAGCTCCGGGGTGAGTTGGATCTTTCAAAGAATGCGTTGGATAACCTGTCCGAAGGACGGGAGTATATTGAAATCAACGGCCAGCAAAAGCACGTTCTCGGATACCTGCAGGAGTTTCTGTTCAGTCCGGAGCGTGCAAGGTCTCCGGTCAGTGTGTTTTCCGGAGGTGAGCGGGCGAGGCTGTTGCTGGCAAAACTGTTCAGCAAGCCAGCAAACATATTGGTTCTCGACGAACCGACCAACGACCTGGATGTCGAAACACTCGAATTACTAGAGGCCCAGTTAGTTGAATTCTCGGGGACGGTACTGGTTATCAGTCATGACCGCGAATTTCTGGATAATGTGGTGGCTGACACCCTTGCGCTTGACGGTACTGGGGTGGTCAGAGAATTCGTTGGCGGCTATAGCGATTGGCGCCGCCAGGGCGGGCGATTCAGTAGTGAATTGGAAGACGACAAGCGCCAGCTTGCTCCGAAAGCCGAGGTTGAAAAGCCGGTCAAGCCAACACCCGTGGCCAAGTCAAAGCCAGCAAAGCTTAGTTATAAGCTGAAGCTTGAGTTGGAGCAGTTGCCAGGCAAGATCAGTGAATTGGAAAACTCGGTTGCCGCTCTCCAGGAGGAGATTTCCGCCCCAGATTTCTATGCACGTCCCCAGCCAGAAGTGGCGGAGGTGCTTGAATTGCTGGCGGAAACTGAACATCGTCTTGAGTCCACGATTGAACGGTGGATGGAACTGGAAGAACTAGGAAACCCATGAACATTGGTTATGAATTCAAGCTTGAGAACGGTCGGCGGATTGATTTCAAGGTCATTGACGAGGCTCCTGAGCCGAAAAGGGCGGCGTTACCGAAGTGGACGCGCCTGGAGTATTGTCAGTGCTCGAACTGCCCGTTGAAGTCAGGTGATACCCCTGACTGTCCGGCGGCAGTTGCCATGTTGCCGGTAGTGGAAGCCTTTCAGGCAGAAGATGCATACCAGTATGTCGATGTGGCGGTGGTGGATGAGCACCGCAGCTACGCTAAGAAAGCGCCGTTGGAAGAGGCTCTGAGGTCCCTGTTGGGTCTTAAAATGGCAAAAAGCGGGTGTCCGGTGTTGTCTGAGCTTAAGTCGATGGCGGTACACCACCTGCCGTTTGCATCGTCAGAAGAATTTATTATGCGCAGCGTTTCGGATCATTTGCTGCAGCAGTACTTTGAAATGCGGCACGGCAGAGAGCCGGACTGGGCACTTAAGGGGCTGGTGGAGCGGAATAAGCGCTTACAGTTGGTTAACCAGGCGTTGTGGCAGCGGATTCACTCCGTTTGTGAAGGGGATAGCAACCTCAAGGCGTTGCTCAATTTCTTCTCAATGGCTTCCAGTGTCAGCGTTTCCCTTGAAAGCCAGTTGCGCAAGCTTGAGGCGCGTATGCAGGACGAACAAAGGGCGCTCTAAGCGCGCCCTTTGGGTTCTTCTGTCCGACCGTAGATTCGCTCAGCTGATACGGACAGCGAGTACATCGCACTTGGCGCCGTGCAGGACACCATTAGCTGTTGATCCCAGAAGCAGCTGAATCCCGCTGCGGCCATGACTTCCAACAACAATCAAATCCGCATTGCGGTCTTCCTGAAGCCGGTGAATTTCAGACTCGGGGCGACCTACCGCAACAATCTGGTTGTCGGCAGTGACACCGTGCGTGTTGCCGTAGTTTGCCAGTTGCTCCTTGGCGGCAGCGTCAAGCTGATCCTGGAGCTCGGTAAGGTCCATTGGGATATCTCCGCCATAAGCGTAACCAACGGGCTCAACTACGTGCACCAGAATAAGCTCGGCGCCATGAACCTTGGCAATATCGGCGGCTTTGTTGATTACTTGCGGTGCTTCTTCGGTCAGGTCGATGGCGGCCAGAACCTTTTTGTAACTCGACATCACAAACTCCTTGCTGGTTATGCCTGTAGGGTGAGGCTCTATCGCTTAACTGTAAGACAGAAAACAGGATAGGTCACTGACGGGAATCAACATCTTTTGAAAAGGAAAGGCCCGATGGTGGTCGGGCCTTGATTATTGGGTCAGGCGCTCTGCTGGAGCAGGTCGATCGTCGCGGCCAGGTCTTCAAGAATGCCCTTGGAGTAGCGGTCGATAACGAAGGACACGTTGTTTTCGTTGTAGTTGATGTAAGAGCCCTTGATAAACAGCCACTTGGACTTGATTCCTTCCAGGGCTGCATTGAGCGAGGCATCCTTGGGGCCTGAGCTCAGCTGACTCAAAAGGGCTTCAAACTCGCGGGCCTTTTCATCGAGAGGGGTTTCATCGCTACTGCCCTGGAATGTCTGGGATGCCGCCATATTGGAGCGAACGGAGTACTTCGCCATCATCTGCGCCATGGTCACTGAGGCGCGTCGTGCTGCCTCGACTCGCTCGTCCGTTGAAACCAGGCTGCTTTCCAGAGCCAGTGCGTAGAGTTCGGAGGCTTTGCCGTTCAATGACAGTGCCTGATCAGCCATTTCGGATACCAGCTGAAGGTCGGGATACCCGCTTTGACGCACTTCATTGATATTAAGTCGGACGAGGTTTTTGAACTTGTCGAACGCCTGGTTCAGTGTCTCGATATCCGTAGCTTCCAATACCTGTGCGGTGCTGGCGGCGACGGTGCTCATTGAAGAGTTTGCTGTGTTGATCGCCGAGACAATTTCGTTCAGTGCTTCGGTGTCGCCGTCACTTGAGAAACGGTAAAAGGCATCAAGGGCTACGAAGTTGCTGACACGGAACTCGTGAAGGCTGCTGAGGAAGTCCGCGGCTTCGTCAGCTTTAACCGGGAAAGTTAGGGTGAGCAGAAGGGCAAAGGCCGTAAAAAGTGCCTTGGCCTTAATCTGAAGGTCTTTCATCGGATCAATCTCCGTTTTTATTCGATTTTATTCTTGTAGATGGATAAGTTCCTGCCGCTACCTCACATTTTACTCTGAAGTAATAACGGGTCCCTGGATGGCTCCTGAGCCCGAACTTAAAGTAACTTCGCGGGCTGATCAAGCGCTTTTCTTGGTGTGACCCAGTTTAAATGTAACGAATTTTTGTGGGTACATCGCCAACTTTGAGCGCTTTGTAAGAAGCTATCATTAATAGTTTGAAAAACAAGCAAAGTCTGGATAAGTGTTGATGGTTAGCGGGCTAATCTTTTCGAGTGATTTTGCGGGCCTTGTCCAGAAACAAATTGACAAACGCACGGTTTTTTTCCATCGTGTCCCCTCACGATTCAAACGACTGTATGAATTTTTGAATCGGTTGATCGGGCAGTGACCAATATCTCGCTGCACAAACAGCGGGCGGTACATCTTGAATCGCCTTGCTGGAAGCAGTTCCAAACACAGACTGGAGATCAGTTGATGATTTACGAAGGTAAAGCCATCACGGTTAAAGAGATCGAAGGCGGGATCGCTCAGTTGAACTTTGACTTGCAGGGCGAGTCAGTCAATAAGTTCAACCGTCTCACTATTGAAGAGCTGGGTGCCGCTACTGACGCCTTGAAGGCGCAGAAGAACCTGAAGGGCCTGGTGATTACCAGTTCCAAAGATAGCTTCATTGTTGGCGCGGACATTACAGAGTTCACCGACCTGTTTGCAGGTTCGGAAGAAGATCTGGTAGCCAACAACCTGAAAGCCAACGAAGTATTCAACGCCGTTGAAGACCTGCCGTTCCCGACCGTTACTGCCATCAATGGCATGGCTCTGGGTGGCGGTTTTGAAATGTGTCTGGCGACTGACTACCGCGTTATGGACAGCAAGGCCAAAGTGGGTCTGCCGGAAGTCAAGCTGGGCATCTTCCCGGGCTTCGGTGGAACCGTGCGTCTGTCCCGTCTGGTTGGTGTGGACAACGCCGTTGAGTGGATCTGTGGTGGCACTGAAAACCGTGCCGATGCCGCTCTGAAAGTTGGCGCTGTTGACGCTGTTGTTGCGAACGACAAGCTGGTCGACGCTGCGGTTGCCATCATCAATCAGTGCAACGAAGGCAAGCTGGACAACCTGGCTCGTCGCGAAGAGAAGAAAGGCAAGATCAAACTGAACGCCATGGAAAGCATGATGGCATTCGAGATCTCCAAGGCCTTTGTTGCTGGCAAAGCTGGCAAGAACTACCCGGCACCGGTTGAAGCGATCAAGGTCATGCAGAAGCATGCCGGCCTGACTCGTGACAAGGCGATCGAAGTGGAAGCCAAAGGCTTCGCCAAGATGGCCAAAACCAACGTCGCTGCCTGCCTGGTTGGCCTGTTCCTGAACGATCAGGAGCTGAAGAAGAAGGCCAAGGCATGGGAGAAGGAAGCTGGCGAAGTTAAGCTGGCGGCCGTTCTGGGTGCGGGCATCATGGGTGGTGGCGTAGCCTACCAGTCTGCCCTGAAAGGCACTCCGATCATCATGAAGGACATCGCTCAGGCCGGTATCGACCTGGGTCTGAACGAAGCCAAGAGTCTGCTGACCAAGCGCGTAAGCCGTGGCAAGATGAATGCAGACAAGATGGCCGACGTTCTGAACAGCATCACTCCGACCCTGAACTACGGCGATTTCAAGAACGTCGATCTGGTGGTCGAAGCAGTTGTTGAGAACCCGAAGGTCAAGGACATCGTTCTGCGCGAAACCGAAGATCAGGTTCGTGAAGACGCCATCCTGACGTCCAACACCTCCACAATTTCCATCAACCTTCTGGCCAAGAACCTGAAGCGTCCGGAAAATTTCTGTGGCATGCACTTCTTCAACCCGGTACACATGATGCCGCTGGTTGAGGTTATCCGTGGCGAGAAGACCAGTGATCGCGCGATTGCGACCACCGTTGCTTACGCCAAGGCCATGGGCAAGACTCCGATCGTTGTTAACGACTGCCCGGGCTTCCTGGTTAACCGTGTACTGTTCCCGTACTTTGGTGGCTTTGCTGGCCTGGTTCGCGACGGCGCCGATTTCCAGAAGATCGACAAGGTTATGGAGAAGTTTGGCTGGCCGATGGGCCCTGCCTACCTGCTCGACGTTGTCGGAATGGACACTGCCAAGCACGCCAACGAAGTGATGGCTGAAGGGTTCCCGGACCGCATGAAGGACGAGAACAAGAGCGCCATCGATGTCATGTTCGAGAATGACCGTTACGGTCAGAAGAACGACAAAGGCTTCTACAAGTACGAACTCGACCGCAAAGGCAAGAAGAAGAAGGTTGTAGACGAAGATACCTACAAGCTGATCGAGCCGGTCGTTCAGGGCCAGAAGGACTTCGACGAGGAAGACATCATTGCTCGTATGATGATCCCGCTGTGCCTGGAAACCGTTCGCTGCCTGGAAGACGGCATTGTTGAGGCTGCCGCTGACGCTGATATGGGTCTGATCTTCGGTATCGGCTTCCCGCCGTTCCGTGGTGGCGCCCTGCGTTACATCGACGACATGGGTGTAGACAAGTTCGTCGAGCTGGCAGACAAGTACGCAGATCTGGGTCCGCTGTATCACCCGACCGAGAAGCTGCGTGAAATGGCCAAGACTGGCAAGAAGTTCTTTGGCTAACCCTGAACGAGATTTCCGAACGGAGAAAGATCTATGAGCCTTAATCCGAGAGACGTTGTCGTCGTCGATTGCGTGCGGACTCCGATGGGTCGTGCCAAAAACGGTTGTTTCCGCAACGTACGTGCGGAGACGCTGTCGGCTGTCCTGATCGACGCACTGTTCGAGCGCAACCCTAAGCTCGACCCGAAAGAAGTTGAAGATGTGATCTGGGGCTGTGTTAACCAGACCAAAGAGCAGGGCTTTAACGTTGCGCGTCAGATTTCACTGCTGACCCGCATTCCGCACGAGTCTTCTGCCCAGACGGTTAACCGTCTGTGTGGTTCTGCCATGACAGCTATCCACACTGCTGCCCAGGCCATCATGACCGGCAACGGTGATGTGTTTGTGGTTGGTGGTGTTGAGCACATGGGTCACGTACCCATGACTGAAGGCTTTGACCACAACCCGGCTGCATCCAAGTACTCTGCCAAGGCCTCCAACATGATGGGCCTGACTGCAGAAATGCTGGCGAAAATGCACGGTATTACCCGTGAGCAGCAGGATGCGTTTGGTGCTCGCTCCCATCGCCTGGCCCATGAAGCGACCGTTGAAGGTCGTTTCAAGAACGAAATCGTGCCTATTGAAGGTCACGATGAGAATGGCTTCAAGGTGCTGATTGAGAACGACGAGACCATCCGTCCTGAGACCACTGCTGAGTCCCTGGGCCAGCTGCGTCCGGCCTTCGATCCGAAGAACGGTACCGTGACTGCTGGTACTTCTTCACAGCTCACCGATGGTGCAGCAGCTATGCTGCTGATGTCTGCTGAGCGTGCAGAAGCTCTGGGCCTGAAGCCTCGCGCCCGTATCGTCAGCATGGCTGTTGCCGGCTGCGACCCCGCGATCATGGGTTACGGCCCGGTTCCGGCTACCAAGAAGGCGCTGAAGCGTGCAGGCCTGAAAGTTGAAGATATCGACTTCTGGGAACTGAACGAAGCGTTTGCTGGCCAGTCCCTGCCGGTAATCAAGGACCTCAAGCTGACAGCTGTTGCAGACGAGAAGGTCAACCTGAATGGCGGTGCGATTGCCCTCGGCCATCCGCTGGGCTGTTCCGGTGCCCGTATTTCCACGACGTTGATCAACGTTTTGGAAGCCAAAGGTGGTAAATATGGTGTCTCCACCATGTGTATCGGCCTTGGTCAGGGTATCTCGACTGTTTGGGAGCGGCTCTGATTCATTTCAGGCTTGTAACCAAAAAAGCCCGGCATTTGCCGGGCTTTTTTTGTTTGATGGGTTGTCTTGGATTTCTTGACCCTGTAAAACAGAGCCTCTATATAAAGAAGCGACTAAGTACTGTTTAGTAGTCGCCTGATTTTTCAGCAAGTTTATGATGTGCTGAAGTTTTGAACGATTTCCTCCAAGGGTATAGAACTCCGATATGGGTAAAAGTCTCGTCATAGTCGAGTCGCCAGCAAAAGCGAAGACCATCAACAAATATCTGGGCTCCGACTACATTGTTAAGTCCAGTGTCGGGCATATCCGCGATCTGCCGGTGAGTGGCAGTGGCTCACAGACAGACCCCAAGGAGCGGGCCAAGCAGGCCGCCCTGACTCGCAAGATGAGCCCCGATGAAAAGGCGGTCTACAAACAGCGTAAGGCTCGTGAACAGCTGGTTGCCCGCATGGGGGTTGACCCCGATAAGGACTGGCAGGCGCATTACGAAGTTCTGCCGGGCAAGGAAAAGGTCGTCAATGAGCTGAAGCGGCTGGCGAAGTCAGCTGACCATATCTACCTCGCAACGGATTTGGACCGCGAAGGGGAAGCGATTGCCTGGCACCTGAGGGAAACCATCGGGGGTGAGCCTGAGAAGTATCGCCGCGTGGTGTTCAATGAGATCACCAAGCGTGCCATACAGGCCGCGTTTGAAGAGCCGGGTTCACTCGACACCAACCGTGTTAACGCCCAGCAAGCCCGTCGATTCCTGGATCGGGTGGTGGGCTATATGGTGTCGCCACTGTTGTGGGCGAAGCTGGCACGAGGACTTTCAGCTGGTCGGGTCCAGTCGGTGGCTGTGCGCCTGATTGTGGAGCGTGAACGGGAAATCCGAGCCTTTGTACCTGAAGAGTTCTGGCAGCTGCATGCTGATCTTGGCGCAAAAAAGGCAGAGGGTGGTGTGCGTTTTGAAGTCACTCGTTACGCCGACAAAGCCTACCGGCCGGAAAATGAAAAACAGAGCCAGGAGCATGTTCAGCGCCTGGAGCAGGGTGCCTTCCGGGTAGCCAAACGAGAAGATAAGCCAACTCGCTCCCGTCCGTCTGCACCGTTCATTACATCGACGCTGCAGCAGGCCGCCAGTAACCGGATGGGGTTCAGCGTCAAGAAGACCATGATGTTGGCTCAGCGGCTTTATGAAGCGGGCTATATCACTTACATGCGTACCGACTCCACCAACCTCAGTCAGGACGCAGTGATCAGTTGCCGTGAATTTATCGGCAAGCAGTTCGGTGATCGTTACCTGCCGGAGCAACCTCGGATTTATGGCAGCAAGGAAGGGGCTCAGGAGGCTCACGAAGCGATTCGTCCTACCGAAGTGACTCGTCGTGCCGCTGACATCAGTGGGCTCGAGAAAGACGCTGAGAAGCTCTACGAGCTCATCTGGCGTCAGTTTGTTGCCTGCCAGATGGCGGATGCGGAGTTTCTCAGCACTTCCATCACCGTTGCCAACGGTGATTATGAGCTGCGTACCCGTGGGCGGATCATCAAGTTCGACGGTTTCCTGAAGGCGGCGCCTCAGGCATCCAAGAAAGACGAAGACGTTGCCCTGCCGGACATTCAGGTCGATGAAGAGCTTGCCCTGATCAAGCTTGATCCCACCCAGCATTTCACCAAGCCGGCGCCTCGCTATACCGAAGCCAGCCTGGTCAAGGAGCTGGAGAAAAAGGGTATTGGCCGGCCTTCGACCTACGCGTCGATCATTTCGACCATTCAGGATCGCGGCTACGTTCGCCTGCAAAACCGACGTTTCTACTCCGAGAAGATGGGGGATATCGTCACTGAGCGGCTGACCGAGTCGTTTGAAAACCTGATGAACTACGATTTCACCGCCAAGCTTGAAGAAGAGCTGGATGACATCGCGGAAGGTGAGATCGATTGGAAGGCGGTACTGAACGGCTTCTACAGCAATTTCAGCCAGCAGCTGGAAGTTGCGGGTCGTGATGACAACGAAGGGATGCGGGGTAACACGCCAACTGAAACTGACATTCCCTGTCCAACTTGCCAGCGCCCGATGCAGATTCGGGTAGCCAGTACGGGGGTATTCCTGGGTTGCTCTGGCTATTCGTTACCGCCGAAAGAGCGCTGCAAAACCACCATTAACCTGGTTTCCGGTGATGAGGTGGTGAGCGCAGACGATGATGTCGAAGGTGAAGGCGAAACCCGTTTGCTGCGCAAAAAGCGCCGGTGTTCAAAGTGTGGCACTGCGATGGACAGCTACCTGGTCGATGAGAGCCGTAAGTTGCATGTGTGCGGTAATAACCCCGACTGTTCCGGCTTCGAAGTTGAACAGGGCAGCTTCCGGATAAAAGGGTACGAAGGGCCGACGCTTGAGTGTGACAAGTGTGGTTCGGAGATGCAGCTTAAGACCGGTCGTTTCGGCAAGTACTTTGGTTGTACCAATGCAGACTGCAAAAACACCCGTAAGTTGCTCAAGAGTGGTGAGCCGGCTCCCCCTAAAATGGACCCGGTGCCGATGCCTGAGCTTCAGTGCCAGAAGGTTGATGATACCTACGTGCTGCGTGATGGGGCCTCGGGCTTGTTCCTTGCCGCCAGTAAGTTCCCGAAAAACCGGGAGACACGAGCGCCACTGGTCAGCGAATTGCTGCCTCATAAGAGCGAGATCGATCCGAAATACGGCTTCCTGATGACGGCGCCGGTGAAAGATCCTGAGGGTAATCCGGCCGTTATACGCTACAGCCGGAAAACCAAAGAGCAGTACGTGATGAGCGAAAAGGACGGTAAAGCCAGTGGCTGGAGTGCCTATTACCAGAACGGTAAGTGGGTCGAGAATCGCTGATTCGTCTGTCCAGAAGGTAGTCCAAAAAAGCGATAGATCCGGTTTTCCGGTCTATCGCTTTTTTGTTGGTCAGTTTCGGTTGCGAAGCCGCTGGATCAACGAGGAGGTGTCCCAGCGCTTCCCGCCCATGGCCTGAACGTCGCCATAGAACTGATCCACCAGAGCTGTAACGGGAAGGGTGGAGTGGTTGCGCCGGGCTTCATCCAGACAGATCGACAGATCTTTCCGCATCCAATCGACCGCAAAGCCATGCTCGAATTCGCCGCGGATCATGGTGGTGGAACGGTTTTCCATTTGCCAGGACTGTGCTGCACCTTTTGAAATCACATCGATCACCTTGCTCACATCCAGGCCTGCATTTTCAGCAAAGTGAATGGCTTCTGAAAGGCCTTGGACGAGTCCTGCTATTGCGATTTGGTTGACCATCTTGGTGCGCTGGCCGGCGCCCACCGCTCCCATAAGGTTGATTGCGCGGGCGTAGCAATCAAGGGCTGGGCGGGCTTTGTCATAGGCCGCCTGATCGCCGCCACACATGATAGTCAGTTGGCCGTTTTCTGCGCCTTGCTGGCCGCCAGAAACCGGAGCATCGATAAAGCTTTGGCTGCGCTTTGCTGCAGCCTCTGCCAAGCGCTCGGCAACCCCCGCCGAAGCGGTCGTGTGGTCGATCAGGATGCTGCCTTCCTGGGCATTTTCAATGATCCCGTCGGCGCCTTCATAAACGGCGATCAGGTCTGGGTCTGCTCCGACGCAGGTCATTACCAGGTTGGCGCCGGCAACGGCGTCAGCGATGGTTGCAGCAGCGGTGCCCTGAAAGGTGCTTGCCCATTGCTCGGCCTTCGCTCCAGATCGGTTCCATACGTAGACATCATGCCCGCCTTTGGCGAGGTGTCCGGCCATTGGGTAACCCATGACTCCCAGTCCGATAAATGCGATTTTCAGTGCCATGTTGATTCTCCTGCGCGGCGGGAAGTACTTTTGCGTGATTTCAAATCGTTATAATTGCAGAGCTGTCTCTATTTAAAAAGCCGCGAGGGCATGCCCAGGCGGTAACGGGATTGGCTTACGTGAAAACGAAAGAAGGCCGCTGGATCAGCGGCCTTCTTGTGTTTGTTGCTTTCGCAACACCCGGCGTTAGCTCTTCGGATAATCGCGAGCGTCGGAGCCGGTGTAGAGCTGGCGCGGACGGCCGATGCGGTAGTTTCCGCTGACCATTTCGTTCCAGTGTGAGAACCAACCGATGGTCCGGGACATTGCGAAGATGACGGTGAACATGGAGGTTGGGATGCCCATGGCTTTGAGGATGATGCCGGAGTAGAAGTCGACGTTCGGGTACAGTTTGCGCTGTACGAAATACTCGTCTTCCAGGGCGATCTTTTCCAGGCGCTGCGCGATCTTGAGCAGCGGATCGTTTTCCAGACCAAGTTCTGACAGTACTTCGTGTGCTGTCTCGCGCATAACCTTGGCGCGCGGGTCGAAGTTCTTGTAAACCCGGTGGCCAAAGCCCATTAGGCGGAAAGGATCGTCTTTGTCCTTGGCCTTGGCGATGAACTCTTCGATGTGGGATTCGTCGCCGATCTCGGCCAGCATGTCCAGTACAGCCTCGTTAGCGCCGCCGTGAGCAGGTCCCCAGAGGGCTGCAATGCCAGAGGCGATACAAGCGTACGGGTTGGCGCCGGTAGAGCCAGCCAGACGTACGGTAGAGGTGGATGCGTTTTGCTCGTGGTCTGCGTGGAGGATAAAGATCTTGTCCATGGCCTTGGCCAGGACCGGATTTGGTTTGTAATCCTCGCACGGTGTGCCGAACATCATGTACAGGAAGTTTTCAGCGTAGGACAAGTCATTACGCGGGTACATGAACGGCTGACCGTTGGAATACTTGTAACACCAGGCAGCAATGGTCGGCATTTTTGCGACCAGGCGGTGCGCAGTGATTTCGCGCTGGTGGGCGTCATTCACATCCATTTGATCGTGGTAGAAGGCAGACAGGGCGCCAACTACACCACACATGATGGCCATCGGGTGAGCGTCGCGACGGAAGCCGTGGAAGAAGTTGCGCATCTGGTCATGCAGCATTGTGTGGTTCTTCACGGTGTCGTGGAAGCGCTTGTTCTCTTCTTTGGAAGGCAGTTCGCCGTGGAGTAGCAGGTAGCAGACTTCGAGATAGTCAGAGAACTCTGCCAGTTGCTCGATCGGGTAACCGCGATGCAGAAGAACGCCTTTGGCGCCATCAATGTAAGTGATCTCGGATTCACACGCCGCCGTTGACACGAATCCTGGGTCGTAAGTGAAGACGCCTTCCTGAACGAGGCCTCGCACATCAATGACATCCGGGCCTACGGTGCCTGAATAAACTGGTAGCTCAATGGACTTGTCACCCACCGAAAGCGTTGCTTTCTTGTCGGTCATGGTGCTCTCCTATTTATCAGCATTTTGAATGCGCGGGAAGGCGCGTATTATGGCAAAACAGGCGGCAAAATATAGGGTGTTCGCTTTTTTTGTCAATGGAGGAGCGAAGAAAAGCTTCAAAATCAGTACCCGTTTTCTGTGGCCTTCGTGCAGGAACGCCCTTTGGGCATGGACTAGTTAATTAGTCAAAAGTGGGTGTTTGTGCCCTGATTTGAAGGGGTTTTGAGATGTTGCAGGTTTGTAATTCACGGGTTCACTCCTTATAATCCGTAGCCCTGAATCGAGGGTACACCAATCCAAAGCGCCTGCAACGACGTCTGCGTGCGGTGGTTTCTCTCCCTCCAGAGCCAACCGTGTTATGGCTTTGTCAACGCGACAAAATAGACACGACAATCCTTACATACCAACCATCCGCACCGGTTTCGCCCGGCTATGCGGAGCAAAGAGAGAGTGTGAGAGCGCTGTGAATAGCAAACGACCAGTTAATCTCGATCTCGGCAAGTTTCATTTTCCACTGCCAGCCATCACGTCAATCCTGCACCGGATCAGTGGCATCATCATCTTCGTAGGTGTTGCATTCCTGCTGTACGGTCTTGATATTTCCCTGTCCGGGGAAGATGGCTTCGCTCGTGTTAGTGAACTGCTGGACAGCTTCCTTGCGAAGTTGATCACCTGGGGCATCCTGTCCGCCTTGTTGTACCACCTGGTAGCCGGTATCAAGCACCTGCTGATGGATATGGGTATCGGTGAAGAGCTTGAAAGTGGCCGCCTCGCCGCGAAAGCCACGCTGGTGGTTTCCGTCATTCTCATCGTTCTGGCAGGAGTCTGGGTATGGTAAGCAGCGTAACTAACCTCGGTCGCAGTGGCGTTTATGACTGGCTGATTCAGCGTGTCACCGCCTACGTACTCGCCCTTTACACCATCTTTATGTTCGGCTTTGTGCTGACCACCGATGTCACCTACGAGACTTGGTCCGCGTTGTTTGGCCAGACCTGGTTCCGCATCTTCAGTCTGCTGGCACTGCTTTCACTCGGCGCTCACGCCTGGGTAGGGCTGTGGACTGTAACCACTGACTATATTAAGGCAGCCCTGCCGCGCTTCCTGGCGCAGGCGGTATGCGGCTTGGCGATGTTTGTATACGTCGTCTGGGGTGTTCAGATTTTTTGGGGGCTTTAATAGATGGCTAATATCAAAACCATTTCCTACGATGCCATTGTAATCGGCGGTGGTGGTGCCGGCATGCGCGCTGCGCTGCAACTGACCGAGTCAGGTGTAAAGACTGCCTGTATCACAAAAGTATTTCCTACCCGTTCTCACACGGTTTCCGCCCAGGGTGGTATCACCTGCGCGATTGCCAGTGCAGACCCCAATGATGATTGGCGCTGGCACATGTACGACACCGTCAAGGGCTCCGACTACATCGGTGACCAGGACGCGATCGAGTACATGTGTTCCGTAGGCCCCCAGGCGGTTTTCGAACTGGAGCACATGGGGCTTCCGTTCTCCCGTACTGAGCAGGGTCGCATCTACCAGCGTCCGTTCGGCGGACAGTCCAAGGATTACGGTAAAGGTGGCCAGGCTGCCCGTACCTGTGCCGCGGCCGACCGTACCGGTCACGCACTGCTGCACACCCTGTATCAGGCCAACATCAAAGGCGGTACAACCTTCCTTAACGAGTGGTATGCCGTTGATCTGGTCAAGAATGCCAAAAACCAGGTGGTTGGTGTTGTTGCTATCGACATCGAATCTGGTGAAGTGGCTTACATCAAGGCCCAGGCAACTGTTCTGGCGACCGGTGGTGCGGGTCGTATCTATGCTTCCACAACCAACGCCCTGATCAACACCGGTGACGGTATTGGTATGGCCCTGCGTGCCGGCTTCCCGGTCCAGGATATGGAAATGTGGCAGTTCCACCCGACCGGTATCCACGGTGCTGGTGTGCTGGTAACTGAAGGCTGTCGGGGTGAGGGTGGTTACCTGATCAACTCCGAAGGCGAGCGTTTCATGGAACGCTATGCGCCTAACGCCAAAGACCTTGCTGGCCGTGACGTAGTTGCGCGCTCCATGGTTCTGGAAATCCTTGAAGGCCGCGGTTGTGGTCCCGAGAAAGATCACGTTCTGCTCAAGCTGGATCATCTGGGTGAGGAAACCCTCAACCTGCGTCTGCCGGGTATCTGTGAGCTGTCCAAGACCTTTGCTCACGTAGATCCGGTCAAGGCTCCGGTTCCGGTCGTTCCGACCTGTCACTACATGATGGGTGGTCTGCCGACCAACATCGGTGGTCAGGTACTGAGCCAGGATGCCAACGGTAACGACACCGTGGTTGATGGCCTGTTCGCGTGTGGTGAGGCGGCGTGTGTATCTGTTCACGGTGCAAACCGTCTGGGCGGTAACTCGCTGCTTGACCTGGTGGTCTTCGGTCGCGCCGCTGGTCTGCACATCGAGAAGATGCTCCGCGACGGCTTTGGTACTGACGACGCTACTGAAGAAGACATCGATCGTGCAATGGCCCGACTGAATCGTCTGGACAGCGCGGCTGATGGCGAAGATGTGGCTGCTGTCCGTAAGGATCTACAGAACTGCATGCAGCTGTACTTCGGTGTATTCCGTGACGGCGAAAGCATGGAGAAGGGTCTGGCCATGCTTAAAGATATTGGTGAGCGTGTCCGCAAGACCAAGCTGACTGACCAAAGCAAGGCGTTCAACACGGCCCGTATTGAGGCGCTTGAGCTGGACAACCTTTATGAAGTGGCACTTGCGACTGCGGTTTCTGCCATCGAGCGTAAGGAAAGTCGTGGAGCGCACGCCCGTAACGACTTTACTGAGCGTGATGACGAAAACTGGCTGAAGCACTCGCTCTACTTCCCGCTGGAACAGCGAGTTGGCAAGCGTGATGTTAACTTTGCTCCGAAAACGGTTGAGACGTTCCAGCCGAAGATTCGGACGTATTAAGGGGAGATTCAGTCATGTTGGTAAGCATCTATCGTTACAACCCGGAAACCGACAACGCCCCCTATATGCAGGACGTTGAACTGGAGCTTCCGGAAGGCAAGGATCTGATGATTCTTGATGTACTGGCGCTGATGAAAGAAAAGGACCCGACGGTTGCCTATCGTCGCTCCTGTCGTGAGGGGGTTTGTGGCTCCGACGGCATGAACATGAACGGCAAAAACGGTCTGGCCTGTATCACGCCGGTATCCCAGGTGGTCAAGAACGGTAAGCTGGTTCTGCGCCCGCTGCCGGGTCTCCCGGTTATCCGGGACCTAGTCGTCGACATGAGCCTGTTCTATAAGCAGTACGAAAAGGTTCAGCCATACCTGCTCAACGATACACCTGCTCCTGCGATTGAGCGTCTGCAGACTCCGGAAGACCGGGAAAAGCTGGACGGTTTGTACGAGTGCATTCTCTGTGCCTGCTGTTCCACATCCTGTCCGTCATTCTGGTGGAACCCTGACAAGTTCATTGGTCCTGCGGGCCTGTTGCAGGCTTACCGTTTCCTGGCGGATAGCCGTGACACCGCCCAGGCGGAGCGTCTGGCCAGTCTGGACGATCCGTTCAGCGTATTCCGCTGCCGGGGTATCATGAACTGTGTCAGCGTGTGCCCGAAAGGTCTTAACCCCACAAGGGCTATTGGCCATATCCGGAACCTGCTGCTGCAACGGGCGACCTGATCGGTATAGGCATACTACCCGCTATACTGTTCGGAAAGTGCCGGCTACTCCAGAAGGCCTTGCAAAGGGGCTTGGCCTTCAACCTTTGGCGTATAGCCAAAGGGTGTAAAAGGAGTGCAAACTACGAAGGCCGCGACGAGGGCTTAAAAGGCAATCGTTGCGGCCTTGCTTAGTATAAAAACCACGAGGGAGCGGAAAACATCCGTGCTGTCTGTGGTGGCTACAGTCGAGGCGTAAAAACCCGTATTGACTGTGCATTACCCCTGGCCGACCATAGATAGCTCCCCGCACCAGCCCAAGGTGAGCTATTCAAAATGCATGAAAGCATAATGGAGCAGTTATGGCAGACTTCCCATCTTCAGGGAGGTAATCTTGCCTATGTTGAAGAGCTTTTTGAAACCTACCTGACCGATCCCAATGCCGTTCCCGAAGAGTGGCGTAGCTATTTCGACAAGCTACCCAGTGTCGATGGCCATCAGGGGCCAGATATCGCCCATTCTTCCATTCGCGAACAGTTCGAACACATTTCACGCAATCAGCGTGCATTGTCTTCCGGCGGTGTTCCCGCAAGCGCCACTTCCGACGCTGACAAGAAGCAGATCCGAGTACTGCAGCTGATCAACGCCTTCCGTTTCCGGGGCCATCAGCAGGCAAAGCTCGATCCTCTTGGCGTGATGGTTCGCCCCCCGGTTGAGGATCTCAGTCTTTCGTTCCATGAGCTCTCAGAAGCCGATCGTGATCTGGAATTCCAGACCGGGTCGCTGAATTTTGGTGCCGAGTCCATGCGGCTTGGCGACATCGTCGATGGTCTTCAGCAGACCTACTGCAGCAGCATCGGCGCTGAATACATGCACGTTGTTGATACCCGCATCAAACGCTGGTTCCAACGCCGCATGGAGCCTGTACGCTCCCGCCCCGAATACGAAAGCGAAACCCGTCGTCATCTGCTTGAGCGGCTGACCGCTGCCGAAGGCCTGGAAAAATACCTGGGCTCACGTTATCCCGGTGTAAAACGTTTTGGCCTGGAAGGTGGCGAAAGCCTGATTCCGTGCCTGGATGAGATCATCCAACGTGCAGGAAGCTATGGTGCCAAGGAAATTGTACTGGGCATGGCGCACCGTGGTCGTCTCAACGTCCTGGTTAACACCCTCGGCAAGAACCCGAAAGAACTCTTCGACGAGTTCGAAGGCAAGAAGCTTGCTGACTTCGGTTCCGGCGACGTGAAATACCACCAAGGCTTCTCCTCGAACGTAATGACGGCGGGTGGCGAAGTCCACCTTGCGCTGGCATTCAACCCGTCTCACCTGGAGATCGTTTCTCCGGTTGTTGAGGGTTCTGTTCGAGCTCGTCAGACCCGCCGAAATGACACCGACGGCAGTCAGGTCGTTCCAATCATCATGCACGGTGACGCGGCGTTTGCTGGTCAGGGCGTGGTGATGGAAACCTTCCAGATGTCACAGACCCGTGGTTATGGGGTAGGTGGCACTATCCACATTGTGATCAACAACCAGGTTGGCTTCACAACGAACAAACAGGAAGACGCCCGTTCTACAGAGTACTGTACCGACGTGGCGAAGATGGTCCAGGCGCCCATTCTGCATGTCAACGCAGATGACCCTGAGGCGGTGCTGTTTGTTTCCCAGGTTGCCATGGACTTCCGCAACGAGTTCAAGCGCGACGTGGTGATTGACCTGGTCTGTTACCGCCGTCGTGGCCACAACGAGGCTGACGAGCCTTCAGCAACCCAGCCGATCATGTACGACAAGATCCGCAAGCTGAAGACAACGCGCGAGCTGTATGCGAATTTCCTGATCGAAGCTGGCACCATCTCTGCGGACGATGCCAAACAAAAGGAACTGGACTACCGCGACGCCCTTGATAAAGGCGAGCACGTTGTCAAGTCACTGGTCAAGGAACCCAATACCGAGTTGTACGTCAACTGGACACCTTACCTGGGTCACGAGTGGACTGCGAAGTGTAAGACCAGTGTTGGCTTGAAAACGATTCAGCGTCTCGGCAAGAAGCTGTCTCAGGTACCAGAAGGGTTTGCCATCCAACGCCAGGTTTCCAAGATTGTGGATGACCGCAGCAAAATGACAGCGGGCGCTCTTCCCATCAACTGGGGGTATGGCGAAGTTATGGCCTACGCCACTCTGTTGAACGAAGGACATCCGATCCGGTTGACCGGTCAGGACGTGGGCCGTGGTACCTTCTCTCATCGTCATGCGGTGCTGCATAACCAGAAAGACGGTTCGACTCATGTTGCACTCCAGGACTTGTCGGAAAAGCAACCGTCCTTCCAGATTTACGACTCGCTGCTGTCTGAAGAGGCAGTTATGGCGTTCGAGTATGGCTATGCGACCACAACGCCCGATGCACTGATCGTCTGGGAAGCCCAGTTCGGTGACTTTGCCAACGGTGCCCAGGTGGTCATCGACCAGTTCCTGACCAGTGGCGAGCACAAGTGGGGGCGCCTGTGTGGCCTGACTCTGTTGCTGCCTCACGGTTACGAAGGCCAGGGGCCAGAGCACAGTTCCGCTCGTCTGGAGCGCTTCCTGCAGTTGTGTGCCGAGCACAACATCCAGGTGTGTGTGCCGACAACGCCGGCCCAGGTATTCCATATGCTGCGTCGTCAGATCAAGCGCCCACTGCGTAAGCCGCTGGTAGCGATTACTCCGAAGAGCCTGCTTCGTCATAAAGAAGCGATTTCCAGCCTGGAAGACCTGACCGAAGGTACTTTCCAGACCGTTCTTCCGGAAATCGAACCTTCTGATCCGAAGAAGGTGACCAGGCTGATTCTGTGTAGCGGCAAGGTCTACTATGATCTGCTTGAGAAGAAGAAAACAGATGAACGTGAGGACGTGGCAATCGTTCGTTTAGAACAGTTGTATCCGTTCCCTGCGGACGATCTGGATGAAATTCTGGCGCAATACACCAAACTGAAGCATGTGGTTTGGTGTCAGGAAGAGCCGATGAACCAGGGTGCCTGGTACTGCAGTCAGCACCATATGCGTAATGCCCTGGCGCGCCACAATCAAAAGCTGTACCTCCAGTATGCCGGTCGTGAGGCCTCTGCGGCCCCTGCATGTGGACATACCTCTGTCCACATCGAGGAGCAGAAGAAGCTGGTTAACGACGCGTTTGAAATCTGACGAGCTACCGAACTTAAGGAATTGAAATGTCCATTGATATCAAAGCCCCTGTATTTCCAGAGTCGGTCGCTGAGGGCACCGTGGCGACCTGGCACAAGCAGCCTGGTGAAGCCTGTTCTCGTGACGAGCTGATTGTCGACATTGAGACTGACAAGGTGGTTATCGAGGTTGTTGCACCTGCGGATGGTGTCATCGAAGAGATTATCAAGGGTGAAGGCGATACGGTTGAAAGCGGCGAGCTGATTGGTCGCTTTAAAGAAGGCGCCGCAGCGGCAGCCCCGGCTGCGGCCAAGGCTGAGCCTGCCCAGGCGTCTGCGCCTGCAGCTGAGGCTGCGTCGGCCGACGTAGTGCTGAGTCCTGCGGCCCGCAAGCTGGCTGAAGAAAAAGGTGTCGATGTTTCTGCGGTTAAAGGGACTGGCAAGAGCGGCCTGGTCACCAAAGAAGATGTCCAGAACCACGTTGATGGGCAGAAAACCACAGCACCTGCGGCTGCTGCAGCGGCTCCGGCTGCACAGGTCGAGCTCCCGGCTGGCCAGCGCCCAGAGAAGCGCGTACCCATGACCCGCCTGCGTGCCAGCATTGCCAAGCGCTTGCTGAGTGCTCAGCAGAACGCTGCTATGTTGACCACCTTCAATGAAGTCAACATGAAGCCGCTGATGGACCTGCGCAAACAATACAAGGACGGCTTTGAAAAGCGTCACGGCATCAAGCTTGGTTTCATGTCCCTGTTCGTCAAGGCTGCCACTGAGGCGCTGAAGCGGTTCCCGATGGTGAACGCCTCCATCGACGGCAATGACATCGTTTATCACGGCTATCAGGATATCGGTGTTGCGGTGTCCAGCGACCGTGGCCTGGTGGTTCCGGTTCTGCGTGACACCGATTCCATGGGATTGGCCGATGTCGAGAAGAAGATCGTCGAATACGGCACCAAGGCTCGTGATGGTAAGCTGGGTATTGAAGAAATGACCGGCGGTACCTTTACCATCTCTAACGGCGGGGTATTTGGCTCTCTGATGTCTACGCCGATTCTGAACCCGCCACAGACTGCCATCCTGGGTATGCACAAGATCCAGGAACGGCCAATGGCTGTGAACGGTGAAGTTGTGATTCTGCCGATGATGTATCTGGCACTGTCATATGACCACCGTATGATCGATGGCAAAGAGGCTGTCCAGTTCCTGGTAGCCATCAAGGAAATGGTCGAAGACCCAGCACGTATTCTGCTGGACGTCTGAACCCGACACTCACTGACACAGGAAACAGGATAAAACATGTCTGACAAGTTCGACGTTATCGTCATTGGTGCGGGTCCAGGGGGCTATGTTGCTGCCATCAAGGCTGCTCAGCTGGGTCTGAAAACGGCCTGTGTGGAGTTCTGGACCTCGGCTGAAGGCAAGCAGGTTCTGGGTGGTACTTGCCTGAACGTAGGGTGTATCCCGTCCAAAGCTCTGCTGGAAATCTCTCACAAGTATGAGGAAGCCAGCCTGCACTTCGCCGAGCAGGGCATCGAAGCCACCGGCGTGGACATCAATGTTGGCAAAATGCTGGAGCGCAAGAACGGTATTGTTAGCCAGTTGACCGGCGGCATCGCCCAGTTGTTTAAGGCCAATGGTGTTACTTCCATCCACGGTCGTGGACGCCTGTTGGCGAACCGCCAGGTAGAAGTTACTGACGGCGAAGGCAAGGTGACGGTCTATGAGGCCGACAACGTCATCATCGCCACTGGCTCTAATCCGATTGAGATTCCGCCGGCACCGCTCAAGGAAGGCTTTATTGTCGACTCCGAAGGTGCCCTGGAATTTGAAGAAGTGCCCAAGCGTCTGGGTGTGATCGGAGCAGGTGTCATCGGTTTGGAGCTGGGTAGCGTCTGGGCACGTTTGGGTGCTGAAGTGACCATCCTCGAAGCGCAGGACACCTTCCTGCCAGCGGTTGACCAGCAGGTTGCCAAGGATGCTCTGAAGCAGTTCAAGAAGCAGGGCCTGAACATCAACCTGAAGGCTCGCGTTACCGGCACATCGGTCAAGCGCAACCTGGTCTACGTGAACTACGAAGATACCAAGGGTGAGCAGGAGTTGAAGGTCGACAAGCTGATCGTGGCTGTTGGTCGTCGCCCCAACACCGACAACCTTCTCGAAGCGGATTCGGGCGTTAATCTGGATGAGCGTGGTTTCATCTTTGTTGACGAGAACTGTCGCACTGATGCCCCGGGTGTCTGGGCGATCGGTGATGTGGTTCGCGGACCAATGTTGGCACACAAAGCGTCTGAAGAAGGCGTTATGGTTGCCGAGCGCATTGCCGGCCACAAGCCGCAGGTCAACTACGACTGCATTCCGAATGTGATCTATACCGCTCCGGAAGTGGCCTGGGTTGGCAAGACCGAAGAGCAGCTCAAGGCAGAAGGTGAAGCCTATAAGGTTGGCACCTTCCCGTTTGCTGCCAATGGTCGCGCTATGGCTGCCAATGCGGCATCCGGCCTGGTCAAAATCATCGCTGATGAGAAGAGCGACCGGATTGTGGGCTTCCATGTGACGGGTCCTCAGGCTTCCGAGATCGTTGCCCAGGGCGTGATCGCCATGGAATTCGGCTCAACGGCTGAAGATCTGGCGCTGACCTGCTTTGCGCATCCGACGCTGTCAGAGTCTGTCCATGAGGCGGCTCTTGGCGTCAACGGCGGCGCGATCCATATCGCCAACCGTCGCAAGAAGAAGTAACGCAGTCACGAAAGCAGGGGGCGCCAATGTGGGCGCCCCGTTGCCATAAAGTGGTAGCTTTCCGATGCGCTATGGCGTACTGAGGCGATCCCCGGTATGCCCAACGGAATTCGCAGTACGCGGATTCAAATTCCGTACATGGTTATCCTCCATCAAGAAGCGGGACAAAAACTATGAATTTGCACGAATATCAGGGCAAGCAGCTGTTCGCTGAGTACGGCCTGCCTGTATCCAAGGGCATTGCCTGTGATACACCTAAAGAAGCGGTTGCGGCTGCAGACGAAATCGGCGGCGACGCCTGGGTTGTCAAGGCTCAGGTTCACGCGGGTGGTCGCGGCAAAGCGGGCGGTGTGAAACTGGTCAAGAGCAAAGACGAGATTCGCGAGTTCGCAGAGTACTGGCTGGGTAAAAACCTGGTCACCTACCAGACCGATGAAAATGGTCAGCCGGTTAGCAAGATTCTTGTTGAGTCCCTTACTGACATCGATCAGGAGCTATACCTGGGTGCGGTTGTTGACCGTAGCACCCGCAGCATCGTTTTCATGGCCTCCACTGAAGGTGGCGTTGAAATCGAGAAGGTTGCAGAAGAGACTCCTGAAAAGATCCTCAAGGCGAGCATCGACCCGCTGGTAGGCGCCCAGCCTTACCAGGGACGTGAGCTGGCGTTCAAACTGGGTCTGGAAGGCAAGCAGATTGGTCAGTTCACCAAGATTTTCCTGGGCCTGGCGAAACTGTTTGAAGACTACGATTTGGCGCTTCTTGAGATCAACCCTCTGGTTATCACCCCTGCGGGCGATCTGCACTGCCTCGACGCGAAGATCAACGTTGATGGCAACGCTCTGTACCGCCAGAAGAAAATCCACGAAATGCACGATCCTTCCCAGGAAGATCAGCGCGAGGCAGATGCTGCCAAGTGGGAACTGAACTACGTTGCCCTCGATGGCAACATTGGCTGCATGGTTAACGGTGCTGGCCTGGCCATGGGCACCATGGACATCGTCAAGCTGCACGGTGGCCAACCGGCTAACTTCCTGGACGTGGGCGGCGGCGCTACCAAAGAGCGCGTGACTGAAGCGTTCAAGATCATCCTTTCCGACGACGCCGTACAGGCGGTTCTGGTTAACATCTTCGGTGGTATCGTCCGTTGCGACATGATTGCCGAAGGTATTATCGGCGCGGTTAAGGAAGTGGGCGTTAAGGTGCCTGTCGTGGTTCGCCTCGAAGGTAACAATGCTGAACTGGGTTCTAAAGTGCTCGCAGAAAGCGGCCTGAACATCATCGCTGCGACCAGCCTGACAGATGCTGCGGAGCAAGTCGTTAAAGCTGCGGGAGGTAAGTAATGAGCGTCCTGATCAATAAAGATACCAAAGTTATCTGCCAGGGTTTCACTGGTGCACAGGGTACTTTCCACTCTGAGCAAGCGATCGAGTACGGTACCCAGATGGTTGGCGGCGTAAGCCCAGGCAAAGGCGGTACTACCCACCTGGGGCTGCCGGTGTTCAACACCGTTCGTGAAGCCGTTGAGGCCACAGGCGCCCACGCGACTGTGATCTACGTTCCGGCTCCGTTCTGTAAAGATGCCATCATCGAAGCCGCTGACGCTGGTATTGAGCTGATTGTCTGTATCACCGAAGGCATCCCGACCATCGACATGCTGTACGCCAAAGAATACGTTGACCGTAAAGGCGTGCGGATGATTGGCCCGAACTGTCCGGGCGTGATCACTCCGGGTGAGTGCAAGATCGGCATCATGCCGGGTCACATTCACAAGCCTGGCAAAGTGGGCATCGTTTCCCGTTCCGGTACCTTGACCTATGAAGCGGTCAAGCAGACCACCGATTTCGGGTTTGGTCAGTCCACCTGTATCGGTATTGGTGGTGATCCGATTCCGGGTTCCAACTTTATCGATATCCTCAAGCTGCTGCAGGACGACCCTCAGACCGAAGCCATCGTGATGATCGGTGAGATCGGTGGTACTGCAGAAGAAGAGGCGGCTGCCTTCATCAAGGAAAATGTCACCAAGCCGGTGGTTTCCTACATTGCCGGTGTGACTGCACCTCCTGGCAAGCGTATGGGCCACGCGGGTGCCATCATCTCCGGTGGTAAAGGCACGGCGGACGAGAAGTTCGCAGCGCTGAACGACGCCGGCGTCAAGACTGTTCGCAGTCTGGCGGATATCGGTGCAGCCCTGAAGGAAGTGACTGGCTGGTAAGTTAGCCGTCGCAGTGCAAAACCCCCGATTCTGGTCATCCCGGAGTCGGGGGTTTTGTGTTTTGGCGCAGGGCGCCTTACTCTGGCGTTCGCATCGGTCTATAATGGCCGGTCAATCTCGCTTGGCGAGGTTGGATAAAGGCCTCGGACCAGTCATCTCGACCGGTTGGGTGGCCACCCATTGTTGAATAGAAGGAGTTCATGCTTTGAGTTCTGTAGATTCCCAGCAAAGAGTGCTGTCAGGAATGCGCCCCACTGGCAAGCTTCACCTTGGTCACTACCACGGTGTGCTTAAAAACTGGGTGAAACTCCAGCATGAATACGAGTGCTTCTTCTTTGTTGCCGACTGGCACGCCCTGACCACCAACTATGATGATCCGAGCCGGATTGAGGAAAGTGTCTGGGATATGGTCATCGACTGGTTGGCCGCAGGTGTCAACCCTGGCTCTTCCACTATGTTTATCCAGTCCAAGGTGCCAGAGCATGCGGAACTTCACCTGCTGCTTTCCATGATCACCCCGCTGGGCTGGTTGGAGCGGGTGCCGACTTATAAGGACCAGCAGGAAAAGCTGCGTGAGAAAGACCTGGCGACCTACGGCTTTCTTGGGTATCCGTTGTTGCAGAGTGCCGATATCCTGATGTACCGGGCCGGTCGTGTGCCGGTCGGGGCGGATCAGGTGTCTCACGTTGAAATTACCCGCGAAGTTGCGCGTCGCTTTAATCATATCTACGGACGCGAGCCCGGCTTTGAAGAGCATGCGGAAAGCGCCATCGTCAAGATGGGCAAGAAGAACGCCAAGCTTTACCGTGCACTGAAGAAGCGGTACCAGGAAGAGGGTGACCTTGAGGCATTGGAGACTGCGCGGGCTTTGCTGAAAGAGCAGCAAAATATTTCCCTCGGAGACCGTGAGCGCCTATACGGCTATATTGAGGGCGGTGGTAAGGTGATTTTGCCGGAGCCGCAACCGCTGCTGACGCCTGAGTCGAAAATGCCAGGTCTGGATGGTCTGAAGATGTCGAAGTCCTATCACAACACGATTGGGCTTCGCGAGGAGCCGGATAGTGTGGCTCAGAAAATTCGGACCATGCAAACCGACCCTCAGCGAGTGAGATTGACCGATCCGGGTGAGCCTGAGAAGTGCCCGGTCTGGGGGCTGCATGAAGTCTACTCAGATGAGGATACCAAGCAGTGGGTCCAGAAGGGATGTCGCAGTGCGGGTATCGGGTGCCTTGAGTGCAAAAAGCCTGTGATCGATGCCATTGTTGAAGAACAGCGGCCATTGCACGAGCGTGCCGCAGAGTATGAGAGCAGCCCCGACCTGGTACGCTCCATTATCGAGGAAGGGTGTGAACGGGCTCGTGATGCCGCAAGGGATACCCTTGAGGAAGTCCGCGAGGCAATGGGCCTGAGCTATCGTTAAGCTCTGAGGTGTTCGCCAGGAAATGATGGAAGACGCTGCCAGCAACGTGAATGTCGAGCCCCCGGAGGACACCGTGCCTGCCGGGGCATCGCCGTTGGCAGTGGTGTCCGGAAAGCCTCTGGTTGAAGTGCCAAAAGATCTCTACATTCCGCCCGATGCCCTGGCGGTTTTTCTGGAGGCGTTTGAAGGGCCTCTGGATTTGCTGTTGTATCTCATACGCCGCCAGAACATGGATATCCTGGATATCGATGTCAGCGAAATTACGCGCCAATACATGGATTACATCAACGCCATAGAGGCGATGAGATTCGAACTGGCTGCGGAGTATCTGGTGATGGCAGCCACCCTGGCAGAGATCAAGTCGCGAATGCTGTTGCCCAGACATGACAGCGAGGAAGACGATGAGTCTGACCCGAGAGCGGAATTGATCCGGCGGCTGCAGCAGTACGAGCGCTTCAAAAAGGCGGCGGAAGATATCGATGAGTTACCCCGGGTCGAGCGGGATACCTTTGTGGGCTCTGCCGCAATGCCGAAGCTTCCGAGCAGTCAGCCGCACCCCGACGTCGACCTGCGCGAGATGCTGCTGGCCTTGCAGGGGGTGCTGAAAAGGGCAGACCTGTTTACCAGTCACCACGTGGAGAAAGAGCGGCTTTCCACTCGTGAGCGCATGTCTTCCATTTTGCAGGCGTTGAGCGGCGACCGGTTTATCAGCTTTGAAAGCCTGTTTACGCCGGAAGAAGGGCGCCTGGGGGTTGTCGTGACGTTTCTGGCAACACTGGAGCTGGTCAAAGAGCAGCTGATTGAGGTCGTCCAAAGCGACGTTTTCGCGCCAATCCACATCCGCTCCCGCGCGTCCAGCTGACGCTCAGGACGCATACAGATACAGGTATCCGGGTAAACGCTGCTATGAGCGAAGAACGCATCCGTCATTTGCAGGCTATCGTTGAAGCGGCCTTGCTGGCCGCTGGCAAGCCGTTGTCGCTGGATCAGCTTCAGGACCTTTTTGATGAAAGTGGCCGGCCGCCAAGGCAGGTTATGGAGCATGTTATGGCCCAGCTTGAAGCCTCCTGTGAGGGGCGTGGCTTTGAGCTCAAAAAGGTTGCCAGCGGATACCGGCTGCAAGTTCGGGATGAATACGCGAAGTGGGTGGCCCGCTTGTTCGAGGAAAAGCCCCAGCGATACTCCAGGGCGTTGCTGGAAACCCTCGCACTGATTGCTTACCGTCAGCCCATCACCCGGGGTGAGATCGAGGAAATCCGCGGTGTTACGGTGAGCAGCAACATTGTGCGGACCTTGCTTGAGCGGGAATGGGTGAGGGTGGTGGGCCACCGGGATGTTCCCGGACGGCCGGCCATGTACGCGACGACCCGACAGTTTCTCGACTACTTCAATATGACCAGCCTTGACGAGCTGCCGCCATTGTCAGAGGTGCGCGACCTTGAGGATATTGGTCGTGAAATCGAAAAGAACATGCAGGGCGAAATTCAGTTCTCGGAGGGTGCTGCTGAAGCGCCGTCTGACCCTGGCGACTCGGTGGATGACGAGTCCGATGCTGAGCATCTCCCGCAAACTATACACTGAGCACCCCTGGGCAGTTTCCCAGTGCTGGTGCATTTAGCGAACGACTTTAAAGGATAACATCATGGGATCACATCGTTCCCGTCACGAACATTCACCGGCTGCAGAACATGGCGAGCCGGAACGCCTGCAAAAACTGCTGTCCAGGGCAGGGCTGGGTTCACGCCGTGCCATTGAGGCTCTGATCGATGAGGGGCGCATCAAGGTTAATGGCGAAGTGGCTGCCATGGGGCAGAAGGCGACGGCGGCGGATCGGATTGAAATGGATGGCCGTCGTGTACAACTTGAGGCAGCGGCGGAAGTGGTGCGCCGGGTGTTGGTGTACAACAAGCCTGAAGGTGAAGTGACGTCCCGTAAAGACCCGG
Source organism: Marinobacter zhejiangensis (assembly GCF_900114775.1). GTDB lineage: Bacteria > Pseudomonadota > Gammaproteobacteria > Pseudomonadales > Oleiphilaceae > Marinobacter > Marinobacter zhejiangensis. The sequence continues at coordinate 863,911 of NZ_FOUE01000002.1, forward strand.
AAGGTCGGCCAACGGTATTTGACCAGCTGCCGCGCCTGAAGGAGCAGCGCTGGATTGCGGTGGGTCGCCTCGACATCAACACCACCGGGTTAATGCTGTTCACCACGGATGGCGAGCTGGCCAACCGGTTGATGCACCCGTCCAGCGAAGTTGACCGTGAATATGCGGTTCGGATCTTTGGCGAAGTGGACGAGGCGATGATCCAGCGTTTGAAGGATGGTGTGCTGCTTGATGATGGTATGGGTCGATTTACCGACATCACGCCCGCTGGCGGCAGTGGGCTGAACCGTTGGTTCCACGTGACCTTGATGGAAGGGCGTAACCGCGAAGTTCGCCGCCTCTGGGAATCACAGGGGGTCAGGGTCAGCCGTTTGAAGCGCGTGCGTTACGGGCCGATCTTCCTGCCAAGCCGGTTGTCCATCGGACGCTGGGAGGAGCTTGACCAGAAAGCCACAGACGACCTGAGTCGCTCGGTTGATCTGGAGCCTGTGGCGATTCCGAATAAGACGCCGGGGGAGAAGACTGCCCAGGACCGACTGCGTAAAAAGCAGCCTCCACGGTCTGCCCGCAAGACTACCGGTTCAAAGTGGCAGGTGAGTGACGGACGCCCGGAAGGCCGGCAGCGTAAGCCTCAACAGAGGTCAACCAAGCGCTGATCTTCTGGAATTGCTGAGGGCAGGAGCGTTACCTGTACCTCAGCCGATTCGGTTGGCAATGCGGGTGCGGTTCCGCCCGGCTTTCTTGGCACGGTAGAGGGCCTCGTCTGCCCTCGCTGTCCACTGCTCTGGGGTTTCTGCCCGTTGCCGGGTGGCAATACCCGCACTGATGGTCACAGCCAGATCACTTTCGCCGCAGTTCACCTTGATCTCGGCAACCCGCTCACGAATACGTTCTGCAACGATCTGCGCGTCCCTTTCGCTGGTGTGCGGGAGAACGACAGCAAACTCCTCGCCGCCAAACCTGAATAGGGCATCGGAATTTCTGACCGCCAGTTCGATGGCCTTGGCGCAGGCTCTCAGCAAATGGTCTCCAATAATGTGTCCGTGGTTGTCATTCACCTGCTTGAAGTGGTCAAGGTCGCACAGAATGAGTGTGTAGTCTTCGCAATGGCGCTCGGCAATGCTGCACGCTTTAGTCAGTGCCTCATCCAAAGCGCGTTTGTTGGGGATGGCGGTGAGAGCGTCAGTCAGTGCGGTTTGTTCAATGGCCGCATATTGGCAGGCATTTCGTATATGACTGATGGCAACCGCCAGCATTTGCTCAATGGCCGTCAGCTCTTCCTCAGCAAACCTTTGACGTCTTGAAATCGTCATTGCTCCATAGCTTTCGCCTTGCAAGGTCAGACGGTATTCACAGCGATGGGGCCCGCCCATGCCGTGACGCAGGATCATCTCCTGCTTGCCAATCTGGTGCCGGTAGGTGAGCTGATCAAACGGGACCAGTACCTGAAGGGTCTCGGTAAAGAGGGCTATCTGCTCTTCAAGCACCAGGGTTGTGGCAAGTCGGCAAGCCAGGGTTGCAAAGGGGTTGGTGTTGTTTTGCCACTCCGCAGTCGCTTGTCGGATGTTGGCCAGCTGATTGGGGTCTTCACCGATTTTGGCGATGCCAGGTGTGTGCTTGCGAGACATGTTGCGGACTCATGGATAAGGATACAGAGGAATTAAGCACGCTCGATGCCACATTGATAAATGTCTTTTATAACAACGGATAAGGATTTTTTATTGCTTCTTTGACAGGTCAGATCAATTGAACGTGTCAAGAGTTTGACGGATCGCAGGAGGCCACGCTCCATTTGCCCGGAAACCCTGATTTTTGCCCTCCGAAGTCACGCGGACACGCAAAAGGCTGTGTTACACTTTGCAGCCTGTTTTGACCCGAAAATTCAGACGACTCCCAGTGTAAGGCAGGCGACACATTCCATGCAGTTCCAAGCTCCCGAAAGTCTATCAGAGCAAATTGCGCAGTTTGTGGGTCAGCGCATTGTCTCGGGGCTACTTACGCCCGGGGAGCGGATTCAGGAACTCAAGGTTGCCGGTGAACTGGATGTCAGTCGCGGGTCGGTGCGAGAGGCTTTGCTGATTCTCGAGCGGCGGCACCTGGTCGAAATATTTCCAAGGCGGGGGGCCGTTGTTTCTCAACTGACGCCTAACCTCGTAAACAGTCTTTATGACATCTATATCGAGCTGCTGTGCATGCTCGGGCGCAACCTGCTGGAGCGATGGACCGTTGCCGATCGGGCTGGGCTCAACCAGGAAATCGCCGGCTTATTGGCGATGCTGCCGGAAACAGGGAGCCAGGCGAAGGATTCATGGGAGAAGGCCATTGAAGCCGGCTTTTCCATCATGCGCTACGCCTATCGGATGGTCGACAATCCGTTCCTTGAAGAAACCCTGGAGAATTTCAAGCCTGCGATCAGCCGGACCTATTATGTCGCGATGCAGGCTTTTGACGGTGAACTGGTAGAAACCATCCGGTTTTTTCAACGGATTTCAAAGGCCAGCACCCAGGGTGATGCGGGCGAGCTGGATCGGGCCATACGTGAGTTTGGCGAACACCAGCGCCAACAGGTCCTGAAGGTGTTGGAAAAGGAACATTCAGTCTGAGTCCTGAGGGCCGGGCTGAGATGAATGTAGTGGACTGCTAAACCGGGCGAACTATCCAGATATGCGACTGAAATCGATCAAACTGGCAGGCTTCAAGTCTTTTGTCGACCCGACAACGGTGCCGTTCCCAACCAACATGACGGCAGTCGTTGGTCCCAATGGTTGTGGCAAGTCCAATATTATCGATGCCGTGCGCTGGGTAATGGGCGAAAGCTCAGCTAAATACCTCCGGGGCGAATCGATGACGGATGTCATCTTCAACGGCTCCAGCGCCCGTAAACCGGTTGGCCAGGCGTCCATCGAACTGGTGTTCGACAACGCAGATGGGTCAGCGCCGGGCGAATTTGCACGTTTTTCCGAAATCTCGGTACGCCGGCGGGTGTCCCGGGAAGGCCAGTCTGAGTATTTCCTGAACGGCTCGAAATGTCGTCGCCGTGACATCACTGACCTGTTCCTGGGAACCGGCCTGGGGCCGCGCAGCTACGCGATTATTGAACAGGGCATGATCTCACGGCTGATTGAAGCGAAGCCGGAAGAGTTGCGAGTCTATATTGAAGAAGCGGCGGGCATCTCCAAGTACAAGGAGCGGCGTAAGGAGACCGAAAGCCGTATCCGCCGTACCCAGGAAAACCTCGAACGCCTCACTGACCTCCGTGAAGAGCTTGATCGCCAGCTCCAGCACCTTAAACGCCAGGCCCAGGCAGCTGAGCGCTATAAGGAATACAAGCAGGAAGAGCGGCTGAAGAAGGCCGAACTGACGGTGCTCAAGTGGCAGTCCCTCGATAATGACCTGCAGGCATGGCGAACCAAAATCAGTGAAACCGAGCTTGAGCTTGAGAAACGGCTAACTGAGCGGGTCAGCATGGAGTCTTCCCTGGAGGCATTGCGGGAGAGCCACCACGATCGCACCGAACATTTCAACAAGGCTCAGGCCCGTTATTACGAGGCCGGTGCGGACATTGCACGGATCGAACAAAGTCTGGAACACCAGCGTGAACGAAGCCGGCAAAGTGCCGCAGAACTGGATCAGGCACTGGCGAACCTGAGAGAGCTTGCTCGCGAACTGGACCAGGACCGGGAAAAGCTGGCGACGATCCAGGAAGAGATCGACATGATGGAGCCCGAGCAGGAAGGCCTGAGCATCCGGGCTGAAGAGTCCAGTGAACGGCTGCAGCTTGCAGAGGACGCGATGAATGACTGGCAGCAGGGCTGGGAGTCGTTCAGCGCCAAGTCATCCGATGCCCGTCGCCAGGCGGAGCTTTCGCAGTCCCGCATCCGTTCACTTGAGGATTCCATTGAGCAGCTGGGCAGCCGGCACGAGAAATTGGCGGAAGAGCAATCCCTGCTGGAAAATCAGGTCGATCGTCAGGAACTGGACGAACTCACGGAACAGCAGGAAGAGGGCTCGATTCGGCGGGAAGAGGTGGCTGAGCGGATTGAGCAGGCTCTGGAGGGCGTGCAGGACGCCCGTACTCGTACCCGGGAATCCGACCAGACGGTTTCAGAGTGTCGCCAGCGTGTGCAGACGCTGAGAGCTACGCTGGAGTCGCAGCAGGCGTTACTGGATGAACAGCTGGGTTCACAGGATGACAACCTGCAGCAGTGGCTGTCGGATCATGAGCTTACAACGATGCCCCGGCTCGCACAGCAACTGGATATTGATGCGGGCTGGGAATTTGCGGTTGAACAACTGCTCGGACAAATGACCCATGGGGTCTGTGTGCCGTCACTGGGTGATCACCAAGACGCATTGTCCCAGGCACCGAGGGGAGCGGCACTGGTAGAGCAGGGAGAGGCCGCTGCGTCCGGCGGGTTGCTGGCGAAGGTTCGCAACCCCGGCGGTTTGGCGGGCATGCTGTCAACGGTCGAGCCTGTCGACACCCTGGCCGCCGCGATGGCGACGAGGCATCTGTTGAAGCCAGGCCAAACCCTGCTGACCCGAGAAGGAACGTGGGTCGGCCCCGGTTGGGTTCGCCTGCCGGATTCTGACAGCGGTCAAATGGGCGTGATTGAACGTCAGAAGCGCCTGGAACAGTTGCAAGCGGACTTTGACGCGGCGACTCAGGAACTCGACATCGCCAGTGACGCACAGGTTCAAGCCCAGGAGACGTTGGAGCGGGCGGAAGCAGAGCGCGAAGAAGCTCAGCGTTCAATTGGGGAAATCGAACGTGAACTGGCTGCGGTTGGCTCGCAAATCAGTGCCCTGCGGGCCCGCTCAGAGCAGATTGAAGCCCGCCTGCAGCGGATTACCGACGAAGGCGAAGAAGTTGCCGCCCAGCTGGCGGAACAGCAGGAGCTGCTGGCGGAAGAACGCGAAGCCTGGCAGATAGCCCTGGAAGCAACCGAAGAAAGCGAAGAAGAAAAAGAGCGCCTCCTGGAGCAGCGCGACCGGCTGCGGGAAGAACTCGATAACTTGCGTCAGCAGGCGCGCCATGACCGCGATCACGCCCATCAACTGCAGCTGCAGCTGCAAACGATGCAGAGCCAGCGGGACGGGCTGCGACAGACTCAGGACCGTATGGCGCTGCAAAAGGAACGGCTGGATGAACGGGTTGAGGTCTTGCAGGAAACCCGGGAAAGCGCCGAGGAGCCCATAGAAGACCTCCAGATGCAGCTTGAAGGGCTGCTGGAGCGCCGTATCGCCGAGGAAGAAAAGCTATCTAGGGCGCGGGATGCCCTGGAAGAGATTGACCGTGAGGTTCGTGACGTCGAGCAGGGGCGTGGCGGTACCGAGCACAAAATCCAGGAAGTTCGCGGTCGGCTTGAAAAGCTCAAGATGGAATCCCAGGCGCTGGAAATCCGTTCGACGAATCATGTCGAGCAGTTGCGTGAAATGAATGTTCAGCTCAAGGATGTGCTTGAGCAGATGCCAGAAGAGGCAACCGAGCAGGTTTGGGCTGAGGAACTGGAAAAAATTGCGGCCAGAATACAGCGCCTTGGCGCGATCAACCTGGCGGCGATTGAAGAGTATCAGGTTCAGAGTGAGCGCAAGACCTACCTGGACAGCCAGCACGAGGACCTCACCGAGGCACTGGAGACCCTGGATACCGCGATTCGCAAGATCGACCGGGAAACCCGGCAGCGCTTCAAGGAGACCTTCGATCAGGTGAATGGTGGGTTGCAGGCCTTGTTCCCGAAAGTGTTCGGAGGCGGTAATGCCTATCTGGAACTGACTGGGGAAGACCTGCTGGAAACCGGCGTGACCATCATGGCGCGGCCGCCGGGCAAGAAGAACAGCACTATCCACCTGCTTTCCGGTGGCGAAAAAGCGTTAACGGCCATTGCCCTGGTGTTCTCGATCTTCCAGCTCAACCCAGCGCCATTCTGTATGCTGGATGAAGTGGATGCTCCGCTGGATGATGCCAACGTGGGGCGGTATGCCAACATGGTCAAGGAGATGTCGAAACAGGTTCAGTTTATCTACATCAGCCACAACAAGATCGCCATGGAGATGGCGGACCAGTTGATGGGCGTGACGATGCACGAACCGGGTTGCTCCCGGTTGGTGTCGGTTGATGTTGAGGAAGCGGCCGCCTTGGCGGAAGCGTAAGTTGTGTTAAAAGATGACAAAAAAGCCATATGGCCTGCACACGCGTTGTATTCAAAGCAGGCTTTTCATAGAGTATCGACGTTAAGCGGAACGCACACAGGACAGCAACATTATGTCTCTTAGGGAATGGTTAATTGCCATAGGTACCCTTGTTATTCTTGGTATTGTTATTGATGGCTTACGCCGGATGCGCCGGGCTCGCAAAGAGTCGATGGCGATTTCTTCCGGAATGGGGGCCAATGATCTTCAGGACTCTCCGCTGGACGAGGATTACAACCCGGAGTTGCCCAACGGTGGCGCGCGAACAATATCCCGCGAAACCCTCGAAGAGCGAGGGTATGTCAAGAAGGCAGCCAAAAGCCGTTTTGCTGCGCCGGAGCCAAAGCCGACACGGCCGGTGGTGTCCGCAGAAACAGAGCGCGAGCCGCCAGTGGAAGAGGTTCATGAGAGCTTCGATGAGCCTGCCTTTAGCGAAGACGCCGGTTGGGGAGCGCTGGATAACGAGCCGGACAACGAGCTGGGTATTGAGGCCGGCGATGAAGGCATTGTCGGGGAACCCCGTGTTATCAAGCCTGCAGAAGATCTGAAACCACGCCAGGAACCGGAGGACGAGTCGGGCATTGAGGCGCTTGCTCCTGACCAGACGACAGACGTTGAGCAGGACACAGCGGCCCGCAGTAGAATTGACGATCAACAGAATCAGCCGCCTGCCGGAGCCAACCGCCCGGAAGCGCAGGAAGTGATTGTGATCAACGTCCTGGCCAAGCAGGGGCAGGATTTTCCGGGCCGAGCGCTGAAGCAGCTTTTCGAAGCCTGTGGCCTTTTGTACGGTGATATGGATATTTACCACCGCCATGAGGAATTCGATACCGTCAGCCCGGTTCAGTTCAGTGTGGCCAATGCCGTTGAGCCGGGGACATTCAGGCCCGATGATATTGAAACGTTGACGACGCCGGGGATCAGCTTCTTCATGAGCGTGCCAGGCCCTTCCAATTCAATGCAGGCTTTCGACTTCATGCTGGAAACCGCTCAGTGCGTGGTGCGCAACATGGGGGGTGAGCTGAAGGACGAGCGGCGTAGCGTCATGACGGCCCAGACCATCGAGCACTGTCGCCAGCGCATTCGGGAATATGAGCGTAAGCGCCGGTCACCGCGCCAGTAAGTCGCCGGCAATACAGACATTTTATTGAGCGCCCGGGAGTTCCGGGCGTTTTTTGTTCAGTTTCAGGATTCCAGATCATGCCCACAGGTACGCCTACCGTTCAACAGCAGGTCGACGAACTGCGCCAACAGATTGATGACCATAACTACCGTTACTACGTACTGGATGACCCTCAGATACCCGATGTGGAGTACGACCGCCTGTTCCGGGCGCTCAAGGACCTGGAGCTGAAACACCCTGAGCTGGTGACGCCGGACTCGCCGACCCAACGTGTTGGGGCCTTGGGAGAGACCTCGTTTGATGCGGTCACCCACCGTATCCCCATGTTGTCTTTGGATAATGTGTTTGATGATATCGAGTTGCGGGACTTCGAACGCAGGATTCACGACCGCCTGGAGTCTGACGAACCGGTCGAATTCGTGTGTGAGCCCAAACTGGATGGTCTTGCGGTCAGCCTGCATTACGAAGACGGTGTTCTGGTTAAGGCCGCAACCCGGGGCGATGGTTACATTGGTGAGGACATCACTGCGAATATTCGAACCATTCCTTCTATCCCACTGCGCTTGCGGGGTGACAGCTTCCCCGGCGTGGTCGAGGTGCGGGGAGAGGTTTACATGCCCAAGGCGGGGTTTGAAGCGCTCAATAAAAATCTTGGAAACCAGGGCGAGAAAACCTTCGTCAACCCAAGAAACGCGGCAGCTGGCAGCTTGCGCCAGAAAAATCCGGCGATTACCGCAAAGCGCCCCCTTGAGATGTGTGCCTACAGCGTAGCGGTTCCTGATGAGGGGGTGCTGCCTTCAACCCACTGGGACTGTCTGCAGCAGGTTCGGGAGTGGGGCTTTCGCATCAACCCGGAGATGTCATTGGTTGTGGGCGCGGACGGCTGCCTGGACGCTTACAATGATCTGCTCGCGAAGCGCGGGGAACTGCCGTATGAAATCGACGGCATTGTTTTCAAGGTAAATCGCCTGGATCTTCAGAGCCGTCTCGGGTTCGTATCCCGTGCGCCCCGTTGGGCCATCGCCCACAAGTTTCCGGCGGAAGAGGCGTTGACGGTGCTGGAGGATGTTGAATTCCAGGTTGGCCGTACCGGGGCCGTGACGCCGGTTGCCCGTCTCAAGCCGGTTTTTGTCGGTGGTGTTACCGTGAGCAATGCCACCTTGCACAACATGGACGAAATACGCCGCCTGGATATCCATATTGGCGATACCGTGTTTGTTCGCCGGGCAGGGGATGTCATCCCGCAGGTGGTCAAAGTGGTCACTGAGCAGCGGCCACAGGGGGCTGGTGAGATTCACTTGCCCGAGGCGTGCCCCGTCTGTGGTTCCGACGTCCTTCAGGTGGAGGGTGAGGCGGTTGCCCGGTGTTCTGGAGGGCTATTCTGCCCAGCCCAGAGAAAGGAAGCGATTCGCCATTACGCTTCCCGCAAGGCGATGGATATTGAAGGGCTGGGAGACAAGCTCATCGACTCCCTGGTAGACCGGGAGTTGGTGAAGACCGTGGCAGACATCTACCGGCTTCGGAAAGCCGATCTGGTCGGGTTGGAGCGCATGGGCGACAAATCCGCATCCAACCTCATTCAGGCTATTGATGGCTCAAAGGCACCGGAGTTGTGGCGTTTCATATACGCGCTGGGTATCCGGGAGGTGGGCGAAGCAACGGCGAAAGGGCTCGCGCGGCATTTTGGTACGCTTGAGGCGGTGTCCGAGGCCGACGAGGAGGCCTTGCAGCAGGTGCCAGATGTCGGCCCGATCGTTGCGGGCCATGTTCAGAGTTTCTTTAGCCAACCCCATAATCAGGAAACGATCCAGTCCTTGAAAGACAACGGCGTCGCGTGGCAGCAGGAATTGGTCAGCGAAAATGAGCAGCCGCTGTTGGGGGAGACCTGGGTGTTGACGGGTACCCTTACTACCATGGGGCGTTCCGAAGCCAAGGACATTCTGGAAAAGTTGGGTGCCAAAGTCGCGGGGAGCGTGTCCTCGAAGACCAGTTGTGTGGTCGCGGGCGAGGCTGCGGGCTCGAAACTGACCAAGGCCCAGTCCCTTGGCCTTAAAGTTATGACTGAACAGGAATTTATGGATTATATCGCGTCCCTTCAGCCCACGGGCTGAGGGGGCCATAGCGGAATCCCTACACGATTCTGAGAACTCGCGCAGATAGCCAGCATAGCAAATTGATTACCATGGGAAGGTTCTGTAACGGTGTGTAACCCACCGGCCCATAACAACAATTTTCGAAATGGACTTATGCATGCGTGTTGAATCGTTTCCTGCCTCGTTGCCCCGTGCCATATCGGTAGTCCTTGCTGTCGTCGCGGTTTCCGGACTGGCGGGCTGCAAAACCAAAAAGGCAGCGGACGATCCGACGGTTATCGGAATTCCGCCGGCCAGGGCCTATTTGGGCGTCGAGTACTACTACAACTTTGGCGCTGATGGTGGGGAGGGTATCCTCAGCTATTCACTGACCAACGCGCCTTCCTGGTTAGGTCTCGAAGATACCAGCAACAAGGCCCGTCAGGGCATTATCATGCGAGGCGTTCCTGGCATCACCGGCGGTGAACGCGGGGATGCCGACCTTGGCGAAACCAAGAACATTACCCTGCTGACCACCGACGGAAGCCGGGTGGGGCTCCAGCCTTTTAACATTACCGTTGAAACAAACGACATCACCTTGCTGGGCGCTGACCTGGTTGAAGGCAGTGCCGATACCGACAGCTATGACAGCGGCGCCGAGGACAGCTGTGAACTGCCACCAATGGGCGGGCCGGGTGAGCATACCTACACCGTAAACCTCTACGATGACGCCGGTGAGCAGACCGGGACGTCGGAGAAAACCTCTTCCACACAGCCAGTCCTCGTGCGAGTCACCCTGGACCAGCCTTCGGTTGTCGAAACCCAGTTGGCGTTTGAGCTTCGCAGTCAGTTCAATCCAGACGATTGTGAAAGTGGCGCTAACGTCACGCCCCCGCACCAGATGTGCGAGTACAGCTCCCAGAACCAGTCTCGGGCGACCCTCGGCCACGATGTTGTCGGTTGGGGTAATGGCAGTTTCGGTGATTTGCCGGTGCCCGAGTACCTGGCCTACCAGCTGGATGATAACGGGGTGGATTACACCAAAGGTGTCATCACCCTGGCGCCGGGCATTACCGAATGTTATATCCGCCTGGAAGTGATTGATGATGCTGTTGCGGAGGAGCCTGAGACGTTCACGCTGGCCTTTACCGACATTCGGGAAGGTATGGTCAGTTTCGGTAACGGCAAGAACGAGCTGGATATTGGTCTGGTCATCAAGGACAACGAGCCTTCGGCATCACTGGAGACGGTGCTCGGCCTGTCCCGGGATGCGATCAACGCAGAGCTTGCGCCAGCGAACCCAGCCGATATTCCCGAATACGTGGTTCGACTCAATGGCGAGCGTGAAGGCACGTTCAAGGCAAGGTTAGGCTCAACGCCTATCAGCAGCGCTATTGCTGGTCAGGATTACGAACTTCAGGTTCCGGCGGCTGGCGGCGGTTGGCAAGCTGGCAATGAACTGACGTTTCCCGACGGCGTTGACGAAGCCCGTTTCCGCGTTGTCACCCTGAATACCTTTGCCAACTTTCTCGACAACGACAAGTTTGTCGACATCATCATTGATGAAACGTTCCAGGCCGGCCGGGAAGGTTACGCTGGCAGTGAGCAAACCTCTCTCCACGTAGGGCTTAATGAGCTGACCTCCAGCCTGCTGGTGGGTAATGACGGCGGCTTTGTACCCACGGATATGAAGGTTGGGCACGACGGGCGTATTTTCGTCGCCGGCTATGACAGCGTTGGCGGTCAGGCTGAAATCCGGGTGTGGGATCGCCTGGGCGCTCCCAGCCTGGGGCCCATTGTGCTTCCTGCCGCGCCAGTTGTCGGTGGTGGAGAGCCTGTGCTCGCCTATGCCGAAAAGCTTGAAGCAGCGAATGAGTGGTCCCGTCGCCTGGTCATTTCCTGGGGAACCGATGGGAGCCTGAATGGTGCCACCAATGCGGGTGGAACGGACCTGGTGACGGTGTTGCTGAAATTTGACAGCGTTCCAGGAACCTATGTCCCGGTCTGGGAAATCCAAAGCGGGACATCCGGCAACGATAATCCACGCTGGGCCGGCCTGGATCCGACGTACACGGTGTTTGTCAGCGGTGAGACTTCCGGCGTATGGCCCGGGCAAATCGGCGCTGGCGGCGTAGACAGTTTTGTCCAGCGTATCGATGACCAGGAAGAAGGCGCCGACCTTGTGCCAGCCGTTGCCTGGACCCGTCAGGCCGGCTCTGGACTGGACGAGACCGTGGTTGGGGGTGGCTTGGCCAGCCAGGGAGCAATGGCTGCTGGAAACACCCGTGGTTCGGTCAATGGTGCGGCCCAGCTTGGGGAGGATGACATTTTCTTCTTCACTGCAACCAGCCGGGACCTTGACCTGAATGTCTATCAGCGGGGTACCCAGGCCGCTGACATCACGACGGCCGTTTCTGTTTCCGATAACCTGGTATGGCTGACCGGTAATAGTCAGGGCCGTTATTTTGGTTCACCGGTGATTAATGAAGATGGCGAGGAGACCTTTGCCAAGGCACTTACCCGCGAGGCAACAAACAGCCAGGCCGGGTTCCTCTTGAGGTACACGCCAGGCGGTGGCTTCACTGGGGCTAAAACCTTCAATGACGCTGATGATGTGTCGACGGAAACGCTCCTGACGAATCAGGTATTTGACCAAGCCGTGATTGTGGCAGGCTCAAGTGATGGCGATTTTTCAGGTGATGGTAGTAACCCAGCCGGGGAGCTTCGGCCAATTCTGGCCCGGGTTTCGTCCGCATCGCCGCTCAACGACCCGGAGTCTGAGGAAATATGGCGAAGCCAGCCCGCCGAGCCCAATGCGCGGATTGTGAAGCTTGCCAACTACCGTAACGATGAAATTACAGCCCTGGTTGAAATGGGCAGTGCGGGCAGTCGGACCTGGGCCGTGGTTCTGTTCAGTGGCGAGGGTCGCCAGCTCAACAGCTTCTGACCCGGTAGTGGGGTCAGACGCTGCTTTGCTGGCTTCTTGTGTCGGCGTAGAGCCGAAGGAAGTCTGTACTGGTGACGATGCCGGCCGGTTGACCTTCCCGGTTAATCAGGAGCGCGGCATCTAACCGGTGCGCCAGCATCAACCGCGCCAGCAGGTGGCTGTCGGTCTCTGGCGTGGCTGTCAGGAAGGGCGGTAGCTCGATCTGGCTAAAGGTAGTCTGATTCGCCGACCGGTTGGTTTCCAATAGCCAGGCAAGTATCCACTGGCGCTCCACCACACCGGCAACGTCGCCCTCTGCGACCACAACCAAGTGGTGGATGCCGTGGCGGGACATGTCACTCATGCCCTGAGCGAGCGTTGCTGAGGTGTCGACACTGAACAGCTCTTTCGTTGCCAGCTTCTTGGCCGGCAGGTACGGACGCTCGGGCTCAGGTTGCTCGGTCGAGCTTTGCTGGTACCGTTCAGCGGCCTGTTCTGGTGTATGGGCAGGCCATTGAGCATTCAACACTTCAGGGTCGATGGCATCGTTCCGGTTGGGATTAATGCGGTGCCCTTCGACCAGCTCCGTGACAGAGCCGACCGGCCGATCCTTGAACACTTCTGGAAGCCTTGTGCCAGTCGGTCGCCCGGGTTCATTCACATAAATAGCCATGACATTGCCGCCTCACCGTTTGTGCCTTATCCGTATTCGTTCTTCATTCCGCTGGTGTTGTAACTGGTTAACGGCGGATGGCGGCTTTTCTTGAGGGGGTTCAGGCCTGGTTGCGGCACCGTTCCGGTCGCAGGCGCCGGGAGATCGAGATGGGCAGTGCTTGGGGCTGGCCGGTGATAACATCAGCAAGATACTCCGCCAGCAGTGGGGCGTAGCTGAGCCCTTTACTGCCAAGACCGGTAAGTAAGTACGGTGCAGGCTGGCCGGGGTAGTCCTGAGCACCGAGCTGCCCGGCCACCGGTTGGTAGTCGTGGGTGGTGCAGCGAAACCCAACCCGGCCTGATAGTGGTTCGTCAGGGGAGGGACTGCGTTTGAAGACGCCGGGCAGCATGTCCATCAGCGAGCCGATATTTTCCTGCTGGCTGCCTGCCGACAGCTCCGGATTGTCATCTCTCAGGTCAAACGTTGCGCCGGTCAGGCAGGTACCCTGATCCGCGGGGTTAAGGTAACGGTTGCCACAGACCACGCATGACGGTGGGTTGATCGACTCCTCATCCACCAGCGTCACCTGCCCACGAATAGGTTTGAAGCGATACTGGTCTTTTGGCAGCAGTTCCTGGATCCGGTGACCGGCACACAAGACCAGCTCGTCTGCGACCAGCACTTGACCCTGCGGGTCGGCTATCCGCCATTGGCCATCCAGGTAATCGATAGTGTGGACGTGATAGCTGGCTTGAAACGAGATATGACGGTTTTTCAGGTATTGCTCACAAAGGCGTGCAGGCTTAAGCCATCCGCTATTGGCGAACCAAAGCCCAGATTGCGCCACTGGGACCCCGGCAAGCTTACTGGCTTGCTCGGGGGTTACAGGCCGAAGGACTGATCGTGGGTAGTCATTGTTGGCGAGGAATTTCTGGTGCCGCAGGCGCTCGGCCTCACTGTAGGCAATCTGCAATACCCCGCTGGGAAACCAGGCGTTGTGTTCAAGTGGGGCGTAGCTCCTTTGGGCGTGCAGCAGGGCAGACAGGGCAAGCTGGGTTTGTGGGCTGTAGTCCACGCCGAGCTTGACGTAGAGGGCGCCCTGGAGGTTGCCTGAGGCGCCGCTCCCTGGCTTGCTGGCGGAATCCACCACGGTCACGCGAACGCCCCGCTGTGCCAGGTTGTGAGCAAGCTGTGTTCCCGCGACCCCGGCGCCAACGATGATAACGGACTTGGCCGGTTGTTGGTCTGGTTGGGGTAATAGGGTGTCGGGAACGGGTACGGTTTCCGTTGGGCTGGTCGGGTTGCCTTTAAACGTGCCGGCCAGCATTTCACGCTTTCGGCCATAGCCGGGCACCTTCGCCATGTCAAAGCCGGCTGCAATCAACGCCCGCCTTACCCGGCCGACTGCCGTAAAGGTGGCGACGGACGTGCCTGGTTTGCTGTGTTTCTGAACGGCTGACACAACATCATCCACCCAGAGCTGGGGGTTTAGCGAGGGGGCAAAGCCATCCAGAAACCAGGCATCTGCCTTGAATTCAAGTTCCTGCCAGCCGTCAAGGGCGTCGCCAAAAAACAGCGTCAGGCGAACCCGCCCACCATCCAGGACAAGACGGTGCACCCCGCCCACCAATTCGGGGTAGTTTGCCTGAAGCTCTTGGGCGAGATCGGCCAGCTCTGGCCAGAGGTCATGGGCCTGTTTCAGGTCGTCGGGGGTAAGCGGGAATTTCTCAACACTGACAAAATGCAACGTGGCACCGTCGGCAGCGTTTGAGTCCCGCCAACACTGCCAGGCGGCCAGAAAATTCAACCCGGTTCCAAACCCTGATTCGGCGATCACGAACTGGCTTCCGTCGCACAGCGCCCGAAAGCGCTCGTCGAGCCGGTTGTGCTGGAGAAAGACGTAGCGGGTTTCTTCCAGGCCATTGTCACGGCTGAAATAGACATCACCGAAATCCGTGGATTCCGGAACCCCATCGTGCCAGGCGATGCTGGCCGGCGCGATTGAAACCCGCCGGTTTGCTCCCTGAGAACTCACTGAGCGGTTGGCTCCAGGCGTTCAATACGCTCAATGATGATGGGTTCCACGGGGACGTCAGCCATTCCGCCACTATAGCGGGTGGCTTTGCTGGCGATGGCATCGGCCACGCCCAGGCCATCGGTTACCCTGCCGAACACTGCGTACCCGGGGCCGCGTGCGCCCGCGTTAAGGAAGGCGTTGTCGACCACATTAATAAAGAACTGAGACGTCGCTGAGTGCGGGTCGTTCGTTCTAGCCATCGCGATAGTGCCACGAAGGTTACGCAGTGTGGGGGAAGCCTCGTTGCGAACCGGGTCGTTGGTGGACTTGCGGGCGAGGCCCTGATCGAAACCGCCGCCCTGGATCATGAAGCCGGGAATGACCCGGTGGAAAATAGTGCCTTCATAAAAACCGCTATCCACATACTCCAGGAAGTTCTTGACGGTTTCGGGCGCAACGTCGGGTCTCAGAGTAAGTACCATGGTGCCCTCAGAGGTCTGGATTGCCACCTTGGGCAGAACCTCGGCATCGTCACCGGCCCAGGAAGCTGATCCAGATATCAGGAGGGCAGCAAGGGTCAGTTGTCTGGTCAGGCTCTGGAATAGTTTTACCGAATTTTTCTTTTTGGCGGTCGTCACGCTGATGGGCCTCGTGTTTAATCAGGTAGGGAATAATGCAGTCACTGGTTAGGTCCAGAGTCTACCAGAATCAACTGCATTTACAGTAAGTCGTGCCTGGAAATGAAACGTTACAGGCGGGCCTTGGGTTGCGACGCGCCGACACCTGACGTTACGCAAACACGCCAACGGTTTCTGTACTAAAGCGACATATCGCATGATCATAACTTTGATAACCGGGCCGGGCTGTACGGTTTTTCCAGTTATTCAATGGGGGATTCTGTGGATATCAGTCACGGTCATCAGGAAAAATCCAGGCTCGGTCGACTCCTGGTCAATCGAGGGTACATCAGCGAAGCTCAGCTGGAACAGGGTCTGCGACATCAGCGGGAGTCTGGGCAACGGCTTGGGGAAGTGCTCGTCGGGTTAGGTTGCATCAGTGAACGGGACCTGCGGCGCGTATTGCGCCATCAGGCGAGGTACAGGAGTGCAGCCGCTTTGGTGACAATGGTCACCATGCCTTTTCAGCCGCTGGTTTCACTGGCAGCGACAAACACTCAGGTGACTCCGGCGGCGCAATCGGCCGGTCAGCTGTATGAAACTGCCGGACTGTCTCCGATGACGGACGAAGAGCTGTCTGCCTCAACCGGGCAGGACGCCGGGGACTTTTTAGCGAAGGTTCAAACCGTTCGTGCCATGGCGGAAGCTGCGAGGGACAGTGCCGGTGGCTCGTTAGCCGACGAGTATACCGATGCTATCGAGGGCCTGAAGTTTGCTGTCAGTACCTTTATTCCGGTGCTGAATTTCTTGCACTCAGACCTGTCCATAATTGGTGTGCATTACCGGGAAGGGGAACCCCGCTACCAGGTGTCGGAGAGCGGTGTGCTTGAGCTCGCGTTGCCAGAGCGTATCGAGCAGGTTGCCATGAACAATATCCGTGTCAGTGCGGGCGCCTCATCATCACTGGGCAATGTCACGCTGTCGGACATCCAGTTCCAGGCGGGGTCTCACATGCGGGTATACACGCGTTAATCGGGAATAGGCCGGTATAACCCTCAGGAATTTGCTTCAGGCGCTGGCCAGCACGGTGGTTTGAGTGACCGTGGTCTGATGCCCGCTGGCGCCATAAAGTTTCTGGTGTCCGGTTGTACCCCGGAAGATATCGCTGAGGCGGGCGAGGCGCTTTTGCAGATTGCCGACGACACGCTCATTGACTTGATTGAGCCGTTTGCATTCGCGGAGGCGTTGTTCTGCGCTCGACCAGCTTTCAATCAGGTCAGCGAGCCCGCTGGACTGGATAAACTGGGTTGGTTGGCCATTATCGGGGCGAAACCCCATATCCACCAACGCGTGGATTTTTTGTTTGGCACGTTCCCGTACCATCTGGAGTAAGGCGTTTTTTTTGGCAGTCAGTGCTTCAAGTGACTGGACGTCGGACTCTGCGAGTTTCTGCTTTTCCAGCTTGAGAAGCTCGGCCAGCTCGTCAAGCTGGCGGATGTCTTCGTTCAGCAGGTTCTTCAACGTATCGATTGCAGCCATCGTATTACTCACCCAAAAATGCTTTTATCCATATCAAGCATTTTCTGGGCCAGCTTTTCAGCATCCACTTTGTAAGAGCCGTCGGCGAGAGCGGATTTAATCTGCTCAATGCGCGCATCATCCATTTCTGGATAGGCGTTGAGGCGTTCCTCAAGCTGCTTCAGGTTTTTGGCCTGGGCACTGAGCTTAACGCTTTCGCCCCGTGCAGACTGGGTTTGAGCCTGCTCTACCGGCGACTGCGGTGTTTTGGCGCTGCCATCGGGCTTTGCCGCTGAGGCTTTCTGGCTGTTGACCTGGCCGGAGCCAATTCCATTGAAGTCAACTGACATGGCAATCTTCCTGCTTACGTAGTGTGTGAGCTGCAACCGGCACCACGGCCAGGTTGTGGGCATTTACCGGGTTATCGGCTGCCGGTTTACATTCTTTAGCAATTTTCCGGAGAAACTTTTCAGTTACTCCGAGGCGGCCACGGTTTGCCGGTTTCGGCATGCGATGTGGCAAGCCGTCGCCGCGTGCCCGTCGGCCCATTCACATCGGTATTTCAACCATACCGGGGCCAATGACACGTCCCCGGACCCTGCGCTGTGATGACAGGTTTTCCACCATGACCTGTTCGCCCTGTTGTCCGTTGGCGAGGGCTTTGCCACGGGTTCTGACGGTATAGTTGCCAGAGCGGGCGACGATCATAACATGGTCACCCCTTTGCACCGCGTCTGGCTCAACGATCAGGTCGGAGGTAAGTACTGTGCCGCGATTGACTGAGCGGGTCATTTCCTTGCCCACCAAATCCTCAATCCGGGAAACCGGTGCGCGGCGGCTGTTGTTCAGTTCGCCGGACTCCTGAGAGAGCATGAGTGCGGTAATGCGTTCGCCGCGACCCAGTGGACGAGCCGCCGTGTAGACCGCACCCTTGATGCTCAGGGATACCGGCAGAAAGATTCGCCAGGGGCGACTGGCGGTGCAGGTCACCAGCAAGGTTGGCTGGGACGATGCCCAAGGGTCGCTGTTGAAATCGGCGCTGATGGCCTGGGCGCAGGGCGCCAGGGTGAGTCGCGGGTCGAGGGTGCCGAGTTCGTACTCTACGGTATAGCCGGCACGGGACTGGGTTTCGCTGAACTGGCTCAGGAAGTGGTTCGCTGCCTCCCGGATTTCCCCAGTGGTATCATGGCCGCTGTCGGCCAACACCGCTGAGGTGGCGAGCAATGAGACCAGTAAAATGAGCGTACGCATTTGCCTTGGTTTGTCCTATGCTTTCGTTAACAACGGCCGGTGGTTAGCTAAAGAATTCCGGCGCTTGGCCGCTATTTAGAGTTTAGGGCCAAAAAATTGGCATTGATGGGTGTGACAGCAATAAGCGTGCCGGGTTGCCGGTATGGCTAAGCAGGAGATCGCAGTAATGGCCGGTGTACTGGACAGCGTCAACCAACGAACGCAACTCGTTGGTCAGAACCGACTCGAATTGTTGCTGTTTCGCCTGCGGGGGCGACAGGTTTATGGCATTAACGTCTTCAAGGTGAAGGAAGTGTTGCAATGCCCGAAGATGTCATCGATCCCGAACAGCCAGCCAGTTGTGCGAGGCGTTGCCCATATTCGCGGTGAGACCATACCTATCATTGATCTTGGGATGGCGATCCGGTTGCCAGGAATTCCTGCCGAGGACCTTTCAAAAAGCTTTGTCATCATTACCGAGTACAATCGCAAAACCCAGGGTTTCCTGGTGGCGGGGGTAGACCGGATTATCAACATGAACTGGGAGGAAATTCTTCCTCCACCTAAAGGGGCTGGGCGCGAAGTCTACCTGACAGCCGTTACCAAGCTAGATGATAAGCTTATTGAAATCATAGATGTAGAAAAGGTACTTGCAGAGGTTTCTCCGCTGAAGGAAGATGTTGACGAAGAGGTTCTCAGCAAAAACACCAAAGACAGAAGCACCATATTGCCGGTACTTGTTGTTGATGATTCGTCGGTGGCGAGGCGCCAGATTGAGCGTTGCGTTGCCGCGATTGGTCTGGATGTCATTACCAAAAATGATGGCAAGCAGGCACTGGAATACCTGCGGGAAATCACCGCCGATGGCTCCCGGGCATCGGATCATCTATCGCTAGTGATCTCTGATGTCGAGATGCCTGAAATGGATGGCTACACCCTGGTGACACACTGCAAGGGTGACCCGGCACTCTGTGATCTGTACATTATGCTCCACACGTCCCTCAGCGGCGTGTTCAACCAAGCCATGGTCCAGAAAGTCGGTGCGAATGATTTCATGGCCAAGTTCATTCCTGATGAGCTGGCTGAGCGGGTGATGGATGTCATTGACCGCCAGTAACGGCGCGGTGGCTTTAACGGATTAAATACAGAGACCTAATGAAAGCAGATATCACGCAACAGGAATACGAGGCGTTCAAGACATTCCTGCAGGATGCGTGCGGCATCCTCTTGGGCGACAACAAGCAGTACCTGGTGAAAAGCCGGCTGCGCCGGATCCTTGAAGAGCAAAAAATGGCGGGCATTGGCGAGTTGTTGGCCAGTATCCAGCGCCCGGGGCGTAGCAATTTGAGGGAAGTTGTCATTGATGCGATGACAACCAACGAGACGCTCTGGTTCAGGGATAACCATCCCTTTCGAATCCTCAATGAAAAACTGCTACCTGAGTTTGCGGAATCGAACCCCTCCGGTTCGCTCAAAATCTGGTCGTCGGCCTGTTCCACCGGGCAAGAGCCTTACTCTGTTGCGATGATCATTGAAGAATTTCGCCAGCTCCGGCCGGGTCGCCTGCGGGATGTGAAAATTACCGCAACGGACATTTCCAAGAGTGTGCTTGAGGTTGCCCGTCGCGGTGAGTACGAGATGATCGCCATTGGCCGGGGGCTGTCCCCAGAACGGCAGAAGGCGTTCTTTTCACCCTCACTGAACGGTGGCTGGCAGATTCAGCCCCAGATCAAGCGCATGGTGGACTTCCGGGAGCTGAACCTGCTTGAGCGCTACATGCTCGGAAAGTTTGACATCGTGTTCTGTCGCAACGTGCTGATCTATTTCTCCGCCGAGCTCAAGAAAGACATTCTGACCCGAATTCATGGCACCCTGAACCCGGGGGGCTACCTAATCCTGGGCTCTTCCGAATCCCTCAACGGGCTTTCTGACCTGTACGAAATGGTGCAGTGTCACCCCGGCATCATCTACCGAAAAAAATAGGTACCCGTCATGCCTCTGAGTGTCTGGACGCTCGTGGTGGCGCAGTCGCTGGCCATGTGTACAGCGCCTTTTATCGTATTCATTGGCAGTTTGCAGGGGCTGGCTCTCGCGCCATCCCCGGGTTTTGCAACGCTGCCGGTGGCTCTGGTGGTGGTCGGTACAGTCTTCGCTGTCAGACCGGTAACCGGCTTGATGGCGACCTGGGGGCGCAAGCCTGTTATGTTGCTGGGCGCGTTGGTCGGCGCCTTTGCGGCTGGACTGGGTGCTCTGGCTTCCAAGCAGGAAAGTTTTTTCCTGGTGTGCGCCGCTGCGTTCATTGGTGGAATGGCCCTGGCGGTGGTCCATCAATACCGGTTTGCGGCAATGGAAGCGGTGCCAGAGGCCCTTGCGGGTAGCGCTGCAGCCCGGGTGCTTCTTGGTGGCATGGTTGCCGCCTGGCTCGGGCCGGAACTGGCGGTGCTGGGGTACTCCGGGGATGGCGACTCTTTTATCACCGGCTGGCTGGCGCTGGCTGGTGTTCAGCTGCTGGCGGCCGTGGTTGTGATGGTCGGTTTCCACGACGGAGGCAAGGTATCCGGTAGTGGCTCATCCACCGGCGGGCGCCCCCTGGGGGAAATCCTGCTGCAACCGGTTATCTGGGTTGCGGTGAGTTCGGCCGCCATCGGCTATGGTTTGATGAGCTTTATCATGACGGCTACGCCATTGAGCATGACGGAGATGGCGGGTCATGGGGTTGAGGATGCCAAGCTGGTTATCCAGCTCCATATCCTGGCGATGTACCTTCCTTCACTGGTCAGTGGGTGGCTAACCCGGCGACTGGGACTGGCCTGGATGATGGTATGGGGGCTGGCGAGCTACCTGGCGTGCGTGGTCATTGCCACCAGCGGCGTTAGCTTTGCCCATTTTGTCAGCGCCCTTATATTGCTCGGGGTGGGCTGGAACTTGCTGTTCGTTGCGGGGACAACATTGCTACCGCAAGCCTACCAGGCTGAGGAGCGATTCCGGGTCCAGGGCATGAATGACCTGTTGATCTTTGGCGTACAGGCGGTCGCCGCATTGTCTGCGGGGAGCGTGCTTAGCGGCCTGGGGTGGCAGGGCGTGGTCTATCTGGCGATACCTTTCCTGATCGTCCATGGGCTGATCATGGTGCTGTGGCGTATGCGAACATCCCCGGCGCCGGTGCGCTGATTCGTCCGCGAAGGGCTTATGCGCCAGCCAGGGTTCGCAAAACGAAAATCCCAAGTGTAACGGTGATGCTGGCCAGCAGTGTGGTCAGGGCGATGATGTTGGCTGCCAAGCGGTCATTGCCGCCAAAGGCTTTAACCATGACAAAGCTGGCGGCGGCGGTTGGGCTCGCGAAAAACAGCATCATCAGTCCCAGCTCCTGGCCGCGAAAACCGGCGAACCAGGCGCCTAGCGTGCACAAGGCAGGCAAAACAACCATCTTCATCAGGCTGGCGCTGGTGGCAGCGCGCTGGTCTGAGCGTATGGCTTTCAGGGAGAGCGTTCCGCCGATGCACAGCAGTGCGAGCGGTAACGTGAGTGAGGCAAAATAATTGCCGCTGGTCATGACCCAGCCGGGGAGGCTGATGCCACTCCAGGCAACGGGGATGGCTGCCAGGACCGCCAGGATCAACGGGTTTTTAAGGATGTCTTTGCTCATATCCTTCAGGCTGGCCGAGCGGCCGGGCTGATAGGCGGACAGCGCGACTACCGACAGAGTGTTGTAGGTGATGATCACCAGCCCCAGAAGAATGCCCCCGGCTGATAGGCCGTAGTCCCCGTACAGGCTTGCCGCCAGGGCCAGCCCGACAATGCCGCAATTCCCTCGAAACGATCCCTGAATGTAGACACCGCGATCCCGGTAGGGAACTCTCCATGTGGCCCAAAGCCAGCAGAATCCAAATCCGGCGATTGTCGCTACCAGGTAGTAGGTCAGCAACTGCAGGTTCAGGGCGGTGGCCAGATCGGCGCGAATGATGCTCAGGAATACCAGGGTGGGCAGCGTGGCCTTGAAGACCAATGAAGAGGCCGTGTTGATGAAGTTTGCGTCTATCCAACCGACGCGGCGGAGGCCGAGCCCCAGAAATACCATTGCGAAGACGGGAAGGGTTGTCTCCAGGGTATGGAAAAAGATCTGGGTCAGGGTCATGATCTGGCCAATATGGACGGACGGGTCGGGCAGTGTGCCTGAATCCGGCCGACTGGGGAAATAGGGGATGGCCGCCGGTCCGGGGTATCAGGGGATGTTAGGAAGAGGAGTGGGTATGTTGCAACGGTGGATGATCGGTGTCGATCTGGGGGGGACTAAAACCGAGGTCATTCTGTTGGATCGTCAGAGCGAGGAGCACTATCGGGCGCGAACCGATACCCCTAAGGGCGACTATGCCGGTACGTTGGCGACTATTCAGAGCCTGGTCGAGGCTGCGGAGGCTCACGCCGGAGTGAGGGGGGTGCCGGTCGGGGTGGGCATTCCCGGCTCTGTGTCCAGGCTGACCGGGTGCGTCAAGAATGGTAATTCCACATGGTTGAATGGCCGCCCCCTGGGTGAGGATCTTCAGGCTCTCCTGGGCCGCCGCGTCACCCTGACCAACGACGCAAACTGCCTCGCGCTCTCTGAGGCGACCGATGGCGCCGGTCGTGGATATGACGTGGTGTTGGCGGTGATTCTCGGAACCGGATGTGGTTCTGGCATCAGCGTCTCGGGCAGTGTGTTGATGGGGCCGAATGGCGTTGCGGGCGAGTGGGGGCACAACCCGTTGCCGTGGACCCCTCAGGCTGACCTGGATAAACGACCTTGCTTCTGTGGGCAGTCCGGATGTGTGGAAACGTTTCTCTCGGGGCCGGGTTTTGCACTGACCCATCGGCTTCGCTGGGGGGATGCGCTGGCGCCAGCCGCCATCGTTGATGGAGCAAGGCGAGGCGACGAGGCCGCAAACTGGAGCCTGGAGACTTACCTCGGGCACCTTGCCAGGGGGCTGGCGTCGGTTATCAACGTGGTCGATCCGGATGCGATCGTGCTGGGCGGAGGGATGTCGAACGTCGATGAGATCTATGACCGCTTACCAGGCTATCTGTCGTCCTGGGTGTTTGGAGGGGAGTGTGATACCCCGATTTTGAAGGCGGTGCATGGTGATTCCAGTGGCGTCCGCGGGGCGGCCTGGTTAGGGGCGAAGATGGCTTGAGGGGAGGGGTGAGCCCTTTTGCCCCAAACTTGTCCCAAAAACGAAAAAAGCCTTGAGCTACGCGATGTAGATCAAGGCTTTATATTGGCGGAGAGGGAGGGATTCGAACCCTCGATACGCTATTAACGTATACACACTTTCCAGGCGTGCTCCTTCAGCCACTCGGACACCTCTCCTAAAACTGTGTCGATCCACTGATAATGTGTTCAAAATCAGTGTGCTGATTCGAGGGCGCAAACTTTAATGGTTTTGCCTTGTTTTGGCAACTCCGATTCCGGAATTTTTTCAAAAAAGTCTGGTGGGGGTCATTAGCGTCGAATTGAGAAGTCGGCGAACTCGCCGGTTGCCTCGCTTTTGCTGACGCTGACCCGCTCAACTCTGGCTGCTGGCGGGCCTTCCTTGCACCATTGGTGAAGCGCTTCCAGGATCTCGGTCTCTCCCTCGGCCACGACTTCTACACCGCCGTCCGGAAGATTGAAGGCATAGCCAGTCAGCCCCAGTCCGGCAGCCGTCTTCTGGGTGGTCGCGCGGTAGTACACCCCTTGAACCCGGCCCTGCACAATCAATGTCCAGCGTTTAATGGCCATGGTGAGGCCTCCCTGTCGTTCAGATCGTATGGAGTAATTACGTTACCCTGCGCCATCCTAGCTTGGGAAGAGTCTCGCTCTGTTAAACGGTGTTATTTCTTGTTTGTTTTAGGCCTCGATGAATGGGCTGAAACAAAATTGTCATGAAGGCTTCATACCCTGCCCGGACACATTTCTCGGGTAGGCGCCATGCTCAAGACCGTCCGCAGTCGCATTCTCTTCTTCGCAGCGCTTTCAACCGCTGCTGTTTCATTGCTCGCATTCACCGCCTGGGCGATCATGAGCCGAGCTGAGCAGGCAACCCATCAGGTCGTTTCCGGCGACCTCGCAGAGTCCTGGGTGCTGAGTGATCTTGACTCAGACCACCGGCGCCTACAGGGGTTGGCGTTCAAGATAAAAGCCCAGCTTTTGCTGTGGTCTGACATTCACGCGGAGTTTGGCGAAATCTCCGACAACCTCGTAAAGCACTGGGCGGCTGTAAGCGGCACCCCAGCGCTCGAAGGTTGGGCGAGTGAGCAGCAGGAGGCCTATGACCGGGTCAGTGAGCTGGTCTCAAGTATGTCGGAAGGCATTCAGGAGGAAAGCTACTACCGGGTTGGGCAGGTTGTTGATTTTCATTTGTTCCCTGCAATAGAACCCATGCTGGCGGCGATCAACGCACGACAGACAGAGAGTCGGCAGCAGCTAGAGGCGGAATCGTCGCTGCTGCTGGACTACCTCCAGCGTCGCCAGCAAGGCTTGGTCTTCGGGGCATCGTTGGCGCTGCTGGCCATCGTGATCATCACCTTCTGGCTGCGTAAAACCGTTATCGTTCGCTTGCAAGGCATTGAGCGGGACCTGCTGGCAATGGAATCCGCATCCGATCTGTCCCGGTTGCCGAGAGTGGGCGGATCGGACGAAGTGGCCAGTGTCGGTTCTGCTCTGGCGGGGCTGGTTTATCGGTTTGAGCAGTTTATCGATGATATCCGGGGAGCTGCGAAGCACGTGAGCGAACGCTCTGAAACTCTGGAACGGCAGGCCCACGAAGTGCAGGAAAGCTCGGTGACGACCCGGAAACAGATCGGGGACGTCAACCACTCCATGATGGAAATCGCCAGCCAGGCATCGGCTATTGAGCAAGCAACGGCGGACTCCGGGCAAACGGTGACCGCGGCCGTACAGCGAAATCAAGCGGTGCAGAACGAGCTTCGCAACAGTGAGCAGGCGGCTGAGCATGCGGTGGATGTGATTGACCGTGTCAGCGGCTCGATCCAGGTCCTTGATGAATCATCGACAAAAATTGAACGAGTCATTGGTGTGATTGCCGACATTGCCGAGCAGACCAACCTGCTGGCGTTGAATGCAGCGATTGAAGCGGCGCGGGCCGGAGACCAGGGGCGGGGCTTTGCGGTTGTTGCCGACGAGGTCCGCAATTTGTCCCGTCGCACGTCGGAATCGACTGAAGAGGTGCGTCAGTGGGTCAACGAACTTTTGAGGGGAGTTATTGATGTTGGCCAGCTGTTGTCGGAAATGCGCGAGGCAGGCGGGCAGAATCGGTCGAACCTGACGACACTGAAGCTCCATCTTGAAGGAATGAAATCGCAATTTGATGAACTTGAGGCCCATAGTGATGACATCAGCCAGGCCGTAGCGGCCCAGCGCGAGGAGATTGGTCGGGTTGGGCGTCGCGCCAAGGCGCTGGACTCGAGTGCTGAGCAGCTTATTGCCAGTGTTGACAGCACCCTTGCAGTAAGCGAAGCGTTGAGGAATGAGTCCCGTACCATGAACAGTCTCGCGTCGCGTTTTACCACGTCCCGATGAAGCGGTAGGATAGGCCGGATAAACAGGCTGGAGCCAGAGAATAGTATGGATAGTTCTGATGGGGATCCCCGCCAGGAGCGTTTTGTGGTCGATGCCGACCTGATTCCGGACGATCAGCTCATGGGGTTGGTGGAGGAATACTGTACCCGATACCATGGCCTGAACGACCTCGAATCCCCTATGGATGAGCGTGGCCGGGTCATGGCTGCCGTCAGACGGGGGGAGTTGGTGGTCTGGTTTGATCCGGCTGAAAATACGGCTGGACTTGGTCCAGTGGCCAGCGCAGCCAATTGATATTAATCAACTGGTCCCTACGATGCGCATCGACGTCACTACCCCTTGGTTGGCGTAGGGGGTACAATCCCTGTGTTTTTTGGCTAGTCGAACCCGCGAGAGGTGCGTGTTGATAAGGGTACTGGTTGTAGATGACCACGAACTGGTGCGGTCCGGAATTACCCGGATGCTGGCGGATGACCCCGACATCGAAGTGGTGGGGCAGGCATCGTCTGGTGAAGAAGCTATTGATACCGTTCGACAGCAGAGCCCTGATATTGTCCTGATGGATATCCGTATGCCGGGCATCGGTGGCCTTGAGGCGACCCGGCGTATCCTTCGGATCGACGATGCCATCCGGGTTATTGTGGTAACCGCCTGTGCCGATGATCCATACCCCACCCGAGTGATGCAAGCCGGTGCGACAGCTTATGTCACCAAGGGCGCAGACATTCGGGAGATGGTACGCGCCATCCGTATGGCCCACTCGGGCCAGCGTTATATCAGCCCTGAAATTGCCCAGAAAATGGCGCTCAAGAACCTGGGCGGTGATGTTGGCCCGGATGCCGGAGAGTCGGCCTTTGACCGCCTGTCCGAGCGGGAGCTTCAGATCGCCATGATGGTGGTCGATTGCCAGAAAGTTCAGGATATTTCCGACAAGCTTTGCCTCAGCCCCAAAACCGTTAACAGTTACCGCTATCGCATTTTTGAGAAGCTGGGCATTTCCAGCGACGTGGAATTGGCTTTGATGGCGGTCCGGCTCGGATTGCTCGATGCCGACAAGGTCTGAAGAGCAACGTCAGGGCTTTGACGCCTCCCGATTTCTGAAGCAGCTTACCGAGCGCCCTGGCGTCTACCGAATGTATGATGCCGACGGCGGCATATTGTATGTCGGCAAGGCGCGAAACCTGCGCAAGCGCGTCAGCAGCTACTTCCGCAAGAGCGGGCTGGCGCCGAAGACAGAGGCGTTGGTCGGTCGCATCCAGAGTATCGAAGTCACCATCACCGGCAGTGAAACGGAAGCTCTGCTTCTTGAGCAGAACCTGATCAAATCGCTGCGCCCCCCGTACAATATCCTGATGCGGGACGATAAGTCCTATCCCTATATTTACCTGTCGTCCCATGACGATTACCCCTCCCTGACGTTTCGCCGGGGGCGTACCAAAAAAGGCCGCGGTACCTGGTTCGGGCCTTACCCAAGCTCCGGTGCAGTCAAGGAAAGTCTTAATATTCTACAAAAGATATTCAAGATAAGGTCTTGTAATGAGGCCTATTTCAGGAATAGATCAAGGCCCTGTTTGCAGTACCAGATTCATCGCTGTACGGCGCCCTGTGTCGAGTACATTACCCCTGATGCGTATCAGCAGGACGTTCGCCATGCCACGATGTTCCTCGAAGGAAAGAACCCCGCGATCATCAATGACCTGATGGAGTCGATGGAGCGTGCGGCGAAGTCCCTTGAATTCGAGAAAGCCGGTGCCTACCGGGACCAGATCAACCACCTTCGTCATGTCCAGGAACAGCAGTCGGTCGATAGCGAGGGGGGCGATGCCGATGTGATCGCCCTGGCTCAGGATGCCGGTGTGGTGTGTGTTGTGGTTATTGTCGTTCGCGGCGGGCGTGTACTCGGTACCAAGGACTACTTTCCCCGCTACTCCATCGAGCAGTCCGATGCCGAGCTCATTGGTGCGTTTCTTGGTCAGTTCTATTTTGGCGGTGAGGTCAAACGGGACATTCCCAGGGACATCCTGATCGCGGGGGATGTTGAGGGACGGGAGCTGCTTGAGCAGGCTCTGGCAGAGGCGGCAGGGCGGGAGGTTCGTATCCGCGGCAACGTTCGTGGCGAACGGCGTAAATGGCTGGAACTGGCCGAAACCAACGCCCGCCAGACGCTACTTACGCATCTGGCCAGCAAGGAAACGGTCTATCGGCGGCTATTGGCGTTGCGGGATTTGCTGGAGCTGGATGCGACTCCGTCACGGATGGAATGCTTCGACGTCAGCCACAGCCACGGGGAAAATACGGTCGCATCCTGTGTGGTTTTCGATGAGAATGGCCCCCTGAAGTCGGATTATCGGCTATATAACATTGAAGGGGTGACTGCTGGCGACGATTACGCCGCCATGCGCCAGGTGCTTACACGACGCTACCAGAAGTTGGCAGCGGGCGACGGAAAGCGACCGGACCTGGTCTTTATTGATGGCGGTAAAGGGCAGCTCAACATCGCACGTGAGGTGTTCGAGTCGCTGAATATTTCTGATATTCCCCTGATTGGCGTCGCCAAAGGGGTAACCCGGCGTGCGGGCATGGAGCAGCTCATCGACGCGCTGACTGGTGATGTCTTCCGGGTGCCGGCGGATTCACCAGCATTGCACCTGATACAGCACATTCGGGACGAGTCCCATCGATTTGCCATCACTGGGCACCGGGCACGGCGAGATAAAAAGCGGCGCCAGTCTACGCTGGAAGGCATCGAGGGTGTTGGCCCAAAACGTCGCCGCGACCTGATACGGTATTTTGGTGGCATCCAGGAAATACGCAAAGCCAGCGTTGATGAAATTGCAAAGGTGAGGGGAATCAGCAAATCCCTCGCAGACAGCATCTATGCGGCGTTACACAACGAGTAAGATTGTATGAATTTACCCAATATCCTGACGCTTTCACGCATCGTGATGATTCCGGTTTTTGTGGTGGTGTTCTACCTCCCGGTTGAATGGCGTTACGTGGTCAGTGCCGCGATCTTTGCGCTGGCGGGGGCGACCGACTGGCTGGACGGCTACCTTGCCCGAAAGCTTGACCAAAGCACGCCATTTGGCGCCTTTCTCGACCCGGTAGCGGACAAGTTGATGGTGGCCGTTGCGCTGACCGTGCTGGTTGAAGAGCACCACAGCGTGATACTGACGCTGCCCGCCGTCATTATTATTGGCCGGGAGATCGTTATTTCCGCACTGCGGGAATGGATGGCTGAAATGGGCAGCCGGGCGAGTGTGGCGGTGTCCTATATTGGTAAGATAAAGACCACCGCACAAATGGGCGCGATCGTGATGCTGCTGGCATTTCCCCCCGGTGTTGCCTGGGCGTACGTTGGCACTGTGCTGCTTTACCTGGCAGCGGCCCTGACGTTATGGTCGATGGTGCTGTACCTCAAAGCAGCCTGGCCGGACCTGTTTCCGGCGGCAGGGCACGCACCTGCGCCTGAGTCTGCCAATGCAGAGGTGATCAAAGAATAATCAAACAGTTACGCGCTAATATTTATGAAAAAAGGGGTTGACTCTCAGCCGCGATCCATTAATATATGCGCCACTTCGACGGCAACAGCCAGTCGCAGTGACTCAGAGCGGGAATAGCTCAGTTGGTAGAGCACAACCTTGCCAAGGTTGGGGTCGCGAGTTCGAATCTCGTTTCCCGCTCCAATTTCTCTCCTGATCCAATCAGGAAGGAATGTAATATCAAGTCTCTCACTGTCCACCTGAGAGCACAAAAGTCCTCATAATCCTTCCGGACTTTTTCCAGGCGCGGTGGCAGAGTGGTCATGCAGCGGACTGCAACTCCGTGTACGCCGGTTCGATTCCGACCCGCGCCTCCAATTTTCTCCTTTTTTTATGCTCTTAAGTGATTTCACTTTAGTTTTTCCTGCTGGGAATTCACTGGAGTATATTCCGTAGTTTCCAGTCCAATTACGCACCTTTTCCGCCGATATATTTGAGCGTTGAGCGGATGCGTTTCGATGGTGTGGCCGCCTTTGTTGTCCCCCCCCTCCTGTTCCAGGAATTCTTTGGTCAGCACTTCTTGACGCGCCAATCTTTGCCCAGATTCAACGCACTGCAAAACCGGTGTAGGTATCTCAGCTATACCCGATATTCTCTGTGCCTTGAGAAGCCTGCTGAACCCGTAGGCGGGATAGCATTCAACTGCGTTCTGAAGGCTCGCAATCACCGGCGTATTCTTGGTGTGCCCAGACGATAGCGATACACGGAATCGTTTGTGACAGCGATCCTGCTACGAATTCTCGTCGAAAAGCTGGCTTTACGCTTCGCAAACTACGCAGGTGTTTAAATATTGGGGGAACGCTATCAGATTTAAAGGTAGGCTTACTCTAACTCAGGATAGAGCAACGCGATTTTTACTGATTAGACGTGGGGGAGCTCCCATTCATGCCGCTACAGAATCGAGTAAACCCAAAAGGCATCATTGAGTCCAATAGTGCCCGAGGGACTCTCATGGGCAACCGTGGAGTGCTGCACAATGCTTCCAAAGAGGTTACTCGCCTGTTCAAGACTAAAGCCTGGATTACCTGTGCACTTGAATTCAAGGGCCGACAAAGAACGCTAATGTCTCCAGGCGCCTATACAGAATTATTTTTCCTCGATGAAGTAGCTGCATTCGCCGCAGGACACCGGCCTTGTGTAGAGTACCGGCGGGCGCGGTATAACGAATTCCGCAATGCTTGGAGTGTAGCGAATAATTGGGAAAAGGGCTCGGTCGTTGCCACACTTGCCAATGGCTTCAGCCCCGAGTTTCATGCCAGCGGATTTCAAGCGGAGATTGAATAATGGATGACGCCTGCCCCTTCTGTTTCGCCGAGTCTGCATCACCGGACCGAGAATTGCCTTCGAACGAGCTGGCCTATATCCGCCTGGATGGTTTTCCGGTCAGCCCTGGGCATTTGCTCATTGTCCCTAAGCGTCACGCGGCCGACTGGTTTGATCTTACCGCTGAAGAACAGAAGGCGGTCATGGTGTTGGTAGAGGAAGGCAAGCGTTGGCTTGAGGTGAATTACCAACCTGACGGCTTCAACATCGGAATGAATTGCGGCGAAGCCGCCGGTCAAACGGTCATGCATATGCATTGTCACCTGATTCCCAGGTATCAGGGCGATTTAGAAGACCCCCGCGGAGGCGTGCGCTGGGTGATCCCAGGGAAGGCGGATTATTGGAGTAATCGGTGAGCCTGCTTGACTATGAAAGGCGATTTTCGGCCCTTCGCCTTAATGCCTCTGGCGGCAATAAGAGTCCTCATAAGGTCGCCATGTTGCTGGCGGTGATCGATCGCATCGAATCTGGCCAGGCGACCGATAACCGCTTTTACTTTGATGAGGGGTTAAGGCAAGGGTTTGGTCGGCACGTTCGGGAGCTGGCGGGTTCCTCGGATCGGAATAATCCCCACCTTCCTTTTTTTCATCTTCGTGGTGATGGGTTTTGGGACCACAAGGTTCGCCCCGGCCAGCGTGAAAGCTACGAGCGGCTGTCTACTGCTACGTCTCCTGGAATAATTGATTCGCATATCGAGTACGCCTTTCTGGACGAGGAGCTGTTCGAGTTATTGGGTAATCAAATAGTCCGGGAGCTCCTCAAGGCTGCGCTATTAACAAATCTGGATGAAAGCTCCAGGCGAGGGATCCTGCAGACACAAAGGGGATGGGATTGGCTCGAGTGTGAGTTCTTGATCGGTGAGTATATGGTCATGCTCGAGAAGCACCTGCAGGGCGTGCCTTACAGCAAGGCTGAGCATCGACGGAGCCTTCAACCTCGGCTGAACAACCGTTCGAATGGCGCGATCGAGTTTAAACATCAGAACGTCAGCGCCGTATTGCTTGAACTCGGCTTGCCATACATTCCGGGCTATAAGCCCGCTTTTAATTATCAGCAACAGCTCAAACAAGTTGTGCTGTCGTACCTGGCAGGTCATCAGAAGCTGCTGGACGATGTAAGTCTCAGTGCAGATAAGAAAATTACAGATCAAGATGGCGCCATCTTCACTTGGGATCGAGTGTTCGACCCCGATCCCCCCGAGCATATTCCTCGTGTCATGGAGGCTAAACCAAAGTATTTGGCCAGACAGGTGGATTACACCGAACGAGAATCCCGAAATCGACAGTTAGGTCGGAGTGCAGAGGCATTTATTGTGGCGTTAGAGAAACAGCGCCTGTCACTTGCCGGGCGCCCGGACCTGGCCGATGAGGTGGTGTGGTCAAGCGAAGATTATGGTGATGGTCTGGGCTATGACATTCGATCTTTCGACGCCCTGAGTGAAGAGGAGCGTTTCCTGGAGGTCAAAGCGACCAACTCGGGAAAATATCAGCCTTTCTTCATCAGTGAAAACGAGCGGGCTTTCTCCAATGATTTTGCATCGGCATTTCGATTGTACCGAGTCTATGAGTTTGAACAAGCTCCTCGGCTATTCGTGCTACCTGGTGCAATAGAGCGGCATGTGCAGCTGTCTCCGAAGGTCTATCAGGCGCGGTTTTAGTGGCGTGTAGAGCTATCAGTGATCTGATGGATGTATCGTTGTTGATTTGGTGCCGCGCCTAACAACGCGTCCTGGTCAATCTGGGTCTTGAATAAATTTAGATTGTGAGGGATTCTTGTCCTTTGTCCAAAAACAAAGGACGCAGCCTTTATGGATGGAATTAAGAGTCAAGACTTGGGTTTGTTGTTGAAGTTGGTTTCGCTACAGAAGCGGGAAGCTCAGGGGCAAGCTGACAACGGGCAAAAGGCGTGGCCTTACGACTGGCAGGACTGGGGCGGAGAAGGAGATGAATCTCTTGAATGGCAGATAAGAGACGATTTCAGTGATGAATTTTTTCCGGCAACCGTATACACCGTGCGGAGTCTCGAGTCGGAAACGGGCATTGGGAAGTCGCAGGTCAGTAATTCTCTACGGCGATGTTTGGATGTGGGCTTGGCTAAGAAGGATCGGAAATCTGGCGTGCCCCGCGTCAATGCGAAGCGGCTGTATGAGTTCATTGTATACGGCGCCAAGTACGTGTTCCCGGCCAAGCCCGGCCCACTGGTACGGGGTATCGGAACCTCATTTGCAGCTCCTGTGCTCGAGCATCGTCTTTTTAGTGCCGGTGAATGGCTGCCGGTATGGCCAGACGCACGGGGCAACAACAAAGGCCTGGAAATCAGCCCGCTCTTCAAAACCGTGGGCCACGCGGTGCGCCGTGACCCGGAGCTTTACGCCTTACTTGCTCTGGTCGACGCAATACGTATTGGCGGCTCCCGTGAGGCAAATTTGGCAAAGGATCTGTTGGAAAAGCACATGGACGTGAGTGAATGAGCATACCTGCATTACAAAAGCACATGGTCGGCAAGGTTGCCGAGGCGCTCGGTCCTGACCTGAGAGACCAGGTGGCCTTCGTGGGTGGCTGCACAACGGCTTTTTTCTTAACCGATCAGTTTGTGATGGAGCAGGTTCGGCACACGGAGGACGTCGATCTCATCGTCCACGTGATGGGCTATCCTGGGTTCCATACGTTACAGCAGACCTTGAGGGCAAAGGGCTTCAAGGATATGCCCCCGGATCCAAGCGAGAAAGCCCCGGTATGCGCTATGAGACTGGACGAATTGCGAGTGGATTTCATGCCGGATGATCCACAAGTCCTTGGGTTCAGTAACCGCTGGTATGCGGAAGCGCTGGAAACCGCCATACCCTATGAACTGTCTAGTGAACTTTCCATCTGGCTGGTTAGCCCACCCTATTTTCTGGCCACAAAGCTG
This sequence comes from Marinobacter zhejiangensis, assembly GCF_900114775.1. GTDB lineage: Bacteria > Pseudomonadota > Gammaproteobacteria > Pseudomonadales > Oleiphilaceae > Marinobacter > Marinobacter zhejiangensis. The sequence continues at coordinate 897,591 of NZ_FOUE01000002.1, forward strand.
GAAGCCTACAAGGGCAGAGGAAATGGCGATGCTTTGACGAGCCACGACATTGAAGACCTACTCACACTGATTGATGGTCGAGAGTCTTTGCTTGATGAGGTCAATGCCGCTTCAGGTGCGTTGCGAGGCTATCTGGCTGAGGAATTTGGGCAGCTACTTCATGACTCCAACTTTGAGTACGCGGTTAGCAGTCAAGCCGGTGGCAGTGCAGAGCGAGAAGAAATCCTGTTTGAACGGATTGAAACCTTGGCTCAGGGAAGGCCGTAGCTAAAGCAGTAATAGGCTGGCGGGCACAAAGCCCGCAACCTGTCCTCTCCTACCTCGGATACCCCGTAATCTCCCGAATCTTGTGATACAGCGGCTGAAGCTTTGGATACATGTCCAGGTAGACCTCCCGGTACAGGCGGTTGTATAGCGCGCTGGTTTCCGGGTTGGGGTGGAAGGTGTCACCTACGCGGGTCATGTTGGCGACTGCGGTTTTGAAGTCCCTGTGGAGCTTCAGGCCTACGGCGGCGTCGATGGCGGCGCCAAGGCCTGAGGTTTCGTAGGTATGGGGGCGTTCGGCGGGCAGTCCGAAGATGTCCGCCGTCAATTGCATGGCGGCATTGCTTTGGGAGCCGCCACCAGCCACACGCAGGCGCTGGATGGGCACACCACTTCGTTTCTCAATACGCTCTTTGCCTTCTCGCAGGGCATACGCCAGGCCTTCGAGAATGGCGCGATAGAGGTGGGCGCGAGTGTGGACATCGCCAAAGCCGATGATGGAGCCCTTGGCCTCAGGCCCGGGGTTCCGAACCCCTGGCGACCAGTAGGGTTGCAGCATCAGCCCCATTGAGCCTGCCGGTACCGCCTGCACCAGTTCGTCAAACAGCGCTTCTGGTTCAATCCCACGGGCTTCTGCCAATTTCTGTTCGCGCAGTCCGAACTGCTGCTTGAACCAGCTCACCATCCAGAACCCACGATAGATCATGACTTCCGTCGAGTAGTGCCCGGGTAGTGCAGACGGATAGGGCGGCATAAACCGTATGGGCTCGACATAGCGGCCGCTGGTGGTGTTGATGGTCGCGGTGGTGCCATAGCTCATGCAGCCGATGTTGGGGGTGAGCCCGCCGGAACCCAATATTTCGCAAGCCTTGTCCGAGGCAGCGGCAATTACCGGAAGCCCTGCAGGAACCCCCAGGTGGCTGGCGGCCTCAGGAAGCACCTGGCCGATGGTTGCGCCGGGCTGGACCAGTTCCGGGAGCATCTCCCGCGTTACCGGCATGGCCTGCCACTTGAAGTCCTTTGGTGAGGCCCAGCATTGTTTCTTGTAATCGAACGGAAGGTAGCCAACCTGGCTGCCTGTCGAGTCGCGAAATTCCCCGGTCAGCCGATAGTTCAGGTAGCCGGAGAGCAACAGGTAATGTTTGGTGTTTTTCCAGATTTCAGGCTGGTTCTGGGCAATCCAGTTGGCCTGCGTTTTTTCGCGGAAACGTGCGATGGTGTCTTCCAGGCGGAGCCCCTTGAACAGCCATCCCCACGGTCCTTTTAACGGGCCGTCGACGTGGGCGTGGCGTTGGTCCAGCCAGATGATGGCCGGGCGAAGGGGGCGGCCATCTTTGTCGAGGTTAACAACGGTTCCGCGCTGGGTGGTGACGGTGAGGCCAGCGACTTGCTCTGGACTGGCATCGGTTGATGCCCACAGCGACTGGCAAGCGATGCCGAGTTGTTCCCAGAAGTAGTCAGGGTGTTGCTCAGCCCAGCCGGGCTGCTCGGAGAAGTAGGGTTCAATTTCCTGCTTGCCCTTGCCAACCAGGTTGCCCCGGGTATCAAACAGCAGGGCCCGCACACTCTGGGTACCATTATCGATTGCCAGGATCAGGGGGTCAGTGCGACTCATTGGCTACCTCGCTGGTGTCCTCGCTGGCAAAGGGGGAGGAATCTGGTGACCCGACATTCGGGACGGGTGATTCTGGCGGTAGCGAGTAATGGCTTTGCCACAAAGCGAGATAGCGCTCGCGCTCTGCGGCCCAGGTGTCGCTATTCCAGCTGAGTGCGTGACGGCACTGGTGCTGGATGTCGTCCAGCCTGTGCCTGCCCCCATCGGGCAGCACCAGACCAAGCCGGGAGCGGCGCAGCATCAAGTCATCCAGGTGCACCACATCGGCATGGCCGGCCGCCCAGATCAATTCGCACCAGTAGGTCTCCGTGCCAGGGATGCGTGTCTGTGCTCCAGCGTCCAGAACCTGGGGCAAGGCTGGCCCATAGGAGCCCTGGAGTCGTTCCCAGTCGCTGTGACTGATGGATGCGGGCCGTTGGCCGCCTGGCTCGTGAGGGGCGGGCGGTGGGGTGAAGACCTTCAAACGCTCATCCGGTAGTTCCAGGTCGGGGAGGTACTGGCGACATTCGGCCAGAATTTCCCGGGCAATCTGCCGGTAGGTGGTCAGTTTGCCGCCGGCGACGCTGACGACTCCATTGGTGTCCCAGATCACATGTTCCCGGTTTTCTTTGGACGGGGATTTGCTGGAACCTTCGCTTACCACAGGGCGCACTCCTGCCCAGCTTGCGACAACGTCGTCTTTTCCGAGGCTGGTGCCAGGGAAAAGCGTTGTGGCGATTTTGAGCAGGTAATGCAGCTCCTCATCCGTGATATGGGGCTCAAGGTCCAGCGGTGCCGGGTGGTCAAGGTCTGTGGTTCCGAGAACGGTCATGCCGTGCCAGGGGAAGGCAAACACCGGCCGGCGGTCTTCCGGGTGAAGGAGGGATACCGAGCAGGAGACTGGCAGGGTGTCATAGGGAACCACCAGGTGACTGCCTCGCAATGGGCGTATGGTACGTCGTATCCCCTCATCGTTCTGGCTCGCCTGGCAGACGGCCGGTGACGTTGCCCAGGCGCCGGTCGCGTTGACAATGACCGCAGCGGATAGCTCAAAGCTGCTGTTTGCTGATGCTGCCCCGGAGGTATCGTGGAGGCGAACCAAACGGCTTGTACCATTACCACCGACAACGTCGGCTTTCAGGTAGTTGAGGCACCAGGCGCCGGAAGCTCTCGCTTCTTCAAGGATACGTTGGACCAGCCTGGCATCATCGGTCACCGCATCGGTGAATCCGCTGGCGCCAATCAGGTGTTCCTTGGCCAGGCCGGGCACCCAGTTCAGTGCCTCGGCAGGGTTGAGCCGACGGCGGGAGCGGCGTCCTGCGAACAGGTCGTACACTGCCAGCAGCAGGCCGAATATGCGCGGCCCCGGGAACTGCCGCCGGTAATGGGGCATAAGAAACTGCAGCGGGCGTACCAGGCCTGGGAGTTCCTCAAGCAGCCGCTGGCGTTCCCTGACGGCGTCCCGGGTCAGGCGGAACTGGCCGCTGCCGAGATAACGTAGCCCGCCATGGACCATTTTGGAGGAACGGCTGGAGGTGCCCCAGGCGAAATCCCGTTGTTCCACCAGGAGGGTACGAAGCCCGCTGGCGGCAGCTTCCCTGGCTACGCCGGCGCCAGTGATCCCGCCGCCGATTACAATGATGTCAAACGCCTGGTCGCCTGTTTGCAGGGCGTTGAGGGCGTCCATCCGAGCCGGTTGGCGCATGGGGAGGCCTCCGTTGCCTTAGTTGTTCCGGGACTGAATCAGGGTGCCGGGGTTTAACAGCTCGGCAGGATCGAACGTCTCACACAGGCTGCTGATGGCGGTCATGCCAAGTTCGCCTTTCTCGACTTCCAGGAATGGCGCGTGGTCCTTGCCGACACCGTGCTGGTGGCTGATGGTGCCGCCGTTCTCGACAATCACCTGAGAGGTGCTGGTCTTAAGCCGTTGCCAGCGGTCCTGGGTTTCCTCATAGCTGTCGCCGTTGCGGAAGACGTAGGTGGTATAGATGCTGCAACCCTGGCCATAGAAGTGGGACAGGTGGGTGAACACATGCAGGCGCTCGTTATTTTCCGCCAGCCCCTGACGCAGATTGTTCTCCATGCGGCTAAGCAGGTTGTCGACGTTGTCCCAATCGGTCGCGGTTTCCAGTGTGTCTACGGCATAGCCAAGCTGCCACAGGGCTTCCCGCAGGTACGGCATGGTAAAGCGCTTCTCGGCCCATTTGGCGCCCAGGTATTTGCCGGTATAGACCCCGCCTTGGGCGGAGCAGTATTTACGGGCTTCGGACAGGGCGCTGCGGCATTGGTGTTTGCTGCCGGTGACCCCAAAGGTCATCATGCACTTCTCGTCGTTCGCCCCTCGTAAGGACAGGAAGGTCTCGAGCAGGCGGATTTGTCCGGGGTGGCCAGCAAGCGCAAGCTGGGTTTCGGTTTCGATGGCATTGCTCAGGCGCAGCATGGACAGCTGAACGCGGTTCTGGACCAGTTCCCGGGCAGCGGCCTTGGCTTTTTCCCAAGACTGGAAGAACACCACATGGAAGCTTTCTTTCTCGGGCAACCGGGTGATGCGAACCTTGACCTCGGTAATGATCCCCAGGCGCCCTTCAGACCCCAGAATCATCTCACGGATATCCGGTCCGGCACTGGACGCAGGAATGGTGGGGATATCCAGAGTACCTTTCAGGGTTTCGATTCGCCCTCCGGCGAACAGTTGTTCAATGCGGCCATAGCGCAGGGACTGCTGGCCGCTGGACCGGCTCGCGACCCAGCCACCGATGGTGGATAGCTCAAAGGACTGCGGGAAGTGGCCCAATGTGTAGCCCTGTGCCCGAAGCTGGGACTCCACCAGGGGGCCTGGAGTGCCGGCGCCGAAGGTGGCGATCTGGCTGTCGGTATCGATATCCATCAGCCGGTTCATTGCCGCAAGACTGATGGTCAGCACTGGCTGGGAATCGGCCAGGGGAGTGATGTGGCCAGCCACGCTGGTTCCGCCGCCATAGGGGATGACTTTGACATTATTGTCCTTGGCGTAGGCCAGGAGCTCGCGGACCTCTTCGGTGGTTTTCGGCAGCGCGACGCCGTCGGGGAATACACCAAACTGACCGCTTCGCATCGCCAGCCAGTCGGCGAGGCTTTGGCCTCGGGCATGGCGTATGCGGACGTCTGCGCTGGTGTCGATCAGTTCATGGGGCGGCAGCCGCGATTCGGGCACCTGCTTGCGCACGGCTTCAAGGGTGGCGTCGGGCAGGGGGCGCGCTTCGCCGATGCGGTCGCTCAGGAACTGTTGGCCCTCATCGGGCAAGTTCAGATTGAAGTTTTCGTCTCCCCAGCCGTTCCAGCGTCGCATACCTGAAGCTCCTTTCTCGTTGTTTCTAGTCGTTATCGTCGTTGTTGATTCGCCAACTGGGTTCACTCAATCGTGACCTGGAAGGTTGGCTATCGAAAGTGCACCTAATGCATGTGCAGCTCGATTGAAGTTGCATCGATTGTAACGGTAATAGTTTGTTAGATTTTGACCAATGACGCCAAGGCAAAGGGACTTTGACGACATTGTTTTGATAATTGACGTCAAACGGGGTGTCTTTCCGGCGTTTGCTTGGCATCCGAATGATCAAAATTAAACCGGTAAGCCTTTGAAGTTCAGTAAAGTTTGGATAGGGGCTCGGCTAAGGCTATGCTCTGTCCGGACCCACAGCCAGGAATCGTTTTGCTATGACCACCCATCCAAACGGGGGCTCCCAGATACCATCGGCGGCATCATCGTTGCCGGTCGGTTTTCAGGTGATTCACGCCAATCGTCTTGAAGATCTGCGCTCACTGGTGGTTGAGGTGATCCGTAGCTACCCGCTGGGCCCGCTCGATGATGAGGTGTTTCTTGTGCATTCCAACGGGATTGCCCAATGGCTCAAGCTCGCGTTGGCTCGCAATGAAGACGATGAAGAGCTGGCGGGGCTGGGAATTGCGGCGGCGATGCAATTTTCACTGCCTTCACGATTTCTCTGGCAGGCCTATCGGGCGGTGCTGGGCGAGAACCAGGTGGCGACACAATCTCCTTACGACAAGGATCAGCTGGTGTGGCGCCTTTACCGGTTGCTGCCCGACCTGACCGGAGACGCGGTATTTGAACCGCTGGCCCGTTTCCTGGCGGGTGAAGAATCCGATCGCCGCCATTACCAGCTGGCAGAGCGTATCGCTGACCTGTTTGACCAGTATCAGGTCTATCGTGCCGACTGGCTGGAGGATTGGCGCCAGCAGCGGGACATTATTCGGGTCCGGGGTAGCCAGGAGCGTCCGCTGCCCCCGGAACAGCAGTGGCAGGCAGAGTTGTGGCGGCGAGTGGTTGCGGATATCGAAGCCCAATCCGGGGTGATGGGTGGCGATAGCCGTGCGGACATTCATCATCGCTTCATGGGCGCTGCCTCAGGGTTGAGTGCGGCCAACCGCCCCCATGGCCTGCCTAAGCGTCTGATTGTCTTTGGCGTATCTTCGTTGCCCCAACAGACCCTGGAAGTGCTGAGTCGCCTCGGGCAGTGTATGCAGGTTCTTTTATGCATCCACAACCCGTGCCGCTACTACTGGGCGGATATTGTCGAAGATCGCGACCTGCTGCGGGCCGCCAGTAAACGGGGCGCCCGGCGTAGCGGAATGCCTGAGGTTTTGGATGAGGGTAACCTTCATCTTCATGCCCAGCCTTTGCTGGCGGCCTGGGGTAAACAAGGTCGGGATTATATTCGTCTGCTGGATGAATACGACGACCAGGACAGTTACCGCCACCGTTTTGAGGCCATTGATCTCTTCCGGTCTCCCTGGGACGGGAGTGGGGAGGGCAATGGGGACAGAAAGGCGGATGCGGGGTCATGTCTGCTCGCGGCAATCCAGGATGACATCCTGAACCTGCGGCCTGTTGATGAGGCTACCCGGCCGCTTTCCCTCGCCGACATGGATGACTCCGTCGTATTCCACAGTTGCCATAGCGCCCAGCGCGAAGTGGAAGTCCTGCACGACCAGTTGCTGGCGGTATTTGAGAGTGATCCGTCGCTACGCCCCCAGGACGTTATCGTCATGGTGCCGGACATTGACAGCTACGCCCCTCATATCCAGGCGGTGTTTGGGCAACTGGAATCGACCGACGAGCGTTTCATCCCCTTCACGGTGTCGGATCAGGGCCAGCGCCACAAACTGCCCGCCCTGATTGCTCTGGAGAAACTGCTGTCGCTGACCGAGTCGAGGATTGCCGTCAGCGACGTTCTGGACATGCTGGATGTGCCAGCGTTAAGGGCACGCTTCGGTCTTGGAGAGGATGACTTGCCCCAACTCCACCAATGGATTCAGGGGGCCAATATCCGCTGGGGGCTGGATGGCGAACACCGGGCCAGCCAGGACCTCCCCGCAGGCATGGAACAGAATACCTGGCTCTTTGGGCTGCGGCGTATGCTCCTGGGCTACGCCGTGGGTGATGGAGACGCCTGGCAGGGCATTGAGCCCTACGGTGAGGTTGGCGGGCTGGAGAGCAGGGTGGCCGGCCAGCTGGAGCAGTTTCTGCGCTACCTGTCCGAACTCTGGCAGGCACTTCAGGAACCCAGGGTGCCGCAGCAATGGGCGGGACTGCTTACGGTGATACGGCAGGGGTTCTTCGCCAACATGAGCGAGGACGATGTTCTGGTGTTTACCCAGCTTGAGCAGGTGGTTGACCAGTGGCTGGCCGCCTGTCTTGCCAGCGGATTGGAACTGACTCCGTTACCCCTTGGAATCGTCCGGGAAGTGTGGCTCTCTGGTCTTGAAACCGGTGGGCTCAGCCAGCGCTTTATGGCGGGCAAGGTCAATTTCGCCACCTTGATGCCAATGCGGGCCATTCCGTTCAAGCATATCTGCCTGCTGGGCATGAACGATGGTGACTACCCAAGGTCCCAGGCTCCGGTGGACTTTGACCTGATGGCCGAGGACTATCGCCCAGGGGACCGGTCACGTCGGGAGGACGACCGCTATCTGTTTTTGGAAGCTCTTCTTTCAGCAAGAAAGCAGATGTATATCAGCTGGATAGGGCGAAGTGTTAAAGATAATTCTGAGCGACCGCCGTCGGTACTGGTGGCCCAGCTTCAGGACCATATTGACCTTATCCGACCCCTTAGGGTTGATGATGCCGTGCAAGTTGAAAACGTTCCGACGTTGTCCCAGTACCTGACGACGGAGCATCCCCTGCAGCCGTTCAGCCCGCTTTACTTTCCATCAAACGGCCGGAGCCAACCGGCCGGAAGATTGTTTACCTTTGCCCATGAATGGCGTGAAGCCCATGAAGGTCGTGACCGGGAACCTACGGATTCGACCAACCTGATGGGGGTGTTGCCAGCGGGGCTCCTCGACGAGCCGTTGACGCTCACCGGGTTAACCCGGTTCCTGCGGTCGCCTGTCGACAGCTTTTTCCAGCAGCGCCTGGGTATTCGTTTTTCCGAACTGGATGAACCGTTGTCAGACGATGAGCCCTTTGCATTGGATGGCCTCGAACGCTGGCACCTGACGGATGAGCTGATCCGGCGGGTTATTATCGAAGCGGGCGAGGGACCGGGTTTCGGTCCGGACGACCTTGAGGACCGGCTGAACCAGATCATACGTCGTCAGGCCGCCCGCGGAGAGTTTCCCCCGGGTGGGGTTGGACAGGTGATCCAGCAGCGCTTGAGGCAAGATCTGCCCGAGTTGTATCAGCGATACCAGGAGCGGCAGGCGGCGTTCCCAGACGAGGTGGATTTGCAGTTGTTCCGCTTTGAACGCGAGGTGGCGGGGCATCCGATTGTGATCGAAGACTGGATTGGCGGGCTAAGGGCATCCGCAGCTGGCGGTCGTGCCTGCATCACAGTAAGTAGCAGCAACCTGGTGGATGGCCGTAAGCGGTATCGATGGACTCCGGCGTTGGCTGCCTGGGTAAAGCACCTGGCGGCTTGCCTGGTGGGGGCGGAACCGCTGAGTACTTCGCTCCTCAGCAAGGTTGGGATAATGGAGTTTCCTCCTTTGTCCGCCAAGGACGCGGAAACGCATCTTGGGGCCTTGCTCGAGGCCTGGGTCGCGGGCTTGAAGGCACCGCTTGCGGTGGCACCGAACGCGGCATTTGCCTGGCTGACCTATGTGGAGAAAGGCGAAGAGCGGGCGTTGTCCGCAGCGCGGGAGGCCTACGAAGGCGGGTTTAACACCCGGGGTGAGTCGGACCAGAAGCCCGCATTACGGAGAGCCTACCCGAGCTTTGATGACCTGATCGCCGATGGTCAGTTCCAGCATTGGGTTGATGCGTTGTATCGACCGCTTTGGCAGGCCGTCAAGCAGGAAGGGGGAGCCTGAGATGACTGATCGGAACCAAGGCGTTGAGGTGTCCACTGGGGTGTCAGCCCTGAACCCGCTAACCCTGCCATTGCGTGGCAGTCAACTGATTGAAGCCAGTGCCGGTACCGGTAAGACGTTCACCATTGCCATGCTCTATGTGCGGGCGGTGCTTGGTCATGGTGAGGTGCCGGAGTGCGGTCGACCACTGACCCCACGTGACATCCTGGTGGTGACGTTTACCGATGCTGCGACCAAGGAACTCCGTGACCGCATCCGCAAACGATTGGCGGAAGCTGCGGCGGTATTCCGTGAGCCGCCAGGGCAGATGGGCGGCAGTGGGCCTTTGTATGACCTACGGAACGACTACCCCGATACAGAGAGCTGGCCCGGAAAGGCCCGTTTGCTCCAGCTGGCGGCGGAGTCTATGGACGAGGCGTCGGTACACACGATCCATGGCTGGTGCAACCGTATGCTGACGGAGCACGCCTTTGACAGCGGTGGCCTGTTCAACCAGAGCCTTGAAACGGATCACAGTGATCTGATGCTGCTGGTAGTCAAGGATTACTGGCGCAGTTATGTGGCGACGATGGACGCTGGGGTCGCCAATCTCTGGCTGGATCAGTTCCCGTCGCCAGACGCCCTGCGGGACAAAGTGTCGGGGCTGTTGGCCCTTGAGGGCGAGTTGCCCCAGGCCCCTGACAGCCCCGGTGCGCTTCTGGATGCGCGGGTAGAGTCCCTGCGGGAGGTGTTTGATCAGATCCGCCCGTCGATAGCGAGTGCAGCCGATGATTTTCTTGCGGTGTTGCGGGATGCGGCCAGTCGCAAGGAGTTTAACGGCAACTCCCTCAGGCTTAAAAACGTAGAAGGTTGGCTGGGTAAGCTGGTGGAGTGGGCTGCCAGCCAGGACCTGTCTGCACCTGAGCTGACGGATGCGGCCTGGGCAAGACTGTCGCCCACCGGAATCGAGCAGGCGTGGAAGAAGGGCGTGTGTCCAGCGGATCACCCCCTGATACAGCAGGTCGTTGCCCTGAACGAGGTCTGCCAGGAGCCGGTTCCCGTCAAGCAGATGCTGTTCCACGCGGCTCACTGGATAGCCGAACGCCTGGAGCGGGAAAAGCAACGCCGGGCGGAACTGGGATTTGACGACCTGTTGGTCCGTATGGATCGGGCCTTGTCCGGTGCCAGTGGCTCGCGACTATCAAACGCTATCCGCCAGCAGTTCCCGTTGGTGATGATCGATGAATTCCAGGACACCGATCCGGTCCAGTACCGTATTTTCGATACCATCTACCGACCGGAGGCAAACCGGCCCGAATCCGGCCTGCTGATGATTGGTGACCCCAAGCAGGCCATCTACGGCTTCCGCGGCGCCGACATCTATACCTACCTCAAAGCGCGGGTTGCCACGGCTGACCGGCAGGTGACCCTACCCAGGAACTTCCGCTCCGCAGCGTCCATGGTCGAGGCCACCAACCACCTGTTCCGCCACGGTGAGGCGAGCGGCGCAAAAGGCGCCTTCTTGTTCGGCCGGGGCAATGACACCCCGGTCCCGTTTATCCCTGTTGAGGCGAACGGCAGGGGAGAACACCTTCAGATTGACGGAAAGGCCTCCGCCGCATTGACCTTCTGGACCCGCGAATCCGAGGACAACAAATCGGAGGCCATGGCCGACGTCGCTGGAGCCTGTGCTTCTGAGATTGTGCGCCTGCTCAATCAGGGGCAGACCGGTCAGGCGGCGTTTGTGGGTGATAACGGAAGTCGGGAAGCACTCAAAGCCCGCGATATTGCCGTGCTGGTCAACAGTGGGACGGAAGCGGAGCTGGTGCGTACGGAACTGGCGCTGCGAGGGGTGAAAAGTGTGTACCTGTCTGACCGGCGGTCGGTGCTTGATAGCGCCGAAGCGCGGGACATCATCTATTGGCTTGAAGCCTGCGCAGAGCCGGAACGGGACGACTTGGTCCGGGCCGCCCTGGCGACAGCTACCCTGGCGGTGGACTGGGCAACGCTTGATCAGCTCAGGAATAACGAACTGGCTTGGGAAACCGAGCTGGAGCAGTTTCGGAGTTTCCGGAATATCTGGCGCCGGCAAGGGGTTCTGGCCATGCTGCGGCGGCTGTTGACCCATTTTGACGTGCCGGCCCGTTTGCTCGCGTCGAGGGCGGGAGAACGAACGCTGACGGATGTGTTGCACCTCGCCGAGCTGTTGCAGCAGGAGAGCCAGCAGGTGGATGGCGAGCAGTCCCTGATTCGCCGGTTTAGTGAGATGGTAACGGCGAGGGGGGAGCGAGCCGATGCCATGCAGGTACGGCTGGAAAGCGATGCCGAGCTGGTTCAGGTGATCACCGTCCACAAGTCCAAGGGGCTTGAGTACCCCTTGGTGTTTCTGCCGTTTGCGACCAGCTGCAGGCCAGCAAAAGGGCAAAGGCTGCCGCTGATCTGGCACGACGATGACGGTAACCAGCAGCTGGCCTTCGAGCCTCGCGACGAGATTATTGGGCGAATGGATGAAGAGCGCCTGGGCGAAGATGTGCGCAAGCTCTATGTCGCCCTGACCCGCGCCCGCCATGCGACCTGGGTGGGTGCGCCCGCGCTCAAAGGCGAAGAAGCCCGCAGCGCCCTGAGTTACCTGGTAGGGCAACAGCCCGGCCAGCAGGTGTCATCCGGGCTTGAACAGCTGGCCGGAACCTGCCCCGAGATCCGGGTACAACCGCTGCCGCCAGCAACTGATGCAGTCTATGCGGCGCCTGAGACCCCGGCGCTGGGGCATGCCCGTACCCGTACCGCGCCGGATTGGCATGACTGGTGGATCGCCAGCTATTCCGCCATCCGTTACCGGAGCGAGCAACCGGCACTCGGCGCCCAGGCGTCGCGCAATGAATCGGAGAGCCCAGGCGAGGAACGGATTCGGGAAGAATCGGACGCTGCCAACAGAGAGGCTCCACCGCCATTGCCGAACCCCGCGCCAACCACCCACGCTATCCACCGTTTCTACCGTGGGGCAGAGCCCGGCACGTTCCTTCATGACCTGCTGGAATGGGCGGCAAAGGAGGGGTTCCGGGAGACTGCGGACAACCCCGAAGCGCGGCTGGAATACATCACCCACCGTTGCCAGCTGAGGGGTTGGGAGCCATGGGCGGAGCCTCTGGGCCACTGGATGGGAGCCCTGCTCACCATGCCGATGTCGCTGCCGGTCCAGCCGACAGGGCATAAGCCGGAAGCCAGTCTTGCGACCCTGGCGCAGGCGGTGCCTGAAATGGAATTCTGGCTGTCCAGCCACGGTGTCGATGTTAGTGAGCTGGATCGCCTGGTACGTCCACAAACCATGACCCGCTGGAACTCGCAACAAATTCCGAAACGGCCCCAGGCCGATAACATGATGTTCAATGGCATGCTGAAGGGCTTTATCGACCTGGTGTTCGAGCATGAAGGGCGCTACTACGTCGCTGATTACAAATCCAACTTTATTGGCCCGGATGATGACGACTACAGCGAGGTGGCCATGGCGAAAGTGATTGCGGAAAAGCGCTACGACCTCCAGTTCACGCTGTACCTGCTGGCCCTTCACCGGCTCCTCAAGAGCCGTTTGCCAGACTACGACTACGACCGCCACATCGGGGGGGCGGTATACCTGTTCCTGCGCGGCAATAACGCGGATAGCCAGGGTGTCTACTGCGAGCGCCCGGATCGATCGTTGATTGAGGCGCTGGATTGCCTGTTCCGAACCGGGGATGCAGGGCGCACCGGCGAAATGACGCAGGAGGCACTGCTATGAGCCGGTTCCTGATTCCTGACGAGGCGAGGGCGCAACACGGCCAGGCCGCGGGGCTTGAAAGTCCGAGCGGCCTGCTGACACTGCTTGACCGCTGGGTTGAACTCGGCTGGCTGCGCGCCCTGGACAGTGCGATGGCACGGTTCCTGGCGGAACAGGCGGAGTTGGCTGGGCAGCCCGCCCATCCGCTACTGTTGCTGGTTGCTGCCTTCACCTCCCACCAACTGGGCCGAGGTCATGTGTGCTTTGATCTTGATGTCATGGCCCGTGAAGGGTTTAACGATGCACTGTCGCTGCCACCGGAAGATGAGAGTGTGTCGGAGCGGAGTCTGATGCCGTCCGACCTGTTGGCCGGGGTTAGCCGGGCCGACTGGATGAACGCCCTTGAGCACCCGTTGCTGATTGCCGATCCGGATCCGGTCGGTAGTAACTGTCCGATGGTCAGATCCGGGGCCAAGGTGTACCTGCGCCGGTTTTGGGATTATGAGCAGACGGTCTTCCACTGCATTTCAGACCGGCTCACGTCTTACCAGACCGAAGCGTCGGTTTCTCAGGATGCGGAGGGGCCGGCACTGGCTGCTGCGCTGACGGCGCTGTTTCCCGCCAACTCCGGTGACATCGACTGGCAAAAAGTGGCCTGTGCCAACGCCGCCCGCCAACGTTTCAGCGTCATTACCGGTGGCCCCGGTACCGGCAAGACCACCACCGTGGTGAAGTTGCTGGCTGCCTTGCAGCATTGTGCGATGTCGTCGGCGGCAGATGCCCGGACGCTGAGGATTCAGTTGGCAGCCCCGACGGGGAAGGCGGCTGCCAGGCTCAATGAGTCGATCTCTGGCGCCGTGAAAGGGCTGGATCTTGGGACTTTGCCAGATTCCGACAGGCTCCGCGCAGCGATACCGACACAGGTAACGACCATTCACCGCCTGTTGGGGGCGATACCCGGGTCACGTCAGTTCCGCCATAACCGCCAAAATCCGCTATTAGCCGATGTGCTGGTGGTGGATGAGGCCTCTATGGTGGACCTGGAAATGATGGCCCGGTTGTTGGAAGCCTTGCCTGGCGATGCCCGGTTGATTCTTCTGGGCGACAAGGATCAGTTGGCGTCGGTTGATGCCGGGGCCGTATTGGGTGAACTCTGCCAGCGTGCGGGTGCAGGGCATTACTGGCCAGGTACCAGCCAATGGTTGGCGTTACGCGCAGGCTACCCGATTCCCGAACATCTGGTTGATGAACAGGGCAAGCCGCTGGACCAGGCCATTACTTTGCTACGCCGGAGCTATCGCTTTGACCAGCGCAGCGGTATCGGGCGGCTGGCGGCCATAGTGAACCAGGGCGGAGTGCGCGCAGGGCAGCAGGCCCGTGAGGTGTTTGCTGCAGGCTATGCGGATGTGGCCAGGGTGCCGGTTGCGGCATCCGATGCCGAATCCGTTATCCAGGCACACTGCCTGGACGGCGGCCCGCAGGGATTTGTCGCGGGTGGGCTGGGGCGTGTTGACCATGGTCGTGCGGTCGCGCCGCCGGCGGGTTATCGGCATTACCTGTCCATGATGGTGGCACAGCGTCCTGACCGTGGGGACAGCGTGACTGTCTGGGATCAGTGGGCATCGTCGGTTCTTGCGGCGTATGGACGTTTTCAGGTGTTGGCAGCGGTGCGCCGGGGCGCCTTCGGGGTCGAGGGGGTGAACGAGCAGATTGCCGCCAGCCTCAAGACGGAGGGACTGATCGCATCAACCGAAGGCTGGTATGCCGGGCGACCGGTGCTGGTCACCCGTAATGACTATGGTCTCGGCTTGATGAATGGGGATATTGGCATCGCCCTCACCATTCCGGCGCGGCAATGGACCGGGAAGGAAGAGGTTATTGACCCGGACAACCTGGTGTTACGGGTCGCCTTCCCTGCGGGTGATGGCTCTGGCGCCATTCGCTGGGTGCTACCGAGCCGGCTCCATCATGTCGAAACGGTGTATGCCATGACCGTTCACAAGTCCCAGGGCTCCGAGTTTGAGCATGCCTGCCTGGTGCTTCCATCGCGAATGAGCCCTGTGCTTACCCGGGAACTGGTGTACACCGGCATCACCCGCGCCCGTTCCTGGTTCAGTCTCATACTGCCGGACGAAAGGGTGTTCGATATGGCGTTGGAGCGGCAGGTTGACCGGAGTTCCGGTTTGGGCGAGCACCTGTTTGGGCGGTAATCGCAAACGCGGGCGGATTACTGCATAGACTCAAGAAGGCGCCGGTTGAGGTCCTGCCACCGGCTGAGGCGCCCTGGGTCTCCGATCCGCTCGTTACCGGCGCCCACCCGGTTAAGCCAGAGTCCGTCGCCGTTGAAACTGTAGACCGGTTCGAGATCGACTCGTTCCGATGCGGGCTTGATGTCATTGATCAGGTTATCAAGAATCAGCGGGTCTGCATCCGGGGTGGGGTACCAGGCCAGCACCATATGGGCCTGGTTGAGCTCAAGTGCCTTGACGTAGGTGATGCGAAGTTGGGCGTCCGGGACCCCGAGGGATTTCAGGGTGAGGTACTTGGCAATGGAGAAGTCTTCGCAATCCGCGCCGTTCGTTGCGAGCATTTCGACCGGCGTGGCCCAGTAATCCTCTTCGCCCCAGTGCTTGATATCGTTGACGAACGTCACCCGGTTGAAGAAGGAGTTGACCAAAAAGAGCTGGCGTTCAACGGGAGCGTTGGCCGCGAGTTCCTGCAGGTTTTGCCAGTTTTCGAGCCGTGCCACGGCTTCGTCGCCAAACTCCTGCTGCACGTAGGTCAGCACCCGATCGCTTACCTCAAAGGCCGACACGATCGTCACCAGGATGATCGCCGGGAGCAGGGTAATACCTCTGGCGTAGGGCCTGGTCCCTGATTCCATGGTGTGGCCTCAGTTGCTGTTGTTGCGCAAACGCTCTCTCAGTTCTTCAAGCCGTTGCCGGATTTCCTGTCGGCGTTGTTCCGTAGCCTCTGATGTAACCGGTTGCGGCGTCACAGCCGGCTGCTGAGCGGCATCTTGCTGGGGGAGCTCGGTATACTGCTCGTTGGCGGCGAACTCCATGCCGTCGCTCGCGGTGAGCTCCGGGAAATACAGGTTCTCAAGTTTTCCGGATCGGTTGATGATTACACGGTTTGAGTGCACCGACCGTAAGGTGGCATTGCCCGGTAACTCATCACCGACCAGATAGACATCGGTATTGGCGCTGGTGTCTTCAATCAGCGCGCTCCCGGGAAAATCGCCTTCGGCTGCCATGACTCCGCGAAGAACCAGGCGAAGGTTGGTTTCCGGAAGATTTTCAGTATCCACCGGCTGTTCGGTGGCTGACTGACTGGCGGAGCCGAACAGGGCCACTTCCGATGCCTTGATCTGCGGCTCGTTCTGGGCCGGGCCGGCGGGGCTGATGATCGCCGGATCAACTTGCCCTGTTGGTGCCTGGGTCTCCTGTTGCCATTGCGAGTACCCTTGCCAGCCGAGTGCAGCCAACATCAGTAAGGCCAGTAACGTTGCCAGCACGAGTGGGAGCCGGGTACTAAAAGAAGCCATTTAGTTCCTTAATCGTCTTTAAATTGTGTAGGTCGGGTTAAACACTGATCTATCATAGTCTTTTTAGGCGAATTTAGGTGCTGATTACAGCAACTTCATTACATTCGGTATCAAGCGTGATTTCGCATGTGATGAAGGTCGCTTAACGTTCCTCGGCCTACCCAAATTCGCAGTATAGTGTATAGAGCTGTTCAGCGGTTCCATATCCTATGGTAGCCTTTCAGAATTATTTGAATAACAAGGAAAACCTTGTTTAGGGACACAACGGGGATGAGCTTGAACACCGACACCGCAATCCAGTCTCAGGACGAACCGCTGGGGCGTTTGCCTTTTGCGTTTGCTAAGCGCAACGGCGTCATTCTGACGCGGGATGAAAACGGCGACGCAATCATCCTGGTGCGCCCGGGTGCTTCCCACTCAGCATTGGCGGAAGCCAACCGTATCAGCGGTGGCAGTGCCCGTTTTACTCCGATTGAAACGGAGCTGTTCGACAGTGCGCTTAACCAGGCGTACCAGGCCGACTCTGCTGAAGCCATGCAGATGGTAGAGGGCATCGGGGATGACATGGATCTGGCCTCATTGGCGGACTCTGTGCCCGAAACCGAAGATCTGTTGGAGCAGGAAGACGATGCGCCGATCATTCGCCTGATCAACGCCATCCTGACCGAAGCGGTTAAGACAAATGCGTCTGACGTCCATATTGAGACCTACGAAAAGCGTCTGGTGGTGCGATTCCGGGTTGACGGCGTACTCAGGGAAGTGGTCCAGCCCAAGCGGGCGCTGGCGCCATTGCTGGTGTCGCGGATCAAGGTTATGGCGAAACTCGATATCGCCGAAAAGCGGGTTCCCCAGGATGGCCGGATTGCACTTCGGGTGGCCGGGCGTGAGGTGGATCTTCGGGTTTCGACCATGCCATCGGCCAACGGCGAACGGGTCGTTCTGCGTTTGCTGGACAAGCAGGCGGGTAATATCCGGCTGGAATCCCTGGGTATGTCTGGGGCTGACCTCAAAATTCTTAGGAAGCTGATCTACCAGCCCTATGGCATCCTGCTGGTTACCGGTCCCACCGGTTCCGGTAAGTCCACCACGCTGTATGCGTCTCTGCTGGAAATCAACGATCGCAGCCGCAATATCCTGACCGTCGAAGACCCGATTGAATATAACCTCCCAGGCATTGGCCAGACCCAGGTGAACACCAAGGTCGATATGACCTTCGCCCGCGGTTTGAGGGCGATTCTTCGTCAGGATCCCGACGTGGTGATGATCGGTGAGATTCGTGACCTGGAAACGGCAGAGATCGCCGTGCAGGCCAGTTTGACTGGCCATATGGTGTTGTCGACATTGCACACCAATACCGCCGTTGGCGCGATCACCCGGCTTATGGATATGGGTATTGAGCCGTTCCTGATTTCCTCCAGTCTGGTTGGCGTGGTTGCCCAGCGATTGGTCCGCGTCCTGTGTGACGAATGCAAGGAGCCGACGGTAGCTACCCCTGAGCATTGTGACTTCATGCAGCAGGACTCCGCTAACCCACCAACGATTTACCGACCGGTAGGGTGTGAAAAGTGCAATCAGTTAGGCTATCGGGGACGGGTCGGTATTTATGAAATTGCGGAGATTACCGATGAACTCCGGTCGCTGATCCACAAGCGGGCGGGGGAGCTCGACCTTGAGCACGAGACCCGCAAGCGTAGCCCGAGCATCCATGCAGACGGCGTTGATAAAATCCTGCGTGGCATTACCTCGGTGGAAGAGGTTCTACGGGTCACCCATCGGAGTTAATGCGTCATGCCAGCCTTTGACTACAAAGCACTGGATGCCCGGGGCAAACAGAAACAAGGGGTCCTGGAGGCCGATAGCGCCCGGGCTGTTCGTCAGCAATTGAGGGAAAAAGGGCTCGCTCCCCTCGAAGTGACTCCGGCGGTCGAAAAGAGTGCCAGATCTAACCCGCTGAGTAACCGGGGTGGGCTGAGTGCCGCTGAGCTTGCCTTGGTTACGCGCCAGTTGGCGACCCTGATCCAGTCTGGAATACCGATTGAACAGGCGCTTTCAGCCGCTGCCCAGCAGTCCCAGAAACCCCGAATGAAAAGCATGATGATTGCCATCCGGGCCAAGGTCATGGAAGGTTATTCGCTGGCGGAAAGCCTGGGCGAGTTTCCCCGTGCCTTTCCCCGACTGTACCGCTCCACGGTGGCGGCAGGCGAACACGCCGGGCATTTGGACCTGGTGTTGAACCGACTGGCTGATCACACCGAAAACCGTCAGGAGGCCCGTCAGAAGATCCAGTTGGCGGCGATTTACCCGATCATCCTGAGCGTGGTGGCGATTGCTATTGTCATTTTCCTGCTGACCTATGTGGTTCCCGACATCATCGAAGTCTTCCTCAAGCAGGGGCAGGAATTGCCGGCGCTCACTCAGGCAATGCTGGGCATTTCCGACTTCCTGTCGAGTTATGGGGTGTATCTCGCCGTTCTGATTGTTCTTGCGGTGGTTGGCTTCCGCCTCGCCTTGCGAAAGCCCGAGAACCGATTGCGTTTCCACCGGTCTCTACTGAATATGCCCCTGTTCTCAGGCATGGTGCGTGGGGTCAATACCGCTCAGTACGCCAGTACCTTGAGCATTTTGACCACCAGCGGCGTGCCGTTGGTGGAGGCGATGAGAATTGCCGGCGAGGTGTTATCCAATGACTATCTGCGGCAGGAGCTGCGGGGGGCGGCGCAGAAGGTCAGCGAGGGTGGATCTTTGCATCGATCACTGGATCAGACCGGCTATTTCCCGCCGATGATGCTCCACATGATTGCCAGCGGCGAAGCCAGTGGCGAACTGGACAGCATGCTCGAACGGACCGCGCGGATGCAGGAGAATACCCTGCAGGCCAAGATTGCAGCCATTGTCGGGCTCTTTGAGCCCATGATGCTACTTGTAATGGGTGTTGTGGTATTGATTATTGTCCTGGCTATCATGCTGCCCATCCTGAACATGAGTAACCTGGTCGGTTGATCACGGCCGAAAGAACACTATCCATCAAGGAATATGAACATGACGAAGATGACGAACGGAAAACGAACTGGCCAGCGGGGGTTTACCCTGATCGAGATCATGGTGGTTATGGTCATTCTCGGTTTGCTGGTCGCCATTGTTGCGCCCAATATCATGGGGCGGGGTGATCAGGCCAAGATCACCATTGCTGAAACCCAGATGAACAACATTGCCAATGCGCTGGATCTGTATCGCCTGGACAACAGTCATTACCCGTCCACCCAGCAGGGGCTTGAGGCCCTGGTGACCGAGCCTTCCGGCAGCCCCGAGCCCCGGAACTGGAACCCGGACGGTTACATGAAGAGTGTTCCGGAAGACCCCTGGGGAAATCCGTTTGAATACTCCAGCCCAGGCGCTGAAGCTCCTTATGACCTGATCTCGTTTGGCGCTGATGGCCAGCAGGGTGGCGATGATGATAACGCCGACATCAACTTCTGGGACATCAAGTAATAAGAAGCGCCCATGATGCCAAGGCCATTACCCCGGGGATTTACCCTGATCGAGATTCTCGTTGTCATCATTGTCGTTGGGCTTCTGGCAGCCCTGGCGGTGGTGAATCTCGGAGGGAGCGGCCAATCCCGTGAAATGGAAAAGGACATCCGCGAACTGTACCTGCTGATGCAGACTGCCTCTGAGCAGGCCATTCTCAACAACGAGGAGATTGGCCTTCGATTGCTTGAAGACGGCTATCAGTTCGTGGTCTTCGATGAAGAAAGCCGCGAATGGACCGAGCAGGTTCAGCGGCTGTTCCGACCGAGATCTTTGCCAGAGTGGCTGGTGGTCACGCCGCTGATTGAGGACGGCTTGCCAACGCTCGCTGGAGAGGAAGACAAGCTGGAGCCAGACATGGTGTTTTTCTCCAGCGGCGAGGTTACCCCCTTCGAGCTTGAGTTCACTGCCGGCTCCGAGCGTGATCGTATGCATCGCCTGACCTCAGACGGAGTCAACGGCATTGAGTGGCAGTCTCCGGGTGATGAGGATGAGTCTTGAGAAGGTCCGCCGGATTCACCCTGATTGAAGTTCTGGTGGCCTTGCTGGTATTTGCCCTGGTGGCTACTGCCGCAACCCAGGTGGGTAGTCAGTATATCTCCAGCTACGAACGCATCCGCGACAAAACCATGGCGACCTGGATTGCGGACAACAGGATGAATGAGCTTCGTCTTTCTGAAACCTATCCCGGTATCTCTGAATCCACCGACGACCTCGATTTCGGCCCCTACCGCTGGCGGGTGCTGACTGCGATCAAAGGCACGGAAGACCCGTTGATCCGGCGGGTTGAGGTGACGGTGTACCGGTATATCGAGGAAAGGTCTGAGCCTCTGTCCATCTACACCCTGACAGGCTTCGTCGGCGAGCCCCGGGGGAATGGCCAGTGACAGCCCATAAGCATCCTTTGCGCCGTCACTCGTCACAGGGTGGCTTCACCCTGATGGAAGTGTTGATTGCGGTCACCATAACGGCGGTGATTGGCCTCGGAATCTGGCAGGTTGTGTCTGGCATCATCGTCGCCCGGGATCGGGTGGATGCAGTCGCTGAACAGTTTGACCAGGTCCAGCGGGCGTTTTTGCTTATGGAAAGGGATATTTCCCAGTCGGTCTACCGTCCGGTCCGCAACCTCTACGGCGATACGGAGCCTGCGTTGACCAGTCGCAGCGACCAGCTTTCTTTAACGTTGACGCGCCAGGGGTGGAGAAACCCCATCGGTCTGAAACGCTCGACCTTGCAGCGGGTTGGCTATGAGTTCACCGGCGACGAACTACGCCGACGTTACTGGCCGGTCGTTGACCAGGGGCAGGATGACAGCAGCCGTGACCAGTTCCTGATCTCGGATGTAAAAACCTTTGATGTGGAGTTTCTCGACCGGGAACAGCGTTGGGTGAGTGACTGGCCTTCACAGGAAGCAATGAATGCCACTGCTGAGTCGGGCATTGGCAGTTTGCCGTTGCCATTGGCGGTGAGAGTCCGCCTGGAACACGATGTGTTTGGGCTCCTGGAGCGGCTTTATGTACTGCCGCCGTTTGACCATTCTGCGGTTCAGCGCGCTATGACGGAGCATGCACAAGCTCAGAGCGAAACGGAGGATGAGACCGGTGAAGGTGAGGAAGCTGAGCCGGGCGAGCAACCGCCTGAGGCGGGACGTGGGCAGGGTGAGTTGACCCAATGACGGCCTCAATGAGCATTAAGCGGCAAAGGGGTATCGCCCTGATCATGGTCTTGCTGGCCATGGCGCTGGTGGTGCTGTTGAGTTCCGGCATGACTCAGGAACAAAGTTTGAGGGTATTCCGCGCGGGCCACCTGCTGGCGCAACAGCAGGGTTACAGCGTCGCTCTTGGCGCAGAGGAGTTTGCCAAGCAGATCCTCCATCGTGATTACGAGGATGACAAAGAAGATAACGCCCTGGTCGACAGCCCCGATGAGGAGTGGTCACAGTACTCTGCCATTCTCCCGCTGGACGATAACGGGGTGATCGAGGTTCAGCTTGATGACCTGAGTGGACGGATTAACCTCAACGACCTGGTGAAGAGCGATGGAAGCGTGGACGAGGTCACCCGGGGACGGTTGGAGCGGTTGCTACAGATCGCGGATGTGAGCTCCATCCATGTTGACGCTCTAATTGACTGGGTGGACAGCAACGATGAAACCGTCAGCGCCCGTGGCGCCGAAGATGGTTCCTACCTGATCCAGGACCCGTCTTACCGGGCGGCCAACCAGAACTTCGTCAGCGTGTCGGAGTTATTACTGATCGATGGCATGACGCGGGAGGATTATTGGAAACTGCTCCCTTACGTGGCGGCCCTACCGGTGTCGGGGGTTGGCATCAATGTTAACATGGCGCCGCCTGAGGTTATCCAGTCGCTTCATGAGAAGCTGACGAAGGCGGATGCAGACGCTATCCTTGAAGGAATTGAAGAAGAACGTTTTGAAAATGTGCAGGATTTTCTTGCGCTTTCGCAGTTCGCCGGACTTGGCCTCAAGGCTGAAGGTTTAGGTGTACGCAGCTACTTTTTTGAAGTGGTTTCCCGGGTGACGTTCGCGGACCGCCAGGTCAATCTTGTTAGTTTGCTGTATCGCGCACCGGACGGAGCGTTAGACATTGTCAGTCGTGATTCCGGCCAGAAAAACCGGATTACCAAAAAGCCGTTTACGGTTTCTGAAGATTAATAATAAGGACGCCTAACCCTATGAGTTACCGGCTTTACGTCCACTGCGACAGAATGATCACGGACGAATCCCTGGCCAGCCGTGACGTCGTCTTCAACTGGGTCCTGGTGGATGCCGGGGGGGATGTCCAGGCCAAAGGCAGCGACGACACCAGGGATGCAATTGAGCAGATCCTGGTGCAAAACGCCCTTGATAACGTCAATATGATTGGCCTCATCCCCGGGGACGAAGTCCTGTTCTGTCTCGCTGACATTCCAGCCAAGCAAAGCCGTTATATCCGTCAGGCCCTGGCATTTTCAGTTGAAGAACAGCTGGCTCAGGATGTTGAGTCCATGCACCTGGCACTTGGTAAGCGGGGTGACGAAGGCCACCGGGTGGCAGCGATAGATCGCGGCGCTATGACCCGCTGGTATCAGCTGCTCAATGATTGGGAAAATACCCGCCTCACTGCCATTTATCCCGACGCCGCCTTGTTGCCGGTTCAGGGTAGCGGCTGGTCAATCTGCCTTGCGGGTGAGTCGGCTTTGCTGTCCAGTGCACAGGGTGAATGGTTGCGGATGAAGTCGGCCAACCTCGCCATGTTTGTCGGGACATTGGCGATGCCCCGTGAGGACGAGGTGATCGCTGAGATCAGCGTAGCTCTGTATGCTGACCAGCAAAGTCTTGATGATTACCCGGCGGTTGAAGCGGAGTTGAGTTCGAATGGTGTTATTTCGCTCAATCGTGAGGTGATTGACATTACCCCGGTCGAGCTTCTGGCTCATTCGCATTTCCGGCATCTGTGCGAACCTGTGAACCTATGTGAAGGTGACTTTGCTACTGATAGCAGAAAAACCAGTGCACTTCGCCCGTGGCGACCCCTGATCGCAGTCGCATGCACCTGGTTTGTGCTTCAGGTTGGCCTGGAGATTGGCCTTGGCTATTACCAGCAGCACCAAGCTGAGCAGCTGCGGGAACAGGCGATGGCGATCTATCGCCAGCACTTTCCCGATGACCGGAGAGCCCATGCTGGCAATATCCAGCGGGTGCTCCAGGGCCAGCTCAGGGTGGCGGGTAATCAGGGTGGAAGCTCCGATTTCCTGTCACTGATCAAACAGACCGGGCAGCAGTTTGAGGCGCTGCCAGGCAAGGAAGCGGTGACGTTCTCGTCACTGAACTACAGTCAGTCCAGAGGGGAGCTGATCGTGGACCTTCGGGCGGACACGTTTAACAAGTTGAGTGCGCTTAGAAACGGACTCGTTCAGCAGGGGCTGGATGCAGACATCGGTTCTGTCGTCAACGAAGCCAGCGGCGCTCGTGGCCGCCTGACGATTTCAGGAGGTTGATGCGGTGTTTGACAAACTGAAAGAAAACCCCGCCGTAGGGAAACTGATCGCACAATATGACCACCTTCCGAAGAGGGACCAGCAGGCGCTGACGGTTCTTTTGGTCGCCCTGGTGATTGCGGTTATCTACTTCGCTATCTGGCGCCCTGCCACGGAGTTTCACGCTGCTGCGGAGGCTTCTCGGGAAAATGCCGAAGAATTGCTGGCCTGGATGTCTGCCAACCGTCAGGGCATTCAATCTTTGGCGCAGTCCAGTGCCCGAGGCACCGGTAATAACAGCCAGATTACCGACGGGCGGGCGTTGATGTCGACCGTTACCCGTAGCGCCGGGGAATCCGGGCTGTCGCTGAACCGTTTTGAACCCAGTGGCGACAGCGCCATCAGGGTCTGGCTGGAGGATGTACCCTTCCAGAGCGTTGCCTCTTGGATCGAACGCCTCAACGATGAGTTTGGTGTTGTTGTGGAGCAGGCATCCTTTGACCGGCAGGACAGTCCCGGCATCGTTACGGCGAGGCTGACCCTGTCGATATAGAAGGCTCTACCCGAGTGGGCGGGAATCCCATAATTCACGAGGGGAGTTCAGTAATGGCAACCGGTCATCAAAACAATAACAACTCACCAGAAGCTGTTGTAGTACGACTCGATGAAGCTTCCATCAACGAGGCCAAGTCCATTCTGTTTCAGGCCTATCGGCATGAGCCGACGTTTCAGTACCTGTTTGACCACCGCCGTCCGGGCTACGAACAGAGGGTCAGGGCCACGATTCGTGAGCTGATTAATCTTTATTTTGAGCTTAATCAGGAAGCGGTTGGTGTCATGGTCAATGAAACCCTGGTGGCCGTGGCGTTTATCGGCGAGCCGGAGCTCAGGCTCAACCTTGCCGACCAGTTCAGTTGGCGTATCCGGATGATGCTAACTGCCGGTTTTGCCTGTACCCGAAGATACCTTGATTACCATGAGAAGATCCGTTCGTTACTTCCTCAGCCCCAGGCTCATCAGCTTCCGCTGATGGGGGTCAACCCCAAATACCAGAACCGGGGTTATGGTCGAGTGCTGCTTGAGGCGGTGATTAGACTATGCGCAGACAATCCCCGTGGTAGTGGGTTGGTACTGGACACCGGAAATAGCCGTTATCTCCAGTTCTATGAGTCCGAAGGGTTTAAAAGTTTAGGCAAGATCCAGTTGGGGAGCTTTGAGGATTACGTGCTCTTCCGTCAAATTGAGCCTAGAAGTAAAGTTAACAATATAGCGTAACCATAAGAAAAATAGCATTTATACCGGGAGTGTTTGTGTCCGACATCCAACAGTATGACTTGATCGTTATTGGCGCTGGCTCCGGCGGTGTCCGGCTTGCTCGTATGTCTGCCCAGCGAGGCGCGCGGGTGGCGGTTGTTGAGTCCCGTTATCTTGGTGGCACCTGCGTGAACGTTGGCTGCGTCCCCAAGAAGCTGTTTGTTTATGGTGCTCACGTAAGTGAAGAGCTGGAGGATGCTTCCGGCTACGGCTGGCAGGTGCCCCAGGACCAGGTGGCATTCAACTGGCCGACGCTGGTCGCCAACAAGAATGCGGAAATTGAACGCCTGAATGGTGTCTATCAGCGTTTGCTGGTCAATGCTGGCGTCACGATCATTGAGGGCAGTGCCAGCCTGCTGGATGCGAATACAGTTGAAGTCGGCGGGCAGCAGTATCACGCTGAACACATCACGATTGCGACAGGCAGTTGGCCCGTGGTACCCCAGATTCCTGGGCGGGAGTTTATTCTGACCTCAAACGAGATGTTCTATCTGCCCCAGCTTCCCCGCCATGCGGTCGTTTGGGGCGGGGGGTATATTGCTGTTGAGTTTGCCGGGATTTTAGCGGGGTTGGGTGTTGAAACCACGCTGATCTATCGCGGCGACCTGTTCCTCCGTGGGTTTGACGATGATGTCCGCCAGTTCATGGTGGATGAAATGAAGAAAAAGGGTATCCGCCTGAAATTTGGCGTCACGATTGAGTCTGTCGAATCTGAAGGCGGGCATTATCTGGCACGACTGTCTGATGGCAGCACCCTGAGTACCGGACTGGTCATGGCCGCGACTGGGCGCAGGGCGCTGACGGACGGCTTGGGACTTGAGGCGCTGGGGGTTGAGTTTCAGCCCTCCGGACATATTCAGGTGGACCAGGACTTCCGGACATCGGTGCCGAGCATCAGTGCGCTGGGGGATGTTATCGGAACACCTCAATTGACGCCGGTTGCCCTGGCCCAGGCCATGGTTTTGTGCCGCCAGCTGTTTGGCGACGGTGAGGGTGAAATGGACTATGACAACATCCCCACAGCGGTATTCTGTCAGCCAAACATTGGCACGGTGGGCCTGACAGAAGCGGAGGCGCGGGATCGCGGCTTTGACGTAACCATTTTCCGCTCTGAGTTCAAACCGATGAAGTACGTGCTGACCGGACGTGATGAGCGTTGTCTGATGAAGCTGGTTGTCGACAGCACAACGGATCGTGTGCTCGGTGCCCACATGGTCGGTCCGGATGCAGGGGAGATTACCCAGGGCCTCGCTGTCGCCATCAAGTGCGGGGCGACCAAGGCTCAGTTCGACAGCACCATTGGTATCCACCCGACGTCGGCCGAAGAATTTGTGACCATGCGTGAACCGGTCAGCTGACCGGTTCGATACTTGGGCTCGATGTGGTGAGGGCGCTCGCTAAATAGAGAGCCAGCGGCTGAGAGTCGCGCGTAGCTGCTCTCTACGCACAGGCTTGGAGATGTAGTCGTCCATGCCTGCGGAATGGCAGGCTGCCTGGGTTCCTGGTAGCACGTCGGCCGTTAATGCAATGATCGGAATTCGGGGATGGCCGTTCTGGCTTTCCCACTCCCTGATAGTCCGCGTGGCTTCGTACCCGTCCATCACCGGCATCTGACAGTCCATGAGAACAACCTGGTAGTTAAACTGACCAGAGCAGAAGCGCTGTACCGCGTCGTGACCATTGCTTACGGCATCGGTTTCAAACCCTAAGCGGCTCATCAGTGCGCTGGCCACTCTCTGGTTGACGTGGTTATCCTCAACGACCAGGGCCCTGACGGCTTCCAAAGACCGTTCTTTATTGCGTTGTGGGGAGGGAGGGGCTTCGGGTTCAACTGGCTCAGGCAAGTCCAGCTCGAACGGAATCTCTATGCTGAAGGCCGACCCGATGCCGAAGTCTGTCTCAAGGTTGACGTGCCCGCCCATCAGCTCAACCAATTTCTGCACCAGCGCCAGGCCAATGCCCGTTCCCCCGTGTTGGCGGCTGTGGCTGCTATCCAGCAGCTCAAAGGGTTTGAAAATCTCAGACAGGCGGTCTTGGGGAATGCCGTTGCCAGAATCCTGAACGGTGCATTGCAGCACCATGCAGGTATCTTCCAGGTATTGCCATTCTGCCAGTACGGTAACGCCTCCTTGTTCGGTAAATTTGATGGCGTTGTCCAGCAAGCCCGCCAATATCTTGCGGAAGCGTGCCGGGTCGCCCTGGACCCGGGCCTGTTCCGGCCAACTGCCGAGGAACCGGAGGACCAGGGTTAACCCATGTTGTTCAGCCACGTGGCGGTAGGTCGCGACGCAGTTCTGGATGAGCTGGCGAACGTCGAACGCTGAGTTATCGAGTGCGAGCTTACCGCGATCCATCCGGGAGATGTCGAGGATGTCACTGATGACGGTCAACAGGTCCTCGGTAGAACGGCGGGCTGTTCGTAAATAGTCTTCCTGCTTGTCGCTCAACGGCTCGTCGGCAATCAGTTCCAGGTTGCCCAGCATGCTGTTGAGTGGGGTCCGCAGTTCATGGCTCATAACAGCGAGAAACTCGGATTTAGCGCGGTTTGCCGCTTCAGCCTTTTCTCGGGCGTTTTCGGTGGCTGACAGCACCTGGTCTCTGGATGACTTCAGCGATTCAAGGTGGCGGGCGAGGGCATTCAGCTGGTTCTCAAGCTTGGCGACTTCAAGGGTCTTGGGGCTTGTTGATTCGGGTTGTTGGTGGTATTCGCCTTTGCTCAGTGCCTCGATCCGCTGGGACAGCATATGGATGGGTTCCACCAAGCCGGTAAGGGTTCGCCGGGAGACCAGCATCGTAAACAGCAACAGGGAAAGGCCAACAATAATGGATGACCAGAGAATGTCGTTCTGTCGGGCCGCTATGACCCCGGGGGACACACCGACCTCAACAGTGCCCAATCTCAGGGTGCTGTTTGTGAAGCCAAAGCTCGGCTCAAACCAGCTACCATTGCGGGGGTCAGTCATGTCGAGCGGCTGCTGAAGAATGTCAGCTTTGAAGACGTCAAGCGTGGCGCCTTCCGGTGTGACATTGCGGCTAATCGACCCCATCACCCGCCCACCGATATCGGTCACCCGAATCCACTCGGCGCTACTCTTGTCCAGCGCGCGTTCAATGATCTGGTTCAACAGCCGGGTGTTCCCCGAGACGACGGCATATTCCACCGCCGGTGCCAGGTTTTCAGCCAGGAGCTGACTGCTGCGCGCGAGCTCCTTCTGAGCGTCAGCGATTCGAGCCGAGGTAAAGAAAAACAGCAGCATCAGGAACATCAGCAGCGCTGGCACAACGACCAACCCTAAAAGCTTCCTGCTTAGAGGCCGATGACGGGCTTTCATGGCCGTCCTCCTTGCTCTGACGGCTGATATTGCAGCTTCAGGCCGTCAATTAGAGCGTCCTTGTCAGGCACCGGAATGTTGAGGGAGTGGGCGACCTGCTGGTTGATTTCGACATCGAACTCGATCGGATGGCTGGGGGGGAGCAGTTCACCGGTATCGTGGTAGTGACTGATCTGCAGGGCGGCGGCCCTGGCCATGGCTTCCAGGGGTGGAAAGGTGGAGGCGAGGACGCCGGCCCTGACAAAGGCCCGGCCGGGCCCGACCACAACCCGGTTCTTTCGGTAGGCCGTCAGCAAAATGTGTTTGATTGTTTGCGGGTTGAAAATAACCGGATCGGGAACCGCAAGCAGGAAATCACCGTAGCTGAGGGCCCGTGACAGCGTGCCAATCAGGCTTTCCTCATCTCTGACGGTAAACACTCGGGCTTCAAGGTCGTAGCCCTGTAACTCGCGAATAAGCTCATCGTAGTGGGTTTCATAGCCTGGTTGGACCAGCAACGCTACGCGACTGGCTTGCGGCAGTATCAATTTCCCAAGCAGGGCCTGGCGGACTAGCGGTGCGTCGTAGTACACCGAGGAAATCGGCGTCTCACCGCGTTCAGCGTAGCGGGAAAACTGGTCTTCGGTGACCATCAGCGCCAGTGTTGGCGGCCATGATGAACTCTGGTGAGCCTGGGCGAGTGCGGAACCGCCCAGGGTAATCACCAGGCGACCAGGATCAACGGCGGCTTCAGCGTCGGAGTAGGGAACGATATCCACCTCATCCCCAAGGTAGCGCTTGAGCAAATCAATAAAGCGAAGATTGAAGGTGGTGTTGTCAGAACCCACGAGCAGGACCGACTGTCGGTGTGGCGAGCTGTCATTGTTGTTGCCGCCATGTTCCGCTGTGGCTGGCAGGCTAACGAAGGTGCAGAGTGCTATGAAGACCAAGGACCACAGTCGTTGCCAGCGATTGTCTGCTCCATTGTTTACTGTACCGTCTGTGCTGGTCATTACCTGCCTTGGCAATTATTAAGTCTGCAAGCCACCTGGGGCGTTGATGGCGCGACGATGTCCGTCATTGATCTGGAGTACTAGAACCTCAGACCGGCTTCAATGAAGACTTGATTGGGGTCCTCAATGTTGTTCTCCCGACTGACGGGGGGTGTATCGTGAAAATAGTGCTGGAAGATGACGGCCACATCGTAGCTAAGTCTAGGTGTATATACGGCTTTTGCCACTCGGAGGTCTGCTCGTTTAAAGGGGCCGCGGGCAAACTCCTCGACATAGTAAAAAGCGGTGGCTGAAGAAAGGTCCCAGGCATAATCCTGAATCCAGACAAAGCTGCCGGAATGTTTCGCGCTTAGCCGGCTTTCGAGTCTGATGAACCGATGGGTTTCTTCAGGGGTGGGCGGTCCGGTGTAACGGCCATCCTGATCAAGGTAGGCATACGTTAGGCGCAATTGGGTGTCGGGATACTCCAGAGAGGCCTCCAGTTCAACGCCTTGCTGATCAAGCGCCACATTATTGCCAATGGTCCACTCTTCGACATTCAGAACCCCAGCGATGACATCTCGCAGGTCATCGTTGAAGTATTTAACCTCAGTCGATAGCAGGCCATTGCCGAGCCGGAACTGGCCGAAATAACTGATCTCGCGGGACGTGATTTGTTCTTCAGTCAGGTCTCCGGAGCCCTGCACGGACGGGCCTACCCGCTGTTCTTCCAGAAACGCGAAGGCGTCTGGTGACAGGTTGGTAACCCGGTAGCCCCAGTCAGCTTCCTGCTCGAAGGCATCCGGGGTGCGGACCGCTTCTGAGTAGACAAACCTGAGCGTTTGGTTATCGGTAAGGTGGAAATTGGCTGCGACCCGTGGGGACAGGAAGGTCTCATCCACGGTTGTCGTCGTCTCCCAGTTCGCACCGGCATTGAAGGTGACCCAGTTGACCGGGGTGTACTCGAAATTGCCGAAGACCCGGGACTGGTAGTTTGCGCCCTTGCCGTTGAAAAAGGTGTCTGATTCAAAGCGGTCTTCCCGGTAGCCCAGGCCTGAGACAATACGGAAGTCTGGCGTGATGATCAGGGTGTCCTGAAGCTCCAGCTCAAGGCGGGATTCGTTCAGGTTCTGATTGACGTCCGCACAAAAATCGACGCCAAGTCCTTGGGGGCAGGTTCTCCACGCCTGGGTACGGTCGTAGTCCTGGTAGCTTGTCATCAGGTGCAGGAAGTGGTTTTCCGATTGGGTATACCGCCAGGTTGCCTGCAGGTAGTAATCCCGGACATCGACATCGGGGTCGTTGAGAGCCCCAAACTCTTCGCCGATTCGCCGCCTGTCGTCCTCATCCGTACCATCGGTAACACCGGCGCGAACTTCAACCGCGTTTCGGTTGTTCAGCGTCGCGATCGCGTCATAGGAGAAGAAGTTCAGGGCGTAGCCATCGTGGAAGGAGACTTTGTTGTCGTTGTCGTCGAAGCGGTAGTCAAAGCCGTCGGACCCCCTTCGCTCGTAAGACAGGCGCCAGTCATAGTCATCCCCGGTATTTCCGGTGGAGCCGAACAGCTGCTTGTGCCCAAGTCCGCCATAGGAGCTGTGGAGGTTGACGCCTTCGGTGTCCGCTGGTGACTTGGTGATGATGTTGATGGTGCCAAGGAATGCGTTGATGCCATAGGCTGCCGCATTAGGGCCGCGACTGACCTCTATCCTCTCAATGTTTTCAATGGCGACCGGCATGGTATTCCAGTCGACGTTAGACAGGTTTGGCTGGTACGCCGTGCGTCCATCGATCTGCACCTGCAAGCGACGTTGTTCATAGGCGACGGTGCCATGGTAGCTGGTCACCGGGCTGTTACTTCCCACGTGCCCGACGGTCATACCAGGTACCAGGCGAAACACCTCGGCCAGATTCAGGATGCCCAGGTCCCTGATCAGACTGCCGCGGATAACCGTCGTGGAGCCGGGCACCCGTGACTTGGGCTGGCGCAGCTTGGTGGTGCTCAGAACTTCCGGAACCGGCTCTTCAAGCAGAAAGCTGTAGTCGGCTTCGAACGAGTCGGAAAGGTCCAGTGAATCGCCGCTGAAATCGTCATTGGCAACTGCCGGCGTCAAGGTACAGCAGCTGAGTAGGATCAGTGTTTGGAGCTTGGCGGTATCTTTGCGGTCTGAGGGCATAAGGCAATCTTTGTATACGGCGCCAGGTCTTGGCATTATGGCGCAAAGCCGGAACGATTGGGCGAAAAGAGCCTAGCTGGATAATAAGCCACATAGCTATGGCTTGTCTGCCGTGACGGGAAAGAATGTACAGCATGATGCCTGGAGTGAAATCGATGAGCTGTTGGGATGTCCTGGGAATAGAACCGACACGCAATGCCTCTGCCATACAGGATGCCTATAGCCAGCAGGTGAAGTTTGCCAATCAGGATGAAGCTGAAGCCTTGCAGCGAGCGCTGAATGAGGCCTTGGCCGAAGCGGGGTTCGATCAGCCGGCGGCCGTTGGCCGTTCTGAAGCGGTTCCTGTCCAGCAGGCGGATGAGTCGAACGTCGATGCAGCGCTCTCAGCGCAGGAACACCAGATTGTCCGGGAGGTTGTCCTGCAGGTTCGCGCCTTGCTGAATGATCCGGTCAGGGCAAGTGATGTTGCTGTCTGGCGTGCCGTGTTGACTGAGCCGCCCGCGGATCAGCAAGCGATGAAAGTTGAACTGGGTGCCCAGCTTGAAGGGCAGTTGCGGCCGATGGCAAAGCAGGGCGGGCTTCCGACTGATGTGGCGGGCTTTCTGGGCCATTGGTTTGGCTGGGAGGAGTTGAGTCCGTCTGCCGACTCTGTTGCTCAGCCCGGGCAGCAGGGAGTTCGAGGTGACCTGGGCACAGCTGAGGAAGAACTGGATCCTGTGAGCGCCGCTGAACGGGAATCCATGAAAAGCTTCTGGCCGGCGGTTATCGGCTGGATTGTGGGCCTGGTGGTGCTGACCAGTCTGTTCAGCACCATAACGGGTCAGTAACCCAAACGCTCAGGTTTCGGGCTGAACAGGCTTGTCCTGGGCGGCCTCGATCCGGCGTCTGTACCGTTGCGCCAGGATAGCGCCAACGATCACCTGTATCTGGTTGTAGCACATGATCGGCAGAACGATCATGCCGAAACCGGGGTGGCCTGAGAACAGAACCTTGGCCATAGGCAGCCCGGATGCCAGACTTTTCTTTGAGCCGCAAAACACGATAGCTGCTTCATCCTCCAGGCTAAACCCGAATGCCTTCACGGCCACCCTGGCCACCACGATCAACAGCGCCAGCAATGCAACGCAAAGAACAATGGCAAAAACAATTGCGCTGGGGGGAAGGTTTTGCCACAGGCCGCTGACCACTGAGTGTGAAAACGCAGAGTATACGATCAGCCAGATAACGCACTGGTCGTAGCGGGACGCCAGTTGTTCGTTGCGGGCCAGAAACCCGCCGAGCCAGGGGCGAATGCCGTGGCCAATAGCAAATGGCAGCAGCAGCTGCAGGAAAATATCCCGTAACGCCTCGGCAACCGAAAAATTACTTTCGCCTGATGTACTGACCAGCAGGATCAGCAGGAAAGGGGTCAGCATCATGCCGAACACATTGGAGGCGGCTGCGCTGCAGATGGCGGCGGGAACGTTCCCCCTGGCCATGGCCGTGTAGGCAATGGATGACGACACCGCAGAGGGGAGGGCGCCCAGGTACAGAAACCCAAGACCAAGGTCTGCGGGGATCCAGGTAGGAGCCATTTCATTAATGGGCAAAACCACCAGCGGGAAAAAGACAAACGTCAGCGAGGTGACGACCAGGTGCAGCCGCCAGTGACTGGCACCCGCAATGACCTGCTCGCGGGAAAGTGCGGCGCCGTGGAGAAAGAACAGCAGGGCGACGGCGGCAGCGCCAACAGTGGACAGCGCGTCGGCAAAGCCACCTTGAGCCGGAAAAAGTGAGGCCAGGACAATGGCGCCCAACAGCAGTAGGGTGAAAGGGTCGATGCGCACGGTTATGGGCCTGTTTCAGTCTTTGAGTTCAGTCTGTTGAGTTAAGTGTGTCGATGCTGGGTTGCAGCAGTGCTGCGGCGAGACTTTTTGCCCGCTCGCTATCTCGTCGCCGAATGGCAGCCAGCAGGATTTCATGATCCTCCTGTGAGGGCTCGGGGAGGGATTCGTCCATTTCTGTTCGTTCGATGGTCCTGGTGATGGCGTCAGCGAAGTAGTTGTAGAGTTCCACCAGAGCGGAGTTGTGGGTGGCGCCGACCAGGGCATGGTGAAACTGCTCGTCAAAACGGATGCGCTCGGCAACGTTGTCCCCGGCGCTGGCGCGAAGGTCCAGTGCCCTGGACATCACCTTGACCTCTTCTTCTGTTCGCCGTTCTGCTGCGAGCTTGGCAGCTTCGGCCTCCAATAGCTGGCGCACTTCGAGCTGGTCTTTCAGTTGGGCCTGTTCAATGCGCCGGAGACTTTCCCCAGTGTCCCGGTCTGCCCGCACATAGGTGCCATCGCCCTGGCGTGTTTCCAGAATTCCCATGTGAACCAGAACCCGTACCGCCTCACGAACCGTGTTCCTGCTAATGCCCAGGGATTCCGATAAGTCGGCTTCTACGGGTAGGCGGTCACCAATCCGCCAATGGCCGGCTTTAATGGCTGAGCGAATGGATTCAATGGCGGTATCTACCAGCGAGCCTTTGGCAATGCGGCGAAGTGCGGTCATGGTTAAAGATCCTTAGTCCCTATGATCCAATCATCCTATGAATGTGATTAAAGAGCAACCCGAGGGCGATCGGGTTGCTCATGGCGTTTTGTTTGGCTTCAGGGTTGCGTTAAAGGCGAAGAAGCGCTGAGCCCCAGGTAAAGCCGCCGCCAAAGGCCTCAAGCAGAACAGTGTCGTTTTTCCGGATACGGCCGTCACGAACGGCGACGTCCAGCGCCAGGGGGATGGATGCGGCAGAGGTATTGCCATGCTTGTCCACCGTGACCACCACCCGATCCATTGGCATATCAAGCTTCTTCGCGGTGGCCGCAATGATTCGGAGGTTGGCCTGGTGAGGTACCAGCCAGTCGATATCAGACTTCTTCATCTGATTGGCGGACAGCGTTTCATCGACAATTTTTCCAAGGGTGTTGACGGCAACCTTGAACACCTCGTTCCCTTTCATCTCGATAAAACCGCCGGTCTTCCTGAATTCGTCAGGGTTGTTTGAGACACCGCAGGGGAC
The DNA here is from genome assembly GCF_900114775.1 of Marinobacter zhejiangensis. Classification (GTDB taxonomy): domain Bacteria; phylum Pseudomonadota; class Gammaproteobacteria; order Pseudomonadales; family Oleiphilaceae; genus Marinobacter; species Marinobacter zhejiangensis. The sequence continues at coordinate 932,373 of NZ_FOUE01000002.1, forward strand.
ATGCAACAACTCTTCATACTGCCCGTCGGCGTGGATATGAGTTGAAAGAATGCCGGTCTCCTCGCTGGCTTCCAGCACCACGGCACCGGCACCATCACCAAACAGCACGCAGGTGCCCCGATCGTTCCAGTCTACAATGCGGGAAAAGACTTCAGCCCCGATCACCAGTGCCTTTTTGCTGGCACCCGTCTTGATGAACTTCTCCGCGGTGGCGAGTGCGTAAACAAAGCCGCTGCAGACGGCCTGGATGTCAAAAGCCGGGCACCCGTGAAGATCGAGGCGAGCCTGGAGGATACAGGCGCAGCTTGGAAAGACTTTGTCCGGGGTAGAGGTCGCAAAGACGATCAGGTCGATGTCTTGAGGGGTAATGCCTGCGGCCTCGATGGCCCTTCTTGCCGCAACTTCCGCCAGATCGACGGTGGTCTGGTTGTCTTTGGCGATGTGACGTTGCTCGATACCGGTTCGTTCCCGTATCCACTGGTCGGTGGTGTCGACCTTTTGTTCAAGGTCGGCGTTGGTCACGATGTTGTCTGGCAGGTAAGAGCCGGTGCCAGTAATGCGAGCATAGGTCATTGAGGATGTCCCCGGGATAAGGCGAAATCTTGTGTTGTAAAGGGACCATGCTACTCCTCCTTGGTGGGCGCTGGTTATTAGCCGTTTGTCAAAGAACGGGTAAGCCTTTAGTCGGGGTGAGGTCGGAGGCGCTGACGGGTTTCCTGACTCGATTTCTTGCGACCTTCGTCAATTGAGCGGATTATTGTCTGCTTTCGTCCCTGATGTTGTGGAATATGACCAGTCACTACACCTTGAAAGCGCTCGATATAGGTATAAATACTCACCAGGAAGCCGTCGCTTATATGCGGGAAGACTGTCATGTCTGTCGCGCTGAGGGATTTACGGCCAAGTCGAGAGTCAAAATTAACCATGGCAGTCGGTCGGTGGTGGCCACGGTAAACGTGGTCGACAACGACGTACTTCCGGAAGGGCACGTGGGCTTGTCCAAGGTGGCGATCCAGCGCCTGGGGGTAGGGCTTGGCGACGACGTGGTGATTGGTCACGCCGATGTGGTGGCGTCGCTCGCGGCGGTGCGGAAGAAGGTGTTTGGTAACCCGCTGGACGGCACCGACATGCAGGCCATCATTACCGATATCAGTGATCACCTGTACAGCGATATCGAGATTGCGACGTTCCTCAGCGTTTGCGCCGGTGGGCGCCTGGACACCGACGAAATCGTCTACCTGACCCAGGCCATGGTTAATGCCGGCAAGCGACTGCATTGGCCGGGGCGTGAGGCTGTCTATGACAAGCACTGCATCGGCGGGCTGCCGGGCAACCGGACCACCCCCCTGGTGGTATCGATTGTCAGTGCTGCGGGGCACGTTATGCCGAAAACGTCGTCACGGGCGATTACGTCCCCTGCGGGTACAGCCGACACTATGGAGGCGCTGACTAACGTCAACCTGGAGCTGGCGGATATCCGGCGAGTGGTTAATGAGACCGGTGCCTGCCTGACCTGGGGAGGCGCCGTCAACCTGAGCCCAGCGGACGACGTGTTGATCCGGATTGAGCGGGCTCTGGACCTGGATGGCGAAGGGCAGATGATTGCCTCCGTACTGTCCAAGAAAATTGCGGCGGGTTCAACGCATACCCTGATTGATATTCCCGTTGGCCCGACGGCCAAGGTTCGCAGTGGCGTCGATGCTGGCCGCCTGGCCAGCCTGTTCACCCAGGTTGGGGCAGCTTGCGGGCTCAAGGTTCGCTGCGTGCTGACGGACGGCAGCCAGCCGGTCGGTCGCGGCATCGGCCCTGTCGAGGAGGCGAGGGATCTGCTGGCGGTGCTGCGTTGTGAGGAAGATGCGCCGTCTGACCTGCGTGAACGCGCTTTGCTTCTGGCAGGGCACGTCCTGGATATGGCCGAGCACAGCGGGTTGGAAATTGCTCAGCAAAAAGCCATGGAGTTGCTGGTCAGCGGCGAGGCTTATCGTCAGTTCCTCAGGATTGTTGAATCCCAGGGGGGGCTGAAAACCCTTCAAGACGCCCGTTTTCAGCATGCAGAGACAGCCCTGCTTGGTGGGACACTGCGCAGCATCGACAACCGAAAGCTGGCCCGGTTGGCCAAGCTGTCTGGCGCGCCATCCAGCCCCGGCGCGGGCTTGAGACTCTATGTCAAAGTTGGCGACCAGGTTGCCACCGGAGCACCCCTGTTTACCCTGTACAGTGAAAGCCAGGGGGAGCAGGACTACGCGCTGGACTATTATCGCCAAAATGCCGACATGTTTGTTTTTGAATGAGTTGGGTGTAGCCAGCATCGTGCTGTGTTGCATCGGGGCAGTTTGAAACAAAAGAACCCGTTTAAACCTGAGAGCTCGGAGACACCGGCGAGCTTATAGAAACAAGAGGGTACCAACATGCTCAATGAGCGCGAGGTTGTGTTTTTTTCCCTGACGGAACATCCATTGACCAGTCAGCTGGTTGAACTGGTCGGAGGGCGTCCTGGAGAAATCAGCACACGGCGCTTCCCGGATGGGGAAACCTACCTTAGGGTTATGACGCCGGTTAGTGGCCTGCACTGCGTGATCGTTGCAGATATGACCTACCCTGATGATAAGTTCCTGGCGCTGATCTACCTTGCGGACACGTTGAAGGAGCTGGGGGCCGCATCGGTCGGGCTGGTGGTTCCGTATCTGCCGTACATGCGTCAGGACGTTCGGTTTCAGGACGGAGAGGCGGTTACCTCCCGGCTGTTCGCCAGACTGATTTCCCAGCACTTGGACTGGCTTGTAACTGTGGACCCACATCTGCACCGGTACCACTCGCTTGATGAAATCTATTCGATCCCCAGTCGCGTCGTTCAGGGAGCGCCAGCGCTGACTGAATGGCTTAAAGGGCAGACCAACCTTCTGTTGGTGGGCCCGGATGCTGAAAGTGAACAGTGGGTGTCGGGCATAGCCGCGTTGAGCGGGCACCCGTTCGTTATTGGTGAGAAACGCCGCTACGGCGACCGCCAGGTTGAAGTCAGCCTGCCGGACATGGAGGCGTTCACCGATCGTACAGCCATGGTTATCGACGATGTGATTTCCAGTGGACACACCATTCTGGAGTGTGTGGCTAGCCTCAAAGCGCGGGGAATAACGCGCATCCAATGTGCGGCGATTCATGGGATTTTTGCCGATCAAAGCGATGCCCGCTTGCGCCAGGCTGGATTGGACGCACTGGTTACCTGCAATACCGTTGTGCATAACTCCAATCGGGTGAATGTCGCGCCGTTACTGGCGCCGCCGATTAACGAGTTGCTGGCGGCGATGGCAAACAGGCAGCTCCTTTAACCCTTCTGCTGGACTCGCGATAAAGGGTACTTCGCCCCATGAGCATTACACCCATCATCCAGATACTTGGATTCCTGTTAATCCTGCTGAGCCTGATGATGACCCTGCCGGTCAACCTGCTGGCTTTTGGAGGTGGGGCGCAGGACTGGTGGGCGTTTGTACAATCGGCGCTGGCCTGCCTGACGGTTGGGCTGATTTGCTTTTTGATGACCCCCCGAAAACGGCGCGGGCTGAAGCAACGGGAGATGTTTCTGCTGACCGTGTCGGCGTGGATTGTGATACCGCTGTTCTCGAGCCTACCCCTTCTGCTCAGCGACCTTGACCTGACAATCACCGACGCCTTTTTCGAAAGTATCTCTGGCATCACAACCACCGGCTCCACGGTTTTGGTGGGGCTGGATTACCTGCCGGCGGATATCCTGCTATGGCGCTCCATTGTGCAGTGGATGGGGGGGATAGGTATCATTGGTATGGCGGTTGCGGTGCTGCCATTCCTCCGAATTGGTGGCATGCGGCTGTTCGCAACCGAGTCGTCGGAATGGACGGAAAAAGCAGTACCCCGCACCAATCGGCTGGCTCTTGGTCTGGTGGTCAGCTACCTGGTGCTCACGCTGGCCTGCATCGTGGTGTACTGGGTGCTGGGCATGGATCTGTTCAACGCGATCAACCATGCATTGACAACGGTTTCCACCGGCGGGTTTTCGACCTCAGACAGCTCCATGGGGCAATTCCAGAACTTGCCAATCCTGGCGGCGTCCACCTGCTTTATGATTCTTGGCAGCGTGCCTTTTTTCCTGTTTGTTCGTTTACTTAATGGCGATTCCAGGCCGCTACTTATTGATCGTCAGGTGCGTTTTTTCGTTCAGTTCCTGTTGGTGGTTGCACTGATCATCTGCAGTTACCGCCTGCTGACCAACGATCAGGCCGCCATTGCAGGTTTTGTCGAAACGTTCATCAAAACGCTGTTCAATGTCACGTCGGTGGTGACCACCACCGGGTTTGCCTCCGAGGACTATACCCGGTGGGGGGCCTTGGCGGTGGTGTTGTTCTTCTTCCTGACATTCGTGGGCGGATGCTCCGGGTCGACCAGTGGTGGGATGAAGATATTCCGTTTTCAGCTTTCAATCCTGATGCTCAGGGAGCAGATGCGGCGGTTGCTTCACCCCAATATTGTGATGGCGCGATACTACAACGGTCGTGTGATCGGTGATGAAATCGTAACCTCCGCTGTCGCCTTTTCCTTCCTGTTCCTGACGACGCTGGCGGTGGTCGCTGCCGTGTTGGCCACCCTGGGACTGGACTTGGTTACCAGTCTGACCGGAGCAGCCACGGCTTTGGCCAATGTTGGGCCGGGGCTTGGGGAGGAAATCGGACCTGCGGGCAACTTTGCGGCACTCCCCGATGCCGCAAAGTGGGTGCTGATGATGGCCATGCTGCTTGGTCGTCTCGAGCTGTTAAGCGTGTTTGTGCTGTTTTCCCGCCATTTCTGGCGGAGCTAGCCGACCATATGCATTGGCGATGATCTACTCGGGGAGAGGAATAAACTCGTCCTCATCTCCTACAACCCTGGCAAACCGGCCTGCTTTCCAGTCCTCTTTGGCTTGCTGGACTCGTTCCTTGCGGCTGGATACGAAATTCCAGTCAATGAAACGCCGGGCGAAACGTTCACCGCCAATCAGTGCAAGCCGGGTATCCTCAACTGCCTCGACAACAATGCCTTCCTGTTCCGACAGTACCGCCATCGAATGTCGGGGAATGTCACTTTCACGGGCCTTCAGGCGCCCCTTTGCCACATAGAGTGCGCGCTCCTGTGCGTTCGGGAGTTGCAACCGCTGTCCGGGTTTCAGCCAGGCCTCTAGATAGAGGGTTTCCGAGAAAATTTTGACGGGAGACGTGACTCCGTAGGCGCTTCCCATCATCACCCTTACCGCAACACCGCCCACGTCAATGGCAGGGACATCCGTGCCGGGGTAGTGATAAAAGGCTGGGGCGGTTTCTTCCTGGTCGATGGGAAGAGCGAGCCAGAGTTGCAGTCCGTCCAATACATGCGCCTGGGCGGTTACCTCTGGCCGTTCACGCTCCGAATGGGCAATGCCGCTTCCTGCGACCATCAGGTTGATGTCGCCAGGTTTGATGGGCTGCAAGCTGCCGAGGGAGTCCCTGTGAAGGATCTCGCCTTCAAAAAGGTAGGTGACGGTGGCGATCCCAATGTGGGGATGAGGGCGAACGTTAATGCCGTCGCCAGCCTCAAAGTGCGCTGGCCCCATGTGATCGAAAAAGATCCACGGACCTACCATTTTGCGACGGGCGGTCGGCAGTAAACGGCGAACTGAGAACCCGCCGAGATCGCGGTCCTTGGGGGTCAGCAAGAGATCAATGGCACTGCAGATCTCGGTAACCAGGCATTCCTGCTCGACATCGGGATAGATATTGCTCATGGACAGGCTCCAATTTGTAATGCGTTGCCCCCGGAATCAGAATAGTCGCCGATCCATAAAACCGCTTCAGTTCTCCGCGACCGACACCTCCTGAGGGCGACTATAGCCGACAGTATAGGCGTTGCAGATGGCTTTGTTCCCCCGGAGTAATGGGGCATGGACTCTGTGCAAGGCGTGTGGATGTTCCCGAGGTGACTGGGCCTCGCGGCGCCGTTTGGTGGTATTTGGTGCCAATGTTGATGCTTGGGTCTGTCCGTATTCTGACGGGCATTACGAAGCAACTTACAACAATTGCCAAGCCAGGATGTTGACCATGAATACCGTCACCCCATTGCCGATCGATGCGCAAACCCACGCCTACAATCCCGCAACCGGAGTTCGGATCGATGCCGTCGCAAACACCGCGCCTGAGGCTATTCCTGCGATCTTTGAGCAGGCAAGGAAAGCCCAGGCGGTATGGGCAGCGAAGTCGTTTGCCGAGCGGCGCCGCCACGTTCTGAAGATGCGCGACTATATCCGGGATAATGCCGATGAGCTGGCGCGAATCGTCAGTGATGGCAACGGCAAAACCCGTCTGGACGCCCTCGCCACAGAAGTACTGCCTTGCCTGCTGGCTTGCAGTTGGTATGGCAAACATGCCGAAAAGGTGCTTAAACCGGAAATTCGTGAACCTTCCAGTCTGCTGTGGGTTGGCAAACGTTCCGAGGTTCGCTACGAGCCGCTGGGTGTTGTTGGCATCATCAGCCCCTGGAATTACCCGTTGTCCATTCCGTTTGGCGAGATCGTGATGGGCCTGATGGCCGGGAATGCCATCGTCCTGAAGGTGGCGGCGGCAACGCCACTGGTGGGCAAGGCGATTGAAAAGATTGTGGCTGCTGGCAACCTGCCGCAAGGGCTGTTCAGCCACATCGTGGGCTCGGGCGGTCAGGTGTCCAGTGCCATGTTTGAGAACGGTATCGACAAGCTGTTCTTTACCGGGTCGGTGCCAGCCGGCAAGCAGTTGATGGCCCAGGCCTCCGAAACCCTGACCCCGATCTCACTGGAGCTAGGCGGCAAGGATCCCATGATTGTTCTCGAAGATGCCGACCTGGAACGGGCGGCCAACGGAGCTGCCTGGGCCGGGTATCAGAATGCGGGCCAGTCATGCGGGGGCGTGGAACGTATCTATGTTCACGACTCAGTCTATAAACGTTTTGTAGATTTGTTGGCGGCGAAGACCCAGGCGCTGAAGCACGGGGTTCCCAATGATCACTGCGGCGTGGATCTGGGGTCCATGACCACCCCCAAGCAGCGTGATACCGTTGCCCGTCAGCTGGCCGAAGCCATTGCCGACGGCGCAAAAATTGTCGCCCAGTCCCAAGGCGTTGGGAGCCAGGATGGCCATTTCCACCCGGCTACGCTGGTGACTGATGTCCATCATGATATGACCTTGATGCGGGAAGAAACCTTTGGGCCGATTATCCCGGTGATGTCGTTCAGCACCGAAGATGAGGCGGTTGCCCTGGCCAATGATTGTACAATGGCGCTGACCGCATCCATCTGGACCCGCAATACCGCCAGGGGCAAGAAACTGGCAAACCGCGTCCGGGGCGGTGTGGTCGCTATCAATGATCACCTGTACACACATGGTATGTCAGATCTACCTTGGGGCGGGCCTGGAGAGTCCGGCATCGGGCGTACCCATGGCCCGGAAGGCCTGATTGAAATGAGCAAAACCAAGGTCGTGAACTGGGATTGGCTGCGCGCAAAGAGGAACCTCTGGTGGTACCCCCAGGACAAGCAGAGCTACGACGCCATTCGCCACGCCATGCATATGGTTGCGCCGAAGTCGCCGGCTGACCTGCTGAAGGCGGCAGGGAAGGTGGTTCCGGTGATGATCCGGAAAATGTACTTCTAATCAGCGCGGGAGTGTCGGTTGTACTCGGTCGGGGGAACCGACTCCCAGCGCTTGAAGGCTTTGCGAAAGTTGGCGATATCGGAATAGCCCAAGGCAAAGGATATTTCCTGAACGGTCATCCGGCCGGTTTGGAGATACCGGATGGCAAGCTGGTGCCGCACCCCTTCCAAGACCTCGCGGTAGGATGTGCTTTCATCGATAAGGCGTCGGTGCAGGGTGCGTGGCGTGATGTGGAAGCGCCTGGCGGTCATTTCCAGTGAAGGAAACCCTCGTCGGTTCTGGAGCATCAGGCGTCGTACCCGGGCCGACCAGGTATGTTCGGTGGGTAGTTTATCCAATTCCTGCCGGCAAACCTTCAGGGCCTCCTGATAGCTGACCGTGTTGGCCATTTTCAAGGGCTTGTCGATGCTGGTGAGGGGCAGGGTGAACCCCGCGCATTCCTGGTTGTAAGCGACGGGGCACCGGAAAACGGCCTCGGCCAGCTTTTCATCGCCGTCAAAGGGGAAGGTGACGCTGCGGATGTCGCAGGTTCCCATGGTGGTGAAGTCGAGGATGTTCCGGATGGCCAGTACGATGGCTTCAGTCACCGGGCGCTGAACATCTTCAAGCGACCCGTTATCGTCAAACCTTACCTGAAGACAGTCTCCCTCCTCGGCCGTGTCCATGGTCAGCAAGTCGGTCCTCAAAACCATGTACTGTTCCAGTAGGTCAACGATCTGACGGGTAGTGCCGCTGCTCATCGCGGCGTACCCCAGCGTGCCATGGGTGTTGATCAGCAGCCGCTCACCGATCATCAGGCCAAGGGCCTTGTCCTTGGAGAAACGCCCGGCATCCTGCAGGAAGCGCCGGAAGGTTGCCCAGGGCATGGTCACAAGGCTCTCTTCTTCTTCTTTGTCTGGCTCGATGCCCAGGTGGCGTAACCAGCCCTCGGCACTGACGCCCGCATGCTCAACGATTTCAATGATCTGGAGAATGTAGTGGTTCGGTAGGGTGACGTTGCGTTCGCTCATACTGGCGATTGTCAAAAAATCACCCTCCCATGTCAATAAATGACCCCGCTTTTTGCCCTGGCCCCCAGTAGCATTTACCCGGTGAAAACAAAAAAGGGGAGCCTACGATGTTTTCGTTCTTCAAAAAAAATCCTGCAACAACCCATCTTGCTGAAATCAATGGCAAGCCGGTGGAGGTGTTACCGAAAGAGACACTGCTGCACGCGGCCCTGAGAGAGGGGATTGATTTTCCTCATAGCTGCCGTGTCGGAGGCTGCGCCTCCTGCAAGTGCCGACTGGTGGATGGGTCGGTAAAGGAGTTGACCGACATTGGCTATATCCTGAGTGATGCCGAACTGGATCAGGGCTACATCCTCGCCTGCCAGAGTGTACCAACCAGCGATGTCACCATTGAAGTCAGCCTGTCGGAACAGGCTCAAAGGACCCGGGTGTCAGCGCGGGTTGTTCAACAGGAGCGTCTGACGCATGACATTACCCACCTGAAACTGCAGTTGCTGGAAGCCCTGGATTACAGGGCTGGACAGTACGCAGACCTCACCCTGGATTCGTTGCCAGGTGTCTCCCGCAGCTATTCGTTTGCGACGCCTCCCCAGCCGGATGGCACCTTGTCCTTTTTTGTGCGCAAGGTTCCGGGTGGCGTGTTCTCAACCGAGGTCAATGACCGGGATTTGCTCGGACAGTCGGTCACCGTAACGGGGCCGTCTGGTGATTTCTGGTTGCGGCCGTCTGACGCGCCTATCGTCATGATCGCTGGCGGTAGTGGGCTTGCCCCGATACTGGCGATTCTTCGGGGCGAACTGGCCCGGTCGAGTCGCAGGCCGGTAACGCTGTTGTTTGGTGCCCGGAGCCAGCAAGACCTGTATGCACTTGACGACATTCGGGAAATTGCGCAGCAGTGGGGGGCGCCATTTATCTTCACGCCCATCCTTTCGAATGAGGCGCCTGATACGGAGTGGCAGGGTGCTCGCGGGTGGGTGACAGACCTGATCCCCACGCTATCGCTGACAGGCTCTGAAGCCTACCTCTGCGGCCCGCCGGCCATGATCGACTCCGCCGTCGTGCACCTGAGTGTCGCGGGCATCGAGCGGGGCTCAATTTTTGCCGACCGGTTCACCACGATTGGTGATGTCGTAAAGGCTGAAGACGTTGTTTCAGAGTTAATAGATTAATTGAATAGTCAAAAGTAAGGTCTTGAAAAATGAATCTTTTACACTACCTGAAGTTTTTCTTTTTCCATGTGATTGGCTTGCTGGCTCTTGTCTCCCTAATGGCGGGTGGCGCCTGGATCTCAGCGGGCCTGGCCGCCGTACTGGTGATCTATATCGTTGGTGATGCGGTGTGCGGTGACGACACCACCACCCCGGTGTTCAAGCACCCCAAGATACTGACCGTACAGCTGTGGATGGCATTGCCGCTGCTGAGCCTGATTGTCTTTGCCGCAGTCTGGAGTGTCAGCCCAACTGACATTGGCGGGATTGGCGCCCTGGTGACCGAGCTCACCGGTTACGATGTGGTTGCGGCGCGTGATGCCACCGCTTTTGGGCACCACATTGCAGGCGTCGTACTGACCGGTCTGCTGATTGGCATCATCGGGACCATTACCGGCCACGAGCTGACCCACCGAACCTGGGACCCGATCTCCATGCTGGTTGGTCGCTGGCTGCTGGCATTCAGCTTCGACACCGTATTTTCCATTGAACACGTCTACGGCCACCATCGTTATGTATCCACCACTGAAGATCCTGCCACGGCGCCTCGTGGCCGCAACGTTTATTTCCACGTGGTTGCGTCAACCCTTAAGGGTAACCTTAGCGCCTGGAATATCGAAAAGCGCCGGCTCAAACGAAAAGGGACGTCCGTATGGTCCTTCAACAATGCCATGATCCGTGGCCACCTGATGAGCTTGCTGCTGGTTGCCCTGGCCTTTGTTGTTGGCGGTCTGGGCGGCATGGTGTACTTCATCGCCTGTGCGTTGTGGGGTAAAGCGCTGCTGGAAATCGTCAACTACATGGAACATTACGGCATGGTCCGTAACCCGGAAACGCCGGTGCAGCCACGGCACTCATGGAATACCAACAAGCGAATCAGCTCCTGGACCATGTTCAACCTGACCCGCCACTCCCATCACCACGCCCAGGGGGAAGTGCCTTATCAAGACCTGAAGCCGTTTCCTGATGCCCCCATGATGATCAGCGGCTATCTCACCACCATCGTTGTCGCCATGATTCCGCCCCTATGGCACCAGCTCATGACGCCGAAGGTGCTGGAGTGGGATGAGAAGTATGCGTCGGACGAGGAGCGCCTGCTGGCAGCTCAGGCCAATGCCCGCAGCGGGATTCCTGCCCTTATGGCTGCGACTCGTCCGAGCAGTAGCGGAACGAACTCTACACCGACCTGAGTGCGAAGATGGCCTTTGCTTCTTCGAAGCATTGTCGCGCCAGCGGGGATTGAGGTTCGGTCTTGCGCATCAGCAGGCCCATGGGGGCATTGGTGCTGCCGTCGGTGATCGGGGTCAGACGCAGATGGTCGCTCAGGGAATCCACGCCGCTCTTAAGGGGCATGATGGCGCAACAGATGCCCGAACTAACGGCTTGCACCAACTGAAACGTGGAATCGCTTTCCAGTACCGAATTGACCTCAAGGCCCAGGCTCCGGAACCTGAGGGCAATGGACTGTTGGAAATGCATGATTTTGGTCAGCGTGCCCAGTGGCACGGCATCGAGGTCTTCCCAGGCGATTTCCGGGGCGTCGAAGGTGAAGAAGCGCTCGTCGTGAAGCAGGCCCATCCTTGAAGGACCCAGTTCGACCACCTCAAAGTGTCGGGTGTTTTGTTGATCGAGGTAGCACATGCCAAGGTCAAGCTGGTTGCGGCTCAGGCCGTCAAACACTTGTTCCGAACTCATCGATGAGATCTGGAAGCGCAGTTCCGGGTAGCGTTCAGACAGGGGTTTGACCAGCTCCATCGGGCTCATGCTGGACAGAGGCACTGTGCCCAGTCGCAGGGTGCCTACCAGCTGCCCCCGGCAATTGGCCGCTTCCGCCTGAAGCCCGTCATAGGCCGACAGTATGGTCTTTGCCCAGGCCAGCACCCGCTCGCCGGCCTCTGTGAATCCTTCGAAGCGCTGCCCCCGTGCCACCAGGACCAGGTCCAGCTCCTCTTCAAGGCTGCGAATGCGCATGGACAGGGTGGGCTGGGTGACATGGCACAGTTCGGCCGCCTTGCCAAAGTGTCGGGTTTGGTCAAGGGCAATCAGAAACTTCAGTTGTTTGATATCCACTACGCCGTGTGTCTCCCAGGTTTAGGCATGGGGGTAGCACGAGAGTGTAGCAAAAGAGCGTCGCATATCGTTGCCGGGGTTTGATAGAGGGTGCTTATTGACTGTTCAGGGGTTTCAATTGGACGGTATCTGGGCAGGGCCTTAGTGTGTTCGGGGTATAACCATCGACTTTGAACCGCCAGCCGGTAAGGGCGCCAGGGAGCTCCGCAATGAACGACAAGATTCGGATTCGACCGTACGCGGGACCCGCTGCAGGCTGGGGTGCTTTAAAAAGTGTGGCGCAAAGCTGGTTAGCCAGCGCGAATGGGATCAAGAGCCTGAGGGCGCTGCTTAAAACCAACCAGCAGAACGGATTTGATTGTCCCGGCTGTGCCTGGGGCGACTCGCCGGACAGCGGTCTGGTCAAATTCTGCGAGAATGGCGCCAAGGCGGTGAACTGGGAGGTGTCTGCGCGATCGGTCGATCCGGCGTTTTTTGCCCGCCATACCGTGACCGAGCTGGCAAAGCAGTCTGACTACTGGCTTGAGTATCAGGGCCGCCTGACCCACCCGATGCGGTATGACGCTGAGTCCGATCGCTATCTGGAAACGTCTTGGGATGACGCCTTTGCCCTTGTCGCCCGTCATCTCCAAGAGCTGGACTCGCCCAATGAGGCCGAGTTCTATACCTCCGGGCGAGCCAGTAACGAGGCCGCCTTCCTGTACCAGCTCTTTGTCCGCGCCTACGGAACCAACAATTTTCCCGATTGCTCCAACATGTGCCATGAAGCCAGCGGTATTGGCATGGGCGAAAGCCTCGGGGTTGGCAAGGGTACGGTGGTTTTTGATGATTTTGAAAAGGCCGATGCCATCTTCGTGATTGGCCAAAACCCGGGAACCAACCATCCACGAATGTTGGAGCCCTTAAGGGAAGCCGTCGAGCGTGGTGCCCAGGTTGTCTGCATCAACCCGCTTCGGGAGCGTGGGCTGGAGCGGTTTCAGCACCCCCAGCACCCATTGGAAATGCTGACCAACGGTTCCGCGTTGACCAATACGGCCTATTTTCGCCCGGCACTGGGGGGCGATATGGCGCTGATGAGAGGGATTGCGAAATTTCTCCTGACTTGGGAGCGCGAGGCCACTGAACAGGGCCTGGAGCCGGTGTTTGATCACGCCTTTATCGAGACCCACACCTCGGGCCTTGGCGACTACCTGGCTGCTGTCGACGCCACTCCGTGGGAACACATCACTGAACAGTCCGGCCTTGCCCTGGATGAGATTGAGCTTGCGGCCAAGATGTATCGTCGGTCTGAGCGCGTCATCATGTGCTGGGCGATGGGGGTTACGCAGCATCGGCATTCGGTGCCGACCGTGCAGGAAATTGTCAACGTCCAGTTGTTGCGGGGAAATGTTGGCAAGCCGGGCGCCGGTTTGTCACCGGTTCGCGGTCACAGCAATGTTCAGGGTGACCGCACCATGGGGATCAACGAGCAGCCCCCGGAGTGGTTCCTTGATGCCCTGGAACAACGTTTCAGGTTTTCGGTTCCGCGTGATCCGGGGGACAACGCCGTCCAGGCCATCAAGGCGATGGAAGAGGGGCGTGCCAAAGTGTTTGTGGCTCTGGGTGGAAACTTTGCCCAAGCGACGCCTGACACCCCGCGAACCCATGCTGCGCTTCGCCAATGCCGGTTGACCGTTAACATTGCCACCAAACTGAATCGCTCGCACCTGGTGACCGGCCAGGACTCGTTGATCCTGCCGTGCCTTGGGCGTACCGAGATTGACCGGCAGGCCACTGGCCCCCAAGGGGTGACCGTAGAAGACAGCTTTAGCATGGTGCATATCTCCTACGGCCAGATCGAGCCCCATTCCCCGGCGTTGCGTTCAGAGCCCGCGATCATCGCAGGTATGGCAAAGGCAGTGCTGGGCAATCACCCCATTGACTGGGATCACGTTGTTGGCGACTACGGGCGGATCAGGGTCCTGGTGTCGGACATCGTCCCAGGCTTTGAGGACTTTAACGACCGGATCAGGCACCCGGGAGGCTTCCATTTGGGAAATGCCGCTGCGCAGTGTCTTTGGAATACCGGCAGTGGCAAGGCCCAGTTCAGTGCCAGTCAGCTGCCGGTTTCCCTAATCCACGATGGGATGCATAACGGGGCCGGTAAACCGGATCTGATCCTTCAAACCCTTCGTTCCCATGATCAGTACAACACCACGCTCTATGGTCTTGATGATCGCTATCGGGGGGTGTTCGGTGCGCGGGACGTGATCTTTGCCAATGAGGCGGACATTCGGCTTCTGGGATTCAAGCCCGGTGACAGGGCCGACCTGGTGTCGTTGTGGGAAGATGGTCGTGAGCGCCGTGTATCCGGCTTTATGTTGGTCGCCTATGACCTGCCAAGGGGGCAGGCTGCGGCGTACTACCCGGAAACCAACCCGCTGGTGCCGCTGGACAGCTATGGTGACCGCTCCTATACGCCCACATCAAAATTCATAGCGATCAAGCTGGAGCCGGCGTCGCCCACCGGAAGAATTCCGGCACAATTATCCTGACTGGCGTTCAAGCGTTCCGGTTGCCGGCGAAGTTAACGGCTTTCCGGAGCCGGGCTGTATACACGTGCAGGGCTGTGATGGGGAAGGTGGATCAGGTTGAGTCCGTGATCTCGCGCCGTGTTTGTTGCCAGCGCCGTGGGGGCAGACAGTGACACCAGGGTTCCGACGTTTGCGCGGACGGCTTTCACAATCAGTTCCAGGCTGCAGCGACTGGTTACCACCACAAATCCCTCTTGTGCATTGCGGTCAGCAATCGCCATGGCACCGATCAGCTTGTCGAGTGCGTTGTGGCGCCCAATGTCTTCCCTGCCCATGACGACCGCGCCAAGCGAATCGATATAGAAAGCGCCGTGAAGGGCGCCACTTCTCTGCGCCAACACTTGGTGAGATGAGATGCGTTGACGCAGTGCATGAAGCGTCGCCGGCGCGGGAAGCTTAGCGTGTGGCCGTTGCTCCAGCTGAGGGATGGCCTGGTCCAATGCCTCGACACCGCAAATACCGCAGCCGCTGCTACCCAACATGCTCCTGCGGGATTGCTTCAGTACCCAAACCGCCCGATTGGAAACCTCGATATCAGCCTGTACAGAGTTGCCCATATCGGCGAGATTGATTCGGTAAATTTCACCCGGATGCTGGATGATCCCGCTGGCCAAACTGAACCCGATAATGAAGTCCTCGTAGTCCAGCGGTGAAACCATCATGACGGCGTGGTTGATGCCGTTGTAATTAATGGCAAGAGCGACTTCGCCGGCGAGCCTGGATTCCGAGAGATTGAGGGCGTCATCGATTCCGGCGTACTCAAAGGTGTCCGGCCGCGCTGACAAGGCACCAGCATCGGAGGCTGGGGCAGGCAAATCACCGCACAACGTCATACGGACACCTATGGCTATGGAAAGACAACACAAGATGGTTAAAGCCTAGGGCCGCCCGTGGGGAATGTCCAATTCGCACTTTCTATGGCGTGATCGAACGCATTGATCGGGGTTGTGCCAAAGATTGGCTTGGCAAAAACGCTGAGCCAGTTTCTGGCTGGGCCAGAATGTGGCCTGGCCAATATGCTGTGCCGGAAAATGGCGTGGGTTATGGCTTGTGTCAGAAGTTGGCGTGGCTATAATTGCCCGCCCTAAATCATCGTGCGTTATTGCCGGGCCAGAAACTGGCGCGACCTGTTACCTGTGCCGGTTTTTGGCTCGGGCCTGGGTGTGTGTCGAAATCTGGCGTGGCGACTATCAGAGCTGTTATGTACCGCGACTTTAAAACCACTCTTGAAATTATCACGGCAGTGCTGGATGACGGCGGACTGACGTCTGACCAGTTGAGGACTCGTTTCGGTGGTATGCCAGACCGAACCTTTAAACGTCATATGGCGACGGCGCGAAAACACGGCGCCCAGATGGAAAGCTGTCTTGAAGCGGGTGGTCGCTACGTGTGGATATGCCGAAACCGGCGCCAGGTCGAATCCCGGGTCCGGGCCTGGCTGGTGTTTGAGCGGGAGCGAACCCTGGTCGGTGAGTCTCAGCTTGATTTGCTTCACCAGTCGCTTTAGAGCTCTGCCACCAACCCGTTTCTGGCTGAAAACTCGTTCCTTGGTCGTAGTGCCAAAAGACGCTTCTTAGCCACCATTTGAAGAGTTCGCTTAGGGCGCGGGCGCGCTATGTTAGCGAAGAGGTGCAAAATTTGAGTAATTTTTGCGCAGCTTGAGGGTCTGTAAAGAAAGCGGTCAGTTTTCTGGTAGGTGGTCGAAATGAATGCCCAGCAACGCCCAGCCTTTCTGGTGAGTGAAAATGAGCGGTTCGCCGGAACCGGCGGTGTCAGTGAACTTAATGCTCATCATCGTTTTGTGCCGGCGTTCAAGGATTGTTGTACCGGGCAGGTCGAAATTGCCCGGTACCGGGATGGCCGCCCGGCGCCGTGCCATATCGTCGACGGATTGCCCGAAGACTGGGTGCTGAATCGGGGCGCGGACGGGCAAGCGCTGGCCATCAAGTCAACCATCGTATCTGGTTTTGTCCGCCTGGGCCGGTTCTTTACCCGGCAGGAAGCGTCCGACTACCTTGCCCAGATGACCAGCTGATTCCTATACCGCGAGAAGCTCGGTTTCCGGTAGGGGTGCTTGCGTGCTTCGAACGTCGAGGTTATGGCAGTCCTGGCGAACAAAGGAAGCTTCTGACAGCCGTCCTTCGCCATCGTTAAACAGCACCAGGACCTGTTCCTGCTGCATCATCTTTAGAACCTCCACGCTCACTCCGAAGCTGGCAGCGAGCTGCGCCTCGGTAATGTCGGGCATGCGCTTGCGACGATGGTAGCGGGCGGCCCGTCGTTCATTGTATTTGGCCCACCCGAGGAGTACTGCTGAAAGTGCTGCGGCCATCACCAGGTACCACAGCAGGCTATGCAGGGTTGCAAAGAACTCCCCAGGCAGCGAAAACTCCTTCGGACGAGGCCCGCCATGAAGCAGCGTGTTGATGCCATCAATCATCAGGTAGGCGAAAGCGGCCCAGGCGAGCAGGGTGAAAATAATGTTCAGCAGGCGCGGGAGCCAGTGTTGTTGTGTCTGAATAAGCATCATGATGATGACCTCTTGATTCCTCGGTCCGGGCTGGTCCAGGTTGCAAGTTGTTTGCGGCGTTTGAGCATGACCTTGGGGAAGCTGACCAGGGTGGTGAACAGCGTGATCATCCAATAGGCCGCGGGATACCAGATGATCCAGAACACCCAGCGGTGCAGATCTCGCTCGTAATGGCGTTCAATCAGCAGGCTGACGGTGAACTGGGTCAGGCACACGCAGGCCAGCAACAAGCCGGTAAAGCCTGGGGGCACGAGCTGGATGATGCGCAGGCTCTCGGGCAGTACAACGAACTGGCCCAGCACCCAAAGCACAATCGTCAATGCGAAGGTGAATGCCCAGATTGCTGACAGGCAGAATTCAAACAGCAGTGGCCACATGTAGCGCCAGCGCCATTTCCAGATAGTCCGCACGTTCTTGAGTAGCACTTCCGCGCCGCCCTGGGCCCAGCGCAGCCGTTGCTTCCACAGGCCACGCAGGGTTTCGGGCATCAGGATCCAGCACAGGGCCCGCGGTTCGTAGAAAATGGACCAGTGGTCGAGCTGGAGCTTCCAGCTGAT
Source organism: Marinobacter zhejiangensis (assembly GCF_900114775.1). Lineage (GTDB taxonomy): Bacteria > Pseudomonadota > Gammaproteobacteria > Pseudomonadales > Oleiphilaceae > Marinobacter > Marinobacter zhejiangensis. The sequence goes on from NZ_FOUE01000002.1 coordinate 949,982, forward strand.
GTCGATGTCGTCGGTAATCATGTCGACGCTCCAGTAATCGACCCGGTCGAGTGCCGTACGACGGAAGGCGGCGATCACGCCGGACACCGTAAAGACTCGCCCGTAGACCCGTTGGGTTCGCTTGATCATGCCAATGATCGACGAGAACTCGCCCACTTGAATGCGGCCGATCAGCGTTGAGCGGGTGCGGATGCGGGGGTTTCCGGTGACTGCGCCCACGCGGGGGTTGTTGATCATCGGGGCCACCATAAAGGGGACGGCATCCGGGTCGAGCAATGCGTCCCCGTCAATGCACACCAGAAACTCACTTCGGGCGGCCAGGGCCCCGCTGCGCATGGCAACGGCCTTGCCCTGGTTTTTGGCTAAGTGGACCACTCGCAGGCGTGGTTCCGACTCAGCCAGCTGGTTGAGGACGTCGGCGGTGTTGTCGCTAGAGCCGTCGTTGATGGCAATCACTTCGATGTTGCGGTAGTTCTGGTTAAGCGCGGCCGCCAGGGTGTCGCGGACATGGTCACCCTCGTTGAAACAGGGAATCAGTATCGATACCAGCGGCTCGCCCTTGAGCTCCGGTACCTGTAGCGGTTTGTCTTTGTGGCGCCAACTCCAGCGGCGTTCCCAGTGGAACCAGAAGTAGGTTGCCCCCGAGATCCAGAGTGCAGACATCAGAAGCGGGTACAGGAAGACGAAGTTGAGAAGTAGTTGGCCGGTGAGATTGAGAGCAAAGCCCAGCGGGCCGGCCAGTACGATCAAGAGAATAACGATGGCAATGATCCGGTCTTTCATGGCTTCGGCTCCCAGGCGTTGGACAGTGACGGGCGAATAACGGAAAGCGCCGGCTGGTCGTTGTGGAAGTCGTCCGGGTAGTAGCCGAAGTGGCGCACTCCATGCCATTGCAGGGTTTCAATCCACTCCAGCAAGACCTTATCAGGCACCGGTGTTGCCGGTATGCTCCGCCAATCCCGGGCCTGGAGCTCGAAAATGGTGCGGTTGAGACCATTGGGGCGTTTGCCCACTTCCTGAACCAGACGGGCTAGCCACTCGCGGGCTTGGTTGTCGGGTACGGACTCCATCAGCGGCATGGCCATCGGGGCGGTCCAGTCGTAGGCCTTCAGGAAGTCGTCCAGGTTCTGGGCGAACCAGGTCTCGCTGTAGGGATTCAGGACGGGCTCGGCAAACAGGTTGCGGGCAGTCTTGATCTGCGGCCCCCGGACAGCACGAGTGCGCTCGGTCAGTTCCTGGGTGAACGCAACCAGGTACTGGCTCTTGAAGCGACTCCAGTCCCAGAACCGGTTTTCATTGTCGCGGATGGTGAGAATATCATCGCCAAACCCGGCCTCCCGGTAGGCTTTGAGCGCCGGCGGGCTGACGTCTTCGTAGTCGGAGAGCAGGGCGTCGTCGTGGAACAGCAGGCCGTTGAAATGGCTGCTGGCGGCCAGGTCTTCGTAGATTTCACCAATGATCCGGCGATTCTCGGGATCAAACGGAGACAGTCGCTGGTACTGGTCAGGGTCGGTTTCAATGTTGCCAGTCTGCGGGTTAAGGCGGCGAACCCGCGGGCGATCAGGTGACAGTTCGTAGCTCAACACCGGCATCCAGGCGTAGAGGTTGTTGACGCCTGCCCGGGTTTTTAACTGCCAGGCCACTCGGTTGAACAGATCGGCCCTGACCGGCAGGTGGCGGTTGGGGAAATACAGCTCCCGTACAGTGCCATCGCCTTTGGGGTCTGCGTAGGCCTGAAGGAAGACCGTGTTGATGCGCATGTCGGCGATGCGCTGGACTAACAGGTCCAGGTTGGCCTGCAGCGCGTTCGGGTCAGGGTCGTAGACGTAGTCGAGGTCAATATGGATGACCCGCTGGGGCGGGGTGTTTTGAACCTGGTTGACCTGGTTGGCGAAACTGGGCAGATCAGGATCGGCATCCAGCAGGATTCGGGCGCCGGTGGACAGGTCCGTCATGGCACTGAGGCCAGGCTCCAGTGTCAGTGCCAGTTCGTAGCCATGCTCGCCGACGAGCTCAAGGGTGGTGCCGCTGGCCGATCCGTAAGGCCACACCCAGACCCGGGGCGACTGCCCGGTGATCTGGGTCAGTCGCTCGGTGATCTGGCCGATGTCCTGATTGAGTCGCGCGCGGTATTCCTCGTCGGTTTCGTAACCCTGCTGGTCTGAAAACAGTCGTGATGACGCAGCTGGTTGAAGATTGCCCTGCGGGTTGGCGAGGGTGCCAAAGTGCAGGTTGTAGGTGTGGGCGCCAAGCTCGACCAGCCCGGACTCGGAAATCTCACGGAGCTGCTGCTCGTTGGCGAAGTGGAGGCGGTCTACCGCAACTCCGCCGAAATCGACCTGCTGATCCGCCGGCGTGTCGAGCCAGGCGCCGACGGGGGCCAGGACGGCCGGCCACTGATAGGCTCGAAGGATGGGGAGCACCCGCGAATGGAAGCTGCTGAAGCCATCATCAAAACTGAGCAGTACGGCTTTGTCGGGCAGGGCCGGGCCGCCGTTACGGGCAGCCAGGATCTGGTCGACGGAAACCGGCTGGTAACCGTTTGCCCGAAGTAGCGCCAACTGGTCAACCAGGTTGGCCGTGCGCACGGTCATAAAGGTGTTGTCAGGGTTGCGGTCCTGGATGTCGTGGTAGGCCAACCCCATGACGTGACCGGCTGGCCAGGGCGATTCGCTGGCGGCTTGCGGTCGGTCATCGGGGGCAACAAAGGGTGGTTTGGCCGGGGCGCTGCAGCCCAGGAGTAGTGCAAGGGCCAGCAATGGCCCAGACAGCGAAAGGCATTTGGTCATTGTCGGATTCCCTTAAAAGCGATACGTCAGGTCAAACAGAAGGGCCAGGCCCAGTTCCCGTTCCCCGTCGTAGGGGCGGCTGGAGGCGCTTAGCATCAGGCCGGTGTTGAGCTGTTCGTTCCATAGCCAGCGCTGACCGTAGCTGGCGCTGATCATGGCACCGGTGCCAAACCCGTTCTGGCTGTAGGTGCCGAGCCCGAGGTAGGCCTGTTGGCTCCAGATCTGTTGATATTCCCGGTCGATGATGTGGTTGAGGGACAGCCCGGGCAGAAGAGTCAGGTCGGATTCCGGGTTGAAATACAGCCCTGCATTGCCCTGGCTGTTCCGGCTGGTGGTTACCTGCAGGTTGGCGTCCAGGGTGAGGTAGGGCTGGGTGATCAGGCGTTCCTTGCCGCTGATGCCCGCCTGCAGGCGCTCATTGCCGTCGCTGAAAGCCATGGCGGAAAGATCCAGTTGCCATTCGCGTCGCTCATGGGCACGCCAGCGCACGTAGACGGCTTGACGGTCGGCGTCGGTGTTTGAGTTGAGCGCGCGCAGAGGGGTGTGGCGGGATAAACCTTCCAGCTCCCAGCCATATTGCCAGTAGTCGTTGAATTCGTGGTCGCCGCTGAGCTTCCAGCCCGCCTTGGCGCCGTGGCCATAGTGGTTCGCGGACAACTCTGCGCTGACGGTGTGATCCCGAATTCGCCACTCCAGCCCCGCCCGTTGCCAGTGGTAGTTCGCTCGACCTTCCTCGAACTTGCCGGTGGCATAGCCCAGCCCGCCGAATACCCGCCAGTCCTGATGCAGGGGCTGGCTGTAAAGCAGGGAGTCGATGCCGAACCCGCCGCTGCCGTTAACGCCGTCACCGTTATTGGTATCGGTGTAAGCCGTGATCTGCAGTTCGTACATGTGGTGAATCTGGCGCTGTCGCTGAACCCGCTGATTGGCCAGGATTTCCGGGTATCGCTGCGCCAGGTCGTCCGCCAGTATCTCGAAGGGTTCCCAGTCCTGGAGGGCGAGGGCGTTTCCGGCCTGGGTTGCGAGTACGCCAAGGTTCACCGGGTCTGTGGATTCGGCAATTTTCAGTTCGCGCTCTGCCCGGCGTGGCCATCCTCGCAGTTGGTAAACCGAGGCGAGGCTGGTTCGCAACCCGGTATTGCCCGGCGCGTCCGATACCAGGTCGGCAAAGGTGCGCTCGGCCGCAGGCATGTCGTCGCGGTAGATGTGGTTGTTGGCCGATAGTACCTGTGCATCCAGCCAGCGGCCGTTAACGACCTGGAGCAGGGTGCCTGGCACGGGTCGGTAAGCTGGCTGCTGGGTGCTCAGTTCGTGGCTAAGGGCGTCTGCTTCGTCCAGCATTTCTGCTTCAACCAGGGCGTAGTAAAGCTGCTGATGATCCGAGATCCAGCTGGCATCCCTTGGATTGCTGTGGGCGATCAGTTCACGGTAGATGTCAGCGGCGCTCTCGGGGTTGCGCAGGTAAAGTAATGCGTCGGCGTACCAGCGTTGCGCATAGCCGGGCAGGTTGGTGCCCTCACTGATCAACTGCTCCGCTTCGCTCTTCAGCTGGTGCATGGCAAGGCGGCTGCGCAAAGCGCCAAGCCGGTCCAGCCGGATGCGGATGCTCTCCTGCGGTGGCAGGTTCTGCCACTCGGCGAGTAAAGCCTCCGACTGCGCCAGCGCACGATCTGTGAGTGTATGGCGGTCGCGGTGGGCGCCCATCGGTATCACAGACAGCCGGATTTGCTCGGAAAGCTGGTCCGCTTCCAGTCGGCGCAGTTCGGTCTCGCTCATGAGTGAGTCTTGGCGAGCGAGGGCCAGGGCCGGGGTGCTCAATCCTGCTCGCTGCAGCGCAAAGATGTATTCGCGGCGAACGTCCCGCCGATCAGGGGCCATTTGCAGGGCTTGGTCGAACTCAAATAGGGCGGCAAAGGGCGCTTCGGCGCGCATAAGTGCGTAGCCGTATCCCAGTCTCGCTTCAATAGAGGTAGGTGCTTCGGAGGTCCAGCGTTTGCCTTCGTCCTGCGCTCGTTGGGTCTGGCCGGCATCGGCGAGCGTCATGATCAGGGCAAGTCGGTAGTCGATATGCCCGGGGTGCTGGTCGTGCAGCGATTCCAGCAGCGCCAGCGCCTGGGGCCACTGTTGGAGGTTGCGTCTGGCGCGGGCTGCTATGAAGGTCGCATCGGGGAAGGCGGACAGTTCGCCGGCGTGATTGTCATAAAGCTCAGCCGTGGCTTGATCTTGCCCATTCCAGCTGGTGATGATGAGCTGGTCGAGCCGCTGGCTTGCGGTCAGCTCCTGGCGCTGGCTGAAATAATCCAGAGCTGGTTGGTGCATGCCGTTTCTGGCCTGCGTGATCAGCGCGTTATAGTCGCTGGGGGATGCCATGCCCTGGGCCAGGGCATGGCCGCACAGGGACTGTGTTGCGAGAACGGAAGCGCCAAGAAGGTTTTTGAATGATCCATTGAAACAGTTGAACGGCTGGCAACTGCGAAATATGCCTGTCAAATCTGATCCCTCAGGTAGTGTCAGGGCGGCTTTCGCCTAATGAGTGATTTTTGAACGATATCGCGCTTTGGTTGTGCGAACTTGTGGCTGAGGAGATGAATCTTTTGGTTGAGTGGACGTTGGCCAGTTTCGCCTTGTGCTGAATTGTTAACTGTCGTAAAAATGTCGGGCCTTCGGGGTCGCCCCCTCTGTTTCTGGGCGTGTAGGCGTTACAAATGAGGCGAGGGGATTAAGGGAGGCATTTGTGAGAGAAGTATCGACATTAACGGGGCATGTTCTGTTGGTGGATGATCGGCCGGAAGAGTTAAGACCCTTGGTTCGGGTGTTAACCCGGGAAGGGTTTCGATTGTCGGTGGTTTCTGCGGCACGGAAGGCGGTTTATCAGGCGCAACTGGTTAAGCCAGACATTATTGTGCTTGATCTTCATATGCCGGACATGGACGGGTTTGCTGTCTGTCGATTGTTGCGGGAGTCACCAGCCACCCATAAGGTGCCGATCATCTTTCTGTCCTCGTCCACCTCTGTTGACGACCGTCTCGCTGGCTTGAAATGGGGGGCGGTTGATTTCGTGGTAAAGCCCTATACTGCGGAAGAGGTGTTGGCTCGGCTTCGTATTCACCTGAGTCTGGCCTGGCGGGCTGCGGGGCGGGATGGCTCTGATGACGAACCTGCACAGGAAGTGCTGGGTCCGGATGAGCTGGTGCTTCGCGCGGCTTCCCGTCTGATCTTTGACGATCTGGCGAACCCTCCGTCCTTGCAGGATATAGCCAAGGCATCGGGAACCCATGAAAAACGACTCCTGAAAGTATTCCGGGAGCGCCTCGGGATGACTGTGTTCGCGTACATCCGGCAGGCCCGGCTTCAGCGTGCGAAAGAGCTGCTGTCTGAAGGTGTGGTCTCGATTGAAGATATTGCGGCATTGGTTGGCTTCAGTGGGGCAGCTAATTTTGCGACCGCTTTCAAGGCACAGGAAGGCGTCACCCCCAGGGCTTACCGGCAGCAATCCCAGTTATCCAAAGTCTAGAGTCTCAAGGGGCTGGAGGAAGCCAACCCATGAAGTTGTTTGTTGTCTTATGGCTTTTGGTGGCGTCCTCCGCGCTTCAGGCTGGCGAACTGCTTTCCGTTCTTGATGAGCCGCCTGCCTGCGGGCAGCCTGATTATGCGCAAGGGCTCGAAGTCAGCTTTCTGGAAGATTCTGACAAAGCCCTCTCAGCAAGTCAGGTCGCCGCCATGCAGGTCGAGGCATTTGCCCGCCTGGGCCGTGACGGCTGGCGACCGCGGTTCAGCCAATCCGCCTATTGGTTTCAGTTTGTGCTGAATAATGTGGGTGGCGAGGCTTGCCAACGCGTGCTGACGGTCGGCAGCCCGCGGCTTGAAAAGGTTGAAGTGTTTACCCGGCAGGGAGAAGTGCTTGAGCGCCAGCTGGCAGGGAGTGATGTGCCCCTCGAAGACTGGTCGGTTAAGGCGCGCCACCCCCGGTTTTTGATAGACCTGCCAGAGAATTCCCTTTACCCCGTTTGGGTGCGTGTCGAGAGTGAAAGCCTGATCGTGCTGGGGCCTGAGTTGTGGTCGGAGGCCGAGCTGGATAATCGCATGGCTGCCCTGCAACTGGAAGAAGGGCTTGTGTCGGGGGCCACCCTCGTCGTCGCGATTTCCGGATTGTTGGCTGCGATTATATTTCGTTCTTACCTTTTGGTGGCCAGCTCCCTGGGTCTGCTTGGCTACCTGATGGTCACCCTGGTTGTGAATGGGTACCTGTTCTACGTTCCGGACCTTCTTCCCCGGGCCCGCTCCGTGGTGGCCATACTGACCGCCGTGGTGTTTGTGCTGTTCTACAGTTATGCCTACCTGCTGTTTCGGGTCGCCAGGCTGCCGGTGTGGGTGAAGGCCCTGGTTTCCGGGTATCTGGTGGTCGGTACTGGCTTGCTGCTCTGGGGATTGGTGGGCGACTTTTCCGAATCCCGTTTTTTGTTCAACCTGTTCCGTTACGGCACCTACCTGTTGATTCCGTCGCTGTTGGCGGTTGCGCTGATCTACCGGGTTCGGCTGAGTGCGCTGGCCTGGGGACTGGCTGCGTTCATGCTGTTTCAGGGGGTGTCGATTGTGACTCAAAGCCTGATCAGTCCGTCTCTGCACTATGGCGAAGATCTTTTCGAGGTGAGTTCAAATCTCATGATGCTGGTGTTGGTGGTGATGACGGTGGTGTCGTTAAGCCTGGCCAGTCGAAAGCGTGAGTTGGCGACCCGGAGCGAGCTGGCGGACGTTCAGGAGAGCAGTCGCAGGCGCCTGCAGCAAATGGTCGAACTGCGCACGGCCCAGCTCCAAAAATCGCTGTCTGCGAGGGAGTTGATGGTTGCCCGGGTCAGCCACGATCTGCGGGCTCCGCTTGTGGGAATAATCCATCAGGCACAAGTGATGGGGGATAGCGATCAGGGGCGACACATTGAACGTCAGGCGCGACAGCAACTGGCGTTGCTGGATGACCTGATCCTGCTGTCGGGGAAAGAACTGGCGGTAACCGAGCAGAACCTGCAGGCCGGGTTTCTGTATGCGTTCCTTGATGAGATTGAAGTGGATGGCCGCATGCTGGCGGAACGGGGCGGCAACCGTTTCCAGGGCGAGATCTCGTCGCATTTGCCGCCCCTTGTTCAGATTGACTTCCGGCCGTTGCGCCGGGTGTTGCTTAACCTGTTGGGTAACGCCGCCAAATACACCCAGGGTGGCGTCGTGACCTTGCGGGTTGAGCGCCTGGGGCGGGAGCTGGATCGGGTTCGGGTACGTTTTGAGGTGGTCGATACCGGGGTGGGGGTTCCTGAAGAATTACGGGCCCATCTGACTCAACCGTTCACCCGGGGCAAGCAGGTGTCGTCAACCGAAGGGTTTGGGATTGGCTTGTCGGTGGTGGAGGAGCTGCTAGGGCAGATGGGGAGTCACCTTGAGCTCTACGACAACCAGCCAGCTGGCAGTGTGTTTGGGTTCGAGGTTGCCGTGCCTGTGGCGGAGGAGTCGGAGGTTGCCGCCGTCATGGAGGAGACCCATGCCCGTGAAGTTGATGGTGAGGGGTTCCGTGTCGTGGTTGTTGATGATGTGGAATTAACCCGGGCCTTTGTAGGAGAGATTCTCGGAGGGTATGGCTTCGACGTGGATGCTGTGCCGAGCGGGCGTGAGGCGTTGGAGTTGTTGGAAGAAGAGGGTGTGGACTTGCTGGTGACCGATCAGCTGATGCCGGACATGGATGGCTGGGGGCTGTTGGCAGAGGTGCGCAAGCACCACCCGAAACTGCCGGTGCTGCTGTATTCCTCCATGCCGCCGAGCCCCGTCGCCCGGCTGTATGGAGTGGCGTTTGATGCGACGCTTCTGAAGCCTGCTGCGAGCGATGAGTTCCTGGCTCTGGTTGAGCGCCTGTGCCGGGAGAAACGTTTTGATCAGTCCGATTTGGAATCGGTCAGAACCTGAACCAGTTGCTCACTTGCTTGCCGGTCATTAATGTCGCCTTGGAAGTGCCTGGCGACGATGCGGTAAACCGCCTCCTTGATCGGGGCGGGGTGGGCGTTGCCCATGGCCACCGAGCCCATCAGGGTGCGCCGCATATTGGCATTGCGCATGTCGCTGATTGCCTTTTGCCCACAGTCACCAAAGGCGCTTCTTGTGGCGTCCACCCGCGCAGGAATTGCGCCTGAGGCCAGATTCACGTCACGCTGAAGGTCGCTGTCCATCAAAAGGCTTGCGAGCTTCCGGCGGGTGTCTGCCGAAGCATCGCTTTCGTTGAGAAGCATGTACTGGTCGGCATTGAACAGCACCATGCCCTGGGTGTCGGGAAAGCGGAAACATTGGTAGTCGGTTCCGGGCTGCTGGTTTTCGGCGGTGAACTCGCCATCGACCCAGGAACCTTGTACCTGAAGCAGGGCTTCACCGTTGTGGACCTGCTGGGTCGCATCGCTCCAGACCATTCGTGTGTATTCATCCCCCACGAATTCCTGCAACTTCCTCATTCGTCCAAAGGCCTGCTCGAACGTTTCCCGGTCGCCTGACTGGGGTGCCAACTCAAGGAAATTTCGTCGGTAAAATGGGACGCCTCCAACGCCTGCTGCGACGGATTCGAACAGCAAGGTTTGTTCCCATGGTTCATTGCCGATGGCCAGGCCGATGATTCCCGCTTGCCTGGCCTTTTCCAGTAGTACGATAAAATCGTCCCAGGTGTCGGGTTCCTGACCGCCAATGGCCTCGAGTTGATGCTGGTTTACCCACAGCCAGTTGGTGGAGTGGACATTGAAAGGTGCGGCATACCAGTGGCCGTCATACATCGAAAGCTGCTGAATAGCGTAGGGTATAACCTCGTTCCACTCTTCTTTCCGGGCAACGTCATCCAGCGACACCAGGCGCCCCTGGCGAGCCCAAAGGTGGATATCATAACCAATCACCTGCGAGGCGGTCGGCGTGCTCCCGCTTGCAAGCAATTGGTTGAGGGTCTGGTAGTAACGGGCAGTCCCGCTGCCGGGGATGGCGGTGTCGCTGAAATGAAGGTCTGCACGCTCAATGTATTCCCGGATGACCGCGATACCCGCCTGTTCACCAGGGGATACCCACCAATGGGCAAGATGAATGTCGCCGTCGGTGTGAGCCGCTACTGGAAGGCTGCAGCTCAGAAAGCCGGACAAAAGGCCGGCTAAGTACGGCTTTGGTCCGGTGGCGTTAGCAATGGACAACACGGTTCCGCCCTGCCTTCTTGGCTGAATAAAGTCGTTGGTCTGCAAGGGCGGTCAGGCGCTTGAAAGAATCAGTTTCTTTTGGGAGGACGCTTGCGCAGCCAATGCTTACGGTCACGTAGGGGCTTGCGGGCGATGCCGAGTGACGGATTCGCAGGTCCCGTACGGCGGCGCAGAGTTGATCGCCAATAACCCTGGCGCTGCTGTTATCGGTGTGTGGCAGGATGCAGGCGAATTCTTCGCCGCCATAACGGGCCACCAGATCCCCTGAGCGCTTAAGGGTCTGTTCCATGCGTTGGGCAATCAGCTTGAGGGCGCGGTCGCCGGTCACATGGCCGTACTCATCGTTAAAGGACTTGAATGCGTCGACGTCAATCATCAGCAAGCCAAGTGGGTGTCGCAATTCTTTCATGCGCTCCCACTCCCGGTGGAGTGACAGATCAAAATAGCGTCGGTTGGCAATGTCCGTCAGTCCGTCACGGTTGGACATCTTTTCGAGAGTCCGCCGTTGTCTCTGGAGTTGGAGTTGGTTTCTGACCCTGGCTTTGAGGATGTCCGGGTCGAACGGCTTGCGTATGTAGTCCAGCGCGCCAAGTTCAAGCCCTTCCTTTTCGAAAGCGGTGTCGGTCATTCCAGACACAAAGATAATCGGGATGTCTTCGGTGTGTGGATTGGACTTCAGTTGATGGCAGACCTCGAAGCCGTCAAGGCCCGGCATGTTGATGTCCATTAAGATAAGGTCAGGCTTCAGGCGGTTGGCCAGCTTGAGTGCTTTGGCGCCGTTCTCGGCGGAGACCGGCGTGCAGAAATCTTCAATTTCCGCGGCGACAAAGGCGCGGTTCAAGACCTGGTCATCAACAATCAGGACTTTCTGCTGATGCATGGCGATTGGGGTATCGGATAGCCTGTTTGCAAGGTTAGAGCGAGCCATCGTTCAACTCCAGGGTCTTGGTGTTCGCGGGTGTCAGATCATCAAAGTGATGTTCCAGTGATTGAATGCTGTGGTGGATGGTTGGTCGCAGTTCTTCGGCGAGAGCGAACGCTTCGTCGCCAAGGTTGCGCCTTAGCATCTCCGTGACCTCCTCGCACAGCGATGCCAGCCGGGTAAGCCCGGATTGGCCGGCAATGCTGATCAGGTCGTGGGTGTGCTGATGCAAGCTCTCACGGTCACCGGCGTGAAGAGCGTCCTTCAGTTGGTTGCTGCGACTGCCAAGCTCTCGCAGTAACAGGTCGATGATGTGGCTGAAGCGGGCCGGGGTCATCAGTTTTTGCATCCGGTTCAATGGCTCCAAGTCAATCAAGTCAGCGTGATGATTTGGCGCGGGCGGTGCCTGTGCGGCTTCGGCTTCGGCTTCGGGCAGGTTGGTTGCCCCGGACAGGGTGTCCAGAAGCATTCGCCAAAGCTGCTGCTCATCGATTGGTTTGGCGAGGTGGCCATTCATGCCTGCGCTGAGGCAAAGTTGGATGTCATCCGGCTGGGCGCGCGCCGTCATCGCGATGATGGGGATGTGTTTGAAGCGCTCGTGACGGCGAAGCTCCCGTGTGGCTTGCAAACCGTCCATCTCGGGCATCATCAGATCCATGAGAATGGCGTCATAGGTGCCGTCATCGCTGTGCAGTAATTTCTCTAGCGCTTCCAGCCCGCTGCAAGCGGTATCAACTTCGAGGTTGGCCTGTTCCAGCATTTCGGTGGCCACCATGCGGTTCATTTCGTTGTCATCGACAAGGAGCACTCGCAGGCTTGCGAACCGAGGTGGCAGGATGACATCCCCTGGTGTCGCTGGTTCGGAGGTGTTGATGCCGACCCTTACGCGGAACCAGAAGGTGCTGCCCTTGCCAGGCTGGCTGGAAGCGCCAATTTCCCCACCCATGAGTTCGGCGAGCTGGCGGGATATGCTGAGACCAAGCCCGGTGCCGCCATACTGGCGAGTGGTGGAGGCGTCGACCTGCTCGAAGGGCAGGAAAAGCCGTTCCAGCTGCTCTGGTTCGATGCCGATACCTTGGTCACCAACCTCGCCATAGAGATAGCTTTCTGCGTTTGACGGCGTGTCGAGCCGAAGAAAGACGTAGATGTTGCCGGAATTGCTGAACTTTATGGCGTTGTTCAGAAAATTGATAAGAATCTGACTGACCCGCAACGGGTCGCCGATCAGTTGCGGCAACTCCGGTTGCGGCGCCTGTACCAGTGTCAGGTGCTTTTCCCGCGCTCGTTGTTCGACCAGCAGTGTGACCTCGCTCAACAGTTGTTGCGGGCAAAACGGGGTGTGTTCAATGCGGAGTTTTCCGGCATCGATCTTGGAAAAATCGAGCAGGTCATTGATGGTTTCGAGCAGGTGTTGTCCGGCTCGCTCCACTTTTTCCACGCGGCTGCGTTGATCCTCGCTCAACGGGTGTTTCAGGGTCAGGCGAGTGAGTCCCATGATGGCATTGAGTGGAGTTCGGACCTCGTGGCTGACGTTGGCGAGGAATTCTGATTTGGCCTTGACCGCCTGAGCGGAGGCTTCCAGTTCCTCTGATCGTTGCATGGTGTCTTTGAATACCTGCAGAGCCCGGGCCATCAGGCCGACCTCATCCTGGCGGTCAAGGTAATTGATGGTGTCGGTGTAGCGGTGTTGGGTGAGCCGGCTCATGACTTGCGTGAGCTGGCTGATCGGGCGTGCGATGCGAGTTGTGGAGAAGTAGGCCGCCAGCGCGATTCCGGACAGCAGGACAAGGGTTGAGAACAGGGTGGTGGCGCTGAGTGACGCCTCGGTTGTGTTGCTCAGTGACCGTGCGGAGCTTTGGTAACGATTGATCGTGCTGTTGCGTAAGTCCGCCATACTGGTTTGCAGGGCGGTTAGCTGAGGGGTGAACTCCTGGTGGAGAATGTTGAGTGCTGTGTCGCCCCGCCACCGTGTTGCGGCGTCCACGATCTGGTTGGATAGCTCGAACAGTCCGCGTTGCTGTGTCGCAATGTCGGTGATCTGAGCCTGTTGACCTTCGATCGGGGTTAAACGGCTAATGGTTTCCGTCAGTTGCATCTGGACCTGGTTGAGCCGGTGCCGGGTGCTCTCCATCGCGGCTTCTGTTTGCTCTGTCAGAACCGAAAACGCGAGCAGCCCCGCCTCGCTGAGTTGCATGGATGCCTGCCCGATCAGAATGGCATTGCGGGCATCCTGATTCAGCAGAATCCGATAATTTCGGTCAACTGAATTAAGGGTGTATTGGGATAGTGCTGTCAGGCTCAGGGCCAGCACACCCATAAGCGAGACCAGGATGACGCTTTGCAGTGTGATCGAAAGGTTCTGGACTTGGCGCACGGGCAGCTCCGGCAGGACGGGGTTGTTAGTAAGCCCTATTCTGCAGCTCTGTTCCAGGAGTGCCTTTTATCAAGCGGACAATAGTTTTGCGGCGCAGCCCGGAATGCCCAGGCTACGCCTCCGCATTCAGGTGGACTGGTTGGTGTGAGATGGCTCGGGAGCAGTCTGCTGTTTGATGAATTTGCCTATGTCGTGGACGGCGTTGGTGGCCTTTTCAAGAACCCGGTAATGCAGTTGGAATACGTGCCAAAGGCCTTCGTATTCGTTCAGTGTGCAGTTCAAGCCCGTTTTCATCATTCGTTGGTACAGGCTCTGGGCATCAGAAAGCAAGACCTCTTCGGTCCCGACCTGGATCAGAGTCGGGGGCAGGCCCGTTAGGTCACCGAGAAGCGGGGAGCACTCGGGGTTTTGAGGAGAACTCAAGCGCGAGTAGCTGTCCGCGGCCCAGCGAAGCCAGTCCTGGGAGATCATGGGGTCTCGTTTTGCGTGGGATGTCATTGTGCGGCCGCTGAGGGTGAGGTCAACCCAGGGCGATATCAGCACCAGCGAGGCGGGCAGGGGTAGATCGGCGTCGCGGATGGCCATCAACAGGGTCAGGGCGAGGCCGCCTCCGGCGGAGTCCCCGACAATGCTCAGCTTGCCAGGATCCTGGCCTTCGTCCAGCAAAGTGCTATAGATCGTCAGCACGTCTTCGAGTGCAGCCGGGTGTGGGTGCTCCGGCGCCAGTCGGTAATCCGGTAACCAGACCTGGGCGCCTGCCGCTTCGCCGACGGCGGCAGCCAGCTTTCTGTGGCTGCTGTAGCCGCCAATTACAAAAGCCCCTCCGTGAATAAACAGGACTCCGCGACCTTGCTCCTGTGATAGTGGCGTGATTGCCATTGTCGGCACATTGGCTTTGCGGTCTGGCTGGTATTTAGTACCCTTGGGACCCATTAACGTGAGTCCGATGGTGCCACCCCAGGCCCGTTGAACGCCAATCGGGACGCCGGGTGACAGTGCCGGTTTAAGGAAAAGTCGGACAGTTGCAGAAAGTAGTCGACGCATGGCCTATTCCCCGCTTCCGTTCGGTGCTGGTTGCAGGTCGTAGTCTTGCAGGTCCAGGGTTCCAGTCAGAAAACGGTAGTTGAAGGTATAGCCTGGCCAGTTGTTGGTGTTCTTGCCGGATGCTGTCTGATACCAGGATGTGCAACCTGACGCCCAGACGGTCTTCTTCAGTTTTTGCTGGATCTCGTTGGCATAGTTGCTCTGGGGTGATTCCTTGACGTCCATATAGTGCAGGCTCGGGTCGAGGAGCAGCTTTACGCACTGAGTGATGTAGCGGATTTGGGACTCAAGCATGAACACAATGGAGCTGTGCCCAAGGTTGGTGTTGGGTCCATACAAGATGAACAGGTTAGGGAAGCCGGAGACGCTGATTCCTTTATACGCTTCGGCACCATCTCGCCAGGCGTCATTCAGGTTCAGTCCGTTCAGGCCGGTAACGTTCATGGGGGCAAGGAAATCGGTTGCTTTGAAGCCGGTGCCATAAATGATGATGTCGACTTCATGCCTGGTGCCATCTTCGGTGATGATGGCATCCTCCTCAATCCGTTCGATGCCGTTGGTGACAACATCAAGGTGGTCCTGATTGATGGCGTCGTACCAGTCATTCGAAAGCAGGAGCCGCTTACAGCCAACCGGGTAGTCGGGGATGATTTTTTGGCGTTTGATCGGGTCTTTTATGTTCTTGCGGGCGACACGTTTGGCTTGCCATTTGAACGCATTCAACAGGAATCCGAAGCGGGTGAAGGCCAGGGCGCGGCTCTCATTCTTCCAGTAGATGCTTGCGCGATAGATTCGATCCACCAGCGGCATTGCATCGAACAGCCATTGCTCAAAGCCGGTGAAGGGGCGGTCCGGTTTTGGGATAACCCAGGCGGCTGAGCGCTGGAAGAGTTTGAGTTCGCTCACCTTACCCACGATTTGCGGAACAAACTGGATGGCGCTGGCGCCGGTGCCGACCACGGCAACTCGCTTGCCCTCCAGGTCGCATTCATGGTCCCAGCGTGCGGAATGGAAAACCTTTCCCTTGAAACGGTCGATACCTTCGATGTTGGGGTAGGCTGGCTGGTTAAGCTGGCCGGTGGCGGACACGACGGTGCGGGCCCTGAGGGTGTCGCCGTTTTTGGTGGTTAGGATCCAGAGGCCTGCGTCTTTGTCAAATACGACGGATTCGACTTCCTGATTGAAGCGGATGTGATCCCTGAGTTTGTATTTGGTGACGCAGCTTTCCATGTACGAGCGAATTTCCGGTTGCAAGCCAAACTTGCGGCTCCAGTCGCTCTTGGGCTCGAACGAAAAGGAATACAGATGCGATTGAACATCGCAGGCGGCGCCGGGGTAGGTGTTGTCGCGCCAGGTGCCTCCGACGCTGGATGCTTTTTCAAGAATTGTAAACGAGTCGATCCCGGCGTTTTTAAGCTGGATGGCCATGCCCAGTCCACCGAAACCGGTCCCGATGATGGCGATGTGAAGTGGGTTTTCCCCGGTGTCTGCGCTGTGTTTTCTGTTCATGCTTGTGCCTTAACGATGCTTTGTTTTTATCAGTTAAGGCCAGTGTAAGAGCAGGGTTCTTGCCACACGATCATTTGCTGGGACAAAATATCAATAAAAAGGGACAAATTCCGAGCGAGGCGGGAGGGTGTTTATGCCGTTGTGGGACTTTTACCGTACTGTGGACAGCATGCGCCTGTTGGCCGAGCTGGCGGTTGAGTATGGGGTGGCGGAGTCTCAGGTGCTTGAAGGGACAGGGGTTTCGGTTGACCAGTTGTATGTGCCGGACCTTGTTGTGGAAGCCCGCCAGGAGCTGCGGTTGATCAGTAACCTGGTCGAGAGGCTGGGGCATGTGCCCGCACTGGGGGTGATTGCCGGTCAGCGGTACCACTTTAATACCTTTGGGGCGCTGGGATTTGCCCTTGTCAGCAGTCCCACGTTCGGCGCGGCCCTTGATGTCGGGCTCAGGTACGTGCAGCTAACATTCGCGTTCTGTCAGCTCTCGATCCGGGAGCAAGGTGAGCTGACCTGTATTGATTTCGATGCCTCGGAACTGGCCCCAGGGCTGCGGCAGTTCATCATCGAGCGCGACAGCTCTTGCCTGATCACGTTGCAACGGGATGTCTACAATAAAATTTCGCCCCTCAAGTCTCTGTGTTTCTCCTTTCCCGAGCCGGAATCCAAAGATGTGTACCGGGAGTTCTACCGGGTGCTTCCGGAATTTGACGCCCCTGTGACCACCTTGACCCTCAGTCGGTCGATGCTTTCAGAAATTATGCCGCAAGCCAGTGAGCAGGCGTTGCGGTCGGCAGAGCAACAATGCGAGTACCTGCTGAATCAGCGCCTCAAGCGAGGTGGGCTGTCAGCGCAGGTTCGCCAATACCTTGCCGCCCGGGCCTCGGAAATGCCGGGCATGGACGACGTTGCGCTGGCAATGAACACCATCCCCAGAACCCTACGGCGAAAGCTGCAGCAGGAAAACACCACCTTCGCCGAGCTTCGCGATGAAGTTCGTCAGGCGCTTGCCGACGAATACCTCGCTGGCCCGAGGTTGTCGGTGGAACGGGTTGCTGAGCGCCTCGGGTATTCCGGGCCCACAGCCTTCATTAACGCCTACAAGCGGTGGTATGGCACAACGCCAGCCAATCGCCGCTCACAGTCAAGCCGGGGCGTCGGTTTGGGGCGGCGCTCAGAGTGATAGCTGCTCATCCCGAATCGTCTTGAGCCCTTCTTCAAACGTGGTCACTCTGAACTCCGGGAACCGCGTTTTAAACTTGTCAGAGACAAACAGGTTGTCTGACTTATAGCGGGGCAGCAACTCTGCAGCATCCCGAACGGTACGGTTGAATACCCCCGCCAGCGTTAATTGCCATTGCCTGAGCACGGTATGGCTTGGCTTCTGATTGAATGTGCGTGCGGCCAGGTCTACAAACTGCTGGCAAGTCAGTCGATTGTCATCGCAGGGTAGGTGCCAGGTCTGGCCGTAGGCGTCCGGTGTATTGCCGAGCAGGGCCATGGCACGACTGGCGTCTGGCGTGTAGATAAGGCTCCGCAGGGTGTCGTCGCGCAAAAAGACCTTTGCCGGTTTGCCCGCGAGCAGGTTGTCGATCACCGTTGTGTTGGTGATGCTTTGGGTCTTTCCGGGTCCGTAGAACTCCGGAGCCCGGCAGATCATCGCCTGAATCTTTCCCGAATTCATGGCATCCAACAGTTCCGTAGCAATGGCTGCGCGCACCTGCCCCTTTCTGCCGTTCGGCTGAAACGGTGCGTCTTCGGTTTGTGGTGTGTCGGTCTGTGGGTACATGTAGGTGTTGTCGAAGTACACCAGTTTGGCCTGGTGAGCGGCGCAGGCATCGATCACATTGCGCATGATAACCGGCCACTGTTCCACCCATAACTGGGTGTTCATCGGGAGCCCGGCAGTCAGGTAAACGATGTCCGATCCCTCAACGGCCTTCCGTGTTTGCTCGGCGCCCAACAGGTCTGCGCTGAGCAATTGGTCGGTGTCATTGACCTTTTGCGGGCGGCGGCTCACCAGGCGGATGTCGCTGGTGAAGCCGTTTTTCAGACTGATTGCCAGTTCGTGCCCAATCTGGCCGCTTGCGCCAAGTATGGTTTGCATGAGTGTTGCTCCGGGGTGCAATGGATAGGTGCAGAGGTCATCGTAAGCTTAAATCCGCCTTTAAGGTCAAGTGGCGGATTGGCATTGGCTTCCTGCTTCCGGAGGTGGTGTGAAGAAGGGAGGGTTGCGGGGTGTTGGCAGGGGTGTAGTGGTTTCTAAGCATCGGTTTCAAGGGAAGGGGAGGCGTAGAATATCTCCCTAATGATTGACCGGAGTGCGGGCATGTTGCCTGCCTCAAAATTGATTAGGTGAAACCATGAAAACCGCTGCTACCTGGCTTAAAGGGTGGCGTATGAAGCGCAGCTTTGTACGCCTCGTAGAGAGTACTGAACCGCGCTTGCTTCTGGATGTTGGATTTTCTCCGGAGGTGGTTGAAGCAAGGCTTCGTACGCCATTCTGGAAATTCTGAAGTGGCCCTGACCGGCGGAAGGCGTTGTTCCGGCCGCCGGTACGGATCTTGAGGGTTGGTATCTCTCTCGGGGTCGTCTCAGTGCTCAATGGTCAGAGCATTTGCATGGCCGCTTTTAACACAGCAAGTACTAAATAAGTGGCACTTACGCTTGCGGCCCAGATAGCGGCCAGCCAGGCTAACCTTCTGAATGCTTGTCCTTTCATTGTTCAGTGATACCCGTCTTCTAAGTTTACTTTCCCCCGGAAAACGTAATACGACCAGGCTGTGTAGGTCAGTATGACCGGAATAATCAGCAGTGCCCCAACCAGCGCAAATCCCTGGCTTGAAGCTGGAGACGACGCCGCCCAGATATCGATCGACGGTGGAATGACGTTTGGCCATAAGCTGATGCCGAGTCCGAGAAACCCAAGTCCCATCATCGTCAGTGCCATAATGAAGGGCGAGCTCTCACTCTTTGGCAGTGAGCGAAGCAGGATGAGCCAGGTGACGCCTGACAATATTGGCAGCGGCGCCAGCCAATAGAGATTTGGCAGGCTGAACCAGCGCTCAGCAATGGCGGGGTGGGTCAGCGGTGTCCAGATGGACACTGTCAGCATGGCGGCCATCAAGAGCCAGGAAAGTGGGCCGGCCAGCGCGCGCATTTTGTCCTGGAGAGGGCCGTCAGTCTTCAGGATCAGCCATGTGCAACCCAGCAGGCCATAAGCGGTGGTCAGCGATATCCCGCAGAACAGGGAAAACGGACTTATCCAATCCCAGGGCCCCCCGCTGTAACGCCCCTCCTCAACTTCAATACCTGACAGGTATGCGCCAAGAATGATTCCCTGGAACAGGGTTGCGAGTAGTGAGCCGCCAAAGAAGGCGTTATCCCAGCGGTGGCGGCTGCGGTCCCGGGCCTTTGCCCGTGCTTCGAACGCTACGCCGCGGAGTATCAAGCCAACCAGCATCAGAAGTATCGGGATATACAAGGCGCTTAGTACCACCGAATAGGCAAGGGGGAATGCCGCCATAAGGCCAGCGCCGCCGAGTACCAGCCAGGTCTCATTGCCGTCCCAGATCGGAGCGACACTGGCCATCATCCTATCGCGATGTTGTTCGTTCGGCACGGAGGGGAATAGCAGACCAACCCCCAGGTCAAAGCCGTCTGCAATTACATACAGCATCGTGCCAATAAGTATGATCACGGCCCAAATCAGTGCGGTATCAACGCCCATATCAGTCTCCTCGGAATTCTATTGCTGGCGGATTGGTGGGATGGGGTGAGCGGTCGATAGCGTGGTCTCAGAAGTCCCGTCTGGGCCTTGCTTGATCAGGCGCAACATATACCGAATGCCAGCGCCGAAAATGATGAAGTACACGATGATGAACACAGCGAGCGATAGCCCGAGTTCGGTGGCTTCATGAGGGCTCGCGGCATCGGCGGTTTTCATGACGCCGTGAATTATCCAGGGTTGCCTTCCCAATTCAGTTGTAAACCAGCCAGCGAGTAGGGCGATCAGGCCGGAGGGCCCCATCAATAGAGCGAAGCGCAAGAACCGTTTATTGGTAAATAGTTGCCTCCTGTGCCAGGACCACAGCCCCCAGAGGCCGAGTGCGAACATCAGCAAGCCAAGCCCAACCATGACCCTGAAGCTCCAGAAAACCGCGGCTACATTCGGGCGCTCGTCTGCGGGGAACTCAGTTAGCCCCTGGAATGTGCCGTCCCAGCTATGGGTGAGAATGAGGCTGCCCAATCGTGGGATTTCCAGGGCGAGATGGTTTGTTTCTGTCTCACTGTCCGGCCAGCCGAAGAGGATTAGGGGTACCCCTTCACCTTCGTTACCGTTGCGCCAATGGCCTTCCATGGCGGCCACTTTGGCGGGTTGGTGTTCGAGGGTATTCAACCCGTGAAGGTCGCCGGCCAGTATTTGCAGTGGTGTGGTAACCGTCAGCATTCCCAGCGCCATTTTCATCATGGTTCGGAAAATCTCGTCGTCCCGGCCTTTTAGCAGGTGCCAGGCGGCACTGGCTGCAACCATCAGTGCGGTGCTCAAAAAGGCGGCCAGCACCATGTGCACCAACCGGTAGGGGAATGACGGGTTGAATATGATCTCCAGCCAGTTTGTGGGCACTACTACCCCATCAACGATTTCGTAGCCTGCGGGGGTCTGCATCCAGGAGTTTGAGGCCAGAATCCAGGTGGCGGAAATGAGGGTGCCGATGGCGACCATCAGAGTGGCCATGAAGTGGAGTTGGTCCCCAACGCGCCTCCACCCGAACAACATTACCCCGAGAAAGCCGGCTTCGAGGAAGAATGCGGTAAGCACCTCGTAAGTAAGGAGGGGGCCTGTGACACTGCCGGCCACACGGGAAAATTCGCTCCAGTTGGTGCCGAATTGATAGGCCATCACAATGCCTGATACCACCCCCATGCCAAAGTTGAGGGCGAAAATACGGCTCCAGAACGTGTACAGATTCTTGAATACCGGGTTGCGGGTGCGTAGCCAGCAGCCTTCCAATACAGCCAGGTAGCTGGCCAGCCCGATGGTGATGGCCGGGAACACGATGTGGAACGAAATCGTGAACCCGAACTGTATGCGTGCGAGAAGTAGAGCGAGGTCCTGCATCTGTGGACTCCTTTAAAGGCGGGTATCCATCTCTGCCGTTAGTCGATTGATCTGTCTGGAGCGAGAATACGCTTGCGTTCTCGATGAGATCAGGTGTAAAAAAAATAAAATCAATGGGGACAGATTGCGGGGCGTAAATGGGTGGCGAGTACCTCTACCAGCAACTTGAAGGTTGGTTGTTGCAGGGCATTCTTGATCAGCGTTGGAAGCTGGGCGACCGCTTGCCCTCAATCCGCTCGCTTTGT
This sequence comes from Marinobacter zhejiangensis, assembly GCF_900114775.1. Taxonomy (GTDB): domain Bacteria; phylum Pseudomonadota; class Gammaproteobacteria; order Pseudomonadales; family Oleiphilaceae; genus Marinobacter; species Marinobacter zhejiangensis. The sequence goes on from NZ_FOUE01000002.1 coordinate 971,180, forward strand.
AGCGAACAGAAACTGTCTAAGGCGACGGTGCAACATGCGTTGCAAAGGCTTGAGGCGCAGGGCCTGATTGAGGCCCGCCCGAAAGCGGGATACTTTGTCTCCCTGCAGCCGGATGGTGTGAAGAAGCCCGTTAGTCGCGCCCGTATTGAAGCTCCCCGTCCGGTCAGTGTCAGCGATCTATTGCTCGATATCATGGGTCGTAGCGCCGCATTTGACTTGCTGCCGGACTTGCATAGCGGTGATCTGCCGCCCGCAATAGTTGCGCTGAATCGTTCCATAGGGCGCGCGCTCCGACGACAAAAAGGGGAGGATTATCAGTATTACGATAAGCCAGCCGGGTTTGTTGGGTTGCGGGAGCAGCTGGCATTGCATCATGCCAAGCGGGGTTGGGCTGTCTCGCCGGAGCAGCTCTGCATTACCTCCGGTTGTCAGCACGCCCTGTTCCTGGCGTTGATGGCGTCCTGCGAGCGGGGCGACGTTGTCGCTGTTGAGGCGCCTGGTTTCTATGGCGTATTGCAATTGCTAGAGCAGTTGGGCTTGCGAGTGGTTGAGGTTCCGACATCCATGGATACCGGAATGGACATGGATGCACTTGAGGAAGTGCTTGAGCGTTGGAAGGTAAGAGCATGTATTGTATCGCCTTCATTTGCGACACCTGGCGGAGCGCTGATGCCGGAGGCTTACAAGAAACGACTGCTGGCGTTGGCTGAGCGGCATGATCTGGCGGTCATCGAAGATGATATTTACGCTGACACTGCGCTGGGCAGATCGCCAGACCCACTGAAGGCCCTGGATGTAGATGATCGGGTAATTCTGTGCAGTTCGTTTTCCAAGTGTCTGTCCCGAGACTTACGGCTGGGCTGGATCTCCGGCGCACGCTGGCACGATAGAATTTTGCACCTGAAGCTCGTTACCCAATTGGCCAGCAGTAACTACCTTCAACAGGGGGTGTCGGAATATATGGCCGATGGTAGTTTCTCATCACACCTTCGTCGCCAGCGTCATGAGCTCAGGACCAACAGGGACAAGTTGATCGCTTCGCTACACACCTGGCCTGAAGAGGTCCGAACCAGTATCCCTCAGGGCGGGCTGTCCGTATGGGTGGAATTGCCGGGCCATGTCGACACGTTGTCTTCGTACATGAGAGGCCTGGAAAATGGTGTGATAATTACGCCCGGCCCCTTGTTCTCCGTGTCTGGCCAGTTCGCGAATTGCCTGCGTATCAGCTTTGCGCATCCTTGGAATGCGTCCCGAAAGGAAGCACTGGGGCGACTGCCGGGGCTGTTGCTCAATGCGTAAAATTTGAGCTCTGTACCTATAAAAAATTAAATTATTGGACCTGCCCCTTGATGAGTGGCTTCGTTAGCCTTGCTACCTGATCTGTTACGTCAGGGAGCAAATCCACGTGTATAACTACGACAGCTACGATCGCGCTCTGGTGCAGGCGCGGGTTCATCAGTTCAGGGATCAGGTGTCTCGTCGTCTCAACGGGCGGTTGAGCGAAGAAGAGTTCCTTCCGTTACGCCTGCAGAATGGCGTTTATTTGCAGCGGCACGCCTACATGCTTCGCGTGGCCATCCCATATGGCACGCTGTCTTCAGACCAGCTGCGGACCTTGGCGTTCATTGCCGATCAATATGACCGGGGCTACGGTCATTTCACCACTCGGCAGAACATCCAGTTCAACTGGATTGAGCTAGAGCAGGTGCCGGATATCCTGCAGTTGCTTGCCGACAACGATATGCATGCCATCCAGACCTCAGGCAACTGCGTTCGCAATATCACTACCGAAGCGTTTTCCGGGGTTGCGGCAGATGAGTTGATCGATCCTCGGCCTCTGGCAGAAATCATGCGGCAGTGGTCAACCGTCAATCCGGAATTCCTGTTTTTGCCTCGCAAATTCAAAATCGCCATTTCGTCATCGGAATCCGATCGTGCGGCCGTGCGTTCCCATGATATTGGTCTCTATCTCTATCCCGGTAAATCGGGTGAAATGCTGCTTCGCGTAATGGTCGGCGGAGGCCTCGGGCGAACGCCAATTCTCAACGAAACAGTTCGTGAGGCGTTGCCCTGGCAACACCTTCTGACTTACGTCGAAGCCATACTCCGGGTGTATAACCGCTACGGCCGTCGGGACAACAAATACAAGGCGAGAATCAAAATCCTGGTGCGCTCGCTCGGTGTTGACGCCTTCTCTGAAGAAGTTGAGCGGGAATGGGAGCAGATCCGTGACGGTGCAGCCGAGCTCACAAAAGAGGAATACTTCCGTGTTGCACAGGATTTTTCGGCCCCTCATTACGAGAACGTCGATCCGGTAGATCTGGATTTTGGCGCGTGGTTGGCGCGAGATTCAGGCTTTTCAACCTGGGTCCGAAACAATACCCAACCTCATAAAGTTCCTGGTTATGTCTCCGTGGTGCTGTCTACCAAGCCTGGCGCCTCTGCGCCACCGGGCGATGTCACCGGTGACCAGATGCGTGCGGTGGCAGAGTTGGCAGATAAGTACGGCTTTGGTGAGGTTCGTGTTGCCCACGAGCAAAACCTAGTTTTTCCTGATGTCCGGAAACGCGACTTGTACGCCCTCTGGATAGCCCTCCAGAATCACCATCTGGCTACGCCCAATATCGGCCTGCTGACGGACGTGATCGCCTGCCCTGGTGGTGATTACTGTTCCCTTGCCAATACCCGCTCGCTACCAGTCGCTCGGGATATACAGCAGCGCTTCGAAAACCTCGATTTCCTCCACGACCTGGGGCCGCTGAGTCTCAATATCTCCGGCTGCATGAACGCCTGTGGGCATCACCATATCGGCAATATCGGGATTCTCGGCGTCAGCAAGAATGGCGAGGAATTCTTCCAGATCACGATCGGTGGTGCTCAGGGCAAGGACAGCGCGCTGGGGAGGGTGATTGGCCCTGCTTTCAAGGTCGACGAAGTGCCTGAGGCGATTGACCGTCTGCTCCAGGTCTATCTGCGCTACCGCGAGGCAGACGAGCCCTTCGTGGATGTGGTCCGCCGCTTGGGTGTTGGTCCGTTCAAAGAGGAGGTGTATCGAAAGTCAGGGGTTGATCAGGAGGTCGCGCAATGAACAATGTTATTGGGTTGGTTGACGGAGTTGCCGAGTGTCTCGCGGATGATCCTTGGCGATTGGATGACGGCGAGAAGGGCAGCTCCACGGGCGAGTCCGTGATTGTCACTCTGGAGCGCTGGAAGGCGGCCCTTTGCGGCGGTGAAGCGGGTGGCGCATCAAATCATGGTGTGGTGCTCGGTCCAGATGACGACCCTGCGGAGCTTAGGGCGGCTATAGGGCGGATTCCAATCATCGCATTGCAATTCCCAAGCTTCCGGGATGGGCGGGCCTATAGTCAGGCTAATCTGCTGCGCACCCGGTATGGATTTAAGGGGGACCTAAGAGCCATCGGTGATGTGCTGCGGGACCAGTTGGTATTGATGCGCCACTGCGGATTTACCTCCTTTGCGGTGCGTTCCGACAAATGTGTGGTTGATGCCCTTAAAGGCTTTGACGGGTGCGACATGGTGTATGCGCGATCAGTGGCTACACCCGAGCCCCTTTATCGAAGGCGAGTTCGAGGTGGCCAGTCGCAGGAGGCTGGCGGCCATGAATAACCGACCGCTTGTGCTGCTTACCGCCTCCTTGGGGTGCGCGCTGACCATCTTCGATACCAATCTGGTTGGGGTCGTTATGCCTAGCTTGGCTGCGGACCTCGGTGCAGACTTCGCGCAGACGACGTGGTTACAGAGCAGCTTCCTTCTGAGCTTTGCCTCGTTGTTGATGGCGTCGGGAGCCCTGTCAGACCGGTTCGGTCGTCGGCGAATTTTTCTCATTGGCCTCTACCTTTTCGGGCTTTCCGCCCTGGCTTGCAGTGCGGCGCCGTCCATGGGCGTGCTGATTGCCGCTCGCGCAGTACAGGGCGTTGGGGCCGCGTTTTTGCTCGCACCGGCACTGGCAATCATTGGGCATACCTTTCGTAACCCGGAGGAGTCGGTAAAGGCCTGGGCGACTTGGGGAAGTTTGATGGGGCTCACGATGGTGATGGCACCCCTGATCAGTAGCTTTGTTGGTGACCTGCTTGGTTGGCGCTGGGCGTTTCTGAGTGTGGTCGCAATCAGCGGTGCGTTGTTAGTCGCCGTGCCCAAAGTAATTGCCGAGAGCAGGGGCGAGCATGGGGGAGCCTTCGACTGGTCGGGTGCTGCGGTATTCTGTTTGACCATGCTGGCCTGGACCTGGGCTCTGATCAGCGGCTCCCAAAACGGCTGGGGGCATCTGCAAACCGTGGCAGCAGCTACGGTGGGGTGTTTGGGGATTGCGGTGTACGTCAGAGTCGAACTCGGTAAAGAGCGGCCAATGCTCGACCTGAACTTGTTTCGTTCTAGTCGCTTCGTTGGGGCTGTTATTGCGATGCTCGGGTATGCCGGTACGGCCCAGGTTATGGCGGCGTTGTTGCCGCTTTACCTTCAAAAAGGTATGGGCATTTCTTTCTTGTGGACCGGTATTGCACTGCTGCCGTTCTCGGTAGCGATGTTTTTGTTGCCATCCCTGGCGCGAAGGCTCTCCGGGCGCTGGGATTCATCGTGGTTGCTGGGAGCCGGCCTGCTTGTTATCGGTGCGGGCAATGTCTGGCTTTCATTCGCCGCAACATCCGGAAATTTTGCCTGGAGCTGCATCGGCATGGCGATCCTGGGCATGGGGGGAGGGCTTATTAATGGCGAAACCCAAAAGGCAATCCTTGGGTCTCTGCCTTTAGCGAAGCAAGGAATGGGGTCTGGAATTAGTACTACCGCTCGTTTTTTTGGCCTGCTGGTTGGCTTTACCGGTCTTTCGACGGTTATGGCGGTCGGTATAAAAAGCCGATTGCAGGAAAGTGTCTGTGCGTCTAGCCCGGTCGAATGTCTGGCGCTTAACGAGGCGTTCCAGCGGGTATTTGCCGGTCAGGGTGGTGAGGTTGTCGCACAGGTGCCGGTATCGGCTGCTTCAGTATACCTTCAAGGGTTTGGTGATCTGTTCCTGTTCGCTGGTGTAACTGCCATGGTGGCCGCAGTTTTGTGTGTCGGGCTTTCGGCTCGTGAATCAACTTCAGCGGTAAGGTCTTTGGGTGTAGAAGATCTTTAGGGTTTAGATATGTTATGACTCGCCATCGATATGGTTGGGGAGTTCAGGCGCTGGCCGATGCGCCTATCGCCCGAATTAACGATGGTCCTCTCTGATTTGGTCAAGTGCAGTCATGCAGCGCTATGGATAGCCCTGGGCTTGATCAGTTAGCTGTCAGTTTGCCTCCCCAAAATACGATATTCACTCTCCGGCTTAAGTCCTTGGGCGTTCGAAATGTTTTGGTTCGAGAATGGCGGTGGGTTGAATTTTTTTTAAAACTGGCTTCACACCATCCGAGCTTTGCGTGGGTGCATTCCTTCCTTGATGCCTGTTTTCGGAGCCTTCAATTGAGTGTTTTTCTGCGCTGACGGGCTTAAGTAGTAGCACTTACCAGTTAAATCAACACCCCAATTGCTCAAAATTAGCATTTGCAACGAATATTGCTGAGAACTCCTAAACAACCATCAAAAAAATGAGGGGTAAAATGAGCAATATAACGAATAATACTGACGATCATGCGCTGGAATCAGTTCCTGATTCTGAAAGGCAAAGCTGGATAAAGCTAACTTGGGGAACAACTGGAATTGTAACTACTCTGGTTCAGCTATTTGTTGGGGCCTTAGCCACTTTTGTTGCGGGGTTCTGGATTGGTGTGATATCCGGGGTAGGCGTTGCAATTATAGGCGGTTTGCTGGGGTGGGCTGTTGGAAATGTTGCCTATAAAACCGGTCTTTCGAGCTCCGTCCTTGCTCGATACCATGGTTTTGGGAGGAAAGGGTCCACAATCGTAGCGTTAGTATTCGGGTTTATGATTATTGGATTTATAGCCCTAGAAAATGTGCTTTTATATAAAGGATTCCTTTTTTGGTCTAATCAGCCCGATTCGGAGAGTCTGAGGTTTGGTTTTTACTCTGTTCTCACTGTTTCCTGGATATTGCTTACTGCTTATGGGTTTAAGCAGGTAACCGCTTTTGCATCTATAACTCTGCTCGCATTTATAGCAATTCTTCTCTACCTCATGGTAGAGGTTATCCAAAGTTCCGGGCAGTCATGGGTTGATGTGTTTAATTTTGGTGCGCAACTGCCGCCAGAAGCATTAGCTGCCCTCGGGGCAGAATCGGATGTAGGGAAATATGTCTTCTGTTTTAACGTAATGATTGGTGCGGCGGGTGCCTTAGCGTTAATTGATGCAGATCTTGGGCGGTATTCAAAAAGCACAAGAGACATTGGTATAGCAGCAGGGCTGGGAAACCTGTTCATGAATGTCATCATGCTGGTGATTGGCGCGTCAGTTATGTATGCCGGAACCACGCACTTGGTGGATTACTATGTCGCCCAAGGCATGAGTCCCGAAGAAGCGCAAAACAATGTGCTAAATTCTCCGCACAGCGTGGCGGCTGCGTTTATTGTGTTCGGTGGTACCGTAGGTGCTATATTGCTTTTCCTTGCTCAAGGCAAAGCCCAGGTTTTAAATACATATAGTTCTTCGCTCTCCCTGACTAACATATTTGACGTTATCTTTGACTGGAGGCCAGGGCGAGTGGTTTTTGTTGTGTTCGCCAATATCCTTGCATGTCTAATGATCTATATTTCTATATTGGACTGGTTTAGCAGCTTCATTACTACCCTGGGCGTTCTTACGACTTGTATTTCTACGATAATAATATCGGATTTTTATCTCGTATCTAGATGGCGTTCTGAGAAAGTGGTTCGGTCAGATTACCATTGGCCTGGCGTCATTACTGTATTTGTCTCTTACGTGGTTTCCCGTCACGTTCTTCAGGATTTTATCCAGATTGAATTTGTCACCTCGGTGGTCGTGACTTTTATTTTGTATCCGTCGCTGTGTTGGTTGATGAAAGGTCGGCGTGAAATTAACTTGGTATCAGCAAAATAATAATTTGGAGTGTATTGTGAGAAAAATTATCTGTTTTATCTCTTTTTTTATTACCACTGGTGCTTCAGCAGAGCCGTATCTAAGCTACAGCAGCGAAAATTTAACATTAAATGGGCTAATTATTATTGATGGCGGATACACCTATGCTGATGATATCGCAGGCGACTCTGAAACTGATTTTCAGTCCGGAATGCAGTCTCCGAACTTGATCGGAATTGGCGGGAGCTACATGTACGGAGAAAATTATGGGGTCGTCTTCAAGTTGCAAAACCAGTTTGGCCTGGAGGATGGCAAGACCATTGGTGACGGTTTGTTCAGTCGGGAAGCGTGGTTAGGTGTCCAGGCTCCCTACGGGACTATTACTGCGGGAAAGCAATATGAATTCATGTTCGAATCGCTGGCCCAGAAAAGGTGGGGGCGAAATCTCCCGATGGTTAGCCTGCATCAAATGCAACAAGGCCCATTTGATAACCTCTTAATTCCGGGGGGCTACCCTCCAGGCGTACCAACAGTTCTTCATCTTGACTTCAACCGAGTAAGTGGCGCCTTTCGGGTCGAGGACTCATTGAAGTATACAACGCCGGAGATCAATGGTTTTAGCGCAGGCGTGCTCTATGGTGGCGATGGTGTGGACTATGCCGGCGAGGGCGGCGACCGGACTGATTCGGAGACCTTTAGCTCCGGAGTAAACTACGGTGCTGGGCCGGTGAAATTCGCTGCTGCGTACACAAGGAGTAATAATTTTCTTGGCCTGGGTAGCGATATAGCGAATATTGGGGCGGGACTTGCCTACGATATTGGGGCTCACACGTTGGACTTCATGTACACCAAAACTGAAAACCGGACCTTGGGGGGGGAGATCGACGTCTACGCCCTAGGTAGTTTTGTCTCGCTTGGCGATAAGCTTTCAGGCTATCTCAACTATCAGTTGATGGACGGTAATGACGCGTTGTTGAACCGAAAGGCGCACCAGATCGGTGCGACGTTGCTCTACCATGCATCGCAACATGTTGATCTATATGGGACCGTTGTCTATCAAGATACTGATGGTGATGATGAAACGAATGCAAGGATCGCGGCGGTTTCTGCTGCATCGGGAGACGAAAGTCAATCGATTGCCCGAGTGGGTGTGAGGCTAACGTTGTTCTGAGCCCGTTGACTACCCGAATCGGCCTTGAGAACCCCTGAGGCCGATTCCGGGTGGTGCGATCGTCGACTTCCAGTCGAATGACGCAGTATAGTTGAACGGTCAGCTTTAAGGTTGTTCCCAAGAATTACAATAATTGGATTGCTTGCATCAGGGATGTTTTAGGTCGCCTGTCGTTTGGTTGGCGCTGATCCTTGGCTAGCAGGTTTGGGGGAGATATGACATACGTCGTGTATGTGGTGGACGATGATGAATCGGTTGCCAACTCATTGAAATGGTTAATAGAACCTCTGGGGTACGAGGTTTCGGTCTATAGGAATGGTCAAGACTTTCTGGATGACTTCAGGGCTAATGGTGTCTCCAGTGTTGGCTGTGTCATCCTGGATATAAGAATGCCTGTGATGGGGGGGTTCGAGCTCCAGAAGGAGTTGAAGGCTCTAAATTTTAACCTACCAATTATTTTTCTGTCGGGTCACGGTGATATTCCTCAGGCTGTATCGGCCATAAAAGATGGCGCGGATGATTTTCTTCAAAAGCCAATCAACGACCAGGTCTTAGTCGACAAGATCAATCAGGCAATTCGGAAAAGCCTCGCTAAGCGCGAGTTGTCAGAAACCACATTGGAGGCAACAGAGAAAATCTCAAAACTATCTGATCGTGAGCGTGAAATCCTAAGGCGGGTCACTGACGGGCTCTCAAGTAAAGAGATCGCCAGAAAGTTAAGCATTAGTTATAAAACTGTCGAAGTGCACCGGGCAAATATAAGGAAAAAGCTGGGATTGAGGTCTATCGCTGAATTGACCAAGGTTTATTGCGAGCTTATATAGAGGTGGTTATGGCGGGTGGGGCTCTTAATTCTAAAGTGTTTGAATATAGGGAAATATTCGAATACGCAAATGATGCGATGATAATCCATTGCGCAGAGACCGGCGATGTTATAGAAGTAAACAAAATGGCTTGCCAGCTCTATGGGTGCGGTAGAGATAATTTAATCGGCTGTAAAGTTGGAGACTTGGCTCGGGGTAACGAAAGTTATAACCATGAAAAAGCGGTTGAGGTTATTCGCAAGGCCTATTTTGAAAATACTCTTCTGACGTTTGAGTGGGAAATTGTCAGGCCGGATGGAACATTTCGTCCGGTAGAGTGTAACCTTAAACGCCTTGGTGGGAAGACAAGCGGCCTCGTTTTAGCCATGGCCCGAGATATATCGGATAGGAAAGAGGCGGAACAGCAATTAAGGGCTAAAAATAAATATTTCAAAAGGCTGCTGAGCGTCTCATCGGATGGGATTGCTCTGATTAATTCGGATGGAATAGTTGAGTTCGTTAGTGAGTCTGTAAAATCTATTACAGGAAGGCCGGCCTCTTTAATTAAGGGAAGGCTGATTTTCGATTTTATTCATCCGTCGGATACTCCGGGACTAAAAAATGTCCTGAGGGCTATGATAGAAAATAGCGATAAATCGTTTTTTAGTGGAACGATTTCTTTCAGGCTTAGGCATGTTAATGGGGGGTGGAGAAATCATGAGGCAAATTATAAAAACTTCCTTGGAAGTAAGAATTTTAATTACGTAATAATAAATTTCAGGGATGTAACAGATCGATTGAAAAGAGAAGAGGAATACCGACAGAGAGATCAGGACCTCAATCACCTGGCAAGACTTTCTTTGGCGGGAGAGGTTTCCGCTGCTATCGCCCACGAGTTAAATCAGCCACTGTGCGCCGCCGTCAACTATTTTGCGGGATGCAGAAATCGATTAAATCGAGAAGAGTATTCCCGGAAAGATGTACTGTGGGGCATGGAGATGGCTCAAAAGGAGCTGGAGCGCGCTGGAAAAGTCGTTGCCGTAGTTCGTAACTTCACCAAAAATCGACAACAAAGCCCCCGTTCTGTATCGGTACGTGAAGTTGTGGAAAGTGCATACGAAATAATCAAAGTGCAAATCCAGAATTCGCTTGCAAGATGTAACATCGATATCATTTGCGATGTCAAAGTGTTTTGTGATGTTATTCTAATTCAGCAGGTTATATCAAACCTAGTTGCTAACTCCTTGGATTCAATGTCTGATAATGAAAATTCCGAAAAAGTGCTTTCAATTTCCGTATGTTGTTTGACTGATGCTGCCGTTGAAATCTCAGTGCTCGATCAAGGGGGCGGGGTGCCTGAATACCTTAAGGAAGACCACTTTGATAAGTCTTTTTATACAACGAAGGAAGGGGGGCTTGGGTTAGGCCTGTCGTTGTGCCGAAAGATCGTGAAATCACATCGCGGAACATTGAAAATTGGAGATCGGCAGGATGGTGTCAGGGGAACTAAGGCTAGCTTCGTGTTGCCCATTTTGAGGGATGCAGAAAAAAATAAATAATCCCATAGCCTACCTGATTTAAATTTATTTTATGTTTTAATGGTATAGCTTGAGCTATATTTTGTAATTCTTGATATAATTAATTGCCTCCTTTTTTGAAATATTACTTCCCCTTTTGGATCTTAAGCTCCCATCCTCTTGTGCCTGGTATTTTAATGCCGATTTCCGTCGGATTTTTTAAAAAATAAAGCGTCGTTTAATTTTAGTGATCGATTATTCGTTTAGATATACAGAAATTCGACCGACCCCAGTCAAGAAACCATAAAGAGACGTTGCCAACCTCCATCGAGTAGGTGTTAACCATTAGGCGATTTATTAGTTCGCCCTAGTGGCTCGTATCGCCGAAAAGGCCGAGCATAGACGTTGTAGCGAAAGCAAACGTAGGTCATGGAGCGTTGCATATGAGCGATACAACGAAAGCGCATTCATCAGTTATTTCTGAACCTTTGGATCATATATCCGTGAACGAATATTCCGGCGGAATAATTGGTCCTAGCCGAGAGATGTTGGGACCTGTCCGGGATGGCGGAAAAATTACTACAGGTACGCCTCCCGGTTGCTGGGGACCGATGATAACTCCGGCATTTCAGGGAGGCCATGAGGTTACCTTGCCGGTGGCGGTAGAAGGGGCCGAAGTCGGCGATGCCGTGGCCCTTAAGATCACCAAAATGAAGGTCACATCCTTTGCAACATCCTCCGGTGTCATGGAGTTTGTGGAAGGGCGTTACCACGGCGACCCCTTCGTGGCGAAGTACTGTTCTGAATGCGGGACAGAACATCCGGCGAGCCATGTTGAAGGAATTGGGGGCGACGCAATCCGGTGCGATGTCTGTGGTTCTGAGGTTAGCGCTTTCCGATTCAAAAATGGTTATGTGATCGTTCTTGACGAAAAAAATAAAGTCAGCCTTACGGTGAGTCAGAAAATTGCGGATAAGTTGGCCGGGACAGCTGGTGAAATGTCGAACTTACCGGAGCTGTCCGCACAGCATTCAATTCTCGCGCTTGCCCGAGCGGATATGCCGGGCGTTCCCGCACACATGAAGCCGTTTCTCGGCAACATCGGCACAACCCCTTCAAGAGATTTGCCTGATTCACACAATTGTGCTGATTTCGGGAAATTCCTGGTGGGCGCCCCGCACCAATACGGGGTGACCAAAGCTGAACTGGATGACGCGAAAACCGACGGGCATATGGATACGAACTCTGTTCGAGAGGGCGCAATACTTATCTGTCCGGTAAAGGTAAAAGGCGCAGGCATATATATGGGAGATATGCATGCCCAGCAGGGTAATGGTGAGATTGCCGGTCATGCAACTGACGTCTCTGGCCAGACCGAGCTGACGGTAGAGGTGATTAAGAACCTCACAATTGAGGGTCCGATTCTTCTGCAGAATCTTGAAGATTTGCCGGAAATGGCAAGGCCAATGTCCAAACAGCAGAAAGAGTGCGTCAAGACTCTTGCGGCGCATTGGGGCCAGGACTACATCGAAGAAAGTGCACCAATAACGTTTGTTGCTTCGGGCGAGCACTTGAATGAGGCCACGGAAATAGGCCTTCAACGTGCGGCGAGGACAACGGGGCTTCCATACGAAGAAATATTGAACCGTGCAACCATCGCCGGCTCGATCGAAATAAGCCGGTTGCCAGGTGTAGTACGAGTGACCTTTATGTGCCCAATGACCATTTTGGATCGGATGGGTATTGGGCACCTTGTACGCGAAAAATACGACTTGTAAAAGGAGAATAAAAATGACCGAAGCTGTAGCACTGCGTTGGGCGAATAAATACCCGGAACTTGGTAGCGACCCTATTCCGGTGGCACCGTATGTTTCAAGTGACGCTTATGAGGAAGAGGTTGAAAAGGTTTATAAGAAAACCTGGCTCAAGGTTGGTCGGGTAGAGGAGATCCCAAAGAAAGGCGATTACAAAGTTAAAAAACTGGATTTCGCGAAAACATCGGTAATTTTGATCAGGGGAAAGGACGATGTGATCCGCGGTTTCCACAATACCTGTTCCCATCGTGGAAATAAGGTTGTTGTTGAAACGGGCGGGGACGAAACTTTTGGTAACAGTAAGGCTGCCGTCGTTACCTGTCGATTCCATGGTTGGGTGTATGACGCAAAGGGGGATCTGGTTGATGTGCCGGAAGAAGGCAACTTCCATCCTTGTTTTGCGAGAGAGGACAATGGATTAACGAAAATCAGAACAGAAGTCTGGGAGGGATTTATCTTCGTTAATCTGGACAGCGAGGGAACCCAGTCCGTTGAAGAATACTTGGGTGACATGGGCAAACACTTGGCGGGTTTTCCATTTGGAAAGATGGAAGATGTGTTTGCCTATAACACAGAACTCAATTGTAACTGGAAGGTTGCCCACGACGCATTCGCGGAGGCATACCATGTTGCGACCATCCACGCGGGCTCATTCCCAAATGTTTTTGGCTCGGGACTCCAGGACCTTCAACTTCTTGGTGATCACCGAACTGCGGCGGTATGCCTTACCAACAACGCAAAGCCCGAACCTGCAGCTGCATTAGCAACTTCGATTACCGGGGCATCTCTTGTCAATTATAAAGAGAAGTCCATGTTGCCCGAATCTGTAAATCCGAGCAATCGAAAGGATTTTGCGTTCGAATTGACGGTTTTCTTCCCAAATATCCTTGTTCATATCAGTGAAGGTTTGTGGTTTACCCATCAGTTCTGGCCTATGGGACCGAATAAAACTCGCTGGGAGGGGAAATATTACCTTCCGAAAGTTAACACCTATTCAGAAAGGTGGGCGCAGCAGTTTGCGGTAACGCTCCAGCGGAATGCCTGGCTTGAAGATACGGCGACGATGGAAGACACCCAGGACGCATTGGAGTCAGGATCAAAAGATGTAATGCATCTTCAGGACGAAGAAATTCTATTGCGCCACGGTTACCACGTTCTTGAAAAATATCTTAAGTGAATGGGAAGTAAATAATGACAAATACATTGCCGAATCAGTTCAGTGAACTCGAGAGTTTCGTCGAAAAGTGGGCGAAGCCCACTGAAAACGAGCGTCAAAAACAGAGGATTACCTCAACCCCTGCAGAACTTAAGGCGTTTTATGATCACATCATGCCGAGGATGGAGGAGGTGCTCCAGTATCTGGACAACCACCCATATGGCCAGTTGCCTAAAAGCGATCAGCCGCTCTACTGGATGGCTTTGAGCCTCGCAGAAATTGCTCCCCATGTTGAGTTGTATGGCGGTGACTCCGGTGTGCCCTACGCGTTTGAGGAAGCAAGGTTTGTTGCGGAGCATGGCAACACAGTGAATGTGTAATTAAATAAGGTAGCCATGGTATGAGCAGTACAACCGCCAATTTTGAACGGCTTTACTCCTTTGAGGAAATAAGGAATCTGATCGCCAAATATGGGTTTGGCGCGGATCGCATGAATGACCCTGAGGTTCTTGGGCCGCTGTTTTCTGAGGAGGCGGTATGGCGCTGCCACGGATTTGGTGAGTTTCATGGGCGCTCTGGGATTCAGGCGGGACTCAGGGGAATAGCAGAGAAAAAGATTCTCTGGAGTTTTCATGCCATGGCTACTCCATTCATACAGATATCTGAAGACAACAGGGTGGCAGAGGCCAAGTGGGCTCTGTGGGAACTTTCGACAATAAATGAAAGCTCCGGGAATCATGACTCCATAATGGCCGGGGTCTATGAGGCGGCGTTGTCGAGGATAAACAAAACCTGGCTCATTGATCGACTGGATCTAACGATATTTCTCCAGAGCCAGTATCCAAATAGATTCAATTTTAATTAGGTTTCTAGCTATGACGGAAGCAGCTGAAAAAAATGACCTGGCTTTTCTTTGTGATGCCTCGGAACCGGTGGAGGGGGAAGGGTTCCGAGTGGAGTTGCCAAACTTTCCCGCTCTGGCCGTATTTAAGTACGACGATAAATTTTTCGTGATCGATGATAAATGCTCTCACGGTAATGCATCGTTGTGCGACGGAGATGTAGATGGTTGTGAGGTGGAGTGCCCCTTCCATGCTGGTGCTTTTAATTTCATGACAGGAGAGCCGACCGCCGCTCCTTGTACTGTTCCTGTTAGAACTTATGAGGCCAGAGTGGTTGAAGGAAAGCTATATATGGTGATCTAACATGGCTATTGTAAAAGTACATACAGGTGAAGAGTTTGAGTGTGGTGATAATGAGACTATTGCTAGAGCTGCATTGAGAAGTGGTCTTGGTTTTCCTTATGAATGTAATTCGGGATCCTGTGGGACCTGCAAGTTCACGACATTGGATGGCGAGTTCGAAAACCTATATCCGGAAGCGCCAGCGATTACAGAAAGGGATACACGGAAAAATAGATTGCTGGGTTGCCAGTGCACCCCGATTGGTGACGTCGAAATAAAAGTGATGTTGTCCGACGAATACATTCCCAAGTATTCGCCATCCGAGCAGGCTGCGAACCTTATTTCGATAAATCCCATAACCCATGATATTTCAGCGTTTTCATTTAAGGTAGAAAAAACCAAGGAATTCATCCCGGGTCAATATTCAATTTTGACCATTCCAGGTTTAGGTAAAAGGGCATATTCAATGTCCAACCTCCCTAAGGATGGTGTTCTTGAATTCATGATTAAAAATATGAAAAACGGGGGTGTCTCTGATTATCTTTTCTCAGAGCGGGCCCTGTCCCATGGTGATGCCATTGCTTTGGATGGGCCTTATGGAATCGCCCATTACCGGTATAACGAAAGGGATAAAATATGTATTGCTGGGGGATCGGGTTTAGCACCAATGCTGTCAATAGCCCGCGAGCATATTTCGAGTAATCAGGAGTCTAGGCTGCATTTTCTTTTTGGGGGTAAGACAGATGCCGACCTGCTTCCCCTGGATGAATTTAGGAATTTGGTAGGTGATAGGAAAGGGCTGATTGAATATTACCCCGTGGCATCAGTCTACTCTGAGTCTAGTTATACAATCACAGGATTTCTGCATGATGTGCTTTTATCTCTTTTTAAAGAGAATCTGGGGAGTTATGACATTTACTGTGCAGGACCACCGGTGATGACCGCCAGTCTTGAGAAGTCGCTTTTTGAGAGTGGTTTTCCTCAGGAACAACTCATTTTCGATAGGTACTGTTAGGGAATATTTAAATTTCGGGCATTGGGTTTAGGGTTAATTCCTGTGATTTAATTGGCTTTATGTTTTGGTTAATTTTTGCGGTTCTGTTGTTTTATTTTTTATTATCCTTAATTTTTCACGGTTATATTTTGGTTAATCACATTTCCAGAGGTTTTGATGAGCGTGTTAGTAGCATTGGAGGTAACCAGTGGAAGTGAGATAACGCTCAGGGAAGATGAAAGCCTGCTGAGGTCGATGGAGAGGTCCTGTTTTATGTTGCCAAAAATTGGCTGTAAAGGAGGAGGGTGTGGGCTTTGCAAAGTGCAGGTGTTAAGCGGCGAATACGAGCTTGGGAAAATGAGTAAGAAGCATGTTTCAGAACTCGACAAGCTGAACGGTAAGGTTCTCGCCTGCCGTTGTTATCCAAAAAGTGATCTGACATTCAATGTAAATACAACAAATAGGTGATGTCATGAAGAAAGGTGTAATGCGTCCAGGACACGTTCAAATTCGAGTGCTTGACCTTAATGAAGCGGTCAAGCACTACGTTGAGTTGATGGGTTTGATTGAAATGGATCGGGATCAGGAAGGCCGTGTATATCTGAAGGCCTGGACGGAGGTTGATAAATATTCCGTCATATTACGAGAGTCCTATGAGCCTGGTATGGATTTTATGGGGTTCAAGTGCACAAGTGAGGAAGTTGTCGAGGAGCTTAGGAAAGAGCTTTTGGCGCGCGGTTGTGAGGTGGAAGATATTCCGGAGGGAGATTTAAAGGATTGTGGCCGACGCGTTCAATTCAGAGCGCCGACAGGTCATTTGTTCGAGCTGTTCGCGACTAAGGAGCAGACGGGAAAGTGGGGGGTTGGGGACCACAATCCAGAAGCCTGGCCCAGAGGCTTGAGTGGAATGCGTGCTTCGCGATTTGACCACTGCCTTCTGTATGGGCCAAACCTTCCTGAGACCCTGGACCTTTTTAGTAGCGTGTTGGGATTCGACCTGGCCGAACAGGTCGTCGCTCCCGATGGTACGAGGGTGGCCCAGTTCCTGACAGTTGGGATGAAGGCCCACGATGTCGCCTTCATTCATAACGACGAACCAGACAAATTCCATCATGCCTCGTTCTTTCTTGAAACTTGGCACGATGTTTTGCGGGCAGCCGATTTGCTGTCGATGACGGATACCGCTATCGACATCGGTCCAACGCGTCACGGTCTCACCCATGGACAAACCATTTATTTCTTTGACCCTTCCGGTAACCGAAACGAAGTATTTGCAGGTGGCGATTACCACTACCCAGACCATCCTCCGGTTACATGGGATGCGGACGAATTGGGTAAGGCGATTTTCTATCATGATCGCCAGCTTAACGAGCGCTTCCTGACCGTACTGACCTGATCCGCCTCCGACGCAACAGGACCTAGCAGCAATGAACGACATCAAACATTACATCAACGGGCAATACGTCGGCTCTGCCAGCGGCAAACTGTTCGACAACATCAATCCGGCCAATGGCCGGGTGATCAGCAAGGTACACGAGGCGGGCCGCGAAGAAGTTGACGCCGCTGTGCAGGCCGCGAAGGCCGCCTTGCGTGGCCCCTGGGGCAAGATGACCCTGGAGCAGCGCACCCAGATCCTGCATAAGGTCGCGGACGGCATTAACGCCCGCTTTGACGAGTTCCTGGAAGCGGAGTGCCTGGACACCGGCAAGCCCAAGTCCCTGGCCAGCCACATCGACATTCCCCGGGGCGCGGCCAACTTCAAGGTCTTCGCGGACATGATCAAGAACGTGCCCACGGAATCGTTTGAAATGCCGACGCCGGATGGCACCGGCGCGCTGAACTACGCTGTGCGCCGCCCCAAAGGGGTCATTGGCGTGATCAGCCCCTGGAACCTGCCGCTGTTGCTGATGACCTGGAAGGTGGGGCCGGCGCTGGCCTGTGGCAACACCGTGGTGGTCAAGCCGTCCGAGGAGACCCCCACCACCACTGCACTCCTGGGCGAAGTGATGAAGGACGCCGGAGTGCCGGACGGTGTCTACAACGTGGTTCACGGCTTCGGCGGCGATTCCGCCGGTGCCTTCCTGACCGAGCACCCGGATGTCGACGGTTTCACCTTTACCGGCGAGACCGGCACCGGCGAGGTCATTATGAAAGCGGCCGCCCGGGGTATCCGCGATATCTCCCTGGAACTGGGCGGCAAGAACGCCGGCCTGGTGTTTGCGGATTGCGATATGGACAAGGCCATTGAGGGCACCATGCGTTCCGCCTTCGCCAACTGCGGGCAGGTCTGCCTGGGCACCGAACGGGTGTATGTCGAACGTGCCATCTTCGATGAGTTTGTGACCCGTCTGAAGGCCGCAGCCGAAGGGCTCAAGATCGGGCCGCCAGATGACAGCGAAGCCAATATGGGCCCGCTGGTGAGCCTGAAGCATCGGGAAAAGGTGCTGTCCTATTACCAGAAAGCGGTTGATGACGGCGCCACCGTCGTCACCGGGGGTGGCGTGCCTGATATGCCTGCCGAGCTGGCCGGCGGCGCCTGGGTTCAGCCCACCATCTGGACGGGGCTGGCGGACGATTCGGCGGTGGTCACCGACGAGATCTTTGGGCCCTGTTGCCATATCCGTCCGTTCGATACCGAAGAGGAAGCCATCGAGCTGGCCAACAGCTTGCCCTATGGCCTGGCCTCAGCAGTGTGGACCGAGAATGTGAGCCGGGCCCATCGTGTGGCTGGCCAGATCGAGGCCGGGATTGTCTGGGTGAACAGCTGGTTCCTGCGGGATTTGCGCACGCCGTTTGGTGGCAGCAAGCAATCCGGCGTTGGGCGCGAGGGTGGGGTGCACTCACTGGAGTTCTACACCGAAATGAAGAACGTCTGTATCAAACTCTAATCGGCAGGGAAAGACTATGGAACACGCAAGAATCCAGGCGCTCGGCGACGAGCTCTACCAGGCCATGATCAAGCGCGAGGCGGTGTCGCCGCTGACCAGCCGGGGTGAAGACATCACCATTGACGACGCCTACCACATCTCCCTGCGCATGCTGGAACGCCGGCTGGCGGATGGTGCCTCGGTCATCGGCAAGAAGATCGGCGTCACCAGCAAGGCGGTGCAGAACATGCTCAACGTGCACCAGCCGGATTTTGGTTACCTGACCGACGACATGGTGTTCAACAGCGGTGAGGTGGTGCCCATCAGCGACCGGCTGATCGCGCCCCGGGCAGAGGGCGAAATTGCCTTCATCCTGAAAAAGGACCTGACCGGCCCGGGGATCACCAACGCCGATGTGCTGGCGGCCACCGAATGTGTCATGCCCTGTTTCGAAATCGTCGATTCGCGGATACAGGACTGGCAGATCGCGATCCAGGACACCATCGCCGACAACGCCTCCTGCGGCCTGTTTGTGTTGGGTGACCAGGCGATTTCACCGCGCAAGGTCGACCTGGTGACCTGCGGCATGGTGGTTGAAAAGAACGGTCGCGTCCTGAGTACCGGTGCTGGCGCCGCGGCGCTGGGGTCGCCGGTGAACTGTGTGACCTGGCTCGCCAACACCCTGGGCAAATTCGGTATTTCCCTGAAGGCCGGTGAGGTGATCCTGTCGGGGTCGCTGGTACCGCTGGAACCGGTCAAGGCTGGTGACTATATGCGGGTGGACATCGGCGGCATGGGCAGCGCGTCGGTCCGCTTCTCCTGAGCACGGGTTCATCACAACAAGAATGATGAGGAACAGGTTATGAGCAAGAAACTGAAAGCCGCCATCATCGGCTCGGGCAACATCGGCACCGACCTGATGATCAAGATCCTGCGCAATGGCCAG
>NZ_FOUE01000010.1 GCF_900114775.1 Marinobacter zhejiangensis
CCGTCAGCTGCGGAACAAACCAGGATTGCGCCATCCATCTGAGCCGCACCAGTGATCATGTTCTTCACATAATCGGCGTGGCCCGGGCAGTCAACGTGGGCGTAGTGACGAATCGGAGAATCGTACTCTACGTGAGAGGTCGCAATGGTGATACCACGCGCACGCTCTTCAGGAGCGTTATCGATCTGGTCGAAGGCGCTCGCAGAACCAGTACCCCATACTTCGTGACATACACGAGTCAGAGCAGCCGTCAGAGTGGTCTTACCATGGTCAACGTGACCGATGGTTCCAACGTTGACGTGCGGCTTATTACGTTCAAATTTTTCTTTGGACATTCGACCAATCTCCCTAATCAACCATGACCGAAACGTTGACCGGACAAATAATGGAGCTCATGACCGGAATTGAACCGGTGACCTCATCCTTACCAAGGATGTGCTCTACCGACTGAGCTACATGAGCATTAACACTACAAACTGGAGCGGGCAGCGGGAATCGAACCCGCGTCATCAGCTTGGAAGGCTGAGGTAATAGCCACTATACGATGCCCGCAAGCAATAAGTGGTGGAGGGGGCAGGATTCGAACCTGCGAAGGCGAAGCCGTCAGATTTACAGTCTGATCCCTTTGGCCACTCGGGAACCCCTCCCGAACAACCCCGCTTACGCGAAGCTGCTTAAAACTTAAATGGAGCTGGCGGACGGAATCGAACCCCCGACCTGCTGATTACAAGTCAGCTGCTCTACCAACTGAGCTACGCCAGCTCACGATCGCCTCGTCAGCGAGGGCGGTATACTACGGATTTTTTTCTGGGGTTGCAATACTTTCGCAACCATTAATTTCAACCGAATCAAATCGGCGATTCAAATCCGCCAGCTCCGCCACCATCTCCTGAGAACCAGGAAGATAGGCTGCCTCAAAAACGAGCGCGTATCGTATCTGATTTCGGGGGAACAACGCTAGTACTGCGTTAATATTCTGTGAATTTCTTTGCCGCATAACCTGCTCCGCGGCCTCGCGGGACTCAAAAAGCCCCAGTGATATGGCATTTTCCTGCACGCCTTCGGTCACCAGATAGGCATCCACTCCCCGCTGCCGGACCTCACGAAAAAGCTCCAAAGCCTCCTCCCGGGTCGAACGCGGAGGTATTATAACCCAATGAAATGGTGGAAGTTCCTGCAAATTCTCTACTATTTCAACACCCAAATCGACGACGCTCTGAGGCAGGCCCGAAATCGCACTTTCCGCATCTTGGCGGGTATCGAATCCGCTAACCCTGAAACAGTAGCGCTCTTCGATTGAAGGCACCGGGCTTGCCTCGAAACTGCTGACGGCCAGCACCTCCTCGTCGCCCTGACGCCCATCTTCCACCTCCATTTCACGATCCAGCGCCTGACCTGCTCGGTCATTTGCCGGCAATAGCGCCAGCTCGGCAACACGAGGTAGACGTCCCGCCCCGCCCCCATCCGACACCAAACGATCGGCGGGCTTGGTCGCGAAATACCCCAACAGAGCAAGATTTAAAACCACTAACAGGTACGCTACACGTTTCATGATGCACTTACTTCACAGGCAATGGCATCCAGCCCCTCAAGCACTAAGTCGGGACAGTGAACAGCGTTAAGGCCATGAGCCAACAGTGACTCTCCGTCGCCCCCCGTTACAAACACAGATCCCAGCTTACGATCTTTGGCCTCTCGGTTCAGGCGCTCAGCTATAGCCCGCCAGAACCATTCCACTCCATGAAATACACACTCGGTCGTGTCCTGACCTGGCGACAGGCTTCGCCCTCCCGCCACACTATAGTCAACACGAGCCGTATCCTTGGCCAACCCTCGCAGCATCATGTTTTTCCCTGCCAGAATATAGCCACCGGCATGCACTCCCCCTGTCGTCACAAAATCAACCGTTATGGCACTGCCGGCATCAACGACCAAAAACCCCGTATCACTTCGGCGCCAGGCGCCATACATTGCGTGCCAGCGATCTGCCCCCATCCGGGCCGGATCTGCATACGCATTCGTTAAGCCTGCCCGATCAGGCTCACTCCAGAAAAACTCGACTGGAACCTGGACCACTCCCGATAGCCGCTCGACCAACTCCAGGCGGCGCTGCTCCGAGGCTACCGTTGATACCGCAACGTTCACGATTTTTGCTGCAAAGGGCGCAGCACCCGAAAACAAGGCCGGTTCAGCAATCCCGTCAATACCAGCGGCGACGACCCGACCACCAGCCCGAACCTGCCACTTTACCCGGGTATTCCCCATGTCAACCAACAGGATCATGACGCAACCCGAAGACTGATTTCGCCTGCCCGAACAGGCATGAGCTCCCCACTACTGACCTCCAGCAAGTAGCTCCCATCTGCCGCAATCCCTCTCCCCGTACCTTCCAGGCCACCCTGGGTCGCGATCAACGATTTCCCGGCAAACATATCCCGCGCCATCCAGCGCTCTCTGAAAGCTGCAAACCCCCGCTGCTGAAAGTCCGCATGAGCTGAAAGAACAGAGGCTATAAGTTGTGCAGCAATGTCATTACGACTCCAGCGCCGCTCCGGCATCAACTGAGACAGACTAACCCAGGGTTGATCAACGCCGTCTACCGAGCGCATATGGACATTCATCCCCATGCCGGCCACCACTTGAACTTCGCCTTCCTGGAACTCGCCCTGCAATTCAATCAGAATGCCGGCCAGCTTTCGCCCCTGCCAATAGACATCGTTGGGCCACTTCAGCTGAATGTCGTCAACGCCTTCCGCGACCAGCATGTCGGCTAGCGCCACACCAAATACAAGGCTCAACCCATCCAGTGCAGCAAAGCCACCCTGTATTCCGAGACCAAAGCTGATGTAGAGATTCTCACCACGAGGGCTTTGCCAAACACGCCCCCGCCGTCCTCGGCCCGCACTTTGACTGTCTGCAATACACACCAGAGAGGGCCCGCCCAGCTTGCTCCGCCGGCGCATGACCTCCGCATTGGTGGAGTCAACCTGGTCCAGCACCAGTAATTCAAGCTGCGAGCGCAGCGTTTCCGTAAGCCCCGATTCAATCTGGCCTCGCTCCAAGAGATCTACGCGCTCCACCAAACGGTACCCTTTTCCCTTCAGAGTTTCGATCTGAACCCCCTGATCCATGGCGCGCCGTACCTGTTTCCAGACGGCGGTGCGACTGATTCCCAGCTGCTGCGCCAAGGACTCACCAGAGTGGACCGCGCCATCCGCAAGCAAGCTGACCAGCACTTTGGTTTTCATCATGGTAACTGCCTGATGTGTCGATAGAATCAAAGCCGGATTAAACAACAGCACAGAACAAAAAACAAAACGTAGAATACGCAAAAGGCCCCTTTCGGGGCCTGGAGATCATATTTTGCACACACAGCCCTGCTAAGGCATCGGCGTGGCCGTGAGGTTAGCGTTGATATCGAAGTTCTGCATTTTGACTCCGTATATGGCGGTTTGCGAGCCACCCACGGGATGAACCAAGTCGATGTTATTGATCGATAACTCGCGGAATTGAGCCCTTGCCTGAACCGCAAACCCAAGCGGGCGATTCTGAATGTCGGCTACGGTTGGGGAACTCACGTATCGATACCCCTCAGCTGCCGTCGGATCCATGATGCGCTCGTCGCCACGAGCGCCCACAACACCCAGTGAATCCGCGCCATCGTCCCTCTTGACGACACGAGTCTGGAAAACATCAACGGAAATGTTGCTCTGGATACCAAACGTGTTGTCTTCTACACCATCGCCATCGAAGTCGCCACCGTCACTGGTATAGATATCGTTCAGCACCAGCTTCATACCAGTATCATTGAGCGGGTTGCCGGCGCCATCGAGCGTTCGATTCGCTTCCCAGGTGATTGCATTACGCTTGGTATCGCTCACCGCTCGAGCCAGGATTTGCGTCATCGCGATTGTTACCCCTTCATCACCGCGATCTTCCCAAAGGCCGCCAGACGCGGTACAAGCCGCCGAATCTCCGCCAGTCCCGCCCGCGCACACAGCACCCGCACCACCTGGCGTAATGGTCATGGTACTGCCGGTCTCGTAACTCTGGATAACAAAGCGCCCAAAGCTTTCCCCATCGGCCTTATCACCGACGCGCAGATTGCCTATGTCCATGGTGCTCCAGGCCTCGCCTTTTATGATCGCAAAGCCGTCCGGAGTGATATCAATGGTCATGTTCCGCAGATGGGCGTCGTAATTCAGGTCTGATACCCACAAGCCGGTCTGGACGATCTCCCCAGCGCCTTCATCGTAGGGGTTCGCGATGAGCGCCGCATTGCCGTTGGTGATCACGACATCAGAGTTTACTGTAATGCCGTCTCCAGTAGCACCGCCGGCCCCCAAGGTAATGTGGCCATCCAACTCAAACTCATAAGCCGGATAGAAGCCCAACGCCAGCAACAACTCGGTCCCACCCTGTAATGGTGCATCCTCATCGCCAACCCGCAGGCCATTAATCCGGTACCCCCCCTTGATGCCTTCAAAGCCAATCCGCAAGCCATCGAAAAACTCGGTGCCGCTGATCAACTCTTCGCGGGTGACGTTGACGGTCAGGTCGCCCTGACCCCACGACTGTAGCCCACTAAAAATGACCCGATTTCCGTCTTCGGTATAACTGAAATCCGAAGGCACCAGGCTCCACTGGGCAGCCAAACGCAAGCCCTGTTCGCCTGCATCGGCATGGCCGCCACCCTGCAGGTAGATTGCATTGGTATAGCCCACACCGTTGACCACCTGGTCCTCAAACAGGAAATTCATGTTCACGGAACCCAAGCTCTTCCCGGCAGCCCCCAGTTCGATCCGCTCGACGTTAAAGCCTCCTTCCAACGCCCCAAGGGTCAGACCCAAGGCTTCCCGTCCTTGCCAGTCAGTGGTCACATCAATGCGGAGGTCATCGAAGCGATAATTGCCGGTAATTCCCTTAAGGGCGAACGCATTACCGTCATCAACGTACATGAAATTGGCACTGTTAATGGTGGTCTGGGAATCGATATGAATACCTTCACCACTGCGACCGCCACCACCAATGGAAGTCTCACCACTCAGGTCGAAATCGCCACTTAAACTGCCGTAGCTCGGCAAATCGGTACCAGTGGTTACATCAACGCTGTTGCCGTGGTTCAGGGGGTTACTGCTATAGCGGATCGCCCCCACATTGTATGAACCGGTGATCGAAGGCGCAGTGAACAAGAGCCCACCAGGAATCGCATCCATGGTGACCCCTAAAGCCTCGACACTCAGGGTTACATCATCAAGAAACACTTCATTGCCGTTGGTACGGTAACCCAGGCGGCCGCCGGTCATCGTGTAGGCTGTGTCAAACGTGTAGCCGGCGCCACTGAGACTGCCACCACTCGATAGCCGGAAAAAGCCTTCAAGAGTATGGTCGAAGAACATCCCGCCCATACTTACTCCTGGCGCACCGGCCAAGCGCACATCCCCAAACTCAATCCTTCGATCCTCAACCAGGTAGTCCAGGTTAAGGCTGGCGTCAGCGCCGATATCGATGGCAACCCGATGAAACGCACCACTGCCAGGGTTTGACGCCGACGCGATGCGGAAATCCTCAAGGTGGATGCCGTTGCCATCATCGAAGTACGAGAGCTGGTCAATGGTGGCATTCAGGCCGATTTCCAGGGTAATACCGGTTTGCCCACTAATGCCGGACATTACCGAATCTTCCAGGCTCTGAAGTTCAGCTAGCGCCTGGGGAACGACACAGATACCGCCCCATAGTGGAAGCACGAAGGTTCTCAGATAGCGTCCGTTCACGATAACCCCCATTATGGATTCCCCGTCGGGAAGACCAGCAAGTTTCCTTCCAGGGTTACATCACCCTGCATTTCAATCGACAGGAGGTCCGTTTGCTGGAAGCCGGGATCCGTCGGCCGAGCAGTGCTGCTCGCGGCAAGCTTGAACTGCACATCCTGATAGCGGACAACGTTGGGCAGCCCCAGCTCCACTACATCGCGATTGAACAGGGCACCATCTCCACCAAACCCCGAATCAATATGCCTTACCCTGAGCGTCAGCCCCTCGAACGCGAAGCTGCCGCGTATATCATCCAGGACAAACCATCCGCCGTCCTGCTTCAGGCGGTACGCCAGCCGAGCTCCACATTTTTTTCCAGGCTCATCGCAGGCCCCAAAATAGCTGTTCTGAATCGGCCCACCCATCTCGTTAATGGTCACATCACCTGAGAGATAGATGCCCCCCTGCCCCGAAACGCCTGACAAAACCTCGTCGTCCAGATGGGCCAGCTCGGCTTGAGCTAAAGTAGAAAGCAGCACAGCGGCCACACCGAACGGGTACTTTAAATACGAACGCATCATAGGGGTCATGGGGCAAGATCCTGGGTTTGTATGTGCAGATACTGAACCAGCATTCCCTCAACCCTGGCAGACCCGAAATCCCGGTCTCCAACGCTGAAATTACCAATGCTCAAATTGCTGCGGAACTCAGGGTTATTGTAATAGCTGTTGTAAAAATCCCAGGTCGCCGCATCGCTTGAAGCGCGAAGACCGTCTGACCCAATACTCCCGGCCGCCGGCTTGGCAATCGCCTGCACCTCAATTACAAAGTTACCGGCACCATCTACATCAATGAACATCGGCTGATAGACGTTGCCCAACGCCAGCTCAAGGGCAAAATCAGACATACGAATCCGCGAGCCACAGGTAGAGCCATCCTGGCTACAGGAATTAATTGATAACTCGGGAGAATAGAAGTTCAGTTTGAACTGGCCAGCCAGTTGATTTCGCTCATCATCGCCCCACAATCGAAGGTAGCTTCCGTCAATAACCGCGCTCTGGGCATGGATATTCAGGTTAGAGGATTGGTTGGAGCCCACCGTGATATTCATTTGCAGACCAATATCCGGCCGCTCGCCAGCAAAATCCGCCGTCATTGGTCGGCTTGAACAGGTGCCACTGCCCGCCACTGCACCAGTATTCATGCAGTCGTAGCCTTCGGTTGCCGCGACCTTGGTCGGTGCGGCAAGGCTCAACACGGCCTTATCAGTGATACCAAGATCATTGCCATCGACCACATCGATGGAAAACGGGTTTACCAGGCGACCCAAGTTGACCGGATTCAGGGTTTCTCCGTAATTGCTTCCCGCCCCGGCAATGTAAAGCTGATTAACAACAATCTCGACGTCCTGGCCATCGGTGCTCTTAATACCTCCGATCTTGAACACCTGACCATTATCGATATCGGTACCATGGGCGAACTTAAAGTCCTCAAGAACGAGGCCAATTCCGGCGCCTGAAACCGTCGACAGTTCATTCTCTGTCAAGCTCTCAAGCTCCGCGTTCGCCAATCCCGGCAGCAACGTCACACAGAGTACTGGAAGTACCCTTGCAAGCCTGGATGTCATAAAATTTGTTGTTATTCGGGCCATACCTTGGTCCTGTCAGAAAAGACCCCGTCCGCGGTCTATATATTCAGAGCGATACCGATCGATACCATTTAACGCTTCGTTCAAGTTAACTTCTGCGACGCCGTTGGGAATATTAAAGAAACCGCCTGCAGTAGCCTGCACAAAGTCTTCCGGCGTCAGGTTCGCTTTGCTTACGTCCTTCAGCCAGTTTACCGTCTGCGTCTGAAAGGCCATGAAGGCGCCACTTTCGGCCCCGGTGATACGGCGCTCACCACCCACCTCGCCTATTTGGCCTATCGGGAAGCTACTGTAGATATCCAGATCGAAGCATGAGTCGATACCAAGTACCCGGCAGTCCTCCGCATAGACGTAGATATTTCCGCCAGGGCAGTTAAAGAAACTGCAATCCGGGACGTCAATACGGGAACTTGAGCCCCAACCAATCAGATTCTTGACCGACCAGCGCGTAAAAGCGTCGGCGTCCTCCAGCGTAAACATTTCGCCATCAGGAATACCGATGTATTCCCCCCTAATCGGGTCGAGGGAGCCAATATTCGGGTCGCCTTCTTCGCCATAGACCAACTGAGCCTTGGTACGAAGGGGGCTGTCGCCTTCAAGTAGTGGCGTCAGCAACACAATCACCTGATCGAAGAAGTTGCCGTCTGAGCTTGCTGCCTGAAGCCCTTCGCCGTGATCGACGATGTCAACGTTGACGTTTCCGGTCAACGTTCTGATCTTGCCTGACAAAACCCCCATTGATTCACCAAAACCGAGACGAATGCCAACCACCTCCTGGGTGATGTCGTCATAGGCAAACTCAAGAAACGGGTTTTCTATTGAAAACGGGACGATCTCCCCTTCGGCATAGGCACTACCGTCAGGTTTAACCTGGCGGGCAGCACTTGGGTGAGCATTAAAGTAGGCCTGGTTATTGATATAACCGAGAGCGAAATCCTCGATTAGTACATCCGACGTCCCTGGATCTTCTCCGGCCCTGTCATAGCGTCCCAGCTCCAACACATCCACATTGGTTTGAATATCTATATTCATCCCAAGGTTGACCCGGGTATAAGAAGTGTTCTCCGCCAAATCGGGGTGATTGTAACGATCGACAGAAACAAAGGCTTGTCCGGTAACTTCTGACAATGCCTCATCCGTGATTGGCTTAAGGTCAGCCAATGCGCCAAAGGAAGCTCCTGCGGCCAGCGCAGCCATCAACCATGATTTAACATCCATCTTTACCATCTCACTCTCGCCACCTGCGGCGTAGCAATTGTTGTCGTTATAGCGAGTCGAGGAGCGTCTCTGTACTGGCGGTTATATTTTTTTGTGGCCAGTTAATGACCAATTCTAAACAGCATTCAGTTCGGTGGATGTGCGGCGAGTCATAGATTGGCGATTTAATGACAGTCTTTTACAAAGGAAGAAGAGATAAGGAAGGCGTTTGACAATTTATTGTCATTTCAGGCGAAAGCAGGTTTTTTTCAGGCAATAAAAAAACCCCAGTACATTGCTGTACTGGGGTTTTGGTATTAAGAGCCTGACGATGACCTACTCTCACATGGGCAACGCCACACTACCATCGGCGCAGGACTGTTTCACTTCTGAGTTCGGGATGGGATCAGGTGGTTCCAGACCGCTATGGTCGTCAGGCAAAACTGATGATCACTGGGTAAGGATGAGAAAGAGCTTAGCGATTTCGCGTTATCCGCAATTGTCTTGGGTGTTATATAGTCAAGCCGCACGAGCAATTAGTACTGGTTAGCTCAACGCCTCACAGCGCTTACACACCCAGCCTATCAACGTCCTGGTCTTGAACGGCTCTTAAGAAGGCTCGAGGCCTTAGGGAGATCTCATCTTGG